>JAUJPD010000013.1:35509-51300 GCA_030447315.1 Actinomycetota bacterium | reverse complement strand
GGTGACGACGCTCGGGCACCGGGTTCCGGGCTCGACCATGCGCTGGGCGGCAGCTGGACCTGGTCTCCCACTCGACCCTCCTCGGTAATGGGAACCGGGTCGTGGTCGAGCTGTGCGAGGCGTTGGCCGAGTGGTACCGGTAGACGGGCCACACTTCCTGTTCGCCTCGGACGGTGCCGCAGCGGTGGAGCAAGCCCTCAAGATCGCGTTCCAGTACTGGGTCAACATCGGTGTGACCGGCCGCCAGACCTACCTCTCCTTCGGCGGGGCCTATCACGGGGACACGGTTGGTTCGCTTTCGGTCGGAGCCGGAGGATTCGGCACCGACATCTTCGATCCGCTGAGGTTTCCCGTCGTGCGGGCTCCCGGTTACGACGATCCTGGATGCATCGAGGCCGCGGTCAGCCTGATCGAGCGACACCGCCACCGCCTCGCAGCCGTGGTGCTCGAGCCCCTGGTTCAGGGCGCAGCGGGCATGAAGATGTTGCCGGCGGAAAGTTTCGCCCCCTCGCGACGGCATGTCGGAATGGGATGTGTTGTTGATCTGTGACGAGGTCGCGACCGGGTTCGGAAGGACGGGAACGCTGTTCGCCAGCGAACGCTGCAGACTGCGTCCGGACCTACTGTGTCTGGGCAAGGGGATCACCGGCGGCTACCTCCCGATGTCGGTCACCGTCGCCAACTCACGCACTTACGAGGCTTTCCTCGGTGAGGACCTGGGCCCCCAGACGCTCTATCACGGCCATTCCTATTCCGGCCACGCGCTGGCCGCCGCAGTGGCCCTTCGCCTGGAACTCATCCAGGAAGGAGACGTGCTGGCTAACGTGATCGCGCGCTCCGAGCAATTGAGACGGCGACTGCAAGACTCTCTCGGCCAGGTGGATGCCGTGAAAGAGATCCGCGTGCAGGGCCTCATGGCCGGGATCGAGTTGCACGATGCGCCCGGACTGCGGCTCGGACGCCGGATCGCCCGGCCGGCGCCATCGCCCGCGGTGTTCTGATCCGGCCACTGGGAGATGTCGTCGTGATAATGCCTCCACTCACCACCACCGAAGCGGAGATCGAGCGCATCGTCCAGGCCGTAGCCGAGTCCATCGAAGAAGTGGCCGCCGCGTGACATGGCGACAGTGGACGAGCGAGCGCAACGAAACCATCCAGGCCCAAGGCCGTTGGCGCACCGTCCAAGACCTCCACGGCAACAACAGGGCCGACCGCAACCTGCCCGACGGATCGACCGTCGTTGCGTTTGCATCCAACGATTATCTGGGCCTGACCTCCATCCCGTGGTGATCGCAGCCGCTCACGATGCGCTCGATCGCTGAGGAACCGGTGCCGGATCGGCCCGATTGATCGTCGGTTCGCGACCTGTCCACTCCCAACTCGAGAGAGAGACCTTGCTCGGTGGAAACAAACGGACGCGGCGGCCCTGTTCCCCACGGGGTTTGCGGCCAACCTAGGGGTCTTGACGGCTTTCGGAGGGCCCGGTGCCACGATCTTCTCCGACGAGCTGAATCACGCCTCCGTGGTGGATGGCTGTCCGGCGCGCGCACCAGGTGCGGGTCTATCCGCACACGATGTGGAAGCGCTTGAAAGCATGCTGGCCAAGGAACCGAAACCAGAAGCGATCATCGTCAGCGACACCGTCTTCTCGATGGACGGTGATGTGGCTCCCGTCGAAGACCTGCTCGACGTAAGCGCACGCCACGGTGCGCTGCTGGTGCTGGACGGGGCTCATGCCGTTCTCGGCCCCCACCCTGCGACGACCGGACCCGACGTGCTGCGCGTCGGGACGTTGTCAAGTTCCTCGGTGCCGCGGGAGGTTTCGTCGCCGGAGGCCAGGCTCAGATCGACTACCTCGTCAATGCATCGCGGCCTTACATCTTCACGACGGCCTCTCCCCCGGCAGACGCCGCGGCGGCACGCGCTGCACTCAAGGTCGCGACCTCTTCCGAGGGTGACGCCCTGCTCGCCTCTCTGCGCGCCAACATCAACGTTCTGCGTCCGGATGCGCCGTCGCCGATCCTCCCGATCGTCATCGGTGACGAGAGCCAGCGCTGGAGTGCTCGCGCCGGCTGCTCGAACGCGGCTACCTCGTTCCTGCGATCCGGCCTCCGTCGGTACCCGCCGGAACGTCTCGGTTGCGCATCACGGTGTCGGCCATCCACACCCAAGCCCAGCTCACGGGACTCGCCGAGTCGCTGGCAGCGGTCGCCGGCATCGAGGCTCATGCCTGATCTCACCATCGTCGTATCGGGCACAGGAACGGAGATCGGAAGACCTGGTTCGCTTGTCGCACCCTCACCCTTCTCGCTCAACGAGGCTGCGAAGTAGCAGCACGCAAGCCCTGTGCAGTCGTTCGACCCCAGTGGCGCGTTGACCGACGCCGACCTTCTCGGTGGCGCCTCGAACGAAACGGCGGAGCAAGTATGCCCGCGACACCGCTGGTACGAGTTGCCGCTGGCTCCGGCGATGGCGGCGCGAGTTGCAGAAGATCCGTCGCGCTTGCCGACCTCGTGTCCGAAACACAGCTCCCGCCAAGAGGTCTCGCTCTGATCGAGGGGTCGGAGGCGCCCGGTCACCGCTCGCATCGAACGGAGATACCGTTGCGCTCGCGCGCGCCAAGGGGCGCATCGCATCGTGATCGTGGCCGAAGCACGGCCTCGGAACGATCAACGATGTCATCCTGACGAGCGAGGCGTTCGGCGACTTCCCCGTCGTCGTAGCCTTGAACCGCTTCGAACCCACCGACCGGCTGCACTCGATGAATGCGGATTGGCTGAGGGACGAGGTGGGGCTCGAGGTGGTGACGTCACCCACGGACCTCGCCGACCTGTTGGAGAGTTTGATGATGGAGGGCAGATGACGACCCGAGCGATGCTGGCGGCAGCCGGAGCTGCGCTGATCGACGAGCAGCGGGACCTCGGCGAGGCAGAGCTCCGAGGACTCGCCGCTCTTCCTGTCGATTCGGTCCCCGCCCTCGCCTCGCTGGCACACGAGGTCCGCCTCGCCCGCTGCGGCCCGGAAGTCGAGATAGAAGGCATCCTGTCCGCGAAGACTGGAGGTTGTCCCGAGGATTGCCACTTCTGCTCACAGTCTTCCAAGTTCGAGTCGGTGGTCCGACCCACCCCTTACCTGAACATCAGGGAGATCGTTAAAGCGGCACAAGAGACGGCCGAACTCGGGGCATCGGAGTTCTGCATCGTCATGGCGTTGCGAGGCCCGGATGATCGGGTGATCGACAATGTCATCGAGGCCACCGCCGCGGTCAGACGCGAGACGGGTCTGAACGTGGCAGCGAGTCTGGGCATACTCGATCGGGACCAGGCGAAGCGCCTGGCGGAGGGTGGCGTGCACCGCTACAACCACAACCTCGAGACGGCGCGCTCTTTCTTCCCGCGGATAGTCACCACGCACACGTGGGAGGAGCGCTTCGACACCTGTGCTCTGGTGCGCGAGGTCGGCATGGAGCTCTGCTGCGGCGCTTTGCTCGGGATGGGCGAGTCGGACGACCAGCGGATCGAATTATTGCTCCAGCTTCGGGACGTCACGCCGGCCGAGGTCCCGCTCAACTTCCTGAACCCTCGCCCGGGTACACCGTTGGGTGCTCGACCGCTGGTCGAGCCGATCGAGGCCTTGCGATGGATCGCACTCTTCCGCCTGGCGCTGCCCGAGGTGATCCTGCGCTACGCGGGGGGGCGCGAGGTAACCCTGCGAGAGTTGCAGGCGCTCGGGATGACGGCGGGGATCAATGCGCTGATCGTGGGCAACTATCTGACGACGTTGGGACGCCGCCCCGAACAGGACATCCAGATGCTTGCCGACCTCAAGATGCCGATCGGGGTTCTCTCCAAAGTCATCTGATGGCTTACTGCGACGGCTGCGGCGCCCCGCTGGAGGACTGCGACGGGACCTGCCGAGGCGAGCTAGACCCCCCTCGCTTCTGTCGCGAATGCGGTCGCAAGCTCGACGTGCAGGTGACCCCCACCGGCTACCGGGCCGGGTGTCGCAGACATCCCCCTGTCGCCCCGACAGGTGAGCCCAAGCTTTAACCGCCGTCTTGTCGGTAGGAGCGCATCAACGGTAATCCGTACCAGAGCCACGCGAACACCGCCGCCACCACTGCGGTGACTATCACGGTCAGACCGCTGTAGAGGAAGTCGGTGATGAAGTAGACGACGCACGCGATCGCGAGGGCAAGGAAGGCGGTACCGATGATGGTCAGACGGTTGGATGTGATCAGCATCCGTTCCTTGTCCTTGGCCCGCCAGCGCAGACGGTGATACGACGTCGGCGAGATCAAGAACGCCGTGGCCATCGTGGTGCAAAGGAAGCTCGCGAAGTAGACGGCCTTCTGGTCGGAGGTCACCTTCGGGAAACCCTGACTGAACGGAACCACCAGTAGGAAGGCGAACAACACCTGCACGCCGGGCAGGGCGACGCGCAACTCGTTGAGTAGCTCGATCAACTCGCGGTCTTGCTTGCTCTCAGGCATGGCGGCAACCTTAGACGCGAGTCTTGAGACTTGCCGTCCACCCCAGAAGTTCTTCGTACGGCATGAGGTTGATGATCCGGTCCGGTTGGATCCCGGCTCTAACCGCCGCGGCGCAGCCGATCTCGATGAAGTGCATCTCGGCCGGGTTGTGAGCGTCGGTCCCGATCGAGACCCGGCAGCCGATCTCAGCGGCTATCTCTAGTAGCTCCACGTTGAGGTCTTGGCGATCGGGGAACGAGTTGATCTCGACGGCCTTGTCGAGCTCCTTGGCTTCTTCGAACACCCGATCCCATTCCGCCCACAACCCGATGCGGAAGTTATAGATCCGGCAACGGGGATGTCCGACGACATGGACATGGGGGTTGCGCAGGTTCGAGATGTAACGATCGGTCTGGTCCTCCTTGATGCGCAGCTTCGAATGGAAGGAGCCCAGCACGAGGTCCAGCTCTTCCAGCGACTTCGGCTCCATGTCTCCCGTCCCATCGGGGCTGATGTTCATCTCGAGTGCGCGGAGAACCCGGAAGGTGGCGTTGCCCTGCTCTAGCTCGTCGTTGAGAGCGTCGATCTCGCGCCGTTGCTCGCTGAGGACCTCCTCGCTCATCCCGCCTGCGATCTTCAAGCCCTTCGAGTGATCCGTGATCGCGATGTACTCGTGGCCGAGCGCGATGCCTTCCAGAGCCATCTCTTTCACGCTCACGCGCCCGTCGCTATAGGTCGAGTGCATCTGGAGATCTCCACGCAGCTCGTCGCGCAGATCCCACTCCGTCGCCAGCGTGTGCTTCGCGGAGGCGAGGCTCATGAAGTCGGCCCGTAGCCGGTCCGGCTCGGTGACCTCGGGAGGGTCGTCCAGCCAGTCCTGCATCAGCTTGGAGACCCAGGGGCCCACCGCCGGCAGCGTCTTTAGGGATTCGCCTTGCTCAACCATGTCCGCGACCTCGCGAGGCCACCCGAAAGCTTTGCGCGACGCGCGTCGGGCTGCCTTCTCCTTGTTCCCCTCGTGCTTTTCGGCTTCCAGGGCAAGGAGCTCTGCGAGTTGCTCGTTGGTCAGACTCATCCTTCGCGATGATGTACCCATGACGCTCCCCTTCGAGCCACCTCTCGAACCGATGCTCGCGAAGCTGAAGGACTCGATCCCCGACGACCACGGCTGGCTCTACGAGCCGAAATGGGACGGGTTCCGCGCGATCGTGTTCAAAGACGGCGGCGACGTCACCGTCGCGAGCCGCGATACCAAGCCCCTGAACCGCTACTTCCCGGAGCTGGTGGCCGCGTTGACCGAGGCTCTCCCGGAGACGTGCGTGCTCGACGGCGAGGTCGTGGTCCCCGGCCCCCACGGACTCGAGTTCGACTCTCTGTTGCTGCGCATCCATCCGGCCGAATCGCGGGTGAAGAAGCTGGCGACCGAGATCCCGGCGAGCTTCGTCGCCTTCGACCTGCTGGGCGATGGAGGGGATCTGAGAAAGGAACCGTTGGCCGATCGCCGCGGAGCGCTCGAGAGGTTGCTCAAAGATGCCGTGCAACTCCCGGGCGGAGACGCCTCATCCGAGAAAGGTGCGCTGGAGGCCGAGGTCGCAGACGCCCTGCGCCCAGGGCCAACGGTGGCTCTGACCCCTCAGACAGACGACCCGGCCCTCGCGGCGATGTGGTTCGAGGTCTTCGAGGGGGCTGGCCTCGACGGGATCATCGCCAAGCGCAAGGACCAGGCCTACCTGCCGGGCGAACGATCGATGGTCAAGGTCAAGCATCTTCGGACCGCGGAGTGCGTCGTCGGCGGCTACCGACTGAACAAGACCGGTGACGGGATCGGTTCGTTGTTGCTCGGGCTCTACGACGAGAGCGGAACGCTCCACTACGTGGGGCACACGTCATCGTTCAAGGCTCGGGAGCGGCGCGCTCTGCTCGAGGAGCTTCACGCTCTAGAGGGAGGCCAGAGCTTCGGCCAAGGCCGCACGCCGGGTGGCCCCAGCAGGTGGACCGGCGGCAAGAACGTCTCGTGGGTAGCGCTGAAGCCGGAACGCGTCTGCGAGGTCTCTTACGACCACCTTCAGGGCGACCGCTTCCGCCACGCCGCTACGTTCAAGAGGTGGCGTCCGGACAAGCTGCCGCAGGAGTGTCTGTTCGATCAGATCGTGCCCGCGGCCCGCAGAAGGATCGCCGGGAACTAGGCCTTCTTTCGCTTCGAGGGCTGAACCCGAGCCGGTTCGTTCTGCTGCTTCGGGAAGTGCGGCGGCCACGGCGCGTCGCCGAGCCCACCGGCCTCGTCTCGCGCGGCTAGATCCAGGAGCGGCTGCAGCGAACACACGCTGTCGTCGATATCGGCGCTCGGGTCGAGCTCTGCGAACCGCTCCGGCACCGTTCTGAGCGTGAACTCCTCGGGGACGAGGTCGGCGACCTCATTCCACTGCACCGGACACGAGACGCGTGCGTCCGCTGTTGGACGCACCGAGTAGGCAGATGCGATCGTACGGTCGCGCGCGTTCTGGTTGTAGTCGACGAAGACGCCGTGGCGTTCCTCTTTCCACCATGCCGTCGTGGTCAGTCCCTTGCCGCGGCGTTCGACCTCGCGTGCAAGTGCCAGCGCCGCGCGACGTACCTCGGTGAAGCTCCATTGCCTCTCGACGCGGATGTAGATGTGCAGACCTCGCTTACCGGAGGTCTTGGGAAAACCGGTCAAAGAGAAGTCGTCGAGCGTCTCTTTGACGAGGGCCGCGGCGAGTCGCACGTCGCTGTAGGGGATGCCCGGCGTGGGATCCAGGTCGACGCGGAGCTCGTCGGGGTGGTCGACGTCATCGCGCCGCACCGGCCACGGGTTCAGATCGATGCAACCCATGTTGACCGCCCAGATCAGATGCGCCAGGTCCACACCGGCGAGCATCTCTGCCGAACGCCCGCTCGGGAACCGCACCAGGACACTTTCGAGCCACTCCGGACGCCCCTTGTCCAGCACGCGCTTCTGGTAGAACGCGTCCTCGGGCTGGTCCACGCCGTTCGGCCACCGGTACATCACGACGGGGCGATGGTGACAACCTCGCAGCGCTCCGGCCCCCACCGCCAGGTAGTACTGGACGAGGTCCATCTTGGTAAGGCCCGGCTCGGGAAAGAAGACCTTGTCGGGATTAGAGATGCGTACCTCTTGACCCTCTACATCGATGAACTCGTACTTGGTAGGCACGGGCTCAGTAGACAACAGCCCACCGCGACGGGGCGTTATCCGACCTCGAAGACGCGATAGGCAGAGCGGATCACCGGATGGGCGACGTTGTGGACGGGAACCCCCCCGCGAGTCGTACCGAACTCGGCCCCCACGTGCGCGTGGCCGTGAAACGCGATGTCGGCCCCTCCTCGATCGATCGCATCTTCCAACAGATAGCTTCCCAAGAACGGGAAGATCTCGGGCTTCTCGCCCACCAACGTCTGCGGGATCGGCGAATAATGCAGGAGCGCCACCCGGACGTCAGCGTGGTCCAGCGATGTCAACTGCTCCTCCAGGGCGGCCGCTATCGACTTCGTGTGCCGCACGAACGCCTTCATCTCGGGCTCCCCGAAGTCACTGCCGCAAGCATCGCGGAAACCACCTCCGAAACCCTTGACCCCGGCGACCCCCACCGCGACATCTCTTACCTCGACGATGATGGCGTCCCGCTCCAAGACGACCATCCCGGCTCGTTCCAACTCCGCGGCTATCCGAGCCTGCTGATCGGAGTGGTAGTCGTGGTTGCCGAGGACGGCCAGCTTTGGGATCGATACGCGGGCGACCTCGCCCGCGAACACCGCCGCCTCGGCCACGTCGCCATGACGCGTCACGTCCCCGGCCACCAGCAAGATATCGGCGTGGTCCTCGATCCCGCTCAGCTGTGAAGACAAGAGCCCCGCGGAGTCGAGGCCCAGATGGATGTCGGCGGCCGCGGCCAGCCGGATCCGAGGAGACATTCAGTCGTAGGCGGCGCTATATAGCTGCCGGATCGCCTCGTCGGGCACGTGGAGATCGGTCGACTGCGCGTAGACCAACAAGCTCAGCATGCGTTTGGTGCCGTGGCGCGCCCGGCGCACCACATAGCTCCAATCCAGCTCGGCCCCCACGATCAGGGTCATCGCGTCGTGCCAGTAGTGAGCCGTGTCTTCTTCGTGGGCGACGGCCTTCATCACCAGCAGGTCCTCGGCGCTGACCAACTTGACCGGATGGCCCTTGTAGTCGGTCCGCACCACCCGTTCGAGCATCTCGTCATCGACGAAGAGGTCGCCCTCCGACCGCGTGATGACGTCGACCAAGACACCGTCCTTGGCGGCCTTGTGCAGCCAGTTCTCGTCGGGCTCCTTGGTGTCGAAACCTGCGTCTTTCAAGGCTGCCAGTGCGCCTGCGGCATCCTCGTTCTTGACCATCAGGTCGAGGTCCTGGACCGGTTTGGGCCGTCCGTAGATCGCGAGAGGAAGCCCCCGATGAAGAGGTAAGGGATGTCGGTTCCATCCAACGCCCGGGTCGTTGCGCCCAGCACGTCGAGAACGGTGGACTGATCGACGTCTCCCTTTTCCCACGGGTTCGTCATCCGTGTTCTAAGACTCTTTCGCCTCACCGGTGCCGGGCTCGGGAACGCCGTCTCGAAAAGCTTCGTCGTTGTGCTCGCTGAGCGATGTGTCGGTGGGCTCGTCTACGCTCACGTTGCCCGCTCCGGTCGCGGCGGCGTCAGACGACTCTTCTTGTTGTGCGTCCTTCTTCTCATCCGTCACGTCGACGTCCTTTCGCTGGTGATTGCGGCGACAGTACCCGTCCACCCTAGGGACAAGCGTTGTCCCCGGTCGTTCCTGCACACTGTCGATCCTCGTGCAACTGCTGAGCCCGCAACGGAAGCTCCAAGGGTCGTCGGTGCGATCGCCGTTGTCCAGAGGGTTCTCGAGCTGGAACGGATCGACCAGCAGGTCGTAGTACTCGCGGAAGATCGAGTCGTGGCCTCCGTCTTCGTAGTACTCGACGTATTGGTCCCGGCGGTAAGGGTCGAAGCCCATTCGGGAGTGGCTCGACCGTTGCGGCGGAAGTACTCCAGCAACAAGCGATCCCGCCTCCAGCTCGGATCAAGCAGCGAGCGCCCGTCCATGGGAGGAGCGTGTGCCGGGGGTTCCAATCCGAGCGCGTCCATGACCGTGGGGGCTACATCGATGTTCGCCACTAAACGGCGATCTTTGACGCCCTCTTCGATGCGGCCGGGGAAGCGCATGTACATCGGGATCCGCACCGAAGGCGCGTACGGCGCCGTCTTTCCCATGAGGCCGTGCTCGGAGTGCATGTAGCCGTTGTCCGAGAGGAAGAAGACCAGCGTGTCGCGCCTGGCCCGTTCGCGACCAACTCTTGGAAGACCCGCTCCACCAGGTTGTCGACCGACAGCAACGTTCGCGATTGCCTCCTATAGACCCTCTTGGCGTGACGGGTCTCGCTCTTGACCGCGCACGTACACCGGTTTGTCGGAGCGGTCTCTTTCTGTCATGGCGGGATCGAGCCGGAACGGGCGCACCCTCGTCGTCTTGTACCTGATCTCGGGACTGAAAGGCGCGTGCGGCGCCGCGGTCGTCACGTAGGTGAGCCACGGCCGCTCTTGGGCCGCCGGACTGCCGATGAAGCCCAGGACCTTCTTCTGGATGAAACGGGTCGAGTATCGCCCGACGGTACGCACGTTGCCGTTGATGTTCCACTGGTTGTCCCGGTAGTAGCGACTCGCCACATCCGAGAAGAAAGCCCAGCGGTCGAAGTAGGGAGGGTTCCGGGTCACGGAATAGCCATTCAGGTACTTGCCGTACAGAGCCGTTGTGTATCCCGCCTCCTGCAGGTAAGCCTGCAACGTCGAGGCATGATCGAGGTTGTCGGTCGTGCGTCCGTCGTTCGTTCGCACCCCATGGTTGTGGGCGTAGAGACCCGAGAAGATGCTCGCGCGCGCGGGACAACATGCCGGAGTCGTCGTATAGGCGTTGGTGAATCGCACGCCTCTCTTGCCCAGGAGCCTCTTGGTCTCGTGCAGCGGAGCCATCGTGTCTGCCCGCTGATCGTCGGTGACGATCACCAAGACGTTGGGAGACCCTGGCGAGCGACCGGCCAGAGCCGCCGGGGCCTCCGAGAGGTTCTGAGGCACGATGGGAGTGATCGCCAACACCAGCGCAACGGAGACCATCCTCGGTGCGCGCCAGCGCGCCCGGGCGAGCAAGGTCCGGGGCTGCAACTTTTCGAGAGGAGCGAATGCGAGAAGACACATGACGTGAGGCAAGAAGATAATCGTGATCATCGCATACGTCACGACATGGAAGCCCAGCGCCGCAAACAAGAGGATCCGTGCCCACTTCCCTCTTTGCCCAGCAGCACAGGCGATGCCAACTCGAAGGCGATGATCAGGTGCTGGGTCACCCGCAACACCCACGGGTGGTCCTTGAGCGGCTCGGCCAGGAACGTCCCTCGACGCAGCACCGCGCTCATGAGCGTCGCTCCATTCACCCACCCCGGCCCTCCGAAGCGCAATTTCGCGAACGCGGCAAGGAAGTAGGTCGCCACGACGGCAGCTTGGATACACCTGACCGCCCACCCGGCGCTCTCGCTGGCCTCCTGATCCCCCCACCTCGCCGGACCCGCGGTGGGCAACACCGCGAGGGCCACGAGGAAAGCAACCCGGTCATGGTCCACCTTCCCGTACGACATCGCGATGAACATCCACTGGAGATACAGGACGAACACCGCGGCCCCGGCCACACGAGGTGCTTTGTTGGTCAACGCGACTCCGGCCGCCACCAAGAGAAGCATCTCCACCGCGCGCACCAGCACCTCGGTGGGGACCGGGAGCGGCAGAAGACGCCCGAGGAACAAGGGTTGATAGAGCTCGCCCGAGACCAGCGCGTGGCTCGCCACCCACGAGGTGGTAGCCAGCACGTCGACGAAGATGAATGCATAGAACAACGTCCGCAGCGCTGCGATCCGGCCGCGCGCGACGGGCTCGAACCACCACCCCCCGACGCGGGCGGCTAACGCTGCCATGTCGCGATCTCTTCTTCGGAATAGGCGACGGCACGCCCGCCGGAGAGCTGGTGAAGGCCGTGCAGAAGCTCCACGCGGACCAACGGATGTCGATCAGGATGCACCCGCTCGTAGGAGTCGGCCAGGTGCCGCAACAGCGCGGGGTCACTTCGGAAACGAGTCACCTGCCCGTTCACCTCGGCCGGGCGCAGCGCGAAGTCCTGTGCCCGCGGCTCCAGCTCGTTGCCTGCGGCGTCGGTGGCTCGGAACCTGATCGTGTTCACGGTGCCGTTCACATCGTTCGTGGTCGAGTACATCCGGAAAGGCCCGAACGGGAAGTGGTCGTCGTCCCCCCAGAAGGTGCCGGCGAGCAATAGGCAAGCGACGACCACCGTGGCCGCCGAGCGAAACCTTCTTCCGGCTCGCGTCACGGAACGAGCTTCTACGGACAGTTCCTCAGCGTGTCGGTGCCGTCTCCGGGACGGCAGACGTTGCGGCCCGCGCCTCCATCGAGGCTGTCGGACCCAGCCCCGCCGTAGAGAGCGTCGTCGCCGGCATCGCCGAAGAGGTCGTCTCCTCCCTTCGCCCCACGCAGCAGGTCCCTGCCCCTGCGGCCGCGGATGTCATCCGCACCCGACCCACCCCGGAGAACGTTGCCTCGATCTGTGCCGACGAGCTGATCTCGCAGCGAGGTGCCGATCACATCACTGAAGCTCCTGACTACATCCACCCCGGCCCCCCCGCTCCCGGTGCCGCGTGCGAGGTTCACCGTGACCCCCCCGCCGGCGTCCCGATACGAAACCAGATCCCGGCCCCGGCCCCCAAGCAGAGAGTCATCGCCCTCGTTGCCGGCGATCCTGTCGTCGCCCCCGCGTCCCGCGAGCACGTTCGCCTCGGTGGTTCCGCCGATGACGTCGTCACCGCGGGTTCCGAAGACGTTCTCGAACGCCACGATGCCATCGCTCCCTCGGCCGGTGTCGACCTCGGCGGCGGTGAGACGGATCGTCAGTCCTCGCTCCAGATCCGCGTAGCTGAGTGTGTCGCTACCGGCGCCGCCGCTGAGCGCATCGCTGCCCGCCCGTCCCACGATGCGGTCGTTGCCGGCTCGCCCTTCCAGCGCGTTGACCCCGTCGGTCCCGAGCAAGAAGTCGTTGTGAGAGCTTCCCGCCGCCCACTCGATGCCGATCAAGGTGTCCGTGCCTTCGAGCGAGTCGCCGTCGCCGAGCTCCGTCGCTACCCCAGCCCCCAGGTCCACCTTCATGGGTCCGCCCGCGGTCTTGTAGTCCACCCGGTCGCTACCGGGGGCGCCGTCGGCTTCCCGTCCGCCGTCCAAGCGATCGTCACCACCTTGTCCGGAGAGATCGTCATCGCCCTCCAGTCCGTTCAGAACGTCGCCACCTCGGCCACCGAAGAGACGATCGTCACCGGAACCCCCGTCGACCTGATCTCGACCCCTGGCTCCACAGATGACGTCCTCGCCCCCGCGCCCGAAGACGGTGTCGTTGCCGGCGCCTGCGTAGATCACGTCCGGCCCCCTGGTTCCCGAGAGGGTGTTGGCGTCACGATCGCCCACCACCGTGGCGCGACGGCCTCCGCAAGTGGGAGCCGCCGCCGCCTCCCACGGGATCGCCCCGACGACGAGAACCGTCGCCGCGACGACCATCAGGTGGTGGCTCTTCCACGAAGCAGACATGCTCGCCTCCCTTTTCGATACCTCGCCCCGAGCACGGATTGTGCCTTATCGCCCCGCGGCCGATGTGTCAGAGTCCCTGTGCGCGCGAGGGAGGTGGTGTGCAGCTGCGCCGACAAGAAGCTCGCCTGGCGATCGAGCTGGTCCTACGGTTGCCGGACGGCGTGCAGCGAGAGGTGGGCGTGTCGATGGCGGCCCAGGCGCCGGCGTCCGAGCTCGCCGCGGCCCTCGCCCGGCACTGCGGTCTGGAGGGCCAGGTCCCGGTGCGGGTCGCGCGCACGGGAAGGCTCCTGGATATGACTCCGGTGACCGAGCTTGGTCTGGCGCGAGGCGACGTGCTCGAGCTCCGACCGGCCGAGACCAGGTCCGGCTCCGAGGGCCCGGGATCCGAGGTCTCGAGCTTGGATCTCGTCGCCGTTGGGGGCCCGTCCATGGGGGCCCGCTGGCCTCTGGGGGCCGGGCGCCACGTCCTCGGGCGTGGCCGAGGCTGTGACATCGTGGTCGACGACCCCGCCCTTTCCCGGCGTCATCTGGTCGTGGATGTCGAGGCTGCGAGGGTTGCGGTGACCGACGCGGGCTCGACCAACGGCACCTTCATCGCCGGGGTCCCCATCGAGCCCGGCCATCGCCTCGCTCCCGGAGACGTGATCGAGGCCGGGGCGACGTTGCTGGGGATCGAGCCGCACCTGGAGATGCGGACACGGGACGCTCCCGGCGGGCGGATCCGTGGCCTTCAACCGGCCGCCCAAGATCCGGCCCCCTGCACCCCGCCCCTCGCATGACGTGCCCGCCCCACCCGAGGAGAGCCACCACCCCGGTCTCCCGGTCACGGCGGCCCTGGTCCCGCTGGTGCTGGCGGTGGTGCTGTGGCGCTCGTTCGACAACACGAGCCTGCTGCTTCATCATGGCGCTGGCTCCGGTGATGGCCTTATTCAGCTACCTCGAAGACCGTCGCCGCGGCCGGTCCCGGGCCGGACACGACCGGGCGGGACTACGAGGACTCCATCACCGCGCTGATGCGAGCCCTGGAGAAGGAGCGCAGTGACGCCGCGGAGGCTCCTCCGCTCTTTATCCCAGCGCCGTCGAGCTGACCCGAAGAGCGGTGGCGATGACACCGGAGCTGTGGGAGCGCCGTCTCGCCGACGATGACTTCCTGGCGCTGCGGGTGGGATGGGGAGACCGGCCGTGGCAGGTGGACCTGCGGTGGGAGCCCGTCCGATCGCAGCAGGCGCGAGCAGAGACCGAGCGACGCCTGGAGCCGTTGTTGACCCTGCCCTCGGTGCCGCTGACCTGTAGCCCGCGCTCTGCAGGCGTGGTCGGGCTCTGCGGGGATCGCCCCGCCGTCGAGGCGGCCGCGCGCTGGTGGGTCGTGCAGGCGGCCACACTGCACAGCCCCGAGGAGCTGTCGTTCGCGGTCCTCGTTCCCCAGGTCGAACAAGAGTCGTGGGCATGGGTGGCATGGCTTCCGCACGCGACCCGGCTGTCACCGCGGGCTCTCGCCCGCAGCCAACTAGAGAGAGTGATGGCGCTGCTGGACGAAGCGCCGCCGGGCTCCTCATCCCCGGAGACGGTGGTGTTCGTCGACGAGGAGGCGGAGGTCCCCAGGCCCCTGCTCGCTCGCTTGGTGCGAGAGGGGCCGGCGGCGGGGATCTCGGTGGTGTGGGTGGCGTCGGCCCGCGAGCGACTTCCGGGCGAGTGCCGGGCGATCGTGGAGGTGGGCTCGCACGAGGGAGAGGTAGCCGTCGCCTTCACCGAAGGTGGAGACGTTCATCGAGGAGCGCTCGAGGGTCTCGACGAAGACGCCTGCTGGAAGATCGCTCTGGCGCTGGCTGCGGTCCGGGATGCGGGCGCTGCGGACACAACCGACTCCCTTCCCGCCACCGTCACCTTGTTCGACGTGCTGGAGACCCGGCGGCCGGACGCGGCGTGGATAACCGACACATGGAACCGCTCTGCCGGCACGCTCATCGCGCCCATAGGGCGGTCGCGCAGCGACGTCACCAGGCTGGACCTGTTGCGGGACGGGCCTCACATGTTGATCGGTGGGACCACGGGCGCGGGCAAGAGCGAGCTGTTGCAAACGATCGTCGCGTCGTTCGCGGCCGGACATCCTCCCGAACGCCTGAATCTCCTTCTCATCGACTACAAGGGCGGTGCCGCGTTCAAGGACTGCGTAAGGCTGCCCCACACCGTCGGCTTCTTCACGGACCTCGATCCCTATCTTGCCGAGCGCGCTCTGATCTCTCTAGATGCCGAGCTCAAACGCAGGGAGCGCGTGCTGCACGCGGCCGGTGTCCGCGACCTCGCGGAGCTAGCAGCCGGGCACACGCAGGGGGCCCCCGCCCGATTGATCCTCGTCGTCGACGAGTTCGCGACGCTCGTCAGAGAGCTGCCCGCGTTCGTCGATGGAGTCGTCGACCTGGCCCAGCGTGGCCGCAGCCTTGGGATCCACCTCGTGCTGGCGACCCAACGACCGGCCGGTGTCATCAACCCTGCGATCCGCGCGAACACTGATCTGCGTCTCGCGCTTCGCGTCGCGGACGAACCCGACAGCGACGACGTCGTCGGCATCCCGGCCGCGGCCCATATCCCGCGCGCGGTCCCCGGGCGGGGCTATCTGAGGA
>JAUJPD010000013.1:31287-35409 GCA_030447315.1 Actinomycetota bacterium | reverse complement strand
GGAAAGGCGGTCGTGGGGATGCTCGACCGTCCCGCGCTCCAGGCGCAAGAGGCCGCGGTCCTGGACCTGGAGCAAGACGGCGGCGCGGTCATCTACGGGGGGCCGGGCGCGGGCAAGACCACACTGCTCGTGACCATCGCCGCCTCGCTGGCCACGGGTGCAACGCCGGCGGAGTTACACCTCTACGGTCTCGACTTCGGCGGCGGAGGCCTCGCGCCGCTGCGATATCTTCCCCACTGCGGCGACGTCGTGGTCGGTGACGATCCAGAACGGGTCGAGCGACTCGCGCTGATGGTGAGCAAGGAGCTACAGCGCCGCCGCAGCCTGTTCGCGGAGCGGGGGGTCTCGAGCTTCGGCGAGCTGCGTCGGGCGACCGGGATGTCGCTTCCACTCGTCGTCGTCCTTATCGATGGTTATGGCGCCTTTACCGCCGCCTACGAGGCTCACGACGCGGGACGGCTGGTCGACCTGATGGCGAGCCTGGTCGGAGATGGCCGCGCCGCCGGCATCTACTTCGTCGCCACCGCCGAACGCCGCCTGTCGATCGCGTCGGGAGTGGCCGCTGCCCTCCCGATGAAGGTGGTGCTGCGCATGAGCGACCCAGATGATCTCGTGGCCCTCGGCGTGGCCGCGCGCGGTCGACGGCAGCCGCAGGGAGGGGGGCGCGGTTTCATCAACCACGTGGAGTTCCAGGCCGCGGTGGTGGGAGGGGACCCGGCCCCCGAAGCGCAAGCGGCCGCGTTGCAGGCTCTCGGAGAAAGGACCGCGACGGCTTCGCCGGGCACGTCTCCGCCTCGGGTGGAGCTACTCGCTCACAACATCCCGCTCGCCGGGCTGCCGTCGCCGGCCCACAGACTGACGGCGACGGTGGGTCTTGCCGAAGCCAACCTCACGCCCGCGCATGTGGATCTCACGACCGGTCACTTCCTCATCGCCGGGCCCTACCGCAGCGGACGCTCCAGCGCGCTGCACACGATCGCAAGCTCGCTGCATCGCCATCGCGCACCCGTGGCGATGGAGCTGTTGGCCCCGCGCCGCACGCCGTTGACGGAGCTCGGTCTGTGGAGCCGAGTGGCGCAGGGGGCCGAGGCTTGCGAAGAGGTCATCGCCGGTCTGGCCGAACGGCTGTCGCGCGATGGACACAACTCCGTGGTGATCTTCGTCGACGACGCCGACGAGCTTGCCGAGGGAATCGCGTCACTGGCATTGGAACCGGCCGTGAGGAAGAGCCGGGATACCGGGTTCCGGTTCGTCGTGGCCGCCGAGACGAGGTCGCTCCACCGGAGCTTCGGAGGTTGGCTGCACGAGATCCGCAAGGACCGCCGGGCCCTATTGCTGGATCCCGACATCGACCTCGACGGTGATCTGGTCGGCATCAAGCTCCCGCGCAAGCAGCAGCGGTCTTTTCCACCGGGCCGGGGCTATCTAGTCGAACGAGGTGAGGTCGAGCTCGTTCAGGTGGCGCAGCCCTAGGGGCTACGAACCGGCCTGGATCAAGGCTTCTCTTCGCCGCGCCACCTCGGCCCCCGCTTCTTGCAAGGCCACTTGGAGCTTTCGCAGGGAGGGCTCGAACTCGGCCGCCCACGCCCCACGGAGCCGGTCGGCCGCAGGCCCCTTCCACCAGGTGTTTCCGAGCTCGGCTCGGATCGCGGCGTTCACTTCCTGGATGGCTTGACTCTGCCGGTCGAAATTGCTCTTGAGGGACTGAAGCTGACCAAGCTCGCCACCGATCGTGGACATCTTTTCCCCCTTTCGCTTGCTCTAGAGGAACCTATCAATCGCGCGGAGAACGCCTCCTCAGGATGAGCGCGGACGAGCCCTACGACAAGCTGGAGCACTTCCTGCCGCCGGTGGACGAGGTGGAGGTGCCGGGGTACAAGATCGTGCGGCCCCTGGGAGAGGGAGGCTTCGGGCGCGTCTATCTCGCCACGCAACTCGGCTTGGAGCGCGACGTCGCCATCAAGGTGCTCATGGCCACCGGACTCAAAGACGAAACCGCGCGCCGGTTCGAGCGCGAGTGCCGCGCCATCGCAACGCTGTCGGGCCACCCCCACATCGTCGCGATCTACGACAGCGGCATCACGCCGTGGGGACGGCCCTTCATCGTGATGGATCACATCGCGGGAGGTTCTTTCGCGAACCGCATCGCGACCAACGGCGCGCTCTCGGTTGCGGCCGCCGTCGATGTCATCGTCAAGGTCGCCGGAGCGGTCGAGACCGCGCACCGCGCAGGGATCTTGCACCGCGACATCAAGCCCGAGAACCTCTTGCTATCCGGTTACGGCGAGCCCAAGCTGGCCGACTTCGGGGTCGCGAGTGTGCCCGGCGGATACCAGACCCATACGGGTGCGATCACCGCGAGCCTGGCCCACGCGGCCCCCGAGATATTGGACGACGCTGCTCCGACGCCGGCGGTCGACATCTATGCCCTCGGCTCGACGCTGTTCACGTTGATCACGGCGCGAGCTGCGTTCGCCTCGGACGAGCACCCGGGCCTGCAAGCGCTCATCGCTCGCACCATCTCGAAGCCGGTACCCGATCTGCGGGCGCAAGGTGTGCCCGATGTGTTGTGCCGGGTCATGGAAACAGCGATGAGCAAAGAGCCAGCGGGCCGGTTCCAGACGGCCGAAGAGATGGGCAGCGCCCTCCAGCAAGGTCAACGCGAGCTGGGATGGCCCGAGACCGCGATGTCCCTCACCGACCCCAGCGCAGAGACGTTCGCGGCCGTGGCTGCACACAGGGCAGATACCGAGGCTCGAACGCAGGTCCGTCAGCGGCCGGTCCTCGTCGCCCCCGCGCCCCCGCGCCGCCGGCGGCCGCGCTGGAGAAGTCCCTTCGCCGCGGCCGCAGCTTTGCTGCTGCTGTCGGTGGGCGCCGCCGGCGCGCTTACGGCTCGAACCGAACCGCCCACTCCGGTGGCAGCCGGCGCTCCCTCGGGAGATCCCCCGGCCCCCACCCCGACCCCGACCGCCGAGCGTGTCGACGAGCCCGCGCCCCTGGACAAGCAGAAGCGTGCTCGCGCTGGCGACAAGAAAGATCGACGGCCGGATGCGTCTCGGCGCGCGACGTCTGGCGGTTCCTATGCGTTTGCCGGCCCGGGTGCCGCGAGCTCGTCTCTCTCCGCCGGTGAGAGTGCGACAGATGGTTACCGCTCGCCCACGACGTCGCGAGCCACGGAGCCCTCGGCGTCCCAGGCCTCCGGGGATTCGGGTGCCGGTGGTGGCGCCGGTGGCAGCGCCGGTGGTGGCGGGGGCGGCGGTGGTGGTGGTGGCGGTGACGGATCGAAGACGGACGAGAAGGAACCGGCCCCGATCCCCGCCGCCAACCTCGAGCTGTGGCATCTCTTCAACAGCCACGACGGCAAGTACTACTTCACGACCTCGGCGTCCGATGCGCGCAACAAGAGCGCGTATTACGAGTCGAACCATCGAGAGGGCTTCGTGTGGGAGAACCCCACCGGCGGGGTGATGAGGAGGATCTGCTTCGGCGACGGCCGCCCGTGCGCGGGCTGGGTCTACGCCGAGCCCCCGTCCGGGATCAAGACCATCAAGCTCTACTGGACCCCGGCCTCGGCAGGCAGCTTCTATTCGATCAACCCGAACGAGTTCCCCGACGACCTGGAGCCGTACCTGTTCGGCTACATCAAGACCAGCCCCTGACCCGGCCCCGGGCCGCGATGCACGGTGCTCAGCGAGCGGCCGCGTCGACCAATCTCAGAACCTCGCCGTTGCCGAGGTCGGCCACGTAGAGCTCACCGGCTTCGTCGAGGCCGAACGAGCTGAGCGCCCGGTCGGTGGACGCCACCACGGTGGGCCGGACGGGGGTCTCGACTTCGGCATCGATCGCCCAGATGACCCCCGAGCAGAAGTCGGCAAAGAAGTAGCCGCCGTTCATCGTGGGGAAGGTCTCACCCCGATAGACGAAGCCGGCGGTGACCGAACAGCCCTCATCGTGGGTGTACTCGGTGATCGGAAGCACCCTTCCTCTAGTGCTGCAGTCGTCGCTCTCGAAGCAACTACTTCCCTCCATCACGTCCCATCCGTAATCGAGGCCGGCCCGGCCTGCCGGCACCCGGTCGATCTCCTCGAGCTCTCCTTGACCCACGTCTCCCACCCACATCGT
>JAUJPD010000013.1:27801-31187 GCA_030447315.1 Actinomycetota bacterium | reverse complement strand
TTGTGGTTCGGGAACGGCTGCTCGATCGTCAGCAACACCTCTGCGCTGCCGCTATCCGCGCCGGAGCCGTCGCGTGATCGGTAGCTCTCGATCACGGTGTCACCGTTGCGGTCGGTGTAGTTGACATAGAAGCGTCCATTGCTTTCGAAGTCGGGATGGAACGCGAGTCCCAGCAGACCCTGTTCGCCTCCGGCTTCGACCAGGCTGGAGATATCGAGGAAGGGCTCCCTTCTCACCTGGCCGTCCTCTACGACCTGGATCTGACCCCCCTGCTCCACGACGTACAACCGTCCACTGCCATCCCCCGCGTGGGTGACCAACAGCGGCGAGTCGAGGCCCTCCAGGTAGGGCCGCAGCTCCAGCTTGATCTGATCGACATCGAAGGGACGAGCCTTGCGATCGGGCCGTCTCCGGGGGGTCCTTACATCCTCCGGTGTCGGGTCCTCAACCGGCGGAGCCACGACCCGCGGCGTGCTCGGTTCGTCGGTGCATCCTGCGAGCCCGAGTAGCACCAGCGAGATGACAAGGTAGCGACGCATGGCGGCGAAGCTACGTCATCGCGGGCGCTAGATCGGCGATCCGGGACGGAGGGCACGGGCCTTCGCCGCTGGTAGACATGGGCGGTGGACGAGACCCTCACAGGCACAGAGCCGGTCGAGCCCGGTTCTAGCGCACGGAGCGTAGAGCCGGCCTGGAGGGCGCGGGACCTGCTCCTGGTTGCGCTCACCACCCCCCTGCTCGCGACCCTATTGATCCTTCCGATGTTCGTCTTTGTGTTCCGTGGCCCCTCGGAGTACAGCTTCGTCGCGATCTCGGGGGCCGGGATCGCGATCTACGTGGCCCTCTTCTTGTCGGCGTGGTACTTCGCGCTTAAGAGAAGGGGGGCCACGCTACGAGAGGCCGGATTCAGAAGCGTCTCCGGAGCCACCCTCGCGAGGATGATCCCGGTGACCATCGGGATGATGGTGATCAATGCCATCGTCATCGCCGGGAGCGCGGCGGTGTTCGGCGACGTGCCCACCGCGCAAGATCAAGTGGTGGGAGACGCCACCTCCATCACCTTCCAGGACTTCATCTGGCTCTTCGTCCTCGGGGCCGTCGCCGCCCCGATCGTCGAGGAGTTCATCTTCAGGGGCTTGCTGTACCCCTTGATGCGCAAACGGATCAAGGTCGTCATGGCGGTGATCCTGTCCGCTCTTGCGTTCGCGGCGCTTCACTTCCTCCCACCTCTGATCCCCGCGCTCCTGACCATGGGCGTGGTGCTTGCCATCGTGGTGGAGCGCTACAACAGCCTCTATCCCGCGATCGTGGTGCACGCGCTGAACAACGGGGTCGCCTTGATCGCGTTGTATGTAGCGATCGGGCAGTAGCGGTAGCTCGTGGCGATCCTCCTCGGTCTCGCGGCCGCCGTAACGTACGGAGCAGCCGACTTCCTGGGTGGCCTGGCCACCAGGACGACCAAGGTCCTGTCGGTGGTCTTCATCTCTCAGGCCCTCGGGTCCGTGGTGCTGGTGGCGATCTTTCCCTTCTTCGCCGAGGTGCCGGTCACGACCAGGGCCCTGGCCTGGGGAGCAGCGAGCGGTCTGGCCGGGGCGGCCGGGATCGCGCTCTTCTATCAGGCGCTCGCTCTCGCAAAGATGGGTGTCATCGCGCCGATCACGGCGGTCGAGGCGGCCAGCGTGCCGGTCCTCTTCGGTCTCGTCTCCGGCGAGCGACCTTCACCGCTGGCGATGGGCGGTGTTCTCTTGGCGCTGGTGGCGGTCGGGCTGGTGTCGAGCTCGGCGGGATCTGGCGAAACCCACGAAGTCACGGACGACGGTCGTGGGTGGCGCGGCTCCGGTCTCGCTCATGCACTGGGGGCCGGGCTCGGGTTCGGAGCGTTCTTCATCCTGTTGGACCGCGCCGGGGACGATGCCGGGTTGTGGCCGCTGGTGGGAGCCCGCGTATCGTCGCTGATCGTGATCGGGCTGGCCTTGTTGGTGAGCCGGAAGTGGGAGCGGCCGAATCCCAGATCCATGTCCCTGATCGTGGGGGCCGGTGTCCTCGACGTGGCTGCGAACCTCTTCTATCTGCTGGGTACACAGGCCGGGCTCTTGTCCGTAGTGGCGGTGCTGACTTCGATGTACCCCGCCACCACGGTGTTGTTGGCTCGCGTGGCGCTGGCCGAACGTCTGGGACGTAGCCAGAGGCTGGGACTCGCCGTGGCGGCCGCCGGCGTCGTGGCCATCGCGCTTGGTTGAGAGGGGGCAGGCATGAGTGGTGAAGGCTCGGGAACACAGGATGAGACCCTGGCGGTTCACGGGGGCGAACGCAGACCGGGCCCGGATGGGTCGGTGGTCTTTCCCATCTTCCAAAGCACCGTGTTCGAGACCCGCCCGAACACCTCTCATGACGACATCGACTACATCCGTTCCAGCAACACGCCGTCCCAGGTCTACCTCCACGAGAGATTGGCGGCGCTAGAAGGAGCCGAGGCGGCCATCGCCACGGCCTCGGGTACGGCCGCTATGAGCACGATATTGGCCACGCTTCTCCGGGCCGGGGATCATCTGATCGCGACTCGAGAGCTCTACGGTGGAACCTTCCAGTACATCACCGGACAGATCGAGCGGCTCGGGCTGCTTCATACCCTGGTGGATCCCCGCAGTCCGAACGATTGGCCAGCGGCGCTCACCCCTGATACGAAGGTGTTCCTCGTCGAAAGCATCGGGAACCCACTCATGCGGATCCCGCGCCTCGAAGACGTCGTCAGCTTCTCTCGCGAGCACGAGCTGACCAGTGTCATAGACAACACCTTCGCCACCCCGGTCAACTTCAAGCCATTGACCGTGGGCTTCGATCTCAGCTTCCACAGCGCCACCAAGTACCTGAACGGTCATTCCGATCTGGTCGCCGGCTGCGTCATGGGGAGCCGAACCATGATCGAGAGGATCCGCAAGACCCTGAACCAACTGGGAGGCAGCCTGGATCCCCACGCAGGGTTCCTGCTCGAGCGCGGCTTGAAAACGGTGGCCGTACGGATGCGGAGTCACAACACGAATGCAACGAAGCTCGCCGGATTCCTCGACGGCCACCCCAGAGTCAGAGCTGCCAACTACCCGGGGTTGACCTCTCATCCAGACCACCACGAGGCGGTGAAGCTCATGTCCGGATTCAGCGGGATGCTGAGCTTCGAGCTCGACGGCGGGACCGCGCACCAGGCCGATGCACTGCTGAGAGCTCTCCGGATGGCCTACGTGGCGACCAGCCTGGGCAGCGTCGAGACCCTCGTCACCAGGCCTGCGGCAACGTCACACGCAGGCATGACCGCCGAGCAGCGAGCAAGCGTCGGCATCGCCGACGACCTGATCAGGGTCAGCTGCGGGATCGAGGGAAGCGACGACCTG
>JAUJPD010000013.1:22619-27701 GCA_030447315.1 Actinomycetota bacterium | reverse complement strand
CGATATGACGAATCCCTCCTCTCGAACCCGCAGTCGACCACTCCTAGGGGGACGTAGATGAGGACTGTTCGGACACTTTCGGCCGTAGCCGTGCTGCTGATCGGCGCTGTGGCCCCCGCTTTTGCCGGGGCGGAGGCTAAGACGGAAGCCAAGAATCTCAAGCTGCTCGACAAGGTGGCATTCACCGGCGGGACCGAGCTCGCCGCCAGCGGCAGGCACGTTTACGCGGCCGAGTTGAACGGCGCGACCAACCGCAACGAGGACCCTGAGAAGGGTGGGATCCACATCTTCGACGTAGCGGGCGCCGCGCCACGCGAGGTCGGCTTTTTCGCGTGCCCGGGTAACGACAACGACGTCGAGGTCGTGAAGCCGGGCCTCATCGCCATGGGCCACCACACCGCCGTATGCAACCAGCCGGAGGCGGGCGAGGCGGCTGCGGGCCTGGTTCTGATCGATGTTCGCACCCCCCGCAAGCCGAAGATCGTCGGGTCGTTGAACCTGCCGGCGGGGATGCAGGCGCACACCATCAAGCCCTACCCCGGAACCAACTACATCTACGTCAACCCGGGCGGATTGCCCAGCAACGGCAGGATGCAGACCCACATCGTGGACGTCTCCAACCCGGCCAAGCCCGAGATCGCCGCGACCTACACGCCGGCTGGAAGCTCCACCGGGTGCCATGACTTCTCGTTCTTCCTCTCCAAGAGCAAGAAGCTGGGCTTCTGCGCCGGTCTCGGAGGGTTCGGGATCTGGGACGTCTCCGACCCGCTGAAGCCCACCGTCATCTCGACGATCCGCAACCCGCAGATCGAGTTCAACCACTTCGCGGTCCCGAGCAGCGACGGCAAGCTCCTCGCCATCGACGACGAGGCGTTCGCCTTCCACACCTGCAAGGGCACGAACAGCCCGACGGGACGAGCATGGATCTACGACATCAGCGACCCCAAGAGCCCCAAGCTGCAAAGCAGCATCGCCCCGCCGCGGGGTGGCAGCGCCACCGGGGTCGGCCACCCCGCCGCCGCCGCCGGTGGATGGGTTCCCTCATGGTGTCTGTCCCATGGACTGGACTGGCAGCCGGGCACCCACAACCTGGCGATCACCTGGTTCACGGGCGGCGTGAGTGTGTACAACTTCGACGACGCCACGGCTCCCAAGGAGACGGCTTATTTCATGGCCGAGGACTCCGCCACCTACTCGGCTCTCTGGCATGGCGGCAGGCTTTACACCAACGACATGTTCCGCGGTTTGGACGCCTTCTCGGTCAAGAAGTAGGGCCGACAGCGCAGTCCAGTCGTCCAGAACGCCCGGGAAGCCCCCGGGCGTTCTCGCGTTCTCGGACGGAAACCTTCACGCCCGTGGAACCTCCCGCCCAGCAGTTGCGTCTGAACGACATGGATCGATACCTGCTGGCTGCACTCAGCGCCTTGTTCCTGATGGTCGCGTGCGGTTCCGACCGAGTGACCCAGACGTCTCGGGAGCAGGTCGACTCTGAAGCCTCCACAGAGCTGTCCGCTGACTCTGACTTCCAGCCCTATCCCGGGAGCCGCTGGTACGACCCCAACGGCGAGCGGGTCCCCTTTGAGTCCAACGTCATCAACGCGATCACCGGGCCCGGTCACTGCGACTGGGAGTCCGGCGTGATCCTTCACCTGGGGTGGCCGACCGGCCACGACGCCGCCGACATCTCGGAATCCCGCCAGTACCTGCGTGATCCCGAGCGGGTGTTCCCCGAAGAGAGCCTCATGTCGACCTACGACGCCGACGCCGAGGCGCCAAAGAGCGCTGACTACACCGGCTACCGAACCGACTTCATGGAGCTGTGGCTCGATCCGAGGGACGGATCCGCTGCGTACCTGGTGTTTTCCGACCACACCGAACGATGGCCTCGGGCGAAAGAGCCTGTTGCCTGCGCCTGAGCACCCGGTGGAGCCGACGCCAGGCACCTCGATCCCGTGAGAGGTGAACCAGCCGTCGAGATCCGGGTGTTGCTGCTCACGGGGACCATCGGCGTCGGAAAGACCACCCTCGCGGAAGCGATCTCAGAGGAGCTACACGAACAAGAGCGCCGTCACGCGTTGATCGACCTCGACTGGCTAGGCCAGGTCTACCCGCTGCCGGACGGTCATCAGCCGTACTCGTACCAGCTGGCCTTGGAGAACCTGGCAGCTATCTGGAGCAACTTCATCAAAGCGGGAGCAGAGCGTGCGGTTGTTGCCGGAACGATCCTGGACCGTGAGCAGCTAGACCGATTCAGGCGCGCCGTCGGTCGGGGCCGCGTCACCGTGGCTCTCGTCTGGGCTCCCGAAGAGATGGTCAAAGAGAGGATCGCGAAGCGGGACCGAGGCGCGCTCTTGGGCGACTTCCTGTCGCGGAGTGCCGCAGTGGCTGCAGAGATAGAAGCGGCGGATATCCATGACCTGGTCGCGGTGAACAACGAGATCGACCCTCGCCCACTGGCACGGGATCTTCTTCGTCGGCTGGCCTGGATCTAGCGGCGCACTCCGGGGGAGGAGAGATCGCCTCAGAGCGCGCTACTCGTGCCGCCGCGTTCTTGTAGCGGACCGGCTATGACGACCGCCGGATGCGGAAGGCGCGGATCGCTTGCACGGCTTCTCCCCCATCCGCGGGTCTGAACCGCCCTTTCATCACGTAGCGACCACGTGGCAGATCCTTCGCCTTGGTGCAGCCCCAGTTGTCTTCGACGCATTCATCGAGATCCCATCTGAACAGCGTCACGGTCTCGCCGGGGGCCAGCTCTCGGCGATCGACCAGGTCGCAATGCGTTCCTTCCGGGATGAGGAACCTGCGACCGCCGCGCACGCGGAAGGTCATGTAGCAGGCCTGGTAGTAGGAGTTGTAGACGTAGGACTCGTCGCCGACGTTGTGCAGCCTGACCCTGGTCTCCCCTCCCACCTCTAGTGGCTTGTCGAGGACGAAGCGGAGCGGCCCCCGCTCCGTCAAGCCGGTCGTCTCGGTTGCAGCCACCGAGGTCGGAAACGACGTCAGAACAGCCATGAGCACTGCAGCTAGTCGCATCATCCTTGCCTCCAGGGGTCCTACCTACGAGGATAGGACGTTCCCCGAGGGCAGTTGTTCCCCAACCCCCGCCCCTACTGCTCATTGACAGCGACGACGCGCTATTTGACAGATGCCGGCGAAGCTCCGATAGTGGGCGCACCTCATCATCATGAGGGGTGGAGGGACCAGCCCTGCGAAGCCCCGGCAACCGCCCGCAGCTCGTTCGCGGGAAAGGTGCCAAATCTGGCCCGGCGTCTACAACGCCCGGGGAAGATGAGCGGCGAGCTTCTGCGCCTCCTCGGGCAACACAACCGAGGAGGATATAGATGAAATACGTGACCGGACTGACGTGCCGGGAGTGCGGCGAGACTCACCCGCTAGTGCCGCAGGCGGCCTGCGATGAATGCTTCGGCCCCCTGGAGCTCGCCTACGACTACCCGGCGATCGCCGCTGAGATCTCACGCGACTCGATCGCCGCGGGACCTACAAGCATCTGGCGCTACGACAAGCTCCTGCCGTCACCGAACGAAGGCCGCATCGACCTTGGCGCGGGATGGACGCCCTTGAGGGAGGCGCCGAGGCTCGCTGCGGAACTGGGCCTCAAAAAGCTGTGGCTGAAGTTCGAGGGCACGAACCCGACGCACTCGTTCAAGGACCGGGTCGTGACGGTCGCGCTCTCGGTAGCGCGGTCGCTCGGCTACGAGGTCGCAGCATGCGCTTCGACGGGCAACCTCGCGAACTCCGTTGCCGCGCATGCCGCTGCGAGCGGCATGAAGAGCAGGGTATTCATCCCCGTGGATCTCGAGGCCGCCAAGATCGCGGGGACGACGGTGTTCGGCGGCGACGTGATAGGCGTCACGGGCTCGTACGACGACGTCAACCGCCTCTGCACTGAGCTCGCGTCGGAGCGGAGATGGGCGTTCGTCAACGTGAACTTCCGGCCCTTCTACTCGGAAGGGTCCAAGACGCTCGCGTTCGAGGTCGTCGAGCAGCTCGGGTGGCGTTCCCCCGACGCCGTCGTGATCCCCGTTGCATCAGGTTCACTCCTCACGAAGTTCGCGAAGGGGCTGGAGGAGCTCACGAAGGTGAGGTTGATCGAAGGAGAGGCGACGGCCCTGCACGGCGCGCAGGCACAAGGCTGCTCGCCCGTGGCTACCGCCTTCGAACAAGGCGCGACGGAAGTCACACCGGTGAAGCCGCGCACGATCGCGAAGTCACTCGCGATCGGCAACCCGGGCGACGGCTATCACGCGCTGAAGGAGGTGCGGAGCCGCGACGGGTCCGTGACCGCGGTTGCCGAGCCTCGCGTCGCAGAAGGGATAAAGCTGCTCGCCCGCACCGAAGGCATCTTTACGGAGACCGCGGGAGGAGTGACGGTCGCAACCCTCGAGCAACTGGTCCGCGACGGCAGGATCGCGCCGGATCAGGAGACGGTCGCACTGATCACGGGGATAGGTCTCAAGACCATCGAGGCGCTGGGCGAGGTGCGGCCAACCGCCATCGTTCGAGCGTCCGTCGAAGAAGTGACCGACGTACTAGGAGAGGAGTAGCAGATGAGCGTCACAGTGAAGGTTCCAACGCAACTGCGTTCGATCACGGGCGGAGCCGCCGAGATCTCCGGGAACGGCGGCCGGCTCACGGAGGTGATCGACGACCTCGAGGGCCGGTACCCGGGGTTGAGGAAGAAGCTCCTCGACGAAACGGGTCAGCTGCGCAGGTTCGTCAACATCTACTTGGGCGAAGAAGACGTGAGGTTCCTCGGAGGCCTGTCGACCGAAATCGACGACGGCAAGACGCTGGCCATCATCCCTGCGGTAGCGGGAGGCGCTATGTGACCGGCTTCCGTCGGATCGCTGCTTACGCGCGGCGCCCGACAAACCAGGCGAGAACCGCCTTCTGCACGTGCAGCCGGTTCTCCGCCTGATCCCACACAACGGAATGCGGCCCGTCGATCACTTCGTCCGTGATCTCCTCGTTCCGGTGCGCCGGCAGGCAGTGCATGACGATCGCATCCGGCGCGGCCAGGCCGAGCACCTTCTCGTTCAGCTGGTATGCCGACAGGCG
>JAUJPD010000013.1:18546-22519 GCA_030447315.1 Actinomycetota bacterium | reverse complement strand
GGGTGCTCCCGATCCGTCAGCGCATTGATCACCGGCACCGCCGACGCCTCCGCCAGCGCCACCACGTCGTTATGGCGACGAGCCCGGATCACAATGGCGTCCGCGTAGCGCGACAAGCAGCGTGCAGTGTCGCCGATCGTCTCTCCTCGGCCCAACTGCATCTCGCCCGCCTGCATCGTGATCGGCACCGCACCGAGCGCGATCGCCGCGGCGTCGAACGAGACGCGCGTGCGGGTGGAGGGCCGTTCGTAGATCGCCGCTATCCGTCGTCCTTCCAGCGCCCGACAGCCGCTCGTGGGTTGGCTCTTCATATCGATCGCGACCCGGAGCAGTTGTTGCAGCTCATCCGGCGAGAGATCAGTGATCGAGAGCAGGTGCCGAAGGACCGGGGCCGGTGCGACTGAAACGCCAGCGTTCGTCGAACGGCCGGCGACCTCCTTCAGACGCGCGGTCTGCTCCCGGACCCTCTCCGGACTCGTCCCGCCGTGGTGCGATCGCGCCCGGACGCTTCCCATGGGATCGTCCCGCAACCGCTCCGCAACAGCGTGAGCGGACGCCGCGGCATCGCTCCCAGCCGCCGGCACCCCGTCTTCGACCGCCGCGACCACCCGTCCTGCTGTCGCGTGCGCCACCCGGAACGGAAGCCCTTGTAGCACGAGCGATTCGGCGACATCCGTCGCCCATGTCGCTGACGCACTCGCGGCAGAGTGCAACGCGGTGACGTCGAACGTGAGAGCGCGGAGCAATGCATCGACCGCCGTGAGCGAATCAACGATGCGGTCCCCTGCTTGAAACAGGAAAGTCTTGTCCTCCTGGAGGTCGCGCTGGTAAGCGAGCGGCAGACCTTTGAGCAGGATCAGCAGACCACTCAGGTCGGAGATCTGCGCGGCGCTGCGACCTCGCACCAACTCTGCTAGATCCGGATTCCGCTTCTGCGGCATCATGCTCGATCCTGTGGACCAGGCGTCCGCCAACCGCGCGAAGCCATATTCACTGGTGGTCCAGAGAACGACCTCCTCGCCCAGCCGCGACAGGTGGACCGCGCACAAGGCGGAGGCGTAGAGGAAGTCACAGGCGAAATCACGGTCACTGACGGCATCCATCGCGTTCTCGAAGACGGATGCGAACCCCAGCTCCCGCTGAGGAACCGTTGGGTCGAGCGGAAGCGTCGTTCCGGCGACGGCACCCGCGCCGAGCGGGCTCACGTCCGCCGCCGCCCGCGCGTTCTCAAAGCGCCCCCGATCACGCACGAGCGTCACTCCATGCGCTGCCAGGTGGAAACCGAGCGATACGGGCTGTGCTCGTTGCAGATGCGTGTACGCGGGCATCAATGTCTCCGCGTGTTCCTCCCCGAGCTCCGCGAGCGTGCCCAGAAGTGCGTCCAGCTTCGCGATCGCAACCTCTGAGATGTCACGACACCAAAGCCGGAGGTCCGTCGCCACGAGGTCGTTGCGACTGCGTCCCGCGTGGATCCGGCGGCCCGTGTCACCGAGGCGCTCCGTCAACTCGCGTTCGACCACCGAATGGACGTCTTCGTCCATCGTCCGGATCACGATCGCCCCGTCGGCGGCAGCGGCTCCGATCTCCGCGCAGGCCCGAATCGTCTCTTCCTCTTGCGCCGGGGTCAGCAAGCCAGCCGCACGCAGCCCCACCGCATGAGCTCGGGTCGCTTCGAGGTCGTGACGGAGCAGCCGCATGTCGACGTCGATCGACCGCGTGAGACGCAGCATCTCGGGATCCGGATCGGCGGTGAAGCGTGCACCCCAGAGCATCGGTGTTTCAGACACCGTGGACCTTTGCGAACCGCTTGCTGGGCAGCGACCAGATGCGGGAGAACCCGGCGGCGTCCTCCTCGCGGAACGTGGCACCTTCGCCGTACGTCGCGAGGGCGGTGTCATACAGAGCGACCTGCGACCGGCGCGCCGTCACCTGCGCGGTCGTCCCCAGACGAACACGGACCTCTCCCGTGACCACCTGCTGCGTCACGCGTGCGAACGCGTCCAACGCCGTGCGCAGCGGCGAGAACCAGAGCCCCTCGTAGACCAGGTCCGCCCACGTCTGCTCCAACTTGCGCTTCTCGCGCGCGACAGACCGCTCCAACGTGAGCGCCTCGAGCTCCTGGTGCGCCGGTATCAGGGTCATCGCTGCAGGCGCCTCGTAGACCTCGCGTGACTTGATCCCGATGAGCCGGTCCTCGACCATGTCTATGCGGCCGACCCCGTACGTCCCTGCGACCTTCGTAACCACGTTCAGGATCTCTACCGGCGTCAGCCGCTCGCCGTCCACAGCTACGGGTACGCCCTGTTCGAACCCCAGCTCGATCTCGTGCGTCGCGTCGGAGGTGCAGGTGATGGCGAACGCATCCTCCGGCACGGGATGCCACGGATCCTCCAGGACGCCACACTCGATGCTCCGTCCCCAGAGGTTGTCGTCCGTCGAGTACGGAGACGACCGTGTCGTCTTGATCGGCAGGGCGCGCTGCTGCGCGTACTCGATCGCGTCGTCTCGCGTCAGGTCCCAGTCGCGCACAGGCGCCAGCACGCGCGCGTCGGGCGCGAGAACAGCAAGTGCAGCCTCGAAGCGGATCTGGTCGTTCCCTTTGCCGGTGCAGCCATGTGCGATCGCATCGGCTCCCGTCTCACGCGCTATAGCGGCTAGATGCTTCGCGATGAGAGGGCGCGACAACGCGGAGACGAGCGGGTACCGGCCCTGGTAGAGCGCGTTCATGGCGAGCGCCGGGAGCACGAAGCCTTCTGCGAACTCCGTCTGCGCGTCGACCAGCCTCGCCTCGACGGCACCAAGCTCGCTTGCACGCGCAACATCGGCGCCCAGTTCCCCCGGCTGCCCCACGTCAACCGCGACCGCGACCACCTCCCACCCTTGATCGCCCAGCCACGGGATCGCTACGGAGGTGTCCAACCCACCGCTATACGCGAGCACCACCCGGCCGCCCATCAGCTCGCCTCCTCCGCCGCCGCGGTGGACCATTTCCCCGCTATGCGGCGTGCAACGGCATCACTGGTGGTTGCGACGAAGATGGTGTCGTCGCCCGCTATCGTTCCGGCCACCTCGTCAGCCCCGGACCGATCGATGGCGCGCGCGACCGCGGCAGCATGTCCCGGTGCCGTTTGCACGACCACGATCGAGGCTGCGGCGCGGATATCGAGCCCGAACTCGTAGAGCGTCCGCAACAGATCACGCGCCATCAGATCGGCGCTCGCGGATCGAGGTACGTCTTCGTCGAGCTTGTATATGAACCCGTCACCAGCGCGCAGCTTGATCGCGCCGATCTCCCGCAGGTCGCGAGACACCGTGGCCTGAGTGACGTGATGCCCCGCTGCCCGGAGGGCCTCTACGATCTCCGCCTGACTCCGCGCCTTGCCCTGGTGAAGGATCCGGATCAGATCTCTACGACGCTGCGGTTTCACAGATGACCTCCTCGAGGATCGACAATCCCTGCTGCAACTCTTCCTCCGCGATCACGAGCGGAGGGGTCACCCGTATGACCCGCGGCGTCGCGGTCGTGACGAGCGCTCCTCTGGCACACGCGGCCGCAACGACATCAGCGGCGCGAGGAGTGCCCAGATCGATACCGATCAGCAGCCCCCGGCCGCGCACACGCGTACCATCCAGCCCTCGAAGCCGCTCCTGCGCTTGCCTGCCCAGATGCTCGGCGCGCTCGACCAGAGCGTCTCGCTCGATCACGTCGAGCACCGCTACCGCGGCTGCACACTGCACCGGCCCGCCGCCGAACGTCGAGCCGTGATCGCCGACGGCGAACGCGGCCGCGACATCGGGGGCCGCGAGACACGCTCCGATCGGCATTCCGCCGCCGAGCCCCTTTGCGAGACACAGGATGTCCGGTTCCGCATCCGTCTCGTGCTCGTGAGCCACCCAGCGTCCGGTCCGTCCGATGCCCGTCTGCACCTCATCGAGAACCAGCAGAGCGCCCGCCGCGGTGCATGCCGCTCGC
>JAUJPD010000013.1:16855-18446 GCA_030447315.1 Actinomycetota bacterium | reverse complement strand
CCTTCGGCCTTGGGGCGCATACCGTCGGACAAACCGTCGACCAGCGCCGCAAGATCCTCTGTCGAGATCTCGGAGATCAGTGATGCGTCGTCACCGAACGTTCTGTAGAGACCCCGGACGTTCGTCATGTACACGAGCTTTTCGGCGCGTAGAGCGCCCGCGAGGGCCGCAGCAACGGCATCCGCATTCACGTTTAGCGGTTCTCCGTCGTCACCGGGAGCCACGGACGCGACGACCGGGGTGTAGCCGCCGTCGAGGAGCGATCGCACGAGGTCGGTACGGCAGGTTGTAACCGCGCCCACCCGGCCAAGCGCGTCGATCCGGCGCGCCTGGACCATCCCGCCGTCGGTTCCGCTCAACCCCACTGCCGGCACACCTGCCGCGCAGAGGATCGCGACCAACCGAGGGTTGATATCGCCGAGAAGCGTCGCCTGCGTCAGGCTCATGCAAGCGTCATCCGTGACGCGCAAACCATCGACGAACACGGGCTCGAGACCGCTGGCCCTCATCGCGCCGCTCACCTGAGGCCCGCCGCCATGGACCAGCACGATCCGAACGCCGACGAGGCAAAGGAGCGCGACGTCTTGGGCGAGCGAAGCGGCCCGTGTGGCGTCCAGCAGCACCTCGCCGCCGATCTTCAGCACCACCGTTGCGCCTTGGTACGCGCGCATGTACGGAAGCGCTTCGATCAGCGTCTCGGCCTTCGCCTCCGCGGCGACGGTAACGATCACGTCGTCCCGAACGCGTTGAGCGTCACGTACTGAGGCGAGAGGTCCACCGTCACGACCTCCGCATCACCCTCGCCTGCACCGACGCGGCATCCGACGATGATCTCGTCGCCCGTCATCGCAGCCGCGGCTGCGCCGGGTGCCGCAACGGGCTCACCACGGTGGAAGACCACGTGATCCCCTATCGTCACGGTCAGGTCCGCGAGGTTCATACTCCGCGCAGTCGCGCCCAGAGCCGCTACGACGCGCCCCCAGTTCGCGTCGCCTCCGTGGACAGCTGCGCGCCAGAGGGAGGACGCAGCGATCGCCTTCCCCGCGGCGGCCGCTTCGTCCTCCGAGGATGCTCCCGACACGCGGATCCGGACGAGCTTCGTTCCACCTTCGGCATCGCGTGCCATCTGGTCGGCGAGCAACGCGCACACCTCCGTCAAAGTCTTGGTGAACACGCCGGTCTCCCCGGGCGCGCAGCCGCCGGTCGAGAAGAGAAACACCGAGTCGTTCGTGCTCTCGCAGCCGTCGATTGTTAACCGGTTGAAGGTCTTGTCGACCGCGCCCCGTAGCGCAGACGACAGGGCGTCATGATCGAGATCGAGGTCCGTCACGAGGAACGCCAACATCGTGGCCATGTTGGGAGCTACCATGGCGCCACCCTTCGCCACGCCGACGATAGATCCCCCATCGAGCGGGAGGGCGGCGACCTTCTGCCGGGTGTCGGTCGTCATGATCGACGACGCGAAGTCATTTACATACGGCGTCGTCGAGGCGGCGAGCCGAGGTAAGGCGCTCAGGATCTGCTCGATCGGAAGCTGGATGCCGATCGGTCCCGTCGATGCCACCAGGACCTCCGCCGGAGAACAACTGAG
>JAUJPD010000013.1:0-16755 GCA_030447315.1 Actinomycetota bacterium | reverse complement strand
CGACGTTCGCGTTCTGGAGGGCCTGTCCGGCAGCACCCTTGCCGAGATTGTCGATCGCTGCCGATGCCACCACCATGCCTGCTCTGTCGTCCATACGCGCCGAGACCTCCGCGCGATTCGTGCCGACTACGTGCGCCGACTGCGGCCAGTCCTCGGTCACGTTCACGAACGGCTCGTGTAGATACGCGTCCTGAAGGACCCGTAGCGGGTCGTCGGCGGCCACCTCCCGCGTCACCACAGCTCGCGCCGTCACGACGATGCCGCGCTTCATCGGCACGAGGTGCGGCGTGAACGACACCACCCCGTCCGTGTCACCGAATGTCCGAAGCGCCCCCTCGATCTCCGGGACGTGACGATGCGTCGTCGTTCCATACGCGGCTGCACCTCCATCGATCGCCGAGAACATCAGCCGCTCCTCGACACGGCGTCCCGCACCGGTCACACCTGAGATCGCATCGACGATGAACGGCCCTTCGATCAACCCCGCTCGGGCGAGTGGAACGAGCGCGAGAAGCGTGGCCGTCGAATAGCAGCCGGGGTTCGCGATGCGGTTCGCGCCGCGAACGCTCGATCGGGCGAACTCCGTCAGACCGTAGACCCACCCTGCGGTCGCTCGGTGGGAGTCGGAGAGGTCGATGACGACGGGCGCCGAGACGTCATCAGGTGGCGCGGACGGCATACATGCGAAACACACGTCGGCATCGATCGAGGCCGCCGTCTGGATAGCTTCGATGTCGGGGACGGCGCATCCAACCAAGTGCGGGAGGACCTGGTCCACCGGCCGCCCCGACCGCGCGTATGCCCCGAGCGCGACGAGCTCCATCGCGGGATGACCCGAGACCAACCGCACCAGCTCGGCCCCCGCGTAACCGGAGGCACCTAAGACCATTACCTTCGTGCCCATGCGATGAATATACATGATATTGCATGAATGCATAGGTACCGCATCACCGACCCCTGCCTGCGAGCGGCTGGGCGTCCGAGAGGGCCGGCCAGGAGACCGGCGCGACTGCCCAGGGTGGGCTGTCATGGATGCGGAACGGGTGGATCCGAGCCAGACGAGAGATACGTCCCCATCCCCCGCGACGCGTTAGGTGTGGGTGCGCCTCATGTCGGCAGCCTTTTACTGGGCGCGCCGGTGCCCGTCCGGCCCCGTAGCCATTCTCTGGTCAGAGGCACTTTCTAACGACACGCTCTGCCGATGTTTGGGTGCGACCACGGTCTGTCGTGGCCCGCGACCTGGTGGCTCTCAGTCCTCGACCTCGACGGGGTCGGCTTCGGCCTCTTCTGAATCCGACCCGGTCTCGGATGAACCCCCGGTTTCATCCTCATCCTTGACCTCGTCGTCCGAGTCCTCGGAGTCCTGCGACTCCGGCTCCTCTGGCTCGCCGTTGTCGTCACCTTCGTTCTCCAGCTCATCATCATCTTCGGAGGGACCATCGCTCTCGCGATCGTCTTCGCTCTCGCCACCCTCGTCGGTGTCGGGATCGCCGTCCGTGTCTCGACTCTCGTCGGTGTCGGGATCGTCTTCGGTCTCGCGATCCTCGTCGGTGTCGCGGTCGTCGTTGGTCTCGCGGTTCTCCTCGCCATCGTCTGATCCGGCACACGATCCGGCACGTGGGTGGCGGTCCTTGGTGTCGGCTCCGCCGTCTGCGCCGTCGTCCTCCTCCCCGCCCTTCCCGGACGGCTCCACCGAAGGAGCCGGCATCCGGCCCACGCTCTCTCCCGTTCGCGTCGGCCCCACGCTCATCCCCATCAGGGACAGGGAGGCGCAGATCCGCACCCTCATCGCCCTCCGGCAGATCGAGGCCGACCATCGCCGCGAGGTCCGCCACCGCTCCCTGGACGGGTGCCGGCAATACTCCCGCGTAGGCCGCGCCTCCGAAGGCGGTGGTGAGGGCAAGCGTAGCCACAGCGATCCTGCGGGAGAGGCCGGCACGGACCCTCTCGAGCAGCGGAGCTTGCAGGCCAACCGGCGGAGCCGTCTCGACGACAGGCAGAGTGATAGCTGCCTCCATCATCCGGGTTAGGTGAGCGTCTTCGACCTGCTCTGACACGACGGCGGCTGGGAACGCCTGGTCAAGTTGCCCCAGCATGTGGGACAGCTCCGCCGCCAGTTCGTCTCCGGGCGCGGCCTCCCGGCCCGCCAGCAGGGCGTCCAGCTTGTCGTCGATCATCACAGAGCTCGTCATGTCCTCTGGTTCAACGCCGAAGCCGCTCATAAGGAAACGCCCTCCGGCAGATTGCGCCGCAGCGCCGCGACGGCGCTCGACTTTGCAGCGTCTTCACCGCGCCCGGCTTCTTGCCGACGGCAGCAGCCACCTCGTTGATGCTGAGACCGGCGATCAGCCGCAGAAAAACGACGTCTTGCTGGTCTGGTGACAGCGTTTTGATCGCTCGCTGGAGCTCGTCGGAAGCGATCCGGTTGAGAACTTCACGCTCGGTGTCGCCCGGTCCTTTCACAGCCATCAGTACCTCGTCGGTGACGGGATCCACCGGGCGCCGGGCCCGGCTCCGAGCATCATCGATCAGGCGGTGGTGGGCGATCGTGACGACCCAGCCTCGGAAGTCATCCTGGTTGCCGCTGAATTGCTCGAGCTTCCTCACGACCAGTACGAAGACGTCACCCATGAGGTCCTCGGGCTCGGAGGCCCTCGGGCCCGTAGATAGCGGAGAACGACAGGAGCCAGGTCACGATAGAGATTGCGCCAGGCCCATTCGGAGCCCACGCGAGCGGCTGCCAAGGTGGTTTCGAAATCGCCGCTCGAAGTCATCGCTCACAATCCGGAAAGGACCAACAGGGGGACCGGGTTCTGGCCTGTTGGGTGTCTCGTCCGATTCTGGACGGTTCTTTAGCTGCAGCTCCGGCACCTGGCGGCCACCGATCTCGACCAGAAATTTCAGAAAATCTCAGCGCAGCCGTTTCCTTTCACAACGATCGACGTTTCACCATCTGAGGAGCGGATCTCCTCGACAAGGGCGAACCAAAATACGCGAGGCGGGGCGCAAAACCAGGGGCCTCGTCCTGAGGCAGCCCAGTTACCGAAAGGAGTACGGCATGGACAAGACCGTCGTTTCGGCGGCACTCGGTCTCACCCCGATGGAGGAGACCCACAGCAAGCGTGACACTCTCACCTTCTGGCTGTTCCTGGCCCTCACCCTCACGGCGTTGGCCGTCCTGCTGATCGCACGCGGCACCCCTGCGATGGCTCAGACGGCTGGATCGCCGGATTCCGAAGCCGTGCAGGCCGATCCCGATGGGGACGGCGATGGCGACGGTGACGACGACGACGAAGGAACTGCCGGGGGCGAGACGGACCAGCGACGGCACCACCGCCGGTGACGTCAGCGCCGACACGCAGGCGACCGGTGACAGCGGCCGGGACAACTCGGCTGGAACCACGGCCGGTGACGTCAGCGCCGCAACCGATCTGACCGGTGACAGCGGCCGGGACAACTCGGCGGGAACCACCGCCGGTGACGTTAGCGCGACACCCAGAAACCGGCGACAGCGGCCGGACAACTCGGCGGGCACCACGGCCGGCGACGTTTCGGGCGACACCCAGAAGACCGGTGACAGCGGCCGGGACAACTCGGCGGGCACCACCGCCGGCGACGTTTCGGGCGACACCCAGAAGACCGGTGACAGTGGCAACGACGGCACCCGCGGCACCACCGCAGGCGATGTCTCTGGCGCCACCGGGTCGAACGACTAACACGCAGAAGCACTAGAAGGGGGCCGCTTCGGCGGCCCCCTTTCGTCCCCTAGCGGCGACCAGGGCGAGCTCCCGGCTCAGAAGCGGCTTCTTAGGGAGCTGAGCGATCAGTGGCTCCACCGCGGCGACCACGTCTCTCACTGCGAGCCTGTCCGCGGGCTCCGCAACCAGGCAACCCATGATCGCCTCCTGCACAGGGGCCGGAACCTCTTTGGGAAAGGGTTGCGGCCTCTCTCTCAGTTGAGGAAAGCGCCTCACGAGATCCTCCTTGTGCACCTCACGGTTGAAATCAGGACGGGGGAAAGGGACCTGTCCCGTCACCGCATGGAAGAGGGTGGCCCCCAAACCCCAAACGTCGGCCTCTGGTCCGATGTGGCCTCGGGATGGATCGCATTGCTCGGGCGCCATGTAGGGATCCGTTCCGATGTGGCCGGTGATCCTGCGGGCACGGGCGAACGAGCGCGCGACGCTGAGGTCGATCAACCTGGGAGGGGCGCCCATGATGATGTTGCGCGGCTTGATGTCGAGATGGACCACCTCTTTCGTTCCGAGATAGTGGACCGCCGAGCAGATCTGCACCGTGAGGGGCAGCAGCTGCTCGAGCGGCAGGGGGCCGAACCTGCGGAGGAGAGAGGCGAGGTTGGGTCCCTCGAGATGCTCCATCACGACATGAGGACATTCTCCCTCCAGTACTGAGTCGTACCCCCTGACCACGACGGGATGGTTCAGGCGGGACAGCAGGTCGGCTTCGCGGGTCAAGCTTCCCATCGCGTGGGAGTCGCCGACGAGATGAGGTCGCAGGCACTTCGCGACGACCAAGGCGAAGAGCGCGTCGTCCCACGCCAGATAGGCCTCGTAATCTGATCCGCCGCCCAGCTTCTTCAAGGCAAAGCGACCGGGCACGATCTCCGCACCTTCATCAAAGTCCCAGCGCGTCTGTTCGGTGGCGTCGCTCTCCTCTGGCACAGCGTCTTCTTCAGATGCTTTGATCAGTCACTCCTTCCGCATGTCGGTTTCTCTACCATCGGAACGCCCTTCGATCCTCCTTGATCGAACGACGCTCGGAGCACAGATGATGGGCGGTGATGGACACAAGTGATGGTGGTCACGCGGGTTAGAGGCCCGGCAACTCCGTCTCTCCTTGTTCCCCAGGTCAAGGGGCGTAATCAGCAGCATCAAGCCTTATCAGGTTCGGCCATTGCTAGAGGTGTCCCGGCTCCACGCCGCCGCAAGCTGACCAAACCTTTCTGGCCTCAGTGACGAACCACTCATAGGAAAGCGTTCCGTCCCACATGAAGGAGATTTCAAGTGTTTTCACCCTCAGCATCTGCTTCCTCCCGTGCAAAGCTGTTCGTTGCGCTTCTCATCCCTGCGCTTGTTTTGCCTTTGAGCCTGCGATCCCTGAGTCCGTCTGCTGGTAACGCGTCGAGCCACCGTGAAGCACCATTCATCGCCACCGATCCGCAAGCTGATAACACCGATGTGTACGCGTTCCGTAGCCCCGACAAACCTGGAACGGTCACACTCGTGGGCAATTGGAATCCCTTTCAAGAGCCTGCCGGAGGTCCCAACTTCTTCTTTTTCGATGAGCGCACCCGCTACTACCTCAATGTCGACAATGACGGTGACGCCAGGCCGGACATCAGATATCTATTCAGGTTCAAGACTCACGACCAACGGAAGGACACCTTCCTCATTGCAACCCGACCCCTTACGTCTCTAAGAGACAAGGACTTGCAGTTCTTCCAGACTTATAGCGTCACCAGGATCAAGAACGGTCGCCGCACCGTCTTAGGGCGGAATCTCCGCGTTCCGCCGAACAACATCGGCCCACGGACCACCCCCGATTACGAGAACAACTTCGGTCGTCCCGCAATCTCAAGGATCGCGAAGGAACATCGTGTATTCGCGGGACAACGTGACGACCCCTTCTTCGTCGACCTCGGATCGGTATTCGACCTTGATGGGCTTCGCCCGTTCAACGCCAATCACGAGGAAGCTCTCCCGCCGATGCAAGGAGTTGATGGTTTCGCTGGCTTCAACATCGACACCATCGCGATCCAGGTTCCCATTCCTGCATTAACGCGGGACGGAAAGATGGCCACTAAAGAGGATGGCAAGAACGCAGTCATCGGAGTGTGGGCTTCTACCGAGAGACGCAGCGTGCGGATCCTGAGTCCAGGTGGTGAGCACGTGAAGGAATCAGGGCCGTGGGTCCAGATTTCTCGCCTTGGTTTCCCCCTCGTGAACGAACTACAGGTCCCCGCCGTTCGTAAGGACAGGTACAACGGCCTAAGACCCCGTCAAGACAAGAGATTCCTCCTCAGCTACATAAAGCACCCTGAATTGGGTCGTGATGTGTTCACCAAGTACTACGGCATCGAGGTTCCAGAGACACCCCGACCAGACTTGGTGGCTGTCGTCCTCAAGGGAATAAAGGGGATCAACAGGCCGCCCACCTCAAGGCCGTCTGATCAACTAAGGCTAAATATGGCGGTACCGCCAACGCCTTTCCTTGAGCAGAACCGCCTCGGATTCTTCGCCGGTGATCGGGCCGGCTTCCCGAACGGCCGCCGCCCCGCGGATGACGTCACCGACACAACACTCCGTGTCTTCAGCGGGGGATATGAGATGACTCCGAGGTTCAATGAGCCACCGAACAACATCTTGAGCGACGGTGTTGACGAGAACGACGTTCCCTTCTTGCAGCGCTTTCCCTATCTGGCGCCGCCACTAGTAGGTTACGAGCACGAACACCATCGAAAGCAGCCCCTCCAATAGCCCTTCGACGGGCAGCTTGCACCCCTCGCTTCACTGCACCGCTCCGCGCGGCTGACACCGAGTCGGAACCAGAAAACCCCCTGGTTACAGGGGGTTTTCCTTTGAGCGGGCGAGGATTCGAACTGGCGACCCTCACCTTGGCAAAGTATCCAATGTGATGCAGCGACCTCGGCAGAAACACGTTTCTCCTGGTCACAGGCGGTTTCTATCAACACCCTCTGCAGGTCTTTGCAACCTTTTTCGGCTCGCAGATGGCCCGAAAATGGCCCGAAGTTCAGTCGATGTCGACCTCCCAGCCCCGAAGCCAAGAGCAAAGGCCTCGCCCGGAACCGCGTGTTCTGAGTCCGCGACCGACCCAACAGGTGATCCGCCAACGCAGCTCCGAACGCGCTCTTGAACGCATCCGACGGAGGCGTGGAGTTGTTGAAGACATTCGCGACGTAAGCAGGGTCGTAACCCATGTCGGCCGCGAACTCACGCTGCTCGATGTTCAGTACCGCGAGCACGACGTTGAGAGCGGTGCGGTTCGTGCTCATCCCGTCACCTCCTCGAGCCACCCGTCGCATCGCAGGGTCAGGTCCGCCACGAACTCGGATGCCTGGGAGAACCCGTCATCATCGAGACGGTCACGAAGTCCGGCCAGCGTCGATGCCAGAAGCACGATCACGAGGTCACCGAGATCCGGTGAGGTCTTGTTCGTCATCGCTCAAGCCTCGTGCGCTCGACCACGACGGCCTCGAACTCTTCATGAAGCCGCTTGAGGTTCGCGGCGCAGCGGACGTCGGACACATGATCGAAGAAGTCGCCCTGGTCGCAGCCGAGCTGGTAACCATCGTCAACGGCCACCACCGTGACGGTGTGCTTGACGCCACCTCCTCCATGGGGTTCCCAGTCAACGATGTCGACCGACTCCCACTCCTCGGAAGAGAAGAGAGCCTCGTAACCGATGGTTTCTTCCACGTCTGCCTCCTTTTTGGTCGACGGCTTGCGTCGTCCGCAGGAGCACCGGGTTAGTGGAGGGGTCAAGGGTGGCGAAGCCATCACGTAGTGACGCGAGTACCGGAGCGCAGCGAGGAACGGAGCGCCCTTGACGCCGGAGCGACCGGTGCTAGACGCAATAGCCAGCCGTCGACTGAGGAGGCTGTGGAAGATCGGTTGCGTGGCGGTCACAGAGGCCTGGTCAGTCCCGACCCGACCAGGTCAGGTTCACTAAATATGGCCGGTGTTCTTGGTTCTTCGAGGTGTCTCGGGGTCCAGTCAGTCTCGACCCGACGTCGAGTGCTATCTACTCTTCAGCTGAGTCCGCCGCGCTGGCGTTGTTCGTAGAGAGCTTCATCGGCCCGACCTATCAGGTCTTCGAGCGAGTCCTCCGAGCGCATCTCGGCCAGGCCCACCGTCACCGCGGCGCCTGCGGCCGCTGCCAGGTCACCGTTGACCGCCTCGAATCTCTTTACGGCCTCAGACGTGCTCACGTCCAGGAACGCGCAGAGGAACTCATCTCCTCCGAAGCGGACGATCAGATCGTAGTTGCGCAGGTGGGTCCGGACCGTCGAAACGATGTGATGAAGGAGCTTGTCACCCCCCAGGTGGCCCGTCGAGTCGTTCTTGATCTTCAAGCCATCGACATCGACGAACGCGAGCACCAGGGGCCGGTTTGTTCGCTTAGCCCGCTCCATCTCACGCCGGAGCTCAAGCATCCCCGAGTCTCGCCGGTATGCCCCGGTCAGGGCATCGATCGACGAAACAACGCGCTCTTGGGCGGATAGCTCTCGGTCTGAAGCAGAGGCTTGGCGGTCAGCCGCAGCTTGAGACCGGTCAGCGGCTCCTCCTTGCCGGTCTCGCAGTGCTCCCGCTCGGTCCCCGGCCGGACCGGCACCGGTCACCCCTTCTCTGTTCTCACGGACCTCGGCGCGGTCGTCTCTCTCGTCGGCTTTGGCATCGCGGGTGTCAGACGCTAGATCATGAGCGTCCGCCCTTTCATCGCGTGCGTCAGCACTCCTGTCCCTGTCATCGCCAGCGTCCTTGCTCATCCCCCGATTATCCGTCCGCGTGTTGAGATCGTGAGTCATTGTTGGGTCATTGCTGGGGGTCCACTCCCCAGGCAATACAAGCCTCGTAAGGGCGATCAATCAAAACAGGCTCGATTGGACCCGTGGGCGAAAGAGGTCGGCGATCTCGAGCCAGGAGATGACGCCGCCGAGCATCCGCTCCGGGTTGTAGAGCGTCACCCCTCGGACCGGACCTTTACCAACGCGGTTGTAACCCAGCGCGTCGTAGTACCAACCCTCCTCCGGGAACCCGGTCCAGAGGTCACAGGGTCCGGAGGCACGAGGGAGTTCTTCGACGATCCACGCTTCGGCAGCCTTGTCGTCGGTCAGCTCGAGGAGCTTCGGGAGCGGGTCATAGTTGCCCGACCCGCCGCACAGCGGGCAGTCCTTCACGCTGTTGCGCTCGTCGTAGTCATCGACCTCGGCTTCGCCATTGGAGTACGCGTGCGACTCGTAACCCTTGAAGCCGTGCTCCGGCTTGTAGAGACACGGACACCGACGTGAGAACCCCGATGTCTTGATGCGATCCAGCACTGCCTGCCGAACGACCTCGCGTATCGAGTCGACGGTTCCCTCGACGATGCCGGCGCGCAATGCATCCATCCGAAGGTTGTTGTCGTCCCGCTCCTCACGACATTCGTCGTGGATGTAATGGTTGATCTCCTCCACGTAACTTGCATCCTCGGGGAGAGGGGGAAGCGCCCCGTGGCACCAGTAGCAGATCTCCGCCATCAAGCCACTTGCCTCTCGACCACCCGGCCGATGTACTGCTTGTGACCGACCAGGGCGCCGATGAAGTCCCAGGAGTGAGCGAACGATTTATGCTTCGGACGTGATCGAATTCCTCGGATTCATCGCCTTCTATGCCCTTTTTCTTCTGACTGCATTGATCGTCAACCGTCGGTTGATTCGCCGGGACCACAGAGCCTTTAGCGACATCCTTCGCGACTGGCGTGCTGGCACCGGCCCTCCTTCCGCCTGAGTTAGCGGCCGGAAGGACCGAGCCAAGCGAATCCTCTCCCGTCACGCGACCCTCTCCACCACGCGGCCGATGTACTGCTTGAGATCGACCACCGCCCCGATGAAGTCCCAGTAGTCGCAGTGGGAAGAAATCTCGTAGTCCAGTCCGAAACGGTGGTCACGGACGACGACCCAGAACCCTGCGGCCCCCAGCCACCGATGTCGGTGACCGAGACGTGCTCGTAGTCGTCGAGCGACTCCGCGAACCGGATGGCTTCCTTCTCGAGTAGTGCCATTGCGCCCTCCTCTTGGTCGACGGCTTTCGTCGTCCGGAGAGCGCCGGGTTGAGCGGAGGGGTCAAGGGAACCGGCGGAGCTGGCGAGAGCATTAAGGAGCGCAGCGGTAAGCGCACGTCTTGACGCCATAGCGGCCGGCGCTAGGCGTGAAACCAGCCGTCGACCGGGAGGGCCGTGGACGGGCGGTTACAGGCCAGGTCGGGAGCAGGGCTGTGGACCCTGGTGGCGAAAGATCTAGGGTGATGAAAAGGATCCGATCGCTTGGAGCTATCGCGCTGGTGGCTGCTGCGGCATTGGTCGCCCCTGGCTCGGCGGGTGCCGCTCAGGAATCGCCCGAAGTCGTCGAACAGATCAGGGTGCAGTTCGACGTAGATCAGAAAGGCGATGGATTCATCGAGTACCTCCTCGGGGCCGAGAGACGTCTGGATCCCGTCACAGGTACGGTGCATCACGAGGAGGCATGGGCGTACCGCGTTCCGTGCAGCGGGTCCCCTGCAGACATCCCCAGGCACTGCGGGACCCTTCGCGGAGGAGATGCGGAGCTGATCCGCTTCGAGATGTCAGGCGACACAGGAGAGGCCTCCCTCGTCCTCAAACACCGCGGTCGCATATCGCGGGTGCGCTTCACTTCGACCGAGAGTCCGACCGTTTTCCCAAACCTGGTCGCCCACCGCTGCTCACGTGGAGTGTTCACAGATTTCCATTACGGCGAGGCCGAGGGACGCGCTATGGGGCAATCGGTGTCGCGCGAGCAGACCTCTGACAACGAAGTGGCTCCGACCTTCATAGCCGAAAGCCTCTGCCTCTAGGGAATCATCGGACGATGGGCCTCGGCCTGACCAGCGGCACATAGATCGGCCCGTGATCAGGTCGCAGCCGTAGCGAAGACCGCTGGCCGTTCCTCCCGTCCGGCCCCGCTTTCGATGACGCGGCCGATGTACTGCCTGTGGTCGACCAACGCACCGATGAAGTCCCAGTAGTCGGAGTGGCAAGAGATCTCGTAGTCGAGGTCGAAGCGGTGGTCCCGGACCACGACCCAGTAACCCTCGGGACTGACCACCGATGTCGGTAATCGAGACATGCTCGTAGTCGCCGAGCGCCCCTGCGAACCGGATCGCTTCCTTCTCGAGTAGTGCCACCTGATCCCTCCTTGTTGGTCGACGGCTTTCGTCGTCCGCAGGAGCGCCGGCCATCAGCGGAGGGGTCAAGGGTGGCGGAGCCATCATGTAATGACGCGAGTACCGGAGCTTTAGCGAGGAACGGAGCGCCCTTGACGCCGGAGCGGCCGGTGCTAGACGTGGAGCTAGCCGTCGACCGGAGGGCGCTGCGCGAGGAGGCGATGCGTCGCGTTAAAAATGCACTTAGTCCAGCCACTCAGCAGAGCGGCTAGGCGGGTTGCTGCCTCGAGTCGCAGGAACAAAACGGGCGAGTGTCGAACGTCTAGAGCACCATGAACGCCCTGCGTCTGATCCTTCCGGCCTTGCTCTTATTGAGTGGGCTCGACCCCGCGGCAGCACATGACCATCGGCCCCCGAAGGCGATCCTGAAGGGAAAGGACGCGCTGCAGCAAGGCCTCGCCCTGCAAGAGCACTGGTTGTCGCGTTATGACGCCGATGAATGCGAGGCCGGCGGGGGAGATTCCGTCGTCATCTCCTTCCCCCAACAGGTCCGATTGGCAGCTCCGCAGGCGCCATCTATCCGGCTCCGCAAGCGGGCCATGCCGGTGGAGGTGGCGGTTCGTCAATGGCCCGAGGTCGATGACGAAGGACACGCGCAGGGCGAAGGCGTCTCGTTGCCCTGGGCGCTGTCACCGGTGAAGAGAGACGGCGCCACCGTCGCCTGGGATGTCACGGTCCCTGTCACCGTTCCGCGTCGACACCTCTACCTCGGGCTCGAGGCGTACTGGCAGGATGAAGAAGGCTGCGCCGGAACGCCGGATCTCGGAAGCCAAAGCATGTTCTGGACGTTCCACGCCAAGACGTAGTCTCCGACTCCACAAACAACAAAGCGGTCTCCTATCGGAAGATCTAGTCACTCATCTTCTTCTTGGCGGAGGAGTAGCCAACCGGCGGAGGCCGAGATAAACCCGACGAAGCCCGGCCGAAGCCGGGCTCCGAACGTGCCGGGCGAGGAGGGGCTACCCGGCGGCCGCCGCAGGGGCCGCATCTGGTCCTAGACGCGACATCGCGGGTCTGGCTACGATTTCCCTCGATGGAGACCAGATATGGTGCGCCGGTCGTCGCCGACGAAAAGACAACTCTCGAGGGGATGCTCGACCACTACCGCGAGCTGCTCCTTGAGATCTGTTCGAACCTGACGGACGAGCAGCTCCGACGATCCATGGTTCCCACCGGGACCTCACTTCTGGGGATCATCACACCTTTCCTTCGTGGAAGGGGTTGGTTCCAGGAGAACGTCGGCAACGAAGCCTACGAACTTCCTTTCGATCCGGATACCGACCCGGACGGCGACTGGCGCATAGACGAGGACGAGACCGCCGAGGAAGTGTTCGCGATGTATCGCGCCTCGGTTGAGAAATCACGCCAGGTCATGGCCGACAAGTCACTTGACGACCTAGTGGAGTTCCGCGTCGGCGCGGCTATAGCGTTCGCTGGGTCCTTGCCCACATGCTCGAAGAGACCGCGCGCCACACAGGCCATGCCGACATCCTGGAGAGCTTATCGACGGCAGAACTGGCACGGGCTACTGAGATCGAAAGGCGCAGCGGCAGACCGGACATCCGGGATCGGCCTTAGCCCGTATCTCAGGTCCTGATCCCTTACACGAGAAAGCCTCCGGCTGGAGCCGGAGGCTTCTCTACGCCTAGGAGCGCTACGAGTTCTGCTTTCCTCGGACGAAGTCGCCTTACTGACTTCGGCCGACTGAAACCGAGCATCCGGTCCCACGTGGCTGACCTGGATCTCGACGCTCTGACGCTTGTTACCGTCGCTGTCCTGCCAGCTGCGCTGGACGAGCTTGCCGGCCACCAAGACCCGCATGCCCTTCTTGAGCGTCTGCGCTGCGTTCTCGGCGACCGATCGCCATGCCGTGCAGCGGAAGAACCCGTCGTTGACGTCCTGCCACTCGCCGTTGTGCTTGCTGCGGTGACTGACTGCGACGGTGAAGCCTGCGAGGGCCGCGCCACTCTGGGTGTAGCGAACCTCGGGATCGTCGGTGATGTTTCCGACTAGAACTACTTGGTTCATGTTGCTACCTCCTTCTGCGCCTCCTGCGGCGCTTAGGGCGTTCTACGGCCCGTGAACCAGGGCGGAAATAGCGACGAGGTCAACCGGCGGCGGAGCCGTCCAGGCATCCATGGGCGCGCAGGACTCACGGTTGAACCCAAGGAGCGACCGCCCTACGTGCCGTCAAAAAGAACGTCTGCCGCGGACGAGGAGGGCACCTCAGACCAGGACGGTTTGTCATGGGTGCCGCACAATGCGTGGTGGCACATCCATCGGCGAGGATACTGATGCAGAGCTCGACACTTGCGATAGCGGCCTTTGCCCTAGGGTCGTTGGTAACTCGGTAAAGGCCTTGCCGCAGTTCGTCCGCACCACGGTCCGCGGGAAGGTTGCAGGCCTCGCTCCGACTGCGGTGTGGCTAGCGTCACCGGTGAACGTCCTTTGGCTTTGCTTTGGTCTTTCAATCGGTGACGAGCGTTTCATCGTCTTAATGGCAGCAGCGACGGGGCTCACCGAGCGACGCTCGTCCGCTTCATAAGCAAGACGGGTCGGCATACGAATGCCCCTCGCGGCGATATTCAGCGCGGCATGGGTCACCTATTTGCGTTTGCTGCGGCTGCCGGTCACAGCCTCGTTCTGGAGACGCTAGGCACCGGCCTAGGGATCGTCATCTCATTCCCCACAGTTGCTCCATCTATAGCGATCGCGCCACACGCCCATCGACGTGTCCGGTGTGTCACAGGGTGAGTACAAGGTTGTGATCGCGGCTCAAGTCGGCTGGACCGTCTACTGGTTGACGCAAGGACATCAAGTGGCGGCGTTCGGTGCCGCGTGGGGGGCTCGGCACGCGCCGTGACGCTGATATACTCTGGTCCCACGCTAGAAGGAGCGTTCCTGGAGGCCGAGGCCACTCCGCAGCTACGCGACACAACGAGCACGAATGAGCTCTAAGCGGTGCACGTGCGGTTACGGGAGGAGTTAGCGGACTACGGTTGTCGCCAGGACGGCTGATCTGGGCGCAGCAGCGCCGACCGAGAGGCGCTATTGGTCGATCAGGGGAAGCATCGATGTTCTCGTGGATCGCCTGAGCGAGACGCGCGAACTCCTCATCTGGCCCATACAGATGACCAGCAATGATCGAGAACGAACGAAGCTGCTGCAGCAGTACGGGTACTCCCGGCGGCAAAGGAGCAACGTGCCAGTGAACGTGCCGGTTCAGTTGCTGACTGCCGAGGCTCATGATGTAAAGACGTTCACATGGGACCGTCTTACGAACGCCCTCCCCGACTGCATGAACGACGCGCTGCAGCCGCACGTAGGACTCGGAGTCAAAATCGCCAGTTACGTGTTCACGATGATCTTTCGGCGCTACCAAAGTGGTCCCCCAGAGTTGCGGGGCTTTTACCAGGAACGCAACCGAGGCATCGTCTTCGTACATGATGTGATGGGGATAGTCCGGATCTCTCTCGACAACCGCGCAGATGAAGCAGCGCGACCGGCTTCGTTTCATGTAAGCGACGCCTCCCAGAAGGGCCCTGAGTCGACGCCTCCGAACCGAATCGGGAACTCCGAAAAACCCGCCCATCCCATCTCCTGTTCGTCCTCGACCTGGTCCATCGCAGTACCGTGCTCGGATGGCACTCGCAGCCTTCGCAACCATCATCGATGCTCACGGACGCGTGCTGCTCGTTCAACGCCGCGACCTGGACGTTTGGGAGTGTCCTGGCGGCGGGGTCGAAGACGGCGAGACGCCTTGGGAGGCCGTAGCACGTGAGGTCCGCGAGGAAGCAGGTGTTGACGTCCTCCCCACCCAACTGGCCGGCCTCTACTGGCGACCTGAGAAGAAAGTCATAGTGCTCCAATTCCTATGTCGGGTCGCCGGAGGTACGCCCCATATGACCGAGGAGGCTGCTCAGGTGGATTGGTTCGGTCCCGATGATCTACCTGAGCGGCTGGCGCCCGTTGTGAGGGAAAGGATCAAGGATTCACTCACCGCGCCTGGAACCTTCCGAACTCAAGAGGGGCCTGGAGCCAGAGAATTCATAACGTCACTCTCCTAGCGGTTCTTCCGACCGAGGTCGCGGCACAGTATCAGCGTCAACCTTAGGTTGACAACTGACGGGCGTCAACGGTAGATTGACGAGATGGTTGTCCCCCAGGTTCAGACCCTCGTCACCTCCATAGAAGAGGACGAGCTAGACCCCATAGGCCAACTCCGGGCGGCCGCCGTTCTCGGTAGCGAACTCTCCTCCGTCAGTGATGAGGTCGTAAATCACTTCGTCGAGAAGGCGCGAGAAGAGGGCCATTCCTGGACCGAGATCGGAGACGTACTCGGTATGACGAAACAAGCCGCGCAGCAGCGGTTCCGGCTTCGATGGTTCGACCGCTTGGTCGGCGGCCGGAGCGTGCCATGGATGCGATACACGGATCGCGCTCGGCGAGTAGTCCGCAACGCGGTCGGCGAGGCTCTAAGCCTCAATCACAACTACGTCGGAACGGAGCACTTCTTGCTCGCGATACTGCGCGAAAAAAACAGCGTGGGGGAACGGGCGCTGCGCGATCTTGGCTTGACCGCTTCTAACGTCCGACAGAGCCTAGAACAGAAGGCTCCTCCTGCCGACGCCTCCGCAAGTGGCAATCTCTCGTGCACACCACTTGCCAAGCACGCACTTCGTGGGGCTCGTCACGAAGCTAAGACCCTTGGGCACAACTACGTAGGCACAGAACATCTGCTGCTTTCGCTCACCCGCGTAAAAAAGGGTCTCGCGGCCGAAATTCTGCGCGAAAGAGGCGTCACCCTTCCGGACACTCGCCGGAGCGTTATCTCACTCCTTACACATCACTCTTTCTAACCGCTCTGCCCATGCCGGCGAGGACGCAGCCGACGAAGGAGGAACGTTCGAGCCGGACTTCAGCGGTGGGCCTAGCGTGGCGTCGTCCCAGAACGGCAGCCGGGGACTCGGGAACCGTGAGCACCCAGGTTCGATGAAGCTCGAAGGTATCCACCACGTCACCGGGATCACCGGAGACGCGCCGGGAAACGTCGACTTCTACGCAGGCGTACTGGGTCTTCGTCTCGTGAAGAAGACGGTCAACCAGGACGACCCGACCGTCTACCACCTCTTCTACGCGGACGAGCGCGGAAGCGCCGGATCGGACATCACGTTCTTCGAGTACCCGGGCGTCCCGGGGGGCAAGCGGGCGAGGGGATGGTCCACCGGGTCGTCTTCCGTGTCCCGTCTACGGACGCGCTGGATTTCTGGGAACGACGGCTCGACGCGGCGCGGGTTGAGACGGTGCGCACCGGCGACACGCTGTTGTTCCCGGATCGCGAGGGGCTGGATCTGGAGCTGGTCGTGGACGAGTCGGGCGACGAGCCCCTGAAGGCGAACCATCCCGACGTTCCGCTCGAGGTCGCGATCCAGGGCTTCGACGGTGTCCGCGCCTACAGCAGCAGGCCGCGGGACAGCGCGGCTCTGTTCGAGGAGGCGCTGGCGTTCGAGCCGACGGGAGACGGGATGTGGGTAGCGCGCGGAGAACCAGAGAGGCGGGTGGTACCGCTTCGACTCACCGCCGAGTCATCGAGCGTTGAACGGCGCCGGAACGTACATCACGTGGCGTGGGCTTCAACGATGGAGGAGCACGAGTCGTGGCGCGATCGCGCGCTCGCCGCGGGCGCGTCTCCGACGCCCGTTATCGATCGCTTCTACTTCATCACCGCGGACGAGGATCTGGAATCGCTCGGGGAACGACTGTCGTTGCCCCCGAA
>JAUJPD010000019.1 GCA_030447315.1 Actinomycetota bacterium | reverse complement strand
GGCCACGATCGTCCCCTTCGGGACGTCGAGGCTGATCCCCCTCAGCACGAGGATGACGTCGTCGTAGACGACCTCGAGGTTCTTCACCGCGAGCATGGCCCTTGTTTCTACACCCGCGGCCCGTTATCAGCCTGGGCCACCGGAATCTCCGGCTGTAGTGGGAGGAAAAAGGCATAAAGCGGCGAAAGTCTCTCAAACGAGACAACGGCGTCTCCTGGAGGACACCCCACTAGAGACTCGGTAAGGGGGAGGGGATGGGGCAGCACAGATCCGGATCCCGGAGGCGGACGGGCATGGTCTCCGTCGCATCGACGGTCGTAGTAGTGCTCGCGCTCGCCGGCGGCGAGGGTGCCCTGGCCGGGGCGTCCAAAGCGGCCGGCCAGGGCAACTTCTCGCGACCTTTCACCGAGCCGGAGATCAACGGCAAGAAGACGGACAAGATCTGCATCAAGCACGACGATCACGAGCACGGCGAGAACGAGCACGGCGCCAATCACGGCCGCGACTGCAAACCGACTGCCGGCTCCATGACGGTGCTTGCCTCGGGCGACGTCCTCTACTGGAACGCGCTCGAAGGAACCGAGAACATCGTGAACGGCATCGGCGGCGAGTTCGCCAACCTGTCGATCAACGACCAGTCCCGCGTCCTCGATCTCGACCCGCTCAGCTGGCGGACGCCCACCCCGAGCGACGGAGGGGCCAACCCCAAGGGCGGCAAACCCGACGAGCTCTACCCCGGCTCCGCCAGCAAGGAGCCGTTCAACGACGGCGCGCTGTTCTGCTCAGACCACAACCTTCTCGCCGACGGACGCGTGATCGCGGCCGGCGGGACGATGTACTACGACGAGCCTCCCGGCCAGGTCGAGCTGCAAGGTCTCGAGAACACCCGGATCTACGATCCGGTCACGAACGAGTGGACGCAGACCGACGACATGAAGTTTGGCCGCTGGTATCCGACCATGGTGACGCTCGGCAACGGTGACATCTTTATCGCGTCGGGTGTCAAGAAGCTCGTGAAGCCGGTCTACACGAGCCGGCCCTCGGCATCGGGCCGAAACGTCATCGAGACCGAGACGTTCGACCCCGGCCGCAACAAGTGGAGCTACAACGGCGCATCGGCCGATCGTTCGCTTCCGCTGTTCCCCCGCCTTCACCTCTTGCCCAACGGCGACGTCTACTACAACAGCGCGGGGCAGACGTGGAACCCGTTCGGACAGTCCTACGACGAGGCTACGTGGAACGTTGCCGCGACCTACGACCCCAAGAAAAAAGACTGGACCAACGTCGGTGTGCCCGGCCTGGGAACACCGCAACCCGGTTTCCGCGGGTCGACGTTCTCGGTGATGCTGCCGCTCACACCCGACAAGAAGGGCCGCTACAACGAGGCTGAGTTCCTTTCGGGCGGCGGGACGATGGGAACGAGCCCCGGTGGCTACGTCGCCACGCCTTTCAGCGCGATCAGCACCGTCGATACGTCCCGGCAAGGAACATCGCTGTCGTCGCGCCCGACCGGCAACCTCAACGAGCCTCGTTGGTATTCGACCGCCGTGTTGCTTCCGACGGGCGAGGTGGCCGCTTTCTCGGGGGCCGATCGCGACGAGGTGATCGCGCCGGGCAGCGGCTTCGCGATCAATCGCGCGGAGCTCTTCAACCCGAAGACCGAGACGTGGGAACCCGTCGCGGCTTCCAAGCAGCTACGCACGTACCACAACACCGCGGCTCTGCTTCCCGACGGCCGCGTTCTCGTCGGAGGGCACGCGCCCATCACGACGCTCTACGGCAATAACACGACGCTTCCGGGTGGCTTCTCGCCCAACGACGGCCGCGACCCGAGCTTCGAGATCTTCTCGCCGCCCTATCTCTTCCGAGGACCTCGGCCCGAGATCTCCCGCGCGCCCGAGGCCATCGACTACGGCCGCCGTATCTCGATCGTCGTCGACACTCCCGCCTCGCAGATCGACAGCGTGGTCCTGGTGCGCAACACGAGCATCACCCACCTCGTCGACGGCGATCAGCGGAACGTCGAGCTCGAAGTGCTGCGCCGCGCGGGCAACACGGTGACCGTTGCCGCACCTCCCAACGGCAGCGTCGCTCCGCCGGGGCAGTACATGCTGTTCGTCAACAAGAAGACCGGCGAGGGACCGGTGCCGTCGGTGTCCGAGCAAGTGGTGGTAGGCCGGTAGCGCCTTTTAGGCCTGCTTCACCATCGCCGCATCTTGCGGCGGCTTTGGTGATGTCGATCCCGCCCCCCCGTTCGAGCCAGGTCCGTGGGCCGCACCGTTCCGATTCCCCTGTGATGAAGCTCAGTCCTCGCCCGAATCCGATCTCTCTGCAGCCAGCGCGATAACAGTAAAGAGGACGCCGTCGGCTGACTAGCGGGGGTGTGTGTCGGGCGAAAACAGGCGAATCGAACCAGCCGAGACAAACGCCGGCGGGCTACCTCTCAGCTACTCCAGAGGACCCGGCTCGAAGGGTTCGGTCCCCACCGCGAGCTGAAGTCCGCTGAACCCTCCGAACGTCACGGTGTAATCGAACTCCTTCGCGAGATCCGAAACGCCGTTGGATCCGGTAAGCGGCGCGATCGCCACCGTGCTCAGCGTCCCCAAAGCGGCTCCCTCGGCGGCAAGGAAGGCAGAGCCAGAGTCTCCCGGGATACCCGGCGTTGCCGTGTAGACCTGGTGATTCCAGCCCTCGCCGGTCGACCCGACGCTGTATCCCTGCTTCGGGCTGAGCACCGAGAGCTCGAAGCGGAGACCTGAGTTGCCGTAGGAGTAGACCTCGTCGCCGAACGACGTGGTGGCTCCGAGCTTGGTCGGACCACCCCAGTGCGGGACCGACGGGTTGACGATCCTCGCGAGTGACCCGACAGGTACGGAGATTTCAGATCGGTGAAGTCCGCGACGGTTTCCAGGGCTCGGTCCAGCTCATCCTCCGCGAGTAGCGGCCGCAGCGCGGGCTCGGCTTCGATAAGGGCGTGCCAGTTCGTGTCGGGATCGAGGCTGCCGAGAACCTCCGGTGCCACCCTGCAAAACTCGTCGACGATGTGGGATCGAATTGCTTCCCGCTCCGCTCGCGTGCCACCTCGACTGCCGCCTGGGTTCCATCCCTCCGGTGGAAAAGCTCGACGATTTCAGCCACGTGCACGATCCGCATGGACTGGGCGATATCGTCACCTCCCACCCCCGCGGGGAGACCATTGCCGTCCCACCGGGCGAAGTTGTGTTGAAGCGGGGTGCGAACATCGGGTCCGAGACCCAGACGCTCGGCGATGGCGCCCGTTGCCTGGCAGTGCGCCATCATCGAGGCAACGATGGAGCGGCCGCCGGTCGCGACCAAGCTCGTGACGCGACGCGTCCGCTGGATCGTCGATCCGGTCGCACCGGCGTGGCGCAGCATGAATGCAAAGGCCGGCAAGCCGGCGAGATCGACGTCGTAGGTGTCGGCACGAAAGGCGATGTCGTCGCCGAACGACCGTGCCAGTTGGTGAGAATCTGCCATGCACCCAACCCACGCGAGGAGCGCCACGTAATACAGGACCGCACCCGCTCGTCGTCGTCAAGGTCCATCCTTTCGCCGAGGCGGAGCGCGATCAGACACGAGCGCAGCACGTGCTCCATCGGCTGCCCGAGACCCAAATCGGTCGCCAGCGACAGGGCGGCCACGAGCTCTGCGAGTCGAAGACCGCTGGGGCTTGTTGCGGGTCGCTCACGGTCCATGATTCGAGCCTACGGGTTGTTCCAGAGCATGCTCCGCTAAGGTTGGGCAGTATGCAGGACGTACTGGCCTTCAAGGAGGTCTAGCCCTGCCGAGCGGATAGATCCCAGATAGAAATCGGATAGATCGCCCTCAAACACGATCCACTTATGTGGACCGCCACCAGACTCGCATCCGGACCCGGCAAGCACCAAAGCGACAAGACAAGCGCCAAAGTACGCGGCGCTCGTTTGCTCCTTGCCCTGAGGTATCGCCTCCTCCCCAGGGACGAGGCTTCAACTCCTTTAGGCGTTTCGTCAATATTTCTGCTGATTCCGCCTGCCGCTAGGTGCGGATGCCCCCTAGGCCCCGCCACTAGGTGGATTAGGTACCGAGGGGCTCGCGTTATCCGAACAACCAATGCTGTGCTATTTCTGGAACGGTGGTCTCACGGTAGGAGCGTTCCGCTTCTCAGAAGTGCTGCTAGCCCCCGGGCGTTGCGTTGAGCGTAATCCTCGAAGCAGTTGTTTATCAGGACTGAAGGCTGGCCTTCCTCATGAGGCTCCAGACCCGAACTCCGCACGAAGATCCGAAGAACCAATAGCTATCGAGGCTGTCCTTGCTGATACGCCGAAGAGCGATGCTTGATAGCGCGCACAATCACCTTCGGTGAACGGCGGCTCCCCTCTATCGAGTAGATGACTCGGTAGCTTCCGACCCGCGCTGACCACAGGCCCTTCAGCCGTCCCAACAGCGGCTTGCCTGCAGCCTCCGGATCGATTTCTAGATCAGTGAGCGCGTTAAGCACGGGCTCACGAAGGTTCTGGGGGAGAGCGTCGAAGTGGCGGGTTGGTTGCCGGGTCAGCTGGACCCGAGCCATCAGCGCCGTCTGCTGCGCAGATCCTCGAGCGGAACCAGACGCCCGGCCCTGATGTCATCCTCGCTCTTCCTAAGGGCTTCCATGAGGTCCTTGTCCTGGAGGATGTCCAGCGTCTCTTCGAGCGATTCGTATTCGTCCGCCGAAAGCATCACTGCGGACGGGCGCCCGTTGCGGGTGATCAGGACATGTTCGTGCTTGTCCTCGAGTGCATCGAGGAGTTCCGTCAGGTTCGCCCGGGCTTCTGTAAAGGGCACGATCTTCGCCATACTGGAGAGTGTACATCATTCTGTACCTTTAGGCCCGCAACGAGGCCGCAGGACAACAATGAACACCCATAAACGTCCATGATTGACCATGACGAAAACAGCAGGTCAGTGCAGTTTCACTGTGAAACCGCAGGTCACGGCAACGGGACTCGATGAGACTCTTAATCCGTAGGTTCAGGGTTCGATTCCCTGGCGACCCACGCG
>JAUJPD010000012.1:53601-74700 GCA_030447315.1 Actinomycetota bacterium | reverse complement strand
GGTGATTCGTCGTCGTTATCTGTTTGTCGTTCTAGGCGAACTTCTTCGTGTTCGAACGCGGATTGGAAGTGTTGGCTAAAAGCAAGTCGGTCCGGGCAGGGGTTCTAGCCGGCTTCAAGAAGGCGTGGACCGCGATCATCGACTCCAACGCAACCACGCTATTGGCTGCGATCGTGTTGTTCTATTTCGCATCGGGAGCGGTCAGAGGATTCGGCATCACGCTGAGCATCGGCGTGCTGGTGTCGATGTTCACCGCCCTCGTCGTCACGCGACTGCTCGTAGAGATCGCACTGCGCGGACGTCGCTTGGCGAAGCCCGGAGTGATGGGATTGAACGTAGGTGGCCGTCTGCGACGCCGCCTCGAAGAACGTCCGATCGACATCATGTCGCGCTGGAGGCTCTGGTTCGCCCTCTCCGGAATCGTCCTCGTTCTGGCCGGAGCGGGCCTTTTCCTGCGAGGTCTCACGTTCGGACTCGAGTTCACCGGGGGTCGACTGATCGAATACCAGACCCAGGAGGCCGTCGACCTGGACGCCTTGCGCTCGGAGCTGGCCGACCTCGGTCTGGCGCGGGCGATCGTGCAACAGACCGGGGAAGGGAATACCGCAATCCGGGCCGGCGAGATCTCGGCTTCCCAGGAAGATGACTTGGAATCCGCCGTGGAGGCGGCGGGCGGCAGCGCTACAGAGGTCCGCGATGAGTTCATCGGCCCCACAATCGGTGACGAGCTGCGCAGGAAAGCAGGGATAGCTCTCGCTATCGGTCTGGGCGTTCAACTTCTCTATCTCGCGATTCGGTTCCGGTGGACCTACGGGGCGTCTGCCGTCGTTGCTCTGTTTCACGACGTCGTCATCCTGCTCGGGATCTTCGCCTGGTTCGGCAAGGACATCGACGGCGTCTTCGTCGCAGCGCTGCTGACCGTCATCGGCTATTCGATCAACGACTCTGTGGTGGTATTCGACCGCATCCGTGAGCAGCGGGCTCTGCGACCGAAGGAGTCCATCTCTGTTGTAGCCAACGAGGCTTGTCTCCAGACGGTTCCGCGCACGATCAACACCGGGTTGGGAGCACTCTTCATCCTGGTCGCCCTCTACCTGCTGGGCGGCGAGACCCTCACCGACTTCGCCTTGGCTCTGATCGTCGGTATCTTGATCGGTACCTATTCGTCGGTTTTCACCGCCGCTCCGGTTGCACTTGTATTCGAGCGCCTTTCGGGGGCGGAACCCGCTCCCTCCACGGGTCATCCAGCTCAGGCTCGTCCGGCTGCACTCGCGCACCGAACTCCGGAAACTGCGATAGAGGCCGCGCGCGCTTCACCGTCGGCCAGGCCGACATCACCAGCGAGACCGAGGGCGGGATCCGCTAAAAGAAGGAGGCGAAAGAGATGATCATGGGTCGTTTCTCTGTCAGGGCAGTGCTGTTGTTGTCGGCGTTATCTCTCATCCTGCTGGTGGTGGTTGGCGGGTTGCTGTTGGCTCTGGTTGAGTCGAGCACCGCGATGTCGGGTATCTGGCTAGCGTTCAATGTCATCACCACGACCGGGTTCGGCCCGGGCGCGCAGACCACCGCCGGTCAACTGATGTCGATGGGTTTGTTCCTCGTAGCCATGACGTGTTGGTTTGGAGTGTTGGTCTCGGCCATCGAAATCTCCAACCTGCGTCTACAGAGACATGTTTTGGTGGATGAGGCCCTTCGGCCGTTAGCTCGTCGTCCGAAGGATCGACTCTTCCACGTCAATTGAATATCCAGGCCAAGCTCGTCGTTGCTTTCGCGATCCTTTGCCTGCTCGGTGCATGCGATAGCCCGCGCTTCGTGGCTCGTGTGGAGATAGCTAACCGAACGGCATACCCCGCCGGCGTCAAGGTGCGAGGTTCGACCGGCGGCTGGCTCAATCTGACCACGGTGAGGGCCGGAGCAACGGAAGAGGTCCGAGAGGTCCTCGACCAAGGCCCCTCCTGGACCTTTCGGTTTGGATACAGCGATGTTGCCGTCGAGGTGACGGTTGACAGAGAGGCCCTCGCGGACGCGAACTGGCGTGTGGAGGTGCCCGAGGAGCTGGAGGAACGTTTGCGTGACCAGGGAGTGTCCGTCCCACCATGACCACCCTGCCGTAAAGGAGGACGACGATGAGCGAGATCCACGAAGTCAAGCTCCCCGGCGTGGGGGTCCGCTACGAGTTCGAGACGAAAGAGGGCAAGCGGCTCGGGGTCATCTCTCACCGAACCGGGTTGCGTGAGATCTACGTGTCCCGCGCAGATGACCCTGACGAGTTCAAACGGGTGCTGGGACTGTCCCCGGATGATGCGAGGACCTTGGCTGAGCTGCTCGGGGCGACTCGGGTGGCACAGCAGCTCTCTGAGCTACAGCAGCGGATCGAGGGACTCGTCATCGACTGGCTTCCGGTGCGCGCCGACTCGGTCTTCGTCGGTTGCACCATCGGAGACACGCGCCTACGCACGCGCACCGGAGTATCGGTGGTTGCCGTCGTTCGAGGCGAGGACGCGATTCCTGCACCAGGTCCGGAAGACACCATCGACAGTGGCGACTATCTGGTTGTGGTGGGCACAGCCCGGGGAGTTGAGCAGGCTGTCGAGCTACTGCGCGCAGGCTAGGTGGAACATCCGGAAGTCCTTGTAGAGCTCGGCGCCATCCTCGTGGGCCTCGCCGTGTTGTCGCGCCTAGCGACGCGCATCGGGATGCCGACGATACCTCTGTACCTCACGGCCGGACTGGCATTCGGCAAGGGAGGCCTTCTCCCTCTTGTCACGGCCGAGGAGTTCGTTCAGGTTGGAGCAGAGATCGGACTGATCCTGTTGCTGTTCATGCTTGGGCTCGAGTACACCGCGGCCGAGCTCACCAGCACATTGAGGTCGCAGGCCCGCATCGGGCTGCTTGACCTCGTGCTTAATTTCACCCCCGGGTTCGTCGTCGGGCTGGCGCTTGGGTTCGGGATCGTTCTTTCGGTCGTGCTCGGTGGCGTCACATACGTCTCGTCGTCAGGGATCATCGCTAAGGTCTTGTCCGACCAAGGCTGGACGGGTAATCGCGAGACCCCGGTCGTGCTTTCGACGCTCGTCATAGAAGACCTCGTCATGGCGCTTTATCTACCGGTGGTCGGCGCCCTCCTGGTTGGCGAGGGGAGCGTACGAAGTCTCGCGCCCGCCGCGTTGGGGGTCTTGATCGTCGGGGGCGTCCTCGCCGCTGCGACCAGGCTAGAGGTGGGCATCAGTCGGCTCGTATTCAGCCGCTCGGATGAATCGCTCCTGCTCACGATCCTCGGTATGACGATCCTCGTGGCTGGAGCCGCGGAGGTCTTCGGGATCTCGGCCGCAGTGGCGGCACTACTCGTGGGCATCGTGTTGTCGGGGCCTGCGGCCGAAGCAGCTCACGGGCTTCTTACGCCGATGCGAGACTTGTTCGCGGCGATGTTCTTCGCCTTTGTCGGTCTTTCCGTCGATCCGTCGTCGATCCCACCGGTGTTGCTCCCGGCGTCCCTCCTCGCGCTTCTGACGCTCGCCACCAAGTTTGCGACCGGATGGATAGGGGCAGCCCGTTCGGGCGTTGGGCTCCGGGGTCGTACCCGCGCCGGAGCCATGCTGTCCGCTCGCGGGGAGTTCTCCATAGCGATAGCCGGACTCGCTGCCGCAGCGGGAGTCACAGGTGACTTCGAAGCGCTGGCGATCAGCTATGTGTTCCTGCTCGCGATCGCAGGACCCGTGTTCGCGCGACTTGCGGATCCTCTCGGCGATTTGCTGGTGCGCCGCTCGAGTGCTTCCCAGGAAGCTGTTCCGTGAGCGATGCTGGCGCCGTAGATCGCGCTGACCCTCGCGATGTTCGGATCGTCGCTAAGGGTGGGGCCGTCCAGATCGCGGGTCAGTTCATCCAAGGCGTCGTTGCGTTCTTGTTCGTTGCCGTCATCGTGCGGCTGCTGGGCACCGCCGAGTACGGGCTCTTCCGACAGGTCGCTCAGATCCTCGCGATAGCGGCACAGGTAGGACTCGCGGGATTCAACTACTCAGCGATGCGGTTCATTGCAAAGCTGCGCATCGGGCGACCCGGGCGGTGTTCGGGGAACGCATGGACGGCAGCCGCTGGTGCCCTGTCGCGTCGACGGTCGTCTTCGTCGTGCTCCAGCTCGCTGCTAGCGACATCGCAGCAAGATTCGGCGAGACGGACGAGGCCCGTCGCGAGTTGGCCGGGCTGGTGCGACTTGGGGCTCTCTTCGTGCCGTTGACGTTGACGCAGGTCTTTCGCTACTGCACACAGGCGTACAAGACGATGGTTCCCTCGGTGGTGGTAGGCAACATCATTCAGCCGGTAGTCCCGAGCAGTTGTGTTGATCCTTGCCGGATTCGGTGTGCGGGGTGCCGTTTTCGGCTTGGTCATCGCCTCAGCGGTGGCGCTCTTGGTGGCGCTCATCCTGTTCCGGCGGATGGTCACCAGGATCGAAAGGAACGCCCGGCCTCGGAGTCAACCCGCAGCGATGACCCGATTCGCTCTTCTGCACTCTTCGCTGCTCGGCATCCAGACCCTCGGGTTGGGAGTGCTGATCTTGGGGGCGTATGGGACGGATCGAGATGTGGGTCTATGGTATCGCCCTCGCTCTCCAAACGCCCGGGACCTTGTTCCTGGGAGGGATCGTCAACATCTGGGCCCCGGTGGTCACAGATCTGCACGAGCGCGGTGAGATGGAGCGTTTGCAGTCCCTTTACCGTTCAATCCGCGATGGGTGGTCACGTTTTCCTTGCCGGTGTTTGTAGCGCTCATCCTGCTGCCCGAACTCCTCGTTCGTCGACACTGGTGGCGGTCCTGCGGTCAACATCTTTATGCTCTACCGGACCGACCGGCTTCCTGCTCTCAATGACAGGGCGACCTGGCATCAACTTCGTGAACTCGGCTGTGGGGGGGTCCTCTACCTCGGCCTCGGTATCTGGCATCGTTCCGGCATCAGCGGTGGCGCTGCACGCGGTCGTCACAGCCATCATCAATAACGGCCGCGTGATCGAGGTGAGAATTTTCCGTGGGTATCGATCCCTTCGGCCGCTCTCTCCTTAAGCCGTTCGCGGCAACGGCCATCTCTTTGGGAGTTGCCTCCTCGTTTGTCTGGTTCATCGGAGGGCGCTGATTCCCGCCATTACAGCTCTCGCACTGGATGACGTATGTGGGCGTACTCAGCGGCTGGGCATCGATCCCGAGGAACGCCAGGTCTGGACGGCATCCGCCACAAGATGAGTCAGCTGAAGTCCTCGTCAGTCAGCGAATCGCACGTGTGATGTCCACATTTGTTCCGAGTTGGGATGTTCCTTGCCGGCGTTTGAGAGTCCATCTGAGCCACTTCGGCGGCCAGCTGGAGTGATGGCGGGATCGTGTTTCCGCAGGCCAGAGGCCTATCGTTTAAGCCTGATTCCTGTCATCTCTTCGGAGCACTGAAGGCCAGCTCGCAGCTGCAGGTCGCTTGTTCGGCCTCATGCTGCGTACGGACGAAGGCGGGCGCGAGCTATGGCCTCGGCCGCCTGGCTCATCGAGAGCCGTCTCCGCAGATGATGATCCTCACGGCGGCTTGATCGTGTCTCCTGCCTTGATGGTTCCGTCGTTGAGGATCTGCGCCCTTCCTCCGTGGATCAACGGCTTGAGCAACCCCTTGCGGTCAGCGGTGCGAGCAGGGCTCGGCCAGCGTCATGCCGCGCATGTTCACCGGCCGACGCTGAACTCTTCGTCGACGAGGTGGTTGAGCGGAACATCGCGCGTCAGGATGTTGCGGCGTGTGTCGGCCGGGTCCAGTTCGATTCCGGCTTGGGCCCCCTCGATCGCCTCGACCTCGATCAAGGTCACTCCTGTCTCGGGGTGTGCTCGTCTTTAGAGAAGGTGCCCTCGAGATTGAAGTAGCGGTCGCCCTCGAGGCCACGTCCGGCTACGGCTCGCACCTCGTCCAGCCGGGCCATGGGTTCTTTCGCCCGAGGACCGACGTAGATCGACACGACGCGGCCCTGGAAGTCGTCCCGGTCGGCCATCAGCTCGGGAACTGCGCGGCCTTCTCGTTGGGGCACTGATCGAAGGAGTAGTGAGTGGTGTTCGCAACCGTGCGGAACCACGTCGAGTTCGCCTGCCAGCGGAACTCGCGGGCCGTTGATGAACTTCCACGGCACCCGCATCGTGATGGTGTCGCCCTGGATCAGGAACTGGCCGGGGAACCTCTTGGCGCCGTCCTTGGCCCCGGCGTAAGCCTTCCAGCCCTCCTGGGTTCCTTGAGCGGTGAAGCCGTAGGTGTCGTTGCCTCCCGCCGAGATGCCGAAGCCGATGACCATGATGGTGTTCTTGTCGGGCATCTTGTCGGGGACGCTGCCGCCGAACGTGAAGCGCATCTCGAACTGGTCGCCCACCCCTGGACACCGGCTGCCAGCAGCTCGCCGTGGGCAGGTACGAGCGCCCCCTCCTTCTTGGCGTCGCTGGAAGGGTCGTCGACGAAGGAAGACCGCCTGGCGAGAGAACGATCGACCGGGCTGGGGGTCCTTGAGAGGCGAAGCCGCTATCGGCCGTCGCCGCAGAGCCGCCTCCCGAGCCGGGCGGTGGAGCGGGCACGTCGGTGTTTCCTCCACCGCCACCAGCGCCTCCGCCTCCTCCTCCTGCGGTCGCGCCGGAACCCCTCCGCCGGAGGCCTTGCCTTTGCCGTTGCCGGACCCGGCACCTGTGGCCCCCGGCTTGTCGCTCTTGCTCCCGCCGCCGCCTTTGCCTTTGTCACCCTTGTTCTTGACGCCGAGCCTGGTGCCGTCACCCTGGGCGGGGTCGATCTCCTGCGGCTCGGAAGAGCAGGCCGCGCCGAACAACGACAGCACGGCGACAACTGCGATGACGATCCTTCTGGTTCTGTAGGTCAAAGTCCCCGGCCCCCTCTAAGGATGCGATACCCCAGTATCCCCGCTGCCAGGGCTAACACGATCGCGGTCGCGGCGCCCGCGGTCTGGAGGGGGTCGGCCGGGGGCAGCTCCACGATCGTCGGCGTGGGCGCTGGTGTCACGGCGGCCCAGAGCAGGTTCACGTCCAACGGGAAACAGGGCCCAGAGCAGGTTCACGGGGCCTCCACAAGGTGGGGCCAACGGAAGGAAACAGCGAGAGCCCAGAGCAGGTTCACGGGTCGCTCCACGGGAGGGGCCAACGGAAGGAAACAGCGAGAGCAGGTTCACGAGGCCTCCACGGGAGGGGGCCAGGTCGACCACGAGGTCGTTTCGCCGGGGGGCTTGGTCATCCCCGCGGCCGAGAGGACGCCCAGCAGGCCCCTCAGCAAGCGGGCCGTGACCCCCCAGATGACGTGGCCCTCCCACACCCACGCTTCGGTGGGATAGGTGCGTCCGAGCTCGGAGAAACCCGGCTCTCGTCTGATGTCGTCGACCAGATCCTCCAGAGGGATCTCGAGGATCCGGGCGACCTCGGCCGGATTGGGCCGCAGCCGCGGTCGCTGCGCCAGCACCCCGACCACGGGGCTCACGACGTAGCCGCTGACGAAGGTGGGGGTGTCGTCGAGGCGACCCACGACCGTCACGGCCTCGGGATCGAGGCCGATCTCTTCTTGGGCCTCGCGCAGAGCAGCCTCGGCGGGCGAGGCATCGGTGCGGTCGATCGACCCGCCCGGGAAAGAGATCTGGCCCTTGTGGCTCGAGAGATGCTCGCTCCGCACGGTGAAGATCAAGGTGGGCTCCGGAGCCGGATAGAAGGGAACCAGAACGGCCGCGGCGCGCGCGCCCGGCAAGCTCATCTTCTCGGGGGTGTGATGGGCGAATGCTTCGCGCAACTTCGCCTCTAGCTCGCCCACTCCATCATCGTAGCCTCGGGGTCAGGTCGCTCAACCCATTCGCAAAGGAGAACGCCCGTGGGCGAGTTCGTGAACCTCGATGTCGCAGATCCTGGAGTAGCTACTATCCGCCTCGATCGGCCGAAGCTGAATCCTCTGAATCGGCAGGTGGCGACGGAGCTCGGCGAGGCCGTGGACCGCATCGCCGCCGACGACAACGTCGGCGCCGTCGTGGTGTGGGGAGGCGAGCGGGTGTTCGCTGCGGGCGCCGACATCAAAGAGATGGGCGAGCGCGACGCCGTGACCATGTTCCGCTACATCGGTTTCTTCCAGGACGTCTTCACGCGGCTCGAGAACCTTCCGGTTGTGACCATCGCCGCGATCAACGGCTACGCGCTCGGCGGCGGCTGCGAGCTGGCGCTGTCGTGTGACCTCCGGATCTGTGCCGATGACTCCCAACTCGGTCAGCCTGAGATCCTGCTCGGCGTCATCCCAGGAGCCGGAGGCACCCAGCGACTGCCGCGCTTGGTGGGCGCGGGCCGGGCCAAGGAGCTGATCTATTCGGGACGGTTCGTCGGGGCCGAGGAGGCGCTCAGCATCGGGCTGGTGAACGAGGTTGTTCCCGCGGCCGGGGTCTATCCCACCGCGATCAAGCGCGCCGAGCGTTTCGCGCGCGGCCCCCGGGTCGCGCTGATGGCAGCCAAGCAAGCGATCCAGAGGGGCATGGAGGTGGACCTGGACTCGGCCCTGTTGATCGAGCGCCAGGCGTTCGCGGCGCTCTTCGCGACCGAGGACCAAACCATAGGTATGGAGTCGTTCGTGCAAGAGGGCCCGGGCAAGGCCCGCTTCGTGGGCCGATGATCGCCGCACCGGCCTCTCGGACCACGGCGTCGAGCCGCCGGGCGTCTTCAGAGACATGGGAAACGTCCATTTTGACCGTTTAAGTCTCACCTCCACGGTAGATTCCCTCCACTGGCGAAAGGGGATCCCATGCAGACTCGGCTCGGCCCGTCCATCCGGTTCGTTGCTCTCTTCCTGGCACTGTTCCTGGTCGGAGGACTCGCCTCGGCGCCTCCGGCCGCGGCGATCGGCGACATCTTCGACGCTCATGACGAGTTGCCCGATCTGGATCGCCGGGGTGCCCACGCGGCGCCACCGGTCGCCCGGGTTCGTGCGGCGAAGGCCCTCGGCACCAGGGTCTCCTGGAACAGGTTCGGGACACCGGCTTCCCTGATCGACCACCGCGGCGTGATCTCGACCCGCGCGTCAGGCGAACCCACCATCGCCGCACGCGGTTGGATCGGAAGGAACAAGGCGCTGTTCGGCCTGAACGACGCCGAGGTCGCCGCGCTCGAGGTCGTGAACCAGGGCCGTATGCCGGGTACCGATGGCCGTGCGATCCTTTTCCGCCAGCGCTTCGGTCACCTTCCGGCCGCCGTGGACGGTCTGATCGTGGTGGGCGTGGACGAGGGCAGCATCGTCTATGTCTCCTCCTCGGCTGCTCCCCACCAAGGTCTGCCCCAGGAAGCCGCCATCGATGCGCAAGAGGCACTGGCGGCGGCCGCCGCCAACGTCGGCTTGGATGTCTCGACGTCCGACCTCCAAGCCACCGGCACCGACCAGGACTGGACCACCTTCCAGGCGGGCTCTCTTCCCGGCCCCCAGAGGACCCGCGAGGTTGCCGTACCGACGTCACACGGCGTAAGGACGGCGTACGAGGTCCTCTTGTTGACCCAGGACGAGCACGGCGAGCAGCTGGCCTATTCCGTGTTCGTCGACGCCATCACGAGCCGCGTTCTCGTGCGTCGCAGCCTCGTCGATCAACTGGCCGACGACCCCCGCTGGAAGGTTTTCCGCAACATCCCACCGATCGACTTCTCGAGTCGCGACACCAGGATCGTGATGTGCTGGCAATCGATCATCGAGGGCAAGCCGGTCGAGGGGTGCGACCTCGAGGTCGAGAACTCCGCGGCGCGGATCCCGTGGGACGTCGACCCGATGACTTCTCAGCCGACGTTCACGACCAAGGGCAACGCGGCCAGCACGGCGCTGTCCTCACTCAGCCCCTTTACGCCGTCTGACAACTACCGACCCGTCAGCCCCGAGCGCGAGTACATCTATCCATGGACCAACTACTGGTTCGAGGAGAAGTGTCCGCGCCAGACGTTCTCTCCCGATTTCCAGCGCAACGACATCAACGCCGCGATCGTGAACCTCTTCGTCCAGCACAATCGCCTCCACGACTGGTCCTATGAACTCGGCTTCGTCGAGGAGAACTACAACCTTCAGCAATCGAACTTCGGTTCGCAGGGGGGCCGCGAGGGAGATCCCGAGATCGGGAACGCGCAGGCGGCGGTTCTGACAGGAGGCGCACCGACGTTCACCGGACGAGACAATGCGAACCAGATCACTCCCAACGACGGTGTGTCCCCGGTCACGAACATGTACCTGTGGCAACCCCTCGCCGGAGGGTTCTATCCGCCCTGTGTCGACGGTGACTTCGACATGTCGGTGATAGGCCACGAATACACCCACGCGATCAGCAACCGCATGGTGGCCGGGCCCGATGCGGGACTGTCGACGCGCCAGGGCGGTTCGATGGGAGAGAGCTGGAGCGACCTGACCGCCATGGAGTACCTCTACGAATACGACTACGCTCCCGTCGGCGGAGAGAACCCCTACGCGGTCGGCCCTTACGTCACCGGGAACAAGCGCAAGGGGATCCGCAACTACGGCATGAACCGCAGCCCTCTCAATTACTCCAACGTCGGTTACGACTTGGTCGGAGCTCAGGTTCACGCGGATGGCGAGATCTGGAGCGCTGCCAACTTCGACATCCGCAGGGCTTTGATCAAGAAGTACAACGACCGGTTCCCGGCATCCGACCAAGCCTTGCAGCGACGGTGCGCGGGGGGGAAAGAGCCCGCCACGGCTTGCCCCGGCAATCGGCGGTGGATGCAGATCGTCTTCGACGCTTATCTATTGATGCAGTCGAACGTCACGATGATCGACGCCCGAGACGCTTACTTAGCCGCGGACAAGATGCGGTTTGACGGGGCGAATCAGAAAGCCATCTGGGACGCGTTCGCCCGGAGAGGCTTTGGCTCCGGCGCTGCACCCGTCGTCTCCGGGGTCACGGATGACATCGCGATCCCAAGCTTCCGCTCCCCTCGATCGGGTCGTGAGGGCACGTTGCGCTTCCGGGCTCTCGATGGCGACCGTCGGGTCGGGGCCAGGATCTTCGTGGGTCGATACGAGGCCCGCGTGACGCCGGTCGCCGATTCGATCCGGAAGACCAAGAGAGAGCTCCCGGGTGAAGCTGATGCCGGGTCGTTACGACTTCGTCGTTCGCGCGCCAGGGGCTACGGGATCATGCGATTCAGGCACAAGGTGGCGGCGAGCAAGACCCGGACCCTGACCTTGCGCCTGCAGAAGAACCTCGCCTCCCGGCACGCCAAGGCGAAGGTCGTCTCCGGACGGGGACCCCGACCGGCCCGACGACCGCCCTCATCGACGACAAAGAGTCCACGAACTGGACCTTCACCGGTCCCGTGATCGAAGGCGCGCAGGTCACCGTGGACCTGGCCGGTGGAGCCCACGTCGTGAGGCGTGTGAACGTCAGCGCCATGTTGCGGCCCCGCAACGTGATCGGGGGTGTGGGCGATCCCCAGGACCCGACCCAGAACCGGTTCACGGCTCTGCGCTCGTTCAAGATCGAAGCCTGCAAAGCGAGCAAGGTGAACAGAAAGTGCTCGGCGGACGCCGGGTTCAGAACCATCTTCAGGAGTGCGAAGAATGCCTTTCCCGCAGGCGTTCCGAGGGCCTCTCTCGCCGGACCTGATCCTGCGCGGCTTCCGCGGAGACCCACCCGCGCCACACACGTGCGATTCGTCGTGGTCACGAACCAGTGCACGGGGACCCCCGCTTACAAAGGCGAGACCGACAACGACGCCACCAACGTGACCGATTGTCCGGCCGGATCGGCTCAGGACGAGCAGGTTCGCACCGCCGAGCTCCAGGTCTTTTCTCGCAGAGGCCGCGTCATCAGATAGAGGCTCCCGCGCGTGCGGCCCGGGCGGGGGGGCCCCCACGCCTCGCTGCTTCGGGGCCTTCCCGCTTCTGACCAGCGCTGATCCCGCACAGGTGGATGGAGCTTTAGGCTCCGGCGGCCATGGACTCGGAGCCCGCCACCAGGCCGGACCACGATGGTGTCGAGCGCGACCTGGACCGCATCATCCAAGAAGGTCTGGTGGTGCCGGTCTTCCTGGAGGTGCACGAGGGGTTCTCTCTTCCCTGGCCGCATGCGATCTGTAAGCAAGCACTGGACATGGGACGCCAGACCTTCGACGACGTCCAGGCTGAGCTGCCGGACAACCCTGAGGCGAAAGCACTGGACTTCAGAACCTTCGTGACCTGTCCGGTCGTGATCGAAGGCGGAAAGGTCGTGGGGACCTTGTGCGGCGCCAGCAGCAAACCGGGCGGCGTGAGCCAGGAGAGCCTCGCCGCGGTCCGCTCGTTCGCGGACCTACTGGCGACCCATGTGGGACCGGCCTCCGCGCCGGCTCCGGCGTGACCGCGCTGCCGGTCCACCGCATAACGATGCCCACCCCATACCCGGTGGGGCCGGTCAACTCTTATCTGATCCAGGCCGACCCGGTCACGCTCGTCGACGCCGGGATCAACACGCCGCAGGCTCAGAAAGCCTTGCTGCTGGGACTGGAGGACATCGGCCTGTCCCTCGAGGCGATCGAGCAGATCCTGATAACGCATGCGCATCCGGACCATTACGGCCTCGTCGGCTTCCTCCAGGAGCGCTCGGGAGCGACCGTCTATTTCCCCAAGCGGGAGATAGCGCGTGTGCGAGACAAGCAGATGCTCTTCGCGATCGGCAAGCTGCTGCTCGAGGCCGGCATGCCCCTGGAGCTTCTGTTCAAGATGGATCAACAGCGAAGGCAAGGTCCCAAGCCCGGCATGGATCACGACGAAGTCGTGCCGATCGACGAGGGTGACGAGTTCGACTTCGGTGGCTTCAAGCTGATCACCCTTCACATGCCGGGCCACACCGGGGGGCATGTCGTGTTCCACGAGGTCGAGACCGGCACGCTGTTCGCGGGCGATCAGCTACTGCCGGAGGTCTCGCCCAATCCACTGTTGGAGCCCTCGCTCGACGAGCCGGGAGAGCGGCGTCGCTCGCTGAAGGAGTACCTGGCTTCGTTGGAGCGGATGGAGGGCCTCGGTCTCGAGCTGGCGTACCCCGGACACGGGGATCCCGTCAGGGCCCCCCGCGAATTGATCCGCGCCACGATCGAACATCACCTCAAGCGCAAGAGCGAGGTCGCCGGATACCTCAGCGACGAGCCGAAGACGGTTTACGAGCTCTCGTCCGAGGTCTATCCGAACGTCAGGGACTACGACGTCTTCCTGGCCGTCTCCGAGGTCGTCGCCCACCTCGACCTGGTGGTCGAAGACGGCGACGGCCTGATCGAGACAGATCCCGCTGGGGTGGCCAGGTATCGAGCCCCCGTGCCGTGATTTGATATGTTGCTTGCTATTGCAAGCACCCCCTCTCGAATCACCCTAGGAGGTCGTAAGTCTTGAACATCGCGGTGTGCGTGAAACACATCCCGGACCCCAACGTGCCCCCGCAGATGGACGGCAAGTATCTGAAGAGAGAGGGCATCCAAGGGGTCCTCGATCCGGGGGACGAATTCGGCGTCGAAGCCGGCCTGCTCCTGAAAGAGGCGCACGGAGGCGAGGTGACCCTGGTGTCGATGGGGCCCGCGGCCGCTCAAGAGGCGATCCGCAGAGGGCTTTCTATGGGCGCCGACAAGGGTGTTCTGGTGACCGACGACACCCTGAAGGGAGCCGATGCACTCGTGACGGCTCGGGTGCTGGCGGCCGCGATCAAGAAGGCGGGGCAGTTCGATCTGGTCGTCGCCGGGGTCGAGTCGACCGACGGCTACACCGGAACCATGCCCGGCTCTCTAGCCGAGCTCCTGGATCTCCCTCAGGTGACCTTCGCGAAGACGATCGAGGTCACAGACGGCACCGTGAAGGTCAACCGCCAGACGGCCGAGGGCTACCACGTAGTCGAGTGCTCGCTGCCGGCCCTGCTGACGGTGACCGCCGGCGTCAACGAGCCGCGTTACGCCTCCTTCAAGGGGATCATGGCGGCCAAGAAGAAGCCGGTGGAGACCTGGTCGGTCGCCGATCTCGGCCTGGCGGGTGAGGATGTCGCGATCAAGCAAGACGTCGCCGGTCAGACGCCCGCGGAGGAGCGCAAGGCAGGCGAGGTCATCACCGATGACGGCAGCGCGGCGAAGCGCATCGCGGACTTCCTGCAGGAAGCGAAGGTGATCTGATGCCTACGATCTGGGTCTATGCAGAGATAGACAACGGCAAGCTCGATCCGTCCTCGCTCGAGCTCGCGACCAAAGCTCGTGAGCTCGGCGACGTCGAGGCGGTGGTGCTGGGCCCAGGTGCGACCGAGGCCGCCGCCAGGCTCGGCGAGTACGGCGCCGAGATCGTCTACGCGAGCGATGACCAGGTTTACGCCGACTACGTCGCCCAGCCGCACGTACACGCCCTCACCGAGCTGATCGGCGAGAACGCGCCGGACATGATCCTGTTCGCGATGAACTACGACTCGCGCGACATCGCAGGCCGCTTGTCCGCGCGTCTGGGTTCGACCTTGATGAGCAACGTCTTGGAGATCGAGTCGGTGGAGCGGGCCAAGACCGCGATCATCGGTGGCACCATCATCGTGGATGTCGCTCTCGAGGGCGCGCCCAAGATCCTGCTCGCTCGCGCCAAGTCCTTCGTGGCCGAACCGCTCGAAGGTGGTGAGGCCACCGTCGTTCCGGTGGAGACCACGGTTCCGGAAGAGGCCAAGAGAGCCAAGCGGGTGGAACGACACGAGGAAGCCGCTACGGGTCCCAAGCTCGAGGATGCGCCGGTCGTTCTGTCGGGGGGCCGCGGCCTTCAGGGACCCGACAACTTCAAGCATCTCGAAGACCTGGCCTCTGCCATCGGCAACACTGCGGTGGGTGCAACCAGGGCGGTCGTGGATGCCGGCTGGGTGCCGTATTCGTACCAGATCGGCCAGACCGGAAAGACGGTCAAGCCGAGCGTCTACATAGCGTTCGGCGTCAGCGGAGCGACCCAGCACATCGTCGGCATGAAGGGGGCCAAGCGCATCATCGCGATCAACAAAGATGAAGAGGCCCCCATCTTCCAGATCTCCGATCTGGGCGTGGTGGGCGACGCGTTGAAGATCATCCCGCAGCTGATCGAAGAGGTTAAGTCCCGCAAGGGCTGATCGTCGTGGCTTCGTTCGGTGACCGGATCAGAGCCTTCTTCAGCAAGCGGTCCAACCCTGCACTGGCCGAGCTCGACGTCTTTGCCGCGGAGCGCAAGGGGGTCGAGGGCTACATCGAGCCCCGCACCGCCACCAATCCCACCTCGCTGCTACTGGTCGATCGCGATGGTGACCACCTGCGCGCTCCGGTGAAGGAGCCCGAGGACGGCGCGGCCTTCTGCTCGAAGCGATCGATCCCGGTGTACGACGCGCAGGTGATCGGCTACCCGAAGCGGATGAAGGAGTTCGACAAGAGACGGCGCTCGGGCGCCATCGGCTCGCTGGACAAAGATATCGCCGAGCTAGAGAAGCGTCTCGCGCAGGAAGATCCGGGAACGCCGGACAACTGATGGAGCCGATCGCCGAACAGGCATAGGGCGGCTTTGCCCGCTCGTATCCTGGAGAGGTGAAGACGAAGCTGCACTACCTCGATCACGCCGCCACCACTCCGGTTCTTCCCGAGGTCGCCGAGGCCATGGGCAAGGTCCTCCGGGAGGACTTCGGGAACCCCTCGTCGCTGCACGCTGCCGGGCGCCGGGCCAAAGAGCTTGTTGAAGACGCCCGCGAGCAGGTCGCCGCCGGGGTCGGGGCGCGTCCCGACGAGATCGTGTTCACGGGAGGCGGCACCGAGGCCGACAATCTCGCCCTGAAGGGCGCGGCCGGGAAGTTGCGTGGCAACGCGGACCATATGGTCGTCAGCGCGTTCGAGCACCATGCGGTGCTGGACGCAGCGCACTGGCTCGGCACCCAGGGCGTCGAGGTCTCTCACGTCCCGGTGGGAGGCGACGGCCTTGTCGACCCCGCCGCCGTCGCTTCTTTCGTGCGGCCCTCCACGATGCTGGTGTCGGTGATGGCCGTGAACAACGAGGTCGGCACGATCCAGCCGATCTCCGAGATCGCCAGCGCCGTGCGCGCGGTCAACCCCCGCACCCTCGTTCACACGGACGCCGTGCAGGCATTGGGCAACCTGCCCGTGGACCTGCACCGGTGGGAGGTTGACCTGGCCGCCTTCGCAGCTCACAAGGTCGGGGGCCCGAAAGGTGTCGGAGCCCTGTTCGTACGTTCGGGCGTGGCGCTCGAGGCGACCGCGCACGGCGGGGGCCAAGAGCGCGGTCTGCGTTCAGGAACACTGAACGTGGCGGGGATCGTCGGGTTCGGCCTCGCCGCTCAAAGCGCCGCCAAGGAGGTGCACGAGAAGGCCGAGCGCGTCGGTGTGATGCGCGATCGATTGCTCGACGGCCTGCGGGCCGAGATCCCCGACCTCGTCGTGAACGGGACGCTCGGCTCCCGGATCCCGGGCAACCTCAGCATCTCGATCCCGGGAACGGAGGGCGAGACTCTGCTGTTGCTGCTCGACCAGGCCGGGATCGCCTGTTCATCGGGCTCCGCGTGCGCCTCCGGCGCGATCGACCCGTCCCACGTCCTCAGCGCGATGGGCCTCCCCCAGAAGCTCGCGCGGGGGAGTGTCCGCTTCTCGCTGGGTCGCGCATCGACCGATGAAGACGTCGATGCAGTGTTGGCGGTTCTGCCCGGCATCGTGGCGAGAGCTAGGCGGGCCGCGTGAGAAAGAAGGCCGTCGTGGCGATGTCGGGAGGGGTCGACTCGTCGGTGGCCGCGGCTCTCTTGGTCGAGCAGGGCTACGACGTCACCGGCGTCATGCTCAAGCTGTGGCGGGGCGAGGCCGCCAACAACGACTCCGGGTGTTGCAACATCGGGGCGGCCGACGACGCCCGCCGGGTCGCCGATGTCCTCGGAATCCCGTTCTACGTCCTGAACTTCGCGGACCATTTCGAAGACACCGTCGTCCGCGATTTCCACGCCGACTACGCCGCGGGTCGCACGCCAAATCCCTGCGTCCGGTGTAACCAGTGGGTGAAGTTCGGTGCCTTGCTGGAGCGGGCCGAGATGCTGGGCGCGGACGTCTTGGCGACCGGTCACTACGCTCGCGTGGTCCAGGGTGCAGGTGTCTACCGGCTCCTGCGGGGGCTCGATCCGCACAAGGATCAGTCCTACGTCTTGTGGATGCTGTCCCAGCGTGAGCTGGCCAAGACCCTGTTCCCCGTCGGCGACATGCACAAGAGCGAGACCCGCGCCATCGCGGAGCAACTGGGCCTGAGGACCGCGACCAAGCCGGATTCGCAGGAGATCTGTTTCGTGCGCAACGGCGATCTTGCGTCGTACGTGAGCGAGAAGATCCCCGAGGCTTCGCGGCCGGGTCCCCTGGTCGATGCGGCCGGGACGAGGATCGGCCAGCATCACGGCATCGCTCGCTACACCGTCGGTCAACGCAAGGGCCTCGGCATCGCTCTGGGCCACCCGGTGTTCGTGACGCACATCGACTCCTCCACCAACACCGTGACCGTCGGCGATCGCCGCGACCTCGAGGTGACCGGTCTCGTTCTGGCCGAGGTCAGTTTCGTGGCATCTGCTCCTCCGGCCGGAACCCGCGTCCTCGTGCAACACCGGGCTCACGGCGACATCCACGCAGCCACCATGACCGAGCACGCAGAAGGTATCGGCGTCGTCTTCGATGACCCGGTGCGCGCCGTGGCACCCGGTCAAACCGCTGCGCTCTACCTAGATGATGAGTTGATCGGCGGCGGGATCATCCGATCGACCATGCGTAGCGCCGTTCCGGCCTAGGGCACGTGACGGACGGCCGGCGGATCCTCAACGAGGAGTTCGAGCGCGCGGCGGAAGGCTTCGCTCGGCGCACCGAGGGCCGCTTCGACCAGATGGGCGTTCCCTTGTTCTCACGGGTGGCGCCCAACGAAACGGTGCTCGAGGTCGGGGCCGGGGCGGGCACCTTCCTGTCTCTGTTCGAGGGCTCCGCGGCGCGACTGATAGGAGTCGACCTGACCGAAGCCATGCTCGAGCAGGCCCGCGCTCGGCATCCCTCGCAGAAGCTCGTGGTCGCGGATGGTTTCAAGCTTCCGTTCCGCTCGCGGTCCATCGATCTCGTGACCTCGGCTCAGGCCCTCCACCACGTCTTCAAGCCCGTCCCCTTCGTGAGCGAGATGCGCCGGGTCTGCGCGCAAGGGGGCCGGGTCTTGATCGTGGACCAGCTGGCCCCCGAGAGCTACGAGCAGATCGCCTTCATGAACGAGCTAGAGACTCTGAGAGACCCCTCTCACGCGGCCTCGCGCCCGCCCTCCGCGTTCCGCTCCATCGTGATGGCAGCGGGTCTCGAGGTCATCGACGAGAAGATCTTCGAGGACCGCAGCCGCTTCTCGAGATGGATGTGGCCGGGAGAGTTCCCGGAGGAACGGATCGAGAGGGTCCGTGATTTCGTGGCGCGCTTCGGGCCCGAGACGGGCATGGGCTTCGAGCCCGACGGCGACGACTGGACGTTCACCCGGCGTCGCATCATGCTGCTGGCTCGGAGGCCCGCTTAGACCTTGATCCCATGCTTCCGAGCGAGTTGCTCTATCCACCCCCGCCGATCCTGGGGCCGGCCCAACGCCTCGTAGATCTGGATAGCGGCCTCGAGATCACCATCGAAGTAAGCCGCGCCCACCTGCGCCACTGAGACCCCATGGTCGGGACGTTCGATGACCTCGATGGCGTCGCCCGCTCCGAGGTCGCCTTCTTTGACGATCCTGAAGTAGGCGCCGAAGCGGCGTGAGGCCGCGAAGCGTTTCACGAAGCCGGGTATCCCCATCCGGGCGCGCAGGGTGGAGCAGGGGATGCGCGGATCGGTGACCTGTATCGCGACATCGTTGATCACCCACACCTCGCCGATCAGCGCGCCGTTCACATCGATCCCCTCGGTCGTCAGGTTCTCCCCGAAGGTCCCCGGCGGCAGCTCCCGGCCCAGCTCGGCTGTCCACCACTCGTAGTCCTCGACCGCGTAGGCGTAGACGGCTTTCGACGGCCCCCCGTGGTGCTTCTTGTCCACCTGCACGTCGGCGCCCACGGTGACTCCCGCAATCCGGACCCGGCCCGGTTGCGGCTCCTTGAAGATGCCCGTGGTGCGGGCTCGCCACCCCATCTGGACTTTCTGGGGTCGTCCGACGTTTACCGAAACCAACCTTCCGGGGGTCATGCGATGAAGCTACATCTAACGGAAGCGTCGCAGCCGCCTGGGAAGATAGGCGGTGATGAAGACCCACCCGAACAAGACACAAGCCAAAAGGCGCGCGGCGGAGCTTCGAGAGGCGATCGACTACCACGCCTATCGCTACTACGTCTTGGACGATCCCGAGGTCGCCGACGCCGAGTACGACTCTCAGGTCGCCGAGTTGCTCGATATAGAGGCCCGCTTCCCGGACCTCGTCACGCCGGACTCCCCCACGCAGCGGGTGGGAGCACCGCCTTCGGACATGTTCGCTCCGGTACGCCATCGAAGTCCCATGATGTCGCTCGACAACTGCTTCTCCTTGGACGAGCTGCAGGCATGGGGGCGACGGGTTGAGCGCGGCATCGGGGATCCGGATGGGTTCATGGTCGAGCTCAAGATGGACGGCATCGCCGTCAACCTCATCTACGAAGACGGCGTCTTCGTCAAGGGCGCCACGCGGGGTGACGGCCGTACCGGCGAGGACATCACCGCCAACCTGAGAACTGTTCGGGCGGTCCCGCTGAAGCTGCGCGGCAAGTACCCCAAGGTGCTCGAGGTCCGGGGCGAGGTCTACATGAGGACCGACGACTTCGAGAAGCTCAACATCGCCCTCGGCGAGAAAGATCTAAAGACCTTCGCCAACCCTCGCAACGGAACGGCCGGGTCCCTGCGCCAGAAGGACCCCCAGGTCACGGCGGGGCGGAACCTCTCTCTCATCTGTCACGGCGTCGGCTATATCGAGGGCGTTCGTTTCAAGGCCCACTCCGAAGCGCTGGCGGCGGCGCGGGAGTGGGGGCTGCGGACCAATCCCGAGAACAAGAAGGTGGCCGACCTGGACGAGGTCTACAGCTTCTGTCGCCACTGGCAGGAGCACCGTCATGACGTTCCCTACGAGATCGACGGTGTCGTCGTGAAGGTCGACTCGATCGCGCAACAAGACGAGCTCGGCTGGACGGCAAAGGCTCCCCGGTGGGCGATCGCATACAAGTTCCCGCCTGAGGAACGGACCACCCTCCTCAAAGACATCAAGGTCCACGTGGGTCGCACCGGGGTCGCCACCCCCTGGGCCCAGCTGGAACCGGTCTTCGTGGGCGGAGTGACCGTGTCCACCGCGACCCTGCACAACGAAGACGAGGTCGCGCGCAAGGGCGTGTTGATCGGCGACACCGTCATCGTCCGGCGGGCCGGCGACGTGATCCCGGAGGTGGTCGGACCGGTCGAGTCCAAACGGACGGGCCGCGAGAAAGTGTTCAAGATGCCCGCAAAGTGTCCCTCGTGCGGTTCCGACATCGTGCGACGAGAGGGCGAGGCGGCCTCTTATTGCGTCGGCGCGGATTGTCCGTCCCAGCGGGTCGAGCGCCTGTTCCACTTCGCGGCCCGGGGTGGCATGGACATCGAGGGTCTCGGATACAAGACGATCATCGACTTCGTCGAGCGGGGATGGCTCAAGGACGTGGGTGACATCTACTACCTGGATGCGGCCAATATCCTGGAGCTCGACAGTTGGGGCGAGGTCTCGGTGAACAACCTCATGTCGTCGATCGAAAGATCCAAGGAGCGGCCGCTCGGGAACCTGCTGGCGGCCCTGGGCATCCGCCACGTCGGTGGCTTCGCGTTCCAGCTCGCGGCCGAGGTGGGTTCTCTGGACCGGCTCATGGACATCACCTCCGAAGAGCTTCTCGCCATCGAAGGCGTAGGGCCGGTCATCGCCTCTTCGATCACGACCTTCTTCGCGCAGCCGCGCAACCGCGAGATCATCCAGAAGCTCAAGGACGCAGGGGTCGATCCGAAAGAGGTCCCGAAGAAGAAGGAGGGACCCCTTCTGGGCAAGACCTTCGTGATCACGGGGACACTTGAGGCGTACTCCCGTGACGCGGCGCAGAAAGCGGTCGAGGA
>JAUJPD010000012.1:43831-53501 GCA_030447315.1 Actinomycetota bacterium | reverse complement strand
GAGCTGATCCTCGAGCTTCTCGATAGCCTGCTGCTCGTCTTCATCATCACCGAGATCATCCACACGATCCGGGTCGTGATCGACGAGAAGGTCCTTATCAGCGAGCCGTTCCTGGTGGTCGGTATCGTCGCGGCGATCAGGCGCCTGGTCGTGGTCAGCGCCGAGGCCAAAGACCTCTTCGGGACGGGTGACTTCGGCGATGCCATGCTCGAGATCGGGGTCCTGACCGGCACTGTGTTCTTCCTCGGCCTGACCATCTTCTTGTTGCGCCACACCGAGCACTCAGAACCTCATCCGAGACACGAACCCGGCAACGACTAACGCCCGGGAAGCGAAGAGCCCCCGGGTCTCCGGGGGCTCTTCTTGATTCGGCTCTGCATCGTCCGTGCTTCGTCGGGTGACGCCCGGTGGACCAAACCGGAACGGAGCGATGTCGGTGAACCGGTTGGGATTCTGGCCAGTGGCCTGGTGCAGGTGGTCAGAACCCAGTACTACGAAAGCTTAGGCCACTAGCAGCCGGTCACCTCGTGAGGTCCGTCGAAACTAGGTAACAGTTTGGACCACCTCCTTTCTCACGTGAGAGAAATGAAAGCACATCCGCGACCCTAGGCAGTGCCACTTCGGGGGAACTTTGGCAACTTTTTTGGGCCTCGGACGGCTGCGCTATAGACTCCTCCGGCGGCTTGACCGGACGGTCAAGCCCGGTGCGAGCCGCGGCGGTCACCTGCGGCCCCTGCGAGATCTACGGGAGGACCAAGGCATGCCATCTCTTGACGGAAGGGTCGCGATCGTGACCGGCGCGGGGCGCGGGATCGGCCGGGAGCACGCCCTGGCGCTGGCGCTCGCGGGGGCCAAGGTCGTGGTGAACGACCTGGGCGGTTCGACGGCCGGCGAGGGCTCCGATCAGACCCCGGCGCAGCAGGTAGCCGACGAGATCAAGGGCCGCGGGGGAGAGGCCACGGCCAACTACGACAACGTCGCGGATTTCCAGGGCGCCGAGAACATGATCAAGCAGGCCGTCAGTGACTTCGGCCGCCTCGACATCCTGGTCAACAACGCAGGCATCCTGCGCGACCGGATGCTCGTTTCCATGACCGAACAAGAGTGGGATGCGGTGATCGCCGTCCACCTGAAGGGTCACTTTGCACCCACGCATCACGCCGCCAACCACTGGCGGCAGCGCTCCAAGGCCGGAGAGACCGTCAACGCCCGCGTCATCAATACCTCGAGCCCTTCCGGCGTGTTCGGAAACGTCGGACAGACCAATTACGGCTCGGCCAAGGCCGGGATCGCCGCTTTCACCGTGATCGCCGCACAGGAGCTGGGCCGCTACGGTGTCACGGTCAACTGCTTGGCCCCCAACGCGCGGACCCGTATGACCGAGAACATCTTCGGAGCGTTGCCCCAGCCCGCGGCCGGGGAGTACGACGCCCTCGACCCGGCCAACATCTCGCCCGTCGTCGTAGCCCTGTGCAACGACGACGCCAAAGACATCACCGGCCAATGCTTCTTCATCTACGGGAGCACGATCAACGTCCTGAAACCGTGGGACGTGGGGACGTTCATCCAGCAGGGTGAGGGTTACTGGGATCCCGATCAACTTGCAGCTCAGATGAAGCAAGCATTCCCCGGTGGGATCGCTCCCGTCGGCATGATGGAGATGCTGGGACGCGCCGCGGGACAGGCCGGCTAGTGACAGACGAAGTCATCGAGTTCGACCTGCCGATCGAGGCAGATCACGTCAATCGCTTCGCCGCCGCCGTCGGCGACGAGTACAACCCGATCTACTTCGATCCTCAAGCTACTCAAGAGATGGGCTTCCCCGGCCCCCTTGCACCACCCACCTTCGGAGTCACTCAGATCTTCCAGGTCCCCCGCGACGAGCGGGAATCGAAACTCGGAGCGAACCTCGATTACGGCCGCGTCCTGCACGGCGAGCAGGAATTCGTCATCACGCGCCTTCCTCTGGTCGGCGAGACGTTGAAAGGGCGGATGCGGATCGCCAAGGACTTCGAGAAAGAGGGGAAACGGGGCGGCACCATGCGCTTCGTCACCTACGAGACGAAGTTCACCGACATCGACGGCGACGAGGTCATGACCGCCTATTACACGCTTCTTCAGACGGCGAAGGACGTGGGTTGATCACAAGGAGCAGGGATGAGTGAGAACCGGATCGACACCAACCGGATCTTCCCGCAGCGCCTCACGTTGGACGGCGTCACCCCGGGCATGGACTTCGAGGAGGTCGTTTTCGGCCCCCTCACCCGCGACGACTTCGTGCGTTACGCGGAAGCCTCCGGCGACGACAACCCCATCCACCAGGACGAGGAGTATGCCCGCAGTCAGGGGGCCCCGACGGTGTTCGCGATGGGCATGCTCAATGCCGGGTTCCTCGCCACTGCTTTAGGCCACTGGGTCGGCGGACCCCAACACATCCGGCGTTTCAAGACCCGCTTCACCAATCGCGTGTGGGCCGGTGACGAACTGGTTTGCTCCGGCAAGGTGGTCTCGATCGAGGACGGCTTGATCAAGATCTCTCTCGAGGCCCGCAGGCGCGGGGAGGGGCCCGAGGGACTGGGTCTCGACGACGAACAGAGCGCGATCGTGGGCGAGGCCGACGTCGAGCTACCGGCCGACTAGGCAGCCACTTTGCATAGTGGGCGAAACCCTGTGACTTCTCGGTTGGCCGCCTTGATAGTGGTAGAGAGGAGAACACCATGCCGCTGAACACCGCACTGGTCGGCAAGACCTATGACCCCCAGACCTTCGAGGTCACGGCCGAAGCCATCGAGCGATACGCCCGCGCCACCAACGACACGAACGAGCGCTATCTAGCGGGCGAGGACTCGGTCGCTTCTCCGATCTTCCCGATCGTCCCCGCGTTCCAGTTCTTGATGGCGGCCGGCTTGGATCCCGAGCTGCAGGCGGACCTGATGCGCCTGGTTCACGGCGAGGAGGAACACGTTCTCCACAAGGCCATACGACCCGGTGACACCTTGACCGTTCATCCCGTCATCGAGTCGATCGAGCAGAAAGAGACAGGCGAGACCTTCACCGTCAAGATCGACGTTACGAACCAGCACAAAGACAAGGTGGCCGAGGTCAGGGCGACCTCTTTCATCCGGGGTTCGGGTTCCGGTGCCAAGAGACCTCCGCCCGCGGGAGACGCGAGGGCCGAGCACGCCGTCGTGTTCCAGGATTCGGTCAAGGTGGACGAGGACCAGACCTATCGCTATGCCGAGGCGTCCGGGGACGCCAACCCGATCCACCAAGACGAAGCTTTCGCCAAGATGGCCGGGCTCCCGGGGATCATCCTCCACGGCATGTGCACGATGGCCATGGCCACCAAGGGAGCGGTCGACGGCCTGGCGGGCGGGGACCCCACCAGGGTCAAGCGCGTCGGTGTGAGGTTCTCCAAGCCGGTCCTGCCGGGTCAGGAGCTCACGACCAGGTTCTGGGAGCTCTCCGACGACGGGGCGAGCAAGACCTATGGCTTCGAGACCTACAACCCCGACGACCAAGCGGTCATCAAGAACGGCCGGGTCGAGATAGCCCAGTCCTAGCCCGGGGGCAACAGAGGGCCGCCCCGCTCGAGTGAGTGACCGACGGATCACACGGGGTCGAGGATCGAGCTCGAGGTCTTGGATCAAGCTGCCGAACAGGTAGGAGTCTCGTTCTTCGCGCCGAATCTCTCTCTAGCCCGCCACTCGAGTCTGGGAGAGTCCATTGCGCTTGCGCCGCTTGGTGAAGGTCGCCGTCCCTCTGGTCGCACTGGCGATGGTCGCCCTGCCCGCGGGGGCCGGGCCGGTTCCTCCGACGCTGGACGCGGTGGTCGTGGATGCGAGCTTTGTCACCACCCCCGGCGAGTTCCCCATGACCGCCTTCGGCAGGTCGTCGTCGGCTCGAGACGACCGCAGCGGCACGACGCAGTGGACGCTGGCTGCTCAGACCGGCAACTGCTGCGAGAACTACCTCACCTCTGACAGCAACGGCCGGATCATGGACTTCGGCGGCAGTTACATCAACTTCACCGACGACCGGGGCGAGACCTGGAAGTCGGTCCGGCCGATCACCCCGCTCATCAACGGGGAAGGAGCCATCGCCATGGCCCCCGGCGGCGACGTCGTCGGGGTGGAATGGGATCCCTACAGCGGTGACCACCTGCTGGCTTTCAAGTACGACGCCTCCGCCAAGAAGTGGATCTACTCCGAGATCCCCATCCACGCGCCCTTCTACGACCGCGAGTGGATCGCGGCCGTACCGGGTCCGTTCCAGATCGACGGCAAGGAGGTTCCCTACATCTCGTTCATCAAGGGGGCCTACCCGTCGAAAGAGGCCTGGTTCTACAGCACGGACGGCATCAACTACGACCGCGTCTCGAGCAAGTTCTTGGACAACACGCTGTCGAGCAGTCAGGGCGGCCTGAGGACCCTGAAGACCGTCGCTCGGCCCGACCTGGACTGGATCCAGCCCAATACCAACGGGGGCATCACGCCTCTCGGCGGCGGTTCCGCACTCGCCGCCCCCGACGTCCCGTTCAGCAACGGTGACTGGTCGATCTTCGATCCCGAGAGCCTCCGGTGGAAGCCCTTCGCTCCGCAGGGAGGCGCCAAGGGCCTCTATCAGGTGGACTCGAAGGGAACCCTCCACAACGTCTTCGGAGAGAGAGATGGCTTCACCTATCGCGTGTCCACAGACGGTCACCGCACCTGGGACACGCTCCAGGTCCCGCTCCCTAAGGGCCACGTCATCGAGGAGATCGACTTCCGCGCCAACCGAAGCGTCGGCGTTGCGGCGGTGGCCATCCACGGCCACGACGACAACACGGGCAAAGACAAGGACCTGTTGTTCAAGTTCGACATCACCGGTGCGAGGCCCCGCTATACGAGCTTGCATCAGGTGGGCTTGGGAGACGTCAACGGTGCTTCCGGTTTCGGCGCATCGGTGCGCTTCGATTTCGAGACCGTCACGATCCTCCCCGACGGCCGGGTGGCGATGTCCTTCTACGACACCACCACGACGGTCTCCGGGCGGACCCGGCCCGCCATGGCGATCGAAGGGCCCACCAAGCTCGACCGTTAGCGACGAGATCCGGCGCGGCTACGCCTCCTCGTGACGGGGCCGGCCATCGCCTCGTGACGGGCCGGAGGCCCGCGGCGACGGCCACGCACCAGCTAGAACTAGGGCGCTATCAGCACGACTCCGAGCGCGATCACCCCGAGCGCGGTGACCACCTGAAGGGCCAATGGAGCACGCGCTTCGGCCGCCGTAGACCGATCCAGGCCCAGACCCAGCAGGATCCCTGCAACCAGCCCGCCGATGTGCGCGAGGTTGTCGATGCCGGGGAAGAGGAAGCCGAAGATCAGGTTGGCGATGATGAAGAAACCCATCCCCCTGAGGTACTGCGCCATGAACTGGGAGCGGCGGCGCCGGTAGAGATAGACCACCAAGACACCCACGATGCCGAAGATGGCGCCGGACGCACCGACGCTCGCGCTGTCGGGCGGGAACGCGTAGGAGAAGGCGCTGCCCAGGAAGCCGGTGATCAAGAAGATCCCGACGAAGCGGACGGTGCCGAACGCCTGCTCGACGTTGGGGCCGTACAGGTACAGGATGTACATGTTCAGAAACAGGTGCAGGGCGCCTCCGTGCACGAGCATCGGCGTGAGGAGCCGCCACCACTGGCCCGCGTCGATCAACGACGGGCTCAACGCCAGGGCGGCCGTCACCTCTTGACCCGTCAGGATCTGAAGGACGAAGACGAAGACATCGATCCCGATGATCGCCATGACGCCGGGCGCCGTGGCCTGCATCGCCGTTCGAACCTTGGGAGCCGATCGCCGGGCTTCTGCTACGCACTCGGGGCAGTGTTGGCCTACCGAAGCGGGGATGGCGCAGCGACCGCAGATGGGGCGCTCGCACCGGGAGCAGCGCAGGCGCGTGGGCTCGCTGGGATGCCCGTAGCAATAGACCTGGTCGTCTTGCGAGGTCAGCTGGGTGTCGCGGGAGCTCATGTGCCAATGGTCGCACGTGCTTCGACCTATCTTTCATCACATGTCGATCCAGGTCGCGACCTTCAATGTGCACCACTGCGCCGGCTCCGACGGCCGTGTCGACCTCGAGCGGACCGCCGCCGTGGCCAGAGGTACCGGCGCCCAGGTCATCGCCCTTCAGGAGCTCGACCGCAACATGGCCCGCTCCGACCGGCTCGATCAACCAGCCGAGCTTGCTCGCCTCCTCGAGATGGAGATCTTCTTCTCGTCTACTTTGCGGCGGCAGGGAGGCGAGTACGGCATAGCGCTCGCGTCCATGGCGGGATGGTCACACGCACGGTTCGTCCCGTTGCCCCGGCTCTCGGGCGAGGAGCCGCGGGGCACGATCACCGCCCGCGTCGGCGGCCTCGACGTGGTGGTGACACATCTTTCGACCGCGAGGCGGGCGCGGCGAGCCCAGACGGCCGTGCTGGCGGAGATAGCCCTGGGTCTCGAGGGACCCACGGTGGTGATGGGTGACCTGAACCAGACGGCGCGCCATCTGGGGCCCCTCCTCGAAGGAGGCTTCACCGGAGCGTTCGGGCACCGGACGCTGCCCCGGAGGTTCCCCAGGCGCCAGATCGACCACATCCTGGTGGCCGGGGGCGTGCCGATCGAGCGGTCGTGGACGCTACCGACCGCCGCCTCCGATCACTTTCCCCTGGTCGCAAGCCTGGCGATCCCGTAGCTCCGGCCGCCGTCCCCATCTTCTGTTTGTTACTGCTGTGATTTCTGTTAACTTCTGAGCATTAGTTCGTCTGAGTAATGCCGGAGGGGCCGGGGAGGCTCGTGTGACGATTCGTTCGATGCGTCGAGCTGCAGCCACCTTGCTCATCATGGGAACCCTGGTCGTGCTGACGCCGGCCGCCTGCGGGGGAAGCAGCGTGTCCGACGAGGCTCCCGTGGCCGCCGATGACGAGGCTCGGGGGATGGCGGCCGACGCTTTGGAACGCGTGGAGCTGCTCGAGGACCAGGGTGACGAGCTCGAGGCGGAGATCGCTCGTCTGGAGCGCCGGCGGGAGAGAGCCGCGGCCCGCCTCGACAGGGTCACGGGCAAGCTGTGGAAGTCGCTGGACGGCCTGCGGGACGCGGTGGCCGAAGCCAAAGGCGCCGGCGACTCATCTGCGTCCCAAGCGGCCGCGGCCCTGGCCGACGCGGCCTCGGCCGCACGGGCTCTGGCCGTCTTGGAGAACCGCTTCGACTACCACCTGCGCCAGCACGGCGGGAGCTGATGTCATGACCTGTGGAGGTATGTGCCGATGAAGGTGATGCGCGATCTGGTTGGCGAGACTCTGTCTCAGCGCTACCGCTTGATCGCTCGCGTGGCCGGCGGGGGCATGGGCGAGGTCTACCGGGGCCACGACCTGCTGCTCGACCGCTCCGTAGCGGTCAAGATCCTGCAGCCGTCGTTGGCCCAGGATCCGGAGCTGGTCGAGCGTTTCCGCGCCGAGGCGCGCGCGGCCGCCCGGTTGAGCCATCCGAACATCGTCGGGGTCCACGATTGGGGCTGCGAGGGTGACCGGACCTACTACATGGTTATGGAGTACGTGTCGGGCACCGACCTGCGCGACGTCCTCGTCGCACGGGGGAACCTCGAGCCACGTCACGCGGTTGAGATCGCGGCCAGCGTGTGCGATGCCCTGCACGTGGCTCATCAGAAGGGGCTCGTTCACAGAGACGTGAAGCCCGAGAACATCTTGCTCAACCGCGCCGGCGAGGTGAAGGTCGCGGACTTCGGCATCGCCATCGTGGCCGACGCCGACCGCACCAGCCCCGGCGGCATGATCCCGGGGACCCTGCGTTACCTGTCGCCCGAGCAAGCCCGGGGTTGTGAGGCAACGGCGGCATCCGACCTGTGGGCCGCGGGCGCGGTTCTCTCCGAGCTGCTCACCGGACTGCCCCCGCTGCAGGGTGCGGGCGGAGAGCTATTGCAACGGCGCGCCCACGAGCCTCCGCGGCCGCCCTCGTCGTGGGACAAGGACATCCCCGAAGACCTCGACGAGATCGTGTTGAAAGCCTGCGCGTTGGTTCCGGGCGACCGTTTCGCCAACGCGGCCGAGATGGCGGGGGCCTTGAGGCGGATCGGGACCTTTCACCTCCCCGAAGCACCTCCTCTCGCCAGCCTCCTCGACCAGGTGACCGGCGAGATAGCCGTCAGCGACGGCTCGGGGTTCACGGCTCGATTCGAAGGCCCACCGCGGGGACGGCGCAGGCCCAGGTTCAAGACGCTGGCGGCCGTCGCCCTCATCCTTCTGGCGCTGGCGGGAACCGCCGGGGCAGTGACGTCATTCGTCATGCCACAGATGGTTCGCGTGCCCGATCTCGAGGGCCTCGATCGCGGCGCAGCGGGGCGCCGGGCCGGAGAGCTCGAGCTAGACGTTCTGGTGGTCGGGCGAGAGAACCATCTGGAGGCACCGAAGGGAACCGTGATCGAGCAATCGCCGCCCACCGGAGAGCTCGAGGAGGGATCGACCATCGAGCTCATCTTGTCGCTGGGGCCGCCCAAGGTAAAGGTGCCGGACGTCCTGGGCCTGCGTCTGCCCGAAGCGGCGGACAAGCTGGCCGCGGTCGACCTGGTGAAAGGCGATGTCACCAAGGCCTTCTCTCTCGATCGAGCGGGGACCGTCATCGAGCAGAGTCTGACGTCCGGCAAGCTCGTGATCGGGAGCGAGGTGGACCTGGTCGTCAGCAAGGGGCCGGAGCCTCTAGAGGTGCCCGCGGTGGCCGGGTTTCCGGGAGCCAAGGCGGCCTCGCGGCTGAAAGAGGTGGGCTTCGCTCCGGTGCTGGTGGATGCCTATTCCGATGACGTGGCCGAAGGGGTGGTGATCTCGACCTCTCCGGGGACGGGTGAGACGGTGGGCGAGGGAACCGAGATCGAGGTCTACGTCTCGATAGGCCCGGAGTTCTCCGACATCAAGATGCCGGACGTCCGCGGCCAGGATGTGAACACGGCGACGGCCCAGCTGGAGGATCTCGGTTTCAGCGTCCGCATCGAGCGGCCCTGTTCGGGAGGAACGATCGTCGTAGAGACGGACCCGGTGCCGGGCGTCATGTGGCCCGAGAACGAGCCGGTGGCCCTCTTCCTCTGCTAACCGGGGGCCGAGGCCGACGTCTGTAGGCGACCGCCCGTGGTGACGCCGGGGGTAGGGAAGCGCGGGGCTACCGCGTCTAGAAGCGCTGGTCAGACCTCCACTCCCCAGCCTCGTAACGTTTCGAGGAACCGTGGGGTGCAGTCGAGCTTCGCCACCTCGTTCAGGGGCACCCACCGAGCTTCGGCGGCGTCGTCGCCGGCGAGGGGCTGATGGTGGCGGTCGCCGCTGACCGTGCCCATGAAGTCGAGGATCACGTAATGGGGATCGCCCACGACCTCGAAGATCCCAAGCAGGGGGCCCACCTCCACATCCACGCCCGTCTCTTCGCGCACCTCCCGGATCAGCGCCGCGCTCAGATACTCACCAGGCTCGACGCGGCCGCCGGGCACCGACCAGAGTCCTTTGTTGGGCTCCTCGCCGCGCTTCACCATCAACAGCGCGCCGCGGTTCAGGATGACGCCGCCTACCACGATCTGGGGATCGCTCACGGTCTTTAGGCTACGCCGCTCATGTCGCTCGCCTCCAAGCCGCCGCCACCACCGCCAC
>JAUJPD010000012.1:33942-43731 GCA_030447315.1 Actinomycetota bacterium | reverse complement strand
GTACTCGGAGCCTCGGTCTCCGCGATCCTCATCCGCTACGCGCAAGAGGCGCATCCGTTGGCGATCTCGTTCTGGAGATGTGCCGCCGGCGCCGTGCTCCTGGCCCCCTTCGGCCGGAGCGGGTTCCGCAAGATGGATCGCGCCGGTTGGGGTCTTCCCGCCCTGGCGGGGATCCTGCTCGCGCTGCACTTCGCGACCTGGATCACCTCGCTCGAGCTAACCAGCGTCGCCAACTCAGTGCTGCTCGTCACCACCGCTCCGATCTTCGTTGCGATAGCCGCTCGCTACCTGCTGAAAGAGCACATGAAGGCCGCGGTGTGGATCGGGATCGTGGTGGCCATCGCAGGGACGTCCTTGATCGCCGGAGGCGCCGGCGGGGGGGCCGCGTCTCTGAGAGGTGACCTGCTCGCGCTGATCGGCGCCGTCACCGTCGCAGGCTACGGTCTCGCCGCTCAGGTCGCACGACGCACCCTCGGCATCATCGAATACGCCGTCATCACCTACGGGGTGGGCGCCGTCGTTCTGTTGCCGGTGTGTCTCGCCACCGGAGCAGAGTTGTGGGGCTATTCGCCGAACACCTGGGCCGCCATTGCCGGCATCGTGATCGGACCTCAGCTCTTGGGGCACACCATGTTGAACTACGTCGCCAAAGACATCGACGCGACCACGATCTATGTAGCCGTGATGGCCGAGCCTCCGATCGCGATCGCGCTCGCGTACCTGCTGTTCGCGGAGGCGCCGTCGCTGCTCGTCTACCCCGGCGGCGCGGCCATCCTCATCGGCATCTTGATGGTGTCGACGGCACGCCGTCAGCGTCCCGAGCTTTTGGAATGACGGCGGCGACCTCCCAAGGCTGCCGGGTGATCGGCATCTTGAATCGCACGCCGGACTCTTTCTACGACGGGGGCCGGATGGGACTGGATGACTCGGTGCGACACGCTCACGTCATGGTGGACGAGGGGGCGGACGTGATCGATGTGGGCGGCGTCAAAGCGGGACCGGGCCCCGAGGTCTCGACGGCGGAGGAGATCGCGCGAGTGGTTCCCCTCGTCGAGCAGTTGCGCAATGAGGTCGATGTCCCACTGTCGGTGGAGACCGCTCGCGCCGAGGTTGCGGCCGCGACCCTCGCGCGGGGTGCAGACATCATCAATGACGTGAGCGGCTTGAGAGATCCTGAGCTGGCGGGCGTGTGCGCAAGCCACCGCGCGCGGTTGGTACTGATGCACCACGGCGGCCAGATCAGAGGCCGACCGCGCAATCCGCGTTATGACGACGTGGTCGCGTCGGTGTTGCAGACCTGGCGGGAGCTCGCCGCGGTCGCGACGGGACAGGGGATGGAACCATCTCGGCTCATCGTGGATCCCGGTCTCGACTTCGGCAAGAACACGTTCCACTCCCTGGAGTTGATGCGCAGGCTTCGGGAGCTGGCGGACACCGACTACCCGGTCCTGGTCGCCGCGTCCCGCAAAGACGTGGTGGGCGAGACCTTGGGGCTTCCCCTTCACGACCGCCTCGAGGGCAGTCTGGCTCTGGTCGCTCTATCGGCGTTGTATGGAGCGTCCTACGTGCGCGTCCATGACGTTGCGGCCACGGTCAGAGTGGTGACGATGGTGGAGGCCGTCGCGGGGCGGCGTCCACCCGTCGCGCCGGTGCGGGGCCTATGGGAATGACCGGGGGGATGACCGACGCAAGCGAACCGCCCCGGTGCGCTAGTGCCACCGTTCTCATGCCGGAAGGCTAGGCCTCATTGCCCGTCGGTGCCTTGGTGTAGCTGATAACGTCCCGCCTATGCGCAAGACGATCTTGATAGTCGAAGACGAAGAAGCCGTACGTGAGCTCGAGAAGTTCATCCTCGAGCAACAGGGTTACGACGTCATGGAGGCTCGTGACGGACTCGAGGGCCTGGCGAAGGCCGAGTTCCGCAAGCCCGACCTGATACTGCTGGACCTGATGATGCCCGACGTCTCCGGCGGTCGCATGTTCGACGAGATGAAGCGGCATCCCACCACCACCGGCATCCCCATCATCGTCGTTACCGGCAAGCCCGATGCCCACGAGATGTTCGACGACATGATCGGACCCGACGACGTGATCATGAAGCCGTTCGAGGCCGACGCTCTGCTGGGAAGGATCAGAGACCACATCGGCGACCCGGCCTAGCCTCTCGTGGAGGTCATCGCCGAGACGGTGTCGGTGCTGGACGCCGGCGGCGTTCTGACCACCTTCTACGCGATCGTTTTCGGGATCCTCGGTCTCATCTTCGGCAGCTTCGCGACCGCCGTTGCCTACCGGGTCCCTCGCGACGAGCCGGTCTCACGCGGGCGCAGCAAGTGCCCCAACTGCGGCAACACGATCACCGCGATCCAGAACATCCCCGTGTTCAGCTACGCCGTGCTTCGAGGGCGGTGCAAGCATTGTGGCGTACGCATCTCGATCCGGTATCCGCTGATCGAGCTGATCACGGGTCTGCTTTTCGCCGCAACGGCACTGCGTTTCGGTCTGACGCTCGAAGCCCCGATCTACGCAGGGTTCCTCTGGGCCCTGGTGGTGCTGACCGTGATCGATCTCGAATACAAGCTGCTTCCGAACAAGATCGTGCTCCCCACGTTCCTTGCGGGCTGGGCGGCGCTCATCGTCGCTGCCGTGGTCGGAAACGATCCGTCTCGCTTGCTGGACGCCGCGCTGGGGGCTGCGGTCTTCGGTGGCTTCTTCCTCTTGGTGGGTTCCATCTACCCCGCCGGCATGGGAGGAGGCGACGTGAAGCTTGCGTTCGTTCTCGGCACCTTCCTCGGCTACTTGGGAAGCTTCGGCCTGGCCCTGGTGGGGATGTTCCTGTCTTTCCTCAGCGGAGGGATCGTGGGTTCGGTCATCCTGGCCAGGAGCGGGGGAGACCGCAAGACGCAGGTCCCCTTCGGTCCCTTCCTTGCGCTGGGAACCGTGCTGGCGATCTTCGCGGGGCAGCGGTTGCTAGATGCCTATCTCGGGACGTTCTGAAAGGTCCTGACGAGGCCTGCGGGCGATGGCTGGGGCTCCAGGAAAGTTTCGCTCACCAGCTCGCATAGGTGGGGGTCGAACTGGGTCCCTGCGCCCGCGTGGATCTCTTTCACCGCGGCCGCCAGAGGTACCGGTTTGCGATAGGGCCTCATCGAAGTCATAGCGTCGAGCACGTCGGCGATCGAGAACAAGCGCGCTGCCGCAGGGATGTCATTGGCTGCGAGGCCGTCGGGATAGCCGCGCCCGTCCCACCGTTCGTGGTGGTGGCGGATGACCTGTCTCACGCACGCGGGGAAACCAAGCGGAACCACGATGCTCTCGCCCAGGATCGGGTGTGTCTGCAAGACGCGTCTTTCGGTCTCGGTTAGGGCTGAGGGCTTGTTGAGGATCGATTCAGGGATGCCGATCTTTCCGACGTCGTGCAGCAGGAAACCCGCCTCCAGTCCCTCGCTGGGGAGGGCGCCTTCTAGCATCGCCGCGCGCGCCAGTCTCATGGCCATAGCCGCCACCCGCTCGGCGTGGCCGGCGGTGTAAGCGTCTTTCAGCTCCAGCGCGGAAGCGAGCGCCTTTGCGACCCCGATGTTGGAGGAACCACTCGGGGCAGCCGAGCCCTCCATCCAGGCCTGCAGCTCGGCCGCTCCAGGCGCGTCGTAGGTCATCCCCCGAGCGGCGACCTGTCGGATCGCGTCGGCAAGCCGGGCGGGACTGCAGCCGTGCTGCAGGTACCCGGCCACTCCGATCGGGATCGCGCAGGCCGCGGCGTGGTGATCGTTAGCCTCAGCGATCACGATCGTTCGCCGCTGCAGGCCCGCTTGCACGATCAGATCCAAGATGGACCCTGCGTCCGACCGCAAGACGACGACTACCACGTCGATGCCGGCGGCAGCCGTCCTGACGCTGTCCAAATCCAGCTCTTTGGGTACGAATATCTGCCACCCATCGAGGCTCGAGGACAGGCCGATCCATAGCGACGCGTCTGCCCCTATCAGCAGGATCCGGGCGGGGGCACCGGTGGAGCTGGGGGTGTCGGCGTCGGTCCGGATAGGCCACCGCTGTTCGATCAGGTCGCGACGACGCATCCGCCGTTCTTCGCTAGGCAGAGGGATCAGCTCCTGATGTCCTGGCGGCTTGGTCCCGCCGCCGGTGAGCGGCCTCGTCCGGGAAGCGGTTCGCGAGGTCTTTGAAGTTGCTTTGGACGAAGTCGGAGAGACGGATGTCGGGCGACACGTGAAGCTTGCGGCGGATCCTGGCTTTGTGGCTTCGAACGGTTCCCCGAGAGATGCCGAGCCGGCGAGCGATCTCTTGCTCGGTCCTTCGGTGGGAGAGGTTCACCAAGACGTCCCACTCGCGCTCGGTCAGCTCCGCCGACAGAGACAGCGGGCTCAATCCGTGCCGCCGGGGGTCGTCTGCTCGCCACGTGCGGTTGCCGCCGGATTCCTTCGCTCTGAAGAGTGCGATCTCGGCTCGGGCGATGACTTCCTCCGCTACGCGACCAGAAGTGAACTGGGCGACGCCGACCGAGCTTTCGGTGGAGTCTCCCGCGACCTTGACCTCGGCCATGGCGTGGCGGCACCGCTCGGCCGCGAGATAGGCGGTGGCCAGCTCGGTGTCGGGCAGGATCACCGCGAACTCGTCACCACCGTAGCGATACAGGATGTCGGCGGTACGAAGCGTCACTTTCAGGGCCTCGGCTACCTCGGCCAGGATGCGATCCCCCGCCTCGCGTCCGAGCTGATCGTTGACGCGATCGAGCCGGTCGATGTCCACGATCAAGATGGATAGGGGGGCGGAGCTGCGCTCGGAGCGGGAGATCTCCTGAGCGAGGCGCTCTTCGAAGTCCGCGCGATCGGGTAGCGGGCTGGTCGAGGCGGGCGCAGTGCGGGTTGTGACGTTCTCCCGGCGCGCCTTGGTTCTGGCCACCGCTCCCACCCGCGCCACCAGCTCCTCGGGTTCGTGGGGCTTGGTGATGTAGTCCACCGCCCCGTGCTCCAAACCGCGGATCCGGTCCTCGGTGGTGGCCAGCGCAGACAGGAAGATGACCGGGATATCGCGCGTGGTGGGGTCGCTCGACAGAGCCGTCAGCACCTCCGAGCCCTGCATGCCCGGCATCATCATGTCCAGCAGGATGACGTCGGGCTGGTGCGCGGTGGCTTTGTCGATGCACTCGCGGCCGTCGGCGGCCTGGATGACGTCGAAACCGTCTCCGAGGTCCATGTTTGCCAGCATCCTCAGGTCCGGATCGTCGTCAACGACGAGGACTAGGGGACGCGACGAGTCCGAAGATGAAGGTCTAGTCATGGCGCCACCTCGGCAGGGATGTCCATCTAGAAAAGATTGACCGAGTGGAGCTAAGAAGGAAATGAACCGAAGCGGCCAAATGTCCTAGTCATATGTGGCTACCTCGGTGACCGTGCACGGCGGCCTTACCATGTTCCGGTGGACGATGAGCTAGAGCAACCCGAAGGAGACGCGCCGCTCGAGGACGACGAACGAGACCTATTGCATCAAGACCTGGTCGACGTTCAGTCCCTGAAAGAGCTGCTGGGACCGAAGGGCATCAAAGGCGTCGTTTTCTATTGTCCGGATTGCGATGAAGACCACTACCTGGCGTGGGACCTCTTGGCGGGCAACCTCAGAGAGATGCTCGATGCCGGGGAGTCACCGGTTCACGAGCCTGCTTTCCAGCCGGATCCCGACGAATATGTCTCGTGGGACTATGCCCGCGGCTTCCTCGACGGTTACGAGTCGTACGAGCAAGAGGAGCTGGGCGACGCGGTGAACCGCGTCATCTTGGAGCTCAGGGATCGTGGCTGGAGCCCGGAACAAGTGAGGTCTTTCCTGGCCTCGGCGGGGCTGGACGTCCCTCCCCTCGACGAGGGACCGGTGGCGGGCCGGTAGTGGGCGCCGCCCGCATCCTCGCGTTCGCGAACCAGAAGGGGGGCGTGGCCAAGACCACGACCACCTTGTCTATCGGAGCAGCTCTCGCTGAGATGGGAAAGAGCGTGCTCGCCGTGGACCTCGATCCCCAAGCCGCCCTCACCTACTCGATGGGCGTGGATCCAGATGCCGTAGGCGAGACCGTCAACGACGTCTTGGTTCGCAGGTTGCCGGTGGAGAAGGTCGTGATCGCGCGCGAGATCGACCTTGTTCCTGCGAATATCGATCTAGCAGGGGCCGAAGCGATCCTGCTGTCGAAGACCGGACGCGAGTACGCGTTGGAGCGGGCGCTACGAGATGTCACTCCGCTCTATGACTACATCGTCATCGACTGTCCGCCGTCGCTGGGGATCCTCACGATCAACGGGTTGACCGCGGCGGCCGAGGTGCTGATCCCGTTGCAATGTGAGGCTCTATCGCATCGCGGAGTAGGTCAGCTGGTGGAAACGATGGCCGACATCCGGCACTTCACCAATCCGAACCTCGCCGTCTTCGGAGTCATACCTACGATGTACGACGGGCGCTCACGTCACGCGCGCGAGGTACTGCAGGACGTGGGCTCGCGCTATGACCTGGTTGTCTTGGAACCAGCGGTGCGCAAGTCGATCAGGTTCGCGGAGGCGTCTCAAGCAGGAGTCTCGATCCTCTCGTTCGCGCCCACCCACCCGGGGGCCGAGGCCTATCGAGAGCTGGCGCGCCAGATCCATGGTCGAGGAGGGGCGTAGATGGCCGACGACACGCCCAGCAAGCACGCTCTCTACACCAGGTCGGAGCGACGCGCGCGGACCTGCACCGTCGAGTGCTCCGACTGCCGGGAGGAAACGAGGGTGAACTACCTGGAGCTGGCCGCGCTGTTGTTCCCGGTTCACTTCCACGTGCCGTTCCTTCGCTACCACCACTCCTGGCTTCGCTGTCCGGCCTGCGGAAAGCGAACCTGGGTACGGATCCACCTCGACCGCTGATCCTGGCCGTAGCTGAGGGCGCTCGGTTAGGGTCGGGGAAAACGAAGGGGAGGCTGAGCTCATGGCCAGGAAAGCTTCAAAAGACATCGCGAAAGCTCGCAAGCAGGTGGGTAAGGCCGCGGACAGCGTTGGCGCGGTTGGAAAAGCCGCCGTCAAGACCGCGGGCAAGGCCGCGAAAGAGGTTGCTCGGACCCGCGACGCCAAGACGGCCAAGCGACGGGCACGGCTTGCTTCGACAGCGGTGACGGCCGCAGCCGGTGCCGGTGTCGCCCTCGTCAAGACGGCGGTCGACGTGGCGCAGAAGAACGCCAAGGGCCTCTCGAGATCGAAAGAGGTCAAAAGGGCCGGTAAGAACGTGCGCAAGGCCACCGATGCGGGCAAGAAAGCGGCCCGGGCGACGAGCAAGAACGTGCGCAAGGAAGCCGCATCAGCAGCAACCACGGCCAAGAAGTCCTCTGCTGCCGCCGCTAAGCGAGCGCAAGCGCGGGCCGCGTCGGGCACCACGAAGGCGAAAACGACAACGTCTGCGGCTGCGAAGGCGGCTCAGGCCAAGGCTGCGACGGCTAAGAGGAAAGCCTCGCGCTGAGGTTCCTGCTCGCTCGGTGCAGTGGCGCTCCGTCCCTTCATAGAGGTGTCTCGGGCACCGACATCTAGAAGATGGCAGTGAACGCACGTCCGCAGCCCTCTCGGTCACAGTGGCTCCGGCGGCTGGCGAACCGCAGGAGAGACCATGTCGCCTTCGTCCTCTCGGGCGGCGGCCCCCTGGGCGCCCTTCAGGTTGGAGCCCTTCACGCTCTCTTCGAGCGCGACATCCGTCCCGATCTCGCGGTGGGCACATCCGTGGGTGCCTTGAACGCCACCTGGTTGGCGATGAACCCCACCTCTGCAGGCGTGGCGAACCTGGAGACTTCCTGGCGCGAGATGAAAGAGGGCGACCTGTTCCCCGGGGGCCGCTTCAAAGCTTCGTGGGCGCGCATGTTGGTCAAGGGCAACAGGGTCTTCGAGAACAGCGGCTTGCGCCGGACCATCGGCAAGACGTTGGGACCGGCCCGCTTCGAAGATGCTCAGATCCCTCTGGCGGTGACCGCGACCGAGCTGGAAACGGGAGCCGAGATGCTCTTTACCTCCGGCCCGGTGCTGGAACCGCTTCTCGCTTCCACCGCGATGCCCGGGATCTTCCCTCCGGTCGAGATCGACGGCCGCGTCTACATCGACGGCGGCGTAGCCAACAACGTCCCGATCGCGCCGGCCGCCGGGCTCGGGGCCAAGACGATCTATGTCATGAACTCCACCTCGCACACGCGCCAGAGACGTCCCCTCAACCGGCCGATGGATTACCTGCTGCACGCCTTCACCCTCGCTCGCGCGCAGCGTCTGGCTCTGGAGCAGGTCTACCTGGCCGACAAGGTCAAGCTCGTGATGCTGCCGACGGTCACGTTGGACTTCTTCGTGCCGTTCGCATCGATGGAGCACACGGGCAAGCTGATCGAGCTGTCCTACGAGCAAACCTCGGCCTTCTTGGACGGACGGAGCCAGGTCGTGAGGGAGACAAGCCGAGATGGCTCGGTCGAGACGGTTGCGCCGGGACCATCGGGGTAATCTCCGCTCGATGGGGCAGGGGGCCGACCAGGCGGCGAAAGCCAAGGACCAGCAGGCCGATGCGCGAGGTGTGACCCAACCACCTCGTGAACCGACCGATAACATGACGCCGTTCGAGGCGGCCACGTACTTCTTCCATCGGTCCGCAGAGCGCTTGCACCTCGCCGATCATCGCCGCGAGATCTTGGCCAGCTCGTACCGCGAGATGGGTGTGCAGGTGCCGTTGCGTATGGACGACGGATCCATGACCGTGTGTCGCGGCTACCGCGTTCAGCACAACGGGGCCAGGGGCCCGTACAAGGGAGGTATCCGATTCCATCCGTCTGCGGACCTCGACGAGGTTCGGGCTCTTGCCGCGTTGATGACCTGGAAGAACGCCCTCATAGACGTTCCGTTCGGAGGAGCCAAGGGCGGCGTGCAGTGCGATCCCCGCGAGCTGTCTCTGGCCGAGCTGGAGCGACTGACCAGACGCTTCACCGCGATGATCTCGTACATCATCGGAGTGAACCGCGACATCCCGGCCCCCGACATGGGGACCAATGCTCAGACCATGGCCTGGATGATGGACCAGTACGGACAGAAGTATGGCTACACGCCGGGCATCGTCACCGGCAAGCCGGTGGAGCTGGGTGGGTCTCCAGGCCGCGAAGAGGCGACCGGCCGCGGCGTGATCATGTGCACCGAGGAGATCGCGAAGAAGCTCGACATCGCCTTCGAGGGCGCTAGCGTCGTGATCCAAGGGTTCGGCAACGTCGGCTTCTGGGCCGCTTCTCTGGCGGCCGAGCACGGCGCCCGCGTCTGTGCCGTTTCGGACGTATCCGGTGGGATCTACAACGCCAACGGCCTCGACATCGATGCGGTCTTCAAGCACTCTCAGGCCGAAGGCGGGGTGCAGAGCTACCCGGACGGAGATGCGGTCGGCAACGACGACCTGCTCGAGCTCGAGTGCGACATCTTGATCCCCGCCGCGATCCAGGGCGTCATCCATACCGGCAACGCCGACAGGATCAACACGAAGCTGCTGGTCGAAGCCGCCAACGGCCCCACCACCCCTGCGGCCGACCGGGTCCTGTGTGAGAAGGGGGTCCCGGTCGTGCCCGACATCCTTGCCAATGCCGGAGGCGTCACGGTCTCGTACTTCGAGTGGGTCCAGAACACCCAACGGTTCCGTTGGGATGTCGAGCAGGTCAATGAAGAGCTGCACAAGAAGATGACCTCGGCTACCGATCAGGTGTTCGAACGGAGCAAATCCGACGGCACGATGCTGAGAGATGCCGCGTTCGACATCGCGGTCGAG
>JAUJPD010000012.1:6034-33842 GCA_030447315.1 Actinomycetota bacterium | reverse complement strand
CGGACGACGAAGATGTCCCTCGTCCGATCGAGAGGGTCGCTCGACGTCGTCGAGAAAGCGATGAGGTCCCCCTCCGGCGACCAGTCGGGACGCCGTCCGGCCGCCAGGGGACGGCTCCTGCCCGTCGCCACCGCCACGACATGCATGGTTGTCGCTCCAGTGGTCTCGTCAACCGTGGTGTAAACGAGGCGCTCGCTTCCCGGCGCCCAGTCGAAGTAGTAGCTCATCTCCCGAGCCAGTGTCCTCTTGTGGCTGCCGTCACGATGCATGACCTTGAGGGATACCGTCCGGCCCTCGCCCACCAGATAGGCGATGCGGCGCCCGTCCGGCGACCACTCGTAGTCGGCAAAGGTTTGGGCCGACCGGTCACGCGTCAGGCGGATCCGATGAGAGCCATCGGGCCGTGCATGGAACAAGGCCGTTCGCTCGCCCTTCCCCGGAGCGGAGAACAAGATCCGGTTGCAGGGCGCCGCGGCCTCGGCGGGAGCCGCCTGCGATAGCGCTCCCGCGGACAGCGCGACCGCGAAGATCAGTCTTCGCTGCCGTCACGAGATGCTCCCCTCCCTAGGGGTCGATGGCCTTTCGAACTCATGACGAGCGACAGGGGCCCGACGTTGCATGGTTCCGGGATCGGCGGGGGAGCCGCGAAGGGCAGCTCCAGACCCTCTGGACCTGCAGGGGCGATCAGTTGGTGGCTGTGAAGAACTTCCCGTACTGGGCGTAGCCCTCTTCTTCGATATCGGGGCAGCCGCCGCGGTTGTAAAAGGCACGGGCGGCGGCCTCGCCTCGGGCCATGCCGGGGTCGGCCTTGGGATTGAGCTTGACCTTGAGGGTGGCTTTGCCGTTCTCGTCGGTGACCCCGACGCCGTACATGTAGAAGTCACCCAGGTACACGCCGACGCTCACGTTGACGTTCTCAGCGGCCTGCGACATCGGCGGGTCGAACTGGTTGCCCTCGCCGGCCGGATCTTGGTGCGCGGGGCGCGTCACCTTCATGTCGATGATCGCGGTGCTGCCGAGCCGGTATGTCTTCTTGCGGGGCTTGGCCTCGACGTGGAAGGTGTTGACGGTCGTCGCCATCGTGCCCCCGCATGACAAAGCTGCTGCCTGCACCCCGGACGCGGGAACGAGCGCTCCAACAACGGCTGCCGCCAGCCCGGTCACGACGAGAGATCTCCAACCCATGGCCTACAGGTTCTCCTTCTCGAGGATCGTTCCTGCCCGATCCGATTCGCTCCTGAATCCGGACATACGGTGCGTTTCCCCTGGTAGAGGCATAGTTTCTCATCGGAGGGGAAGGAAGGTTCGCGGCGGCGACGAATCCTGACACCAGCGGATGCCCCGAGCCCCCGCCCGACCCTCGAGGAAAGGCAACGTGATGCGAGGCCAGACCCCCTGTAACTGGATGTCGGGACCGAAGGATGCCGCTCTCAAGGTCTCTGCCGTCAGATGGTGGCTCGCCATCTCTCGTGACGCGCTGGTGAAGGATCTCCGCCGGCAGTCCCACCAGAACCGTCCCGCCGTGAGATGTCACCGCACCCCCACCTTCTCTTCACCGATCGAGAACCAGACCCCGTAGGGCCCTCTCGCTCTCGTTTTACACTCGCCCCCTTCGCCCACGAAGGGGGTTCTTGCATGTCTGTGGAGAAATCGATCGACCTCACCGCGACCGGGTCCACACTCGACGAAGCCGTTTCCGCGGCCATCCACCGCGCCTCTCTGACGCTCAAGGGACTGACCTCTTTCACCGTCGAACGGATCGAGGGCACGATCGTCGACGGCGAAGCCGTTTACCGGGTGCTCGTGCGCATCTGGTTCGTGATCAAAGAGAAGATGCACGAGTAGGGAACGGGCTTCGTCATGAGCCGCTCTCTCGAGCATCGGCGCCGCGAGCCGGCCCCCGGGATCTTCAGGCTGGTCCTGCCGCTTCCGTTCCCTGGACTGGACCGGGTCAACTCGTATCTCCTCGCCGACACAGAGGGCTCGTTCACCCTCGTCGACTGTGGCATCTATCTGCCGGAGGGAGACGACGGAACTTTGGATGAGGGCGGTTCCGATCCAGAACCGCTACCTCGAGGTGCCCAAGCGGCATCTCACGATGCCTGGGACGATCTCGTTGCCGCGCTGGCCGCCTGCGACGTGGAGGTGGACGCGGTCACGCGGCTCGTCGTCACCCATCCGCACATCGACCATTACGGCATGGCCGCTCGCTTCCTCGAAGAAAGCGGTGCATCCCTGACGATGCACGAGAGCGCGGGCGAGGACCTCGAGCTGTACCGGGATCCGCGAGCGATCATCGACCGGTTGCGCGAGATGTTCGCCCAACATGGCGTCGGCGCGGAGGAGCTGGAGGACCTGACCCAGTACGAGGACTGGCGCCCCTTCGTGTCGGGGGTGGTCGACGCGACCGATCCCGTGGCGGGGGGCGAGACCATGGCGGTGGGACCGCGGCAGTGGGAGATCGTCTACACGCCCGGCCACGCCCGGGCGCATATCTGTTTGTGGTCCGCGAGCGACCGCATCTTGATCTCGGGTGACCATCTGCTTCCGACGGTGACGCCTCACATCGATTTCAAGCGCGGGGTGGACCAGGATCCACTGGGGGACTTCCTCGCGTCGCTGGAGAAGGTGGAGCGTCTCGATCCTGCGCTGGTCTTACCCGGCCATGGAAGTCCGTTCGACGAGGGGGCCGAGCGGGCTCGGGTCGTGGCGCGTCATCACGACCGGCGTCTCGGCTCGATCCTGCAGGTGATCCGCCACCGCCCGGCCACCGCCGACACCATCACGGACGAGATCTTCGGAGACAGCTTGTTGCACTTCCAACACCGGCTGGCGCTCGGCGAGGCTCTCGCGCATCTCGCCTACCTGCACCGGCGCGGCGAGATAGAGCGGGTCGAAGAGGGCGACAAGTTCCTCTACCAGAAGGTGAAACGGCGCCGGCCGGCAGACGAAGACGAGTGAGCAGCCTTTCGATCAGAGGTGCCGCAGGGATCCTTAGGTTCGCCGGCACCGGCCCCCTGCGCAGAGACGACCTTGCGAACATCGAGGTCGATCAAGAAGGAGAGGTCCTGTGTCAAGGGGGCCGGATCGTCTCCGGTCTCGCAGGTCCGGCGGATGTGGCCATCGATGCCTCGGCATGCACGGTCATCCCCGGCTTCGTCGATCCCCACACCCACCTCCCTTTCTATGGCTGGCGAGCGGACGAGGATGCGGCGAGGTTGGCGGGCATCCGCTATGAGACGTTGCATCGGGAAGAGGGCGGGATCTTTCGCTCGTCGCGCATGCTGAACGAGGCCTCGGACGAGGACGTGCTGGGGTTCTCGGCGAACCTTGCCGCTTCGATGCTGCGTCACGGCACCACCACCTTCGAGACCAAGTCCGGCTACGGACTATCGGTGCAAGCGGAGTTGCGCCAGTTGCGCCTGGCGCGCCGCCTCGCGGACCGAGTGCCTCAGAGGGTCGTGAGCACGTGTCTGGCCGCACACGCGGTGCCCAAGGATCGCTCCGCGGGCGAGTGGATCGGAGAGGTGGCCCAAGACCTTCTTCCGGTGGTCGTCGAAGAGCACCTGGCCGACGCGGTCGATATCTACGTGGAAACGATCGCGTTCTCTTTGGAGCACGCAGCCCGTCTTGCCGACGGAGCCCAGCATCTCGACCTGAGGATGCGCGCGCACGGCGACCAGCTGGCGGACAACCAGACGGCTTCGTTCGCGGCGCGGTGGGGTTTCGCCTCGGTCGACCATCTCAATCACTGCTCCGGAGGAGGGATCGCGGACGTGGCCGAGACCGAGACCGTGGCGGTCCTGCTTCCGGGCGCGACCTTCACCTTGCGCCAGGACGCCAAGCCGCCCGCGCGCGCGTTGATCGATGCCGGTGCCGTGGTGGCGCTGGGAAGCGACCTCAATCCCGGCACGTCGCCCGTCCACTCGATGCCCTTCGTGATCGCGCTCGCGTGCCGCTCTTACGGGCTGCGCCCCAAGGAAGCTCTGGCCGCCGCCACAGTGAACGCCGCGTTCGCGTTGGGCCTCGATCGTGAGGTGGGTCGCATACAGGAGGAGATGCGCGCCGACCTGGTCCTTGTGGACGTGGCCGACATCGACGAGATCGCCTACCGCGCCGACCACGACCCTGTCCTCGCCGTCGTGTGCGGAGGAGAGCTCGTTCACGTGAGACCGGGGGCAGAAGAGCGTATCCAGCGCCGGTAGAGAAGAGGTGCTGCACGTAGGAACTCTTGTAGTAATGCCCTTTCAGGCGATTGTTCCGACGGCTTCCTCGATAACGGCCTGGAAGGAGCCGTTGTTGATGAGGGTGGCTACGGCTTCGATGTCCCCCGACAGGGGGCGATCTTCTTCGAGAGCAGTCGAGACCCTGCGGATCGCGCTGCGCCCGGCCCCCGTTCCGGGGCCCGGCTTCAGCGGGCTGCGCAGGTCGATCGCCTGGGCCGCCGCAAGCGCTTCGACGGCAACGGCTCGCTCTGAGTTGGCCGCGATCTGCATCGCCTTGCGGGCCGAGGTCATGCCCATGCTCACGTGATCCTCTTGACCCGCGGAGGTCGGGATCGAATCCGCGGATGCAGGGAAGCACAGGCTCCTGCTTTCGGACACGAGGGCAGCAGCGGTGTATTGCACGAGCATGAAGCCGGAGCGACGTCCGGGGTCCTTGGTCAGAAAGGCGGGGAGACCGTTGTTCAGCTGAGGGTCCACGAGGCGCGCCACCCGGCGCTCCGAGATGGTCGCGAAACCGGCGGTCGCCAGAGCGAGGTGATCGAGGGCAAGGGCCAGAGCCTCGCCGTGGAAGTTGCCGGACGAGCCCATCATCTCGAGCTCGGGCAGGACACTGGGGTTGTCGATCGCCGACAGCAGCTCCGCTTCGAAGGTGCTGCGCACATAAGCGAGCGCATCGCGGTAGGCGCCGTGGACCTGGGGGATGCAGCGCAGGGAGTAAGCATCTTGCACGAGATGGTCCGAGGTGCGGTGAGACCGGACGATGTCGCTGTCGGACAGGAGCTTTCGCAGGTTGGCCGCGACGACGAGGGGGCCGGGGTGCCTACGCAAACCGACGAGGTCTTCTGAGAAAGCTTGATCGGTGCCGAGGCACGCCTCCAAGGTCATCGCTCCGGCGATGTCCGCCGCCCGCGCGAGGTTTTCTATGCGATGGAGGGTGAGGATCCCGATCCCCAACATCCCTTCGGTCCCGTTGACGAGGGACAGACCCTCTTTGTAGCTGAGCTCGAGCGGCTGCAGCCCGACGCGGCGCAAGGCGGTGGAGGCGTCGAGCTTCTCTCCCTGCAAGCGGACGTGGCCGTGACCTATCAGCGGGAGGGCCAGGTGCGCCAGCGGCGCGAGGTCGCCGGAAGCTCCTAGCGATCCCTGACCGGGCACGACTGGATGCATGCCCAGGTTCAGCATGTCGACCATACGCGTGATCAGCTCGATCCGAACCCCCGAGATGCCGAAAGCGAAGGTCCGGGCCTTGAGCAACATCATCGCCCGCACCACCGGTTCGGAGAGCTCGTCGCCCACGCCGGTGGCGTGCGACAACACGATGTCCCGCTGCAGATCCTTGGCCTCGGCACTGGATATCCGCACGTTGGCGAGATAACCGAACCCGGTGGTGACCCCGTAGACGGTACGTTGCGACGCGACGACGTCTTCGATCGCTCGGCGCGCGGGTTCTATACGGGCGGCCAGGTCATCTGCGATTTCGACACGCTCTCGTTGCATGGCGACCCCGACCACGTCCCCGGTGGTCAACGGGTCGCCGATCGTGATGCTCATCTACCGGCCCTCGAGATCGATCGCGTGCCGGTTCCTCGCGCGACCGGCTCCCGCCGACGTACAGGAGCGGACCACTGTCAGCTGGGGACCGCGGGAGCCCGGCCCGGCAGGTAGACGCGGAAGGAGGCACCGCCTCCGGGACGGTCTTCGACCCACGCCCGGCCCCCGTGCAATTCGGTGAAGCGGGAGACGAGCGAAAGACCGATCCCGCTGCCTGTGGCCATCCCATTGGCGCCGGGCGCACGCTCGAACGGCTCGAACACCTTTTCCTTGAGATCGTCGGGGATCCCCGGTCCTCGATCTTCGACCGCCAGCAAGAAACCGCCGCCGTGGCCCGCCACCCGCACGTCAATCTCCCTCTCGGAGGGGGCGTACTTGATCGCGTTCCTAATCAGGTTCTCCACGATGCGCTCGAGCTTCGCCGGATCGACCTCCGCCCTGACCTCGTCGGCATGGATCGTGACGCTCTGCCCACCAAGGTCAATGTCCTGCACGATGCCTCGAACCAGCGCGGCTATGTCACCCCGCATGAGGTTCGGCTGGATGATCCCCCGGTCTATGCGGTCCATGTCGAGGAGGTCATCCAGCATCCTCTCGAGCTTGCGCCCGCTTCGTGTGATCTGACGAAGGAACTCGAGCGATTGCTCTCGCGGCAGCTTGTCGAGTCGCGCCTCCAGCGTGGCCGCGAAACCGAGGATCGTCGTGAGTGGATTCTTGAGGTCGTGCGAGACCGCGGCCAGGAACGCGTTCTTCGTTTCGTCGAGCGCTCGCAAGCGTTCGGTCTCTTCCCGTTCGCCAGCGAAAGCCTTGGTCGCCCGCACCGCTTCCACCAGCGAACCCACCACCAAGGTGATCCCGAGAAGAACGAGGACGCGCAGGATCCCAGCGACCGGTTCCGTGGGAACCCCGAGGACCGCGCTCGCCACCGTTTCCTTCAGGAAGTAGCCGCACGACAGAGCAGCCCAGGTGAAGGTCGCTCCCGATAGTCCCAGAAGAAGAGCGGCTTCGATCACGACACCCGACGTCATAAAGAACAGGTACTTGCTGGGATCGAATGCGTAGAGCACGACCAGCCCCAGAACGGCGACTGCATCGATGACAACGAAGCCGAGGCGCCTCTGAGTCCCGGCCCTCGCGCGTAGCTGGATGCCCGAGGTCACGATGAGAGCCGCGACGACCACGATGGCGGCGGCGCGCGTCATCGCCGGCACGTCGTATCCCGGAGGCGCCGAGTAGGTGAGCACGTAGAGGCCCAGCACCGCGGCGATCACCAAACGGGCGCCGGCGATGGCAGGGCCCGGGTTTCCCAGCAGAGGGATCTGGGGGGCAGCCGATCCGTTCAAACATCCGCCTTCCGTGGACGAGCGTTCCGCCGAAAGGATAGTCAGTGGGGGCCGGAGGGATAATCCTGCCGATGAAAGCCATAACGGGAGAAAGCGTCTTCTTCGAGGGGCGTTTCCTCGCCGATCGGGCGATCGTCGTAGAGGGCGATCGGATCGAGGCCGTGACGGAGGCGCGTCTGGTCTGCCTCCCGATTGCTCGGTCGAGGACTGGGGCGACGTAGCGATCGTTCCAGGCACCGTCAACTGTCACGGGCATGCGTTCCAGAACCTCTTCAAGGGGTTCGCCGACGATCTGCCTTTCGACCGGTGGCGGGACGAGGTCCTGTATCCCTTCTCCGAGATGCTCGACGACGACGCCATCTACACGGGAGCCTTGTTCGCGTTCACCGAGGCGTTGGCCGCCGGCATCACCACCACCGTGGATTTCTTCTACCTCCACGATCGGGGCAACTCGAACGCGCACGCGGTCGTGCGGGCCGCCCGGGACGCCGGCATCCGGCTCGTGCTCGGGCGCGCCTTTTACGATCCCGATGCCCCTACCAAGGCCCCAGCTCGTTATCGCGAGCCGGTGGGGGACGCCCGCCGGCGCTTCGCCGACCTCGCGACCGAGTACGCAGACGATCCGGCTGTATCGATCCAGCCCGCCCCCCATTCCCTGCACGCGGCATCGCCGGCGACCATCGCGGTGGCGCTGGAGGCAGGTGAGAGCTTCGAGGTTCCGTGTCATCTCCATCTCGCCGAGGCCGCATACGAGGTGGACCAAGTCACTGAGCGCTACGGCACCACCCCGGCCCGGTTGCTCGCGCGCGAGAGCTTGCTCACGGACCGCCTGGTGGCGGTCCACGCTGTGTGGATCGACGACGAGGAGTTGGATCTCCTTGCCGCCGCCAACGTCGCGGTGGTGCATTGTCCGGGGGCCAACGCTTTCCTCGGCGATGGGATCGGGCGTCTCCCAGAGATGTTGTCCCGGGGGATGCGGGTCGCGCTCGGGCCGGATGGAGGCTGCGCCAACAACCGGCAGAGCATCTTCGACGAGATGAGGCTCGCGTCTCTGCTGGCCAAAGCGCGGCTCACAGACGGCGGGGCCCTCGATGCGGCGACCGCTTTCGCACTGGGAACCCGGGCGGGAGGCGACGTCTTGGGGCTTGCGGTGGGATCCATCGAAGCGGGTAGGTTCGCCGACCTCGTGGCTCTGGATCTGGGCGACCTCTCGCTCCAGCCACGGGCGACCTTCGATAGTCAGATCGTGAACTCCATGCAAGCCACGGCTATATCCAGGGTGATGGTCGGCGGCCGCCTGGTTGCCGTCGACGGGAAGCCCACCCGGATCGACCTCGACGAGCTGACCGGCCGGATCACCGCCCTCACCGGAGACTGGTCCCGGCCCCCTCGATCGCAGGCCTAGTCGCGCGGCTCCGTCGGCATGGGGATCCTCAGCCCCCGTTCGTCGGCGACCTCGAGCGCGCGGCGGTAGCCGGCGTCGGCGTGTCTCATGACGCCCGATCCCGGATCGGCATCCAACACGCGCTCTAGCCGAGCCGCGGCCTCGTCGCTGCCGTCGGCGACCGTCACCATCCCGGCGTGGATCGAGTAGCCGATCCCAACGCCGCCGCCATGGTGCACCGATACCCAGTGCGCCCCGGCTGAAGCGTTCAACAATGCGTTCAAGATGGGCCAGTCTGCGATGGCATCGGACCCGTCGATCATCCCCTCGGTCTCCCGGTAGGGAGAGGCGACCGAGCCGGTGTCGAGGTGATCGCGCCCGATGACGATCGGCGCGCGCAGCTGTCCCTTACGTACGAGATCGTTGAACGCCAGTCCGGCTCGCACACGCTCGCCGTAGCCGAGCCAGCAGATGCGCGCGGGGAGGCCCTGGAATGCCACACGCTCCCGCGCCAGATCGATCCATCGGCGCAGGCGCTCGTCTGCGGGAAACAACTCGAGGATGGTCCGGTCGGTCACCGCGATGTCGTCGGCGTCTCCGGATAACGCAACCCAGCGGAAGGGTCCCTTTCCCTCGCAGAAGAGCGGCCGGACGTAAGCCTCTACGAAGCCGGGGATATCAAAGGCGTTCGTCACGCCTGCCTTGTTCGCCTGCTCCCTGATGTTGTTGCCGTACTCGAAGCAGATCGCGCCCGCTTGCTGGAAGCCGAGCCAGGCCTCGACGTGGCCCGCCACCGACTCGGCCGAACGTTTGAGATATGACTCCGGATCCGTCTTTCGGAGCGCGGCGGCGTCCTCGGCGCTTATTCCGGCGGGGATGTAGCCGTCCAGCAGATCGTGGGCCGAGGTCTGGTCGGTGACCACGTCGGGACTGAATCCGTTGCGAAGAAGCTCGGGCAGTGCTTCGGCCGCGTTGGCGAGAAGCCCGATGGACACCGAGCGACCCTCGTCGGCGGCCTCTTCGGCCCACTGCATAGCCTCGTAAAGCTCGTCGGTCCATCGATCGAGGTAGCGGTGCTCGATGCGACGCTCGATGCGACCGCGATCCACCTCGATGCACAACGCGACGCCCTCGTTCATCGTCACCGCCAGCGGCTGAGCGCCCCCCATGCCTCCTAATCCGGCCGTGAGGACGATCTTGCCCCTCAAGGACCCGCCGAAGGAGCGAGTGGCCAGCTCGGCCAGCGTCTCGTAGGTGCCCTGCAAGATGCCCTGCGTGCCGATATAGATCCACGATCCCGCGGTCATCTGTCCATACATGGTGAGACCGAGGGCCTCCAGGCGATGGAACTCCTCCCAGCTCGCCCACGCGGGAACCAGCATCGCGTTCGAGATCAGTACTCGCGGAGCCCGCTCGTGGGTCCGAAAGACGCCCACCGGCTTGCCCGACTGGATCAGCAAGGTCTCATCACCCTCGAGGCGACGCAGCTCGTCGATGATGGCGTGTAACGCGGCGACGTTGCGCGCCGCCTTGCCGATGCCGCCGTAGACCACCAGGTCCTCGGGCCGCTCGGCCACCTCGGGATCGAGGTTGTTCATGAGCATGCGCAGAGCAGCTTCTTGAGGCCACCCTTTGCACGAGATCTCCGGGCCGCGGGGTGCTTTCATGAACGAGAGGCTGGCTGTTCCATCGTCTCCCTATACTGCCGCCGGCGAAGCGAGTCAGGAAAGCTTCTTGCGCATCGAACAAATGTTCGGGTAGGCTGTCTTCCGCGCTCCCGGACCGCCGAGAGGCAGGTACCGGTGGATGGACGATGCACGTCTGATCTCTGGACGAAGAGCTTCTGCGCGACTTGGTTGAAGCAGCGGGGACCCTGCGCGTGATGCAGCACAGGTTGCGGTCCAAGATCTGCGAGGTCGCCTTATCAGAGCGCTGGGATCTTGAGGATCCCGAGCCATCGCAAGGTTGCTCTGGACCCAGTGCGGATGCGACATCTCGGAGGAAGTCCTCTGGGGCGTTGTTGCGGACGCCGCGATCGATGCCGCATATCCCCGGCGGGATTGCGCCGAGCGGATAGCTTTGGGGACCATCGCAGGCGAGCCAATGGAGGCGTCCAAAACGTGAGAGAGACCCAACCACAGGTCGAGCTGATCGCCCGGCCGTCGCTGGACCTGGCCGCTCTCGAACGCTTCCTGAAGCACGTTGGCGGTGAGTCGTGGCTCCAGATGCGGACCGCCGACGGCCAGGAAGTCAATGCCGGACAAACCTTGATCGAAGCAGCGGGCCGCGCGTGTTATCGCTCATGGCAAGAGGGCCTAAACCCGAACGTCACCCGCATCCGGAAAGACCAGCAGCAGTACTTCTTGAACCTGCTGAACTCGGGTCACGGCTCGGTCCTGGAGCACGCGAACTACAGCTTCATCCTCTACGACATCAGCCGGGTGGCCACCCACGAGATCGTGAGACATCGTGCAGGCTCCGCGTTCTCTCAGGAGAGCCTGCGCTTCGTTCGCCTCGATGAGATCCCCTTCCGTATCCCCGAGGTCATGGAGCCCCTGCGCGACAAGATCGTCGACATCGTCGAGACGTTGGAGGAGTTCCAGGTCTCGGCCGCCGAGCACTTCGATCTGGATGGCGAGGGTCTTCCCTTTCACGTCAAGAAGGAGGTCACCTCCGCGATGCGCCGGCTGGCCCCGGAGGGGGTCACGACGGTGCTCTTCTGGACGGCGAACGTTCGCACCCTTCGTCACGTCATCCAGATGCGCACGCACCCGAGCGCGGAGGAAGAGCTGCGCACCATCTTCAATCGGGTAGGCGAGATCATGGTCCAGGAGGCTCCCTTGCTCTTCGGCGACTTCGTCGTCGAAGACGGCGCCTGGACCACCGAATACAGGAAGGTCTGATCCCATTGATGGGGTGGCTGCTCGCGCACGGTGAGGAAGAGGTCCACGCGCTGCTGGAGTGGGTGATCTTGCCGCGAATCGAGCTCGGCCCCTTGCGGTCTCGCCTCACGGCATCGGTATCGCCCTGGGTTTCCTGCTCGGCGCCCAGCTGATGGTGCGGCGAGCCCGGCGGTTCGGCGGCCCCAACGAAGACGACATCTGGAACTCGCTCTTCTATGCCTTGATCGGCTCCATCGTGGGCGCCCGGGTGGGCTACGTCCTGGGGCACTTCGCGGAGGTCACCGACGGGGGTGACGACATCCTCGGCATCTTCAGGATCTGGGAGGGCGGCATCTCTTTGATCGGAGGCATCACGGGGGCGGTCTTGTTCGCGCGTTGCCCTACACGCGGCAAGAAGATGGGGTTCTGGCGCTCGATGGACCTCGCCGCTCCCGGGCTCGCGCTTGGGATCGTTATCGGGCGCATCGGCGACCTCATCATCGGCGACCATCTCGGCAAGCCGACGGAGTTCGCACTCGGTTGGCGTTGTCTCGGAGAGGTCGGAGGCGAGCCTCCCTTCCCGCCGAGCGCTACCTGGAGGCGCTGGAGGCGGGTACTCCTCCGTCGCTCGGTTGCTTCAACCTGACCTTGCACCAGACCGCGCTCTACGACTTCTTCTCCACGGTGCTGTTGCTCGGCGCCTTGCTGTGGCTGGGGCGAACGGCGCGCCGTCCTGGCTTCATGATCTTGTTCTTCACGTTCTGGTACTCGGCGGTGCGGGTGGGAACCGACTTTTTGAGGGTCGACCGCCGCTACTTCGGTCTCACCGGCAGCCAGCTCGTCACGATCACGGTGGGCTTGATCGCCCTCGGGCTCCTGGCCCGCTACCGGGGAGCGCCACCTCGCTTCGCCCATCCCCCCACGCCGCCATCCGCGGGCGGCGACGGAGGAGCCCCGGAGGTGCGCCCGGAGGAAGAAAATGCGCTGCGTGAGCGGGAAGCGGCCGCACAGGGCCTTCCGAGAGCGCACCGTAGTCAGATATCCGGGACGGGCCCGTGGGAGATGGCACGATAGGCCGTGCCAGACGAGAGCAGCTTCCGGCTCGGTGAGAGAGGAGCGTGAACCATGGCCGACAGCTACAACGGCTATTGCGTGAAGTGTCGCGAGAAGCGCGATTTCGAAGGTGAGGTCAAAGAGCTCGCCAACGGCTCCAAGGCGGCTCAGGGGCCGTGTCCTGTGTGCGGGACCAAGATGACCCGCATGCTTCCGAAGAACGCCTAGAGGAGCGGTTCCTGCGCTGGGGGCCGTCCGAGCGCGGCCCCCAGCCGCGTGTCCCTAATTGATCGGGAGCGCTATCGCGAGCTGACGACACTGCGCAAGCAGCGTGCCATCGGGCGCCCACAGGTCACCGTCCTCTTCGAAGAAGCCGTCGTGGGCTACCCGCGAGGTCATCTGGAACAACAAGAAGTCCTCGAGGCTCGAGGAAGCATGAGGCAGCGGGCGCCGGAAGTGCATGGTGATATCGATCGTGGGCGCGACCACGGGTTCGGTGGCGCGAGCCAGGATGGCCGGGGCCCACGCGTCGAGCAGGCAGGCGGTCGCGCAGGCGTCCACCGGTTGCGGATCCCGGAAGCGTAGCCACCCGCCCACGGTGGCCTCCTCGGCGCCGGAGTAGGGGAGTGGCCCGATGCCCCAGCGCATGTCGAAGTTCCCGACGAAGGCAGGCAGCAGAGGTCCCGACTCCGGCATGGGGACGCATGCCTCGGGGCCCGGGATCTCCGGCATCGGAGCGAAGTCGTAGGAGATGTCGCCCTTCCACGGCGTGGCGAAGGCCGCGAGCGCGGTGGCCATCACCCGGCCCTCTTGCACCACCCGCGCCGACGTGTAGGTGATCGAGCGTCCGCTGCGTTCGATCACGGCGATCACCTCGATCGGGCCCTCCTTCGGAGGTGCCACGAAATGCGCGGTCAACGAGCGCACCGGACGGTCGGGATCGTCGACGAGCTCGGTGAGAGCTCGCAGGATGAGCGCGGTCAGATACCCGCCGTGGGGGCCACGGAATACCCACCACTTCCCGTCCACGTTGGCATCGAACCTGTTGGTGTCTTTGCGGAAGACGGCGGTGGCGTCTTGGAAGGAGCTCACGAGGATCTCTGCAACAGCCCGAACAGGGCTGCGTGTAGCACCCCCGCCACAGATACCTTCACCATTCGACCCCCACCAGCGCCTAGCATGGCTCGATGTCTTCAGACGCCGTCACGTTATCCCGCGCTGGAGACGTCGCCACGATCACCCTGTCCCGACCCGAGAAGCGCAACGCTCTGAACGCGGCGATGGCCATGCAGGTGCGGGCTGCGGTCGAAGACGCTTCGAGCGCCCGGATCACGATCATCACCGGGACCCAGCGAGCTTTCTGCGCGGGCGGCGATCTCGAGGAGCTCCAGCAGTGGAGCGAGATGGGCGGGGACGAGATCGGCTCGGTCCTCTACGACTCGTTCCAGGGGATGATCCGCGCGATCCGGGCCTCGGATTCCATCGTGATCGCGGCCCTCAACGGCGCAGCCGTGGGGGCCGGGATGGACCTCGCCCTCGCCTGCGACCTGCGCATCGCGGCGGCGGGCGTGAAGCTCGGGCAGGTGTGGGTGACGCTCGGGGTCATCCCCGGAACCGGGGGAGCGTGGCTGACCCAAGCTCTGGCGGGCCCGGGACGGGCGGCCGAGCTGCTGTTGACCGGCGAGCTCATCAGCGCGGAGGACGCGCTGGGGGCCGGGCTCGTGAACGAGGTGGTTGCTCCCGAGCGACTCATGGAAGCGACCACGGCCTGGGCCGAGCGGATCCTGCGGCACCCTCCCGACGGGGTGGTCGCGAACAAGCGGGCGATGGTGGCCGCCACCGAGGCTCGATTGGAGGCCGCTCTCGATCACGCGAAGCGGGTGCAGCCGGGCCGCTTCACGTCCGACGAGTTCAAGGCGGCGGTTCGGGCCCGCCTCTCCTGACGCGGCGCTGATGAAGACCGTGGCACGGTTGTTCGCAGGGCCGGTGCTGGTGGCGGCGGGGGTCAACCACTTCGTGAACCCCGGGTTCTATCTCCAGATCGTGCCCGCGGGCCTTCCGGCCCCCGAGGCGCTCGTCTACCTATCCGGCGCGGCCGAGATAGGGGGCGCGCTCGGAACCATGCACCCCCGCACCAGACGCGCAGCGGGATGGTTCCTGATCGCGACCCTGGTCGCGGTGTACCCCGCCAACATCTACATGGCCCTCTATCCGGAGCGCTTTGCAGACCTGCCTCCGGCCGCACTGCTCGCGCGGCTCCCCTTGCAGTTCCTGTTCATCTACTGGGTGTGGCTGGCCACTCTGAAAGAGGATCCTCGAGCGTTGTGACAGACCGGTGCCCAGCGTTGCTTTTGTCGCACCGCGCGGACGAGGAGGGGGCGTGAGCTAGTCGCCCGTTACCTCTCCGGTCTCGGATTGCTCGCTCGCCACTGAGGCCCACGCGGGGCACAGCGACTGGAACGAGCACGACATGCAATATGGCGAGGGCCGCGTGCGCCAGTCGTTGGTGTTGACGGCGCGTTGCACCGCCTTGGCGAGAGCCCGCATCTGTCGCTCGAACGCCAGCAGCATCCGCTCGTTGGGGTTCAGGGTCAGGACAACGGGGTCGGCGAGGTAGACGAGGCGGATCTCTTTGGGGATTATCCCGAAGGCCCTCCAGCAGACCAGCGCGTAGAAGCGCAGACCGAAGAAAGCGGCGAGCTCGCGCGACTCACCCGGCACGCGTCCCGTCTTGTAGTCGGTGAGGACCCAAGTGCCGTCGGGACGCTTCTCGAGCCTGTCGATGATCCCGCGCAGCTGGACGTCGCTGAGGTCGTATTCGATCCACCACTCGAGCTCGCTGGCTTCGAGACCCCGTGGGTCTTCCAGCTTGAAGTAATTGCGAAGAAGCGTGCGAGCCTCTTTCAGCCACGCCGCTTCCTCTTGCATCCCCATCCCGCTCGGGCGGAACTCCGGGTCCTCGCGGACCTGTCGCCACAGGGCATCTAGCAACTCTTGAGCCCGGTCCGGTGTCCGGCTTGCAGCCTGCTCGCTGAAGAGCCGCTCGAGAACCGCGTGGATCAGCGAGCCCCGGGCAGCCGGACCCGAGACGGGTTCTGCGAGATGATCGATCTTGCGGAACTTGAAGAGTTGCGGACAGCTCTTGAAGTCCGTGACGCTCGAGGGCGACAGCCTCAGGCCCGCTTCATCCATATCGTCCAAACCCTAGGCCGCACCCGGGGAGATGACGCGGATTTGCCGGCTATTTCAAAGATCCCAAGAACTCGGCGAGGGCTCCGTTGAAGGCCTCAGGCGCTTCGAGATTGGAGAGGTGGCCCGCCTCGGGAATGACCACAAGACGAGAACCCCCGACGTGCTCGTGGATCTTGCGGGCCGCGTCGGGCGGCGTGACCGCATCGTTCTCGCCGACGATCACCAGGGTCGGAACGTCGATGCGGGCCAGCTCGTCGGACCTGTCGGGCCGGTTCTTCATCGCCTCCAGCGCCCCGACGAATCCCGCCGCGGGATTGTCCATCAGGTCTCGAAGGGTGGCGACCACATCCGGTTTATTCGATGTCGTCGCGTCGGAGACCAGCGCGGCTGTGAGAGCCGCGATCAACTCGTCCCGGCCCCCCCCTCGCACCATGGCTTGTTGTTTGCTCCTCTTCTCGATCCCCTCGGGAGGGTCGGCTTCCGCGCGCGTGTCCGCCAGGACGAGAGCAGACACTCGCTCGGGGAAGCGGCGCAGGCATTCGAATGCCAGATAGCCACCCATGGAGAGGCCTACCAACACGACCTTGTCCGCACCGATCTCGTCGAGCACCGCTTGCACCTCGCCCGCCCATGCCGTCATCGAGTAGCCCTCTTCCGGCGCGTCGGAATCGCCGAACCCGCTGAGATCGAGGGCTACGAAGCGGAAACGGTCGCCGAGCGACCCGATCTGGGGCTCCCACATCTTCGAGTTGAGCGGGAAGGCGTGCAGTAGCACGACCGGGACCCCGGCGCCGCCGGTGTCGGTGTAGTGGATCTTGCGATCGCCGCTGGTGATGTGGGGCATGGTCGGGCCTCCTCGGGTCGGGTTCGACCGGCGAGGATAGTGGCTGGCTCCGGTATCCATACCCGGTGCCTGCAGCGGAAAGGAAAGAGCCCTCCGGATGTCCGGAGGGCTCTTTACATGGATCTTGTTGTGCTAGGCAGCTTTGACGCTGCGCGAGGTGGTCTCTCTGCGGTGACCCAGAACCTCACCCACGTGCTCGAACACCTTCGGCATCGCGTAGCCGGCCGCTGCGATCATGAGACCGGTGCCGATGTAGCCCAGCATCTCCGAGCGAACCTCGATGTTCCACTGCGCGAACAGTGAGAACTCCAGCGCCCATGCGACGAGCGCTCCGAGAGCGATCGTAAGGATGGACTGGATCTTCGACAGGTCCACGTACTCGTTGAGCATGTCGACGACCTTGAACGTGCCGATCCCGAGAAGAACCACGATCCCGAACTCGTACACCTTTCACCTCCGTTGCGTCTTGGACGGCCATTCCGTCCGTAGCGGAGATATAGACGCCGCACGCGCTCGCGCGTTACAGGTTCCTCAGGGGGTGGGCGTCTCTTCGGCCAGACGAACCGGGAACGTGATCCGTCCGACTTCGTTCTCGTCGATCGTGAATACGCAATCGTAGTCCGCGGCATAGTCGAACTTGAGGTCGGCAACCTCGTCTTCGAGTTTCTCGACGTGGGCCTCGGTGGAGGCGTGGATCTCTCGCGACGTGCTCTCGTAGACGACCACTCCACCGGGGCTCTCGATCCGCCATTGCTCGGTGTAAGCGCCGGTGTCTTCTCCCCACGCGCGCAGTACCAGAAAGGCCCCCGCGGCCCCGGGCTCCTCTCTCAAGAGGACCTCACTGTCCAGGCTCGGGTGAACCGTTCCTTTCTCTCTCACGTAGAAGCTCTCACGGTCGATCACTTTCGCGTAGATCAGTCTTACGCCCACATGAACCCTCCTCTTAAGTTGGTTCGTAGATGTCGACAGACACACCTTGTTGGTCCAGCTCTTTCCGCCACCTCTCGATGCCCACAGCTTGTACCGGCGAAACGACGCCGGCGAGGTCGAAGTCGTCGCGCGTCATGGTCACCGCTCCCGTCGCCAGAAACTCCGCGGTGAGGCCATAGACGTCGCGCCCGGTCAGGACGACATTTCTCCAGACCGAGCCGGACCGCGCTTCGGCAAGGATCGTCCATAGACTCTCGTGCCGCTGGCGCTCGTCCGGGCCCTCAGGGAGCCCGGCGATGATCCGTTGCGTGATGCTCCTGCCGATCGAGAGCGACGATGCAAGTCTCAGCAGCGGGATGCCGGCTTTCATGACCTGCTTGCGCACCGGGTCGGTGGTGATGTAGGTCTGGAGCGAGCGGAGCTCGAGGTGCAGGGGGGCCAGATGGCCCTCGCCCAAGGGGAACGACACCGCCGGTTTCGGCCCGAGCGGCGGTGGCATCGGAGACCACCGCTCCTCCTCGCCCGCGGTTATGGCGCGTTTGCGCCCGTTGTGGATCCAGTTGCCCGAGCTCGATGCGATGCCGAGGGCCGAGCGCAGCGTGCCTCGAGAACCTGTGGACGGGAACGCGTAGGTCAGCACCAGCTCCGCGTCACTCATGCCCTCGGTCGCGAGCGTGGCGGCGCAATCGGCGGGAACCTCGTCGAAACCCAAAGCGGGTGCCATCGCGATCCCGGCCTTCGTGGCAGCGGAGTGCCGGGTGGCGATCAGCTCTTCGATGAAGGGCGCCTCCCCGGTCGAGTCGATGTAGTGGACGCCTGCTTGCAGCGCCGCCTCGACGGCGGTGCGGCCCAGCTCCGCGAACGGGCCCACGCAGGTGATCATCACCTTGACGTCACTGAGAGCGGTAACCAGGCCCGCGAGGTCGCCCACGTTCGCCACGCGAACCTCCGGATCCCCCGTCTCGGCCGCGAGCCGGTTCAGCTTGTCGCGGTCGCGGCCCGCGATGACGAAGTTCGCGCCTCGCTTAGCGAGAGCGCGGGCCGTCAAACGGCCGGTGTATCCGGTGGCACCGAACAGCAAGATGTCTGCCATCGGGGGACATTACCCACTACCCTTCGGCGGATGAGCGTCACGGTCCATCTCGTGCGACATGGTGAGGTCGAGAACCCCAAAGGGGTGATCTACGGGCGCTTGCCGGGCTACCACCTCTCGGAACGCGGCAGGAACCAAGCCGAAGCCGCCGGCGAGCGCTTGGCCACAGCAGATCTCGGCGCGTTGTGGGCGAGCCCCCTCGAGCGCGCCCAACAGACGGCCCAGGCCATAGCGGCGCGACATCCGGGCCTCGAGATCGTCACGGACGAGCGCATCATCGAAAGCGGAACCACCGTCGAGGGCATCGGGCGCTCCGCCCTGGCCTTCGCCCGCTCCCCGCAACATTGGTGGCATTTCCGAAATCCGTGGGGGCCGTCATGGGGCGAGAGCTTCTTGGAGATCAAGAAGCGCATGCTCGACGCGATCGAAGAGGCGGTGGAAGGTGCCGGGGGCCGAGAGATCGCCATCGTCTCGCACCAGACCCCGGTGCTGGTCGCTCGCTTGGCGTTGGCTCGACGCCGCGTTCCGCCGTGGCTCGCGTTCACGCCGTGCGGCACGGGATCGGTGACCACGTTGGTGCTGGAGGAGGGAAAGGTCCTGTCGGCGGCGTACTTCGCGCCGCCGATCTAGTCATCGAGGTAGTTAGTCGACTACCTTCTCGTTCTCTCTCGACTCGATAGTTTCGAGCAACGGTGAAGAGCACACGGGACAAGCCGGGGTGTGGTCTTCGTCCACGTAAACGGTGCGTTGGCAGGTGGTGCAGAAAGCCTTGAGCGTCATCCTGCAAAAGGTAGCCTGCTTGAGCTTTTATATCTAGCCCTGGGGGTCATCTTCTGAGCGCGAGCTACGACGCCATCGTCATCGGGGCGGGCCACAATGGACTTGTCTGCGGGTCCTATCTGGCCCGCTCGGGATTGAAGACCCTCATCGTCGAACGCAGCGACCGCGTCGGCGGGGCCTGCGTCACCGAAGAGCTCTTTCCCGGCTTCCGGATCTCTACGGCCTCCTACTCGCTGTCGTTGCTGATCCCGGAGGTCGTATCCGAGCTGGGCTTGGAGCTCGATGTGCGGGTCAAAGACCCTGAGCTGTTCGCTCCTCATCCCGACGGCGGAGGACTGACGCTGTGGCGAGATCCGGCACGGCGGCGGGAAGCCATCGCTGCGGTCAGCAAGAGTGACGCAGAGGCGTACGGGCGCTGGGATGAGCTGTGGCAGGAGGCGGCCGGCCGGCTCCAACCGCTCCTCGCGTTCCCGGCGACCCGCAAACAGGCTCGTCGCGCCTTTCGCCGCTCGGAGGTGGAACGTCTCTTCAAGCGAACGGTCGACGGCTCGATCGCGGAGCTATGCGAGGAGTACTTCGAGTCCGATCTGATGCAAGGCCTCATGGCATCGCAGGGCATCATCGGCTCGGCCGCCGGACCTCGCACGCCTGGAACCGCATACATCTATCTGCATCATGCCTTCGGCCAGGCCGCGGGCGAAACCGGACAGTGGGGCTTCGTACGCGGAGGGATGGGTGCTATCACCGCGCAGCTTGCGGACATCTTCCGCGCCGCTGGAGGCGAGATCCGTCTCGAAGCCGAGGTGGCGTCGGTCAAAGCGGGGGCCAAGAGGCGTACCGCGGGTGTGGTGCTGAGATCCGGCGAAGAGATCGACGCGACCATCGTATGTTGCAATGCCGATCCCAAGCGCACCCTGGCGTTGCTGGACGACGTGCGTTTGCCGCCGGAGTTCGTCGAGGACGTCGAGGTCATCCCCATGCAGGGCACGGTGGTCAAGGTGAACTGCGCTCTGGGGGGGCTTCCGCGCTTTGCAGGTATGGAGAACGGCGGGGACGGCCCCGGCCCCCAGCACCTGGGCACCATCACGGTCGCTCCTTCGATCGACTACCTCGAAGACGCCGCGCGCGCCGCGGCCGAGGGCCGCCCTGCCGAAGAGATGTTCTGCGAGGCCTGGATCCAGAGCGCCTCGGAGCCGGAGCTGGCGCCGGCAGGCAAGCACACGTTGTCGGTGTTTGCCCAATACGCGCCTTACGAGTTGCAAGAGGGAACGTGGGCAGAGAGACGTGAGGAGATCGGCGACCTGGTGCTGACGGCACTCGAGCGTTACGCGCCGGGGCTCACCGACCTCGTCGAAGGCCGCCAAGTGCTCGGCCCCCCAGACCTCGAGGAGCGGTTCGGCCTTACCGGCGGCAACATCTTCCACGGAGAGCTGTTGCCGGAATGGCTGTTCGAGAAGCGGCCGGCCACCACCTGGCACCGCCATCGATCACCGCTGCCGGGCTTCTATATGTGCGGTTCGGGAACGCATCCCGGAGGGGGTGTCTGTGGCGCCCCCGGTCGCAATGCGGCTCGAGCGGTCGTGGCCGATCTCACTGCGGACTCCGGCATCTCGATGCCGCCGTTGCAGGGGGCCGAGGGTTGATAGCCGCGGCCCCGGTGCACCACATCGGTGGGTATCGCTCGTGGCCCGGCCGCGGGTTTGGCGCGGTTGCGGCCGGGTAACTCCCGGAGAGCAAGGGGACCAACCAAGCTGAGAGGCGCAGCCACGCCTCGGGAGGATATAGAGCATGGGAATAGGAGCGAGCATCTTCCTGCTGGCCCTCGGAGCGATCTTGTCCTTCGGCATCAATATCGACTCGGACAACAGCGGGATCTTCAACATCGACACGATCGGCATCATCTTGATGGTGATCGGCGCGGTCGGCATCATCCTGTCGATGATGTTCTGGAGCAGCTGGGGCGGCCCTGGTCGCCGCGAGCAGCGGACCGTCGTCCGGGAAGACCGAGAAAGAGACGTGCTCTAAGGGCTCGGTCGCAACAGGTAGCTGGTCAGAGGGGCCGCCTTCGGGCGGCCCCTCTGCTGTGCGGATTCAGTGCGGCGTGATCTGGATGGGGCCCCACGCCGCCCGGATGCCCTGCCCGTGACACGAGGTGCTGCCATCCGGCCCGATGTCTTTCTCGGTCATCAGGCCCAGACCGAAGGTCAGTGGGCCGAGGGTGTAATCGGGCAGCGACTGGCGTCGCAGGGTCTCGCCGTCCACCGTCCACACGATGCGGTGGTCCCGCGGCTCGATGCTTATCGAGTAGACGTGGGGGCCGGATGCGGCGAGTCGACGTTCGCTGAAGATGGCCCAGTACTTCAGAGGCTGAAGGTCCGTTACCGAGACGCCGGGGAAGGGGAGCCGCGCGAATACGGCGGCACAGAGGTCGTCCCGGCAGAAGACATCGATGGCCGTTCCGGTCGAGAGATCCAGGCAGAGGAACGAAGCGAACCCGTCGTAGAGATCGCCTTCGACACAACCCCTCCCGGAGGATTCCATCTCGATCGACAACGTGATGCCGTCGTCGGGGACGGCGACCGTCTCCGTGGAGAACAAGACGTGCTTCGCGTTGTCGAGGATCTGCACGCGGTGGTCATGGTTGGTGAAGCGATGGACCCCCACCCGCAATCCACCGTTCTGAACGACCGGCACCGCGTTCGGCTCTCGTAGCTGTCGGGTGGTGCCGTCGGGGAGTGGGAACTCGCCCACGCGCCACGCGGGGTCCGACTCCAGCAAGGAATCGAACCCCGCGTACAGGCGAGAGCTCTGGGTTAACGGGTCCAGGTGAGTGCGTTCTGGAGCATCTGGTAACCCGAGTAGGTGAGTCCGTAGTCGGCGAGGCCGAAGGGGTGGTCGAAGTCGTCCACCGGCATCGGCAGGAGTCCACCGATGATCCGCACACGCCCGCCCCGGAAGGAGACTTCTCCGAAGCTGACCTTGGTCTTGTCGCCGGTGGTTCCCACCGCCCGCTGCTTGCCTCCTCGGGCCTTCTTCCAAAGGTCTTGGCGCACGTGCCACACCGGAGCATTGAAGGCATCGCGGTCGTCAGGGGTCTGTATGGCCATGCCTATAGGGACCGGCTCGTAGGTCTGCCGACGCCGCGTCTCGCCGCCCGATTGACCCTCGGCGGCTCCAGGTTGGTTGATCTTGCGCGCCAAGGGATCCGCGTAGGTCTCTTCCCGCCGCTTCGTCGCGAAGTTGACGTATCCGGCGTAGTGCTTCTCGACACCGATGGCACCCTTGCCGACTATCCGCATCGAGCGGAGCATCTTCACCGCGCGATCGGTCAAGACCAGGTTGCCATCCGTCCTGGCGACCCACCGACGGAGCTTCCGAGCAAGCTTCGGATAGACCTTGTTGGTGATGACGATGGTGTCGAGCTTCCTCCACGAGTTGGTGCGGGCGATCTGTCTCGGGGTCAACTTCACCAGCCCGGGCTTCGCGAACGGCTTGAGGTCCGTCCAGAAGTTCATGTTTGTGGCGCGGTAACCGATCTGACCGGGGTCGGGCCAACCTTTCTCTTTCGTGAAGTCCACGGTGGCGTCGAACACATCGGTGGCCGTGGCGCCGTCGATCCTGACGCGGTACCGGCCCGGCGTCGGCAGGTTGGCGTGCAGCGCTTGGCCCGCCTGGATGTAGATGGATGATTGGTTGAAGTAGGAGTTGACGACCTCCCCACTCGCCTTCAGATTCGTCTTTGTGAGGTCCCGTGGCCTTGCGCTCCAGCAGAGCCTGCGACAAGGAGCACTGGCTCACGCCCTGGAGGTTCGCGCAGGTGATCGGGACGACGATGCCGCCGTTGTAGACCCCGTCCTTTGGACCTTTGACCGTGAACTCCTTGATGAAGTCGTTCTCGGGCTCGCTCAGGCGGAAGGGGGCGATGTCCCGTTGAGGCGGGAGTTTGGCGAAGCGGGGAGGCACCGAGGTGCGATCGGTCTTCCTGGAGACGGCTCCGCCGTTGTGGATGTAGCCACGCGGCCCTTCGTGGTGAAGGCGGTCTTCTCCGGCTTCAAGGAGTAGTTGAGCATCGAGTAGATGAGGGACTTGTTGCCGTCCACGTGCAACTGCTCCGCGTCCGGATCGAAGCAACTACCCACGCCGCAGTTGATCAGGTGGGACAACGACATCTCGTTGTCGATCCCGTCGGCGTTGAGTCCTATGGGCGAATCGATCCAGTTACCGAGCGCGCCGCTGACGGTGTAGTCGATCGTGTCCCAGATGGTTCCCCACTGCACGCCGTAGAGACGGGGATCGTTGCGCGGTTGCTCGTTCGACTTGATGATGGGGGAGTAAGCGAGCCTCTTCTCGGCATCCGCCCAGGCCCCTTGACCGTCTGCAACACGCGTTGGTTCTTGTCGTAAGGACGTTCGGATCCTCCGATGAGTGTGAACGAGAACGCGCGATCGACCAGTTGACCGTGAAGGTCGATGCCGCCGGTCCACCTCGGGTTGCCCTGGGCATCCTTCGGCCCGATCTGTTGAAGTACCCGACCGAACCCGCGGCACCGGGCTCGGACCAGGGCGTGTACGGCCGGAAGGTGAAGCCTTGTTCCGGCCAGTCGCGGTTCAGGTCCACCCCGTTGCCGTTGTAGCGCTGGAAGAACTGGGTCCCCTCCGTGCGCTCGCCCCTGACCCATCCGTCAGGGTTCGGATAGATCATGTAGGTCACGCTTCTCTTCAGCACGGAGCCGGCGGTCAGAGACCTGTCGGGCGTGGCCTCCAGCAATGGGTGCGGCGCCTTGTTGTCTTCGCTCCCGCAGTCGACGTAGTCCGGGGCCGTCTTGGCCTCGCAAGCTCCCCACGTGGCAAGGTCTTCCGCCGCCCGGGTCCCGCCCTCCACGCCCGCTCGATGCCGTGGATGGACAGTGGGAAGACGAAGTACTTCTTGTTCTTGTTGGCCACCGTCTCGTCCGTGATGCGCACCATGTAGAGCGGACGTCGATCGCGCGAGAAACTGGTTCCCTGCCCGTCGGGGAGGGTGTTGGGAAGCCCGCGCGAACTGAACTCCTTGCAGGCCGCATCTTCTTTCGCGACCGGTCTGCCGTCGCAATCGAAGTCTTTGTCTAGCTGGTAGACCTCCACGAACCGAGGGAAGCTCTCTTCCGAAAGCGATCCCTTCTCGAGCTCCGAGAACTGGATGAAGTCGATGCGCGCAGATCTGCCTTTGGCGAAGGGAGAGGAGCCCGGAGCCCCCTCGTTGCACGTGCGGGTCGGGAAAAGATCCGCCCCAGCCCCTGGTACTCGGTGCTGGAGCCGGCAACCGGCGACGATGAGGCCGAAGGCGCCATCGTTGAGGAGTGAAACCGCTGCCAGAGAAGCGACGATCATCCGTCGCATAAGAGTGTCCCCCTTCGATAAGCCGCCACTTGCCTGTTCCGTAGGCATTGTTTCGCCACGGGAGGCCGAAATCCGCTTTTTCTGTCGTACCCCGTGGCTAGCTTATGGGCATGAGAGACACATAGAGATCCACCACGAGTACCCGACCGGCGACCTCTGCCCCGGCTGTGATTGCGAGGTGATCCTGGTGGCGCTGCAGGGAGAGACCTATCTCTTCCTGGAGTGCGACTGCGGAGACTCGATGGCCCTGGCTCCCGAGGAGGTCGCAGCCCTGCCGGCGGCCGCGCCTAGCTCTAACGGGCGGAGCGGGTGAGGATCCTTACGATGTCGTCTTCGACGGCCGACGCCGAGCCCTTGGACATGCCTCTGGACAGGATCGAGAACTCCGCCCACGTGTCGAGCCGCCGAAGCCATACGTAGCCCGACAGCGACGAGATCGCGTCCTAATGTCCCGGTCTTGGCGCGCAGGCGCACGCCTTTCAAGCGGTCCTCCAGCGTGCCCTGGCCCGCTCCCGCCAGGGTCCCTCGAAACGCCTCTCCCCACGATCGATCCTCGGCGACACCCAGCAACCTCACGAGCCCGGCCGGAGCAACGCGGTTCTCGTAGGACAGCCCCGAGGAGTCGTGCGCGATCAGCGAGATCCCTTGGACCGCGGCCCATCCCTCAATCGCAGCGGCGCCTTGGCGATCGATCCGGGGGCGCCGAGGCGCTCAAGGCCCAACCTCTTGCCGAACTCCTCGGCGAAGAAGTTGGAGGATCGCCGATTCATGTATCGAGCCATGGTGCCCAACGGCTGCGACTCCACGTGCGCGACGGTAGTGAGATCGCGAGGTGCATCTCCGGAGCCGGGGACGCCCGAGACCCGGACCCCTATCTTCTCGAGCTTGCGCGCGTCATCGAGATGGCTGCCCGCCGTTCGGGGTCGGAGACATGGGTGCCCCGGTAGGTATTGCCTTCGAACGTGAGCGCCGAGGGCAGCGGGATGTACAGGTCGGCGAACTCCGCCTTCCACCCCGGCGCGTTCCAATCGTGATCGAAGTAACCGGTGTTGCCCATCACACGTCCCTGGATGCGACCTACGCCCGCGGCTTTCACCGATCTGGCCAGCGCGCCGAGCTGCGTGGGCTCGAACGGGAGCTGTTTGCCGAAGCGCCCCCCTCCGGTAACGGTGGGGTCGCCGTGGCCCAACAGCCATAGGTCGCCCTCGAGCACGGTCGCGCCCACAGCTCGGCTGGCCGCGCTCGTCCCGATCGTCGTGGCGGGGTCGAGATCGTCGACGAGGGCCATCGAAAGGAGCAGCTTCTGATTGGAGGCAGGAACCCGCCCGCGCTTGTGCGCATGCCGGTAGAGGAACCGTCCCTCTTCCCTTACGGCGACGCCTATGGTCCTGCCGGCGGTGAGCTCGTCGATACGCGTCTTCCATGCCGCGCGCGCCGACGCAGGGGTCGCGACGACTGCGACCAATAAGCCGACGATGAAGAACGTGACACCGCGCCGCATACCGGCAATCTACCGGCGAGCAGCCTTAGTCCTTTACGTCGAAGAGGGTGGGATCCGTCGGGAACAGAGACAGCTGACCAGGCCCCGCATGGTGCCGTGACGGGCGGTCGATCTCGACGGCGAGCCGGTGATACCCCTGTTCTCGGGCCAGCTGGACCGCACGCTTGTGGGCTTTGCCCTTCTCTTCGTCGAGGCGCTGCTCGGCCGCCGTGATGGCGTCGTCGATCAGCTGAGACTCCCACTCGGGCAACATCGCTTGCTGCTCCATCGTCCCTCCACGTCCGTTCGGCTCGAAGTCAGGCGCCCGTCGTTACCGGGGAGACGGAGTATCGGCTGCGACTCCCGCCGGGAGCCGGATTTCAGCGCATTTGTAATTCGTTGGGGGCGGACTGAAGGCCGGTCACGGCTTCTGCCGGGTGCGTTTGGCGGCGTCCATCTCCTTAGACGCCTTGATGCCACGGTCCCTCAGGGCGAAGAAGATCAGCCTCTTGCGGTCCATCTTGAAGAAGTGCTGCCCGTGCTTCTTCAGAGCCCGGTTGTCGATGGAGATGCCCAGGCCGGGTCGCTCGTTCATGTGGAGCACCCCGCGGTCGTGCAAGAAAGGCTCTTCGAGCATGGCGTCGCGCGCCTCGGGCACCCAGCCGGGCGGATCGATCGGGTACTCCAGCTCCTTCTCGTCGGCGAAGCCCGACGCCGCCATCAGCTGAAGGTTGACCGCGAAGCCGATCCCGTTGGTCCAGGTGTGCGGCGTGTAACCGACTCCGCGGCGGCGACACAGCTGGATGATCTTGAAGGTCTGGTCGATGCCGCCGGTGAACATGGCATCGGGCTGGAAGATGGAATAGCAGCCACGCTCGATCATCATCTTGAGCTCGGGGAAGGCGCTGGTATGCAGTTCGCCTCCCGCGATGGGGACCTTCGAGTAGCTGGTTAGCTCGGCGAGGTCGTCGTACGCGTCCATGGGAAGCGGCTCCTCGATCCACGCGATGCCGTGGTCGGCGCACATATCGGCGAAACGTTTGGCCCGAGCGAGGTCCCACATCGGCGCGTCTGCTACCGCGGTCACCCGCCATGCTTGATTCGCGTCGACGCCGATCCTCATGCGATCGCCGATCGCAGCCGCGGTTTCTCGAACGTGCCGTTCGTCGGTGGCTTCGTCTTGATGGACCCGGATCTTGATCGAGCGGAAACCCTCTTCGTAACGACTCTCTGCTTCGGCGATGCGGGCAGCGGGGGAGCGGACCTCGCCGGTTGACGCGTAGAGATCGATCGAGCGGGGTCCACCACCGAGCAGCCGGCAAACCGGGACTCCCTCGATCTTTCCTTTGATGTCCCAGAAAGCGGGCTCGATCCACCAGTTGCGCCAGCCCAGGTATCCGACCTCACGCAGGCGCTGTTGTATGAGATCGATGTCGCAGGCGTCCTCTCCGATCAGGTAGGGGCCGATGAGCTGGCCGAGCCCGGCTCGTTCCTTGCCGATCGCCGGGCCCGCGCTCCAACCCTCGACACCGTCTTCGGTGGTGACCTTCAGAAGCGTCGCTCTGTTCTCGTTCTGCGGAAAGCCCGGTATCCAGCTGGGCCGGAAGGTCGCAGGCAGCGGAGCCGCGAAGTGCCACAGGTCGATGCGCGCCACCCGGGTTCCCGCCATGGG
>JAUJPD010000012.1:0-5934 GCA_030447315.1 Actinomycetota bacterium | reverse complement strand
GGGAAGCTGCAGAAGAGGTCCTCTAGCGATTCCAGACTCACGCCCGCAGGCTGTTGCCGCGAGGTTGCCCTGTTGCCGTAGTGGATCGGGAACTCGGTCGGATCCGTCGAGGGGAACCGGGTGGTCTTTAAGGTGTGGTGCGAGTAGCTGATCACGTACTCACCCATGGCGGTGGCCAGCTCGAGCTGGTTGCGCAGCCATCTGAACTGCGGGTCGTCGATCGAGCCTTCGGCACAGAACAGCGTGCCGCATTCGTCGGTGACCGTGTCGAGGGAGATGAAGCGAAGACCGGGCCGGGGAGAAAAGGAGTAGTAACCGTCATTGTTGAGGTCGGCGACGGCGGGACGGCCGTAGCCGGCGCATCTCGGTTCCGCCGCGGGGTCGCAGGGCGCGGGCGCCATCCCGTGGCCCACGGGGGCACCGGTGGTCTTGAAGTGCTCCGCGATCCAGCTGCTCTTGGAGCATGGCGTCCCCATCAGCAGACCCAGGGGGTCCACGGGAGCGTCGTCCTTCGCCAGATAGCAACGGCGCACATCGGGCGGGACGATGTCGACGGTGGTCTGGTCGACGCTGGTCGCGGTCGGGATCAACTTCACTTTCTCGCACCCGGTGACGATGCTCTGGAAGTCGTCGCGGGCGGTCTCTTTCGAGGGACCGACGGGTCCGAAGTAGGCATCGGGGCTGTTGCCCTGGATCAGGGCGTCGTGGTTGCCGAAGGCGGTGTACCAGGGGAGATCGAGGCCGATCGACTGGAACGGCTGGTTGGCGTCCTCGAAGAGGCCGGGGAAGTCCCGGATCGTCACGTCTTGTCCGGTCTCGCTCTTGTTCTCTTCTCGCAGCGGCGAGTAACCGTCGCCGTCAACGCTGCCCTCGGATTTATCGGGCTCGTAGTAGCCGAGTCGTCCGCCGCCCCTCACGCCGTCGTAGATCGATCCTGGAGTGGCTTCACAACCGGGGGCCGGGATGCCCGAGTTCGGATCGATCTTCTTCTGCCCATCCAGGACGTCGATGAACCAGCGCGTCTCGTTGAACTGCTGGGAGTCCGCGTTGTCTCCCGTGAGGATCGCCAGCTCGAGCTGGGCGCTGGTCACCGGAGAGACCGTGTTGCGAACCGCCCTGACCATCGCCTCGGTTATTTGGGTGGTCAGCGACTCCTGCGGCCGGTAAGCGGCGCCGAACGGCTGCGCCCCCGGGATCCGCTGGCTGCTGTCAAAGAACTCGACCCGGCCCGGCGACTCCTCGTCGATCATCTGGAAGTCGGAAAGCTGCAGGAAGTTGAGGATGGATCCATGCCGCGGGGGCCGGAATCCCGGCGGCGCCCCGATGACCTCGTAGTCCTCTCCGGGGGCGAACTCGAGCAGGTTGTCTTGGTTGGTGTCTTGGATGGTGCGGACGGTGGTGTCCCGGGGCACGGCCGAGGCCGGTGGGGCCACGGCTCCCACGAGGCCGCAGGCGAGGAGAAGGCTCAGGGTTCGGCGCCGCATCGAGGTCCTTTCTGGGCAGGAAAGTGGCCGGTTCCGGTTAACAAACAGCATTGATTGGTTCACACTTTCGACATGTGTGGTTCATCTCCTGGCAACCACCTCTTTGTGGCCCGCAGACCCGGAAGGACCCAATGAAGCCCTGGAAGCTCGTGCTCCTCGCCTGTCTCCTCCTCGGCTCCGCGTTGCCAGCTGCGAGCGGCCCGGCCGCCGGAGCGATCGAAGCCGACCCCCTCGTGACGGATTCGCTCACGGCGCTCTCTGGCCTCGTGGAGAAAGCGGACTGTGCCGTCAAGGATGCGCTCGACGGCGACGCCGAGAACGGGAACGGCCTGCCTTACGTGTTCTGCAACGACGGCCTTCCGGCGCGCGGAGGTGGCGAGCGGGCGATCCCCGTGCCGGTCAAGTACAGGGCCAGCGGAGGCGATGACTACACGGGGCTGCCGAAGCCGGCGTCGGTGGAAGAGGCGGCCGAAGCTGCAGCAACCGAGGACCTTCGTCCCGAGCGCGACAACCGCATCAGCCTCGACGTCGACATCACCATGCCGCCGACTCCGGCCATGAAGAGCCTGTTGGGGGCAGACTTCCCCACGATCCGACCTCCCAAGGCCGGCTACCCCGTGGTGGTGTTCATGCACGGCTGCTGTGGCGGCAACAAGACCTCGTGGGAGGCGAGCTCGGTCGACGCGCCCAACGAGCAATGGCACCACTCGAACGCGTGGTTCGCGTCGCGCGGGTACGTCGTGATCAATTACACCGCCCGCGGTTTCCGCAACAGCGAAGAACGGGGCTCGACCGGCACTACTCAACTGGATTCCCGGCGCTACGAGATCAACGACTACCAGTACCTCGTGGGGCTACTGGCCGATCACGACACGATGTTGCGGGCCGAGGGCAAGGCTCCGCTGTTCCGGGTCGATCCAAAGAAGGTAGCTGCGGTGGGGGGTTCCTACGGCGGCGGCTTCTCCTGGCTCGCGCTGACGGATCCGAAGTGGAAGAGCCCCGCGAGCGACGTCCCGGTGCGCTTGGCCGGCGTCGTGACGAAGTACGGGTGGACCGATCTGGTCGAGTCGCTGGTCCCCTCGGGCCACTACTTCGATCGGGATCCCAAGGGGGGCGGCACCTTCGTGGCCCCCACCAACGTCGCCCGGGCGCGGTCGCGCGACCCCATCGGGGTCGAGAAGCAGAGCATCGTCTCTGGCCTCTACGCGAGCGGCAATCTCGCCGGCACGAACCACACCACCTTCCCGAGCTATGTGACCGACGCTTTCTCCCGGCTGCAGGCGGGAGAGCCATATGACGGCGATCCGAATCTCGAGGCGGTGCTCGACTCGTTCCTCAGAGATCGCTCCGCCTATTTCCAGCAGGCCTTCTGGAGCAGCGTGAAGGCCGGCATGCGGGTGCCGGTGTACGCGGCCGCGACCTGGACGGATCCCTTGTTCCCCACGATGGAGACGATCCGCTTCTACAACAAGCTGCGTTCGGTCGCGCCCGACTATCCGATCACGATGTACCTGGGTGATTACCAGCACTTCGCTCAGAACAAGCCGAAAGAGTGGGATGACATCTGCGGCGCCGACCACCACGTCTGCCAGGTGAAGGACTTCACCAACGCCGATGGCTCGTTCAACCTGATGAGGTCACCGTCGCGAGTTCGCAAAGGCGTCAACTGGCGCATGAACAAGTTCCTCGACTTCTAAGGGGAAGCAGCCGAAGAGGGACGTATCTGCGACGACGACCATCTGTCCTTCTAATGCCACCGAGAAGCTGCCAGCGGACGAGCCGGGGGTGGAGTACCGGGCCTCGACGTGGCGCGGCCTCGCGCCGAAACGGATCACGTTCGGCTGGGGGTCCGGCGGGACGACCACGACCGCCGCCGTCGACGGCCACGCGCAAGAGAGTGATCCCGTTGCCCGCGACCGCACGACGAACAAGTGCTATACGACGAGCCAGGCCAATCCCGGGCCGGGCGTCGTGGTCTACGAAGACGACGTGACTGAAACCTTCACGATGATGGGGATCCCAACGGTGACCCTCGAGCACGAGACGTCCGCGACGGACTACTGGCTCGCGGTCCGCCTCTTCGACAGGTCCCCGAACGGCTCGATCACGTTGGTGACCCGGGGTGTGTGCCGGGTGAACAAGACGGTGGCGCCGGACGAGACCTGTCAGAGCTTCGACCTCTTCGGTAACGGCTGGATATTCGAGAAGGACCACAAGGTCGTGGTCGAGGTGTCCCAGGCCGACACACCGTTCTTGCGCAGGAACAACTTCCCCAGCACCGTCTCCTACCGCTCCGCGAACATCAAGATCCCGGTCGCCCCCGACTCGCTCAGGGTGGATTTCCGGGATTGAGCAAAGGGGTGGAACTTTCCGGCCCTACCGTCGTCTAATGGAGTCATGAGAACCAGTCGGTTCATCCGCATCGCGTGTCTTGTGCTGGCACTGGTGTTGCTGCCGGTCCAGAGCGCCTCGGCCTGTTCCTGTGCCCTCGGCGACCCTCGGGATTCCTTCGCTCGGGCCGACGGCGCGTTCGTCGGCACCTTCCTGGAGAGCCATCTGGCCGAGCCCCCGGACCCCGACGGCGGGTTCAGCTCCGCCGACGACACCATCTATTCGTTCCGCTTAGACGAGGAGTACAAGGGCGAGCTGGGAGAGCCCGGAGACGTCGTCGAAGTGCATTCTGCGTTCTCGGGCGCCAGCTGCGGGCTCGAGGTGGAACAAGGCGAGCGGTACGGCTTGTTCCTGGAGGTTCGCGAGAAGGATGGAGCCTGGCGCTCGAGCTTGTGTAGCCAGGTCTCGCCCAAGGAGATGCGCGAGGCGGCATCACCGTTGCCGGCGCCGTACGGCGAGGGCCCCCTCGCGCTGCTGGTGGGTGGCAGTTTCGGAGACGCACAGGTGATGGGTCTCGACGAGCGCGGCCGGACGTTGGGCTACGGCTTCGGCGGGAGCGAGGTCACTCGGCTGGACGTGTGCCCGGGGCGAGAGCGCGCGCTCGAGATCGGCCAGACCTACCCAGAGCCCCCGCACCTGTTCGTGCGGGATCTTTCGACCTACCGGATCGTGCGAGAGCTCCGGCTTCCGTACGGACGGGGCCAGGCCTATCCTCGTCAGGACCCCGCCGGGCTCGAATGCCGGGACCGGCTCGGGCGGAGGTTGGTCATCTTCTCCACCAACTACCGCGAGCCGGAATCTAAGAGCCTCGTGCTGAAGATCCGGGGCAACGTCGGGACTCGCCTGCACGAGGGCACGGCGCGAGCCGCGACCTTCGTGTCCAACCGGGTCTATCTGCAGGAGGGTCGCTGGGGCCGGGATCTGGTCAGGCTCTCTCTGCGTACCGGAGCCGTCCGCCCGGTGGTGAAGCTGCCCGGCAAGTACTCGGGGGCGCTTTCGGCCAGTCCGGATGGTGACCGGCTCGCCGGTATCGCTTATCCCGATTACGGCAACGTCGACTCCAAGCCGACGCGGTTCTACACGGTAGACGTCTCCGGTGGTCCGGCGGTGGTGCGGATCCGTGCGCTCGTTACGGGAGACACCTTCGCCTTCGCCGCGTGGATGACCAGGTCGCGACCGGTTGTCTTCATGTCGTATCCCGGACCGAGCCGTGTCTTCGATCTCCGCTTGAAGGTCGTGTCGAGGTTCGGACGCTGGCCGGCCCGTGCTCCGGCGATGATCGGGCGCAAGGCATACGGGACCGGTTACGACGGCGGGCTCTATCGTGTGCGATTGCCGTACGGAGAGGTCCGCAAGGTTCGGAACCTGCCGAGCCCGGTCACCTACTCAGTGGTGTCGGTAAGACCTTCGCGCTAGTTCCAGGCGGCCCCAGCTTGTTCCACTGCCAACGTAGCGAACGAACATTGCGGAAGGGCGGCATTCTGAGCTTGGAGGAGCTTTACCTATGACCAGGACTAGGACGCTTCGCTATGGGAGCCTGATTCTCGCTATGGCCGTCGTGGTGCTCATGGGGGGAGCCGCTCAAGCTGACGGTCAACGCGCGTCTGATCCGCCAGACGTGCCAGGGGCGCTGGATGTGGTCGGTGTGGCCCATTCGCACGGCCCAGGTCGACTGATTCGTCATCGAGTGGTTATGGAGCGGACTTGGCGTGACACCGTACTGCGCGGACGGAGTCAGTTGTCGATGAAGCTCTCTTCGGACGCCGAACCTGAGTTCGCAGAGTATTCCATCTTGGTTGACTACGATCGAGGCCGTCTACGTGCTTGGTTCAGCGAATACGAGGAGTCGTCCGACGCCGCCAGCGTCGGTCCCTCTGTCCACATCGAGGTGTGGCGTCCGACCAAGCGAGCAGTGGTAGTTGCGTTTGATGAAGACCTCGTTGAGGGGAAGACGTATTCCTGGGCTGCGTTCACGGCGTTTAGGAGGGAGCCAGGTGAATGCTCGGCGACGTGCTTTGACGATGCGCCTCCGGGGTCAGGAGTTGGTCGTCTTGAACAT
>JAUJPD010000011.1:64198-80705 GCA_030447315.1 Actinomycetota bacterium | reverse complement strand
GCGGGCCTCCCCGGTATTTGCGGTTGGTGTGGGGTTGTGGGGGGGGTCGGGTGGCGGTCTGGGGGGGGGGGCGCGGGGGGGGTGGGCGGCCTATGCCAACCCGCTCGGGGGGTGGGGGTGGGCGCCCCCCCCCCCCGCCCCCCAGCCCCGGGGGGGGGGGGGGGGCGGGGGGGGGGGGGCGGGCGGTAGGGTCGCTTCGTGAGGGCTGCTCTGCGCGTTGTCGTCGGCGCTGTTGCTCTCGTATGTCTGGCCTCGCTTCCTGCTGTTGCACAAGAGCCCCCTGACGGCCGCGATCTCTTTGTCGAATCTTGCGCTTCCTGCCACGGCATCGACGGCTCCGGGACGGAGTTCGGCCCCCCCATCCAGGACGCGGGCGAGGCCGCGGCCGACTTCCAGCTCCGCACCGGGCGTATGCCGCTGGCGGACCCTACCGATCAGACCACCCGCAAGCCTCCCGCCTTCGCTGTAGACGAGGTCGAGGCCCTCGTGGACTACGTCGGATCTCTCGGCTCGGGGCCACCCATCCCGTCGGTGGACCCCGCCGCCGGGGATCTTCAGATGGGACTGCAGCTCTTCGTCGACAATTGCGCGGCCTGCCACGGGGCCACCGCGAACGGAGGAGCGGCCGGCGTCGGAGCTCTCGCTCCCAGCCTCTACGCGGCGGGCCCCCTCGATATCGCCGAAGCCGTGATCACCGGGCCCGGTGAGATGCCGGTCTTTGGGTTCGACGAGGAAGAGCGCAACGCGGTCGTGCGCTACCTTGGGTACATCCAGGATCAGGACCCTCCGGGCGGCGCCGATATCGGCGGTATCGGCCCCGTTCCCGAGGGCTTCATCGGTTGGGCCGTGGGCATGTTGGCACTCGGCCTCGCTTGTTACTTCATCGGAAGCCGGGTCAAACCAGAGGCCAAGCCGTGACGCCCGAACGAGTCATCTCTATCGCCTTCGGGGCCAGTGTCGTGGCCTCGGCCGCCCTCGTCGTCGTCTATCTCACCGGCGGCGATGCGCAGCTCGAAGGCCTGCTTCTCGGCGTGGCGCTCGGGGGACTCGGTTTCGGCGTGGTGACGTGGGCAACCCGGCTGCTCCACGAAGACGAGGTGACGGAAGAGCGACCGCCGCTCGGCACCGGTGAGGCCACCGTGGAGGCCACCGGACAGATGTTGAAAGACGATGAGGTGACGAGGCGATCTGCCCTGGTGCGGCTGCTCGCCGGCGCCTCTGCGACGCTCGCCGCGGCCCTTTCCATCCCCGCCCTCTCGCTCGGCCCCCGACCCGGCCAAAGCCTCTTCAGGACCCGGTGGAGCGCAGGCAAACGGCTGGTCGACCTCGACGGCAACCCGGTCAGGCCGGATGCGGTCCAACCGGGGGCGGTCCAGACGGTGTTCCCCGAGGGCGAGGTCGGAGCGGCCGATGCTCAGACACTTCTGATCAAGGTGGATCCCGAGCGCCTGCAGCTGCCCTCGGGCCGCGAGGCCTGGGCCCCCGAAGGCGTCGTGAGCTACTCCAAGATCTGCACCCACGCGGGTTGCCCCGTCGGCCTCTATCGCGCCGAGAGCCACGAGCTCCTCTGCCCCTGTCACCAGTCGACCTTCGATGTGCTCACCGGAGCCGAGCCCACCTTCGGTCCGGCCGACCGGCCCCTTCCGCAGCTCCCCATCGAGATCGACGACGAGGGTTATCTGGTTGCGATGGGTGACTTCTCGGCCCCCGTCGGACCGGGCTTCTGGAACCTCCAACGAGACGACGGAGAGGAGCAGCTCTCGTGACGCGACGAGCTCAGGTGCGGGCGCGGTGAAGAGCATGGGCTGGCTGGACGAGCGTCTGGGTATCGCATCGTTCGCCCGCAAGGGCTTGCGCAAGGTCTTCCCCGACCACTGGTCGTTCCTGCTCGGGGAAGTCGCGTTGTTCTGCTTCGTGATCCTCGTTGCGACCGGGACCTTCCTGACGCTGTTCTACCGGCCCGACGCGGCCGAGGTCGTCTACCAGGGCCCGTACGCGCCGCTGCAGGGCCGCGAGGTCTCGGCGGCGTACGAGTCGGTCATGCGCATCAGCTTCGAGGTGCGGGCGGGACTGGTGATGCGTCAGATCCATCACTGGGCGGCGCTGGTGTTCGTCGCGTCGGTGGTGGTGCATGCGATGCGCATCTTCTTCACCGGAGCCTTCCGCAAGCCGCGCGAGCTCAACTGGGTGATCGGCGTGGTGCTGTTGATCCTGGCTCTCGGGATGGGCTTCACCGGCTACTCGCTTCCCGATGACCTGCTCAGCGGCACCGGACTCCGGATCGCTTACTCGGTGCTCATCTCGGTGCCGTTCATCGGTCCCTACCTCGCGTTCCTCGCCTTCGGAGGCGAGTTCCCGACGGCCGGGATCATCTCTCGATTGTTCGTCTTGCACGTGATGCTGCTGCCGGGCCTCATCTTCGGGTTGATCGGGGCTCACCTCGCGATCCTGGCGCGACAGAAGCACGCGCAGTTCGCGACGTCGAAGTCGACCGAGCGCAACGTGGTCGGCAAACCCTTCTGGCCGGGACAAGCTTTCAAGTCGGTGGGACTGTTGCTGATCACGGGTTCGGTGCTGTCTTTGATGGGCGGCCTGATCCAGATCAATCCCGTGTGGGACTACGGCCCCTTCGATCCCACCGTCGTCAGTGCGCCGGCGCAACCGGACTGGTACATCGGATGGCTCGAGGGAGCCCTGAGGCTGTTCCCACCAGCGGACGTATCCGTCTTCGGGATCCTGATCCCGTCGCCGTTCATCCCCGGTGTGGTGATGCCGGGGATCGCGTTCGGCCTCATGGCGCTGTGGCCCTTCGTCGAGGCCAAGCTCACCGGCGATCGAGACGAGCATCACCTCTTGAACAGGCCGCGCGATGTTCCCTTCCGGACGGGTATCGGCGTGGCCGCGTTCCTGTTCTTCTTGGTCCTGACGATCGCCGGCGGCAACGACGTGATGGCGATCATGTTCAACGTCCAGGTCGAGGCGGTCACCAACGTCTTGCGCGTGGCCGTCTTCGTCGTGCCCGCCCTGGGCGGGCTCCTGGCCCACCGGATGAGTGTGCAGCTACAGGGGCCGGGGGTTGGGATTCCACGCGGGCCCGTCCGGCTGCGGCGCAACCCCGAGGGAGGCTTCGAAGAGCAGCATTAGCCCTCGGGCCGACGAGACATCGCCCCGGCTCCTTCCCGGTCCGCTAGGTGTTACCTCTCGTCTCGGCCTTCCGGGGGCGGGAGGGGGCGTCGTCGACGCCCATCAGCCGGTGAACTTTGCCGTGTCACCCGGCTCGCTCAGCCACGACCAGGCTGCCGCCAGGGAGAGCGCGACCCCCGGAATCCACAGCCAGGGCCCGTAGATGAGACCGGCTCCCACGAGCGTTGCGGCCACCGACGCGATGAGGGGAGTCGCGCTGGGGGCCGGGAAGACGTCTTCGGCGAGACCCAACGGGCTGTCCGGCCCGGTGTCGGCGAAGCCGAGGAGTGCGTTCAGCTTCGAGCCTCCCCGCCGCGCGGCCCTCACGTTCACTGCGATCAGGATCACGAAGAAGACGGCGCTCCCGATGATGCCGATCAGCAAGGTAGTGCCGGCCTCTTCATAGCTGACGAGCCAGTAGATGGTCGTGATGAGGATGGTGAACAGCGCGGTACGGAGGAAGAAACGAAGCTCCTCAGCCATCGGCCGGACCTGTGTGACGAGCGTCGAAGACCGGTCGCTCGCTGCGGATGGGAGGAAGGCGCTTGAAGTTGTGGTGAGGAGGCGGCGAGCTCGTCGCCCATTCGAGCGTGTTCGCCTGCCACGGGTCGTCTCCCGCGCTGGCGCCCCGCTTCATGGACACGAAGAGATTGAAGAGGAACACCGCGATCGACAGAGCCACGATCCCGGATCCCGCGGTCGAGACGGCGTTTAGCACCTCTAAGCCGGACTCGGCCGGGTAGTCCGCAACTCGCCGTTGCATCCCGTTGAGTCCCATCTGGTGCATCGGGAAGAAGGTGAGGTTGAACCCGATCAGCATCAGCCAGAAGTGCAGCTTGCCCAAACGCTCACCCATCATCCGGCCACTCATCTTCGGGATCCAGTAATAGAACGCCGCGAACGAGGCGAACACCGTGCCGCCGAAGAGCACGTAGTGCATGTGCGCGACGACGTAATAGGTGTCGTGGACCGCGTAGTCGATCGGTGGGGAGGCGACGAAGATCCCGGTGATGCCCCCGATCAGGAACATGAACAAGAACCCCATCGCGAACAGCATCGGCGTCGGGAAGGTGAGCTTGCCGCGCCACATCGTGGCGATCCAGCTGAAGAACTTCACACCCGTGGGCACCGCGATGAGCATCGTCATCGCGCTGAAGAAGGGGTTGTTCACGGATCCCGTTGTGAACATGTGGTGAGCCCATACCGAGAAGCTGTAGGCGCCGATCAGCAGGGTGGCGAACACGAACCCGCGATAGCCGAACAGCGGCTTGCGGCTGAACACGGGGATTATCTCGGTGATCACACCGAAGAACGGAAGGATGACGATATAGACCTCCGGATGGCCGAAGAACCAGAAGAGGTGCTGCCACAGGATCGGGTCGCCGCCCTGGGTGGGATCGAAGAAGCCCCCGCCGAGGTTGCGGTCGATGAACAGCGCCGCCAGGGCGGCCGTGAGTACCGGGAAGCTGAACATGATCAAGGTGAGGGTGACGATGATGTTCCAGGTGAAGATCGGCAGACGGAACATCGTCATGCCCGGTGCTCTCATCCCGAAGATGGTGGCCATGAGGTTCACGGCCCCCAGGATGCTGGATGTTCCCACGAGGATCAGCCCGATGATCCACAGGTCGACGCCGGCGCCGGGCGAATAGGTGGCCTCGGACAATGGTGCGTAGCCGGTCCAGCCGAACGCGGCGGCCCCGCTGGCGGTGAGGAAGCCGGAGAAGACAACCACCCCTCCCAGGACGTAGAGCCAGTAGGTAAGCGCGTTCAGTCGCGGGAAGGCCACGTCGGGGGCGCCCACGTGCAGCGGGACGAAGTAGTTAGCAAGGCCCGCAACGAGGGGCGTCGCGAACAGGAACATCATCCCGGTTCCGTGCATCGTGAACAGCTGGTTGTAGGTCGACTCGTTCACGACCTGGAGGCCTGGTTGCGCGAGCTCGGCCCTCATGAGCAGAGACAGCAAGCCCGAGATGATGAAGAACCCGACCGCGGTGACCACGTAAAGGATCCCGATCCGCTTGTGGTCCACGGTCGTCAGCCATCCGGCCACACCTCGGGGTTCGTGGGCCCCGGCGACGATGGCGGGCTCAGCCGTCGCCACGGGCGACTCCCTCCGGTGGCTCTTGCAACCACTGCTGGAACGCTTCTTGGGACACCGCCTCGATCGTAAAGGGCATCCGGGCATGCAGAAGGCCGCAGAACTCGGCGCAGACGCCGTCATAGACGCCCGCGTCGACGTTCACGTCGATACGCGTGTCTCGTCCCGGGACCGCGTCCCTCTTGATCAGGAAGTCCGGCACGTAGAAGGAGTGAACCACGTCGGCGGAGGTCAGAACGAAGCTGACGTTTCCGACAGGCACCAGCACCTTTGCGGGTTCCTGTGGCGTACCGACCACCTCCTTGCCCGAGCCGTCGTACGTGAACCGCCAACCCCACTGGAACCCGGTCACATCCACCACGGCGTCCGGCTCGGGCGACTCCTCGTTCACCTCGTTGAGAGCGAACGCCGACAGCACGAACAGCACCACCACGAGGATCTGCGGGATGGCGAACCAGGTGACTTCGAGCTTGAGGTTCTGGTGGAACTGTTCCGGCAGGTCGTCGTCACCCGGCTTGGCTCGGTAGCGGATGATGCTCCATGCGATCAAGCCGGCTGTTACAAGGAATACGCCCGCCGCGATCCACAAGAAGATGTCGTAGAGCGAGCTGATCTCGCGTCCCTGCGAGGTCGACCCCTGGGGAGCACACGAGGTGGTGAGGACCACTGCCGCTCCTGCGCTTAGTAGTCTTGAGCGGCACGCGGTCATCGACCAGCAGCGTACTTAATCGGCAGGGGTCGCACATGCAGATTGCGAAGAGATGACGTCTGGGCTCCCGCCGCTCGTTGACGAGGACGCGCTCACCGACTTCCTCAACGAGCACTTCCACAGCCGGGCCGATCTAGTCGTGCAGAGACACCAAGCGGGGCACTCCAACGAGACCTTCATCATCCTGCGCGGAGCGATGCAGGAGATGATCCTGCGCCGGCCCCCGCTGGGAGCCTTCTTGCCCTCGGCTCACGATGTGGTTCGAGAGCATCGGGTCCTACAAGCTCTCGACAAGACTCCGGTGCGTGTTCCTCAACCTCTGTGTCTGTGTGAAGACGAGAGCGTGATCGGCGCTCCCTTCTATCTGATGGAGCGTGTTCAGGGCATCGTGATCAGAGATCAGGTGCCGGCGGCGTTCGGCGAAGAGGATCGCCGCCGGATGGGCGAAGAGCTCGTGGACGCGTTGATCGAGCTGCACGCGGTGGATCCGGCTGCATGTGGGCTGGAGTCCTTCGGGAAACCCACGGGGTATCTCGAGCGTCAGCTGCGGCGGTGGCGCGGTCAGCTAGAACTAACCCTCCCCTACACACGCCCTCTTCCCGACCTGGAGAAGGTGGGGGGATGGCTCCGCGACCACATGCCCGAGTCGCCTTCCACCACCGTCGTCCACGGGGACTACAAGCTGGACAACGTCATGTTCGCGCCGTCACCTCCGGTGCGTCTGTTGGCAATCTTGGACTGGGAGATGTCCACGCTGGGAGATCCCCTCGCGGATCTGGGCTGGATGATCTCTTTCTGGTTGGAACCGGATGATCCGATCGACGATCTCTTCGCGCAGGAAGGCGCCGTCACCCGGATGCCGGGGTTTCTGCGCCGCAGCGATCTGGTGGACAGATACGCCTCGGCGACCGGGCGGGACGTCTCCAGCCTCGATTGGTACGTGGTCTTGGCGATCTGGAAGCTCGCCATCCTGCTCGAAGGCTCCTACGCGCGCCACCTCGCAGGCATGACGGACGATCCGTTCTTCGCGCGCATGGAACGCGGTGTTCCGGTGCTGGCGAGCCGGGCCCTGGAGGTAGCGGGACCGTGAGCGAATACAAAGCTTTGATAGTCGACTTCGGCGGCGTGCTGACCACTCCACTCGAGGATGCGATGCAACATTTCTCCCACAGCCAGGGCATCGAGCTCCAACACCTGGTCCGTGTCGCACTGGCGGCTTACCACGGCGAGAAAGACGCTTACGGTCCCGTAGATATCGTCGTGCGCTTCGAACGAGGTGAGATGTCCGATGCCGAGTTCGCGCTCGCCTTCGCCCAGCGGCTGTCGGAGGTATCGGGCCAAGCCGTCGAGGCCGAAGGCCTGTTGCACCGGCTCCTCGGCTCTCTTCGATTGGAAGAAGACATGGTCGAAGCGGTACGCATAGCCAAGGGCCGCGGGATCCAGACCGCGCTGTTGTCGAACTCCTGGGGCCTCGAGCTTTATCCACGCGCTCTTCTCGACGAGATATGTGACGTGGTGGTTATCTCCGGCGAGGTCGGCATGCGTAAGCCCGATGCAGAGATCTTCACCCTGACCACCGACAAACTCGGGCTGGAGCCCAGCCTGTGCATCTTCGTAGACGATCACCCGGGGCACCTGAAGACGGCCGCCGAGGTGGGCATGCGGACGGTCCTCCACCGCAGCCCGAGAGACACGATCACCGAGCTGGAAGGTTTGCTGGAGATACCTCTTCGTGTGGGTTAGAGGTTCGTAAGCCTGGGGCCGTTCACGTCGATCTCTTCGACGAGGAAGCCACAGCTGGTGCACTGAAGTGCCTGGCCCCGGCCCCCGTAATCGCGGATCATCTCCATCGCCTCGCCACACTCATCGCACTGCCGGTCGAGGTCCTTCTCGAACAACATCCGCTCGCTCCTTATCCCGCCGCACGCTCACCAGGCCATACCCACGAAGCGGTGTTATCCACCTCGCGTCGCTGAGGATCAGCGGTAGTTGGTGTATTGCAGCGGGATGCCGAAGTCGTTGCCCCTGAGGGCCTCGATGATCTCTTGGAGCGTGTCCCGTGATTTTGCCGTCACGCGCACCTGATCACCCTGCACCGACGCCTGGGCCTTGTTCTTCATGTCCTTTATGAACTTCACGATCTCTTTGGCCTTCTCGGTGGAGATCCCCTGGTTGATCGTGAGGGTCTGGCGAGAGGTTCCGCCCGCTGCCGGCTCGATGTTTCCCGCCTGGAGCGCCTTGATAGCGATCTTTCGCTTGACGAGCTTCTCTTCGAGAACCTTGACGCAGTCCTTCACCTTCTGCTCGGTGTTGGAGCGCACCACGATGGTTGGTTTATCGCCTTGCTCGGCGAGCTCTACCTCCGAGCCCGTGTTCTTGAAGTCGAAGCGCTGCGAGATCTCGCGTGAGGCCTGGTCCACCGCGTTCCGAACCTCTTGCAGGTCGACCTCCGAGACCACATCGAAACTGGAGTCTTTCGCCATGGCGGGAGGTTAACGGATGAAGCTGCGAAGCAGCGGCATCAGCTCGGTCACCCGCTGCTTGTTCAAGAAGGCATCCGCCCACGCGGGTTGTTCCTCGAGCATCGAAGAGAAAGCCACGATCTTGGCGTCCGGTACGATCGTCCTCAGCAGCTCTGCGGTTCCCTCCCCATCAAGCCTCGGCATCATGTAGTCCAAGATCACGAATCGAGGCTGCGTCCGCAGGGCAGCGGTCACAGCTTCGATGCCGTTGCTTGCTTCGGCGACGACCTCCATGTCATTCGTCTCGCACAACAGTCGAAGAACGTGACGGATCTCTTCGTCGTCGTCGACGATGAGCACGCTCGACGTTCGGTGACTCGCTGCATCCATACGCTCACTGTCTCATGCAGCTTCTGCAATGACTAGTTCTTCCATTGTCTGGTGGAACAAATCGCTCTGCGGTCACGAGCGAACGCTCTCTGTGTCCGATATGTCGGAATAGTTGACATGACTCGCGCGGGTTGGTAGGTAGGACGCACTTCCTCGCGGGAACCGGATCTGTCGATCGAATGTGAAGGAGATTCACCATGCCGTACGCGCGCGCGTCCACGTTCCGAACCGGGTGGAGAGCCATCGTGGTGGCGATGGTCACCGCCTTGATCTTGAGCTCGTCGCCTCTCCCGTCCGCTCACGCAGCGATCCCCGAGGGGGCGAGCGCGTCGGATCTCGATCTGCCAGGCGGCGGTTACGGCTTCAGTCGCGCGGAACGATGCCTCATGCGCAAGATCAACCGCATCCGTCGTCGTCACGGAAGGCGAGCACTGGATCGGGACCAACAGATCGGTTACGTGGCGCGCCGTCACGCGTACTCCATGGCGGCCCGGCGGAATGTTTTTCACGACCAGTCGATGGGCCAGACCGTGACTCGCTGGCGTCGTCTGGGACAGAACAGCGGCGGAGGTGGCAGGTGTCCCCGCATCTTCCGGTCGTTCCTGCGTTCTCCGGTGCATCGCGCCACCATCCTCGGGAGCTGGCGTCACATCGGCGTCGGTGCACGGTGGTCGGGTGGCCGGATGTACGTCCAACAGATCTTCGAGTCGCGCCGCGACCCCGGCAACATCTACAGCTACCCGTAAGCTGCCCGCTCGCAGCCACAAAGCCTGCGGTCGCGGTCAGAGCGAGCGCCGCATTCCGCTCGCTGATGTGGCTAGAGGTCCTTCGGGTAGAGCGCGGCGGCTTCTTCGGCGGTGATCGTGGGTGGTGCCACTTCTTCCCCCAAGCCCCGTCCGATGCTGTCGTCGAAGGCTCGTTGCCACACCCCTTCTTGCTCGGCCTGGAACAAGACTCCGTTCACGTACGCGGTCCAGCCTGAGGAGCCCGTCTGTATGACCGCGCCGATTCCCGCCGTGGTGAGCTGGTCTCCCGTAACGACGAGTTCCTCCGGCGCGGACAGGCGCAGACCCGCCAACAGGTAGTCCGCACCCGTCACGGCCTGGACCCTGTCTTCCTGTATCAGGGCGAGGCAGCTCTGCGGCTCGGCTTCTATCTCCAGGATCGAGGGGTCGAGCTTGGCCGGTGAGACCCGGGTCTCCTCTCCCTGAAGCGTGCACACCGCCATGTCTCTCAGATCCCGCAGCGACGTGATGGGCGACGGCCCCGAGCGCACGAGCAGGCGTTGGTGCGACACGTAGTAGGGGTCGCTGAACTGATGCGTGCGGACCCTCGGCTCGGTCATAGCGAGCGCCGGGAAAGCTATGTCGACCACATCTTGCCCGGGCAGATCCAATATCTGCTCCGATGTCCCGGTGATGAAGCGCGCTTCCACCTTCAACGTGTCGGCGAGGTAGCTGCCGAGATCCGCGCTGAACCCCCGGGCTTGGTCGTTCTGATCCACGTAGCCGAGTGGGTACGCATCGTCCGCGATGCCGATCACGATGTGTCCTCGCTCCTGGATCTGGCCCATGACCGTCTCGATCTCGTAATCGCGCGACAGGTTCAATCCCGGCTCGGGCGGTACGCACGCCATGCACAGGACAAGGAGAACCAGACCGGGCAAGAGACGCTTCACAGGATTATCTGGTCGAGGTGTCGAGCGCCACTTGGTCCTCGAGACCGGTGATGCTCTCTACGTCGGTACCGGTGCGCTCACGCTGGCGGATCTCGAGCTTGCGAGACAATCGGGACAACCCGAAGTTGACGATGATGAACAAGACGCCAACTCCGATGAAGACATGCAGGAGAGGCGCGTCTATACCGGTTCCGGTGAAGGGACTGCCGCTCGTGTTCGTGACGATGCGGGCGTGGCGCATCACCTCCTGGATCCCGATGATGCTGACCAACGTCGTGTCTTTGTTAAGGGTGATCAGCTGCGACACCGTCGCCGGCACCATCCGCCGAAGACCTTGCGGCAGGATGATCAAACGCATGGACTTCCAGTAAGGGAGGCCCAGAGCCGCCGCGGCTTCTCCCTGCCCCCTCTCCAGAGACTTGATGCCGGCGCGCATGATCTCGGCGATCACCGCGGAGTTGTAAAGCGTCAGGCCGGCGATCGCGGCAAGGAACGCCCCATTCTTGAAGACGTCGGGAAGGAACCCGGGCACGAGGTCCGCGTAGGACTCTCTTACCCCTCTCGGTAACCAGAGGAAAAGGAAAAGGATGATGAAGATGAGAGGTAGGTTGCGCCAGACGTCGATCCAGGCTCCGGTAACACCTCCGACCACGCGCTGCTTCGAGATCCGCAGCAGCGCAAGCGCCAGCCCCAACACGAGAGACAGCGTCATGGCGATGATCGCGATCTCCAGATTAACCAGGAACCCCTCGAGCATGAAGCGGGCGTTCTTACCGGCGAAGATCCATTCCCAATTGGAGGGGTCGAAGAGGTAGGTCATCGTTTGATCGCCAGCTTCTTTTCCAGGTAACGCACCGTGAATGTGGCCGGGATGGTGAGCAACAGGTAACCGACCGCGGCCCAGAAGAACACTTCGGTCGTCTGCAGCGTGTTCGAGTTGATGATGCGTGCGGTCTTCAGGAGGTCGTTAGCGAGGCCGAGCGCGACCCCGATGATCGCCGAGTTCTTGATCATGGCGATGATGAGGTTGCCTAAAGGCGGTATCACCGTCCGCACCGCCTGAGGCAGTACCACCCTGCGTAGCGTCTGGGGGTAGGTGAAACCTAGCGACAGCGAAGCGTCTATCTGGCCCTGACCCACGGCAAATACCCCCGACCGGATGGCTTCGGCAACGTAGGCGGCGGTGTAGAGCCCCAGGCTCCCAGCCCCGGCCGTGAAGCGACCGATCTCGATACCCGCACGTCTCAGCCCCGCGAACGAAAGGAAGAGCAGAACGAGCAGCGGGATGTTGCGAAAGGTCTCCACGTAGAAGGTTCCGATGCGCTGCAGGATCCTCACGGGCATGACCCGCAGAGCTGCAACAAAGGTCCCAACCACCATCGCTATCAAGAAGGAGACCGCGACGAACGTGCACGTGACCAGGAACCCGGCGCGGAACTCTGGGAAGTGCCTTGTCAGCACCTCCCAGAGCTCGCCCATCTATCGCTTCCTGTTCTTCAGCCGGTGACCGCTTCTAGCAGAACTCCTCACAAGGACGGTCCTCGAGTGCTTCCTCGAGGGTCTTGGTTGGGGGCTCTTGGCCCTCGGTACCGGTGTATTGGCCGACCCACTTGTCGTAGATCTCGGTCCAACGACCGCTCTCGAAGATGTCCTCTAGAACGCCGTTGACGAACTCCGCCATCTCGGTGTCACCCTCGGGAACGCCGATCCCATACGGCTCCTCGGTGAGCTCTTCGCCCACCAGCTGAAGAGACGGGTCCTGGATGATCATCCCGGTCAGGATGACATCGTCGGTCGAGACGGCGTCGACCGCGCCGTTCTGGATCAGCTCGAAACACTCCGAGTAAGAGTCGACGAGCTCGAGCTTGGCCTCCGGAGCTTGCTCCTTCAGCGTCGCCTCATAGGTCGAGCCGATCGCGGTGCAGACCCGCTTGCCGGCCAAGTCTTCCACTCCCGCGATATCGGAGCCTTCTGGGGCGAGGATGCGCCCGCTGGCGATGAAGTAAGGCTCCGAGAAATCGATCTCGGCGTCACGATCGGTCGTGATCGTCATCGTCGAGGCGATGATGTCGACCTCGCCGTCCTTCAGGAATGGGATGCGGTTATCCGAGATCGCTTCCTTGGGGGTGAGCTCTACCCCGAGATGATCCGCTATCTCCTGGGCGATGTCTACGTCGAATCCTTCGATCTCTCCCGTGTCGGGATTCTTGAAGCCGAACGGCGGAACGTCGTACTTGACGCCGGCTACGAGCTCGCCGGCTGCTTGGATGTCACCGAGCGACGTGCCTTCTTCGAACTGCTCGACCTCGTGCTCCTCCTCTTCGCCGCCGCCGGCGGGCGGCGTGGCCGTGCCCCCACCCTCGTCACCGCAAGCGGCGCCGACCAGCGCTACCAGCGCCAGGACCGCGACCAACCATCTCCACCTCTCGATACTGCGCAAACCGACCTCCCCCTTTCGGAACCACACAGGCGTGTGGCTCATGATTCTCTCCAGCCCTACCTAGTGGTGCAGGATCTTGTCTACGAAATCTTTCGCTCGTTGGCTCTGCGCGTTCTTGAAGAACTCCTCGGGCGGGCCTTCCTCGACGATCTTTCCTTCGTCGATGAATACGATGCGGTCGCACACCTCACGCGCGAAGCCCATCTCGTGCGTCACGACCACCATCGTCATGCCTTCCTCGGCAAGGTCGCGCATGACGTCGAGGACCTCGCGGATCATCTCGGGATCGAGAGCGGAGGTGGGCTCATCGAACAGCATCAGTTTCGGCTCCATCGCCAGCGCACGGGCGATCGCCACCCGCTGCTGCTGTCCTCCCGACAGGTCCGCCGGGTATGAGTCCGCTTTCTCGGGGATGCCCACCCGTTCGAGCAACTTGACGGCCCGCTCCTTCGAGTCTTTCTCCGAGACGCCTTTGACCTCCGTGGGACCCAGCGTGATGTTCTGGAGAACGGTCTTGTGCGGGAACAGATTGAAGGACTGAAACACCATCCCCATGTCTCCGCGCAACTCGTAGATGGCTTTACCGGCCTTCGCCACGGATTTCCCGTCGAAGCGCAGATCACCCGAATCGATGGTCTCGAGCCCGTTGATACACCGCAGCATCGTCGACTTGCCCGACCCGGAGGGCCCGGCGACGACGATGGCCTCACCGTTGCGGATGTTCAGGTTGATGTCGTCCAAGACGAGGTTGGGACCGAAGCTCTTCTTGACGTGGTCGAACTCGACCAGGTTCCCGGCCACTGCGTTTTCCCCCATATCGGGCGGAGTCTACTGGAAGACCACTACAAGGCTAGTAGGGCTAGAGGTAGCCGAGCGCTTGGAGCCGTTGACGGATCGCTTCGATCTCTTCGGGCGAAAGTGGGTCCACGTCGGCGGCCGCGGCTTCGACCTGAGCCGGAGCGAGCGGCCCGCGGCCGGTGGCGCCGTGGTGCGACACCAGGTCTCTCAACACGTACACGGCGAACTCGGTCACCGAGTGGAACCCGGAGCCGTGGATCACCTGCTTCAGCTGGTCATATAGCGGCCGGGGGATCTTGAGCGTGACGTGGCCATCTCCTCCCTCCCGCTTGATCACGCGACCCCCGCCACCACGATGATGGAGATAGGGATGAGGAAGAGGGCGGCGGTGAAGACGGCGAGCCGCGTCTTGTTCTTGACCATCTGTCGCTGGAACCGCCAGATCCCTCGCCTCATCTGGGGATAGGCGAACGCGAGCAGGAGGACGCTGAGGAGGGTGGTGGCTATCACCTGGGCGAGGACGATGCGTCCCGCACCAGGAGAGTGAAGTGCCAATGCAGCCAGCATCGTGTCGCCGAGGGTGGTGATATTTGCCCCCACGATGTACGGGAGGATGTCCTCTCGCTTCGCGTAGCCTTTGGTTACCAGCGGGACCAGGACCGCCAGCGCGACCGACACCGACATCACGATGAGAGCCACGAGGCATCCCAGGCCGAACATGGGCCACTTCTTCTTCAGCCAGGCGAGGCGGTTGGCTTCGATGGTGCTGTCGTCGAGGTTGGGCAGGACGGTGTCGAGGAGCTTGAACGACAGCAGCAGGAGGCCCAGGCCGCCGAGGAAGACCGCTAGCGCGGGGAAACCTGAGACAAGCTCCAGCAGGGGGTCGTAGATCAGACCTATCAGATCGGCGAACTGTGCCGGGAACTGCGGGTTGAGGTCCTGGTAGGGCCCGAAGTTGAGGATCGCGAAGCCGATGAAGGCCGCGGGGATGTAGATCATGGCGGTGGCGCAGAGCGCCATCACGGCCGTAGACAGCGGCGCCATCCGTTCGCCTTTGCCTCCTCGGATGGCGTAGATGACTGCGGTCACCAACACGACGAAAGCCGCCCCCAGACGAGAACCCGTCAGCATCGTGAAACCCTGCACCTCGGTGAAGTGTTGCGCCCCGGCGGCGGCGGCTTCCTCTCCGGCCTTAACGAGGGCCAAGGAGGTGGCGGCGATGGGGGAGCCCGAGAGCACGAACAAAGCTCCCAGCCAGCCGAGGCCGAAGGTAGAGGCGGCGTTGCGCACCAAGAAGCCACCCGGCTGCAGGATGTCGAAGCTCTTGGCCCCCGTCTTCATCAGCTGCAACGCCCCCACGAACAGGAACAGCGCCAGCAGGAACCGAGCCGTCCACCAGAGGGCTCCGGTCACTCGCGCCGGCCCGTGGGAGCGGCTGGCCGTGGCTGCGGAATCCTCTAGGGCGGTCTCGTGGGCGCTCTTTACCGGAGGGGCCTCCACCGGGGAGGTCTCGGCCGAGGCCCGGCCGGTGATGCTCTTTTCCATGGCGCTCTTATAACACTCCCATAGGAGTGTTGCCAGGAGAGGGGTTCCGTCCTGTGGATAAGTGGTCTAGCCTAGGTCGTTCTATGCAGCGGGCGAAGCAAACTTGGGTCAAGCTGATCGCGGTTACGGCAGTCCTCGCCGGGGTGTTGGTGCCGGCGATCATCGCGCCCGCCAGGACGATCTCGATCCCCACCACCATGGCCGCCACGAAGGCCTTGGGTCATCCCGCGCGCGCCCCGCAGAAGGTGATGTTCGAGTTCCCCGCGACCCACGTGGGGTTCTCCTGGACCGGTGACGACGAAAGCGGCGTCCGCTTCCGGACCATCTCGGAGACCGGACGACGGGGGGAGTGGCGGCGGGCCACGGAGGCGCACGATGCAGAACGCGGTGATCAACATTTCAGCGGGGTCATCGCGTTGGATCGAGTAGCAGGTGTCGTGTGGCAGGCGGTGGCGAAGGGGCGCTCCTCGATGGGACCGGTGACGCTGGACTACCTGAACACCCTCGACGGTGATCGTTACATCCAGCGCCTACCGGCGCTGGCGGAAGCGTCGGTAGGCACTCCGAACGTCGTGACCAGAGCGCAGTGGGGCGCGGACGAGTCAATCAAGAGCACGAGCGGAGGTTGCCGTCGCACCTTCTTCAACGCGCAGCAGCTGTTCGTTCACCACACGGCCGGAGCCAACTTCGACCAGCGTCCCAGGGCGACGATGCGGGCCATCTACTGGTATCACACGGTCCGTCAAGGATGGTGCGACGTCGGCTACAACTTCGTGATCTCGCCCGACGGCACGGTCTTCGAGGGCCGCTGGGCGCGGGATTACGCACCCTTCGAGCATCACGATTCCGAAAGCCGCGACGGTCGGGTTGTGACGGGCGCGCACGTCTCGGGTTACAACTCGGGAAGCGTCGGCATCAGCTTGATGGGCAACTATTCCCAGGTCGAGTTGCCTCCGGCGGCGCGCCGTTCGCTCGCCGAGCTCCTCGCCTGGGAGGCCGATCGCCACAACCTGGACCCGCAGGGCTCGCACACCTACCGGAACCCCGAAACCGGTCTCACCAAGAGACTTCCTTACATCGCGGGGCACCGGGACGCCGGTTACACCGAGTGTCCCGGGAACTTCGTCTACGCGGCTCTGCCCGCGATCCGCAGGGACGCGAAGGCTGCTATGGGCGCCGGCAAGATCACTTCGTCTTTGAC
>JAUJPD010000011.1:43313-64098 GCA_030447315.1 Actinomycetota bacterium | reverse complement strand
CTCTCGGGCTCAGTGAGGCCTCGGCATCCCCGCCACCGGGTCGTTCTGCGCGTGGGCAAGATGAACCCGGATGGGACCTATGCGTTGATCGCCGAGGTCCCCCTGAGCCTTGACGGGTCGAGCAACTACCGCCATGACCTCGCCCTTCCGGAGCCGGTCGAGGGGAGCTATCGAGCCATCGCGTGGTTCACAGGAGACGCCGATCATCCGAAGTCTCCCAGTCCTGAGGTCTTGTTCGTGGTCGACCCCTCCCCGTAGCGAACGCTGCTGCGCCGGCGGCTCTCGGCGGTCGAGCACGCGAAGGCGGCGACGACAGGCCCCCGCTGGGAGTCGGGGGCCTGTCGTCTTCCGCGTGGCCCTGCTGGGAGACAGGGTGGTGGCGCTAGATCGGTATCAGCAGAGAGGGCTTCCGGGATCGGTGCGTGCCTCGAAGATGACGGTCACCCACATGCGCCCGTCCTTCTTCAGGACCCCGACTCCGACGTGACGGAAGCTCGAGAACAAGATGTTGTCGCGATGCGCGGGAGATCCCATGAAGGCTTGGTGCAGCGAGAGCACGGCGCTTCCGACCCCGACGTTCTCACCCAGCGTGCTCCAATTCGTGACGCGGCGCCCGAGGACGTCAGACGGGGTGTGATAGAGGCTGTTCGCCTTGACCATCTCTCGGGTGTGGACCTTGGCGACCTTGGACAGTTGCGGGTCGAGCCGCAGGTCGGCGACGCCTGTGCGAGCGGTGTTGATCAGCCGCGCGAACTTCTTTTCGGCTCGGTTGGGGCTGTAGCAAGCCGCCGAGGCGGAGCCGGCGGGCATGACGGTGGCGATCAGAAGACCGGCGAGTGAAGCGGTGATGAAGCGCTTGAAACCTGACACAGCGAACCTCCCAGTTCGGTAGCTGGGCTACCCCTTCCACTGGGAGGGGCCCCTGGCTTTGCGCCCCTGCGTTGCCACAGGTTTGCCGTTTCGTTTGGGACCTACTTGATGCTAGAGAGATATTCGGCGGCGAGGGGCCCAACCTTGAGCGTTCAGGTGGATCAGATAGGACCGGTTCCGCGGCTAGGAGCTAAAGAGCTCACTCACCGGGCAGGACGAAGGTGGCTTTGAAGGTCTCCCAGAGGTCCTGAGACGCCTCCCACTGGTTCTCCGGGGTCTGGAAGTTCAAGGCGAAGCCGTACTCGCCGTCTGCGGTCACGAACTGGAGGTTGTAGGCCCGCTGGCCCTCGTAGGTGTACTCCCACAGTGCCGCGTTGTCGGTGCCGGCGAACTCCGTGGGAGTGAGTTGCACCCTTTCGTAGCTGGGGTGCCGTCCGATGAAGCCGGGCTCTAGCGCGTCCTCGATCTGCGCGAGGGCATCGGGGCCGGGGGTCTGGGTGTAATCGATGCGCAGATAGCGTCCGGTGCCCTCGCGGAAGTCGGTCCTGGTGTCGATCGGCACCGCATCCCAGTCGCCGGGATAAGAGATGGTGTAGCCGACCGTGCTGTCGTTGTAGGTGTTGAAGCCGGCAGGGATCTCACCCCCCGTGTCAGCGGGGTCGGCGGGCTCGCCGGGCTCGGCCACCGCGGCGTCATCGTCTTGCCCGGCGCCCTGGTCGCCCGCAGCGTTGCCCTCTTTGTCTTGTTGCGCGGCGGCAGCGCGGTCGTCTCGGGTCTGGGACCCTTCGGCCGGCGCGCCTCCGTCGTCCAGCTTCGGGATCAGGAAGGCCGCGACCAAGGCGAGAGCAGCGAGAGCCCCCACGCCTGCCAACCAGGCACGGGACCTCCTGGCCGGCTCGTTCAGGACGACGGGAGCTGGACGGATAGGCCCCGCATCCTGATAGGCAGCCGTGCGTGGGGGGCCGGGGACGGGGTCCTCTGCCACCGTTGCCGCGGTGGGTGTGGCGACCGCGGTGGCGCTCGCCGCCGTCGGCGCCGCGGGTGAGATGGCTCCTTCGAGGAGGTGGCGGAGCCGCTTCGCATCCGGCCTCTCCTCCGGCGCTTTGGCAAGCAGAGCAGTGATGACGGGGGCAAGGGCTCCAGCTCTCTGCATGGGGCGGGGGTCCTCGTAGACAACGGCGGTGAGGGTGGGGATCGCTTGTCCGCGATCGAAGGGAGGCTCGCCCTCGACCGCGAAGTAAAGGGTCCCGCCCAGCGCCCACAGGTCGGACTCGGGCCCGGAGGTGTCCTTGCTGGCCTGCTCGGGAGCCATATAAGAGGGCGAGCCCAAGATCAGGCCGGTGGCGGTGAGCTTCGGGTCCCCCTTCACCGATGCGATGCCGAAGTCCGCCAGCTTGGCCCGGTCGTCGGCGGCGATCATGACGTTCGCGGGTTTGACGTCTCGGTGCGTGATGCCCTGGTTGTGCGCGGTCTCCAGGGCCGACAACACGTCGAGCCCGATCCGCGCCGCTCGTTCAGGCGACAGCGGCCCCTCCCGCTGGACCAGCTCTTCGAGGCTCGGCGAGTCGACCAGCTCCATCACGATGAAGGTGTGGCCGTCTTCTTGAACGACATCGAACACCGTGACCGCGCATGGATGGCTGAGGCGCGCCGCCGTCTGCGCCTCACGCATGACCCGGTTCTTCAAGGAGTCGAGGTCGCCGCCGGACAAGACCGACGGGAGCTTCACCTCTTTGATGGCCACCTCGCGCTTCAACACGGTGTCCGTGGCGCGCCATACCGTGCCCATGCCGCCTTTCCCCAGGCGGTCGCCCAGGTCGTAGCGGTCGGCCACCTGACGGTGGGCTGTGTTCGGCATGGTGGAAGTGTTACCCATAGGCAGCCCCCTTAGTCGCCGCTTTCCGCGGGGCCCCATCAGCGGAGGAGGGATCCTCTCCCGCGCGGGCCGGATCCTCACCGGCGTCAGCTGGGGTAGAGACGAGACAGACGGTGATGGATGGAGCGGCGCACCTCGGCCTCCTGCTCTTCGTTGAGCTTGGCCCCCCTGAGATCGCGCACGTAGAAGACGTCCACCACGCGCTCGCCGAGGGTGTCTATCTTCGCCACGTGGATGTCTAGATCGAGGTCCCCCAGGGCCGCGGCGATGCCGTAGAGCAGGCCGATGGCGTCCGAGGTCCGGACCTCGATCACGCTGGAATGATCGGAGGCCTCTTGCAGGATGCGGATATCGGCGGGTTCGAGGGTTTCGCCGTAGTCGCTGATCTTGTGCTCCAAGCGAGCTTCCAGCGCGAGCCGTCCGGAGTAGGCCGCTTCGAGATCGTGCAGCATCGACTCTGACGCGTCTCCGTGGGTGGGGGCCAGGATGAACCTCTGCAGCGCCATTCCATCGCTGGTCGAAAAGGCCTGGGCCCGGCGTACCGACATGCGGTGCAACGACAGCACTCCGGCGGTGCGGGCCAAGGCACCCGGTCGGTCCGGCACGCACAGGGTGAGCGCGCACTGATCGTGCTCGGTCCCCCGCTCGAGCCGATGCCGCAGCCCCCCGACCGGGGGTGGCCGGAGCAGGAGACGGATGTCGTCCACGATGTCGGGAAGATGCGTGGACGCGAGGTAGGACGGCGGAAGCGTCTCTAGCACCTCGAACGCGTGGCCGGCCAGGCTCGGTTCGTAAGCCTCGATCTCTTCCGCCTTCATCCGCACGTCGCTGCGGGGAGGTGCGGTGCCCGTTTCGATGGCAGTGAGCGCCTTGCTGTACAGGTCGCGCACGAGGGCAGCTTTCCAGTCGCTCCACCCCTGCGGTCCGGTCGCCCGCCCATCGGCCACGGTCAGTATGTAGAGGAGGCGTAACCGCCTGGCGTCGCCGATCGACTCGGCCACCGAGGCGATCACCCCGCCGTCATCGAGGTCGCGTCGGGTGGCCGTGTCCACGAGCGTGAGGTGGTGACGCACGAGCGAGGCCACCAGCCGCACCTCGTCGCCGGCGAGGCCCATGCGTGTGCAGATTCCCGCCGCCATCCGCTCGCCTGCGATGGAGTGGTCTTCGCCGGAGCCCTTCCCGATGTCGTGGAGCAGAGCTGCGAGATGCAGGAGATCCAGCTCGCCGGCCTCCTCGGCGGCGATGGCGGCCACACGATCGTCGGCGATCACTTTCGGTATCTCACCCACGGCCGCGAACAGGTGCGCATCGACGGTGTAGCGGTGGTAGGGATCGTTCTGAGCCAGAGTCCGGACGCGCAACCACTCCGGCATTAGGGCCCTCCAGCCACCGGTGTGATCCAGAAGCTCGAGAGCGTCGATCACGAAGGGACCTCGAAGCACGTCGAAGAACGCCGCGAGGGTCGGGGGCTCCCACTCGGTGTTTTCCAGACCGGCGAATGTTCGCCCAAGCCATCGCAGAGCGGGAGGGTCCAACGTTTTGGGGACACGTGCTCGCTGCGCCAGGAGGTCCATCGCGGCGGCCGATGATCGGGGTGCGGCTTCGTCGATGGTCACAGCGCCGTCCTCTACCCGGGTGAACCTGCTGAGGGAGCGCCTCCCTCCGCTTCGCCTGGGTCCGCCCAGGATGTCGTCCAGCATCTCGAGCTCGAACACACCTCCCAGGTGCTCGATCGTTCGCGCGGCGTTGTGCACCTCTCGCATCAGCTCGGTTGCGGCCTGATCGCCCTCGAGCTGGAGGTGGTGAGCCACCGTTGCCTGCAGCTCGATCCGGATCCTGTCCTGTCGCCGTTTCGCGAGTGGATGAAGCGCCTCTCGGACGGCCAACAGCAGCTCTTCGGCGGCGACGACCGGCTCGGGCCAGCGCGGTCTTGCAGCGAGCACGTGAAGCCACCTCAAGCGGTGGACATCGCGCAGTCCGCCGACGTCCTCTTTCAGGTCGGGAGCCAGCACCCATCCGGCCCTCTCCACCCGCCGGTGACGCTGCCGGGTGGACTCCGCTATCCGCCGGGCCACGCTCTTCGCGTCGCGCGCCAACCACCTGGTGCGTCGATCCATCAGCTCGTGGAACAACTTCTCGTTCCCCGCCACCAGGCGAGAGGAAAGGATCGAGGTTGCGGCGTCGAGGTCGCTGCTGCACCGTTCCATGGCTTCTCTGGGTGTCCTGACTCCGTGCCCAACCTCGTAGCCGCAGTCCCACAAGGGATACAGCAAACCGCGCACGGTGGCGGGTGAGATGTCACCGACGCCGCGTACCAGTATCAACAGATCGATGTCCGAGCGAGGCGACAGCTCGCCGCGCCCGTAGCCCCCAACGGCGACAACGGCAAGCGGAGGGGAGGCGTCGAGCGCGGTCCCCGCCAGCTCACGCAAAGCGTCGTCCATCGCGGCGGCCCGATCGCGAGCGGGCTTGCCTCCGGAGCTCAGATCGGTGGCGCAGCCCTCCCGCAGCTCGGAGAGCACCTGCTGCATCGATGCCCCCTAGATCGCGTCGCCGCCTTTCTCGCCGGTGCGGATCCGGACGATCTGCTCGGCCGGGATGACCCAGACCTTTCCGTCACCGATCGAGTCTGTTCTGGCTCCGGTGACGATCGCTTTCACGACCTCGTCTACGTGGTCATCGTCGACGGCGACCTCGAGTCGCGTCTTCGGTACGAAATCGACCTGGTACTCCGCTCCTCGATACACCTCGGTGTGGCCCTTCTGACGACCGAAGCCGCGGGCATCACTGACGGTTAGGCCTCTTATCCCAACGGCCTCGAGGGCATCTTTGACCTCGTCGAGCTTGAAGGGCTTGATCACTGCGACGACGAGCTTCACGCGCCACCTCCTTCAGTGACCACCACGCGAGCACCCGTCGTTGCAGGGGCCGGAGGCGCTTCGGGACGGGCGGCGAACGATCCAGAGGTTTCACTCAGGGAGTAACCAACCTCCGAATGTTGACTGAGGTCGATCCCTACGATCTCGTCTTCTTGGGTGACGCGCAGACCGATCGTGGCTTCGACCGCTTTAGCGATGCCCATGGTCACAACGAACGAGAACGCGAGGGTGGCCAGCACGGCGACGATCTGCTTGCCCATCAAGGCCATCCCGCCTCCGGCAAGCAGTCCATCGGTGCCGAGCTCGTTCACCGCGACGGTGGAAAAGACGCCTAGAAGCAATGAACCGACTATGCCTCCCGCGAGGTGCACGCCCACCACGTCGAGCGAATCGTCGTAACCGAGCTTGAACTTCAACCCCACCGCCCACGAGCAGACGATCCCGCCGGACAGGCCGATGGCGATGGCACCCAGAGGTCCGACGAAGCCTGCCGCGGGTGTGATCGCGACCAGCCCGGCGACGGCACCCGACGCGACACCGAGTGTGGTCGCCTTGCGATCCTTGCGTGACTCAGTCAGCGCCCAGCCCACCGCGCCCGCTGCTGCTCCGAGGTTGGTTGCAAGGAAAGCCGAGGCCGCCAGACCGTTCGCTCCCAGCGCGCTGCCGGCATTGAACCCGAACCAACCGAACCACAAGATCCCGGTGCCGAGGATCGTCATGGTCAGGTTGTGGGGCACCATCGGCTCCTTGCCGAAGCCCCGCCGCTTGCCCACCACAAGCACAACGGCCAGGGCCGCTATCCCCGCGTTGATGTGGACGACGGTGCCGCCGGCGAAGTCCAGAGCACCCAGCTTGAACAGCCAACCGTCCGGGTGGAACACCCAGTGCGCGACCGGCGCGTACACGAACAGCAACCAGGCCGACATAAAGGCGACGTATCCCGAGAACTTGATGCGCTCGGCGAAGGCACCCGTGATGAGGGCCGGTGTGATGATCGCGAACATCATCTGGTAGGTCGCGAATAGAGAATGGGGGATCGTCGCTCCCAAACCGGCCGGATGTGCCTCGTTGCCGACGTTGTGGAAGCCGAGGAAGTCGAGGCCCCCTATGAGCCCGCCGGTATCAGAGCCGAATGCGAGGGTGTATCCGACCAACACCCACAGGATCGTGATCAGCCCCATCGCGAAGACGCTGTGCATCAAGGTGCCCAGCACGTTCTTTGCCCGCACCATGCCTCCGTAGAACAGCGCCAGTCCAGGTGTCATGAACAGCACGAGGGCTGAGGAGACCAAGACCCAAGCGGTGTCGCCCGTGTCCATAGATCACTCCTTCCGAGGTCGCTAGGGAAGTCGACGTTGAGCGATCACCTTGTGCCGCCGGTGTTTCCAGGTTGTTTCACGGCGGTTTCCGCGGAGTGAAATCGCGGCTAGAGGCGCCCGGAGAGCGACCTAGAGCGCGGAGGCCGCCGCTTCGTCGAGGAGGAACGTAGCGTCGGGGTGGTCGGCCAGCAGCCGCCCGGGGGAGGCGTCGACCGGCTCTTCGCCGGTGATGACGCGAGCGACCGCAGCGGCCTTCTTGTCGCCGGTCACCAGCAGGAGGATCTTGCGGCCGCTCATGATCGCCGGGGGGGTCAAGGTGAGGCCTTGCAACCCGTCGGGTCTCGCAACCGCGCGGCAGAGCTGTTGCGTCTCGTGGAGCGCAGGGGAGCCGGGGAACATCGCCCCGATGTGCGCGTCTGCGCCCATCCCCAGAAGGATCAGGTCGAGCCCGGAGGCAACGAGCGGGGCGATCTGGCGAGAGTAGGCCGCGGCGGCTTCGAGGGGTGGGTCTTCTCCTCGCATGCGATGGACCTTCCTCGCCCCGATCCGATCCAGCAGCAAGCCGGAGGCCATCGTGTGGTTGCTGGCATCGTCAGAAGGCGGTACCGAGCGCTCGTCGGAGAACAGGATGTCTAGCTCAGCCAGGTGCGGAGGAGCGATGTCGGCCATGTGTGGGTAGACGCGTGCGGCCGTGGTTCCTCCGGTGAGGACGAGTGAACCCTGCCGGGGCAACGCCGCTTCGATGATCTCGGCGACCCTGCTCGCGTAGCGCTCGCTGGGAAAGACCTCGACCGAGAGACTCACGATCGGCCGTTCCTCCACGAACGGCCGTCCCGCGTCAGCAGCTCGGTGGCCGCCCTCGGCCCCCAGGACCCCTCGTCATACGAACCAGGTCGCCCGCCTTGCATCCAGTGCTCGCGGATCGGATCCACGATCTCCCATGCCTGCTCGATCTCGTCCGAGCGCGTGAAGAGCGTCGCGTCGCCCAGCATGGCCTCGAGCAAGAGGCGCTCGTAGGCCTCGGCCGTGCCGGAGCCGAAGTCCGCCTCGTAGTCGAAGTCCATGTCCACCGTCCGTACCTCGACCTCGGGCCCGGGGATCTTGGTACCGAATGTCAGCGAGATCCCCTCGTCGGGCTTGATGCGGATGACGAGCACGTTGGGCTCTAGCTCTTCGACCGCCGTCTTGGCGAACAGGAGGTGGGGCACGCGCTGGAACTGGATCGCTATCTCGGTCAGCGTTTCGGCCATGCACTTGCCGGTTCGGAGATAGAAGGGAACCCCCTCCCAGCGCCAGTTGTCGATCCGCAACTTCATCGCGATGTAGGTCTCGGTCGAGGAGCGGACGTCGACGCCGTCTTCGTCGCGGTAGCCCTTGTACTGCCCCCGTACGGCAACCTCACCGCATTCGGAGGGGGTCCACCGCCGAACGGCCTTCAGCACTTGGACCTTCTCGTCCCGGATCGCATCTGCATCCCAGGCCACGGGTGGCTCCATCGCAGTCAGCGAGAGCAGCTGCATGAGGTGGTTCTGCGCGACGTCGCGCAGGGCGCCGGTGTCCTCGTAGAACTTCCCTCGTGAGCCGACCCCGAAATCCTCCGCGAACGTGATCTGCACGCTGTCTACGTAGCGGCGGTTCCAGATCGGCTCGAAGATGGCGTTCGCGAAGCGAAACACCAACAGGTTCTGCACCGTCTCCTTCCCGAGATAGTGGTCGATGCGGAACACCTGGTCCTCCGCGAAAGTGCGCAGGAGGTCGGTGTTCAGCTGTCGAGCCGACGCGAGGTCGTGGCCGAACGGTTTCTCCACGACCAAGCGGTGCCAGCCTGCTGTATCCAGCAGGCCTTCTTTACCCAGCTGTTCCGCGATCGTGGCGAACATCGCGGGCAAGGTGGACAGGTACCAGACCCGATTCCCTCCCGTCCCGCACCGCTCATCGATCTCTTCAAGCTTCTGTTTCAGCTCTTGGAACAGCGCCGGGTCGTTGACGTCGCCAGGGACGTAGAAGATGTCGGAGGCAAACGTCGCCCAGGAATCGTCGGTGGGGCTTATGCGGGAGTTCTTCTCGAGGTCTTTACGCGTGTCGGCGGCGAACTGTTCGTGCGTGAACCTGGTGCGCGCGGTCCCGAGCAAAGCGGTCTCCTTCGGGATGAAGCCATCCACTTGCAGGTTGTGCAATGCAGGCAGGAGCTTCTTGCTGGCGAGGTCTCCCGAGGCTCCGAAGATGACGACCGCGCACGCATCCGGCGTGCCCTTCGTCATCTCCATACCTCGTCGAGGAAGTCGCAGAGCTGGTCGGAGAGCCGGTTGGGCGGGAAGCGCAACTCGAAGAAAGAGTTCGCATGCACGAGCTCCGCGTTCGGAAGCTCTCGCGACAGTGCCTGCGCATCCGAGAAGGGATGCAGGATGTCTCGGTCGTGCCCGATGATGAGAGCGGGCTGATCCAACTTCGCACGTTCGTCTGGATGAGGGGCTAGCCGTCCTGTCAACAGCCCGTGCAGCACGGCGGCGGACGGAACGGGGTCGGCGGACAAGACATCCAGCGCGACGTTGCCGTAGATGCCGAAGTTGCGCGGGACGCGTCGCACGAGCTGGGCGGTCGCGCGGATCAGGCCCTGGGCCTCGGCGAAGCCGATGGTGAGCGGTAGAAAGATGACCGCGGCAGCAGGCGCGGCGCGCTCGAGGACGGGCATCTCCAAGAACATCGCCCGCGTTCGACTGGGAGCGTGAGCGGCCATCTCCAAGGTGACGTTGGCCCCCAGAGAGGTCCCGCCGACCACGGCCTCGCCGATATCGAGATGATCGAGCAGGGCCACGACCTGACGCGCGAACAGCTCCATCGAGTAGTAGCGAGAGTGGGGAGGGCGATCGCTTCCTCCGTGACCGAGGAGATCGATCAGGATGACGCGATTGCCGCGCTCGACGAGCGCGTCCGCGAGCAGGTAGTGATGTTGCCTCGGCAGCAGCAGCCCGTGGATCAACACGATCGGTCGCTCCGCCGCGCCCTGTTTGCGCCCCCGTTGCTCGAATGAGATCTTGAAGCCGTCGTAGTTGAACGTGGGCATGACCGCTACCTTATGTTCCCCTCGGTGCGGGGACGTGACTCGGTTCGTGGTGAACGGTGGTCTACAGCTGGAGCTTGATCTCGAAGTGGTGGCTGTGCGCCGGAGGTCCGGGACGATCACGCGTCCAGCGGCTCGGCCCCCTCGATGGCGCGCAGTAGCTCCCGCTTGATGACCTTTCCGGTGGCGGTCCGGGGCAGCTCGTTCAGCTTCTCTATGCGACGGGGGACCTTGAATGAAGCCAGCTCTCGCTTGCAGATCTTCGCGACCTCGTCGGGCGACGGCGAGCCCACGACGAAAGCGGCAAGCACCTCGCCGAACTCGTCGTCCTGGATACCCAGCACGGCGGCTTCGTCCACGCCGTCGATCCCCTCGATGACCTCTTCGATCTCGATCGGATAGATGTTCTCCCCGCCGACGATCACCATGTCGTCGGCACGGCCTTCGATGAAGAGGTGGCCGTCGGAATCGATGTGGCCGACGTCACCGATGGACATGTATCCGCCGCGTTCGGCTTTGCTCTCGCCTGAGGTGTAACCCTCGAACAGGATGTCGCTCTTGATGAACAGCTCACCGGTCTCGCCCGCAGCCAGGCGGTCCCCTTGAGCAGAGAACACGGCGATGTCGACCCCGGGAACGGGTCGTCCCACGGTCTTGGGTTTCGCTTTGATGTCCTCGGGGGTCGCGATCGTCACCCACCCGATCTCGGTCGACCCGTAGAGGTCGTACAGCACGTCCCCGAAGGTGTCGACGGCGGCGGCGCGGAGATCCGGCGACATCGCCGACCCGCTCGCGAGCACGACGCGCAAGCTCGAGAGGTCGTATCGCCTTTGCACCTCTTCGGGAAGAGAGACGATCCGCTTGATCATCACCGGAACGAAGGACGCCGCGGTGGCCCGATGTCGTTCGATCGCTTCGAGCGAGCCTTCGGGGTCGAACCGATCGGGCAACACCATGGTGGCCCCGAGGGCGGAGCAGACAACGAGGGTGGCGAGCCCGAACGAGTGGAAGAGCGGCGCGGGGCAGAACACGATGTCGTCTCGGCGGTAAGGGACGAGACTGATCAGGTTCGCCAGCGCGCCCATACCGGCGGCAGAAGCGTTCCTCTGCGCCCCCTTCGGCGTGCCCGTGGTTCCGGAGGTGTGGATCACGATCTTTGCCGAGCCCCGGTCGCGCGTGAAAGGCGACGGCGGAGCCTGAGACGCCCGTCCGACGACCTCGTCGAGAGACAGGGATCCTTCGAGGGGCCTAGATCCGTCACCGACGAAGAGGAGCGTCACCCCCTCGAGCTCGCACTGGGCTACCTGGTCGGAATGAGCGGTGTCGTACACCAACACAGACGCGCCCGCTTGCTCCAGCGTCTTCTGCAACTCCTTGGGTTTTGCCCATGTGTTGAGGGGGCACGCCACCACGCCCAGCTTCTGGGCGCCCAGGATGATCTCGACGATCTCGCGGCCGTTGCGCAGGAGAAGGGCGATCTTGTCGTTGCCACTCAGTCCCAGATCCCGAAGCGTGTGCGCGACCTGGTTCGAGCGCAGATCCAGCTCTCTCCACGTCACCGAGCCGTTGCGGTCGTAGATGGCGATCTTGTGTTGGAGTGTGACGGAGTTCATCTGAGCCACGATCCCCATCGAGGGGCCGCGCCCGATCAGCCACGGCAGTGCTTTCGCCACCGCCAGAGGGGACCTCGGGCTGACCGCACCGGCCTCCCGCAGACTCTTCATCACCCGAGGGTTCGCCATGTCACGGAGCTGACTCAGCCCGTCGGTCAGCGCACTCATCAACCGGCTTTCTTGCGCGAGGACTTGCGCGTCCACCCGGCTACCACGGGATGGTCCTCGTTCTGCTCCAGGAGCTTGATGGTTCCCTCACGCGCGTTGTCGACGAGTGCAGGGCGATCGAACTGCCGCATGGAGTTGGTTCCGTGGAGGTGAAGGTTGCTCACCCAAGGACGCACGACCAGAACATGCGCCCCTCGTTGTCGAGCCGCGACGACCTCTCGCCGAAGCGAGCGCGCGAACAACGACCGCACCACCATCGGTGGCCACATCTTGGGATCCCGAGCGGTGGTGATGCCGTCGTTGCGGTAGCCGAGAGGAGCGATGCAAAGGATGAGCTCGCAGCCGTAGTCGCTGGCGAGGTCGAGGGAGGTCGCGCTCTTGACCCCGCCGTCGACATAGTGACGGCCACCGATCTCGACGGGCGGGAACACTCCGGGGATGGAGGTCGAGGCGAGGACGGCTTCGGGCAGCGGAGCCGACGGAGCCGCCGGATGACCGAACGCGATGCGTTCCCCGGTGTAGAGGTCGACGGCGCAGACGTAGAGAGCTCGGTCCGGCCACTCCTCGGCCAGATCCTCGCGGAAGCGCCGTCGGGTTTCGTCGGTCGAGTACATGCCTGCGGGGAACACCCTGCGGAAGGCATCTCCGGGTTCGCCCGCTCGGACGCGTTTGAGGTACCCACGGGAGGAGGCGAGGGCGAGGGCCGATCCCACGCTCCTGCGGGCCCGTTCGGTCGCGTTCTTCGACAGAGGTGTGAACACCCGCCGCAGCTGCTCGCGTGGGTCTTGCGGATCCTTCTGCACGTCGGGATGCCGGCCGTGCGCGTAGTCGTAGAAGTCGGTCGGCTTCCACCCGACCGCCATGTAAGAGGCCATGATCGACCCGGCGCTGGTGCCCACCAGCAGGTCGGCGGCACCGAGGTCGAGGCCCCAATCATCGAGGGCTTGCAGCGCCCCGGCGTGGTAGCCCATCCCCACCAGGCCCCCGCCCCCTAGAACGAGCCCGAGCTTCATCGCGGAACCCTACCCAAGCGTCGGGTGGGACGGGGGGGCCGGGGGACATAAGGTGAGCGCGATGTCTCCCGCTCCCGATCTGTCGATGTCGATGGACGACATGGTGCGCTTCTTAGAGGAGCCTCATACAGGGGTGTTGTCGACGATCGGGCCCGGAGGGTGGCCGCATTCGGTCGGGATCTTCTATACAGCTGCGCTGCATGAGGTCCTGGAGTTGCGCATGTGGGTCTACGCCAAGAGCCAGAAGGCTCGCAATGTCGAAAGAGACCCGAGGGCGTCGCTTCTCGTGGAACAGGGTGAGCCGTATGCGGACCTGCGAGGTGTGCTGGTGTCCGGGGAGGCTCGGCTAGAACGTGACTCCGCGGCGGTCTTCGAGCTCGGAAAGCAGATCTACACGCGCTACTTCTTTCCTAGAACCAAGGTGGCCCTCGAAGACGGGGCGGACGTGAACGTGCGGCGACAGTCCGCGAAGAGGGTCAACATCGTGCTGGCCGCCGGCCGGTTCGCGTCCTGGGATCACGCGCGGGGCAAAGACACGATCGCAGCGAGGGGAGACCGACGGTGAAGATGACAAGGCTGGGCTCGCAAGGACCCGAGATATCCCTGGTGGGCTTTGGAACGTGGGAGGCCGGCGGTATGGCGTGGGGCGCGGAGGTTCCGGATGAACGCACGATCCAGGCGATCCGCACTGGGCTGGACGCGGGGATCAACTGGATCGACACCGCAGAGGTCTACGGCGCAGGACGGTCCGAGGAGCTCGTGGGGCAAGCCGTCAAGGATCGAGACGACGTGATGGTCTTCACCAAGGTCGCCTCGAAAGGCGCCGGTAGTGGTTACGACGCCGCGGGAGTGCGCAAGGGGGCCGAGGGGAGCCTTCGACGTCTCGGCCGAGACGTGATCGACCTCTATCAGATCCACTGGCCCAGCTCAGAGGTCGACATCGAGGAGACGTGGGAGGCGATGGGCGAGCTGGTCGACGACGGTCTCGTTCGCTATATCGGCGTGTCGAACTTCGACCAGGATCTGATCGAGAGATGCGAGAAGATCCGCCACGTCGACAGCCTGCAGCCGCACTTCTCGATGCTCCATCAAGAGGGCCGCGACGACCTCTTCCCGTCCTGCCGGGACAACGGCACGGGGGTCATCGCTTACGGCCCTCTCGCGTACGGCCTGCTGACGGGAGCGTTCAACAAAGACACCACCTTTGGGCAAGACGACTGGCGCGGCGGCGGTCACGGGATGAGCTACTACAACGAGCTCTTCGCTCCCGGCCGGTTCGAAGCGAACATCGACAAGACACAAGCTCTCAAACCGGTCGCGGACCGACTGGGTCTGACGCTTCCACAGCTTGCGCTCGCGTGGGTCTTCCACCAACCCGGAGTCACCGGGGCCATCGCCGGATCGCGCTCACCGGAGCATGTGAAGGACAATGCCGGCGCGGGCTCGGCCGAGCTGTCGGATGAGGATCTCCAAGAGATCGACGCGCTTCTTTCGCCCTAGGCCGTGTCCGCGGCCACTATCGGCTCCCGCTTCTTGGCGGCAAGAACAGGGATGGCGCTGAGCACCAACGCAGCTCCGATGAGGATCCTTAGCGTCGGAGACTCGCCGAGGAACAACGTCGCGAGGACGATCGTCGTCACCAGCTCCACCATGTTCGCGATCGATGTGCGCGACGATCCGATCAGCGCTATCGCGGCATAGGTCGCGATGAAGGCCAGTGCCGTAGCCGCGCCCAGACCTGCGGCCGGCGCCCATGCCCCCGAGGGCAAGGTTTCGCCCTGGACCAGCGCGAGCAACGACAAAGCCACCGCCGCCCCCGCGGCCGTCCACGTCGCGGCCACCGAAGAAGACACCCCCTCGGTCAGGATCTGGGCGCCGATGTAGAACAAGGCCACCATGACCGCGGCCGCCAGAGCGAACAGCGGTCCCGCCGGCGACGTGGTCGAGATGGAGAAGATCGAGGCCACCCCCGTCGTGCCCAGCAGGAGAGCCACCAGCAGCCTCTTGTCGAAGCGTTCGAGCTTCATGCCGATCGCGAGCAACGTGGTCCACATCGGATAGCTGTAGAAGACGAGACCTACCACCGAAGCGGGAGCGCGCTCGAGGGCCAGGAAGAAGAGGGTGGCCTCCACCCCGTAAGCCAGGCCACCCAAGAACAACAAGTCGACGACTTTTCGGCGGCCGATCCAGATGGGTCGTCTGCGTAGCTTCTGATAGAGGGCCAGTAGGAGCGCGGTCAGGACGAAACGCACCGCCAACAACGGCACCGCCTGCGCCCCCTGTGCGTACGCTTGCTTCGCGAAGATCGCCAGCGTTCCGAACGCGACCGCGCCGCTGATGGCCAGGCCGATCCCCACCAGCTCGGACCGGGGGGCCAGCTTCGTTCCGTTCACCGCGTGCCCTAGGGCACCGGCGCAGGCTGCGAGCGGCCACACTTCTCGAGGCCGTAGTCCCGGGCGATCTGGTTGGCGTTCGCCGCCGTTCGCTGCAGCTCCTGTCCCAGGCGGTTGATGGCCTGCAGATCGCGTTCCTCCGCCGCTTGCTGTATCTGCGGCAGGTAGGCCATCGCCTCTTCGATGGTTGCCAACAGCGAGTCGATGACTTCTTGGTCGGCGTCGGGGGGCTCCAGCTCCCTCAGGCGATCAAGGAGATCTTCAGTGACCTTCTGCGCCTCGGCCACGAACTCCGCCAGCGCATCGGGGGTGCGAGGCGGTTGCAGATCCTGAGTCTGTTCGTCCGCCTCCTCGCAGATCTGGTCCGCTTGTTCGATGAACTCTTCCTTCGAAAGGGCGCTAGAGCAGGCGGTCAAGGCCACTAAGGCGCTCACTAGCACTATCCTTACGATCTGCATCTGATCCAGTTTCCCTCCGCGGTCGAGGCGACAGACCTTATGGGACGGGGGGCCATCTAGGAGGAACGTTGGAACCCTGGTACCTGTACGCCGGCTTCATCGCATTCGTCATCGCGATGCTCCTGATCGACCTCAAGTTCTTCCATGCCGAAGAGCACGATCCCACCCCTCGGGAGTCGGGGATCTGGGTCGGTGTGTGGGTCGGGCTTGCCGTCGTATTCGGCATCATCGTGTTCTTCTGGAAAGGCCCGACCAGCGCGGCCGAATATTTCGCCGGCTACCTGATCGAGTACTCCTTGTCGGTCGACAACATGTTCGTGTTCGTCCTGATCTTCAATTACTTCAAGGTCGAGCTGAAGCACCAGCACCAGGTCCTCTTCTTCGGCATCTTGGGCGCGATGATCTTTCGCGGCATCTTCATAATCCTGGGTGTCGCCCTGATCAAGCAGTTCGAGTGGATCATCTACGTCTTCGGCGCGTTCCTCATCTATAGCGCCGTAAAGATCGCCAGAGGGACGCAAGAGGTGCATCCCGAGGACAACCCCATCCTCAAGTTCGCCCAGCGCCGCATCCATTCGACCACCCGCTTCGATGGCCAGAAGCTCTTCACCATCGAAGATGGCAAGCGAGTGGCCACCCCGCTCTTCGTCGTTCTTCTCTTCATCGAGTTGACCGACATCGTCTTCGCTATCGACTCGATCCCGGCCATCTTCGCCATCACGCGCGACCCCTTCATCGTCTTGACCTCCAACGTGTTCGCGATCCTGGGGCTGCGGGCGCTCTACTTCCTGCTCGCCGACTTCATGGACCGGTTCCACCTGCTCAAGTACGGTCTCGCGGTGATCCTCGGATTCGTCGGGGTCAAGATGCTTCTGCTCTCCCTCCACATCAAGATCCCGATCTTGTTGTCGCTCGGGGTGATCGTGGGCGTCCTTGCAGTGACGATCTTCTTGTCGTTGAAGCTGACCGCCCGCGAGCAGCACGAGCTAGTGGATCCTGAATCCGAACCGGCTAACAGGGGCTGAACTCGAGGCCGCTTGCTTAGCCGCGCTCTTCGCGCGCTATGAGCGTTGCGGTTGCCTGGGCACGGGGCTTCACCACGATCTCGTCGATGTTCACGTGGGGGGGCCGGGTCGCGGCCCACGAGATGCAATCGGCGATGTCCTCGGCCGTCAGCGGCACGATCCCTTCGTAGGGCTTGGCCGCCTGGTCGACGTCGTTCTTGAACCGGACGAGCGAGAACTCCGTCTCGACCAGCCCGGGAAGGATCTCGGTCCGCGGATGGGCTGGCCGAGGGCTTGGCTCGAAGTGTGCGCGTGATGGCGTGAACCGCATGCTTCGAGGCGGTGTAGCCGCCACCTCCGATGTAGGTCTCGATGCCGGCGATCGAGCCGATGTTGATGATGTGACCTCGCTCGGAGGCTTGCAGTTTGGGCAGGAGGGCCCGCGTCACCCGTAGCAGGCCCATGACGTTGGTCTGCCACATCGTTTCGGCGTGTTCCTCGGGCAGCTCGGAGAAGGGCTCGCGCCCTCGCGAGCCCGGCGTTGTTCACCAGGACGTCGACCTGTTCTATCTCGGCCGTGAAGGCCTCGACGGAGTCTGGGTCGGTGACGTCGAGCTGCACCGCCCGGCCCCCACTTCGCGCGGCAACCTCTTCCAGCCTGTCCACACGCCGCGCCCCGAGGATGACCTCGAAGCCCTCGGCGTGCAGTTGCTCTGCCGCAGCCGCACCGATCCCGCTGGATGCTCCCGTTATCACCGCGACGGGTCGCCGATCCGGTGCGTTCATGCAACCATCGTGGCATGGACGACAAGAGGCTTGCGATCATCGGCGCGCCATTGGACCTTGGCTCTGCTCGCCGCGGTGTCGATATGGGTCCGAGCGCGATCCGCTATTCGGGACTGCAGGAACGGCTGGAGAGGCTCGGCTTCGAGGTGAACGACTGCGGCAACGTGGCCGCGGAGCTGCCGGAGGTCGCGACCGAGAGCGACGAGAAAGCGCGCTTCCTTCCCGCGATCCTGGCCTCCTGTTCGCAGATCGCGGGGCGTGTTGCCGATATAGCGCGTGGCGGGCAGTTCCCGGTGGTGTTAGGTGGCGACCACTCGATCGCCATGGGAACGCTGGCCGGGCTTCATTCGGTGCTCGGCGCCGGCGGCGCGGTATGGGTGGACGCGCACGGTGACCTGAATACACCCGGCAACTCTCCTTCCGGCAACGTCCATGGGATGCCTTTGGCGGCCGCGCTGGGCAGGTGCGGTTTCTCTCTCCACGGGATGGCCGAGGCGCCCTGGCTCGATCCCCGTCGAGTCTCGTTGGTAGGGGTTCGTGCGCTGGACCCCGGCGAGAAGCAGCTCGTGAGCGACCTCGGCCTTCGTGTATTCACCATGTCCGACATCGATCGGCGGGGTCTTTTTGAGGTCATGCGAGAAGCGGTGGACGTCGTGTCGGGGGATGGATTCGTGCATCTCTCGCTGGATGTGGATGTGTGCGATCCGGAGATCGCTCCCGGTGTAGGAACGCCGATCCGAGGCGGGTTCTCTTATCGAGAGGCTCATCTGGCGATGGAGCTGATCGCCGAGGCGAAGGTGCTCACCTCCATCGAGGTCGTCGAGGTGAACCCGGTGCTCGACCACGCCGACGAGACCGGCATCCTCGCCGTCGAGCTGGTAGCCAGCGCGCTGGGGGCCAGCATCCTCTAAACGGTCATCCGTGCAGGACCCGGCCCTCTAGCCCCCCGGCCACGGTCACGACCTGACCGGTCACGTGGCCCGAGATCTCGTCGGAGGCCAGCGCAACGACCACCCTGGCGACGTCCTCGGCCCGGCCGACCTTCCGTAGAGACATCGTTCGCGTGATCTCATCCACGAAGCCCTCTTGCGTCAGGGCGTCGCGTGCCATCTCCGTGGCGGTCCAGCCGGGACATACCGCGTTCGCTCGGCCGAGCGGCGCGATCCGGACGATCTCGTTCTTGAGGCTCTTCAGGAAACCGCCTGCCAGTGCCGCTTTGGCCGCGGCGTAATCCGAATGCCCCGCTTCGCCGATCAGTCCTGCGGTCGAAGAGATGATCACGATGTTGCCGGCCCCCGTGGTGGCCACATGACGGAGGAAGGCGCGGCAGCTGAGGAACACGCTGTCGAGGTTCACTGCCACGGTTTTCCGCCAGCGCTCGAGCGACATCTCCCATACGGGTTCGTCCTGAGACGGCCACATTCCGGCGTTCGCCACCAGGACGTCGAGACGTCCCAGCTTGTCCACGGCCTCCGGCACCAGCGCGTCCACCTCTTCCTCCACCGTCAGGTCGGCGTGGACGGCGACCCCACCGGTCTCCTCGGCGAGGGCGAGTGCTCGGTCTTCGTTGGACCGGTAGTGGATGGCGAGTTTGGCTCCTTCCTCTGCGAAGGCGCGCACCAGAGCGCTGCCGATGCCACCGGCGCCGCCGGTCACCAGCACGCCTTTGTCTCCCAGCCCCGTATCCACCCCCGGGACGCTACCCGGTCGAGAGCGGGCACCCGCGGCTAACCTCGGCCTGATGAAAGACGTCGGCATCGTCGGGCTTCCCTATTCCGGCAAATCCACGCTCTTCACCGCGCTCACTCGGTCGGGGGGTGCTGGAGGACGCTCCAACCAGGCCGTGGTCGACGTTCCCGATCACCGTCTTCAGGTGCTGGCCGCGCAGGAGTCATCGAAGAAGGTCGTTGCCGCCAAGGTTCGCTTCGTCGACGTCCCCGGAGGCCTGACCGCTCAGGGCATCGCCGAGTTCCGTCAGACCGATGCCTTGTGCATGGTGGTGCGAGCGTTCGGGCCCGACGCGGATCCGCGCGGCGAGTTGAGCTCGCTCGAGGCGGAGCTGGTGTTGGCAGACATGGCGAGCATCGAGAGCGGCCTCGACAAGGCGGTGAAGAAAGCCAAGAGCAAGCCCGAGTTCAAGCGTGAGGTCTCGGTGTTGGAGCGAGCCCACACCATGCTGGATGCGGAGAAGCCGCTGCTCGGGGGTGACTTCGACTCCGACGACCTGAAGATCCTGCGGGGTTACGGGCCATTGACGCTCAAGCCCTGGATCGTGGTGGTCAACGTCGAGGAGGGCTCGGACCTGCCGTCGGGGATGCCGGATCATTCAATCGCCATCAGCGCGGCCCTGGAGGCCGAGGTCGCCGGTGTGGATGCCGGCGAGGCGGCCGAGTTGCTGGCCGGTTTCGGGATCGAGGAGCCGGGGCTCGATCGGGTGATCGCGGCCTGCTACAGGGCGCTCGATCTCATCACCTTCCTGACGACGGGCGAGGACGAAACCCGAGCCTGGGAGGTTCGTCGAGGAGCCAAAGCCCCCGAGGCCGCGGGGGCCATCCATTCAGATCTCGAGCGTGGCTTCATCCGCTCCGAGGTGGTGGGTTACGAAGATCTGGTGGCGGCCGGGAAGTGGGACAACGCCAAGGCGGCCGGTGTGCTGCGGGTCGAGGGCAAGGACTATGTCGTTCAAGAAGGAGACGTCTTGAACATCCGGTTCGCCGTCTGAAGGCCGAGACCGGGCCTACGAGTACGTCAGACGAGCGCGCTGCCTCCCGAACGACGTCGATCGTGCGCGGCCTGCAGGTCCCCCTCGTCTGTGACCGCCACCGCTTGCACGGCACCGAAGTACATGTGGGGAGCGTCGTAGGGACGAGGAACGTATCCGAGGTTGTCGCCCGGTAGCCCGGGCTCGTAACAAAGCTTCTCTCCCTCGGGACGGGGATCTAGATGCGCTCGTGGCGACGACACGGCCTCCTCTATAGAGGCCCCGTCGAGCGCGATCTTGATGAACGTCTGTGCGATCGCTCCGACGATCCGGTCCGCGCCGGGAGACCCCAGTCCGAGTGTGATCCCGTCACCGCGAGCGACGGTTGGCGTCATGTTGGAGTGGCAACGCGAGCCTGGAGGCAGACGGTGCGCACCGAGCGGGTTCAACTCCTCCTCGCCCAGCGTGTTGTTCAGCAACATGCCGTGCACGATCAAGCCGGCGCCATATCCGTTGGACTCTGTAAGCGAACAGACGTAGCCATCCGCGTCGGCGGCCGACATGTGGGTCGTGTCGGAAGATCGTGGCGCACGGGATCGCAGCTCGGTGACGGCTTCATCGAAAGCGGCTGCGACGCTATCCGG
>JAUJPD010000011.1:0-43213 GCA_030447315.1 Actinomycetota bacterium | reverse complement strand
GTCCATCGCCATCGCATCGATGATCTCTCGGCCGAGATCCCCCTCGTAGAACACCTCGGGTCCCTGCGTTGCGATGGTCTCGAGGGCTTCGGCCAAGGCGGGTTGCCGGAAGATCTCGCCCTCGCGGATGTGGCCGTCGTCGCGACCCAACAGAGCGCGCGGTTCCGCGTAGGTCGACCAGATCGTCTCCCACGTGCAAGACAGGTAGTAGTCCGAAGTCCTTGGGAAAGGGAATCCCTCGCGCGCGGCTGTGATCGCCTCGGTGAACAGCGCTTCCCATTCGATCTTGCCGTGGCGTTCCCATGCTTTCCGGACCGCGGCAAGAACTCCAGGAACGCCAACCGAGCCGCCTCCGATCCCCATATAGATGCCGTCTGCGTAGTCGGCCACGAAGATCCTGCGTACCCCCTGACCCGGCGTCTCGGGGACTGTGAAGGGCATGATGTTGTTGCCGTCGATCACCTCGACCACGTCGTCCGGCGTGCGGATCGTGATGAACCCCGAGCCTCCGATCGAGGTGAAGAACGGCTCCGCCACCCAGGCCATGATCGCCGCGGCAAGACACGCATCCACCCCGTTGCCTCCGGACTGCGCCACGCTCACCGCGGCCTCTGTTCCCAATCTGTTTCCGGCGGCTATCGCAAGTCTGGGGCGCGGCATATCGGGAGGATAGCGGCGGGTGCTTGCCCTTAATGTGGGAGGAATGCCGCGGCCTCATCGAACGAAGAGCTTCCGGACGGAAGCTTCCGTTCCCACTTCTGCGTCTCAAGGCACGGTCGTGAGCTACATCTTGCAACCGGCGACGTGGCCGCGGTGGCAATCGGAGATCGTGTCGGCCGAGGGCCCGGATCGTCTCGATGCGGGTGACGTCGTCGACGGTGCCGCTCGGTTGCTCGGTTTCGATGTCACGGGGCGCAGCATCACCAAGGACGTCTCCGATGATCTCTTCGTAGAAGACGTCATCGTCGGCGTCAGGATGCATGTCACTTACCGGGTCGACCCCCACGGGACGGGTTCGATCATCACTCATCAGATGGTTGCCGATCTGCCTGCGGGTGTCGCCGGCAGCATCTTGTCGTTGTTGCTGCGATGGAGGCTGAAGAGGATGCAGGTGAGGTTGCTGGATCGTTTGGCTTCTCAGGCTGGGGAGGACTCGCCCTGAACGATCTCCGCCATGCTGTCCAAGAGGTCCCTTAACGACACGATCCCCACGGGATCATCCATCTCCATGACCAAGAGATGACGGAAGCCACCTTCCGTCATCGCCTGCGCGGCTCGAAGGATGTCCCATCCCGGCGCACCACTCACCACGTCGCGCGTCATGATCGCGTCCACGGTCGTGACGTCGATCTTCTGGTCACTGGCGATCGCCCGCAGGATGTCGCGCTCGGTGATGATCCCCGCGACCTTTTCGTTCTCGATCACGACGGCACAGCCCACGCCGCGGTCGGTCATGACCTTTGCCGCCCGTCTCAGCGTGGCGGAGGGCTCAACGGTCAACAGGTGTCTTACGGAGATGTCTCGCAACAGCTTCATCGGGGCATCTTGCTCCAAGTACGGTTCGCGAGCAACCTGTAGCTTGTGCGGCGTGATCATCGGCGCGCACGTGCCCGACGCAGAACCGCTGGCCGAGGCCGAGTCGGTGGGGGCCGACTGCATACAACTCTTCGTCGGCCCGCCTCAATCCTGGCGGAAACCACCACCGCGGCCGGACGCCGAGGCACTGCGGACCTCCAAGCTGCCCGTCTACGTGCACGCCCCTTACCTGATCAACGTCGCGTCCCCCAACAACCGCGTCAGGATCCCGTCTCGCAAGATCCTCGATCAGACCCTTGAAGCCGCCGCCCTCATAGGTGCGACCGCGGTGATCGTGCACGGTGGGCATGCAGAGGATGGAGTGGAGGAGGGGTTCGGGCGCTGGCAAACCGTGTTCAAACGCCTCGAGAGCGATGTGCCGGTGCTGATCGAGAACACGGCAGGCGGAACGAACGCCATGACACGCCACGTGGACACGATCGCCCAGCTATGGGAGTACCTGGACGGCTTCGACGTGGGCTTCTGCTTCGACACCTGTCATGCCCACGCAGCAGGAGAAGACCTCACGGACGTGATCGAACGGGTTGTTGAAGCGACCGGGCGGATCGACCTGATCCATGCGAACAGCTCTCGAGACAAGGCTGGAAGCGGCGCCGACCGCCACACGAACTTCTCGGACGGACAGCTGCCGCCCGAGGAGATAGTGGGGATGGTTCGTGCGGCCGGCGACGTTCCCATCATCTGCGAAACGCCGTGGCCGGGCATCCGAGACGACATCGCGTTCCTCAGAGGGAACCTCTAGACACCCAGCTCCTTGCGCAGGCCTTCTACGTGTCCTTGTGCCTGCACGCCGTACTGCGCGAGCACGATGATCCCGTTCTCATCTATGACGAAGGTCGATCGTTGGACGCGGAGCGGTATGCCCTTGTAGTCGCCCCCTTCCTTATAGGCGCCGAAGGCCCGTGCGGCGCTCAGATCCTCGTCGATCAACAGCGGGAAGTTCAACCCGTACTTCGCCGCGAACCGCTGGTGAGATTCGGCCCCCTGTGGACTCACCCCCAGAACGAGGTAGCCGGCGTGGCTCAGATCAGCCGTGGCATCGCGAAAGTCACATGACTGAGTGGTGCATCCGGGCGTGTCGTCTGCCGGATAGAAGTAGAGGATGACCTTCTGGCCCTTCAGCTCCTCGGACGTCCATAGTTTTCCCGTCCCGTCCTCCAGCTCGAGGTGGGGTGCTGGGTCTCCCGGCTTGAGCATCTTGTCCTCCTTGGCCCTCGTTCACCTGCGCGTCATCTCCAACATCGACCCCTGCAACCAGCCCAACCAGTGAAGGACTGACAGTGCCGGCCCCTCTGGGTCTTCGGGGTCGAATGGTCTCTCCATCTTCGATTCGTCGACCTCGATCCTGGTGCCGATGGCGAGGCGCAGGTCGTTGAGGAACCGCAGCCAGGTCTCGGCTTCCTCATCCGAGAGCGTGACGTCGACGTCGCCTTCGGCCCCCAGCTCCCCCTCGACCATCCGCAGCGCTTCGTTCTTGACGTTCGCAAGCTCGTTCCCGACGAGCTCTCTGTAGATCTCCTCTTCATCGTCGTCCTCGTGAGCCCTCGGGAAGAGCCGCTGCATGACGTCGTCTTGCGCGGGGATATCGGCTGTCAGCAGCAGGCGCATCTCCTTCGACAGCTCGCGAAGGATCCCGGCCTCTTGGCCGTCCAGCTGCAGGCGCAATCCTTCGTCCGTCCTTTCGATCGGGGGCACGCCGCTTAGTCGCCCTTGGTGATCGTGGCCCAGAGGCCGTGGGCGTGGAGGCGGAAGCAATCGAGCTCGGCTTTCTCGCGCGGACCGCTCGATACCACCGAGCGTCCTTGGTGGTGTACCTCGAGCATCAGTTTCGTCGCCTTCGCCAACGAGTAACCAAATAGTTTCTGAAACACCCACGTTACGTATGTCATCAGATTGATGGGGTCATTCCACACGATGACCAACCACGGCTTGTCGGGCTCGACCGCATCTTCCGTCGCGTTCTCTTCGACCCGGTCGGGAGCGACGGTCGTTTGGCTCATCGTAGAGCTGTCATTGCTGCTCGGGCGGCCGCACCGCGTGACCGCCGAACTCTTTGCGCAGCGCGGCCAGGATCTTGCCGCTGAAGGACTGATCTTGCCGTGATGCGAAGCGGGTGAATAGGGCCAGGGCCAGCGCCGGCATCGGAACCGCCCGGTCGACGGCTTCCTGCAGGGTCCAGCGTCCCTCGCCGGAGTCGGCGACGTAATCCGTCAATCGTTCGAGCTTGGGGTCCTCGGCGAGGGCCGAAGCAAGAAGGTCCAACAACCACGACCGAACCACACTGCCGTGTCGCCACACCTCCGCGATCTGGGCAAGGTCGAAGTCGAACTCGCTTGCCTGCAGCAGCTCGAAACCCTCGCCGTAAGCCTGCATGAGCCCGTACTCGATCCCGTTGTGGACCATCTTCACGAAGTGCCCTGCTCCGGGCCCCCCCACACGGGCGTATCCGTTCTCAGGGGCCAGCGTCTGGAAGATGGGCTCGAGGCGCTCGAACTCCTCTTTGTCGGCACCGATCATGAGACAGAACCCCTCGTCGAGACCCCAGATACCGCCGGAGGTGCCGACGTCGATGAAGGAGATCCCCTTCTGGAACAGCATCCCCGCCCGCTGCACCGAGTCCGAGTAACGGGAGTTGCCGCCGTCGATGACGATGTCACCGGGGGCGAGCGAGACCGAGAGTTCGACGATGGTCTGAGAGGTGATCGGCCCCGCGGGAAGCATCACCCACACCGCTCGGGGAGGCTCCAGGATGTCGACCAGGCCCGCGATCGATGACGCTGCGATAGCTCCCTCGGAGGCGCTCTTCTCGACGGCTTCGGGAGCGACGTCGTAGACCGCCACCTCATGGCCCCCGCGTAGCAGACGAAGCGTCATGTTCGCCCCCATCTTGCCGAGGCCCACCATTCCCAGCCGCATCCAGCGAGGGTAGCCTGAGCGGCATGAGAGAACATTTCAGCGTGCCGGAGGTGTCCTGCGGTCACTGCAAGGCGACCATCGAAACAGCACTTCAGCCGGTGGCTGGGGTTCGCCGGGCCGAAGTCGACGTCGATTCCAAGCGGGTCGAGGTGGAGTTCGACGACACCGTCATCGATCGCTCCGGGGTCGTGCGGGCGATCGAGGCCTCCGGTTATGCCGTGGCCGGATAGCCCTCCGAGCGCGGAAAGCTCCTAGAGCTCCTCTGCTTCCGCAAGCTTCAAGAAAGCGTCCGCCATCTTGGCCTCCGGCGGCTCGGTCAGATCTATGTCGTGCCCGTCCATCACGTTGAGCTGGAAGCCGATCTGGTTCGCGCCGAGCAGCGCGCCCGCCACGCATTGGAAGCGCTCTTCGTCGGGCAGGTCATTCCATCTGCAGAAGAGAACCTCGAGCCAGCCCTTCGTGAGGGCGAGAGCATCCCTGAGATCGTGGGAATCATCGGGCGAGATACGGGGGTCGGCTTTGCGCGCTGCATCCATAGCGTGAGTAGTTAGCGCACGCGCCAGAAACTCCTTCTGCGGCCCTGGAGTTTTCTGGCTCCTTGGGGCCCAGACTCTCCGCTGCGGTGGTGCGGCGACGATCGCGGGGCCCTTACGGCGACGGACCGGTATAGCGGAAGACCCAGAGCCCGCTGTCGCGGTCGGATAGCAATACGAGGGGGCGCCGGTCGCCGCGCTCGATCGGGAACACCCCCCAGAAGTCGCTACCCCCGCGCGCGATGAAATGTCCTCGCTCCACGATCCCAGCTTCGTCGAAAGAGACAACCCGGAACCCTCCCGCGTAGTAGGAGATGTAACCGAGATCGACCCCGGGACGCGGGTCCGTCTTTATCTCGTGTATCGATAGGTGGCCCCCGCCTCGCCGGGCTCTTCCGGCATCGTCTGCCTGGGGGATCGCGTATGCGTCCAGCCACTCCAGGGTGCCTGCGTCGTAGAGGTTGAGATAGCCGTAGCCGTCGAAGACCGATCCCAGGTCGATGACCGCGCCTCGCCGCCCCACCTCCGGCTCGGCCCCCTCGCCGTAAGAGACCGCCACGTCGAACATCCGGTGAAGAGCGGCGTGAGTGGTGCATACGGCGCTGATGGTGACCTCGAAGCTTTCTGCAGCCGCCCCACAAGCTGTTGCGTTCGGCTGCTCACCCCCCGAGGCTCCCTCGTGAGAGTTTGGGATCACGACGGCGTCATAGCCGGCCTCCTGTGCGAGCCGGACCTTCGTCGAGAAGAAGCACTCGCCGCGCGGGATGACCACGATCTTGTCTTGGCGCCGGTCTCCCTGCGGCGGCGGCAGGTCGCCGCTGCACCCGAGACCGCCGAAGACCACCCGGCCTCTCAGGCGGTCACCATCGCGGCCCTTGTCGATGGGTTCGGCCCAGTCGAACTCCTGGGCGGGAGCTTCCCAGAGGCCGCTGCGGAGCTGCGTCCTAAAGGCGCCGAAGTCCTCGTCGGCTCCGAGGATGAGCTCGTTGTCGGAATCCCAGGTGCCTTGGTGCGCGTTCCCCTCCGGGGCGGGCAGGCCCGTCACCGGGTCACTTAGAGGCCAGTCGGTGTCGCCGAGATAACGCGGGTTCGCCGGGTCCGTCACGTCGAGCGCGATGTAACCCGCGTCCCAATAAGACAGCAGTGCCGTCCACCGTCCCTCGATCTGTTTCACCCAGAGGTCGTGGTGATAGAGGGTGTCGCCGAAGGCGAGCCGATCTTGCGCCTCGGGCCAGTCGTCCAGGCCGAACTCGCCGATCAGCTTCGGATCGGTAGGGTCCGTGATCTCGATCACGTCTACGTTGGTGGCTTCCTCGTTGTCGACGATGATCGAAAAGGCCCGCTGGCCCGCGTCCCACGAGAAGAGGCTGTGGCTCGCATTCGCTCCGAGCTCCGGGTGTTGATCGAAGTCACCGAAGCCTTCGAACAGGGGGACCGGGTTGTTCGGATCGGTCACATCGAAGGCCGACATGCCGCCGTTGAAGGACTCCGTTGACTCGCACGGCTCGAGGGAGACGGTGAGAACGTCCCCCCGGAAGTGCGGGGTGTCCAGGTGCAGGAGGCTGATGCCCTCGCCCACGTAGCTGTTGTCCCCAACATCTATGAACCCGGCCTTCTTCGGGACCCGCGGTTTGCGAACGTCCACCACGTGGACGCCGGCGTCGGGACAGGCCGGGCGCCACGCCGCCAGGTACGCGTAGCCGCCGAGCGCGCCTACGTCTCCGATAGCGTTCGCTTCGTCGCTAAGCGGGAGGTGGCCCAGGAGCTCCACGTTGCTGCGCGACGGGCCCTCCAGTCGGGCGGCCGAGACGGGTTCGTGAGCATGCGGTTGGCGGCCGCCGCCGTGGGGGCCTTGCGAGGCGCGGCGTGCTGATCTCCGAGCGGGCTCGGGAAGTGCCGTCGTCGTGCAGGCCACCAGCGCAGCCGAGAGCGCGCAGAGCGGGATGAGCGCCTTTCGAAACAGGAGATACCTCCGGCGGGTGGGTTGGCTCCAACGACGTTAGCCCTTACCGGCGCCTATGTGGACAGCCGGCCGCCGAGGCTCTCCCGGGCACTGCCTCGACCTCGATAACGGCTGCTCCGGTGCAGAATGCCCTCCGATGACGACCGAACGGCGCGCCGAGTGGACGGTCCCCCTGGTGAGGAAGAGCCGGAGCGACGGGGCCGGAGTACCTCACCATCATCGGCTCGCTCCTCGTTCTGTTCAATCTTGCGCTCGCTCAGCCTCTCCGATCTCTTGGGGCGCAACGTGGAGTTCTTCCTCGTGCGGGCCGCGCCGGGTGGACATCATCTCGCTCGTCCTGGTGCTGACGCTGGGCCTCCCTTGTTCTTCGCGCGCGTCGTGATACTGATCCACCGCGTGAGTGCGCCGGCCGCTCGCGCCTTCACACCACATCGTTCTGGGTGCTGATGGGGATGTTCGTGTTACAGCTCCTGATCCGCGTCTGGTCGCGCGCCCCCAGCGCGCCCTGGTGGCGGCAGCCGCCCTTCTTGCCGCCGGCGCCACCGCCCTCTTCCTCCGCAGTGAGGCCTTCCGGAGCGTCGTCCGGATAGCCACGCCGCTTCCTCTGGCGGTCGCGGGCTGTTCCTCTTCGCCTCCCCCGCTTCCGGCCTGGTGTTCGCTGAGGAGGTCGCGGCGGCCGATGTGGCGCTGGAGGATCCCGCCCCTGTCGTGCTCGTCACCTTCGATGAGTTGCCGATCGCGCCGCTGATGGATCGCAACCGCCACATCGACGAACGGCTGTTCCCCAATATCGCCCGACTCGCAAGGGGATCCACCTGGTTCCGCAACACAACGACCGTAAGCGCCTCGACCGAGAGAAGGCGTCCCGGCCATCCTCGACGGCCGCTATCCGGTGGCGGGAGAGCGTCCCTTCGCGAGCGACCACCCGCGCAACATCTTCACCCTTTTGGGAGGAGAGATGCGGGTCGAAGCCCAGGAGCTGATCAGCCGCCTCTGCCCCACGAGCATCTGTGCCACGCAAGAGACGCTCCTGGGCGCTAGCGCGCTGGTCGAGCATGACCTCGGATGTCGGCATCATCGCGTTGCACAAGGTCCTCCCGCCGGACCTGACGAGAGGTCTTCCCCCGATCGACGAATCCTGGAGCAACTTCGCGGGTCAAGAAGTGGTCCCCGATCTGAAGCTCGTCCTCGGTCGCGGCAGCGTCCCCGGCGAGTTCCAGCGCTTCATCGACAGGATCGAGCCCTCTAGGGAGCCGGTCTTCTATTTCGACCACGCCCTTCTGCCCCATGCGCCGTGGCGCTATCTCCGTACTGGTCAGGAGTACCCGCAGACGGCTCCGCTGCCCGGAGCGATCGAGGTCCCGGGGAGGACGGACAGGTGGGGTGACGACGAGTGGCTCATGACCCAGGGATACCAGCGGCACCTCCTTCAGACGGCCTTGGTCGACAACCTGGTCGGCCGTTTGGTGCGCCGGCTACGCGAGGCAGGGCTGTATGACCGAGCGCTGATCGTGGTGACGGCCGATCACGGCACCTCCTTCATCCTCGGCGAGGACCGTCGGTCCCGAGGACACCCCAGGCGGTCGGAGGGGTTGCCGCCGTGCCGCTCTTCGTGAAGGAGCCGTTCCAGGAGAAGGGACGCGTGGACGATCATCCCGTTCAGACGATCGACATCCTCCCGACCATCGCCGACGTCCTCGGGGTTACTCCCCTGTGGGACGGTCTCGACGGCCGCTCGGTCTTCGCCCCCGGCCCCCCTGCGACCGAAGGGCGTCTCGTGATGCGCGAGGGCGAGCTTCGGTTCCCGGCGTCGGGCCGGCAGAAGTACGAGGTGCTGCGCGAGAAGCTCCGTCTGTTCGGGGTTCGCCGCGGTGAGGCTCTCGATCCGTTCCGCATCGGGCCCTCGGGAACCGGCGCGCTGGTCGGCCGGCCGGTGGCGGCGGTGTCTGTGGGAGCGCCCTCGGAGCAGGAGGCCAGCCTCGAGCGCTCCGAGGCGTACCAGAGCATCCGGCTCGATCAAGATCCTTTCCCCGCGTTGCTGAAGGGCCGGCTGGATGGTGAAGATGCTGGCCCGACGACGATCGGCATCGCGCTGAACGGCAGGTTGGCGGCTTTCACCCGCACGTACGACGGGGGCTCCTTCTACGCCATGCTGCCGCCGCGGCTCTTCCGTGAAGGCAGCAACGAGCTGGAGGTTTACGTCGTAGAAGAGACCGCAGGAGGCACGGTCCTGCACCCGGCAGGGTGAGAGGAAGTCGTCCCGCGGCTGTGAACAGAACCTGAACCCCCTGCGTCTGGAAAGTGTCGCCGCGCGGTAGCATCTGCTGCGAGATCTATGTTCCGGCGGAAACCGGCACGAGCAATCGGGCGGTCGCGAGCAGGGGGATTAGAGATGAAGCGTTTCTTGATCAGGACAGGTTTCGTCCTTCACATGTCGTTGTTGCTTTCGCTGCTCGCGATCGGGCCGGCGAACGCCTACATCGATCCCGGCTCCGGCAGCATCATCTTCCAGGCCGTTGTGGGGGCCGGGATGGCGATCAGCATCACCTTGAAGCTCTACTGGCGCCGCATCGCGAAGTTCTTCTCGCGCAAGCCGTAGCTCTTCATGACCGTCCAGCGGGCGGCATCGTCCTTTCGCGACCCGAGTGGGTTCATCTTCGAGCGCGACGGCGTGCTCCTGCGACAGGTCAATCACATCTACCGGGCGCATTACGAGCAACTGATGAGTTCGGGCCTCTACGACGGTCTCGTTCGGGATCACCTCATGGTCTCGCATCAAGAGGTCGACGACCCCGGCCTCCAGCACACCGACGGCTTCAGGGTCCTTGCCCCCGAGAGGGTCCCGTTCGTCTCTTATCCCTATGAGTGGTGCTTCTCGCAGCTGAAGGAGGCGGCCCTCGCGACGCTCGATATCCAAGCCCGAGCGGTCGAGCACGGGATGTCTCTGCGGGACGCGTCCGCCTACAACATCCAGTGGGTCGGCGGGCGACCCGTTTTGATCGACACTCTTTCCTTCGAACGCCTCGAGGAAGGTGCCCCCTGGATCGCGTACCGCCAGTTCTGCCAGCACTTCCTGGCCCCTCTCGCTCTCATGAGCAACGTCGACGTTCGACTCGCCCAGCTGCTGCGCGTGCACCTCGACGGGATCCCCCTGGACCTAACCGCACAGTTGTTGCCCACGCGGGTTCGACTCCGTCCGAGCATGCAGATCCACATCAACGCGCATGCGAAGAGCCAGCAGCGGCATGCCGCCGCGCAGACCAAGCGAGAAGACGTGAAGGGCCGGTTCTCGCTGCGGGCGCTGCAGGGGTTGATCGACAGCTTGCGAGGAGCCGTGAGCGGTTTGGAATGGGAACCCGGCTCCCACTGGCTCGACTACTACGAGGGCGACAGCTACAGCGACGAGGGGATCACGGCGAAAGAGCGGGTCGTTCGGGGATACCTCGATGAGCTGCAGCCGAAGGTCGTATGGGATCTGGGATCGAACACAGGCCGGTTCTCACGCATCGCCGCCGAGGTCGCCGACGTCGTCGTTTCCTTCGAAGCCGATCCTGCTGCGGTGGAAGCCAACCACCGCCAGATCGCTTCGTCCGGTTCCACTGCCGTTCTTCCGCTGGTGATGGATCTCACGAATCCGAGCCCGGGCCTGGGCTGGGCCAACCGCGAAAGAGCGGCTCTCGGAGAACGGGGGCCGGCCGACGTGCTGCTCGCTCTGGCCCTCGTGCACCACCTCGCGATCGGCAACAACGTGCCTCTCGACCGTCTAGCCGAGGACCTGAGTGGTCTCGGGGACGCTCTCGTGATCGAGTTCGTGCCGAAAGAGGATCCAAAGGTTCAGGTTCTCCTGGGTTCCAGGGAGGACATCTTCGGGACCTATCACGAGGCCGGCTTCGAGCAGGCCTTCGAGCGCTGGTTCCACATCGAGCGGCGGGATCGCCTCACAGACTCCGCGCGGACCGTCTATCTGATGCGCCGCCGCTAGCCACCGACCCAGACATCGGTCTCCCATGATGAACTTGAGGCGGGTCTCCGGACCGTGACCGATCGTTCCACGCTGCGTACCGAGTTGAACGATGGAGTCTTCTCCATCGTGCTGACGCGCGCCCACGAATACAACACGATCACGGTGCAGCTGCGCGATGACTTGAGCGCTGCGATCGACCAAGCCGAGGCGACGAGCCAGGTTCGTGTGATCCTCCTTACCGCCGAGGGCCCTGCCTTCTGCGCCGGTTACGGGCTCGACTGGTCGACCGAGTACCAGCGGGAGCAGGAGAGCGCTGAGCGCGTGTGGGACTCCGTCACCGACTACAAGCTGATGTCCAGCTTCGTCGACGTCTACATGAAACTGTGGCATGCGTCCAAGCCCACACTGGTCGGCGTGCAGGGATGGTGCATCGCGGGCGGGACCGACATGGTTCTGTGCTCGGACATCATCGTGGCAGGGGAGAGCGCAGTATTCGGTTACCCGCCGGCGCGCGTCTGGGGCGTGCCGACTACGCCCATGTGGGTCTACCGGATGGGGCTCGAGCGCGCGAAGCGCTACCTCTTTACCGGCGACGAGATTAGGGCGCCCGAGGCCGCACGCATCGGGTTGATCCTGGAGACCGTTCCCGACCACGAGTTGCAGGAGCACGTGCGAGCCCTTGCGCATCGCATCGCGCGTCTACCGCTGTCGCAGCTGGTGATGATGAAGATGTTGTGCAATCAGGTCGCCGACAATATGGGCCTGGCTTCGACGAAGACGTTGGGCACTCTGTTCGACGGCATCGCCCGCCATACGCAAGAGGGGCTCGACTTCGTCAGACGGGCGGAAGAGATCGGTTATCGCGAAGCGGTGCGCGAGCGCGACGATCCCTTCGGCGACTACGGCTCTCGCAAGCCCCAGACGCGTTGATCACTTTCGAGACTAGACACGGATCAAAGCTCTCCTACACGCGGCGAGGGTCACCACCAGGCTCCCTCGCGTTGGCGTAGGCCGAGTTGTGTGATCGTGACGACAAGGTTTAGGTGCCGATGCAGGACCAGCCGGGGCGTCTATCCCTTGTCGGGTAGCGAGCGAGCGCGGGTGGCCCCGAGCTTCACCCACTTCGCGAGCTGCCGCTTGGTACGTACCTCATCCGGGTCCACTTGTAGCCATCCCTGCATCTGGCGGCCGCGCATCTCCATGAGGCGAGCATTCGTCGTGGCGACCAGGGCCTCTGACTCCGCTGGGTCGACGCGAACCAACACGCCGCCCTGGCTGCTTGCCGCGACGGCCATGTTGCCCCCGATGAGAAAGCCGAGGCCCCCGAACATCTTCATCTCCGTCAGACCGGGTTCGCCGCCGAGCAGCTCACGTATACGGTCGGCGAGGTCCTGGTCGTATGCCACCCCGGAGCCCAGCTCAGCCGCCGTTGCCAAGGCCCAGTACGTCCTTGACCTTCTCGACCCCTTGGTGCAGCGTCGGCTCCTTCATCACCGGCTCGTCCAGGTCGTGGCGGCTGCAGAAGAGCACACCTTCCGTATACGGAGCTACGAGCATCCATCCAGCGGTCTGCTCGCCGAATTCGTGCCTAGCTTCATCGACGGTCTTCTTGCCCGTGACGATGTCATGCAGCAGGTTGACCGTCAGGAGGTTCGCTGCTTCGTTGTCGCAGGAAGCAGTGACCTGTCCCGCGGTGCGGTAGATGATGATGCCGTCGAAGGCGAGAACGTCGGGGACCTTCTCGAGGGGGATGTCGTAGTTGAGCGTCTGCGAGATGTAGTCCGTATGCGGAGTCGGAAAGTCATGGGCGGTTTCGTCGCTGGTGATGATCGTTCGCTTCCAGGGCCCACTGTTGTGCCATATGAGGAGAGTGGGCGTTGCTTCGTTCGGCAGCCCGTACTTCTTGATCGTTTCAGAACGATCTTCTTCGGCGCGGAGGCCAATCTTCGATGATGGCATCCACCTCCGCCTGCGAAACGATGACGCAGAGCCTCACTGGCTCGTCCGTATAGCCAGCTCAGAGTCGCGCGCCCGGCCTTCGTCGGCCGATCCGGCCAGTTGCTGGCTGTCTCCAGCTGGTCGCGAATCCTTAGCTCCACAGGGTCCTCCTCCGATTGGGTCGGTGTCCAATGTGGCGGGTCAAGCGCTTCACCTTCGGTAGGTCCGCTGGGCGAAGCCTCACATTGCGTTCCCAGCCATCAGGCGCCACTAACGCAGACGTGGGCTGAAAGCTCAGAAGGAGATCCCTTCGCGAGTCGACTTTCTCGGGAGTCTTTAGGCCAGTTGCTGCTGTGGCGACCAGCTGGTCGAAAGCCAATCTCGGTCAATTGGCCTTTGCCGAATCAGGGATAGTGACCCGGCCGATCGATCTTGATTGGCCGACGAGAAAGAAGAGCCGGCCTCATCCGCGCCGACGGGAGATGCGATGGACTTGAGCAACAACGACCTCTGGGCGGCGGCGCTGGCGCTGGCCTCGGTCGTTGTCGTCGTGATCGCGGTCCTGTTCGGACTGGTCATCGCGACCCTTCAAAGCATCGACCGGCACGCAGCACGCACCTATACCGCCGGGAAGCAGATCGCTCAGAACACCGTCGCCTTGTGGACGCTGGAGCAGACGAACCGAGACCTTGTCGCGATCCGAGATGCAGCTCGCGGTGTCGAGCGTGCCGGGATCGGAGCCGGCGTCGTCGGCTCGCTGAGCGCAGCCACAGAAAAGGTACAGGACTGGCTGGACCGCTCCGAGCACCACGACGACAAGAGCTCGTAGAGATGATCACGTTGATCATGGCGACCGCAGCCATACTCGGGGTGATCGTGGTCGCAGCTCTTGTTGCCATCCTGATCTTCGTGATGCAGATCCGGCGGTTCCTGAGGCAGACGACATCGACCCTCGAGCTTGCCAGTGAGGGAGCCGAACGCTTCGCCGGCCGCATTGAGGGCATTCACCACGCGACCCTTGCCGCCGCGGGCGAGCTCGCTCCGGTCCAGAGGTAGCGAGGACGGTGGAGGCTCTCGGGTGGATCGGCCTCGTGGTGTCGTGGCTCCTGCTGGTTGTGCTCTTGAAGTTCGTCTTCCTCGTACTGCGCGTACTGAAGCAGGCGCGTCGGCTCGCTCAGATGTCGCGGGACGCTGCAAGAGGCATAGTGGACAACCTGGCTCACGACGAGGCGTTTGCCGAGCTCGAGCTTCTCGCCGGCCAGCTGCCGCAGGCGGTTCAAGGGCTGCCGCGCGGTGCCGCTGCCGCGCGTCCGAGAGTCAGCTCGTCGTCGCCCGGGATCGGTGGACGGTTCTCGTGACAACGCTTCTCACGATCCTGTCGGTGCTCGCGGCGTGGGCTCTGCTAGGCGTCCTTCTCGTCGGGTTGTTCCTCGTGCTGAAGTCACTGCAGAGCATCCGGCACTGGTTCGAGAAGACGACCGTCGGACTACGCGCGGTCGAGCACCAGACCCGTGATCTACCTACAAGAGGCGCTGTGCTGGTGGGGTCGATGCGGGAGGCGATCGACGCACTGAATGCCGCATCGGGACGTCAGCAAGAGAGAGAGCGGGGTTAGGAGAGTTCGATGGAGAACATGATCTCGGTGCCGATGAAGGCGCGGGTGGACGTGCCCCTCGAGGGGGAGGTCAGCAGGCTGCTCCCAGACCAAGTCGGGAACGTTGCCGGTGCGCACAACTCCGAGCTTCAGCAGCGTCTCCTCGAGAGCGGGGGCCGCAGGGACACGCTCGGGCCACTGAAGAAGGTCTACGTGTTCTGGCTGCCGGGGATGAGCTGCGACGGGTGCACGGTTTCTACGATCGGCGCCACGGAGCCGTCGATCGAGGAGCTGCTGACGGGGGCGCTGCCGGGCGTTCCGGTCATGGTCCTGCATCATTACCAGTTCCAGATGGAGTCGGGCGACCACTTCACGCTCTTGCTCGAGCAGGCGGACGCCGGGGCGCTCGACGCGCCGTACATCCTCGTCTACGAAGGCTCGATCAGCGACGAGCACCTAACCGTGGGCGCCGAGCCGTGGGCGGCGAAGGGATCGCTGCCGACGTGGGCACCTGCCGACCAGCGGCAGCGTCGCTCGACGCCGGAGTGGGTGCGTCGCCTCGCGCCCGGAGCAGCCGTAACGATCGCGATCGGGACCTGCGCGACCTGGGGCGGGATCCCCGCATCGCTCGGGAATCCCACGGGCGCCATGAGCGTGATGGACTTCCTGGGCAAGGACTACAGGAGCTCATTGGGGCTGCCGGTGGTTAACGTCCCCGGTTGCCCCGCGATCGGGGACGACTTCACCGAAGCGGTGACGATGTTGCTCAAGTACATGAACGGGCAAGGCCCGGTGCCTGAGTTCGACGAGCTCGGTCGTCCCGCGTGGCAGTTCGGCGACACCGTCCACCTGCACTGCCCGCGCGGGGCTTGGTACGAGGAGGGTAACTTCGCCCGCGAGTTCGGCGGGAAGGAGTGTCTAGCCGAGATCGGGTGCTGGGGGCCCGTCGTCAACTGCCACATCACCGAACGCGGGTTCATCAACGGCAAAGGCGGTTGCATGGTGGCGGGCGGTGCGTGCATCGGCTGCATGTCGCCTGGATTCCCCGACAAGTTCACGCCGTTCTACAAGCGGCCGCCCCAGACGACGCCGGCGACGACTCTGTCGCGCGTCCACGGTGCCCTGACTAAGCCGCTCCGTCGGACCACCCAGCTCGAGCGCAACCGGGAGCCGCGTTGGAGGAGCACGACCCCTAGCGGCTGGGCCCCTGAATACGACAACGTGACCATCGCCCATCGCACCTTCGAGTACTTCTACACCCGGATCCAATACTTCCGCTCGGAGCTTCCGGGGCGCCACGAGAAAGACGAGGAGAAGTATTCGAGCGGCTACGTAGTGCCGCCGGAGGCGGCCTACGGCAAGGAGTACGCAGCTGCTGCCGGATCGCAGAGCAGACGAGGCTCGCAAGCGCGGCACCCATCAACGGCCGGGGCTGTCGCCTCAAGCCGACGGATTCGAGACGCCCCTTCAGGGAGATCAGGAGTAGTAACCGATGTGCTTTCAGAACCTGCCCGTTGAGTTCGACGCGCAAGGAAACGCGCGACTCAAGGAAGGCGTCGGCAACCCCTACGCCTATCAGACACGGGATGTCGATCGGTCGCAGATCGAGCAGCTCCTGGCGAGCAACGGTCACATCAAGGACATCAACCTCGACCCGGTGACCAGGGTTGCTGGTGCCATGGCCTTCCACACGGTCGTCGACCTGCAGCAGCGCAAGGTGCTGGAGGCACACTCCATCGGCACGCTGTTCCGCGGCTACGAGGTGATCCTGAAGGGAAACGACCCCGAGATGCGATGTTCATCTCCAGTCGAGTGTGCGGAGTGTGCGGGGGAGTTCACTCGGTCGCCTCGTCACTGGCGATGGAGATGGCGTTCGGGATCGGGGTCCCGCCGATGGGGCTCGCCCTGCGCAACATCCAGCTCGGTCTCGACTTTCAGATCGACAACCCCGTCCACCTCTATCTGCTGGCCGGGCCCGACTATTCACAGGTCGTCATCGAGCGTACGAACCCGTCTCTATGGGAACGGGCGAAGAAGACCGAGACGCGCCACGGCAACATCCACGGCTTCGCGACCATGGCGGAGCTGATGACCGCGTTCAACCCGTTGACGGGCAAGCTCTACCTGGAAGGCCTTCACATGACGCGAGCGCCGAAGGAGGCGTACTCGATCCTCTACGGGAAGTATCCACACCCACAGACGGTGGTACCCGGGGGCCTGTCGACCACGGTGTCGATGCAGGTGCTCAACGAGACCGAGATACGCATCATCCGGACGCTCGATTACGCAAAAAGAGGCGTGTTCATCTGGGATGACATCACCCAGTTCTTCTACGACGCGGACCCGCTTTACAAGCAAGTGGGAACGCGACCGAAGAACATGATCGACACCGGCATGTGGGATGACCCGTTCGCCTACGACGGCACCTACGCGGGGGCCGCGGAGTGGGGTGATCAGCGCTGGGCGACTCCCGGCGTGATCATGGACGGCGAGCTCGTGACGACGAACCTGCACCACATCAACATGGGGATGGAGGAGTTCGTCGAGCACGCCTATTACGAGGGGTGGGAGAACGAAGGGACGCCGTACCCGAGGGATCCCGCGGGCAACCCGCTCTCTCCGAACCACCCGTGGAACAAGGAGACCAAGCCGCGCCCGGACAAGCGCAGTTGGAAGGACCGGTACACCTGGAGCACCTCACCGCGGTGGGATCGCCGGGTCATGGAGGCAGGCGCCTACGCCCGGTTGTGGGCCACCGCGGCCGCTGCGAAGATGCCGCATACGCGCTTCCTGCAGGCCACGGGCACCAGCGTCAAGATCGACACACCACAGACCCCGGCTCTGCCGGCGATGGAGCTGGAATGGAAGATCCCGGAGACATGGAATGCCTTCGAACGCAACCTCGCTCGGGCCTATCACATCGTCTACTCGCTCATGGTCGCGTATGAGAACGTGCAGATCGCTTTTGACCTCATGGGCGACGGCGAGAACAAGGTTGCGACGATGACCGAGTTCAGGGTGCCGTGACGAGCGCGTCGGGGTGGGTTTCTGGGGCGCGGGCGCGGTTTCCTCACCCACCACCTCACCATGGACAAGGAGTCCTCACCAACTATCAGGTCGTGACCCCGTCTACCTTCAACGCCTCGCCCGTCGACCCGTTCGGACAGCCTGGCCCGTATGAGGAAGCGGCTGTGAACACGCCGATCCTCGAAGAGTTCGATTCGGACAAGGAGTTCACCGGGATCGACATCTTCCGCGCGATCCGGTCGTTCGACCCGTGCATGCCGTGCACCGTGCACATCGCGAACGGCGACAACATGATCATCCGCGACGCCACCACCTGCGCGTGCGGGGCTACATGAGCCACCGGCGCGACCGGGGGATCTCATGACCGCGCGCGTCCTCATCGGCGGGGTCGGCTATCGGTGGTTCGGCGACGGCTCGTTCGGGTTGGTGGCGAGCGATGCGCTCGCGCTGCTGGAGTGGCCAGCGGGCGTTGACGTCGAGGATCTCGGCTACGGCGCGCTGCACGTGGCGCTCGACCTGGCCGATACGGATCCACCCTACGAGCGGGTCATCCTGGTCGGCGTCACCGAGCGGGGTCGCGAGCCCGGGCAGGTATATCGGTTCCGGTGCGAAACGACCCTGCCGGACAGCCAAGAGATCCAAGCGCGGATGTACGAGGCGGGAGCGGGCGTGATCGATCTCGACCACCTCGTAGTGATCGGCCGTCACTTCCAGGCGCTTCCAGACGATGTCATCGCGATCGAGCTCGAGCCGCATCCGGGCACGGTTGGCGACGGACTCACCGCGGAGGTGCAAGCATTGATCCCGCAGGTCGTCGACCTGGTGCGTCAAGAGGTGTCGGCCACAGCGGGCGCACCACCCGCCTCGGTGAGGAGGTAGCCGTGGACTCTCCGCTGCTGTACAAACCGCATCCGGCGCTGTTTCCGCTCATGCTCCTCGGTGGGTTCACCGGAACGGTGCTACTGACGGCGTCGTTGCAGTTGGCCGCAGCGGCAGGGCTGACGGTCCTGGACCTGCCGCGCTGCTCGGCGCTATCGGATCGAGCGATCGCGACACGATCTTTGGAGTCGGCTATGCCATGTTCCTAGTCATCGGCGTATTCATCCTGCCGCTCCCACTGGCCCTGCTGTGGCCGATCACTCCCGGCGACCGGTTCACCTTCCGCGGCGCCGCGACCAAGGGTGTTCTATGGGGCCTCGTTCTGTTCGTCTTGGGCGGGACCCTGCTGCCCCTCGTCGATGTCTTGAACGGGACTTCTGCCCCCGGCGTTATCGAGCCCGGGCCATTCGGAGGCGCTCTCGGACCGTCTGGGCCGGTACAGCTCTTCGTCGGGACTCAGATGTATTCGCTCACAGCGGCAGTAGTAGCCGGGATGGCGCGAGGACTCCAGCCACTCGACGCCGTTGGCTGGGGCTGGTGGTCCCACGGCAGTGGTGAGTCGCCATGACCGCGGCGCCGGCAGAGCTGCCTCCCGAGGTCGCTGCAGCGTTGGGTCAACTCGACGATCTCATCCAGATGTTCGTGAATCACCCGGACGAAAACGTGCAGGATGCGGTGATCGCGGTGTTGCGTGCGGTCGATGTCCTTCATCGCGGCGGCCTGCAACGGGTCGCGGCTTTCCTCGAGCAACGTTCGCTTCTGGACGAGGCGCTAGCCGACTCGCACATGGCGCTGCTGTTCGACCTATACGGGTCGCACAAGATCGAGGACGAGAGAGAACGTGCCGAGGCGGCGGTCGCGGGATCCGCCCCTACGTGGAGAGTCACGGCGGCCGACTCGAGGTGGTCACGGCCGAGGGGGTGTGATCACCATCCGCCTGCTGGGTGCGTGCGAGACTTGCTCCGGCTCGACCGCGGACTGCGGGACCTGGTGGAGGAAGCGCTGCGCGGGGAGTTGCCGGAGTTCGTTCGGATGAACGTGTCGTCGTCGTCCGATGACGAGCGGATGCAGAGTTCCAAACCGCAACCGGTGGTCATACCGGCGCCCACCCTGAGCTTCCGCAGCGGAGTAGAACCGTCTCCGGGTGGCTGCGGGGCAGGGGGCGGCAGCTGTGGTTGTTCCCACGGAGCCTGATCCGCTGTCGCGCGTCCTGGTCGCGTGTGTCGGAAACCCGCTGCGCGGCGACGACGGATTCGGTGTCGAGGTCGCGGCCCAGCTGCAAGGGTCCCTGCCCGACCGAGTCGACCTCATCGAAACCGGCATCGGGGGCCTCGGGATCCTCCAGCAGCTGATGGAGGGCTACCGCGGGTTGATCGTCGTCGACGCCATCGAGCGCAGCGCCCCCGCCGGGACCGTCTTCGTCCTGATCCCTCAGATTCCGAAGATCACCGAACCGACGATGGAGGAATGGCAGGGCCAGTATGCCGACCTTCATCTCGCGGAGCCATCCCGGATCCTGCGCATCGCACGAGCCGCAGACGTACTACCCGAGCAGGTCCTGGTCGTGGGATGCCAACCCGCTACGTGCGAGGAGTTTCATCAAGGTCTTAGCCCCGATGTCGCGGCGGCCGTTCCTATAGTGACGCAGCGTCCATGACCTCGTGGACGAGATTCTCTTGGAGCTGCACCGCGGGGACGAAGCCGGCTAGAGCTCCTGCATGCGGTCGAAGATCACTCCGGTGGCCTCCGCCTGGACGAGCTTGTCGACCACGTCGATGGCAAGCTCACCCGCTGACCACTTCGTCGGCTCGTACAGTCCCAGCGCCGTGTTCAGCAGGACGTCACCGGTGTAGACGACGCCGAACACTGTGGCGATCGCCTTTTGACCATGAAGCCCGGCACGATCTGCGATGGCGAAAGCACTTCCCCACATCGCTCCGAGCGCGAAGTGCGTGACCCAGTTCAGCTGCCGCCGCTGGTGCTCATCCTTCGCCTCGATCGGTAGGACTCGCGCGAAATCCGCAGGGGCGAAGCTCTCGCCGCGGCCGGTGATCGGCATCTCGACCAGCTTCTGGAACGCGGTCATCACGGCCGTCCCTGCAATACCGGCCACTACGCCTCGACTGACGGTCGCGCCGAACGAAGTACTGCCCGTCGACTTCATCCGCGCGAGCCGGTCTGGCGCAGCAGCGCCCCATAGAGGGTAAGACCTGGACCGAACGCCATAGCTACCACGTAGTCTCCTTCATCGAGATCGTCCTGATCGAAGATCCGTTGCAGGATCAAGAGCACCGTCGCAGACGAACAATTACCACATTCGCTGAGCACCTGACGAGACAACGACAACTGATCATCCGTTAGCGCGAGCTGCTGGCCTACCACGTCGACTATCTTCGGCCCCCCCGGGGTGGACGGCCCAAGCTCGGACGTCCTGCGTCCGCAGCTGGTGCCGCGACAAGAGGTCTGACACCACGTCGTGCACGTGGCGTCCCAAAACGTCGGGAACCTGTGGCGAAAGTTCCATCCGGAACCCATGATCGGTGACATCCCATGTCATCTTGTCTGCCTCATTGGCATCTGTACGTGCGATCACGTCGACCACTTCGAGACCTCTCGCGCCTGGCTCGACGGTGATCGCAGCGGCGGCGTCGGCGAATAGCGCGTGGGCGACCACCTGCCCGATCTCATCCGTCGCCGGCTGCACGTGCAGGCTGGTTAGCTCGAGGCACAACAGAACTCCCACCTTGCCTCGCGCCACCGCAGCATCCTGGACAAGCCCCAAGGCGGGGATCGCCGCGTAGCAACCCATATGGCCTACGTGTACCCGTTCGGTTGAAGAGGGCATCCCGAGGTCGCGCGCGAGGAGGATGTCGATCCCTGGGGTCGCGTATCCGGTGCAGGAGACGGCGGTAAGCAGATCCACGTCCGCGGGTGCCACGCCGGCTTGCCTCAGAGAATCCTGAATGGCGGAGGCACCTAACGGCAACGCCTCTTGCATGAAACGCTGCATCCTCTCTTCCGTCGACCAGAGGCTGATGTCCTCGTGCGTCGGGTCGATGACGCCATGGCGGGTCGCAACTCCCGCCGCATTCCACACCTTCTCCGCGACCGGCACGTCGGCGTAGTGGTTCGCAAAGAACTTCTCCCACGCCTCCTGCTGATCGATCAAGTGATTCGGAAAGGCGCTGCCGAACCCGGTGATCGCAGCCGCTACCATGGCTTACCTCCTTGTGTGACGGGGTCGAGCCCCAATGTGGCGGTGCCCAAGTAGTCGGCGCAGACATCGGACGACGGCGGCATTATCGCTCCGGACCTTGCGTCGCGGAAGATGCGCTCCAACGCGAGCCACGCCGTAGCGCACCCAATCCACATGCTTCTGTGACCGTCGCTGCGACTGTCATGGCGACGTCACCCGCCGCAAGTTTGGCTCTGTATATCCACCTGTTCGTGTCTGGTTCCCCCGGTGCTGCATCGATCCTGCGCGCTGCCTCCTCGAGGACCAAGCGCGCCGCCTCGACGTCTGTGTCCGCCCGCCCCAAACGGGCCCGCACTAACGGTAGGTCTGCCAGACCGCCGCGCCGACCGACGACCACTCGCTCGTTTACGTAGGCGACCGCTTCGTCTACCGCCGCGCGCCAGCCCGACGTACACGGCGGCGTAGGACGCGACGAGCCACTGCGGCATGAGATGAGCGAGCGGCAACACGAGACCCTCCATCCCGCCCAGCAGAGCGTCAGAAGGAACCCGGACATCGAGGTCGAGCTCATTGCTCGCCGTCGCGCATCCCGAGCGGGTCCCACGTCTCGTGCACTTGGATCCCCGGCCCCCGCGGGACCAGGAAGTAGGACACGGCCGCGTCCCCGCCACTGGTCTCGGAGCTGCGTGCCGCTACTAGGTAGCCGTCCAGATGACCAGCTCCGGAGCACACGGATTTGTGGCCTCGGATCCAGTAACCGTTACCTTCGCGTCCGTACTCGGTACGCAGGGCGGAGAGTCTTGATCCCGCCTCTTTCTCGGTGATCGCGACTCCGTAGGCGGCGCCGTCGACAGCTCGTCGCAGGATGTCATCTCGCACCTCGAAGAATGAGTCGTCCACACCGAGGTTCTCGAGGAGCTGGCGCGGCAAGGTCGCCAGCGCGCCCGTGACGCACGCGTGCATGTTGAAGATCAGGGCTGTCGAACCACTTGCGGAGGCGAGAGCCATCGCAACCTGCACGTAGTCCTCGAAGGTTGCGCCCATGCCACCGAGCTCCTGGGGCACGAGCAGTGAGAGCAGCCCTTCGGTCCTGATGTCTTCGAGATCCTGGCTCGGAAACTCTGCCGATGCGTCGTACTGCTCCGCCCGCTTACGCACGAGCGGCGCGATCCTCTGTGCCTTGGCTACAGCGTCCATGACGGGTCCTTCCGACCAACCCCCTGGTACAGCCCGGCCACGGACTTGGTGCGGACGAAACGTACGGGCCGTTGGGGAGAGACGAGGAATCGCAGGTAGTCGATCGCCGCGGGACGGAGGCCCCAGGTGCTGAGGCTGATCCCGTGCCGGGCGAAGCGGGCGTACAAGCGCGAAGGATCAATGAATAGGTCGGGGTCGTGGATCCCAGGCGGGGGTCCCCGGGCGCGCGTTCGCCCACGGTCACCATCGAGAAGCGCGACCAGCGTGTGTCGTTCAGCGTGTCGAATATGACAACGCCGCCGGGGCGCAGAACGCGTGCTACCTCGTCGATCATTTTCTCGACATCGGGGATGTGCTCGAAGATCTCGCCCGCTACGACCACGTCCGCACAGGCAGAATGGAACGGCAGGTGGTGGACGTCGCCTTGGACTCCGATCAGCCCGTGCTGCACCGCGACACCGAGAGCGGAAGCGACCGCATCTAGGCCGAAGTGCCGGTAACCGTCCACATGCGGACCCAGAAGGCCCCCGCCGCAGCCAAGGTCGAGGAGGACGAGACCTTCCCCATTGGCCTGCGGGATCAACTCCGCCCGCGATCGGGCCAGCCAGTGCAACGCAGCGAAGGTGCCGTCGGCGCGCCACCACTCGTCCTGCAGATCGTCGTATTGCCTCAGGTCGTTACGCGGCCGTGCCAGCGATGCCGTAGGCGCTCCTGTCACCTATGCCGACGACCGATCACGTGATCAACCCACTACCGCCCTGGCTGTGGAAGAGTGCGTAGAGAGCGCCCGTGCTGAGTCCGAAGATCATGTGGCCCATGAAGGAGGTGGCGACATCGAGAGCGCCGTAGTTCTTGTAGGCGAATCCCTGGCGCCCGACCTCTCCCGTTTCAGGATCGGTGGACGGAAGCATCGCAACAACGGGTCCCGCCACCATGTAATGGATCAAGCCACCCGCCAGCCCCCAGATCAAGAGGTTGTCATCGGCGCCGATCAGGTTGAAGAAGAGGGCATACAGCACTGCGGCAAAGACCGCTACGCCCTGGTGGAACAGGAATCCGGCGAAGTAACCCGCGCCGCCTGGGATCTTCAGCAGGTTCTGTCCCCACGTGCGGAAGATGTTCTGCTTGAGGGGGAGCCCCATCGCCTTCTGCATGTAGACCGGACCCTCCATGATTGCGCCCGCGATCATGCCCGCGAGCACTGCAGGGATGAGTTCAAACTGCACCGGCATCTCCCTTCTTTGACGGCTAAGACGATCCCGCGGCGAGTTCGCCACCGAACAGTGGGACAAAACCGAATCAATCGGTCGGTCAGACTCTTACCGATGAGGCCAGGCCAATCTGCCGATATTGGGTCTTTCCGAGGAGAGGTGAAGTAGTAGGTGAATCGGATCATGCAGCCGCCGCTGTTGAAGCACGCCGAGCCGGGTCAGCTCGTATCGATGTTGGCCGACTGGGCGACCCCGGCCAACCCGCTGTACCAGGATCTGGCAAGCAAGCTCGAGCTGCTGATCCAGGAGGGGCACCTGTCGCCGGAGGAGCTACTGCCGCCCGAACGGGTTCTCGCGGCGGCGCTGGTAGTCAGCCGCACCACCGTCACCGCGGCCTACGATGCCCTTCGGTCTCGCGGACTGGTGGAGACCGTTCAGGGGAGCGGTACGTGGGTGAGGAGTCGAGCCGGCGACAGTGGCCCGGACCCGGCGGCGACCTTCTTCCCGTGGCCGAATCTGCTCCTTCCCGCTCCACCCAAAGGTGGCCGGAGCGAGCCGGGGGTGCTCGGTCTTCGATCAACCGACGTGCCGGTATCACCGATCTTCCTCGATGCCCTGGAAACCATGACCACATCGGACTGGCGGACGGCGGTCGCGAACGAGGGTTATCTTCCGGCCGGTCTTCCAGAGCTGCGCGGCGCTATCGCGCGTCACCTAACCGGGCGCGGTCTTCCGACCTCCGCAGACGAGCTGATGATCACGACGGGGGCGCAGCAGGCGGTGCACTTGGTGATCTCCTTGTACCTGAGGCCGGGTCGCCGCGTGCTCCTAGAAGATCCGACGTACGCCGGCACGCTACCGCTACTGCGTAGTTCGAAGGCGCGACTCGTGCCCATACCCGTCGACGAGCACGGGATGCGCGTGGATCGCGCCCGCGAAGCGATGGCAACGGGTGCTCCCACATTGATCTATGTCGTTCCGACGTACCACAACCCGACCGGAGTGCTGCTTTCGGAGCAGAGGCGTCGGGATCTGATCGCGCTGGCAAGTCATCGGCAAGTCCCCGTCGTCGAGAACCTTGCCCTGATGGACACCGCTCTCACTAAATTCAAGCCGCCTCCCCCACTTGGCGCTATGGATCGCAGACTGGTGATCTCGATCGGATCTCTCAGCACGCTGTTCTGGGCGGGCCTGCGGATCGGATGGATCAGAGGAGATAAGTCGCTGTTGGGGCGTTTGAAGCGCTTGAAGGCGAACCTGGATTTAGGAACACCTTTGATCGGACAATTCATCGCCGCTCGAGCTCTCGAGCGCGCAGCCGACGCGAGCCTTCATCGGACGCAGCAGCTAAGCGGGAACTACCACCACCTAGCCACGCTGCTCAGGAGCCAGATCCCTGAGTGGTCGTGGACCGAGCCCGCCGGTGGAGCTTCGCTGTGGGCTCGCATCCCCTTCGGATCGGCAACGGAGTACGTGCAGCTGGCCGCCCGCCACGAGGTCGCTTTGTTGCCCGGTCCGATGTTCTCTCCGAGTGGAGGCCATGACGACCACCTCCGAATCCCGTTCGTATTGGATGAAACCTCGCTGACTGAAGCCGTCGGGCGACTTAAGGTCGCGTGGATCGACTACGTACAGAGAGCGCCAGACAGGGCCCCTCCATTGCAGGTTCCGCGACCGGCGTAGCGATGCCTGGCTCCTCGCCAGGGCTACGGCATCACTACTCGACCTCGGACAAGGTGAGAACTCACTGCTCGCCGGCCGCCTAGACAAAACGATCTCCTTCAGTGACTTGGCAGGGAAACCACAAGTGCTGGGTCGGAGGGATGACCGACCCAGCACTTGTTCGTGATCTGTGAGGAAGCTCTAGCGGAGGCCTAGTTCCCGGGCTTGTTGTTGCCCTCGTTGCCGGGATTGTTGTTGTTGTTGCCCTCGTTGCCGGGATTGTTGTTGCCCTCGTTGCCGGGATTGTTGTTGTTGGTCCCCCCGTTGCCTGAATTGTTGTTATTGCCGTTGTTGCCGCCGCCGTCCGACTCGTCGTCATCCTCGTCGGAGTCATCGTTCTCGTCGGAGTCATCGTCCTCGTCGGAGTCGTCATCCTCGTCGGAGTCGTCATCCTCGTCGGAGTCGTCATCCTCGTCGGAGTCATCGCCCTCGTCGGAGTCATCGCCCTCGTCGGAGTCATCGTCCTCGTCGGAGTCATCGTCCTCGTCGGAGTCGTCATCCTGTCGTTGTCATCATCCTCGTCGGAGTCATCATCCTCGTCGGAGTCATCGCCGCCGCCGTTGCCGCTGTTGCCCTTGCTCCCCTGGCTCCCGTGACCGTGGTCATGTGCCTGATTCCGAGTTCATGTTGTTTCCCTTGTTGCCGTTGCCTTTATTCATGTGGCGCTTGTTCATGTTGCCCTTGTTGCCGTTGCCCTTCTTCATGTGGCGCTTGTTCATGTTGCCCTTGTTGCCGTGGCCCTTGTCCATATCTCCAGCTTCGGAGCCGTCCCTCATAGAGCCGCTGCTCTGGCTCCTCATCCCTTGCTGCTCTGCCTCCCTGCCGGACGCGCTGCTCAGAACCGGGAACGACAATGCTGCTATCAGCCCGATTACAAACAGCACCGACGAAACGGCGCTCGTCTTCTTCACTAACAACCTCCCTAGATCGACGTCTTGAACGACTGAGGGCTACGGTGCCCACCCATCCGATGCCAATCCCGGACATTTGGCTTCAAAAGGTGCAATAGCGAACCAAATCAGTTTCCGAACGCGACCCGAGGAATCTCTCGCGCTCAGAGCCACGCACGCCGAAGGAGGATCCACAGTCGGCCATCGAGATCACCGCTCCGTCGGGATCTCGATCCCGAGGCTCGCGCAGACCGCCTTGGCTATCTGGATGTCTTGGACCGCCACACCGGTGAGGTCGGCGACGCTGATCTCGGCGCGGGAACGTCGTGCCGGAACCTTCCCCGAGATCACATCGCCCAGCTCGATGACGCGCTTCTCGTCTATCTGTCGTTGTCGAAGTGCATGCGCGATCTCTCCCCGCGCACGCGCCTGGTCGCGGCTGTCTGCAACGACGACCTCGGCTCGACCGAGGATCGCCGGATCGAGCTCTTGTTTGTCCAGTGTGTCCGAACCCATCGCTGTTATGTGCGTTCCGGCACGGATGTCGCCGACCTGCAGCAGTGGCTTCTTCGACGGAGTCGTCGTTACGATCAGATCGCACGCTTGGCCCAGTTCCCGCGCGTTCCGGGCGATCGCGACGTTGAACCCATGGTCGCTCATGGACTTGGCGTATCCGGCAGCCCTCTCAGGCGAACGTGACAGGACCATCGCTTCGCGTACTTCGACCACAGCGGCTAGCCAGCGCAGCTGGAGCCCTGCCTGAACCCCGGAACCGACGATACCGATGCAGCTCGCCTCCGGCGGGGCCATCCACTTGGCCGCGATGGCGCCGGCGACGGCGGTCCGGATGCGCGTCAAGTAGCCGTTGTCGAGCAGCACCGCGATCGGGACACCGCTGCCTCGATCGAACACGAGCATCATTCCCTGGCTCACGAGGAGGCCTCTACGCGGATTCTCGTAGAACCCCGAGGCGATCTTGATCACGTAGCAGGCGTCATCCAGGAGATATCCGTACTTCACATGCACATCCCCGGGAGGATCCTCGAAGGACATCTCGGCTATCGGCGGGATCACCGCCCGCCCGTTTGAATAGGCGACGAACCCTGCCTCGATCGTCTCGATCAGTCGCAGCGGTGGGATCGCAGCAACCGCTTTTTCGATCTCTAACTGGGTCAGGACATCAGTGGGCAGAGCGATCACGCGGGCCTAAGGCCCATCGTCTGCTCGATGAGTCGTCCCTCCGTCCGCGCCTGTGCCCACGTGATCGGAAGGTCATAGATGTCGCCGCTGACCTCGACCTCCTCGATCCGCCCTAGGGCTTCGACGATGATGCGGCGCTGCAGCTCGGCGTGGAACGGGACTCCGAAATGGTGTCCCATGCGGAACGGCACGAAGACGGCGCGGGGCGGCTTGCAGTGCTCGGTTACATCACGAGCGACGCTTATGGACACGGTGGCGATTCCCCGTTGCTCTACGGCGCGCTGCACGAGCGCGACAGACTGGTGTCATATCGGTCAGGCTGGCGCCAGCAGGGCGATCTCGGCGTGGTCCGCGACTACGGCGTCGGCGATGTCCTCGGCAAGCGTTGCCTCCAGCCGCTTGACGTCCATGTTGTAGCCGATGAACGAAAAGAAGCTCGAGGTGAGGCCGCCCACCAGCCCGTCGGCCGCCAGCGCCTGCAGCCGTTCGATCGGGAAGATCACGTTCAGATCGCGATTCGCTCCGTCAGTGGGGTACTTCAGCTGGTGGATCTCCAGGTCTGACGGTGAGGCATCTGAAGGCACCCGGCGAAACGTGTAGTCGCCGACGGGGTGGACCACGTCGAACGGCAGCGTTCCTTTTGGCTGCACCCCCGCCGAGCTGATGAACGTCAGACGAGCATCCGCCAGAGGTTTGTCAAGTCGCGCGAGCGGCACGGTGTCCGTCTTGGAGATCATCGCGCCCGGATAGCGCTCGTTCACCGTCTCCCACAGCCCCGGCCGCAACTGACGCCGACGTTCAGAGCCTGCCGTCATGGATCCATTCTCCTGAAGCGTTTACGAGGTGGAAGTGCAGCGAGAAAAAGAGGTGGGCGAGGGTCGCTTGGTCTTTGTTCGCCAGCGTATCCACGATGAACTGTCGGTCGGTGGGAGGCACATCCAGTAAAACCTTGAGCGCCTGCACCCATGCCTTGTCGATCTCAGTACGTCCCTGCTGATCATCCCCATCACCTACGTGTAGCCGCACGTAGCGTATCAATGCCTCGTTATCGCCCCTGGCTACGGCATCATTCAAGTAATCAAGCGACATAGACCCCGATTACCCGGTTCATCGCGGTGGCAACCCAACGCAGCTTCCTCCGGGCGCTTCTATGTTGTCGACGCGGGATGTGTCCGCCCGCCCGGCCATCTGTTTCCCCTGAAGCCGCGTTCGATGTCGTAGCCCTGGCTAATCCCGGCAGGAGCAGCGGTATTCCGGGGACCTGCACCCGGTAGACTCTGGCTGCAGCGGCCGCGGTCACGAATCGAGCCTTAGCCGATCATCGGCGCCCGCGGCCTCCCACGCCTCGCGCCCCTCGTTCACCGCGACGGCACCGATGATCAACGCCGCGAGGGGATCGGCCCACCACCAACCGAACAGGGCGTTCAGTCCGAGGCCGACCAGGAGACTCACCGAGAGGTAGTTGGAGATCCGGGTCTCAGCCGAGTCTGCAATGACGATGCGGTTGCCGAGCCGCTCACCAACGTCGCGCTTCATGCGGGCGAGGGGAATCATGACCGCCAGGGCGACGACGTTCAGCACGATCCCGAGCACCGATACGTCGGGCTTGTCCTCGGTCACGAGATCTTTGATCGCTTCGTATGACACGTAGGCCGCGAGAGCGAAAAAAGTGGTGCCGATCAGACGTAGCGCGAGGCGCTGCCGCCTTTCCTCTTCCGGTTTGTTGAGCTGCCACACCACAACGGCAGCAGCGAAGACTTCGATCGAGGAGTCGATCCCGAAACCAACAAGGGCTATGGAGCCGGCTACGAGCCCGGCGGTGACCGCGACTATCCCCTCGATGGCGTCCCAACCCATCGTGAACCACGCGAGCCGGGTCGCGCGCTGTCGCAAACGCGCGGTCGCTATAGCCATCTGAGCTCCTCGCGATATATCGGTGCTGACCCATATCGGTGCATCACGATGAGAGACTTACGTACTTCCTCAACGATAAGCGTCTGGAGATCAGCTCGACGGCGACGACTCGAGTGTCGACTCAATCGCAGGGGGCTGACCAGGTTCAGCCGCGGGATTGTCGCGACTTCCTCTGAGCTATGTGCTCGGCGAGGATCGCCGCGTCCTTGCCGACCCAGCCAAGGAGCGCAGAACCTGCGACCCGTTGCCATGGGAGGCCCAGGAAATAGAGGCCGGGCAGCGCTGTGATCCCCGCTTCCTGAGCAGGGTTGCCCGAGTAGTCGAAAACCGGCAGATCCACCCAGGAAAATTCTGATCTGAACCCGGTACACCAAACAACTGCAGCGGGCCGCTCCTGATCGCCGCCCTCGAACCTGATCGTGGCACCATCTGCACCGACTGCTCGGCCGACCACCCGGACGCCTTTGCGGCGCAACGATCGGAATGTCGCGGCGACGACAGGTTCATGACTACGTACCCAGCGCACCCTTGGAGCCTGGGCAGGAACGCTGAGTGCGTTCATCCTGTCGAGCCAGTAGAAGATGTCTCGACCAAGTAGGCGTTGGGGCAACCGCAGCCGCGAGGCTCCCCGCGACAGGAGCACACGGCGACCCGATTCCGCGAGTTCTTCAGCGATCTGGCGACCGGAATCGCCACTGCCTATCACGGCGACCGTGCCTCGCGGGAGCTGGTCGGGACACTGATAATCACCGCTGTGAAGCTGGAGCATGTCGTGGCTTAACTCAGCCGCGAATCGCGGCTTCACGGCCACGTGCCGACCGCCGACGGCGACCACGACGTTTTTCGCCCGATATCTACCGCTGCGGGTAGTGACGCTGTAGTGGTCGCCAGTCGACGAGAGCCGCTCGACCCGTTCGTTCAGCCGGATCGGTAGCTCGAGGCTCCTCGCGTAGCCGCGCAGATAGTCTGCGACTTCATCCTTGCTCGGGTAGCGGTCCGGATCACCCGGAAAGCGTGAACCCGGGAGCGCGCTGTATCGGGCGGAGGTAAACAGCCGCAGGGAATGCCAGCGGTGGCGCCAGACGTGCCCCATGTCAGGTGCCGCATCGAGAAGCACGAAATCGATTCCGAAACGCTTGAGGTAGTAGCCCATGGCGAGGCCAGACTGGCCTGCTCCGACCACGAGCGCTTCATACTGATTCGGCTGCGTCGTCACGCTGTCACGGTTGATGATGCACGCGATTCGCCTTTCTGCCGGCGTGACACGAAGACCAGGCCGAGGTCAGCGCCTCATATCTACGAGATGTTGCCGCCGCGTCGTGAACTCGTCCTGATCGATCTCGCCGCGCGCGAAGCGCTCCTCGAGCAGGGACAGCGCCCGAGATGCTTCCGGCTCCGTGGAGGCAACCCGGTGCCACAGCGCGCGCACGATCAGCACCCCGATCACCGCCAACACGCCAAGCACGACGACGGGCAAAGCCATCGCCCACAACATCCCACCGCCCATCTGGCACGCACACGTCATCACAGTTCCTCCCACGTCTTTGCGCCGTCTTGGCTGATCCACATCCGGGCCTTCGGAGCCTCGTGGACGGCCGCGTAGAGAGTGTTCGGCTCGTGGGGCGAGAACTCGACGATGCCGGCCCCGTCCGGAATCTCCATCGTCTCCCAGCTCTTGCCGCCGTCGCTCGAGGTCGCGGCAGAGCCCACGGCTACCACGATGATCTCGTCTGTGTCGGACGGGTTCCAAGACACCCATGTCGCGCCTTGCAGGCCCCCGAGCGCGTCCCACGAGCGTCCGCCGTCCCGACTCTCCACGGCACCTGCTTGCATATCGGGTGCAACAACGTGTTCGGGATCCTCAGGGTCGACCAGGATCTTGCCCATGAAGGCTCCGCCGACCTGGTCGCTGCGGACGTCCCACGTGCTCCCGCCATCGGTCGACCCGATGAAACCTGCGCCCGGTGACGCGGCGTAGACGACACCGTCTCCCGCACCCAGCGCGTGGATGTCGGTGTTCGGCAAGCCGTCGTTGCGCGTCTCGAACGTCTTGCCGTTGTCGGTCGACACCGACAATCCGGGATGGCCACCAACGTAGATGGCATCCTCAGTGAAGGCCCACCCCATGGCGTCGGCACCATTGAGGCTCTCGATCACGTCCCACGTCTCGCCCCCGTCGGTCGATACGGACACGCCTTGGTGGCTGCCGATGAAGAGGCGCTTCGGGTCCGCGGGGTCGACCACGAGCGAGTGCAGGTCGGCACCGACGGCAGGTAGCGACTGCGGCCCTTCGGGGGCCACGGGATCGCGCTGCAGTAACGCAAAGGCGGCGATCGCGACCACCGCGGCGATCGCGAACCAACTCGTCGCGCCGACGCGCTGGTACCACGACTGTGGGGCACCTCGTCTGCGGTTGGTCTGTGGACGCGGCTTGCCCTTCGATCCGCTCGAGCGCGGACGCGTGGCGGTCTTAGCCATGGGTGGCCTCCTCGGGTTTGGACTCCAGCACACTGGCGGCGCGCAGCCGAGCGACCTCTTCACGCAGGGCCGCGACATCCTCCTTCGACACTGCCTCCGCAGCGTTGCTGCCTTTTCGGTTCATGAACATCGGTACGAACATCATGAGCATCATCGCTCCGCATGCGAGCGCGGGAACCGCAGCCCAGAGCCATTCCATAGTCGTTCCTCCTTGTAGTCGTGTCTGGTGTGCTTGTTGATGGGGGCTACCCGGGCACCGGCTCGTAGCCCAGACGCCGGATCGCGTCCTGGATGACAGCTAGGTTGGTGCGCGTTTCGTCGAACACCACCTCCGTAGCTTGTTTGCGGTAGGAGGTCTTGGCCTCATCGACACCGTCAAGCTCCTCGAGCTCCTCGTCGATGTTCATCGCGCAGCTACCGCAGTGCATCCCGTTGATCGCGAGTCGTTGCTTCGTCATGCAGCACCTCCTTTGTCATCCACCACTGCGATCGTTCCGCCGTACATCCCCATCGCACAGCTGTAACGGATCTCACCAGGTTCCTGGGGAGGAAGCTCGATCGTCTCCTCGCCACTGATCGGGTACAGCTGGTCTTGGAACACCAGCGACAACGTGCACCCGCCTCCGGCATCCACGAACGTGAGGCGCGCGGGCTGACCGGCAGCGATGCTGACGAGACCCGGTGAGTAACCGCCGGCGCCGGCCTCGATCCGGACCTCCTGTACCCCGTCCGCGCTTGGGACTGCTGCCACCGCTTGCTCTGGCGCGAAGAGAGAGTCCTTCACCGACGCGAAGGTCACGGGCGAGTCCGCTAGGCGAAGACCGCTATCCAGCGTGAGTAGCGCGATAGCGGCTATAGCGACCGCGGCGAACTTGGTGAAACGACTCTGCATGATGTCGCCGAGCTTCGTCGCGAAATACCCAAGCATGAAAAAGAGCGGCGCGGTAGCGATCGTGAAGATGAAAAGGGTCGCTGCACCAACCGCAGGGTTGCCTGAGTTGATCGCGAGGACCATCATCGCTTGCGTGACCCCGCACGGGAGCAACACCGTCATTGCTCCCAGCGTCGCGGGCGCGAACGCGCTTCCGCTCTTGGCCTCTCTACGGATCCTGCGCGTTACGAAGGCCGGTGGCTGCAAGATCACGTAACGGAAGATGGGATGCACCCTTAACAGGTGAAGAGCAGTAGCAAGCATGAACAGCGCGGTGAATATCTGGAAGAACCCGCGCCAGCGGACTCGGTTGAATCAACGTTCCCAGCGCCCCAGACCCGCTCCCAACAGCGTGTACGCAATCGTCTTCGACGCCAAGAACCACAGCACCGGCTTCCCATCGTGCCGTGGGAACGAGGGTACGTCGATCCCCCCGGATACATACCGCTGTCGCACCTCATCGAGATCGTCGTCCTCGCGCTGTGTCACTACCGTCGCGAGAAGCCCGCCTTGAACGGCGAGACACGACAGTCCGCCAGCCGTGAGGCCGGTCACGGCCACAAGAACAAGGTTGACCTTCCGCATCGGAGGGCAGCCCCGGAGAGAAGAGCGCGCTGAGCACAACCAGCGCCGCGATGCCAACCAGGGAAGCTGCGACGATATGACGCTGCCTCCTCTCACGGGCGGCCACGAGCTCGTCGAAACGCTCCGCCCGCTCTTTGCGCTCACGCCGTGCCGCCTCCAGCTCCGGCGACGACTGAGCCTTGAAACGCTGTTTGGATGCTCTCCGCTTGGTCTTAGCCATGAGCGCTCACCCCTGCGGCGTCGCGGGGAACCTGGGAACGCGACCGCTCTTTCCGAACCTGCGCAGTCGGAGAGGTTAGTCACCACGCTGACCGACGAGAACGCCATCGCCGCGCCGGCGATGATCGGATTCAGAAGCCCGAGTGCGGCGAGGGGAATTGCGGCGGTGTTGTAACCGAAGGCCCACCCTAGGTTCTGATAGATGGTGCGAAGCGTCTGGCGCGCCAACAGGATAGAGATCACCACGCCTTGCAGGTCCCCCGACATCAGCGTGATGTCGGAGGACTCGATCGCCACGTCGGTGCCGGTGCCGATAGCGATGCCGAGGTCGGCCTGCACAGCGCGGGTGCGTCGTTGATCCCGTCGCCGACCATGGCGACCACCTTGCCTTCGGCTTGCAGGCGCTTGATCTCGGTCACCTTGTCCTCGGGGAGGACCTCCGCCAGGACACGCTGGATCCCCACCTCCTCCGCGATCGCTTCTGCGGTCCGCCGGTTGTCACCGGTGATCATGGCCACCTCTAGGCCCATGTCGTGCATCTGCCTCACGACCTCGCGGGCGTTGTCCTTGAGGACGTCGGCGACGCCGAGCACCCCGCGGACCGACCCGGCCCACCCGGCGAACACAGCGGTGCGACCTTGTTCCTCCAGCGCCAGCGCCACTTGCTCCAGCGACTCAGAGAGCTCGAGTTCCTGCTCATACATCAGCTTGCGACGACCGACGAACACGACCTCGCCGTCGAGCTCCGCCCGCACACCGTGGCCTGTCACCGAGGAGAAGCCGCTGGGATCGCTCCAGCTCAAGCCACGGTCTCGGGCTCCCGCGACGATGGCTTGACCGATGGGGTGTTCTGAACCCGACTCGGCCGCTGCCGTCCTCTCGAGAAGCAGCTCGTCTTGGACCCTCGCCAGCCACGACGTCGGTGAGGGTCATCCGGCCTTGCGTGAGGGTTCCGGTCTTGTCCAATACGACCGTTTGGATGCGGCGCGAGCCTTCCAGCACCTCGCCGCCCTTGATGAGAACACCCATGTCTGCGCCGCGGCCCCGTCCCGACCATGATCGCGGTCGGGGTGGCGAGACCAAGAGCGCGCAGGGACAAGCGATGATCAAGACCGCGACCGCAGCGACGAGCCCGGCGCGGGCATCACCTGTCGCAACGATCCATGCTGCGAACGTCAACACTGCGATCACAAGGACGACAGGGACGAAGACCCCAGAGATGCGGTCTGCGAGCCGTTGAACCGGCGCCTTGCTGCCCTGGGCTTCTTCGACCAGACGCACGATCTGCGACAACGCCGTGTCGCTGCCTACCGCTGTGGCGGTGACGGTTAGAACACCGTTGGAGTTGACCGTCGCGGCGGCGACCTGGTCGCCTTCTTTCTTCTCAACCGGCACCGACTCGCCCGTAAGCATCGACTCGTCCACAGCGGAATAGCCGGTTGACGACCTTGCCGTCGACCGGGATCTTCTCGCCAGGACGGACCCGCACGACATCGCCGACCTGCACCTGCTCGACTGGGACCATCCGCTCCTCGCCATCGACGACGACGCGCGCCTCTTTGGCGCCGAGCTCGAGCAGCTTTGATCGCCTCGGCGCCTTGCCCTGGCACGGGCTTCGAAGTAGCGGCCCAGGATGATGAAGGCGATGATCAGAGCTGCCGTGTCGAAGTAGAGGTCGCCACCGGCGAAGAGCTCATACGTTGAATAGAAGAACGCGGCGAGGGTTCCTATCGCGATCAGCGTGTCCATGTTCGCCGTGAAGGTGCGTTCGTTCCACCGCGGTGCGGATGAAAGGCCAACCGGCATAGAACTGAACCGGCACCGTGAGAGCGAAGGAGGTCCAGCGTCCCCACGGCTCATGCATAGCGGGCAAGCTGAGCGCGAACACGATCAGCCCGAGAGGCCAGCTGATAAGCCCAACCGCCACCACAGCTTCTGGTCGCGGTCGTGAAGCCCCTCGGCCTCGACGTCTTCGGCAGACGCCGGAGCCACGTGGTACCCGGCCTTCGCGACCGCCTCCTCGAGCTCGCCGACGCTTACCGACTGCGGTCGGTACGTGACATAGGCGCGGTTGGCTGCGAAGTTGACACGTGCTTCTTCCACGCCCGGGTGGCGTGACAGCGTCCGTTCGACGCGCGCTGCGCAGGATGCGCAGGTCATGCCCGAGACCGACAGCTCTATCTCGTCGCCGACACCCACATCGCGGCGGATGTCATCGTTAGCGACGCGAGCCTTCTCTGCCCGGCTCACCTCCGCAAGAAGAAGTGACGGCTGCTGCTCAGGCGTCGATAGGTTCGTAGGGGCTACTCCCGATCCCGTGCAGCCTGCAGCGCTGCGATCTCTTGGCGCAGCGCGGTTATCTCCTCTTTGGTCGCGGCGTCAGAGTCGCAACCGTGCTTCTTCCCGAACATCATCGGGATACATACAAAGAGCATCATGGCTGCGCAGGCCAATCCAGGTAGCGCGAGCCAAAGCCATTCATCGTCTGGAACCTCCTCGGTCTAGGTCAGGTAGCGCCCATTCAGGGCGCGCGCGCTGCCTAGACGGCGTGGGGAGGTCGGAACAGAGAGGCCAGGGAAACCGACGCCATGTCGGACTCACTGGCGAGAGAGATCTTGCTAGAGCTGAGGCCGAGCGCCAAGGCGAACAACGAAAGGATGGCCAGGCACATCGCGAGAGATCGGCGCGTCGGGAGCGCACGCAGGGCAGTCGCCAGTCATATCCATGTCCATGCCCATCGCGACGGGAAGCCCGCCAAGCAGAAGGACGAGCACGAGCAGCACGATGCCTATGGTCTTCATCTAGCGCATCCTACAAGGCGTTGAAGTTAGGAGGCAACGGGAGGGGTGGCTGTGAATATGCATCTCAGGGGGAGAATCAGCACGTGATCTGCCGGGTGTGGCGAGGCGTTACGACGGCTGAGAACGCGCCGAAGTACGAGAAGGTTGTCCGGGAGCAGGTGATCCCGGACATCGAGGGGCGCCGCATTCCTGGCTTCTTGCACATCGATCTCGCTCGGCGTCCTCTGGATGAGGGTTACGAGTTCTTGACGATCATGTGGTTCGACAAGTTCGAATCGATCACAGCGTTCATGGGTGAGGATTACGAGGTCGCGCATGTTCCGGATGAGGCGCAGGCCGTTCTCTCTTCCTATGATGAACGCTCATCGCACTACGAGGTTCTGGAGCGTCGGCGTCAGCCTGGCGAGGACTGACATCTGCTAGAGCTCTTCCCCGGACTCTTGCGGCAGCCGCCGTTAACTCCTCCTCCCCGAGTTGACCTGGAGAACGGCTACAGGGGCTAGAGGGTTCTGAACCAACCCTCAGCCAGCGCCCTCTCGGTCGGAATAGCTACGCCTGCGATGTGTTGACAATAGAGAGACGGGGTCGTCATCACGATCAGGCCACTAAAGGTCTTCAACTGCGGCGGGGGGAATCCGATGCGCACACTGGATAGGAAGACGACAGACGAGCTTCAGCAGTTGGAAGATCTAGAGCTGGTCGCGCTGGTGCGGCAGGGTGACGAGCGGTCACTCGAGGTTCTGTTGGAGCGGTATCGCAACTTCGCGAGGAGCAAAGCCCGCTCTTACTTCGTTACTGGGGCCGACAAGGAAGATGTCGTTCAGGAGGCGATGATCGGCCTCTACAAAGCCGTCCGTGACTTCGATCTCTGCGAAGACACTCCATTCCGCGCCTTCGCGCAGCTGTGCATCTCGCGACAGATCTTGACCGCGATCAAGTCGGCGAACCGACACAAGCATCAGCCACTCAATTCGTCGGTCTCGCTCGACGCTCCGGTCTACGGGGACGACGACGCCTCATTGGCGGATGTTCTCCCGGGTCCCACGACGGCTGACCCGGCCGCGTTGGTCGAATCCGCCGAGGAGATCGACGCGATCCGCGACTCGATGACCGGGACCCTCACCCAGCTCGAAGCCGATGTTCTTCGGCTCTACATCGATGGAAAGTCTTACGACCAGATCGCCGGAGTCGTAGGCAGCCACCTGAAAGCCGTCGACAATGCCCTGCAGCGCGTGAAGCGGAAGATCCACCGTCACACCGAATCACGCAGAGCCGAGATGCTCTCGGTCTAGCGCCGCCGTCTCCGCGGCGACGACGCTTCGTCGGCGACCGGTTCTTTCTCCCTTACTTCTTCTTGTCCACCATCTTGTAGTCGTCGCCGACCGTCGTTGTGTCCATGACGGGAGCGGCGATACCGGCGGGGAAGCTCGACCCGAGGTAGATGAAGGTGTTGACCTGGGGCGCCTTCAGCACGGCGCCCTTTCCGAGGGCTTTGCTGATCTTGCGAGGGACGGTGAACATGTTGCCGACGGCCTCTACCGGCGTCGTCTCTCCCGTGCAAGTGTCCCGTAGGTGTGCCTCGGTGTTATCCAGCGCATTCCCCGCGCCGGGCTGGAAGACTTCGAACACGAGGCAGTAGCTGCCGCCGGGTCCATCGGGGTTCATACGAACGCGAGCGCCGACGCCCTGCGTTCCTTGTGCGGGTCCTTCGGTCTCGATCGAGATGTAGAGGTTCTTAGCGTCGTTGGACATCTTGAGCGCCGTGATATCGGTCACGCTGCTGACGTCCGCGGGAGTCTCGTTGTTGCCGAATGAGCCATCCCCTGTTCCTTGATCGTTCAGCGCGTTCGCGTCATTGATCGGGTCTTCGACGATCGTCTTCTGCGCCGGGGCTGCCGAAACGAGCGAAGAGGCGGCGACGAGTCCGACTGCGATGGCCATGCTGAATCCGAGCTTCGAAACGCGCTTCATTACGTCCTCCTGTTCGATGGGAAGAGCTCCCTCGTTAGCTGTTTCGGCGCGCGGGTGGCCAAATCCTGCCGGGAGCGCCAAACTTGCCCGCTCGGGTCGGGCTGGTACGGATACCCACTAGATGCTCTGGGTGCCCCTCGTCGCAATTCTGGCGTCCGTAGTGATTGGTTGCGAGAGGCTCGCTCGGACGAGCTGGAGCGCCCAGACGGTTACCGGTGACGGCGGGTCTGGTCGTCCTGCTCGCGTGGGCGGAGTTTCTGGTGTTCATCGCGCTGTTGCTCTACTTCGCTGTGGGCCTCCGAGGTGCTTGTCGGCTGACCGCAAGGGGTGCGATCGGGCTGGGGGAGCCCGAAGGCTCTCACGAAGTCGACTACCTGCCGCTGCAGGTCTTCCGCTCGCTGTTCCATGGTTGTACGAGACATCGAAATAGATGCATGGCGCAACTACCCGACGGACGCGACCACATTCTTAGCTGAACTAGTCATCATCGATAGCAGCGGCGCCGAACGTCTTGTCTCTTGCCGACCATCAGAAGGGCACCGCGCTGGCAGTCCGGGCCGAAAATACCTCTCCTGGTTACTGATCGCCTGTTCGCTGATGCGTCAGTTGCCGACTAATGACGAACGCAAGAGCGTCTGTACAGGTCCATCTAGAGGCGACGATCGTTAGGAGGAAAACAGCCGATCGCCGCGATGTAGCCGTCGCTAGCTCGCATAAGTCTTGGCCGCGCGTGGACGGCCATCTAGGGGCTTCGCACCTGCGCCGCGATTCCGCGTGGACGCAAGAGTCGATGCCGGCTCCACCGTTAACGTCGTCGGTGCCGGCTCCTCCATCCAGCGCGTCGTCGCCGGCTTCACCTGACACTTTGTCGTCACCCCCGCGGGCATCGATAAGGTCGCTGCCAGACCCCCCGAAGAAGCGCTCCCCGCGGTCACTCCCGCGGATCTCGTCGCTAAACGTCGAGCCGCCTATCCACTCGATGGAGTTCAGGAAGTCGGACCCGTTACCGGCAGCGGTTCCCATGGAGAGATCGATCAAGACCGGGTTGGGCGAGAAGAGGAAGGTGAGCGTGTCACGCCCCGCACCCCCGCCGTAACTGTCGTTGCCGGCGCCGTCGACCATCAAATCGCGGCCGTGCCCACCGACGACGAGGTCACCGCCTTCGTCATAACCTGTGTCAAGTCGGTCCCCACCCCGCCCACCTCGGATGGTGTCGGACCCGTTTCCGGCGTATAGCCAGTCATCGTCGCCTCGTGCAGCGATCGTGTCATCGCCGCTGAGGCCATAGAGGAAGTTGGAGCCATCGTCGCCGCGCAGGATGTCGTCTCCGCGAGACGCAACAGCTCCGTCCACATCGACAAGCACATCGTTGCCCGCGCCGTGAGCAACACCGGCAGAAAGATCCACATCGACGGGAGCGACTGAGTGCCTGTAGACAGCCCAGGCGTATCCGGGACCATCCAGCAGGTCGTCACCAGCTCCGCCGATCAGGTCGGTCCTGGTGGAGTCGCTGCGGCCGACGAGCGTGTCGTCGCCGCCTCCGCCAACTAAACGGGAACCGAGTTCCGAATAGCCCGACGAGCCGACGATGTGGTCCCGTCCAGCGCCGCCCCGAGCCTCTTCCTCCAAGGATGCGGCTCCTAGATCGATCCGGTCGCGTCCTTTCCCGCCGACCACTCGGTCATCGCCGGCTCCCGCACAAATCACATCGTTGCCACCGAGGCCCCGGATCGTGTCTGTGCCCGCGCGGGCGACGATGACGTCATTGCCACGGGTTCCTCTGATGGAGTCGTTTCCGCTCGTTCCGACGAGGGTCGCGGTCAGCCCACTGCAGTAGTGCTGGACCTGCGCGGAGGACGATGACATCGGGACCACGCTGACGCACAGGGCCAGCGGGAGAGCGCGCAGGAGGAACCTCTTCATACGTAGGTAGACGTTTGACGGGTCCAGAACGATGCCTGCGCGCATCGGCGGCTGTGTAGATGCGCTGCGGCCGTTCACACCGGACGCGCTGGTCGTGCTCGTGCCCGATCGAGGACGCGCGGGATGGAGGTGGCTGGCCGATCAGACATGGATCGACGCGGTATCGACCAGCTACATCACGATTGCCAATGGAACCGATCGCTGTCACGAGGCGGGATCATCAAGGACATCGCCGGTCAAGGCCGGGCCGTCTTTAGCGCGGTGGGAAATGGTGAGCAACTTGGCGAAGTCATGGCGCCTTCAGGGGTTCCGGAGGCGTACCAGGTCGGGGGGGTGGATCAAGAGGGGCACCCCTAGCTCCCCTCGCCCGATGGTTATGTCTCGACCTCCAACCGCCCCTACGAGACCGGCGACCGCTTCGAGTTCCAGTCAGCCGACTCAGAATCACTGTCGGGGTCGATGGACTTCGGTGGCATTCCGGCGCCACCCCCAGCACAGCTGGTAGAGCGACTCAGCTGATCCAGCACGCGCGCACGATCCTTGGCTCGAGTTATACCGGGTCCGGTGATGCCATGCTGGCGCGCAAGCAAGGCACTCGCTCGTTGCCGAAGGAAGGACCGCTTGCCGTCGGTGATCTGACCGCGACAGAGCTGACGCGAGTCCTGCACCGCATCGCGCACCGCATCGCGCAACCGGTGGAACCGGCGAGCCCACTCCGATACCTCCTGGAAGGTTTCGGCACGCTGAACCGTGAGGGCGTGTTGGCTCTGGGCAAAGCAGTTCTGTCCGGCAAGGCGGCGCTGCCCGAGCGCCCTGAAGAAGAGGCTATGCACGAGCAGGTCGAAGAGGCACGCAGCGCCGGATACTTCGACGGCCGCTGTACCTAGCCACGTTCATCTCTCTTGGTCCACCACCATCCCCGCGAGCGCCAGACCATCGACAGCGCCTTCGAGGCCGGCTCCAGAGCCCCTCGGCTGCCCCACATCGCAGGGTCTAGGGGAGGCTGCGGAGACGGTCGCGGCACGCCGCCGGTGGTGGAGGGCTTCGGGTGAAGGAAGCGTCTCGGGAACATCCAGACCCTCCCGGTGTTCCAGTAGGCAGAAGGGGCGCTGAACAAAGCTCAAAACCAAATCGGTGCTGCCTCCCGTATAGAGGAAAGCACCCGTCGCCCCATCGAAAGGTCCTTCGTGAAGAAAACCTCCGTAATTACAGCTGTGCTTGGTCTGACCCTTGCGTTCTCCTCAGTCGAGGTTGGGCTCGCCCAGACAGCTCTGCCCAGAAGGATCGCGTCTCTGAGCGGAGACCACCGAGCCGCGATGCAGCCTGACGGGAACGGGCGCGCTCGGGTGGTACTGAAACTCGACCGACCTAACGCAAAGGTCTGCTACCGCGTCGCATTCGAGAACATGGTCGTTCGGGGTGTCTGGGTGTACAGGAACGGCGCCGACGTGAACGAGCCGATCCTAAGGTTGTACGACGAGGCACCGACGGAGGATTCTCCGCTTAAGGGATGCGTTTCCGACGTCGACCGCCTCACGATCCGGAAGCTGAAGCGTCACCCGTCGCGCTACTTCGTAAAGGCTTTCGAATACGACGGCAGCGACATCACCGGCACCCTTCGCAGACCCTAGGAGGCCCACGAGCCCCGGCGCCGACCACCGGTCGCCTCATCTGCTTAGCCCTGATAACCCACGACTGAGAGGATCCACCATGAAGCGCACCCTGATACTCGCCGCGTCTCTTACCGCCCTATCACTGGGCGGGCCCGCTCAAGGCTTTTCTGCGCCGACTTCTCCAACCTGTGATGGGAGGCCCGCGACCCTCGTGTTCCCCTCTACTGAGAGCTCAGCGTCCTCGATCGAGGGTACGGACCGCGATGACGTCATCGTGACGGGACCTGGAACCGAGGTGATCCGAGGCCTGCGCGGGAACGACATCATCTGCTCGCGCGGCGGGACCGACAGCATCTTCGGCGGGAAGGGTGACGACAAGCTGATCGGTGGCAGGGGTAGGGACGAGCTCGCGGGTAGGAACGGGCTCGACCGGGCGCTGGGAGGACGTGGCCGGGACCGCTGCTCCGCCGAGAGGGAGCGGTCTTGCGAGCTTTGACGGCAGCCTCTCAAACTAGGAGGGGCTGAGTGAGCCGGAGCCGGGCCGCAGAGTGGGACACAGGAGCCGGAGCCAATGTGGGACAGAGGTACCGAACTTCCACAGCGGAACTCGAGAAATTCCGTGCCCCCGGCAGGATTCGAACCTGCGACACCAGGTTTAGGAATGTGCTTGGGGCGCAGTCGCTGACCTGCTGCTTTAGCTGAAAACCGCCTCTGACCTGCTCTTTTGTTTATTGTCGTTCATTGTCAGTTGTGGTTGTTTTCCGTTGTCTCGCGGACTTTTTGCGGACTTTTTATTGCCGAAGAAGGCGGTAGAAAATGCTTTGGAAATCTGGAGCCGCCCTGTAGGTCCAGCCCGTCTACCTCAAGTGAGGGCTCAAATGACTCACCTGACAGGGATCTCCAGCAACTCCGATTTCACCTCGACATCTCGCAACCGATCAAACGATCTCGC
>JAUJPD010000002.1:373429-375536 GCA_030447315.1 Actinomycetota bacterium | reverse complement strand
CCGCAGGTTGTCTTCGGGGAAAGCCTGCAGATCGGCGTAGGTAAGTCCGCGGGGCTGGATGGCCATGTGTCACCTCCTGGTGTCATGGCTGGATGCTAAGAAGAGGCTACGACATCTAAGCCTGCCGGGCCCTTCGGCCCGGAGGCTCCCGCATGCGAAGACCGTGCGGCCCCCCCTACAGACTGGGTCCCCGTTGCCGATACATATCAGGACATTCGACTCACCTGGGAGATCCTCTTGCACCGGCAGTTCGCCTCGCTTCTTGCCCTCTTTTCGGCCCTTAGCCTCTCTGTCTCGGCTCTTCCGGCCGGCGCCGCGTCTCCCGCGCCTCCTCGAGGAAGCGAAGGCCAAGAGACCGCCGGGCGCTCCACCGGAGAGATCGTGGTGAAGTACCGCTCGGCGTCCCGAGCCGCCGAGGTGCGCCGCAACGTCGAGGCCAAGCTGGTCACGCGGCTCCCGCAGGCGGGCATCGAGGTCGTCGAGCCGCAGGGATCGGTCGCCGAGACCATCGCCGCGCTCGAGACGGACCCGAACGTGGTCTACGCGGAGCCCAACTACCTCTACAGGTCGAACGCCATCACGCCCAACGACCCGAAATACAGCTCCCTGTGGGCGCTGCCGAAGATCGCGATGCCGGCGGCCTGGACCGTCACCAATGGCGGGCCTGAGGTCACGGTCGCCGTGGTCGACAGCGGCATCGGGCTCGCTCATCCGGACCTGGCCCCCAACATCTGGACCAACCAGGGCGAGGCCGGTGGTGGCAAAGACAGCAACGGCGTCGATGACGACGGCAACGGTTACGTCGACGACTGGCGCGGCTGGGACTGGATCGGGCACGACAACAAGCCGTCCGACGCCCACGGTCACGGGACGCACGTGGCGGGAACGATCGGAGCTCGCGGCAACGACGGCTACGGGATCGCCGGCGTCAACTGGAGCACCAAGCTGGTGGCGCTGCGGGGCCTCGACTCCTCGGGCGTCGGCACCAGCGCCGATATCGCGGCCGCGTTCCGCTACGCGGGAGACATGGGGATCGACGTGGTCAACGCGAGCTTCGGCGGGACGGGACACTCGTCCGCGATCTTGGAAGCCATCAGCTCTGCCCCCGACACGCTCTTCGTGGTCGCGGCGGGCAACGAAGGCGCCAACAACGACCTCGCTCCGCAGTATCCGTGCAGCTACACCGCGGCCAACCTCATCTGCGTCGCCGCCAGCGACCAGAACGACAACCTCGCCGGCTTCTCGAACTACGGAGCCACCTCGGTCGACCTGACAGCCCCCGGTGTCGGCATCTTGAGCACGGGCCCGGCGATGTCGACCGCGTTCGGAGACGGCTTCGAATCCGATCTCACGGGTCGCTGGGTGACCGGCGGCGCCAACAACCTGTGGGCCCGCTCGATCGACACCAGCGGCGGCTATCTCACCGACAGCCCCGGCATCGATTACCTCAACGACACCGACTCGTGGGCGGCAACGGCCAACCCGTTCTCTCTATCCGGTCTCAGCGGCTGCAAGCTCAGCTACTCGCTTCGCTTGAGCACCGAGACGAGCAACGACGTGCTCCTCGTCGAAGCGTCTAGAGATGGAACCGCCTGGAGCAAGGTCGCAGGTTGGTCGGGCAGCTCCAACGGGCAGTGGCAGCGTCTCAGTGACGACCTCTCGTCCTTCGATGGGGCAAGCGGGGTCCACCTGCGCTTCCGGTTGCGCTCGAACCCCACGATCACGGCGGCCGGAGCAGACCTTGACGACGTCCGGGTCAGGTGTCAGTCCGACAGCTACACCGGCAACGAGTTCTTCACCGCAAGCGGAACCTCCATGGCGGCCCCTCATGTGGCCGGGGTCGCCGGTCTCCTCAAAGCCGCCGTGCCCACGGCAACAGTGAGCCAGATCGTCAGCGCGCTGGTGCTGGGAGCCGAGCCCGTCGTCGGTCTCGCCGGCAAGGTGGTGAGCTCCGGGCGACTGGACGCGGTCGGAGCGATCGAGCAGCTAACGGGTTCCCAGATCTCCGAAGAAGAACCACAGCCTCAGCCGACCGCCTCGCCCTCGCCGCAACCGACCGCCTCGCCTTCGCCGGAGCCGACCGCCTCGCCTTCGCCCTCGCCGGAGC
>JAUJPD010000002.1:345732-373329 GCA_030447315.1 Actinomycetota bacterium | reverse complement strand
CCGACCGCCTCGCCTTCGCCGGAGCCGACCGCCTCGCCTTCGCCCTCGCCGGAGCCCACGGCCTCCCCGACGCCCCAACCGCTTCCCACCGAGGAGCCCACCGGCACCGTCACGACCGAGCACGAACGCACCATCACGCTCAGGCTCCGCGGCTCGTTGCGGGCCAAGGGCCGGGTCACGGTCGACGGCGGCCACGACGCCTGCATGTCGGAGATCACGGTGGTCATCAAGCGCAACGGGACCACGATCCGCAAGACCACCACCGACTGGGCCGGCTACTTCGACCTCAGGCTCCCCGACCGGCGGGGCCGCTACATCGCGAAGGTTCTTAGGTTGCAGACATCGGAGGTGCCCGCCCGAACCTGCTTGGCGGCGCGATCCCAGCTACGGAGAAATGGATGAGCGCGCGCGTCAAGACGTTCGGGGTTGCCACGGTGGCGGCCCTGATGAGCCTCACCTCGGTGACCGCCGACGGCGTCGCCCCGGCCCGAGAGACGGCGGCAGCTTTCCACGGCACTGCCCTCTACTCCCAGGATCCCCTGACCGATCAGCAGTCGGGTCTCGAGGACATCTCGGCCCCCGCGGCCTGGAGCGTCACGACCGGTAGCAACGACGTGGTGGTCGCGGTGGTCGACTCCGGGATCGCGTTCGAGCACCCCGATATCGCCTCCAACATCTGGACGAATCCCGGCGAGACCGGCGGCGGCCGAGAAACAAACGGCCGCGACGACGACCGCAACGGCTACGTCGACGACTGGCGCGGCTGGGATTGGGTCACCGACGACAACCGGCCGGCGGACCTGTCGGGGCATGGCACCCACACCGCCGGAGTGATCGGGGCCGACGGCAACGACGGCTTCGGCATGGCCGGCGTTGCCTGGGACGTCTCTCTGATGCCGCTGCGGGCTCTGGACGGCGTCGACAACGGAGACCCCGACGACGTGACCGCGGCCTTCCGCTACGCCATCGCGGCGGGCGCCGACATCGTGAACGCGAGCCTCGCCGGGACCGACATGTCGTCGGAGCTCTTGAGCGTGATCCAGAGCGCGCCGGACACGTTGTTCGTCGCCGCGGCCGGCAACGAGCAGGCCAACAACGACTTCACGCCTTCGTATCCGTGCAACTACCAGACCTCCAACCTGATCTGCGTGGCCGCCACCGGGTTCAGAGGCGGACTCGCCAACTTCTCCAACTACGGCGAGGCCTCGGTAGATCTCGCCGCGCCCGGCGTTGCGATCCTGGGACCGGTCCCCGCGTTGACACAGCTGCTCGACGACTTCGACAACGGCCTCGGCTCCTGGGTCACGGGAGGCTCCGGCACCCAGTGGGGGCCCGCCACTTACGAAGAGGACGGCTACGTCACCACCGGGCCCTATGAGAACGGAACCGACTCGTGGGTGAGCTCCACAGAACCGGTCTCTCTCGCCGGTCAGTCCGATTGCTCGCTCAACTACCTGACCCAGACCCGCCTGGGCTCGGGCGACGTCCTCGTCACCGAGGTCTCTAGCGTCGGGGGGCCGTGGACACAGCTCGCTGTGCGCCGCTTCAACAACTTCGACTTCTACAAGAGCATCTCGCTGGACATCAGCCACCTCACCGGAAGAACCGATCTGTTGTTCCGCTTCCGTCTGCAAGCCGACGGGCAAAGTCCCGGCGACGGTGTCGACATCGATGACGTCGCGGTCGAGTGCACCTCGACGGTTTACACCGGCGAGGAGTACTCGGGCGCCTCCGGGACCTCGGAGGCCGCACCTCTCGTCGCCGGCGCGGCCGCGCTACTGAAGTCGTACGCGCCGCAGATCAAGGCACCCGCCATGATCGATGCGCTGGTTTCCGGGGTGGACCCGGATCCCCGCCTCGAGGGCCTGGTGGCCAGCGGCGGCAGACTGAACGTGATGGGCGCGCTCGAGGTTCTGGGGGCCGTCGAGTTCATCCCTCCCGACATCCCCCACGCACGCAGCGTGACGCTGAAGCGAACCAAGAAGGGCCTGGGCGGGCTGGTGAAGGTCACGGACTCCTTCGCCTCCTGCGCGGCGGGGGTAGAGGTGCTGATCAAACGCAACGGCAGACCCATCCGGAGGCTCGAGACCAACGACAGCGGCGTTTTCAGGGTGGCGCTGAAGGTGCGCCGTGGACGCTACGTCGCGGTCGCTCCCGAGGTGCGAACGGGGGCCTACCGGGCCGACGTGTGCCTCAAAGCGAGCTCGAAGGCCCTGAAGATCTAACCCTCGGCGATCCTCGGCGGCTTCCTATAGGACCTTGTTCCGTGAGATCGACCCATGTAGCGTCTGGTTCACACCAGGTTGTTCTCCTGGCCAGCCGGCCGCGATCGGATCGGAGTTGCTATGCAGACGGTAGCCAAGGAAGAGGTTCGAAGCCTGATCGATGAGGGCGCCACGATGATCGAGGTGCTGCCGGAAGAGGAGTATTCGCAGCAGCACATCTCCGGCGCGATCAACATCCCACTCAAAGAGCTGACCGAGGACAAGGTGTCGACGTTCGATCGTTCCCGGCCCGTGGTCCTCTACTGCCACGACTTCCTCTGAGACATGAGCCCACGGGCCGCGTGGCGGCTCGAGAGCCTGGGGTTCACCCGGGTCTATGACTATGCCGGGGGCAAGACCGATTGGGCCGGCAGCGGCTATCCGGTCGAAGGGACCCATGCCGACATCCCGTCGCCGGGGAGCCTGGCGCGGCCCTCGACCACCTGCACGCTCGGAGAACGCGTGGGAGACGTCGCGCAGCGGCTAGAGAAAGAGGATGCGAACGCTTGCATCGTGACCACCGAGGACGGGATCGTGCTCGGCAGGTTGCGAAAGAAGCACCTGTCGGATGACGAGGACCGCACGGTCGAAGAGGCGATGGAGCCGGGGCCGACGACGGTGCGCTACGACGAGGCACTAACGGGTCTGGTGAAGCGGATGCAGGGGGCCGGTGTCGCAAGCATCGTGGTGACCGAGCCGAGCGGCAAGCTGATCGGGGAGATGCACCGGAGCGACGCCGAGGCATTGCTCGAACAGGTGAAGAGCTTCGCCCACAACCACGACCACTAGAGCGTGAGGCGGTACGTACGCCCGCCGGTTACGGGTGGATCAGTCGAGGCCGTGGAGGTTGGGTGCTTCGCCTGCGGCCTTCCACTCTTTCAGCTCGGCCTCTGACCACTGCCGGAAGTCGTAGCCCCCGGAGCCGGTGGCAGCGTCGGAGCCGGACACCGATCCAGTGTGCTTGACCTCTCCGTAGCAGGGTTTGTTGTCGTCGGCCAGGTCGCGGCCGAACTCGTCGCGCTCGGGCCACCACCAGTACTGGGCTGCGCCCAGTGCGTCGTTGTGGATCCTCAGGTCGAAGTGGTTGTGCGACAGCGACGAGTAACAGCCGATCCCGTGGACCTGGGTTCCCTTCGCGACGTTGCGGCCTTTGCGGTTGGTGACCTGAACCACGCGCATGTCGACCGCGGTGCCGTACTGGTGCTGTGAGTAGGTGGCGCCCCGGATGCAGCGGTTGTAGGCGGCGCTGCGGAACCCGGAGTTGATCGCGATGGGTTTGTCGCCGATCTTCGCCCGCAGGGCCTCGAGCCTCCACATGAGACGGCGCACGTTCTTGATGACTCGAGCCTCGCCGACCATGCCGCCCTTGAAGGTCCCCGCGTTCTGGTTGGCTTCGGCCGAGCAGCTCGAGTTGCGGTTCTGCCAGAACTCGGCGTATTCGAAGTGCAGCGTCGACTTGTCGGCGCTCTCGAGCATGTTGAGGGCCTCGAAGGTGGCCTCTCCGGCGACCCCGTCGGGCTCGAGGCCGTAGTGCTCCTGGAACAGCTTCACCGCGACGGTGGTGTCGGAGTCGAAGTTGCCGTCGATCTCGAACAGGGTCTGGTTGCGGGCGGGGAACCATCCCGCCACCCGGGTCTGCAGCGTCTTCACGTGGACCCCGGTGGAGCCTTCACGAAGCTCCTCGGGCCACTCGTAGGCGGCCGCGGGCACTGCCCACAAGACCTGAACGGCGAACGCGCCGACAAGGATGGCCCCGAGCTTCCTCAATGTCATCTCTTAGAAGTCGACCCTCCACCACGGTCGCCTAAATCACAATTCCGCGCCTATCACCCCTCTAACGAGTGAAAGCGGTCGCCGGTTTCATCCGGCTTCGGCCCCACGAGGGTTGATCCGTAGGTTCGGGCGCCCCGTAACATCCGCTCATGTCTAGATCGGGGATCCTGCTCACGGTGTTGTTCCTGGGCCTGGGGTTGTTCTCGGCCGCCCGCAGCTTCTTTCCGAGCGACCCGGCCCCCCCACCTGCTCCGGTCCAAGACACGACGCCGAGCCCGAGTCCGGAAGCCAGCCTCAGCCCGGAGGCCAGCCCGAGCCCAGAGGTCAGCCCGACCGAGGTGGCCAAGCTCGAGCCGTTCCCGACCTTCGAGGGGCCGCGGCCGAAGCCCCAGGCCTACGACACCACCCAGGACCTCGCCGCGGCCCTTGCCGACAAGGGGATCGAGTGCACCAACCTCGACTTCTTGGAACAGGACAATCCGACGCTGAAGGAGTTCTCCTTGTGCGATCCGGGAACGGCCAACCGGCGCTTCAACATCTACTTCTACGACAGTGCGGCCAACCGCAAGCTGTGGATCGGACTGATGAAATCCCAGAAGCTGCCGCTGCCTCTGGTGTACGGGCCCAACTGGATCATCGTCGCGGCCGGTGAGCCGTCCACCGCGATGAAGAGGATCGAGGCGATAGCCGGCGCGCTCGGGGGCCGGATCCAGGACTTCTCGCCGAACAACGCCTAGCGCGGGCCGGGCGGTTAGCGCGCGGTCGGTCCTTCGAGCTTCACGCGAACCGGGGCCGCCGGCGGCTATGCCTTAGCCCGGCCCCCTGCGTTGACCGAGCGCGCTCGCGATCAGCCACGCGAAGACCGCGCCCCCTAAGGCCAGACCGCCGCCGAGCAAGACCTGGACCCACGTCGGGGGCGACAACGCGATCGCCATGAGGGCGACCAGTATCAAGATGCCGATCGTCGAGAGCGTCCCGACCAGGCACCCAACGCCCCACCTGAGGCCGGGCGATAGGGAGGCCTCTCCCCTGCGGTCGCGCAGCGAGCGGCGGCGATCGGCGCCCGAGCGCCTCTGGTCGTCTTTCATCGAACCCATATCATCCCCCTATGCCACGCCAAGAGAGCACCACGGTTCTCCTTGTCGACGACCACGACCTGTTGCGCCGCGGGATCAAGACGATGCTCGAGTCCGAAGGCCTCGAGGTGGTGGGTGAGGCATCTGACGGAAGGGACGTCCTCGCGCTGGTCGAGGAGCTGCTGCCCGACGTGGTCCTGATGGACGTGGTCATGCCTCACAAAGACGGCATCGAAGCGACCCGCGAGATAAAGGACTCCGTACCGAGCACCGGCGTCGTGGTGCTTTCTGGACACGACGATCAACACTTCGTCTTCGATGCCGTGAAGGCCGGAGCTTCCGGATACCTCCTCAAGACCGCCGAGCTTGACGAGGTCGTGGCCATGGTTCGCGCGGTTGCGTCAGGACAGGGCCGCCTCGATCCGGTCTTTGCCGTAAAGGTCCTGTCGGAGTTCCAGAGTTACAAGACGTCGGAGGTGGCCGGTGTCTATCAAGAGCTGACGCCGCGGGAGTGCGAGATCTTGAAGCTCATGAGCGAAGGCCTTCCGAACAAGACCATCGCGGCCCGCCTGTCGATCTCGGAACGGACCGTGACGACCCACGTGGCGAACATCTACTCGAAGCTCCACGTCAACAACCGCGTCTCTGCCATCCAGGAAGGGATGCGCCGGCGCATCCTGAGCTTCAACCAACCGGCCTAGCTCCGATGACGGGGGGGCCGGATCTCCAGACGCGGCTCCGGGCGCTGCCCTCGGTCGACCGGGTCGTGGGCCTGCTCGGCGAGGCCCATCCGCCCACCGCTGCGGCCGCGGCCGCCCGCCGGGCCATCGACGAAGCGCGGATAGCCGTCCGGGCGGGCTCGGCCCCCCCGTCCACGGAATCCATCGCGGCGGTGGCGCTGTCGTTGTTGGGCGACGACGACAGAGGATTGTTGCAGCCGGTGATCAACGCCACCGGGGTCTTGATCCACACGAACCTGGGCCGGATCCCGCTCGGCCCCCAGCAGCTGCGCGCGGTCGAGCGGGTCGCGTCCGGTTACTCGAACCTCGAGTACGACATCTCGAGCGGCCGGCGCGGCTCTCGTTATTCGCACGCAACCAAGCTGATCTCTTCGTTGACGGGGGCCGAAGCGGCGCTGGTCGTCAACAACAACGCGGCCGCCGTCCTGGTGACGCTGGCGGCTCTGTGCGCGGGCAAAGAGGTCGTCATCAGCCGCGGCGAGCTGGTCGAGATCGGTGGCGAGTTCCGCATCCCCGATGTGATGAAGGCCTCCGGCACCAAGCTCGTCGAGGTGGGCACCACCAACCGCACGCATGTGGGCGACTTCGAGAAAGCCATCAGCGCGGACACGGCGGCGATCCTGAAGGTGCACCCCTCCAACTACCGGGTCGTGGGTTTCACCGCCGAGGTGGCCGCGCGCGAGGTCGCTCGGCTGGCGATCGGGCGCGGCATCTACTTCATCCACGACCTCGGCTCGGGCCTCGTCTTCGAGGAGGCGCAGCTGCACGAGCCGTTGGTGGCTTCGGCGCTGGAAGACGGCGCCGACGTGGTCACTTTCTCCGGTGACAAGCTGCTGGGCGGCCCTCAGGCCGGGATCATCGCGGGCCGGGCCAAGCTGATCGACAAGATCTCACGTCATCCGCTGATGAGAGCGGTGCGGCCCGACAAGATGACGTTGGCCGCCCTGGAAGAGACGCTGCAGATGTACCTGCGAGGCCGGGCCGCCGAGCTCCCGCTGTGGCAGATGGCGCTGGTTCCGGTCGAGGAGCTGGAGGCCAGGGCGAAGCATGTGGCCGAAGAGCTGGGGGCCGGCATGGGGGCCGAGGTCAAGATCGAGGTCGTGCCCATCGCTTCGGTCGCGGGCGGAGGCTCGCTCCCGGGTAGCGAGCTGGCGTCGTTCGGTCTCGCCGTCTCCATGGCGAGAAGAGCGCGGCGGAGCTGCAACGGGCTCTTCGCTATGCGGACCCTCCCGTCATCGCACGTGTAGAAGACGACCGGCTGCTGCTCGACCTGCGCACGGTGCCTCCTCACGAGGACGATCGTCTGCTCACGTTGCTGCTCGCCACGCTCGGGAGCTGACACGTAGCCGCCGGGCCAGCGAGGGCCGCTGCGACGACCGGCCTGTCTGGCCTTCTGACGTCGTGTAACCACCGCCGGTAGTGGTCCAGTTAGGAGAGAAGGGGCCGTAACCTTCGGTGGTCACTATCGGAGGGGGGTCTCGTTGTCTCGTCGCATCGTTGCGCTGCTCGTATGTCTCAGCCTGGTCGCGCTGGTGGTTCCGGGGGCCGCCGCCTCGACGCCGGAGGCCGCCGCTTCGACCCCGCAGGTCGCAGAGCCCGGCCCCCTGCAGACCGGGCCCGACTACAACGGAGGACGCCGGCTTCCGCTCGTGCACCGTCCCATGGAGCTGTTCTCGGCGGGGTCGAGCGAGGTTGGTGACAGCAAACTGTGGTTCGCGCTCGACGATGAGAAAGAAGAGATCTACACCAAACCCTTCACCCTGCGGGGCATCGGCAGGAAAGTAGAGGTGTGGGTCACCCCCGACCTTCGCTTCCCGGAGGGCGACTGTCGCAACGACGCCAGGGTGAAGGTCACCGATCGACAGGTGCGTTACCTGATCCGTCAGTTCGACGGCAACATCTACCCCAAGGAGTCCCGCGCCTTCAGCCGTCCTCCCGATCGCGACGGACGCGGCGCCGACGGTCCCGGGCTGATCGGCAAGGGGCCGGGGTACTACCGCGGCGATGGAAAGAAGATCGTCGTCCTCGTCGACAACGTCCGGGACGCCAACTACTACGACATGAACAACGCGGGCAACATGCCCTACATCATCGGGTTCTTCTACTCGTACTTCAACCAGCTCACCGGTCGCAACATGATGACGATCGACGGCTTCGATTGGATCCATCGCACCCGCTCCGAACCCCCTCACGAGCCCGCTCCGGACGACCTATGTCAAAGCAAACCGGCGCGACCTTTCCTTATCGAGCAGACCTTCGCCCACGAGTACCAGCACCTGCTCGAGCACTACGAGGACGGCAACGAGACGACGTGGCTCAACGAGGGTCTGTCGGACTGGGCTCAGACGCTCACCGGCTACGCCAGACCGTCACGGCCGATCACCAAGTTGGGTTTCGACCGTCACATCCAGTGTTTCCTGGGATTCTGCAACCAACTAACCGCCTACAACCCGAATCCCACGGACATGGGGCCTGAGAACTCGCTGACCGAGTGGAGGGACCAGGGCAACCGGGAGATCCTCGCCGATTACGGTGCCGCATACACCTTCATGGAGCTACTCGCATCCCGTTATGGACGCGGCTTTATGAAAGCCCTGCATCGAAACAACCGCAACGGCTTCGCCTCCCTCGCACGGGTCCTGGACAACCGAGACATCGCGATCAGCCCTCGCCGCATCGTCGACGATTGGGCCGCGGCGATGGCGCTCGATGACGTGGTCGATTCCGGCGCTGCGCTGAAGGGGGGCGACGAGTCGCGCGTGCGCGTGGCGAGGCTTGCGGCAAGGATCAACTGGGATACGACGCACACCTACGACACTCCCGGCGCTCCACCCAACGGCTCGGACTACGTGCGCTTGCGTGACAGGCAAGGGAACTACTTGAGCGCCGCCGAGATCCGCTCGATCACCTTCCAGGGAGCGCCGCCGGAGGCCGCCGGTGGCTTCACGGTCCAGTTGGTCGCGTACGACGATGCGGAGACCACCGCGTGGCGGGCGCGGGTGCCGCTGGACCGGTCCTCGCGCGGAAGTCTGGATGGGCTTCAGCTGGTGGAAGCGATAGGGACCACGGCACAGACGGTGGCTGCCGTCGTCACGCTCCACGATCAGAGTGAATCTGTGACCGGCTACGCGCCCTACCAACTGACGGTGAACGGGGTCCTGCAACCCGGAGGCTGATGCCCGAGTTCGGCACGCCTCGGCGGAGCGGAGACGGATAGCGGACGCGAAGAACGGCCGGAGGGCGGTCCGGCCGTTCTTCGTTTCTGGAAACCGGAGCAGGGGGGCGCCGGCTGGGGTCGTGGACTTACGGGAGGGGAAGATCCTCGATGACCTCGTCGACCGGGTCGGTCTCCTCTTCCTCTTCCTCTTGCTCCTCCTCGGAGCCTTCGTCGGACTCTTCGTCCTCGGACTCATCCTCGTCGGCCTCGTCGGCTTCGTCGGCTTCCTCTGCGTCGTCCTCATCGGACTCCTCGGCGTCCTCATCGGACTCCTCGGCGTCGTCCTCATCGGCAGGAGCTGGGGCCGCTGCCCGGCGGATGCGGATCTTCTCGAGCTCGCCGTCGTCGGTCTTCATCCGCAGAACCAGCGTTCCCTCAACGAGATCGTCGAGGTCGCCGCGGGTGGGGTTGCCCTTGGCCGCAGGACGGCCCCGGTGGTCGATCTTGACTTTGGTGTCTTCGGCGACGACTGCGGTCTCGGACGACCCGTCCTTCATCGTGACGGTGAGAGTGGTGCCATCGAAGCTGGCGACGGTGCCGACCGGCTTCTTGCCGCCTTTGTGCGACGGGCCCTTGGCCAGGGCTGCGGGCGCTGCTACAGCGCCGAGAACGAGAGCTGCGGTGAACACTGCGGTGGTGCGACGAAGCATGTATCCCTCCTCCATTCGGTAGCTGGGCCGCCTCGACTCGTCGAGACCCCTGGCTTTGCGTCCCCGCCTCGCGGCGGGTTTGCCCTTGTCGTGGAGGCGGTCTGCCTCCCCGTCTTACTGAACCTGTATCGGCGCCGAGACGATGGTCTTTAGCGACTAGTCGGCGCCTCCGGAACCTCTCCTTCGAGGGGCTCGATGCCCCAGCCGATGAGCTCCGTGATGAGGCTCTTGAGCGCCTGGACGAGCTCGCCTGGGTCCTGGGGCCCGAGCCAGTCGGCCTCTAGCGGGATCGACACGGCCGACCCATCCTGTCCTCGCATCTGTCCTCCATTCGGGCTGGGGAATCCTGATATCGGCGGGGAGTAACTAGTCCTTTAGAACTAGCCTCGGCAACCTCGCTGAGCGACCAGCGCCGACTAACCTTGGTCGGGTCCGGTGGTGTCCATGTAGAGGCAGAGGTCGACGCGCTCGTCAGGATGACTCGACGAGCGAGAGCCGAAAGGAGCACCATGTCCATGAGGCACCCCGAAGGCGTGATGGACACCAGCACCTTGCCGCAGCCCGTCTTTTTGATGTGCCCACCGTTCACATACTCGACCGCCCTGGCGAACAACATCCGGATGGAAGAGATGGACGACGAGAAGAGGAAGCCCGATAGCCGGCGGGCGCTGACACAGTTCTTCCAGGTGTATCGCTACCTCGCCAGCGAGGGCCTGGTGTATGTGCTGCCGAGCCGAAAGGATGCGCGGCTACAGGACCAGGTCTTCGTGGCGAACCTGGGCATCGTCCTGGAACACGACGGCTTCGGCAACAGCGTCATCGTTTCGAACTACACGAGCGAGGCCCGGCGCGGCGAATCTCCAGTGGGGGCCGCATTCTTCCGCTCGATGGGCTTCGACGTCCACGAGTCGCCCGCGCTGTTCGAGGGGGAGGCCGAGCTCAAGCACCTGTACGGCAACGTCTATATCGGTGGGTACGGCATCCGCTCGGAGGAAGCCGCTTACGAGTGGATGGAGAACACCTTCGACATGAAGGTGATCAAGGTGCGGATGCACGACCCGTACCTGTTTCACCTGGATACTCTCGTCTTCCCGCTTACCAACGAAAAAACCATCGTGTGCACCGAGCGGTTCGACCAGAAGGATGTCGCCGAGCTCGAGAAGCACACCGAGATCATCGATGTCTCCGCGGACGACGCCTACAGCGGAATCTGCAACTCGGTCCGCGTCGGCAATACGGTGGTCACCTCGTCTCACATCCACGAGCTGAAGCGCGGGACCGAGGATCACAGCCACGAGGTCAAGAAGAACCGGCGCCTGGAGGACATCCTCGCGGAGGTCGCACTCGAGGTGAAGTACTTCAACCTCAGCGAGTACCACAAGGGAGGGGGGCTGCTGTCGTGCATGGTGATGCACCTGAACCGGTTCTCCTACCAGCTCGACCTCGCCTCACGCGCGCCTCGACCTGAGTCGAACGCGACGGGAGCCGGCCCCCGCCACGGGGCCGGCTCCTTGGTTCCTTTTGAGGTCAGATCGTCTTAGACGTCCTGGAGCTCGCGCTCGGTGTTCTTCAGCACCGAGGACCGGTTCTTGTGGCTGCGCTCGTAGTTGCGCACGGCCTCCACGACCGACGGTCCGGCGTCACTCAGCGCCTTGTTGATCTCGGCCACGGTCTGGTCGTCGTAACCCGGCCACGGTTCGTCGCCCTGGAGGGACTCGACCCGCTCGAGGATCGTCTTGCGACTCTCGTTCATGCTCTCGTACGTCTGGACCCGAGCGAGCTCGTCTTGACTGAGACCCTTTAGACGCTTGACGATCTCGTCCGCGTTCAGGTCGTCGTAGTTGTTGATCGGCAGGTCTTCTTTGGTGAGCACCGGACGAGAGCGGACTGGTACCTGCGAACGAACGACGGCATCGGTGAGGTTCGGGATCTCCCGACGGAGGTTCTCGAGCATCGCCTCTTCGTCGGCGCGGATGTCCGACACCAGGTCGGCAGTGGTCTCGTCACCGACGTTGCGGGCCATGCGCTCGAGCGCGTCGTAGGTCGCGATCTCCAGGATCTCGGTCATCATCTCGTCGCGCGCGTTCTTCAGCATCTTCTCTTTGCGATCGCCGCCCCGAACGAGGTCGATCGGCGCCTTGGCCATCGCCAACGTGTTGGTGAGCACGTTCTGAGCGAACCCGAAACCGGCGGCGACGATGTTCTGGTGGGCGCCCAGCTCCCGCAGACGCTGCTGGATGCGCCGGGCGTGAACCTGCGTCTCATGCAGGTGGGCTTCGAGGCCGGACCGGTAGGGGCCGGGCTCAGCGATCTGGATGTGGGCCGACAGCGTCTGGATCAGCGCGGTCTCGTTCGAGTGCGCCTCCAACAGGTACTGGACGATCTTCTGTTTGCCTGGGGCTTGGGCCATAGGATCCTCCTGGATCGGGGATGGTCGGGTGCAGCTGTACTACCCCTGCTAGCTGGTAGCTAACCCCCCCCCCGCCGGGCCGAGGCCGACCTGCGCGGGGGCGCGAGGCGCAGCCCCTCTGCTCTTATCGCGTCCTCCACCGCTCGGCGACCTCAGACGCGAAAAGAGCCCTCAGGCCAGCGGAGTGTCGTCGAGCTTCTTGCGCATATCGGCTATGGACTCGAAGACCGCTACGGCTCCGAACTCGCGCAGCTCCTGCTCGGAGAAACCGCCCGTGAGCAGACCGATCGTCTCGATGCCCGCGTTCTTCGCCGCTTCGACGTCCCAGGTGGAGTCACCCACCATTACCGCGTCGTCGGCGCCCGACTTCTCGATCGCCGACTTGATCAGATCCGGATGCGGCTTGGTGGCGTCGACGTCTCCCGAGCTGGTCCAGCCGTCCACTAAGTCGCGCGCGTTCAACAGATCGAGGTAGCGCTCCACCTCGTTCTCCTTGGCCGAGCTCGACAGCACCACAGGGTGGCCGCGTTCCTTGAGGTCACAGATGAGGTCGCGGGCGCCCTCCATGGGCTCCACCTCCTCGATGAAGGTCAGGTAGAGCGCTTTCTCGGCCGCCCGGATGTCGTCACCCAGCTTGTCTTCAACCCCGTCGCCGCACAGCGTCGTGACGAGATGGTCGCCGCCCATGCCGACGTGACGATGGATCGTCCAGGCGGGCACGATCTGGCCGTGCTGTCGCAGAGCCCGGTACCAGGCCAGGACGTGGTGGTAGTTGGTGTCGACGAGGGTCCCGTCGACATCGAGCAGAGCAGCAACAGTCATGGGCCCCCTCTACCCACTCCAGGCCGACTTCGTGCAAACCCGGGCCGCGTTTTGAGGGGCTCAGCCGACATATAGCGCGGGTTTCGGTCCTTAGAACGACAGAACGAGAACCTGGCGACGTTTTGAGGGGCTCAGCCGACATATAGGCGCGGGTTTCGGTCCTTAAAACGACAGAACGAGGAGCACGACAGCTGCGCGCACGGCTACTAGAGGGGCCCGCGGCGGTCGGTTGGAGGCGCCGGCAGGCCGGAGCGGGCCTCTATCGTTGTTCGATGCATGTGCTTGGGACCGCCGGGCATGTCGACCACGGGAAGTCGACCCTGGTCAAACGTCTTACGGGCATCGACCCGGATCGCTTCGACGAGGAGAAGCGGCGCGGCCTGACGATCGACCTCGGATTCGCGTGGTTGACCCTGCCCTCTGGGCGCGAGATCGGGTTGATCGACGTGCCCGGTCACGAGCGGTTCATCAAGAACATGCTGTCGGGGGCCGGCGGCGTCTCGATCTGCGTGTTCGTGGTGGCCGCCAACGAGGGCTGGATGCCCCAATCGGCCGAGCACCTCGCCATCCTCGACGTGTTGGGGATCTCGAACGGGGTGGTGGCTCTGACCAAGTCCGACTCCGTGGACGCCGACATGGTCGAGCTGGCGGCGGCCGAGGTCGAAGAGAAGCTGGCGGCCTCTTCCCTCGCGGGCGCGGCGATCGTGCCGTGTTCCGCCGTGACCGGGCACGGGATCGCGGAGCTTCTCGGTGAGATCGACCGGACGGTGGCTACGGCGGAGCCCGTTGTCGATGCCGGACGGCCGCGGCTGTGGATCGACCGCGTGTTCACGATCGCCGGCTCCGGCACGGTCGTGACCGGAACCTTGATGGGCGGCTCGCTCCGTGCGGGAGAGGAGGTCGAGATCGCTCCCGACGGCCGCAGGGCCCGCGTTCGCTCGATCCAAAGCCACAAGAAGGAGGTGAGCGAGATCGGCCCGGGCAACCGGGTCGCTCTCAACCTGGCCGGCCTCGAGCGGCAGGGGGCGGCGCGGGGGGACGCGATCGTGAGGGCCCGGACGTGGCCGACGACCCGACGAGTCGACGTGGTGGTGCGGGTATCCGCGGCGGCGGTAAGCGGGCGGGAGCACGAGCTCTCCGAGAAAGGAGCCCACCTGCTGTACGCGGGCTCGGCCGAGACACCGGTGCGGATCAAGCTCTTGAACGGCTCGAGGCTCCGCTCCGGCGAGGAGGGATACGCCCAGCTCTATCTGCGCGACCCGTTGCCACTCGGGCGCGGCGACAGGTTCGTGGTGCGCGACGCGGGGCGGGTCGTGACGCTGGGGGGCGGCGTCGTCCTGGATCCTCTGCCCCCACCTGCGCGGCGGCTGGATCCGGAGCGGATCGGGCTCCTGGAGCGGCTGCGAGATGCGGATCCCGAGGGGGCTCTCGTCGCGTTGCTGGAGGCCGAGGACGAGATGGACGCGGGCGAGGCGCTGGCGCGTTCGGGGGCAGAGAGCGTCCCTCTTGAGGTGGTTGCGCTCGGCCCCCGGCTCCTTGCGCGGGCGCGGCTCGATCGTCTCGAGAGCTCTGCCCGGGCGGCGTTGGAGCGACACCATGCGGAGCGGCCGCTGGAACGGGCGATGGCGCGCGAGGCCCTGCGGGCCGAGCTTGCTCTGGAGCCTGCGGTGTTCGACTCTTTGCTCGTCCGGATGGAAGGGGTGGTCGAAGAGGGGGCCGGTGTTCGTCTCGGGACCCACAGCGTTGGGCTCAGCGCCGAGCAGGAGCGGGCCCGGGACCGGCTGTTCGAGCGCATCGAGGCCGGAGGGTTTCAGCCGCCGCCGGCGGCGGAGCTGGGGGCCGACGCCGCGCTGCTGCGGGCCCTCACGCAATCCGGCGCTCTCGTGAAGATCGAGAGCTTCTATCTGACGGAGGGCCAGGCGGCCGAGGCGCGGAGACGGATCCGCCAACGTATCGAGCAAGGGGGCCCGGTCACGGTGGCCGAGATCCGCGACCTGCTCGGCACCACGCGCAAGTACGCGGTGCCCCTTTGTGAGTGGCTGGACGCCACCGGAGCGACGCGGCGGAGAGGCGACCTAAGGGCCCTAGGCCCAACCCCCTAACCCAGTTTTGAGGGGATGAACCCGCGCTATATGTCGGTGCAGCCCCTCAAAACGCTTCGGGGTTATTCGCCTGCTATCGGGGTGCCGTGGACGACGGTTCCACCCGGAAGCGACCGGCCCACCAGGGGCAGGGGCTTGCCGGACTTCATCTCTGCGACGAGCGAATCCACCACCGCGGACAGGTCCTTGGTGCCGGCGTGGATCTCGCGCTGGCGGGTCGCCGAGGTTCCCCGCTCGAGCATGCTGTTGACGCCGAGGAGGTCGTCGAGACAGCCAAGCTTCTCCGCCGTGGGCTCGAGGCGCTCGATCAAGTCTCCGATCGAGCGGCGCAGAGACATGAGGTTTCCCTCTTCGTCCCGGATGATCTCGGCCTCGAGGCCGTAGCGGGCCGCACGCCACTTGTTCTCTCGGATGGTCCACGACTGGTGTTGGAAGAGGTCGAGCCCCGCGTTGTAGCGCTCGCCGAGCCACACGACCAGAGACTGGGACAGGGCGACCAGCGAGCACAGCTCCTCCATGGTGGGGACCCCGTCACAGATGCGCAGCTCGAGCGTGCCGAAGCCCGGATGAGGACGGATGTCCCACCACACCTCGCGGATGCTGCGGATCGTTCCGGCCCCGATCAGCGTGCGCATGAACCGCTGGAATTCCCCCCAGTTGTCGAGCTGGTAGGGAAGCCCCGCGGTGGGCAGCGACTCGAACACCTTGGAGCGCACCGACGCCAGACCCGTGTCCCGGCCCTGCCAGAAAGGCGACGAGGACGACAGCGCCAGGAAGTGCGGAATGAAGGTAGACAGGCTGTTGGAGATGGCGATGGCCTCTTCGCCCGAGCCGACCCCCACGTGGGTGTGGACGCCGAAGATGAGGAGGCGCCGGGCCGTCCACTGACAGTTCTCGATCAGGCGGTGGTAGCGCGGGTCGGGAGACACCGTTTGGTCCCGCCACGACGAGAACGGATGCGTGCCGGTGCAGAGGATGCGGTAGCCGAGACCCTCGGAGACCTCGATCAGCTTGGCCAGCTTGCCGTCGAGGTCCCGTCGCACCGCCCCCACCGTCGGGCAGACGTCGGTGATGACCTCGATGCAACACTCCAGCAGCTCGTGCTTGTACCAGCGGTCGTCGCCGAGCTCGGCCAGGATCTTGGTGGCCGCCGTGTCCGTGGCCAGAGCCCCGGCTTCATCGACGACCTGGACCTCGATCTCGGCCCCCAGAGTGGGCCGCTCCGATCCGTTGAAAACGATGTTCATAGCGCCTCCCCCCGATCCGCGTCGGAGAGATGTTAGCCCCAGGGCCCGACCCGGTGCCCAGGCCTCGAAACTGGTGCCGGCACGAAGCCCCCGAGGGCGCGCCCCACGGAGCCGGGACGGGAGCCGGCAGGAGGCCTCTGGAGGCGCGCCGACATGGCTCCCGGGAGACGCTTTCGGGAGCGGACCGAGAGACGGGGTGAGAGCCGGGGCGGCGAGGGGCCCGAGAAAGTAAAAAAGCAGGTCAGAGGCCATGAAGGAGTCCCGCCCCAGAGGGAGAATCTTCGCTTTGAAGGGGCCGTTTCGGGAACATCCAGGAGCCCCTCGATGTTCGAACAAAAGACACGAAAACCGGACAATTCGGAGGGGGATCACCCGGATGCGACGACACTGGACGGTAGCGCTGGCTCTGGCAGCCACACTGCTCGCGGGTCTGTTCGCGGCCCCCGCGGCCCCCGCCGCCGAGGCGTTCGGCCTCGTGCGCAAGGACTACGTGGTGAAGACCCGTCACGGCAAGCTCTTCGTCGAGATCGCTCACCCCACCCGCAACGGCAAGATCGTCAAGTCCCCCACGATCCTGACGCTCTCGCCCTACACCGCCCTCTACATCGGCTTCTACGGCACCGCCACCGGCGACTCGCAGACCGAGGACTGGGTCGGGCGGGGCTACTCCCGTGCGGTCGCCGACGTGGTCGGCACCGGCAACTCGGGTGGTTGTTACGACTACGGCGGCAAGCGTGAGAAAGAGACCGGTCACGACCTGGTCGAGTGGATGGCCAAGCAGAAGTGGAGCACCGGCAAGATCGGCATGATCGGCGGCTCCTACGACGGAACCACGGCGACCGCGACCGCGACCCAGGCCCCGACCGGGCTCAAGACGATCATCCCCGAGGCCGCCATCTCGCGCTGGTACGAGTACGCCTACTCGGGCGGCATCCGCTACTTCTTGAACAATGAGGACCCCTCCGACGAGGGCTTCGACACCCCGCTGGCCTTCGACTTCGGGCTCGCGGTACCGCCTCCTGTCGACGTAGTCGGCGATGACTGGATCTCTCGGGTGCAGGACAACATGACCCCCTGCGAGGAGATCGAGCACACCAACCGCGGCTACGACGACACGCCCGACTACGACAGGTTCTGGATGCAGCGGGATTACATCAAAGACGCCGGCAACATCCGCATCCCCGTCCTCGTCGCCCACAACTGGGGTGACTGGAACGTCAAGCAGGAAGAGGCCTGGAACCTGTTCAAGGCGCTCAAGAACTCGCCCGCCGCCAAGCTCTACATGGGCAGTCGTTACGGCGACCACGGCGTCCCCAGCGGCGAGTACGACAACATCGTGGACGCTTGGTTGGACCACTACCTGAAGGGCGTGGACAACGGCATCCAGAAGTTGGCCCGCATCACCAGCGAGACCGCGAACTACGACAAGGCCCTCAGCTTCTTGTCCGCCCCCAGCGCTTTCAAGACGAGGAACGTAGAGCTGATCGCCCAGGAGACTGCCAAGACCAATCCGGACGACTACGAGTGGAAGCTTCTCCCCTCGATGCCCCAGAACGTGACCAAGCAGTCGACGCCGGCGACGTTCCTCTCGGCAGGGATCAACACCGAGAGCCACGCGAACCACCACGCTCGCAGCAACCACGACTGGTTCTGGTTCGAGAGCCCCCACCTCAAGAAGGACACCCGCATCTTCGGTGAGATCAAGGTCAAGGTGTGGTCGAGCGCGCAACGCGAGTGGCTGACCATGACGCCGACGATCCTCGACATCAACCCCGACTGTCACACCACGGTCGCCAACCAGCACAACACCGACCCCACGTGCCTGCCCCGCTCCACCCAAGCGATCACTCGTGGGTTCCTCGACTCCCGTTACCGCAACGGCTTGGACAAGCAGGTTCCGATCAAGCCGGGCCAGCCCTTCGGCATGACCGTGGTCCAGAAGCCGACCGACTACATCTTCAAGAAGGGCCACTACATCGGCCTCCAGATCCAGACCGAGATCAACGAGTGGGCCGTGCCCAAGCCCTACCCCTGCACCACGCTCGACTGCACCAAGGTTCGGGTTCACTGGGAAAAGGGCCAGACGCGAGTGGTTCTGCCGATCGTGAACGCCCCCAGCAACCCCAGCAACCTCTTCGAGAGCGCCGGGCACGATCACTAGAGAAAAGGGATACTCAGACATCATGCGCAGGCGGACGAGTCTTCTCGCAGCAACAGCGATCCTGGCCGGGTCGCTGTCGTTCGTGCAGGCATCTCCGGCTGCGGCTTGTTCGTCCCGCTCGGTGCGCTCGATGCTTCGGACGTCCAACATGCTCGAGGTCGTCTCGCTGCGGACCTACCACCTCGTGGTCAAAGCGGACAAGCGGGCCTACCAGGTAGGCGAGGTCGCTAAGGTGAATGTCACGGTTACCCGGCCCGCCCACGAAGATCCAGTGGGCGCGGGGATCGAGCAAGAGCCTCCCGAGTCGTTCCCAGCCGAGGACGTCAACGTCGGGATCGGTCTACGGGTCGGCGACGTCTTCCTCTTCGGCCACTCCGTCACCGACTCTGACGGGTTCGCCCAGGTCAAGATCAAGATCAAGGACTACACGCCGGCGGGCAAAGCCTCCGCAGACGCCTACGCATGGAAGATGGCTGTGGACACGCCTTGCGCTCGGGTCGAAGAGAACGGCTACACGCAGAAGTCCGGGCTCTTCAACGTCCTGCGCAACCGCTAACCAGCCCCGCTTCCGTCACTCCTCTTTCGTTCCACCTCTCGCGCCGCGTCGAAGGTCGATGCATCTTCGCCGAACGCGGCCTGGAACGGCTTTAGGAGCTCGATCGGGATGGGGATCACCAGCGTCGAGTTCTTCTCGGCCGACACGTCGGTGATCGTCTGCAGATAACGCAGCTGGTAGGCGATCGGGTGGCGTGAGATGACCTCGGCGGCCTGGGCCAGTCGCTCGGAGGCCTGGAACTCGCCCTCGGCGTTGATGATCTTGGCTCGCCGCTCGCGCTCGGCCTCCGCTTGCTTGGCCATGGCGCGCTGCATCTCTTGGGGAAGATCGACATCTTTGATCTCGACGCGCTCGACCTTGATCCCCCATGGATCCGAGACGTCGTCGATGATCTGCTGGATGTCGACGTTCAGCTGATCGCGCTCGATCAAGATCTGATCCAGGTCCACCTTCGATAACACCGCGCGCAACGTCGTCTGCGCTATCTGCGAGGTCGCGTAGAGGTAGTTCTGCACCTCGACGACGGCTTTCACCGCATCGAAGACACGGAAGTAGCAAACCGCATTCACCCGGATGGTGACGTTGTCCTTGGTGATGATGTCTTGCGGAGGCACGTCCAGCGTGACGGTCTGCAGGTTCGCTTTGACCATCCGGTCGAGGATGGGTATCACGAAGAAGAGGCCGGGGCCTTTGGCGCCGATCACGCGGCCGATCCTGAAGATGACGCCCTTCTCGTACTCCTGCACGATCCTTATCGACGACGCCAGAACGATGATCACGACCACGACCGAGATCAACAAGAACAGGTTCACGAAGCCCTCCTTGGGTGAGCGGTCACTCTGAAGATGCGGCGTGTTCGTGAAGCGGCTCTACCAGCAGCACCAATCCTTCCGTCGCTTTGACCTCAACCTTAGAGCCGGCCGCTATCCCGGTCTCCATCGTGCGGGCTCGCCACAGGGTGCCGTTGGTAAAGACCGTGCCCTCGGGGGCGATGTCCGTGCGAGCCTCGGCGATCTGGCCGATGATCCCTTCCTGACCGGTGATGGGACGCCGAAGCCGGACCCTCAAAGCAGCGGTCATGACCGACACGAAGAACACCAAGGTTCCGAACAGGGCCGCGCCGATGACCCAGAGGTCGACTCTCAAGACCTCGGACGCTCCCGAGAACAGCAAGAGCCCTCCGGCGACCAGCGAGATCACTCCTCCCAGCGTCCACACGCCGAGCCCAGCGGTGTGAACGTCCACGAGGAAGAACACCACCGCCAGCACGACCAGGAGCACGCCCGTCCAGTTGGTCGGGAGGACGCTGAGGGCGTACAGGCCGAGCAGGAGCGAGACGGCTCCGACGATCCCGGCGAGCCCGATACCGGGGTTGTAGAGCTCAAAGATGAGGCCGAACATCCCGACGAGCAGCAACAAGAATGCGACGTCGGGCTTGGTGACCGCGTGCAGCAGGCGTTGCACGAGGTTCATCTCCTGGAAGCGGATCGTCACGCTGGGCGTGCCGGCCGCCTCGTCCCACGTCTCGAGAGTGGTCTCGGAGCCACCGGCGAGCTCCACGGGGGTGCCATCCATCACGCGCAAGAGGTCACCGAGCGAAGAGGCCGTGCCGGTCACGACTCCGGCGTCGACGGCTTCGGTGGCTCCCAGCGAGGCCGCCTCGCGCACGGCGGCCTCGGCGAACTCGGGGTCGCGGCCGTTGATCTCGGCCAGCTCTCTGATGAAGGCGGCGGCCTCCTCGGTCACCTTGCGATCCAGCGTGCTCTCGGGGCTTCCGAGGTTGATGGGTGACGCGGCCCCTATGTCGGTGGCCTCGGCCATGTAGGCCAGATGAGCGGCGTAGGTGATGAAGGTGCCGGCCGACGCGGCGCGCGCTCCTCTCGGCGCCACCCACACCACCACGGGGACGCTCGAGTCCAGCATGTCCTGGATGATCGCCCGCATCGAGACGTCGAGGCCTCCGGGGGTGTCGAGCTGGATGACCGCCGCTTGCACGGCGTCGGTCTCCGCTCCATCCAGGCGCGCCTCTAGATAGTCGGCCGTGGGCGGGTCAATGAGCCCGGTCACCTCGATCAGGTCGATGGTGGCGGCGGGCTCGGCCTGAGCCATCACCGGCGAGGCCACCAGACCGAGGAGACCCGTCACGAGGGCGAGGGCCGAGACCACGCGAACGGAGCGAAGGCGCATAACCCCATCGTCGCACCTGTGCAGCGGGAGCGATCCCCGTGGGCCGGAGCCGTTGGCACGTCCGGCTCTCTTGGCAAGCCGGGGGCCAGCGCTCGTTCTAGGGACCAAAACCCGCGCTATTTGTCGGCTGAGCCCCTCAAAACGCGGTGGGGGGCCGCTCTCTCGTTCTGGGGACCGAATCCCGCGCTATTTGTCGGCTGAGCCCCTCAAAACGCAGTCGGGGGCCGAGGGGTAGCGGCCCATTAGTCTCCTGCGATGCTCGTGGAGGAGTTCCTGGCCCCCAAGATCCTGATCGTGTCCGGCAAGGGAGGCGTGGGCAAGACGACGGTGTCGGCGGCCCTGGCGCTGGTCGCTGCTCGCCGGGGCCGCAAGGTCTGCATCGCCGAGGTTGATCGCAAGGGCACGCTGCCCCGGCTGTTCGGGGGCCGAGAGCTCGGCTACGAGCCCGGCCAGATCGCTCCCGGCGTGTGGGGCATGAACATCGTCCCGGAGCAGGCGCTGGGCGAATACCTCGAGGTCCAGTACCACATGAAGCGGGTGTCGAAGGTGTTCTCCAGCACGCACTTCGTTGACTACATCACCACGGCGGCCCCCGGGCTCAAAGACATCCTCGTACTGGGCAAGATCTGGTACCTGGAACAGGGAAAGCAAGGGGGCCGGGCGTCTCAGGACTTCGACACCATCGTCGTGGACGCTCCCGCCGCGGGCCACATGCTGACCTTCCTGTCGGCCCCGATGGGTCTGTCGGACGCTCTGCGTCTGGGGCCGGTGCGGCGGCAAAGCGACTGGCTGGTCGAGATGCTGCGCGACCCGAAGCGCTCCCGGGTACACCTCGTCACGCTCGCCGAGGAGATGCCGGTGTCGGAGACGCTCGAGACGGCAGAGGCGTTGAGGACAAAGGTCGGTCTGGACCCCGGAGCCGTCTTCGCCAACGCCGTCTATCAAGAGCTGTTGAAGAAAGAGGACGAAGAGACGCTCGAACGAGTGATGGCAGACGAGAACCCGCGCGAGCTACGGACGAGGGCCGCGGAAGTCTCCTTGCGCCTTGACAAAGAAGACCTGGGCGCGCTGGTGGGCTATGCCCGCTTCCTCGAAGCGCGGCGGGAGATCCAGGCGAAACACCTCCGCGCGCTTCGCACCGGCGTGGAAGATCCCGTCATCGAGCTTCCCTTCCTGTTCTCCGCCGGTCTCGCACTCCCCGACATCGAGACGCTCGCCGACGTGATGGAGGAGAAGGTCGACTCGCTGTGACGAACGTGATCCGCGACATCATCCACAAGAAAGAGATCGTCGTGTGCGCCGGCTCGGGCGGTGTCGGCAAGACGACGACGGCTGCTGCGATCGCGCTGCAGGCAGCGATCGAAGGCAAGAAGGTCGCGGTGTTGACTATCGACCCGGCGAAGAGGCTGGCTTCGTCGCTGGGGCTGAAAGAGCTTTCGGGCGAGCCTTCGAAGGTGAGCCCGCGCAAGTTCACCGTGGCGGGGCTCGACCCCAAGGGCGAGCTGTACGCCATGATGCTCGACACCAAATCGACGTTCGACAAGGTCGTGACCCGTTACGCACCCACACCCGAACAGGCCGAGCGCATCATCGCGAACCGCTTCTATCGCAACATCTCGTCGACGCTGTCGGGAACCCAGGAGTACATGGCGATGGAGAAGCTCTACGAGCTCCACACCGACGGGGGCTACGACCTCATCGTGATCGACACGCCGCCGACTCGCAACGCTCTCGATTTCCTCGACGCGCCGAAGCGGATGACCGACTTCTTCGAGAGCCGCGTGCTTCGCTGGTTCCTGCTCCCTTACATGAAAGGGGCGGGCGGGTTCATGAAGGTGGCCAACGTCGCAGCCACCACGTTCCTGCGCGTGGTCAAGAAGATCGTGGGGGCCGAGGTGTTGGAAGACACGGCCGAGTTCTTCGGCAACCTGGAGGGCATGTACGAGGGCTTCAAGCAACGGGCTCGTGACGTCGCGGCCCTCTTGAAGTCGGACCTCACCTCCTTCGTTGTGGTCACCTCTCCTGCGCTGGACTCGGTCGCAGAGGCGACCTTCTTCGCGGCCCGCTTGAACGAGTCGGGTCTCCCTTTCGGGGCTCTGGTGGTCAACCGCGTGCACCCACACTTCGGCGACGACATCGCGGTGAAGGCCCGGCAGATCACTCGGCTCGAGAAAGGCACGGCTGAAGACCGGCTGCTGGCTAAGCTCCTCGACAACCACGAAGCGTTCATGAGGGTGGTCCGCTTGGAGGAGCGCAACCTCGAGGCACTCGCTCGCAAGGTTCCGAGACATCGCTGGGCAAGGGTTCCCTACCTCGAACAAGAAGCCGTGGACTTCTCTGGTCTCGTCGCCATCTCCGACCAACTGTTCGCCGGATAAGCTTCACTCCTATGCAGAGTGCTCTGACCGGCACGGAGATCGCCGCCCGCTCGATCGAAGGCTTCGTCTTCCTTCTGACCGCGGGCTCAGGGCTCTTCGTGGTCTACATGTTGGTGGGTCTCTTCCGGCTCCGTCGCGACCAGAAGGGCCCGGCCTACCGGGGGGGGATCGGTCACTGGTCGTGGGCCGCGCACCGCATCACCGGCGTATTGGTGATGGCGTTCCTCGTCGGCCACATCGTCGACACCTTCGCCGTGGGGTTCGGCCCCGAGCTATACAACGAGACGATCGCTCTCTACAAGCAGTGGTGGTTCATGCCGTTCGAGGTAGCGCTGATCGCGGCGACGCTGTATCACGCCCTCAACGGGCTACGGATCATCTTGTTCGACTTCTGGCCGGGACTGGCTCTTCGCCAGAAGACCTTCGCGTACGCGCAACTGCTGCTGTTCGTTGCGGGGTTCACACCGGCCGCCGTCTTCATGTTGCGTCACGCCTTCGAGAAATCTCCCTTCTCGTGAAGGTGGCGCGCTGATGGCTATGGCACCGACGCGCCCCGTCGACCCGCGCCTGGCCCCCATCGTTCGTCAGGTCACTCAGACGATCGGGCGCCACGGGTTGAAGCCGGGCGAGCCGGAGGGGGCCAAGGCGGTGCTGCGCGTGGGCATCGAAGAGGACGTCACCCGGCTGATCCAGGCCTACTGGACCCCGTTCCAGGCCGACGTGCCGGGCCGGTCGATCGCGCTACACCTCGAGGTGCCGGAACCACGTGTGCACTGGGGCGAGTGTTATCTGTCTCCCAACTCGGTCTGCTGGTTCTTCTTCTTCGGCGAGCGCGAGTACGACGGCGAGATCCAGCTCCTGTATTACGAACAGCACAAGGACCCGGCCGATGCGCTGCGCAACTTCTTCGACCACTCCAACTGGTATCTGCTGACGGCTACCGACAACACCTGGGACGACGTCGTCTTCTCGCTGGCAGACGAGCTCCAGTGGGGCGAGGAGTACGCGGTCCGTGAGACCACGTCGGTCAGTCCGGCGATCCAGGAGTCCCTCAAGAAGTCGACGATCATGTGGCTGCGGTGGCGGGCCCCGGACGGGGAGCACACGATGCCGGTCTGGTACTACTACGACGCGAAGGCCTCCAAGATCTACGTGCTCTCCGGGGAAAGACAGCAGGTTCTCCCGGGGGCCGAGCGGATGCGTGAGTGCGAGGTCATCCTGCGCTGGAAGGGCAAAAGCGCCAATGTGGCCGAGCTGGGGGCCGACGTCAGGGTCATCGACGGGTCCGATCCCGACTGGACCGAGGTGGCCGACAAGGTCGCCGAGAAACGGCTCAACATCCCCGGAACCCCCGAAGACACCGCCAAACGGTGGCGCGACGAGTGCGTGATCCTGGAGCTGACGCTGCGGAGCTAGGCGCCGCCGCAGGACACCTCAAGCGCTAGAGGGCGGGAGGTGGCCCCTGGCCTCGGCGTCGCCGTCGTTCCCGCTCGGTAAGGCCCCCCCACACCCCGTGGTCCACCGGTGCCTCCATAGCGAAGGCGAGGCACTGCCGTCTGACCGGGCACTCCCGGCAGATCCGTTTCGCCTCTTTGTGCTCCAGCGCGCCCGGCGAGAACCAGAGCTCGGGGTCGGTCCGAGCGCACTCCGCCAGGGCCCGCCAATCCTGATCCAACAACGTGTCCACCTGAACCAACCTCCCGCGACGAGCGTTTTCTCCACCCATCAGAAAGATAGAGAGGAGTGGCGGCAAAGCCGATAGCCCATCGGGACCCTTTATCCCCCTACCGGTGGGCCAGGTCGGCATGGTCACACCGGCTCAGGCATACGGATGGGCAGCAGGAAACGAATACCCCAGAGGGCATGCTCCGGCACCCCGATCACTACAGGGGAAAGGGCGATAACGTCGAACCAACAGTGCAGGAGCGGTCTCGTGCCGCTGCCATGAACGCGACCCGGGGAGGGTCATGAAACTACGCAGCTCAGGCCTCATCGCACTGCTATTCGTCGCCCTGATGGCGGCTCCGGCAGTCGCGAGCGCCGGGATGGCTCCGGAATACGTGGGGTCGGATCCGGAGCACCAAGAGAAGCTAGAGCAGGCACCGGAGCGGGTCGAGGTCACCTTCAACCAGCCGCTCGCGGAGGGGTCCTCGATCGGGGTCGTAGATGAGTGCGGTCGGACCGTCGACGACGGCAGCGTGCAGATCAGAGCGAACATGATGAGCGTGGGCATAGCTCTCACGCCGATCGGTCACTACTACGTCAGCTACCACGCCGAGAGCCTGGGCAACGCCACAGGCTCAGAGAACGGCGCCTTCAACTTCAAGGTCCTCAGCGGGGACCCCTGTGGTCCCGGCGCACACGGAGGGGGCGGCAACCACAACGGCGGCGGGGATCACTCTGGCGGCGGTCAGCACTCCGGCGGGGGCAACCACAACGGCGGAGGCGGTCAGCACTCCGGCGGGGGCAACCACAACGGCGGAAGCGGTCACAACCGGCGGGGGCAACCACAACGGCGGAGGCGGTCAGCACTCCGGCGGGGGCAACCACAACGGCGGAGGCGGTCAGCACTCCGGGGGCGGCGGCAACCACTACTCCGGGCACAACGGTGGCAGCTCGAGCGATCATCCTGCATCCGGCTCCCACAGCACCGGTGCCCACAGCACCGCCGGCTCCGACTCCTCCGGCTCGTCCCACAACTCCGGCTCTCATGTGGCGACCGCGGGCAGACACGACGCCTCCGCACGTCACGGCTCCGGGCACGGCAGCCGTCACGGAGGCGCAGGCAGTGACCACGGGGCAGAGGCCGCCCTCGGAGACGACGCGGGCCAGCGGACCGTGGCCGCAGATGGCTCCGGTATCCCGGTCGCACCCAACGGCCAGGCGGTGCTGATGGCTCTGGCACTGTCTCTGGGGCTGGGCGTGGTCGGAGGTTGGTTCCTCAGGGTCTCTGGATCGCGGTAACGCCCGATCGAGGCGACACCGGAGCCGAATCTTTGGTGCGGGCCTCGCCCGTCAAGAATCCCGTGATCCCGATGATCCCCAGGGCCAGGATCACCTCGACGGCGATCGTCTTTCTGAAGAGCTTCTGAGCGGGATCGCTTCGCCCGGCGGCAACCGCCGCCTCTAGCTTCTTCCTGACGAAGAAATGGTTCACTCCTCCCACGGCAAGGATGGCCAGGTAGACCAGGATCTTGACGAACAGGCTCCGGCCGTAGTTCGTCTTCACCAGGTCGTCTAGTTGCTGGATATGCAGGTACGAGTTCACCGTGCCGGTGATGCCCAAGATAGTGATCGTGACGAAGGCCACGCTCGAGAAACGGACCACTGCCGGCCCCAACAGGCGCACCCTGTCCTCGGGGGCCTTGCCTCTCCACCCGTCGGGGACGATCAGGGCCAGGACCATGATCCCGGTGAACCAGGTCGCTCCACAAGCCAGATGCAAGAGGTCGTTGCTGAGCGAGAGGACTGGTGGCGTGGCGACCGCAGCGTGTCCGGAGAATGTGCTCGTCGCCAGGAGGCCCAGACCCAGGACGCCCCAGCCGATCCACCAGGATCGACCCGGAGCCCGCCCGCCATCACCGGCGCCCGACAAGCTCCACGCCCGTACCCGTCCGATCAAGAGGACGGCCAGGCCCGTGAGCAGTGGGAAGCGCAGGAGATAGAGCTGCCCGAACCGGTTCTCCAGCACCGAGAAGATCGTGTTCGGGCTGATCTCGCCGCCTTCCACCTCGGAAACGAGGCCGAACTGCAGGACCAGGGCGATGATCGTCGCGATCGCGGATGCGGTCAGGGCCGACTGAACCATCCCCTCCAGCCGTCTCGACACCCGGGCCCGGCCCTTGGCCCAGGCGTCTCCCTCGAGCGTGGCAAAGGTCGGCCGCAGCACCAGCCACAACAACGGCACGAGCCCGAACAGAAAGGCATGAGAGGCGAAGGAGATGGACCGGGCAAGCGTGAGCCCGACGGAGCGGAACGTCTCCTCGAAGCCAGCGTCTAAGGACTGAGCAAGCA
>JAUJPD010000002.1:337117-345632 GCA_030447315.1 Actinomycetota bacterium | reverse complement strand
GGAACGTCTCCTCGAAGCCCATGTCCTACGTGATACTAGTGCTCGATGACTTCTGCGCAGCTCATCCTGGTGTCGGTGACTTCCGCCATCGTCGCCGTCTTCACGATGCTCGTGGTGGCCACGATCCTGCGGGCGCGGGGGCGCGACGACTCAGACGACGAATAGGTTGCCGAGATCTCTCTCGGTAGCAGGTAGGTACAGACTGAGATGAACGGTGGCGAGTAGAGCGGCCTTCAGGCGTTCGTTTGCTTGAAGCCCTTGGCGGCTTCGTCGACCGTCGGCGCTATCGACACGCCTTCGCCGAAACCGGTGATGGTGAACAGCTTCAGGTGCTGCTCTCGGGTGCAGGCGATCGCCAGATCGCCTCCGGCCTCTCGCAGGCGGCGAACTCCGCCCATCAGCGCTCCCAAGCCGCTGGAGTCCATGAAAGGAACGCTGTCGAGGTCGACCACGACACTGGGATTGTCGGACTCGACGATGGCGCCGATGGCGTCGCGCAGAGACCCGACCGTGTAGACGTCGAGGTCTCCGTCGGGACGGAGGACCTGATATCCGTCCGCATCGCTGACGTCGATCTCTATCTTCTGCTGTGCCAACTCTCTTCTCCTGACCGGTCTTCGGCATCGTCGCCCAGAGTGGCGCTGCCGCGGTATTCCATCACCAGCATCGTGAGGTCGTCATCGAGCTTACCGGCTGCAAACCGCTCGACGTCCGCCACCAGCTCCTCGCCCAGGGGGCCGGGATCAAGCGAAGCAAGCCTCACGAGAGCCTCGGCCATCCGGTGATCGCCGAACACCTCTCCCTGGGTTGATTTGGCCTCTAAGAAGCCGTCGGTGAACAGCACCAGACGGTCGCCGGGCGCGAGACGGATCATCGCTTCGGCGAGGCCGGGGTCCTCGAACCACCCGAGCGCCCTGTTGCGCGGACCCTCGAGGTAGTAGCCGCGCGGCGTGGGATCGTCTGCGGTCCCAGCGCGTATGAGAAAGGGCGCGTGGTGGCCCATGTTCATCCACCTGACTTCGCCCGTGGCGAGCTCGAGACTGGCATAGATCAGCGTCGTGAAGGAGTCGGCGTCGGTCGCGTCCAACAACGCCTGGTTGGTCGAAGCGATCACCTGCTTGGGGCCTCCCCCCCGACTGCGCTCACCGCGCAGCGCCGACAGGGCGACGGTCGCCATCAAAGCGGCTCCGATGCCTTTGCCCGAGGCATCCCCGAGCGCCACGTTCATCGCCCCGGCCTCCACCGCGACGTCGTACCAGTCGCCGCCTACCAGGTTGGCCTGACGCTGCAGGGGGACGAGACGGGCGCCCGTCACCTCGGGAAGATTGCGCTGCAAGAGGTTGCGCTGGATGGACGCGGCGATCTCGAGCTCCCGATCGTGGAGGGCCAGCTGCTGGAGACGCTTGAGTCCCTGCTGCATCTCGCCCATCCGGGTTGCAAGCTCGCCCACCTCGTCGCTCGAGCTGACCTGGATCTTCTGGTCGAAGTCCCCGCGTCCGATCGCGCGGGCGGCCTCGACCAGCTTCTGCAGGTTGCCGACCAGGCGCCCGGGAAGATAGACCGTCAGGAAGATAGCCAGCGCGAAGGCCCCGAGCAAGACGGTCGCCAGCGTGACGATCGTGCGGTTGGTGTTCGAACGAACATCCGTCTCGGCCTGGATCACCACCTCGCGTTGAGCGTCCCGCAAAAGGTTGCCGAGCCGCTCGATCTCCGAGATCAAGGTAGTGCCGTCTTGTCCCAGCACCCTGATCGCCTGGATGCGCTGTCCGCGGTCCGACAGCGGGATGACCTGTTGGTCGACCAGCTCCTGGAACGAATGACCGGCCTCGACGAGATCATCGAGCAAGGCACGCTCGTCCTCGGAAGTGAAGAGGTCCTGCGCGCGTTCCTCCCAGAAGCGGGCGGTGTCGACCTCGCTGCGGTATTGGGCCAACAGGATCGGGCCACTTCCGATGAGCGAGCCACGAACGGCGGCCGATTGCGCCGTGTAGGCGCGCACGATCTCGTCCACGGTGACGAGGCCGGGGATCGCCTCGTCGAAGACGTCTTCCTGCACGGTGCGCGCGGAGGTGAACAACGACAACGTCACCCACCCGAGAAGCACCAGGAGGGCGAGCATCAACCCGAACCCGCCCACGATCTTGAGCCTGAGAGACACCCTCACCTCGCCAGTATCCTCCGGCCTGTGTCGAGATCGCTCCGGTGGACGCTGGTTGGGGGGGCCGGGGCGCTCGGTTACAGCCTCTATGAGCCCTACCGCTACCGGTTGGTGACCCGCGAGGTTGGCGTCAGATGGACGGGTCCTCCACTAGACGTGTTGCACCTGTCGGATACCCACCTGGCCCCCTCGGACTTGAAGCTCCAGCGCTTCCTGCGTTCGATCCCGCAACGGCTCGATCGAGTGCCGGACCTCGTGGTCGCGACCGGAGACATGATCGAGGGCAACGACGGGATCCATCCCTTGCTGGAGGCGTTGTCGGATATCCAGGCCCGGACCGGCCGTTTCTACGTGCTGGGTTCACACGACTACTACGTGTCTAGCGGACCCTCCTACACGAAGTATTTCTCGGGTGAGAAGACCCTGCGCAGGGCGACACCAACAGACCACGCTCGCTTGGAACGCGGGCTACAAGAGCAAGGCTGGAGGCCTCTCACCAACACCACCGAGCAGCTGGAGGTTCAGGGACGTGGCGTTCGCATCGCGGGGGTCGACGACCCCTATCTCAAGCGCCACCGGGTGGGTCACATCGCGCGTAGCCGCGACGACGGCCTGGCCCTCGCTCTCGTGCACGCTCCCGATGTCGTCACCGAGTGGGCGCTGAATGGATTCGACCTCGTGCTGGCGGGCCACACGCATGGGGGCCAGGTGCAGATGCCCGGCGTGGGTGCGCTGGTGACGAACTGCTCGCTGCCGTCGGCCCTGGCGAGCGGGCTCACCCGGATCGGTGACACCTGGCTCCACGTGAGTCCCGGGTTGGGCACGGGCAGGTACTCGCCGATCAGGTTCCTGGCCCGGCCGGAGGCGACGCTGTTGCGCCTCGTCGGCGACGCCTAGCCGCGGAGCTAACCGGCTCCGGGCAGAAGGGGACGCAGGGCCGACACGCTAGGCTCTCGGAAGGTCCAACGGGAAGTGGCGCAGTTTGGCAGCGCGCTGCGTTCGGGACGCAGAGGTCGGGGGTTCAAGTCCCCCCTTCCCGACCCGAGCACCAGAAAGGGGCCCAGCGTTGGGCCCCTTTCTTGTGGCTCGCACGGACATCGGACGCTCACTGACCTCGACCTTCACCACGCCGCCTCGCTCCGACGCCGGGGACGCCCGCGGTGGTTCAGTTAGCAGAAAAGAGGGCTTTGGCGTCGTAGGTGCCGCTCGGGAGGTCGAAGTTGAACCGGATCACAGACCTCCGCCACCCGGGCCGCGGCCTCAGGACGATCCTTCGATCCTCCGAGTCCGTGAAGGCGACGGTGTCGGTCCGGTCGGTGATCTCGAACCAGAAGGTCCCGTCGTAGCGCACGGCGCGCTTCATCCCGCGGTTCAACCCAAGCGACAGACGCGCGCGAAGACGCTCGCCCACGTCATCCGACTTCGGGTTCTCCCGGATGTTGATGATGAAGCTGACGGGGTCCCGCGAGTCATAGCGGAGGCTGGAAGCCGCTTGGGTGATCTCGCCTGTGGTGGAGTCGTAGGTGAAAGAGAAACCGTTGTCCGTGCGATCGCTGGAGACGTCGAGGGGGCCGGCCGCGGCCGGTCCTGCAAAGGCCGCGCCGACCAAGGCGACCACGACGAAAACGACCACGAGCAGGCTCGAACGGGTGCCACGACGAAGATCCATATCCGTAACCTATCGTCGCTCAGGGCGGGGAACTAGAGGCGCAGACCACGATCGGACAGATCTGGTTCCTATACTGCGGCCGTGAGAACGGGCCGAGCCGACCTCCCTCTCCACACCGGCAGAGCCCCCCGCTGGCTGTTCGAGCGCATGACGTCGTTGGCTCGAGAGATGTCGCTGGCGATCGTGTACGAGCATGGTGCCGGCGGACTGCTCCGGCGATTGAGCGATCCCTTCTGGTTCCAGGCCTTCGGGTGCGTCCTTGGGTTCGACTGGCATTCCAGCGGCCTCACGACGACCGCCTGCGGGGCGCTCAAGGAGGCCCTCGGACCGGTTTCACACGAGATCGGCGTGGTGGTCGCGGGCGGCAAGGGCAAGACCTCCAGGAAGACGCCGCAGGAGCTGCAGGCGGCAGCTGAACGTTTCGGTCTCGACCCGGCCCCCCTGATCCGGGCCAGCCGTCTATCGGCGAAGGTCGACTCGTCGGCGGTCCAAGACGGTTTCCAGGTCTACCAACACAGCTTCGTTCTGGCCGCTGATGGCTCGTGGGCGGTGATCCAGCAAGGCATGAACAACAGCTCCGGGATGGCCCGCCGATACCACTGGCTGACCACGCCGGTCTTCGACAGCGACCCCCACGCCGCGGTCGCGGGAGAAAGAGGCGAGGTCTTGAACCTCGTCGCCGCCGAGACCTCCTCGAACCGTGACGTCGCAACAGCTCTGGCCCGTGAGGAGCCGAGCGCGGTGGTGGGCGACATCAAGCGGATGCGAACGCTGACGATGCCCCGCCGCCATGCCGTCCGCCTCGCCGACATCGACCCAGAGCGCCTCCATCGTGTCCTCCTTCCGGCATACGAGGCCCAGCCCGAGGACTACACGAGCCTGCTGGCGGTTAAAGGGATCGGTGCCAAAGGACTCAGGGCTCTAGCGCTCGTTGCCGAGCTCACCTACGGGGAGCCGACCTCGGTGAGGGATCCAGTGTCGTTCTCGTTCGCGCACGGAGGCAAGGACGGAACGCCCTATGCCGTCGATCGCGCCACCTACGACACTACGATCGCCTCGCTGCGCAGCGCGGTGGCAGAGACGAAGGTGGGACACAGCGTCAAGAGCGCCGCGCTCAAGCGGCTGGCCAGATTGGAGCGCACCGGATGATGGAAGACGTCGTGGTCGTCGGCGGGGGCCCCGCGGGACTCTCCGCCGCGCTGTGGCTGGGCCGCTACCGGCGCCGGACCCTGGTCGTCGACGCCGGGAAGGGCCGTAACCGCTTCGCCACAGCCGCGCACGGATATCTCGGCAGCGATGGATGGCATCCCGAAAAGATCCGCGAGGCCGGCCGAGCCGACGTCGAGCGGTACGACAGTGTGCGTCTCCTGGCCTCGCAGGTCGACCAGATCGCGCGAACCAAGAACGACGAGTTCGAGATCGTCACGCCGGAGGGAACCTTCGTCGGTCGCCGCGTCTTGTTGGCGTCGGGGGTTTCGGACGTTACGCCGAATATCCCAGGCTTCGACGAGCTCTACGGCCGACACATCTTTCACTGTTCGTGCTGTGACGGCTTCGAGAGCTCGGATCAAGACGTACTGGCGATCGGCTGGGGTGAACACGCCGCGGGCTACGCGCTCGACCTCTTGGACTGGGGCGCCCGGGTGACCCTGGTCACGAACGGAGAGGAGTTCGAAGGAGACAGGTCGAGCAAGACCGCTCTCCAGCGTCATCAGATAGAGGTGATAGAGGAACGGGTGATCGACTTCCGCGTGAAAGAGGGGCGGATGGTCGCGGCCGTCGTGGAGTCGGGGCGGATCATCCCCGCCACTCGCGCTTTCTTCTCGATAAAACACGAGCCCCGCAACTCGCTGGCGAAGCGATTGGGATGCGAGGTGGACGAGATGGGCTACGTGAAGGTCGGCCCTCACGGTGAGACCTCGGTAGAAGGGGTATACGCGGCCGGGGACCTCACGCCGGGAGAACAGCTCGTACAAACGGCTACTGCCGAAGGTGCCGTCGCAGGCATAGCGTGCGCCATGTCGCTCAGAGGTGCGGGCGCGGCGGCCCCGGACGTTCCCGACCCCGGGCCCGATCCCGAGGCCGAGCTCAACGGTTAGGCCAGCAACAGCTCGGCTATCTGCACGGTGTTGAGAGCGGCCCCCTTGCGCAGGTTGTCGGCCACACAGAAGAGCTCCAACGCCCGGGGATCGAACAGATCTTGTCTGATCCGGCCGACGTAGCAGGGATCCTCGCCCGCCACGATCTGCGGCGTCGGATACACGCCCTCGCCCGGATCGTCCAGCACCTCCACGCCGTCCGCCTTCCTCAACACCCGCCGCGCCTCGTCGGCCGTGATCGGATCGTGGAACTCGGCGTGGACCGCGACCCCGTGACCCACCACGACGGGCACCCGCACGCAGGTGGCCGTCACCGGCAGCTCCGGCAGTCCCATGATCTTGCGGGTCTCGAAACACAGCTTCAGCTCTTCGCTGGTGTAGCCGTCGTGCTTGACGGAGCCACACTGAGGGATGACGTTCAGGGCGATCGGATGCGAGAAGGTGTCTCCAGCCTTCAACACGTCGCGCGCGAGTCCATCGCGCACCTTGTCCATCTCCTTGACCGCGATACCGGTCTGGTCCCACAACTCGTCGATCCCGGCAACCCCAGAGCCGGAGGCGGCCTGATAGGAGGCGAGGATCAAGCGTTCGAGCGGACTCGTGCGGTGCAGGGCTGCGATAGGAACCACGATGGCCAACGTCGTGCAGTTGGGGCTGGCGATGATGTTCAAAGGGCGATCGTTCACCGCCGACGCGTTGACCTCAGGAACCACCAGCGGGACCTCGTCATTCATCCGCCACGCCGCCGAGTTGTCAACGACGATCGCGCCGCGCGCGGCGGCGACGGGGGCCCACCGGGTCGAGACCTCGTCCGGCACATCGAATAATGCAAGGTCGACACCGTCGAAGACATCGGCCTCGAGGGCAACGACCTCGATGGGACTACCCCGGAAGGCAAGCTTGCGCCCCGCGCTGCGAGCCGACGCTACTGGTATCAGCTCGTCCGCGGCGAAGTCGCGCTGCTCCAGTATCCGCAGGATCTCCGCGCCTACCGCACCCGTAGCACCGACGAGGGCGATCCTCACGGAACGTCCTTCAGCGCCTCGAGCTCGCCTGTGGCGGTGACGGGATGCATCTCACGCCGCACCGCCTCGGTCGACAACGCGAACCTGTCGTGGATGACTCTGACCGCGCGCTGAACCTCAGTGGCCCGCACGACACAGGACACCCGGATCGAAGAGGTCGAGATGATCTCTATGTTGATGCCTTCGTCGGCCAGTGCGTCGAACATGTCGGCCGCCACGCCCGGGTGCGTCTTCATTCCGGCCCCCACGAGCGACACCTTCGCGATGTGGGGATCCGTTGTCACGCCCCTGGCCCCGACCTGCTCGGTCACTCTCTTCAGGATCGGCTCAGCCCGTCGAAGATCGTCCTTCGGCAACGTGAAGAAGATATCCGTGCGCCCTTCGGCCGACGCGTTCTGAACGATCATGTCGACGTTGACGCCCTCGTCGGCGAGCGGCCTGAAAACGCGCGCCGCAACACCCGGCTGGTCCGGGACCCCCAGGATCGTCACCTTCGCTTCCGAGGTGTCGTGCGCGATCCCGGAGATGATCGCCTGCTCCATGCGCTCATCCTCCTTCTTGATCCACGTGCCCTTCTCGTCGCTGAACGAGGAGCGCACGTGGACGGTGACCCCGTAGTTGCGAGCGTATTCGACACTCCGAAGCATCAAGACCTTCGCGCCGGAGGCCGACAGCTCCAGCATCTCTTCGTACGAGACCGCATGCAGCTTGCGCGCCTCTGGAACGATACGTGGATCGGCTGTGTACACGCCTTTCACATCGGTGTAGATCTCACACGCGTCGGCCTTGAGTGCGGCCGCCAGAGCCACGGCGGTCGTATCCGAGCCACCGCGTCCGAGCGTGGTGACGTCGAAATCGGTCGAGACGCCCTGGAAGCCGGCGACGATCACGATCTTGCCCTGGTCCAGGGCTTCGATGACGCGGCGAGCGCGCACCTCCACGATCCGAGCTTTGCCGTGAGTGGTATCCGTGACGATGCCGGCTTGAGACCCCGTGAAGGAGATCGCTTCTCGACCCAGCTCGATTATCGCCATGGACAGAAGCGCCATGGAGATGCGCTCACCGGCCGAGAGGAGCATGTCTAGCTCGCGGGCGTAAGGAGCGGGTGATATCTGAGCCGCCATATCCACCAGCTCATCCGTGGTGTGGCCCATGGCCGAGACGACCACGCATACCTGCTGCCCCGAAGCCGCCGCGGCGACGACACGCTCCGCGACGCTCTTTATGCGCCCGGGGTCGCCGATGGAGGTCCCGCCATATTTCTGGACGATCAGAGCCATAGCGTCAGCCTAAGGTCGATGCGCCCGGTGCGATGGGTTGCAGCCGGCCGATGAACGGGTGTGAACGGGGGGCCGGCGGCGGCCGGGACCCGAGCCCTAGTTGCAGTGCTTGTCGCGACCGGGGCTGTTCTCTGCTTCCTCCGAGGGCTGGTCGCCGCAGTCCTCGCCCTTCTCGGGCTGCGGATCAGACGGGGGAGTGTGCTTCGGCTTCGGCTGGGGGTCGGGCTTCGGGTCGGGCTTCGGCTCGGGGTCGGGCTTGGCCTTCGGGTCGGGCTTGGGCTTCG
>JAUJPD010000002.1:333830-337017 GCA_030447315.1 Actinomycetota bacterium | reverse complement strand
GGGTCGGGCTTCGGCTCGGGGTCGGGCTTGGCCTTCGGGTCGGGCTTGGGCTTCGGGTCGGGCTTGGGCTTCGGGTCGGCCTGGGCCGGCTGCGCGTCGCGACCGACCTCGCCGCCGCCACCGCCGCCGCCGTCACCCTGTGCGGGAGCGAGGGCCAGCGTGCCTTTGTCTCGGTTCGTCGCACGGTTCGGCCGCGTGGTTGCTACCTCCGTCACCCGCTCGTCGGTCTCGGACCGCCTGATCCGGGTGCCCAGGACGATGGGAGGGGCCTCGGCCTCGCCACGACCGGGGCTCGCCGCGGCGGGCGCTTGTTGCGGCGAGGGCTGCGCGGGCGCGGCGAGGGCGGGTGCCTGCGGCGCGGGCTGCGGCAGGTTGGGTGTGAATACCGACGCTCCCAGGACGACCGCGGCCCCGGCTGCACCTACAGCAGGCGTGAGGCTTCCGGCACCGAAACGACGGAACCACGCGAACAGCTCCCGCATGAGACGTTGCGGACCCGCCAGCGCAACCAGCAGCCCTGCTGCAACGGGGAGGCGGGTGGGCAAGGCGGACAAGAAGCATTCGACAACCTTGGGATCGAACTGGGCACCCGACTCGGCCTTCAGCACCTCGACCGCACGCTCACGTCCACAACTAGCCCGATAGGGCCGCGTCGAGTTGATGGCGTCATACGCATCCACCACTGCGATGATGCGCGCGTACAGGGGGATGTTGGTTCCCGCGAGCCCGTCCGGGTAGCCGGTCCCGTTCCAATGCTCATGATGATGCCGGACCGCGGCGATCACGTCGGCGTTGCCGACGCTGGAGACCATCCAAGCTCCAACAACGGAGTGCTCTTCGATCATGACGCGCTCTTCGATCGTGAGCGGTCCGTCTTTCCTAAGGATGCGATCGGGCACGCGGATCTTTCCCACGTCGTGCAGGGCCGCGGCCTTGCGTACATCTTCGATATCAGAGGCAGTCAGACCCATGGCCGCGGCGGTTCGATAGGCGTGACGTTCGACGCGCTGAGAGTGGCCGTGTGTGTAGGGGTCTTTGGCCTCCAGCGCGCCGGTCAGGTCCTTCAGTACCTGCAGCTGTTCTTCCGGGCTGACGCGAACGTGGTCGACGGGCTGTCCCGAAGGGTCGAGTCCCAAGAGGCGGGCGCCTTCGACCAGTTGTTTCTCGGCGCGTCGACGCTGGAGCCAGCGCGTGATCATCAGGTCACTGAAGCTGATGAACGCGGAATCGGGACGGCGCATCCACGTTGCGGTGCCTCCCACGATGGCCCCAAGAGCAGTGCACACACCAACGGCGGCGATCACGAGCATCGACGGGTTGGGATCGGACAGGGCCAGCAACGTCATGACGACGGCGACCGGAAGCAGAACCACGAGCGCGGTGTAGCCCAAGGCCTGGCCCAGATACGGCCTGACGCTGGGGTACCTGTCCCTGTTCTCGCTCATCCGGGTGTCTCCTCGTTGAACACTACTTGCGTCTGGCTGACTACTCTAAGTGATTATACGCTCGGCTCAGAAATCCTCCCATGTCTCGGATATTTCTGGTAGGGGGTCATCCCCCCAGATGGCGACGGCCTTCCAGAGCTCTCCCGAGGGTGACCTCGTCGGCGAACTCCAGATCCCCGCCGATGGGAAGGCCGCTCGCAAGGCGGGTTACCCGCACGGGCAGGGGGGCCACCAGCCGCACGAGCTCCATCGCGGTCGCCTCTCCCTCCACGTTGGGGTTGGTCGCGATGATGACCTCGGTCACGGCGCCGGCTCCGGAGCCATCGAGGGCCGGGGATCCGTCGATCCGGTCGATGAGCTCCGAGATCCGAAGATCCTCCACCCGGACGCCCTCGAGAGGATGAACCGCGCCCTGCAGCACGTGATAGAGCCCCCGGTACTCGCGGGTGCGCTCGATCGCGACGATGTCCGGCGCCTCTTGCACGACACAGATCAGCGAGCGATCGCGTCTGGGGTCGCTGCAGTAGTTGCAGACCTCGGCATCTGAGAAGTTGAAGCAGACCCGGCAGAGGATCACCTTGTCCTTGGCCTCTGCGATCGTTCGAGCAAGGCGATGGGCCTCGACCGGCGGCGACTTCAAGAGATGGATGGCAACCCGTTGGGCGCTCTTGGGACCGATGCCCGGCAGACGAGAGAGCTCGTCGATGAGGTCCTGGATGGGGCCCGCGAACACTTGCCGACTCTCTGCTGGTCGCTGCTGGGTTAGCCGAGGCCGGGCAGGCCCAAGCCGCCCATGCCACCAGCGAGGGGGCCCATGGCCTGCTCTTGTGCCTCGCGACCCTTGCCGAGAGCGTCATTCACGGCCGCGGTGATCGTGTCGCCGATCATCTCGACATCGTCTTCCTCGACGTCGGTGAGGAGATCGGGATCGAGCGTGACCGAGAGGATGTGGCCGTCTGCGGTCGCGCGGACCTTGATCGCGCCGCCTCCGGCAGTTCCTTCGACTTCGACCTCCGCAAGGCTCTCTTGCGCCTTCTGCATCTGGGCCGCCATCTTCTGGGCCTCTTTCATCATGCGCTGAAGGTCTTTGCTCATCCGGCTCCTCTCTCTTCTACGACCTCTGCCCCGAGACCCTTCTTCACGAGCTCAAAGGGATCATGTTCTCCGCCTTCGATGGGCTGGGCGTCCTCGATCTCCGAGATGTCGTGAGAGCCGCCGGACTGAACAGGTTCGGATGGAACCGCCTCTTTCCCACGCTCCACGAATCGAAGCTGTGGACGGATCCCCAAAGCCGCGAAGAGCGCGTCGGACAACACCTCTTTATTGCTTGGCTCCGTCATCGCCTGGGCGTGGAAGCCGTACTGCACCTCGACCACCAGCTCGTCGCCCTCCATAGAGGCGGGGCGTGACGAATGCAGATACGCGCCGATCCTCTTCGAGACTTTGTTGGCTGCGGCGAGTGCCGCGCCCCAGGCATCGCGGACGTGCGAGAAACCCACCACGGCCGCGCCCGGCTGCTCTGGGTGCGCCGCCACAGCCGGCGGCGCAGCCGCGGCCACGGGCGAAGCAGCTTCGGCCGGGGGTACGGGGCTCTCGGGGGACGGCCGCCCGTGGGGCGCAGACGCTTGATCCGCTCGCAGGGTTCCCTCCGCGGTTGGGGGGGTACCGGGTGACGCCGCCACCGGATCCACGGCCGGAACCCCAGCGGAGGGCGCCGGGGCCGGGGTCTCCGGGGGCGCGAT
>JAUJPD010000002.1:328446-333730 GCA_030447315.1 Actinomycetota bacterium | reverse complement strand
GGCGCGCGGCGGGATCCGCGATGCCGATGCGCCGCTCGAGTCTCTCGATGCGACCCAACAACCCGTTCGGTGAGGGATCCGTATCCGGAGCGGCTGCTCGCACGAGCGCGACCTCGAGCAACAACCGGTGGTTCGGCGCGTTGCGCATCTCGATGATGGCCTTGCCGAGAAGATCCAGTGTGCGCAACAGAGCTGCCCCCGTGAACAACTGCGCTTGAGCCACCACGCGTGGGCGATCCTCGGGAGGCATCTCGAGGAGCCCTTCGGCATCGGGGGCCGACTTCACCAGCAATAGAGAGCGCGTGTGCTCGAGTGCATCGAAGGCGAGCTGCCGGAGATCATGACCCTGGGACACGAACGCCTGGACCGAGCGGAAAACCGCGCCGACGTCGCCTGCGGCGACCGCGTCGAAGATCTCGATGAACGCGTCCTCGCCCCGCGTGCCCAACAGCGCCTCGGCGTCGTCGACCGCAACCGGGCCTCCGAAGCTGGCAAGTTGGTCGAGGCTCGACAGAGCGTCTCGGGCACTGCCCTCGGCGTGTCGGGCGATCAGGGCGAGGGCGTCTTGATCGATCTCGATGTTCTCGAGCTTCGCGACGTTCGAGAGGTGTTGCTCCAGAACCTCGGCCGTTATCCGCCGGAAGTCGAAGCGCTGCGTACGCGACACGATCGTCGGTAGCACCTTGTGCGCCTCGGTGGTCGCGAGGACGAAGACGACATGCTCCGGCGGCTCTTCGAGCGTCTTCAACAGCGCGTTGAACGACTGCGTGGTCAGCATGTGGACCTCGTCGATCACGTAAACCTTCTTGCGCCCCCCGACCGTTCCAAGCGAGACGCCGGCCAGGATCTCGCGCGTGTCGTCGACTCCCGAGTGGGAGGCCGCGTCCATCTCGAAGACGTCGAGCGATGAGCCCTGGGTGATCGCGACACACGAGTCGCAGACCTGACACGGATCCGAGGTGGGACCGCGCACGCAGTTAAGAGCCTTGGCGAGGATCCTCGCGGTGCTGGTTTTCCCGGTCCCGCGCGGCCCGGTAAAGAGGTAGGCATGGGCGATGCGGCCGTCGTTCACGGCGTTGGAGAGGGTCGCGGAGACGTGTTCCTGGCCGAGGATCTCGGCGAAGCTCTGGGGCCGGTGCTTGCGGTAAAGGGAGAGATAAGCCATCGCTTGCATCCTAGATGGGGACTAAGACGTCTCTCCCTTTCCCACCTTCCGAGCACCCTTCTACCCGAGGGTGAGAAAGAGATGGCCGCGCCCCCGCCCTGGACCGACGAACGGCCGCCGCTATCCCCGGCAGCCGGCTCCGGCCCGGCCACCCTGCGGCACTCCCGGGACACCGCTTACGGCTGCTCCCTTCCGGGCCTGACCGGGTTCACGGCTCCGGGTCGCGCAGGACCCGACCATCAACGCTGCTTACCGAGGGCTGCACGGTCCCTCATCGGCCGCGGACGGTTGATCAGCCCGGCGTATCGAGGATTTCCGGTACAGGGGACCCCGACCCCCCCACCTAGCGCGGCCGGGGCCAGATTACCGGTGGCGGAGACGAAGGGATTTGAACCCTTGGATCCTCTCGGATCACACGATTTCCAGTCGTGCCGTTTCGGCCGCTCACGCACGTCTCCGCCCGTGAGGATAGCGACCGCTCCGGGCCCTTGACTCGCCCCACCAAAGGGGGCCGCGCGAGGAGGGTTGCCGGCGCTCGGTCGGCCGTTTTGTGGACCGTTTCCCGCGTTATATGTCGGCAGAGCCCCTCAAAACGTCGGTGGCGGTGGGGGTGGGATTTGAACCCACGGTGGGCTTGCACCCACACTCGCTTTCGAGGCGAGCCCGTTATGGCCGCTTCGGTACCCCACCAAGCGGTGCGGCCACCGAGTATAGGAACCGGGGCTGGCGTCAGGGTCGGCGGGTCTGGAAGAACGTTTGCGGCTCCAGGGAGTCCTCCTGCAAGGACTCCCGGGGTCACCTGCATCGTGTGGTTCAGGCGCGGGTCCTGGACGATGTTGTAGAGGGGAGTAAGCGGCCCCCGCCCTGTCGTCCTGGGGGCCGTAGACCAACCGCGCCACGCGCAAGAACCAGCGCTCCGGCGCACATGGGGCATGGCTCCAACGTGACGTAGACGGTCGCGTCCCACCAGACGCCACGAACCAACGGCTTCTGCAGCCGCCCGTAGACCGAGCACCTCGGCGTGAGCCGTCGGGTCCTGCCTCAGCTGTCGCTCGTTGCGGGCCGAAGCGATGACATCCCCGTCGGCGACCACGATGGCGCCGACGGGGACGTCGTCGTGGGCCAGGGCTCCCGCGCTTCCTCTCGAGCAAGCCGCATGAACCTGTCGTCCTCGCTCACGCCGACTGGCGTCGCGCCTTGATCTTCCCCGCAGCTTGTTTGTAACGAAGCTTTGTCCAATCGAGCGCATCCCGGGCCCAGTCGTTTTGAACAACGCGAGGATGGCGAGACCGGCGATCGTGACGACGAAGGAGAACGGTCCGGGTAACGGGATTATCACGATCGCACCCACGATGAAAGCGACCCCGAGCAGCGTCACCAGGATGCGGCGGGTGTGATCCGTCACCGTCATCTTCTGCTGTTTCACCGCTGGGGCGCTGGTCGGTTCGAAAGCACCCAGGTGGGCCCCCTCCGAGATCTGACCGCCAGGCTCCGGAGCTTGCTCGGCGAAGTGCTTCACGAAAGCTGCGACGTCTTCCACCATGGCGGGGGTCGTCGCCCGCAACCAGAACGAAGCAGGTTCCGGACTCGGTCTGGAGTCCCCAGAGTGAGGCCACCCTGGGCGTCCGACGCCACGCCCCACGTGATGATCTGCTCCCATGGGAAGTCACCGGGGACACCGTCTCGACGTCCGGTCCAGTGGACGATGCACCGACGCTCGGTCAAGTAGACGAAGCCCTCTCGGCGGCCGTCCACCTGCCGCGCCCTCACCCAGTACAAGACGGTCTCGCCAGCGTCCAGATAGCGATCGGCCTGGGTCAGGATCAGCTTGCGACGTTGCTCGGCGATGCGTCTGAGCAACGGATAGCACCTCCAGACGTTCGTCGAGCCGGCTGCGTACGCCCGGAGGGATTCGAACCCCCGACCTTCCGGTCCGTAGCCGGACGCTCTAATCCACTGAGCTACGGGCGCATCCAGGTCAGGGTAACCGAGAGAACCGGGGTGCAGGGGCCGCGCCGGCAGACGGCAGCCGCTCGCTGCGGAAGGAACCAGCGGAGGCGCGGGGATTTGAACCCCGGAAGGAGCGTGAGCCCCTTAACGCATTAGCAGTGCGCTCCCTTCGGCCGCTCGGGCACACCTCCGCTTCGCGATGATAGCTATCTCGCCTCCGCTCCGGGCGGTGGGACATCCCCTACGGGCGCCAGACGCCTCGCTTCGCTCGGGGTCGATGTCGCCCCACGGGAATGCCACCCCCGCCCTCCGCTATCGCACAGATACCTACGCATTACGCTCACTCCGGCTGATCGAAAATCGATGTCGCCACACGGCGACGACGACGACCTGCTCCCAGCGCGGAGAGCTACCCCGGCTCCCCAGATCCGTCATCGCTATCTCTCTGGTGGTGGGAGACTTTGGTCCATGAGACGTTGGCTCTTGGGCTTGTTGGTTGTGGCTGTCTTCGTTGGGGTGGTGCCGGCTTCTTCTCTTGCTCTGCCTTCCGGCACCAAGGTTCAGACGTACAAGTCCGGGCTCAACTTTCCCGTGGACATGGCTTGGGTTCCCGGGACCAAGAAGATCTTCTTCACCGAGAAGAACAGCGGAAAGGTCCGCGTGATGCTGGGCCGCCGGTTGCTGGACCGCGCCTGTGTCGATATCGCCGTGGCTTCGGATGGCGAGCAAGGCGCACTCGGGATCGTTCTGCATCCCCGGTTCAAGAAAACGAAGTGGTTGTACGTGATGTACACGAATGCGTCGCCTGAGGAGATGCGAGTGACTCGGTGGACGGTGAGCCAGAACCGGTGCCGGTCGCCCAAGACGATCATGTCGGGCGTTCCGGCTTCGTCCGGCTACCACAACGGCGGACAATTGGAGTTCGTGGGGGGCAAGTTGTTCGTCTCCACCGGCGAGAACCACGATCCGGCTCAGGCTCAGAACACCGCCAGCAAGCTGGGCAAGATCCTCCGGTTCAACGCCGACGGCTCTATCCCCTCGACCAACCCCTTCAACAGGATCGGCGAGCGCAATCCGGTGTGGAGCTACGGGCACCGGAACCCGTTCGGACTCACTCACGAACCCGGAACGAAGAGGCTGTTCGAGACCGAGAACGGCCCCAGTTGCGACGACGAGGTGAATCGGATCAGGAAGGGGCGCAACTATGGTTGGGGGGCCGGCTACGACTGTGGCACGGCAGGCGTGGGTGGCCGTCCGACGCCTCCACTCAAGCGGTGGACCCCCACGATCGTGCCCACGGATCCCTGGTGGTACGTGGGGCGCATGAAAGCGCTGTCGGGCGATCTATACATGGGTGACTTCCAAGGCTCGTTGCATCGACTCGTCATGAACGAGCGCGGGACCGCCATCAAGCGCGATCGGATCATCTATCGAGGCGACGGCATCGTGGACGTCTCGAAGGGGCCCGGCGGGTGGCTGTACTTCATGACGCCTTCGAGCATCCTTCGGATCGTGCCTGGCTAGAGGTCCAGCTAGAGATATTGACCCGCTCCCGGTTGGGGGGGCGTGTCTTCGGGCGCAGGAAGGCTGCGGCGCCTGACCTCTTCGAAACGAGCTCGGCTCTCGGCTTGCTGCGCGAACAGCATCGCCTGGATCCCGTGGAACAAACCTTCCAGCCAGCCGACCAATTGCGCGTGCGCAACGCGCAGCTCTGCCTCGCTGGGTGCCTCCGCCTCGAACGGGAGACTGAGTCGTCCCAGCTCATCCTTCAGGTCGGGTGAGAGCACCTCTCCGAGCTCTCGCACCGAGGTCTCGTACACATCACGTAGACGAGCCCGGCTGGCTTCGTCTAGTGGGGCTTGTCGAACCTCTTCCAAGAGCTGACGCACCATCGTCGCGATGCGCATCACCTTGGCCGGATGCTCGACGGCTTCATCGCTCATCGGCGACCGGGGCTCGGCCCCCACTTGTTCGATCACGTCCTTCTGCTGCACGATCACTGGGTCTTCAGACATGAGCTCCTGCCTAGTCGCGTAGTCGGCGCGCCACCATAGCGAGGTCGGCGGTGAAAGCCCGCAAGGCTTGCTCTCGCTCCTCCGGCCGCCCACGCAAGATCGACGACGGGTGGATCGTCGCGCTCACGATGTCCGCCAGCTCCGAGTCGATGAG
>JAUJPD010000002.1:313517-328346 GCA_030447315.1 Actinomycetota bacterium | reverse complement strand
TTCGGCTCGATCGGAAACGTGACCCAGAAGGTGCTCCCATGACCAGGCTGGCTCGCGACCCCGGCGGTCCCGCCGTGAGCTTCGGCCACACGGCGCACGATGGACAGGCCGATGCCGAGGCCCGCAGGTATCCCAGAGGGCCCGATCGCCCCGGTGAAACGCTCGAACAGATCTTTCTGGGCTTCAGTCGGGATGCCGGGGCCCGAGTCGCGCACGTCGAAGCGGACGGAAGCACCCTCTTGACGGCACGTGACGATGACCTTGCCGCCGCGTGGTGAATGCTTGATGGCGTTCGTCACGAGGTTCTCGATTGCCTGCCTTACCAGCAAAGACGACCCCACGAAGCTAGGGGGCAGGGAGGCCTCGCTTTGCACCACCAGCTCGATCTGTCGCTGAGCCGCGAGGTCTACGGTGTCATCGCCGATCTCCTGGAGCAGAACAGCGAGATCTATCTCAACGAACTCCTCCGAGAGCGAGGGATTCTCCAGGCGAGCATCCGAGCGCAGGTTCTGGGAAAGACGCTGGAGGCCGGTGATGGAGCGGTCAAGCGCGCGGAAAAGCTCGGCCCGCTGGGAGGGGTCGACACGATCCCCCGGCTCCGCCAGATGATCAACGCAGCCGCGCGCCACCGCTATCGGACCGGCGATGTCGTGGCGGATCACATCGATCAACGTCTGCCTGGCGCGCTCACTCTGCTCTTTCTCGTCCCGGGCCGAAGCGATCCGAACGGCCTCGGCCGCGTGAAGCCCCAGCTCCGTCAACAGGCCCTCGTCCACCTCATCGAAAACCCGCTCTTCAGGTTGATTCGCAACCGCGATCTCGCCAAGCACTTCGTCGCCGGCGAGGAGCGGGATGGCCAACAGCGGGCCTATGGGTGGATGGTGCTCCACGGGGATACCAACACCGGCAGGATGCCCGCGGATATCGGGGAGATTGGCGACGGCTCTGGTTCGGATCGGCGCGGCAAGGAGTCCGATCGCCCGCGGGAGGCGGCTCGGGAACAGGTCGCGCGGGGCGTTGTAGAGGAAGCGGGAGACCTCTGTATCGCTGCCTTCCTTCAAGACGAGGATCGCGCTGAAGGCGGAACGGGTGACGAGCTTCGCTTCGTCGACGATGCGCTGCAGCACCACATCGAGCGAAGGTTCGCTCAGAACCATGCGGGCGGTCTCGTTGAGCCGGGCCAAGCTGGCCAGGTAGCGTTGCTCGGCGGTCACGTTCCGGAGAATCACAACGGTACGTTCGCCATCGCCATCGAGGGGCAAGGGTTGGATGTCCACGACGAGGATGAGTCCGCAGCCCCGCCCCAGACAGTCGAGGAGTCCGCCGGAGCCACTCTCGACCATGGCCGCGAGGTCGGGCGCGCGATCACCACACACCGTGCCTAGATCGAACCCTTCCGAGGTCGCCTCCGCCGCCGGGATCCCGAACAGTTTCTCCGCCGCGGGGTTCCACGCCTGGATCCCGCCCCTGGACATCACGAGTACCGGATCCGCCATGATCCAGAACAACTCACCGATGACGCCCCGCTTCACATGAGGGACGGCGTTCACGTAAAGCTCATCCATCATCCGATCGTTCAGCCAGCCGGCTCGGGTGGGGCCCTATCGTAACGGTGCGCAGTCGTGACATTCCAGCTCGAGCGTCGCGTGGTCGATCCCGAAGCGGTCGTGCAGCATCTCCTTCAGGCGATCGGAGTGAAGTTGCGCCTCGTGCAGGGTCCTCTCACTGCCCACCACCACGTGCGCCGACAACGCCGGAACGTCCGACGCGAGGTTCCACACATGCAGGTGATGTATGGAATCGACCGCCGGATCCTCCACCATCGCCATCTCGAGCATGCCCACGTCGAGGCCTCTGGGTGTCCCCTCGAGCAATACATGAGTGGCCTCCGCCAGCAGATGCCATGACGACCCGATGATCAACAAGCCGATCCCGATGGACGCGATGGGATCCAGCCAATGCGCGTCAAAAGCCACCACGCCGAAGCCGGCCCCCAGCGCGATGAGCGACCCCACCGCGTCCAGCGCCATGTGCAAGAAGGCTCCTCTCATGTTCAAGCTCGTTCCGCGGTTGCGGTGCAGCAAGACCGCACTGCCGAGGTTGACCGCGAGACCGAGCGCCGCGACCACAGCGAGTCCCACCCCGGCGACCACCTGCGGATCGCGGAGCCGTTCGAACGCCTCGATGAAAAGCCATACCGCGAGCGCCAACAAGACGACGGAGTTCAGTTGGGCCCCCAGCACCTCGGCTCGCTGCAAGCCGTAGGTGTGACGCGGCGACGGGGGTCGCGAGACCAGACGGTGCCCTACCAGGGCGATCGCAAGCGCTCCGACATCCGACAGCATGTGACCGGCATCGGCGAGAAGAGCGAGAGAGTCGAAGGCGATACCGGCAAAGAGCTCCACGAACATGAATGCGCCGTTCACGACCAGCGCGATCCGAAGCGCAGACGCTTGATGCTGCCTCTCGTGGTTGTGGAGGTGGTGACCGGACATGCTGTAATCGTGCCACCGGCATCCACCCATCACTTACCCGGAGGAGATAGATGAGCCTGCGCAGGCCGGGCCCCTGGCGTCCTAAGCCGCCTGGCCAGAGATGAAGGAAGTCTCTATCTCAATCGACGCTCTCGTCTGCGACCTCGACGGCGTCGTCTACCGCGGCAGCGAGCCCGTGGCGGGCGCGGGCGCGGCCCTCGACGCTCTGCGCGACGTCGGGATCAAGACCGTCTTTGCCACCAACAACGCCACCAAGACACCGGAGCGCTACGTGGAGCGCCTGGAGCGCTTCGGGGTCGCCGCCACGCCACAGGAGCTGGTGACGTCCGCGGTGGTGACCGCCGAGGAGATCTCGCGCAGGGGATGGAGCGCGCAGCGTCTTCGTCATCGGAGGCGATGGGATCATCTCCGCTCTCGGCTCCCTCGGGATGTCTCTGGTTCACGGAGCCGAGGCACGAGGAAGCCGAAGTGGTCGTCGCTTCAGGAACCTCGAGCTTCGACTACGAGATGATGAAAACGGCGGCCTTCGCGGTTCGGAACGGAGCCGAGTTCCTCGCCACCAACGACGACCCGACCTTTCCTGCTGCCGACGGTCTGTGGCCGGGGGCCGGGGCCGGTGGCGGCCATCGAGACGGCTTCCGGCCGCAAGGCCGAGGTGATGGGCAAGCCTTACCGACCGATGATGGAGGCGATCGCCCGGCGCTTGGCCGACCATCGTCGCATCGCGGTCGTGGGTGACCAGGCCGCAACCGACCTGGCGGGGGGCGCCTGATGGGATGGCTGACGATCCTCGTCCTCAGCGGGGTCACGAGCCGCGCCCAGGCAGACACACTGCAACCGCCCCCGACCTGATCGTGCCGAGCCTGGTCGAGCTCCGACACGCGGTGACGATCCAACCCCGGCCCTAGGACGCACGATCCCTCACGCGACGCTCTGGTACAGGAGCCCCACGAGGGCGCTACCCAGGACCACCCACAACACGTTCCAGCGCAGTCGCCACAGGCCGAAGAATGCGACCCCGGCGATCACAGCCGCTACCGGGTCCATCGAGCCCGGCTCGGGAACGGGGAAGGTAACGCGCCGAGGTGGCCGGAGCGTACGGAAGAGAACAGGGCGAAGAGCGCGAACGTCACCGCCAGGTTCAAGATGACACCGACGACCGCCGCCGTGATCGCTGACAGGGCCGAGTTGAGAGCTCGGTTCCCGCGCACCTGCTCGATGAACGGTGCGCCCAGGAAGATCCACAAGAAACAAGGAGCAAAGGTCGCCCACACCGTCACCGCGGCCCCCAGCACTCCGGCCACCACGGGATCCAACCCGCCCGGGAAGCGGTAGGCGCCAAGGAACCCGACGAATTCAGTGACCATGATCAGCGGTCCCGGTGTCGATTCCGCCAGGCCGAGCCCGGTCACCATCTGTCCCGGGTCCAGCCATCCGAACGTCTGCACCGCGGCCTGGTTGATGTAGGCCAAGACCGCGTAAGCGCCTCCGAAGGTGACCATCGCCGCCTGGCTGAAGAAGACGGCTTCCCTGCTGAGGGTGTCGTCGCTGCCCCGAACGGCGATCACGACGAGCAACGGCGCCCACCACACCGTCACCCCGATCGCAAGCACCTTGAGGGTGCGACGCCACGTCGGGCGCGCACCATCCTCGAGCTCGGAGTCACCGAGGATCACATCATCATCGGGGTCTTCATCGAGGTGCGCGTGCGCGGCGGGAGCTGGGAACAGCTCGGGCCGGACCCGGGCCCCCACCAGCCCCACCGTCGCGGCCCCGATGATGATCACCGGGAACGGGATCTTGAACACGAAGATCGCGAAAAAGGCGAGTGCCGCTATGCCCACCGCGAGCCCATTCTTCAGGGCCTTGCCCCCCACCCGGATCACCGCTGACGCGACGATCGCGATAACTGCGGCCTGAAGGCCGTAGAAGATCGCCGCGACCCACCCGACGTCCCCATGCACCGCGTAGGTCCACGACAAGGCCAAGATGAGAAAGAAGGCCGGGAGCACGAAGAAGATCCCCGCCGCGATGCCGCCGGCGGCACCGTTCAGGAGCCAGCCGATGTAGATGGCGAGCTGTTGCGCCTCCGGCCCGGGAAGGAGCATGCAGTAGTTCAACGCGTGCAGGAACCGTTCGTTGCTGATCCAACGCTTCCGCTCCACGAGCTCGTCATGCATGATGGCGATCTGCCCGGCCGGGCCACCGAAGTTGATGAAGCCCAGCCGCGCCCAGTACGTGAGGCCCTCCCGGAACGGAACCAGGTGGCGGGTCTGCGGTTGGGACATCGCGCACAGGATGCCAGCTTCGGAGTTTCCTGCTCGGCGCCTCGGGTATTTCAGAAGCCCGCTCGCAACCCGACTGGAAGGAGAGCAAGTGGCTACTTCGATGGATCAGGGTCAAGGACTCGGAGAGACGGCGGGTCAAACGCTCGGGCAAGCCCAGGAAAAGGTCCAGCAAGCGGCGTCGGATGCACGTGAGAGAGCAGTTCAAGCGAAAGAAGAGGGCCGCAACCTGGTCCGGGCCCAGGTGGATGACCGGTCCAGCCAGGCAGGACAGCTGTTGCACTCCAAGGCGCAGGATCTTCGCACCATCGCCAAGGAGCTTCGCAACCAGGGCCAGGAGACTCCCGCGCAGGTCGCCGACCAGATCGCCGACAAGGGCGAGCAGCTGGCCGGATACCTCCGAACGACCGACGGCGACCGCCTCATCCGCGACACCGAGGAGTTCGGCCGTAACAACCCGTGGGCCGTCATCGCGGGCGGGCTGTTCGTCGGGTTCGCCGCTTCTCGCCTCCTGAAGTCGTCGAGCGCCCATCGATACAACTCTCGTCACGTCAGCACGCGTTCGGCCCAGCAGCTGCGCTCCGGGCTCGAAGCGCGCGGGGCATCGGTCCCCGCCCCGTCCCCGGTCTCGGGCTTCTCTGACTCGCCCGTCGCAGAGGACCTTTGATGGGCCAGCAGCCGGTGGCCGAGGATCTGCACGAGCGTCCTCTCGGAGAGCTGCTGAAACAGCTATCCGAGGAGACGGCCACGCTGGTGCGCCAGGAGCTAGAGCTCGCCAAGGCCGAGATCGCGACCACGGGCAAGAAGGCGGGCTTCGGGGTGGGGCTCGTGGGGGCCGCAGGCATCGTCGGCTTCCTCGCGCTAGGCGCTCTGACCGCGTTCCTGATCCTCGTCCTCGACACGTTCATGCCGGCATGGCTGGCCGCGCTCATAGTCACCCTCGTATACGGAGCCGGTAGTGGGGTTCTCGCGATGAGAGGCAGAGACAAGGTCAAAGAGGCAGCGCCTCCGGCACCGCAGACAGTCGAAACCGTAAAGGAGGACATCGAATGGGCAAAGAACCCGACCAGATCCGCCAGGACATAGAAGACACTCGGGCCCGTATGGGCGAGACCGTAGAAGCCATCGGCTACAAGGCCGACGTCCCGGCCCGAGCACGGGAATCGGTGACCGACACCAAGGACCAGGTGGTGCGATCGGTGACCGGTGTCAAAGACCGCGTGGTCGGTTCCATCGTCGGAACGAAGGAATCCGTAGGAGGTTCGATGAGCAACGCCGGAAGCAGCATCACGGAATCGGTCGGCAGCGCAAGTCAGACGGTTGCAGATTCAGGCCGCAGCGTGGCCGCCAAGGTTGCCGACATGACCCCGAGCTCTCAGGACCTGCGGCAAGGGGTTCAGAGGTCGGCAGGACTGGCCCAAGAGAACCCGCTGGGGTTGGCTTTCGGGTCGATCAAGCTGGGGTTCATAGCCGGCTTGATGGTTCCGGCGACGCGAGTGGAACGACAGAACATCGGTCCCGTCGCCGACCAGATCGTGGACAAGGCTACGCGAGACAGGCCAGGAAGCGGTCGATCGGGGCAAGCAGGTGGCACAGGAGGCGGCCCAGACCGCCCGCCAGGTCGCGGAAGAGACCCTGAACACCGCGCAAGAAGCAGCGCAACACGGGGTCGACGACCTGCGGGACAAAGCGCAGGAGCACGGGCAAGACTTCGCCTCCAGCGCACAGGAGAAGGCCTCGGAGCTGAGCGGCTCGAGCGGCGGCGGCGAGCGGGAAGATGAGAGTCAGCAGCCCGCAGCGAGTCCTCCATTCGCGGGGAGCCCCGGCGCCACCGAAACCATCCCTAGCGGTGACCCGATCGGTGGGACCGGGATCGGCGGTACCTACGGAACGATCGAGGGACGCGATCCCGGAGGCACACCGACCATCTAGTAAGAACTAGGAGAGAGTGGTCACGAAGGGCCCCGCTGGGGCCCTTCCTTTTGTTGTCGGTCAGTCGGGCGGCTCGATCGCCGGCCCCGTCATCAAGATCGCAGCACCCACCGTGCCGGCGACGATCGAACCGATGAAGACGCCGACCTTCGCCGTATCCACGATCGCAGGATCATCGAAAGCCAATGCGGTGATGAAGAGCGAGACGGTGAAACCGATGCCTGCAACGGCGGAGCTACCGATCAGCTGTCGCCAGGTGACCCCTGCGGGGCCTCGCCGAGCCTTCAGCCGGATGGCCAGCCACGACATCCCCGTGATGCCGATCATCTTGCCAGCCACCAGACCCACCACTATCCCCACCGCGATGTTCGACGTGACCGCGTCTCGCAAGCCGTCGATGCTCAGCGCAACGCCTGCGTTAGCCAAGGCGAAGAGAGGCACGATCAGGAAGCTGGTCCACGGATGCAGCAGGTGCTCCAGGCGCTCGGTGACCGATACCACCTCTTGCGCTTGCAGCGTCGTGGTCCTGAGTGAGTGCGCATCCGGCTCGGCCGAGAGTTGAGACGCGTGCTCGAAGACGTCCCCGAAGCCTCGGGGATCGGTGGGTTTCGCCGGGGTGAGCAGGCCCAATGCCACGCCGGCGATGGTGGCGTGCACGCCGGATTCGAAGGTGGCCAGCCACACACCGACGCCGACCACGACATAAACGGGAACCCATAGGACGCGTAGGCGTCTCAACAAGACAACGAGGCCCATCAACAAGACAGCCGCCCCCAGCCAGGCTCCCTCGAGCCCTCCGGAGTAAAAGAATGCGATCACGAGGATGGCGCCGATGTCGCCGACGATCGCGAGACTCAACAGGAACACCTTCAGGCCCGAGGGGACGCGGTCGCTCAGAACGGCGAGAACACCCACTGCGAACGCGATGTCGGTGGCCATCGCATCCCCCACCGTCTGCCGCGGGTCCTCCCGCATTGAACGCCACGTACATGAGGGCCGGGACGACCATCCCGCCCAGCGCCGCCAGCGCCGGAAGCGCCGCCTTCCGCAGGCTGTTCAGCTCTCCGACCGCCAGCTCACGCTTTATCTCGAGACCCACCACGAAAAAGAAGATCGCCATGAGACCGTCGTTGACCCAGTGCCGCAGGTCCTCGGCGATGGAGAAGCCACCGATAGAGAGGCGGAGCTCGGTTCCCCACAAGGAGTCGTAGCTCTCGGCGAAGGGGGAGTTAGCCCACGCGAGGGCCACGAGGGTCGCGGCCAGGAGCAGCAGGCCCCGGCTGCTTCGGTGCTCAGAAAGGTTCGAACCGGACGGGCGACCAGACGGGGCACCGCACGATCGCTGGCCAGCCATGATTGATGCCAAGGGGGTTTCCCGGTGGTCACGTCTTCCTCCTAGTCGCGCGGCAACGGCGCCGACCAGGCTTCCCGGCTCACCGATCTCAGGATAAGCCAGCCGAGACCGGATCCATCTCGTCGCCTCTCCCCGCCCTTAAGTGACGAGAACGGAGAGAGCGAGCGGATCTGTGGTCCTCAGGCGGTGAGCTGCGCCTCGGCCTTCGCCTCGTCGGCAACGGCCTCGCTGCTTTCCGCGACCTGGAGGTCGATCTCGAGAACGATCTTGTCGCTGACCAGAAGGCCGCCGGTGTCCAACGGCACGTTCCACGTCAAACCCCAGTCACTGCGCTTGATCATGCCCGTCAGCGATCCTCCGACCTTGCGGTTGCCGAAGGGATCCTGCAGGTCGCCACCGTGCTCGTAGCTGAGCTCTACCTCTTTGGTCTCGCCCTTGATCGTGAGGTCTCCGATCACCTTGTAGTCATCGCCATCAGGCTCGACCCGGGTGCTGACGAAGGTCATCGTCGGGTGCTTCTCGACGTCGAAGAAGTCCTCACCCTTGATGTGGGTGTCGCGGTCGGCACTGCCCGTCTGGACACTCGCCATGTCGATCTCCAGGCGAGCCCGAGCGGTGGTGATGTCGGTGGGGTCGCCCTCTACCTCACCCCGAAGTCGGTGAACTGGCCGCGTACCTTGGAAAGTCCCAGGTGCCGGGCCGTGAAGCCGACGCTGGTGTGTACCGGGTCGATCGTCCAAGCCATCGATCCTCCTCTTCTAGTCGGTTGGTTCACTTATACCTTGTTACTTGATTACGAAACATAAGTAGACCGGGTATGATTCCCGAATGTCCGAAGATCCCGCCACCGAGGTGCTGGCGCCGTTCTGTCCGGCCTATACGCGCGATCGAGATAGTGGGCAGGCGCTGGACCGGGGCCATCATCAGGTCGATGCTCGCAGGGGCAGGACGCTTCGGCGAGATCGCGCACGCGGTGCCGGGTCTAAGTGACCGCTTGTTGTCGGAACGGCTGAAGCAGCTGGAGCAAGAGGGCATAGTCGAGCGGGTCGTGAAGCCGACGACCCGTCCGGATCGACTACGTCTTGACGCAGAAAGGAAGAGACCTCGCCGGAGTGGTCCGAGCAGTGGCCGACTGGCCGAAACGTGGGGCGAGACGGAAGGATCCTCGCCCCCGCTGCTAGGGCCGGTGCGGGAAGATGCTCACGAGCCCTGTGTGACCTGCGGGCGGATCGACCGCCACGGTTGACCCGGCCCTCCCTCGGCGTGCATCCTTGAGGCGTGGCCAAGTCCCCCGACGAGACCGTGCTGTCTCTCCGAAGACCCCTCGATGGCGAGGGCCGGCGCTCCACATGGTCCCAGCCTGGTGCAGGAGCTGCGCGTGTTCTGGGGGCACCGCAACCCGTGGCTCATCAGCGGCCTCCTTGCGGTGACCGCGGCCTATCGCGCCACGCTGGGCGAGTGGCGGTGGTGGGATCTGGGGAGCGGTCGTCATAGCGGTCGCGATCAACCCTTCGCCGAGTGGGTCATCCACGTCTACGTGCTACATGCGAAGCCGGTGAAGGTATTCGGGCGCAGATACGACAGCATGGCGGCTCGCAAGCACCGTGAGCACCACACGGACCCTCGCAGGATCGAATGGATCTTCGTGCCGCTGTCGGCGCTCTTCCAGCTGTTCGCGATCATCGTGTCGCTGTCTTTCCTACCACACCGACAACGCCGCTGGCTTTCACCGTTCTCGCGGACGCTCACGATGTTGCTCACCTACGAGTGGACCCACTACCTGATCCATCTCGCGCTACCAGCCGAAGAGCCGCGCCTACCGCCGGCATCTGGCGATCGCACCGGTTGCATCACTTCAAGAACGAGCACTACTGGTTCGGGATCACGGCACCCACCGCGGACATCGCGCTTGAACAGCGCCGCAGAAGGACTCCGTGAAGACCTCAACGACCTGCCGGACGCTCGGTCAGGAAGCCCTCTATCTCAAAGCGGATGGAGCGGCCTGGCGGAGGGCGGGGGACTCGAACCCCCAAGTCCTTTCGGACGACGGTTTTCAAGACCGTTCGGTTACCAGTTACCGTAGCCCTCCGCCCCCAAGGTTAGACGGCGTCGAGTGGCCGAGCCTCGCTCTTATCGCGTATGAGGTCGCCGGGCGGTCTGGGACGCGATAAGAAGGCTCAGGGGGCGGTTATCGCGCCGAAGCCCGTGTAGGGGCGCAACGCCTCCGGGATGCGAACCGAACCATCCGGCTGTTGGTGGTTCTCGACCAGAGCCACGATCGTGCGCCCGACCGCGCAGGCGGTGCCGTTGAGCGTGTGGACCAACCCCTTGCCGGCCCCCTTGAACCTCACCTGCAAACGCCGCGCCTGATAATCGGTCGCATTGGTTGCCGAGGTCACTTCCAGGTAACGCTGCGCTCCGGGAAGCCAGGCCTCGTGATCGACCTTCTTGGCCGCAGACGAGCCGAGGTCTCCGCCGCACATCACGAGGACGCGGTAAGGGATCTCGAGCGCCTGGAGGATCTGCTCTTGATTCGAGCGGATCACGTCGTACTCCTCCCACGACGCGTCCGGGTGCGCGAACGAGAACTGCTCGACCTTGTCGAACTGATGCACGCGGATCAGTCCCTTGGTGTCCTTGCCATAGCTCCCCGCCTCGCGCCGGAAGCAGGAAGAGAAACCGGCATAGCGTCGCGGCAGGGCATCTTGGTCGAGGATCTCGTCGGAGTGCATCGAGGCCAAGGCCACCTCCGAGGTGCCGGCCAGGTAGAGATCGTCGCGCTCGACCCGGTAGAACTCTTGCTCGTCGGCGGGAAGGAAACCGGTGCCGAACATGGCCCGCTCTCGCACCAAGACCGGCGTGACCACCGGGGTGAAGCCGGTCTTCAGCAGGTGATCGATAGCGAAGCGCACCAAAGCCAGCTCCAGAAGGACACCTTGTCCCGTGACGTATACGAACCTGCTTCCCGAGGTCTTCGCCCCACGTTCCGAGTCGAAGATCCCAAGCGCTTCGCCCAACTCGACATGTTCCCTGGGCTCGAAGTCGAACGAAGGCCTGGCCCCCTCTTCGCGCTCGACCACGTTCTCTTCTTCCGTAGATCCCCGGGGAACCGATCCATGAGGAAGGTTCGGAAGCCGGACGGCCGAGTCGTCGAGCTCACCAGAGAGCTGCTCGAGAACGGGTTCGAGGTCCTTGAGCTCATCGGCCAGCTCCTTGGCCCGCGCTATCGCAAGAGAGCGCTCGGACGCGGGGGCCGCTCCGATCGCCTTGGAGGCCCTGTTCTGCTCGGCCCTCAGATCCTCGACCCTCCGCAATAGCTCCCGGTGCTTCATGTCGAGGTCGACCACACGCTCTAGGTCGGCCACGCCGCCGCGGCGCTGGTAGGCGTCTCGCACCGCGTCGAGCTCGTCTCGCAGGAGACGCAGATCGATCATCTAGACGTTAGCGAGAGACAGACGTGCGTGTTTCTCCCACGCGTCGGGCGGCAACCGCGCCCGCGATCGCTTCGCGCTCTTCGTCCGAGAGATTGTGCTCGGACTGGAGATTGACGATGTGCTTCGCGTAGGTCCTGGTTTCGGTACGACCGTTGATCGAGGTGAGAACGAGCCCGTTGCCATGGTCATCCAACAAAGCGGCAGAGAACGACAACCGACCTCCCATGTCGTCGAACGCGTCGTACCGGACCATATGGAACTTCTGCAGCGCGAAGCGGCCTACGGCAGCCTGCTCCTGTTGTGCTTGGGAGATGGAGTCCACCCGGGACTCGATCGCGTCCACGCGGCGCATGGCGCCTCCGACGGCTCCCAGGATGTCCCGATCACCCTTGTCTCCTCTGAGGACCATGTACTCCTTGCGAACTCGCCTCAGACGCGTCGCCAGGTAGAAGACGACGAGCAGAGACAGCAAGGCGGTCCCGGCCGCGATGGCCACGCCAAGGGTCAGTTGATCGGGGGTGAGGTTCGGCACGGTGGCTCATCCTACACTCGGGCCATGCGGCCAGACGAGGTGAAACTGCTGCTCAGCGGGGTTGAGTCCGGCGTCACAACCGTGGACGAGGCGCTGTCGGCGCTGTCGGCGCTGCCGGTCGAAGACATCGATGTGGCTCGTTTGGACACCCATCGGGAGCTTCGTCAGGGGATGCCCGAAGCCATCTACGCGGAGGGGAAAACGACCGAGGACGTGGCGAAGATAGCCCGTGTTCTCCTCGCCAAGAGCTCGGGGCCGGTGATCGCGACACGTGTTCCGGCCGCCATGGCAGCTCAACTTCGAACCGACATCCCTACCTGCGTCCATCACGAAGAGGCTCGACTGATCGTCTTTCGGCGAGAGCAGCGTCGCGACCTCGGCCGCGTCGCCGTTGTCTCGGCCGGCACGTCGGACCGCGCGGTCGCACAGGAGGCCGCCGTGGTCGCGGAGGTTGCCGGCGCGGAGGTCGCACGCATCAACGACGTGGGGGTGGCGGGGTTGCACCGTCTGCTCGCGGCGCAGGAGGAGATGCACCGAGCGGACGTGGTCATCGTGGTCGCCGGCATGGAGGGAGCGCTCGCCAGCTTGGTCGGAGGGATCACAGCCGCCCCCGTGGTGGCGGTTCCCACCAGTGTGGGCTATGGCGCCTCCTTCGATGGTTTGGCCGCTCTGCTCGCCATGTTGAACTCGTGCGCGGCAGGGGTCGCCGTGATGAACATCGACAACGGCTTCGGAGCCGCGATGTTCGCGTTGCGCCTATTGCGGAAGCTAAAGCCATGACGACCCTTTATCTCGACTGCTTCTCGGGCGCTGCCGGAGACATGCTGTTGGCGGCCCTGCTCGATGCCGGGGTCCCACAAGAAGTCGTGACAGAGTCGCTCCGCGCGCTGGAGGTCTCCGGCTGGGAGCTACGGGTGGAGCAGGTGACCAAGTCGGGGCTGGCCTCGACGCGGGTGAAGGTGATCTCCAACGACGAGGAAGCCTCACGAACCCACGGCGACATACGACAGTTGCTCGAGACGTCCTCGCTGGATGGGAACGTTCGGACGCGGGCGCTTGACACCTTCCAGATCCTCGCGACCGCGGAGGCGAAGATCCATGGACAAGACCCGGAACAGGTTCACTTCCACGAGGTCGGTGGGATCGATGCGATCATCGACATCGTCGGGTGTGCCGCCGCCCTCGAGCACCTGTCACCAACTTCGATCGTGTGTTCGCCGCTGGTCACCGGGCGCGGGTGGGCAACCTCGGCTCATGGTCCGATCCCGATCCCGGCCCCCGCGACCCTCGAGATCCTGCGTGACGTTCCGCTGGAACAACGAGGGGATCAAGAGCTTGTGACTCCTACGGGGGCCGCCATCCTGGTGGCGGCCTGCGACCGGTTCGGCCCGATGCCGCCGCTGCGGGTGCACGCCATCGGGTACGGGGCGGGCGAGCGCGACCTTCAGTGGCCGAACGTGGTGAGGGTTCTGATCGGGATGGAACAGACCGACTTTCAACGCAAGGGGGCCTGGCTCATCGAGACGAACATCGATGACATGTCACCGGAGCTCATTCCGCACTGCATCGAGATGCTGATCCGATCGGGCGCATCCGATGCATGGAGCACGCCGATCCTCATGAAGAAGGGGCGTCCGGCCCTCACGCTGTCTGTCCTCGTCGATGACGAAGCCCAGGAGCGAGCGCTGGACACGCTCTATCGGGAGACGACCACCCTGGGGGCCAGGATCCGCCGGGTTGAGAAAGACGAGCTCGAGCGCGGATGGATCGAGGTCGAAGTGCAAGGGCACCGGCTGCGCGTGAAGCTCGGGCGTCGAGGCGGCGAGGTCATGACGGTTTCTCCAGAGCACGAAGACGCGGTGACGGTCGCTAGAGCAACGGGCATGGCGCTGCGAGAGGTCCACGCACGGGCCATCGCCGAGGCCAGGATGCTGCTGGCGAAGAAGACCTAGCGGCCTTTCGAGCGCAGGTGCTCGAGGACGCCTCGCTCGATGCGTGAATGATCGGTCCAGCGCTCCTCGAGGTTCTCCGTTCCCACGAACTCCACCAACGCGTCCTCGACCGCTTGGTCGTAGGTCGTTCCGGGCGGGGTCCCGAGCAGCCGGCGCAGCTCCGCGGCGAGAGCTTCGTCGATGTCCAAGAACTCGAGGTCTTCCGGACGCGGCATCAAGAACCGGTGGATGTCGAAGATGCGGCGGAGCTCTCCGACGGGGGCACCGTGGTCGTCGACGCGGAGATCGACCGCCACGTCGTTGCCTCCCCCGTAGCCGGCCCCCTCTCGCACCACCAACAACGCCGAGGACTGCCTGCCGCGTTTGTCGCCGCCGGCCGCGTCACCTGCCTCGAGCGCGGTCAGAAGCCGGTGCGCAAGCTCGCCGGGTGCCGCCTCGAAGGCTTCCGCCATAGCGGTGACCACGTCGTCTCCAACCAAGATGTTTCCCTGACAGCAGTAGCCGGGTCCCCTCACACCGCCGGCCCACTCGAAGCAGGAGTCACCGGTGAACGTGGCCGCTCCACCTTTAGAGTCCACGACACCCACTTGGCGGTCGTTGCGGCCCTCGTCGCTCTCGGTGAGGGAAGCCACCACGTCATCCGCGCTTCGGCCCTGCGCCAACAGTTCCAGGCCTGAGGGGCCGTAGGCGACGTTGGCCATCGCTTGCGTCGCCACTGCGCCGGCACCGGCCCGGGCGAAGCCCACACACGATCCGACCGCGAGGAACTTGGAGGCCACCGCCACCCCCCATTCGGGATCCGGCGACGCATCCAGATCGCAGGCGACGATGGAGAAGGTCACGAC
>JAUJPD010000002.1:304040-313417 GCA_030447315.1 Actinomycetota bacterium | reverse complement strand
GCCTTGGGAACCGCCGACAACAGCGCCGCCGTGTATGGATGCTTCGGATCCTCATACAGCTCGTCCGCTTGAGCGACCTCGACAACGTGTCCCAGATACATGACCGCGATCCGATCCGAGATATGGCGAACAACACCGAGATCATGGGAGATGAAGAGGTAAGTCAGCTTGAATTCATCCTGCAGGTCCTCTAGCAGGTTGAGGATCTGCGCCTGGATCGAGACATCCAGAGCGGATACGGGTTCGTCGCAGATGATGACTTTGGGACGCAACGCCAGCGCTCTGGCCACCCCGATGCGCTGCCGCTGTCCTCCGGAGAACTCGTGTGGATAGCGGTTGTAGTGCTCCGGGTTGAGACCGACTCGATCCATCAGGTCTCTGACCTTCTTCTTCGAGTCGCCCTCGGTCTTGTGGATGCTGAACGGCGCGCCGATGATCTGACCCACCGTTTGCTTCGGGTTCACCGATGAATAGGGATCCTGGAAGACCATCTGGATCTCCCTGCGCAGAGGCACCATCTGACGCCGCGACAGGTTGGTGATGTCACGGCCGTCGAAGATGATCTGGCCCGCGGTGGGCTCCAAGAGCTTGGTGATCAAGCGGGCGGTGGTGGACTTCCCGCAACCGGACTCACCCACCAGGCCGAGCGTCTCGCCCGGCAGCAGCGAGAAGCTGACGTTGTTGACCGCTTGAACCCGCGCGATCTCGTGGCGAAAGATGATGCCTTCGGTGACCGGAAAGTGCTTGCACAGACCGTTCACCTCGAGAAGCGCATCGCTCTGGAGGCCGGGTCCGTCCGCCGTGCGCTCGGCGACGCGGCTCACGAGGCCACCTTCTTGCGGAGTTGCTCCCGCTCGCTCCAGAGCCGCCTCTTGTCTTCGATAGAGAGATGACACGCCTCCGGGTGGCCGCCGCGATCCACCAGCTCGGGCACGTCTTTGTCGCATGGCTCGAAGCGGTGGGGGCACCGAGGATGGAAGGGACAGCCGGGCGGGACCCGGATCAACGACGGCGGGGATCCTTGGATCGGGATGAGGCGCGTCCCCTTCTGATCGACATGGGGGATCGACTCGAGAAGGCCCCAGGTGTAGGGATGCAGGGGCTGAGCGAACATGTCGTCACGCGACGCAAGCTCGATGGCGCGGCCCGCGTACATGACCATCACCTTCTGCGCGACATCAGCGATGACTCCGAGGTCGTGGGTGATCAAGATCACCCCGACGTTGAAGTCCTGCTTGAGGCGCTCGATGAGATCGAGGATCTGAGCCTGAACGGTCACGTCGAGGGCGGTCGTGGGCTCATCGGCGATCAAGACGTCTGGGTTGTGCACCAACGCCATCGCGATCATGGCTCGCTGCCTCATGCCGCCCGAGAACTGGTGCGGGTAGTCGGCGAACCGCTGATCGGGCCGCGGGATCCCGACGGATCCCAAGAGCTCGATGACCCGTTTCTTGGCTTCGTTCTTGCCGCAGCCGTCGTGCGCGTGGATCGCCTCCATGATCTGATCCCCGACCCGATAGTAGGGATGCAGGCATGCGAAGGGGTCCTGGAAGATCATCGACAGCTCTTTGCCACGCACGTGGCGCAGCTCCTCTTTCGACACCTTTAGCAGATCGCGGCCCTTGAACAGGACCTGTCCCGAGACATCCGCGGTGTCGAGGTTGATAAGTCGCAGCGTGGTCAAACAGGTAACGCTCTTACCGGAGCCGGACTCGCCGACGATGCCCAGCGTCTCCCCGCGGTCCAAGGTGAACGACACTCCGTCCACGGCCCGCACTATCCCGTCAGGGGTATTGAAGTGAACCTTGAGGTCTTTGACCTCGAGCAGCCGCTCGGCCGCCACTACGAAAGCCTTACCCGCGGATCGAGATAGCTATAGAAGATGTCGACGACGAGACTGATCGTCGTCACGAACAGAGCCGCCACGACCGTAGTCGCAAGCACCACCGGGATGTCGTTGCGGTTGACCGCCGAGACAACGAGCTGACCGATGCCCGGAAGGTTGAAGACGGTCTCGGTCAAGATGGCGCCTCCGAGCAGCAGCGAGAAGTCGAGACCGAAGATGGTCACCACCGGAGTGAGACTGGAGCGCAGCGCATGCTTCCCGATGACTTTGCGCTCCGAGAGGCCTTTGGCCCTGGCGGTCCTGATGTAGTCCTCGCCGAGGGTCTCGAGCAGGTTGCCTCGCACCATGCGGGCATAGAAAGCTGCGAACGTCAGGGACAGCACGGCCCAGGGAAGAACGAGATGGGCGAACCACTGCCCCGGATCCTCGCTGAACGGCACATAGCCGGTGCCCGGAGACCAGCCCAGCCGCTGCCAAAGACATAGAGCGCAGCCAAGCCCACGGCGAAGACGGGAGCCGACACCCCGAAGAGCGCAAAACCCATGGCGGCACGATCGATCCGGCTGCGCCTCTTCAGTGCCGAGACGATCCCGATCGAGATGCCGGTGGTGAGCCACAACAGCGCCCCGCCGACCCCCAGCTGCATCGTCACGCCGACGCGGCTGAGCAACTCCTCCTCACCGGAGATCGAGTGTCGAACGAGAACCCGAGACCGGGCCAGCCGTACTGATCGCCCAGGAAGAGGTTGCGAACGAAGAACAGGTACTGCTCGTGGAAGGGTTTGTCCAGGCCGAACTGCTTCTCGACCTGGGCGATGATGCTGGGAGAAGGCGTCTTGCCCGCGAACGCCAGGGCGGGATCGCCGGGAGGCAGCTTGTAGAAGATCAGGAAAGCGGCCAAGGTGATGATCAGCACGGTCAACAGCAGGTAGAGGAGCCGGCGCACGATGTATCGACCCATCACGATCCTTCCACGGCGGGGGACGGCGCATATAAAAGCAACTACGAACCGACAGTTAGGAGCCGCCCCTTGCGGGGCGGCTCCTTCCTGTCTAGATGCTACTAGGGGTCCAGATGGTGCGGCGACCCCAGTGGCGTTACTGCTCCATCGCGATGTTCGACCAGGCCGTGGTGCCGGTGAACTGGTCGTACTCGAACTTCGAGACGTTGTCGCTCGTGGCCCAGACCGAGGTTGCGTCCAGGTAAGGCACCCACGGGACGACCTCTTCCATCAGGGTCTTGTCGAGCTCGGCCCAGCAGTTAACCCGCTCCTCGCCCGTTAGATCGACACAAGCCTCGATGTCCTCGTCCACGCTGGGCGGCGGAGGTGTCCGGGAAGTCGATACCGCACTCTTTCGCCTTCTCTTCTGTGAGACCCACCAGCGCATAGTTGTAGTTGCCCTCACAAGCGATGCCCTCTCCGTTGAACAAGAACCCGACGAAGGTGAAGGCGTCGGGATAGTCCTTGCCCCAGCCCGGCCGGATCGAGATCGGAACCTCTCTCTTGACCGTGGTGATCGGGGTGTAGGCGTCGGTCACCTCACGAGAGTCGAGGATGATGCCGATCTTCTCGAAGGAGCTCTCGACCACCGGCAACATCTCGGTGTTCGGCGGGGTGTTGCTGCCGATCTGCAGTACGCCGTCGCAAACCGGGTCGTCGCAGATGCCGTCGCCGTCCGTGTCGTACTTCGATTGCTTCATCTCTTCCTTGGCGGCCTCGACATCACCGGCGAAACCTTCGCTGGGATAGGGGTCGTAGTCGTCGAGGATCCGTTCAGAAGGGTGTCGGGAACGATGTGGGTCGCGATCTCGCCCGTCGTCTCTCCACCCCATGCCCTGCGCAGACCTTCTTTGTCCATCACCAGGTTGGCCGCTTTGCGGACGTGGATGTCGTCGAACGGAGGCTCGGCCATGTTCATCGTGATGTACCAGGTGCGGTCACCGGCGTTGATGTGAAGCCGTTCCTTGAGGTCCGGATCCTGCACGAACTTGCGGAGCGTGGAAGGCGTCGGTGTCTGGACGAAATCGGTGTCACCGGCGATCACCTTCTGCTCGAGGTCGTTCGTGTTGGTGTTCAAGGGGTGCTCGAACCGATCGATGTTGTTCTGGCGGTACTCGTCCGTGGCCTGCTCTTCGTCGTAGTCGGGTCGGCGCACGATGACCATCGACTTGGTCGGGTTGAAGCCGGAGATGGGCTTCATCGTCTTGCAGCTAGTGATGTCCAGCTTGTCGGCCCCCTCGAGCATGTAACCGGCGCTCGATATCAGGTAACGACCGTACTCGCCTGCCTTGGTGAAGCACTTCCCCACCTCTTCGGGGACCACGGCTGCAGCGGGCATGGCGGCGCGGTTCAGGAAGTCGCCGGCCGGCTTCGTCAGCGTGAAGACGATGGTCTTCTCGTCGGGCGTCTCGATGCCGGAGATGCCGCCGGGGCCCGGGTCGTCGCCAACCTTGAGGCCTTCGATCGTGCCCTCGTAGTAGTTGGCGTACTGCGCGACCGTCTCTTCGGTGGCGATGCGTCGGAAGGCGTATTCGATGTCGGCCGAGGTGATCTCGCGATTGACCGGCGGGCCGAACGTGACGCCGTCCTTGATGGTGAAGGTGTAGGTGAGCCCGTCCTCCGAAACCTCCGGAAGATCAACGGCCAGGTCGGGAACGATCTCGTTGCCCTCCACGCCGGCCACGTGACGGTAGCTGACCAGGTTGCGGATCAACAGGTTGGTCATGACGCCCCAGGCCTCGCCCAGGTACTCGCCGGTGGGGTCGAAACCACTCGTGAAGCTGAACTCTTCACTCTCCCAGATAGCCGTCCCACCCTTGGCCACGTCTTCCGACGTGTCGGTGTCGACATCGGTGTCGGCCGCGTCGCCACCGTTGCCACCGCAAGCGGCGGCGACGAGCGACAGGACGAGCATCATGGCAATGAACCAGAGATTCTTCCTACCTCGCATAAACACATTCCTCTCGTTAGAGCACTGTTTGTGAAACCGTCCCTGCTGTTTCCCCTTTCCTCCTTTTTCTCTCTCTGTGACTAGATCACCGTCCCGTCCGCGGATCCAGCGCGTCTCGAACACCATCTCCAAGCAGGTTGAAAGCGAGCGTGGTCACCACTAGGAAGGCGGCCGGGAAGATCATCAGCCAAGGCGCTACCTCCAACAACCCGCTCGCATCCGACAGCATCCGTCCCCATGACGGCGTCTTCTGTGGCACCCCCAGACCGAGGAAGGAAAGGGCGGCTTCGAAGATGATGTTGCTGGGGATGAGAAAGGTCGCGTAGATGATGATGGGAGCGACCAGATTGGGAAGCACCTCTTTGAGCATGATGCGAAAGGTGCCCGCCCCCAGCGAGCGACTGGCCTCGATGTACTCCTTCTCGCGGATCGAAAGCGTGCTGCCGCGCACGATCCTCGCGATGTAGGGCCAGCTGAACGCGGCGATGATGAAGATGACTAGAGACAGGCCGGGCTTGATCCTTCCGCCCAGGCAGCCTTCCTTGGTAGTGGAACAAGCGGCCGCCACCCCGATGGCGAACAGCAACAAGGGCAGGGACAGGATCACATCGATCGTCCTCGAGATGACCGTGTCGATCTTGCCACCGACGTAGCCGGCGACGATTCCCAGGATCACGCCGACCGCGACCGAGATCCCGGTGGCGACGATCGCGACGAGGAGCGAGGTGCGGGCGCCGTAGATCACCCGAACGAACAGATCACGACCGGCGTTATCGGCGCCGAAGATGTAGGTCCCGTTAGGCCCCTCGGGGAGCCCGAACGAATCTGTCATCTCGCGAGAGAGCGACAGGTCGTTCGGACCGCGATGCGCGATGTTCTGCGCGATGAAGGGAGCGAACACCGCCAGCAACAGGAGAACGAAGATGAAGAAGAGGCCGAGGAAAGCGACCTTGTCCTGCTTGAAGCGCAGCCAGAAGAGCTGACGCGGCGAGCGGCCCTCGACCTCGTGGTCGTCCAGTGTGATGGGCTTCCTTGCAGATGCCCCGAGCTCCTCGATAGCTTGGCTCAAGATCCCCCCTGGTACTACTGCTGTCGCAGGCGGCAGTGTAGGGCTCCCAGGTCCCGCCCCGCAATACCCCTGCGGAAAGACGGTACTACAGTTGTCGTAGGCGCGGTGCCACAGCGGGGGGTAGCTCTACCGAGTGTTCTTCCGGCCCATGGTCTCGGGCCGAGGCCCCGGCAGGGGCCGAGGGCCGAACAGGTCCATCCGGTACAGACCGAAGGGCCCGATCGTGGAGCGGGTAAAGACGGGGATCGCCTCCCAGCCCTGTCGCACCTCCGAGACGAAGAACTTGGCGGGAAGACCCTGGCTGCGGGCCCAGCTGGCCACGCTCTTGACCCACACGGGGAGGTCCTTCTTGCGCAGCGCATACGCCTGCTCGAAGGGGGCGTAGGCCACGGGCTTGCCCTTCGGTTTCAGGGCTGCACGCCCGCCGGTCGCCCTGGTCGGGGTCCGGTCGGCTCCCTTCTTGAGCTCCATGATCGAGCGATCGTGTCTCCACAATGGGATGGAGCGGGTGTTGGGGGCGTCCCAGACGATGGCGAAATCCGCTTGCTGGGCGACATGCGCCCCGGCCTGCAATCCCAGCGCTGCTGCAAGACACGCGGCCGCGACGTAAGGCAGGCGTCCCGCGGAGCTAGATGAGACCTGACCGTCGGCCAGGGCCAGGAGGTTCGCCACCCTGCGACGCAGCGGACCGCGCCGCCTGAGGAATGCAGCAGCTCCCCGCGCATCGAAGCGGGATCGCGTCCCCATCAACTCGCACATCTTGAGGAGGCTGGAGGCCAGTGCCAGGGGCTTGCCCGTGATCCTCGCTGCGCACCGATCGGCTTCGAACTCGCGTTCGGCCACGAGGCGACGGAGCGCGACGTGAGCCAGCGGATTCCACGCGGTGAGGTCTCTCAGCACTCCCGCGATGACCGTTACCGGAAGGTCTCGCGCCATGACGTGTGCGATCTCGTGCGCAAGGATCGCGTCCAGCTCGTCCGGAGACAGACGAGCGACGAGCTCGGACGAGATGAGGATCCGCGACCGTCGACCGCCCATGACGAAGGCGCCGGGAGCTCCTTCTGGCAACAGGAGAAGTTGGGGCACGGCCCTCAGCCCCGAAGCCTTGGACAACTCTCGGACCCGCAGCAACAAGGCCGGGTGGAACTGGGCGCCCGCCTCGAGGCAACGGCCGACCAGCCGATGCAGAGCGATCGTGCCGGCCAATCTGCGAAGCAGCATGAAGGAGCTAAAGGCCGCTCCCAACAAGAAGACCCATCGGCCGGGGGCGCCGGAGAAGACATACGGCACGAGTGCCTTGCCGCGGCCGTCCGGCACGAACAGGAAATGCAGAAGGTTCCAGTCCGGTCGCTCGAACATCCGGGGTGCGAATGGGCGCAGCACCGAGACCTCGGGAAGGACGCTCTCCTGGAAGAAAGCCGCGGCTAGCAGCGGCAGACCCAGAGGAAGACCTAACAACAGAGAGGAGGCGAGTGCGCCCGGTCGGTCGATCAGACGTCTCAGAACCAGCGCCACGGGCAGCGTGACCAGGGACACCGCGAGGATCACGATCCATGCCGAATTCGTCTCGAGGGCGACGATCGTGGGTGCCGCGCTGATCATGCTGGGGGTCAGTCTCGGGGTCCGGGCGGCGGCGGAGAGTCATTCTCCGGACTCTCGTTGCTCGATCGCCTCCCGCAGGGAGTCGATAACCGCGCGGTCTTCTTCTTCCACCTTGTCTATGAAATAGGCGACCGCGGGATCGCGGAAGTGGTTCACCAACCAGTCGACGACGGATTTCACCGTGGAGTTGGCGTATTGCTCGCGCGTCACCACGGGGTAGTAGCGATGAGCGGGCTGGTCCTCGACCCGACGAAGGATGCCTTTTTCGGTGAGCCGCCCCATCGTGGTCATGACGGTGGTGTAGGCGATCGATCTCTTGGCGGCAAGGGCCCCGTGGACGTCGCGAACCGTCACCTCGCGAAGGTCCCAGACGGCCTCCATGACCTCGGCTTCCAGGGGGCCGAGCACATCTGCCAGTGGCTGCCTTCGCCGTGACGTCATCCTGCCCCTCCTGTCGACCTGCCCGAGATAGATAGATAGTACGTCGGCGGCGGTCTAGGTATCGAGCCCCAGCATGGATCGCACCGTGGGTAGAAGCTCATCCAAGTGCTTCTTCAACAAGATCCGATCGATGGCCGGCTCTCGCGATACCTCGACGGTCAGGTCGTGCGACGTGAAGAGGAGGATCTTCGTGGTGGGACAGGCCTCCTTGAGCTTCGCCGCCGCCTCCATCCCCATCACGTCGCCCTCGATGAAGTGATCGAGGATCATGAGTTCCGGACACGATGATGTTGCTGCTTCCAGGGCCGCGTCTAGATCGGCCAGCTCGCCACAGATGGTTATCGCAGGATCCTCCCCCAACATCTCGTGGATCAGGATCCGCATCCCGGGATCGTCTTCGACGACCACTAAGACGTTCACGATGTCGCTTCCGCTACCGGGACCGTGAAGCTGAAGGTCGAGCCCGTGCCCAGCTCGCTGTCGGCCCAGATGCGGCCCCCTTGCTCCTCGACCATCCGTTTACAGATGAAGAGGCCGAGACCGGTCCCCGTGGCCGTGGTGGCGCCATGCTGGGTCAGTCGCGAGAACTTCTGGAACAGCTTCGACATCTCCTCGGGCCGGATCCCCGCCCCATGATCCTGAACCTCCACTCTCAATGAGTCCTCGTCGTCGTGGATCACGCGGACCTGCACGGGCAACTCGTCTGGCGAGAACTTCAAAGCGTTGGAAAGCAGATTCGTCACCACCTGCCATAGACGCTGTTCGTCCCCGGATGCGGCGGGGAGGCCCGGGGCCACATCTACCTCGATCACCCGGTTCGGGTGGGCTTGCACTATCTCGTTAGCCGTAGCGGACACCAGTGAACCGAGATCGAACGGAGCGATGACGTAGGAGATCTCGTTCGATTCGATGCGGGCTACCTGCAAGACGTCGTCCACCAGATCGGCAAGCTTTCGGACGTTCTCCGAGATCAGTCCGAGGAACTCCACTTTGCGCGACTCCTGCAAGCGGTCCCATCTCCCGGTCATGGTGTCCGCTAGTCCTGCGATCACCGTCATCGGGGATTTCAGGTCGTGCGCCACCATCGCGACGAACTCGTTCTTCAGCTGGTCGAGGGCCCGAAGCTGCTCCACCGCGGCCCGCTCCTGCTCGAGCGCGGCCTGGACGCTGTCGTTCGCTCTCCGAAGAGTGTCTTCGAGCATGCGGCGCTGGGTGATGTCCGAGATGGTGACCACGGCGCCGGTCACCACGCCGTCTTCGACCATCGGGAACGCGGAGTACCGCACCGGAAGGGGCGTCCCATCGCGGCGCCACATGACCTCGTCATCCACGCGAACCCCTCGGCCGACCCTGAAAGCCCGAAGGATCGGACATTCTTCCGCCGGGTATGGGGTGCCATCTTCCTTCGTGTGATGGATGAGCTCGTGCACGTTCTTGCCGCGAAACTCCTCTTGCTGGTAGCCCATCAT
>JAUJPD010000002.1:291755-303940 GCA_030447315.1 Actinomycetota bacterium | reverse complement strand
AGGTCCTCGACTCGCAGCTGCAGAGCCTCATCCTCGCTGTAGCCGAGGATGACCTGGGCAGCCGGGTTCCACAGCATTATCCGCTGGGTCTCGGTGTCGGCCACGACGACCGCGTCCCTGATGTCATAGAAGAGACGTCCGATGCCGAAGTCCTCCGGCTTGAACCTGTCCTCCACCATGACGCTCCCCCCGGACGTTCCCTACGCCTCGATCCCGCAAGTATGGCTGGTGAGGGCCCGCGCGACGAGGGCCTCCCGGTGATCCCCTGATCGCTCGTCAGATCCCAGCAAGGTTAGGTCATCACCGATGGGAGGATAGAGCGGGAAGAGCCGGCGCAAGCAAGGAGCTGGAGATCAACGAACCCCTGACCTGTCCGCGGTGTGGTCGCGCCACTCCGGCGTTTCCATGCGCGTCCTGCGGCGAACCCGCAGAGGTGGATCCCCAGGCCCTGGGAAGCCGTGACGAGACCGCCGAGGATCGAGATCGGGCGGCCGAGCTACGCGACCTCGGAGCGGACGCCCGCGATGCCCGCTCTCGTCAACACGACGAGGTGGCCGGTGAGGAAGAGACCAAGGCAACGGCTCAGGACCAGGCCTGGTCCGATGATGACCAGGCGGCGAGTAGGCGCGATCAGTGGCACGCGGATGAGGATCAGCGTGCAGCGGACGATGATTTCGCGGCGGGCGGCAACGCGGAGACCCACAGCAGGGGCATCCAGGCGCGAGAGCGATCCCGCCGTGCACGAGGTGTCGTTTCGGCGTTGCGAGGAGACACCAGCGCGGCAAGAGCCGTCGAGGAAAAGTTGGATGGCAGTCGAGAGCGCGATCTCCTGCTCGGGAGCCGCGATCGAGCCATGGCGGCCGGCGACCGAGTCAAGTCAGCCGATGACCGGAGAGTGTCGGCCCGCGAACGTGCCGAGGCACTCCGGAACAGCGACAACTACGCTACGGCAGCAGAACGGGCTGTCGAGATCCTCGAGTCCATGAGCGATGCGTTCTTCACGCTCGACCGGGACTGGCGCTTCACGTATCTGAATCCCCAAGCAGAGGGTTTCATGCAGGGGACACGTGAGGACCTGATCGGTAGGAGCATCTGGGAAGAGTTCCCCGGGATGGCCGGATCACGGTTCGAGGATGAATACCGACGGGCGGTCCACGAACAGATGCCGGTTCGCTTCGAGCAAACTTACGCCGCTCTCGAGCGCACCTTCGAGGTTAGGGCGTACCCTGTGCCCTCTGGATTGGCGGTGTATTTCACCGACGTCACCCAGGACCGCCTCCGTGACGAGCGCTTACGGCAGACCGAGCGGCTGGAGACACTCGGTCAACTCACCGCCGGCATCACGCATGACTTCAGGAACATCCTCGCCGCGGTCGGTGGTTTCGCGGAACTTGGCAAACGCAAAGCGATGGATGAGACCCTTGTTAGCTACTTCGACCGGATCACAGAAGCGACCAACAAAGCTGAGGCACTGACCAACCAGCTTCTTGCGTTCGCACGGCAACAGGATCTCTGTCCCTCGCTCACCAACGTCAACGAGGTGGTGGACAGCCTCGCCTCGCTATTGCATCAGCTGATGCCGCACGACGTCAGGCTCCGTCTGGAGCTGTCGCCTGATCCGGTGATCGTCTTCGTTGATCACTCCCAACTCGAGCAGGTGGTACTCAATCTGGTCGTGAACAGCCGCGATGCGATCACCACCAAGGGGTCGATCACGATAAGCACCGGGACGGAGGATTCCAGGGAACTCCTGGGCGCCAGCGACAAACCGTTCGGATGGCTCCAGATCACAGACGATGGCTCCGGCATCCCCGAGCATGTGCGCCCGCACATATTCGACCCCTTCTACTCGACCAAAGCGAGGGGAGAGGGAACAGGACTGGGGCTTGCGACGATCTACGGGATCGTCACGCAAAGCGGCGGATCCATCTTCGTGGATTCAAAGCCCGGCCACGGAACCACGATGACGGTGGCACTGCCTGCTGAGCAACCGGCTCCGTGACCTCTAGGAGCCGTGACCTGCTAGGAGCCGTGCACTGGCCTGGTTGTTCGGTTTTTTGGTGGGCGAGGGGGGATTTGAACCCCCAGACAACGCAGCCGTGCACTGGCCTGCCTCTTCGGTTTTTTGGTGGGCGAGGGGGATTTGAACACCTTGCGAGCACTGGCACCTGAAGCCAGCGTGTCTGCCGTTCCACCACTCGCCCTTAGAAGCAGCCAGGATATAGAAGGAGCCCCACGAGTGAGACCTAGGGCCGCCGGGCATAATCGGCCCTTATGGGAGTCGCTAAGAGTATCGAGCAACGGCTTGAGGGTCTCGTTGAGGGTTTCTTCACCAAGGCCTTCCGCTCCGGGCTCCAGCCGGTCGAGGTCGGACGCCGCATCCTGAGAGAGATGGGTGAGAACAAGACCGTCTCGGTGAACCGGGTCTACGCGCCGAACGAGTTCCGGGTCTTCGTCGGCCCCGAGGATCACTCACGCTTCGATGAGATGAAGGCCGGGCTCGAGAGGGAGTTCTCCGAGCTTGTGATCGACCAGGCCAAGCAGAACCATTGGAAGCTCATGGGCCTGCCCCGAGTGAGCTTCCACAAGGTCGAAGACATGGGGAAAGGCGAGCTTCGCGTTGAGGCGTCATTGGTCGCGGACGAGAGCCTTCAAGGCTCCCGGGTATCTACCCGGGACCCTGCAGGGGATGACCCGGCCCGGGCCGTCTCCTCCGACACCGCTGCACGGATGGGGGTGGCGGAGTCGGGAGGTCGACTGGTGGTGCTGGACGGCAACGGCACCCGCAAAGAGACGATCTCCATCACCCGCGACCCGGTCGTGATCGGCCGGTTATCAAGCTGCGACGTCGTTCTTGCCGATAGCAACGTCAGCCGCAAGCATGCGGAGCTTCGTCGGGAAGGGAACGGGTGGACCATCTCCGACCTCGGGTCCACCAACGGAACCCTCGTCAACGGGAAGATCGCACGACAGCACCCGTTGGCCCACGGAGACCGCATCTCGTTCGGGACGAGCGAGATGATCTTCGAGCTGGGAGAGCCGGGAAACGCCGATGCCTGATCTCGTCCTCGACCTTCTCAAATACGCGTTCTTGGCGATGCTGTACATCTTCATCGCCAGAGCGGTCCGCGCCATCTACCTCGAGCTGCGCCCGGCGGGCAACGCCGCAGCTCCACGCCGGTCGCCTCCGCCGGCAGCGGCCCCTGCGGCGCGAGCGAAGAAGAAGGCCTTCCGCAAGGCCGTGGTGGTCGAGGGGGACAAGAAGGGGCGGACGCTGGAGCTCGCAGACGAGCTTACGGTGGGTCGCGCCGAGAAGTGTCACCTGGTTCTGGAGGACTCATATGTATCTCAGGTCCACGCCCGCATCTTCTCGAGAGACGACGGATTCATGGTCGAAGACCTTGGCTCCACGAACGGCACCTACCTGAACAGGCGGCGGATCACCTCGCCTACCCCACTGCAGAGAGGCGATCAGGTGAAGATCGGAAAGACGGTCATGGAGATGCGTAAATGAAGCCGCTCGTAGCCGCCAAGAGCGACGTTGGACGCGTGCGCCAAGGCAACGAGGATTCCTATCTGGTGCACCAACCGCTGTTCGCGGTTGCCGATGGGATGGGCGGCCATCTCGGCGGTGAGGTCGCATCGGAAACCGCGGTAGCCATCATCAAGCGGCGTTGGGAACAGGATGCACCCACAGACACGAAGGGCTTGGCCGCCATCGTGCACGACGCGAACGCCGCGGTGTGGGAGAAAGCGCAGAGCGACCCGAACCTGCGAGGGATGGGGACCACCTGCACGTTGGTTCTTCTCGATGGCGCAGAGCTGCACATCGCGCACGTCGGCGATTCCCGCGCGTATCTGTATCGCAGCGACGAGCTATCCCAGCTGACGGAAGACCACACCTTGGTCAGTCGCATGGTCAAAGAGGGGCGCCTGAAGCCCGAAGAAGCAGAACGTCACCCCCAACGGAGCATCATCACCCGCGCGCTGGGCGTCGACCCGGAGGTCGAGGTCGACGAGCTTTCTATCGGTGTGGAGGAGGGCGACAGGTTGCTGCTATGCAGCGACGGGCTAACGGCCATGATCAGCTTCGAGACGCTGGCGGAGGTGCTCTCCTCGGAAAGAGAGCCCCAGCGCGCGGTCGACCGTCTCGTAGACGCAGCCAACGACGCGGGCGGCGAAGACAACGTCACCGTCGTGCTGATCGACATGGCTTCCGATAGCGCGACGGGAACCGGCGACGCGCATGCAGAAGAAACCGCGGCATCTGCACCTTTGCAGCGGGAGAGGACCGATCCAGATGTCGCCGCCGCGCCACCGGCCGTCGATACAGGGGTTCATCGGACGGTGGCCCCCGCGCATCAAAGCTCGCGAAGGTGGCCCCGGACCGCGGGCGTCACGCTGTTGGTCTTAGCGATACTCGGCGGGGCCGGCTTCGGGGCAGCGCGATACGCCCTGTCGAACTCGTACTTCATAGGCGCCGACGGGACCGGCAGCGTGACCATCTACCGAGGTATCCCCGAAGAGTTCGCCGGTCTGTCACTCAAAGAGATGCAGGTACGCAGCAACGTCTCGGTGGAGGACCTTCCGGAGTTCCTCAAAGGCGACGTCGAAGCCGGGATCAAGGCCGAGTCTCTCGCCGATGCCCGAACGAAGCTCCACAACCTCGAAGAACGCGCTAACGACACGGACTTCGACAACCGCAGCGGAAACAACGACAAGTGAGCGTTCAGGTCGGTTACAGGCGGAACCGGGAGCTCTCGTTACTGCTGCTGGCCCTGATCCTGGGGGCCGCGGCATTGGCGCTGGTGGCGCTTGCCCGCGATGCCGACAAGGTCACCGTGGCCGTCCCCTACATGGCATTACTGGCGGTGTTCTACGTCAGCGCGCACGTCGTCATCCGTAAGGCCGCCTCTCAAGCAGATCCACTGATCCTTCCGATCGCGGCGATATTGAACGCGCTGGGGTTGGCGGCGGTGTACCGGCTGTCGCCGGCGGAGTACGGCCCGGCTCAGATCACCTGGACCATCGTCGGCATCGGGTGTTTCGTAGGGACGCTTCTGATCGTGCGCGACTTCCACATGCTGGCTCGATACAAATACATCTTGGGCTTTGCCGGCGTCGCTCTCCTCCTTCTTCCTCTGGCCCCGGGGATCGGAGCGACGATCAACGGAGCACAGCTCTGGGTGAGACTGGGGCCTGTCTCCTTCCAACCGGGGGAGTTGGCGAAGGTCTGTCTCGTCATCTTCTTCGCTGCCTATCTCGCAGAACGCAAAGAGCTGCTGGCCATCGCCTCTAGGCGCGTGCTCGGATTCCATGTCCCCGACCTCAAGCACTTCGGCCCCCTGCTCGTGATGTGGGGATTGTCGCTGGCGGTGATGTTCTTCGAGAAAGACCTCGGCTCCAGCCTGCTGTTCTTCTCCATCTTCCTGGTCATGCTGTACGTCGCCACGGCTCGCATCGTCTACGTCGCGTTCGGGATGCTTCTCTTCATGGGTGGCGCCTATATCGGTTACCAGGTCTTCACTCACGTGCAGCAACGCGTGCAGATCTGGCTCGATGTCTTCAACCCCAGGTTCATCTCCGACGAGGGCTACCAGCTGGCCCAGTCGCTGTTCGCACTCGCCACCGGTGGCTTGTTCGGCACCGGCCTCGGCCTGGGACGACCCGATCTGATCCCGGCTGCTCATACCGACTTCATCTTCGCCGTGATCGGCGAGGAGCTGGGGATGCTGGGCACTGCGGGAGTATTGCTCTGCTTCATGCTGTTGGTTGCGCGTGGGCTGCGCATCGCGATGCAGTCGACCGACGACTTCGGCCAGCTGCTGTCGCTGGGACTCACCACGATCTTCGCGATCCAGACGCTCATCATCCTCGCGGGGGTGACGAGGCTCATGCCGCTGACGGGGATCACGTTGCCGTTCATGTCTTACGGGGGATCGAGTCTCATCTCCAACTTCATACTGATCGCACTATTGATCCGGATCTCGCACCACACGGCCGCGGCCCCCGATCCGGCCATGACCGGCGAGATACTGATCGGAGGCAGACGGTGATGAGGACTCAGATACGCAAGGTGGGTCTTGGTCTCGTATTCGCCTTCTTGGCGGTTTTCTTCCAGCTCAACTACGTCCAGATCTTCGCCGCCGAGAAGATCGCGTCGAACAACGCCAACGTGCGAGCGCTGCTACGGGAATACTCGATCAAGAGAGGAGACATCCTCACCCTCGACGGCACTCGGATCGCGATCAGCGAACCCACCGGCGGCAAGCTCAAGTATCGCCGCACCTACCCGGGCGGCGAGCTGTACGGACACATCACCGGCTACTACTCGATCAACTACGGCAAATCACGCATCGAATCCACCTACGACGACCAGCTGCTCGGTGATTCGGGCGTCATCTCGATGCAAGACATCCAGGACCGGTTCCTGGATTCCGGCGAGCAAGGTGACGACGTGCGACTCACGATCCATTCCCGCTTGCAAGAGACCGCGCGCTCGGCACTCGGAAGCAACCAGGGGGCCGTGATCGCGCTCGACCCACAGTCCGGTGAAGTGCGTGCCATGTGGAGCAACCCGTCCTACGACCCCACTCCGCTGGCGTCACACGACAGCCGGGAAGCCAAGCGCTACTGGAACTCTCTCGACCCGAAGTCTCCGGAGACACCACTGCTGTCTCGAGTCACGAACCGCGGTTACGCCCCCGGATCCACGGTCAAGGTGATCACGACGGCCGCCGCACTCGAGACCCGCTACGAGCCCGACGACACCTTCCCCGACCCCGTCGAGCTCGTCCTCCCACAGACCGACGAAACCCTTACGAACTTCACGAAGACATCGTGCGTGGGTGGAGAGATCGACCTCTTCACGGCTCTCGAGGTGTCGTGCGACACCACCTTCGCCATGATCGGGCTCGAGCTCCCCAACGAGATACGCGAGACCGCGGAGGCGATGGGCTTCAACGAGCAGATCCCGTTCGACGTCGGAACCGAGCCGAGCTCGTTCCCAGAGGTAGGAGAAGAGAACAAGCCGTTCCAGGCCTACGTCGCCATCGGGCAAGGAGATGTCGTGGCCACTCCCCTCCAGATGGCGTTGGTGGCAGCCAGCGTCGCCAACGGTGGGGATGTGCCCCGTCCGCAGCTGGTGCGCGAGGTGATCGATCCCGCGGGCGGGATCGTAGAGAAGATCCAGCCCGAGACGATCGACCGCGCGATGTCGGCCGAGACCGCTCGGGAGGTCACCGAGATGATGGAGGCGGTCGTAGCCACCGGCACGGGACAAACGGCCCAGATCGCCGGCGTTTCGGTGGCCGGCAAGACCGGCACGGCTCAAACGGTCGAGGGAGCCAACCCGCACGCGTGGTTCATCGCCTTCGCCCCTGCAGAAGACCCGAAGCTGGCGGTTGCCGTAATCGTGGAGAACGGCGGCACCTTCGGCTCGGAAGCCACCGGAGGCGCGGTTGCAGCCCCTATCGCCCGTCAGATCCTCGAGGCAGACCGGCAGATCCGGGGATGGTAGGCGGGACCCTGCTGTCGGCTCGCTATCGGATCGAGGAGCAGATAGCGGTGGGGGGCATGGGTGCGGTCTATGCGGCGACCGACGAGAGACTGGACCGGCGGGTAGCGGTGAAGGTCCTCAAGGAGGGCCTCGCCGACGATCCTCGCTTCGTCGAGCGGTTCCGGCGAGAGGCCCGAGCAGCCGGGGCTTTGACGCACCCCAACGTAGCCGCCGTCTTCGACTTCGGCGAGGACGGCGGTCGCAGCTACATGATCATGGAACTCGCCCATGGGCGTGACCTCGCGCGGGTCCTGAGGGAAGAAGGTCCTCTGTCTCCCGAGCGGACGGTCATGATCGGAAGCCAGATCGCAAGAGCCCTCGAGCACGCGCATGCGGCCGGTTTGATCCACCGAGACGTCAAGCCCGCCAACGTCATCCTCGACGACAACGACCGGGTCAAGGTCACCGACTTCGGGATCGCCCGCGCGGTGGGGGATTCAACGCTCACCGCAACCGGATCCGTGCTCGGCACTGCTCACTACATCTCGCCCGAGCAAGCAGGAGGACGCCGGGTCGGTGCAGCCAGCGACATCTACTCGCTGGGCATCGTCCTTTACGAGATGCTGACGGGGTCGCTTCCGTTCACGGGGGACTCCGCGGTGGCGGTCGCGATGCGTCACGTGTCGGATGAGGTTCCGCCTCCGAGCGAGCTGAACCCCAAAGTACCTCCCGCCCTCGACGAGGTCATCGCCCGAGCCACCGCCAAAGAACCCGACGCCCGTTACGCCAGCGCGGCAGAGCTGGCCGCGGGGCTGGAGGCCTCGCGAGGTACGACCGACCCGCCGACCACTCCTCTTGCCGCCGGTGTGCCCGCGGCCGCTCCCACGCAAGAGCTGGGCCAGACGGTGTGGCCGATCCCGGGCGGCCGCTACGACCCTCAGCGGCTCGGGCGCCGGGTGCTGGCGGTTCTGGGGGCCCTCGCGGTGATCGCTCTGGTGCTCCTGATGCTGCGTCTCGGGAACCCGCAGGAGCAACCTTCGGAGCTTGCCGGTCGTCAGAACCAACAGGCCCGGCAGACGCCGGTTCAGAATGAAGAACAGGCCGAGGCGCCTGCGACCGTGGTCGTGAGCGAGGAGTGGATCGGGACCGATTTCCACGAGGTGGAGAAGCTCCTGGAGGAGGCCGGCGTAGAGGTCGTCACAGAAGAGGTCCCCTCCGAGGACCTGGCCAAAGACGCCATCGTCTATACGGAACCGGGGTCGAGCGCGCCTCTCCAAGAGGGAGACCGATCACGCTCTTCGTCAGCGACGGGAGCGGCTTGGAGGAAGAAGTGCAGGAAGAAGAGGAAGAAGGCCCCGGTCGTTCAGAGGACAAGGGGCCGAAGGAACCGAAAGACCATGGCAAGGACAAGGACGACTGACGTGACACCACAGGGCAAGAACTACGGCGAGCGCTACGAGGTCATCGAACGCGTCGGAGTGGGCGGCATGGCCGAGGTCTATCGCCCGCGACGCCTTGCTGGGCCGGGACGTCGCCGTAAAGGTCTTGAACGAGAAGCTCTCGAGCGACCGCTCCTTCGTCGAGCGCTTCCGAAGAGAGGCCCAAGCCGCCGCGGGTTTGAGCCACCCGAACATCGTCTCCCTCTACGACTACGGGTCCGACGGCGGCGCCAACTTCATCGTGATGGAGATGATCGACGGACGCGGCCTGGAAGCCATCATCGCCGGGGAGGGCCCTCTGCTCCCGGAGCGTGCCGCCGAGATCGCTTCGGACGTGGCGCGGGCTCTAGAGCGTGCGCATACCACGGGCCTCGTCCACCGCGACATCAAGCCCAGCAACATCATGATCACGTCCTACGGGCAGACCAAGGTCACCGACTTCGGTATAGCTCGCGCCATCGGCGATGGCGACCAGACCATGACCCAGACGGGGATGGTCATCGGCACCGCCTCGTATCTGTCGCCCGAGCAAGCGCAAGGTAATCCGGTTGATGCGCGCTCGGATGTGTATGCCCTTGGTTGTGTCCTCTTCGAGATGCTGACGGGCGCACCGCCGTTCACCGGAGACACGCCGTTGTCGATCGCCTACAAGCACGTGCGAGAAGAGCCTCGGAAGCCGTCGACGATCAACCCGGACGTCCCCGATGCACTGGACGCCATCACCATGAAGTCGCTCGCCAAAAACCCGGACAACCGGTACCAGACGGCGCGAGAGATGCGCGAGGACCTTCAACGCTTCGTCGCAGGCGAACAGGTCCACGCAACGCCGTTGCTGGCGGGAACCACGACGGTTGCTCCCCCGGCAACGGGCACACAGGTGATCCGACGTGAAGAGGAATGGATCGACGACGAGCCAGAAAAGAAGCGGGCCGGCGTCTACGTCGCGGTGGCACTTCTCATCCTCGGCGTTTTTGCGTTGCTCGCCTATCTGCTGGCGAACAACCTCTTGGGCGAGGACGAGCCTGCTGTAACCAAGGTGCGGGTTCCCGATGTCGTAGACAAGGATCAAGACGAAGCGCGCAGATCCTCGAGGACAAGGGCTTCGACGTCGACATCAAGCGCTCTCCCAGCAACAAAGAAGAAGGCGTCGTCATCGCGCAGGACCCGGAGGGAGGCGAGAGGGTAGACGAGGGGGAGACCATCGTTCTGACCGTCTCGCAAGGTCCGCGCCAGACCAAGGTTCCCGAACTGATCAAGCTATCCCAAGAAGAGGCGACGGCGGCGCTGGCTGAGGCGAAGCTGAGGTTGGGCCAGGTGGCGCAAGAGCCCAGCGACGAGGTCGAAGAGGGACTCGTGATCTCGCAATCGCCCGAACCGGGCACCGAAGTAGATGTCCGGAGCAGAGTGGACATCGTGATCTCGGCCGGCCCGGAGCTGGTCACGGTTCCTTCCGTTATCGGGCAGAGCGAGCAAACGGCGATCGACGAGATCGAGGCGGCCGGACTGATCGCAGAAGTTCTCACCGCGCCCAGCGAGGAAGAAAAAGGCACCGTGATCGCTCAAGATCCCGAAGCCGGCGCCGAGGCAGCGCCGGGTGATGTCGTGACCATCACCGTCTCGGAGGGTGTCGAGCAGCAAGAGATGCCGGACGTCAGAGGTCAGGACGCCGACGAGGCGGAGGCGTTGTTGGAAACGGACTTCGGGCTGGTGGTGTCGCAGGTAGAGGAGCCGTGCGCCGAGGCGATCCCCCGGGAGCGGTGTGCGATCAAGATCCGCCTCCGGGGACACTGGTGTCAGAGGGTGACAGCGTGACCCTCTTGGTTCAGCCCGGCGATGCATCACTTCCCGCCGAACCTACGGCTTTCGCGGCGCTTGCACTGCTTATGTCTGCGATAACCGCCCACGTCACTTAGTCTGCTGATCATGGGGAAGTTAGCTAGGGCGGTTCCTCTCGCGTTGCTCGTCGTGGCCTTCGCGGCCGGGTCGCTGGCGCCCTCCGGCGCGGCGGGCACGGAGATGACGTTCGGCCCTCCCGTGCGGGTGTCGGAGAACGACGACCAGTCGGCGGCCGAACCCTCCATCCGGGCGGCGCGCGACGGAACCCTTTACATCTCGGCGCCCACGGGCCTAGGCGGCGCACGCGTAGAAGAGAAGGGCCGTGGTGGAGACATCATCTGGCGTTCCGAAGACGACGGAAAGACGTGGCAGTTCCTCGGCAACTATGACCCGGCGCAAGGTGGTGGCGACTCCGACATCGCGCCCGATCAGAACGGGGTTCTGTGGGCGTCGGGCCTCACGCTCGCAAATACCACGGTAGGCATCTCCACCGACAAGGGCGAGACCTTCAAGAACAACGCCGTCGGCTCCCTCGAGACGGTCGTCGACCGCCAATGGATCGAGACCTATCGCGACAAGCCCTTCGCGTTCCTCACCACCGGACAGATCTCGGATCGCAGGATCATCTTGAGCCGTATCGAGAGGAGTGCCGCTGATTACCCGATCGTGTCCAAGACGGTCACGGTCTCGGGCGATCAAGAGGACTATCAGTGGCCGGGCGAGATCGCGGTCGATGACCAAAACGGTCTGGTGTACGTCGCTTACAACACCGACGGCGATCCCGTGCGGAACGACAAGATCGTCGTGACTCGCTCCGACCTCGAGCTCAACAAGAACGAACGCTTCGTAGTGACGACGACCAAGGGTGACAGCTTCGACTCGTTCGTTGCCATCGACGTCGACCAGGCGGGCAACGTCTACACCGTGTGGACCGAAAGGCGTCCCCGAGGCGAAGACGGAGGCTTCGGACGAACGAACTCCTACCTGGCGGTGAGCAAAGACAAGGGCAAGACCTGGTCCAAGCCCGTGAAGGTGAACAAGCGGATGCGGACGACGACGTTCCCCTGGATCGTCGCCGGATCGAACGGTCGCGTCGCGGTCGCCTATTACGGGATCAGGCACCTCGCCGCCAGCCCGGAGAATGTCTTTCCCTCCTACCGCAAGGTTCTGCCCGAGTGGAAGGTCTTCGTCTCCTACTCCTTGAACGCACACCGTTCCGACCGAACCTTTACGGAGAAGCGAGCGGTGCCTGGATTCATCCACGAAGGCAACCTTTGCACCTCCGGGACGGGCTGCGCCAGCGGCACCCGCGACCTCCTCGACTTCTTCCAGTTGGACCTCGACCCGTGCGGCAAGATCGTTATCACCTACACCGACAACTCGGAGGACGAAGTGGAGCGGGACGGCAACCG
>JAUJPD010000002.1:253525-291655 GCA_030447315.1 Actinomycetota bacterium | reverse complement strand
CCGAGCGAGTCGCGCCTGCAAAGCGCGATCCCGGCCGGGACCGTCTCGCCGTCGCAGATCGAAGCCGGAGAGGGCGTGGTCATCGAGATGGACAAGGCCTTCTGGTCCGGCCCCCCCGAAGAGGTGCGCCGGCGCGCTGCTCAAGTGGTCTTCACGATGGCCGCGATCGAAGAAGGCAAGCAGGTGACGTTGCTGGACGGTCTCGTTCCCGGCGACGTCACGGGAGTCGACGGCGAGGTGCTGCGCCAACCGTTGGAGCGGGAAGACCTGGCCGATCTTCGTCCCTGGATCCAGGTGATCCAACCCGTGGCGGGCGCGATCGTGGGTCAGAGCGTTCCCGTACGCGTGCTGAGCCGCGGCCACCGGCCTCTCCATGCGAGCGTGACCGGGGGGAGCGGCAACATCGTCCCGGCGATCCGCCTAGGTCCCGAGGGCGGGACCGTGGGTGCCATACCGCCCGACACCAGCGAAGACCTGACGATCAACCTAGTGACCCGGATCGCAGGCGGCCTGCGCCGCGCCGAGGTCCCGGTGAGGTTCGATCCCTAAGAGGGCCCGCTCTCCACGAGAGCCAGGAAGTTCTCCAAGATACGTGGACCGTCGGGACACAGAACCGACTCAGGGTGGAACTGGACGCCCTCGACCACGAGCTCACGGTGGCGAACCCCCATGACCACGCCGTCTTCACTGCGCGCGGTGACCTCGAGCTCGGCCGGAAAGCCCTCCTCCTCGACAGAGAGCGAGTGATAACGCGTGGCGACGAACGGAGCAGGAACACCGTCGAAGAGGACGCGGCCGTCATGGGACACGGGCGACGTCTTACCGTGCATGGGTCCGACCGGGGCGCGCTCGACGTGGCCCCCATAGGCAACACCGATGCATTGGTGACCGAGACAGACCCCTAACACCGGAACCCGGCCGGCGAAGGAACGGATGGCGGCCATCGAGACGCCCGCGTCATCGGGGGTGCCGGGGCCGGGAGAGATGACCACCGCGTCCGGTTGCACCGCGTCCAGCTCGGTAAGCGTCGCGTCGTTGCGCACCACGACGGGATCCGCCCCCAGCGCGCCGAACGCTTGGGCCAGATTGAAGACGAACGAATCGAAGTTATCGACCAGTAGCAGCCGCACGACGTTCCCTCCACGAGAGAGCCACTCCCGCGCCGAAAGTCCCCATCACCAGGGGGACGTAAGCCGCCACCTGCTTGGCTTTCCCCCGAGGCTTCAGGGCGATCAGCTCGTCGGCGCGGCCCTGCTCCCATTCTTCTTTCGTCCCGATGCGGTGGTAACGGTCCCATGTCGCCGCGACCACAGCCACCTCCGCGGTTAGCGCAGCTGCGACAGCCCTGGCGACAGATGACGGAGCCGCGCGCTGCGCCGCGAGGAAACTGGCGCCATAAGCGGCGAAGTAAGCCATGGGCATGAGCTTCGTCGCGCCGGCCATCTCCTCGGGATCCCGGAAGTACATCCACATCCAGTCCGGAGCATGCTTGTTAGACAGAACGGCAGACGCGGTGAATCCGCCAGTTGCGATCAAACCGCCGAGGAACGTCTCGCTTCGCCACGGATCACGTCGTGGAGCGCCACCCCCGAAGAGGAAGCCGAAGAAGGCAAGCACAGGCCAATCGATGATGAAGGTCTCACTCACCCCCCGCCTGATCCCGGTTCAACCAGCCTTGGTCGCGATACCACCGAAGTGTCTCACGCAGACCCGGCTCCGGCTGCGGGTACTCGAGCTCGAAGCCGGTGTCTTTGAGCTTGTGGTTCGAGTAGAGGAAGTCATAGCCGAAGTACTGAACCTGGTCGTACTCGAGCAAGGGCCTCTTACCCGTGCGCTTGGCCACGACCGCCGAGATCCTGGCGGCTCCCGACAGGACCTTTCTCAACGGGGCTACCGGCAGGGCGGGCAAGACCCGCGCCCTGACGCCGAGCTCTTCTGCGACGAGGTGGGCCAGCTTCACCGCATCGATCCGTCCGTCGTCGGTGACGTTGTACGCCTCTCCGTCCGCGTCTGGATGTTGTGACAGATGGAGAGCCGCTCTGCACAGGTCACGCACGTGCACGAATGGGATGTTGCCCGTCAGGTTCCGGATGGCGACCGGCTTGTCGGCAAGACCAAGGAGCAACTGCCCCGACCCGTAGATCGCGCGGGGCCCGTAAGGAGAGGTGGTACGGGTCGAAGTCACCTCGATGCCCCGATCACGATAGGAATGCGCCACCACTTCCTGATCCCACTTCGAGACCAGGTAGGCGTTGCCCGGTCGCGTGGGAGTTACCTCCGTGAAAGGGGTTCCATCCCGAGTGGGCGTCCCATAGATGCCACCGGCCCCCCAGTTGACGACCCTCCTGCACCCGCCTCCTGCCAGCAGCGCATCGAACAGCAACCGGGTGCCCTCGACGTTGACCTTTCGAAGAAGATGCTCGGGTGCCAGGTAGTCGAACACGGCGGCGATGTGAAAGACGACCTCGGCCCCCTCGATCGCGGGGGCGATAGAAGAAGGATCGGTGAGGTCCAGCGGAACCAGCCGCGCCCCTGCGGCCCGACATACCTCCGGCCACCTCGTTCGGTCCGCCGGTGGAGCGGCAAGGGCCGACGGGAGATCCGCGGCGACGACCTCGTGACCGGCCTGCGCCAACACCTCGACCATGTGTGAGCCGATGAACCCACAAGCGCCCGTGACCAGGGTCTTCATCGCACCGGAGCGTAGCGGCTGTGTCCGCCCCATCTAAGGTCGCGAGCATGACACCGATCGAGCTCTTGCAGGAGCTCTTGCGCATAGACACGACGAATCCTCCGGGTAACGAAGAGCCCGCGGCCGAGTTGCTCCGCGGGTTCCTCGCCGACGCCGGGGCCGAGACGCACGTCCACAAGAGCGGCTCGGGACGCGCCAACCTCCTGGCGCGCCTTCCCGGTCCCACCGATGTCCCCGCCCTGGTGCTGGTCTCCCACAGCGACGTCGTGGCGGTGGAGCCGGATCAGTGGAGCCGAGACCCCTTCGGCGGCGAGATCTCGGACGGCTGCCTGTGGGGCCGCGGAGCCTTGGACATGAAGTCGATCACCGTCATGCACGCGGCTGCTCTCGCGGCCGTGGCGTCGGGTGGCGAGCCGACGAGGGAGCTCATCATGGCCTGCTTCGCGGACGAAGAGGCCGGAGGGCGCGAGGGGGCCGAAGCGGTGCTGCGTGACGCTCCCGCCGCGATCGGGTTCGCCGACCACCGGCCACCGCCGGAGGCTCTAGGGGAGGGAGGCTTCGGCCTCTCGGGCATCGTGGACCGCCCCCTGATGCCGATCGTGGTCGGCGAGAAGTCCGCACTCTGGCTGGAGCTGCATGCGCAAGGAGATCCCGGACACGGCGCACTGCCCCCCGAGCGTCAGGCGAACATCAACCTCGCTCGCGCCCTTACCAGGGTCGCCGGCTTCGGAACGCCTCGGGTCCATCCCGTGATGAGAAAGCAGTTCAGCATCCTGGCCGAGGATGCTTCCGGTACTCAAGGCGCGGTGTTCAAAGCACTTGCATCGGAAGGAGGCTCCCGCGTCGCCCGCTTACTGAAGCGGCCGTTGCGCGCCAGAGGTGCGATCGCGACATTGTTGTCCGACACGATCACGCCTACGAAGATCGAGGCGGGCTACAAGCACAACGTGGTTCCCGGTTATGCCTCCGCCTCCCTCGACTGTCGCTTGCTTCCGGACACCGACGTAGACGCGCTGGTTGCACGCCTGCAAAAGACCTGTCGCAACTACGAGGTGGAGGTTCGGGAGCACGCTCGCCACGGCGGGCCCGTGAGCGCGCGCTCGCCGCTCTTCGAGACGCTGGAGGGCGTCTCTCGAGATCTGCTGGAGGCACCCGTGGTCGTTCCCTCGCTCACCGCCGGCATGACCGATCTCCGCTACCTCCGGGCCGCCGGAGCGAGCGCCTACGGCTGGGTGCCGCTCGTGCTGGATCGAGAGTCACTCGCCACGATCCACGGGCACGACGAGAGGATCAAGCTCGACGACTTCACCAGGGCCGTGCGAGCTATGACCGCGGTGGTCCGCTCCGCCTGCAGCTAGAAGTTCGCCGGCAGGATCTGTTCCGACAGCATGACCATGATGGCCGCGATCGCCACCGACAGTAGGAACCAGAGAAACAGCTCGCCGAGACGGGACTTCCACGAACGCTTCATGTGGTGACCAGTCTTCCGAAGACGATCAAGCGTTGCGCGGCCGAGTACTTGGGGTTGCAGGTTGTCAACACGATCTCCGCGGCGTCGCTCTGGATCGCGATCGCCAGCGAGTCCGGCGGCACGATCCGTTTCTCGGTGACCTCGTAGGTGAACTCTCCCCATTTGGTCTTCGTGATGATCTGGTCGCCGGGCTCCAACTTGTCGATGTCGAAAAACGGAGCGCCGTACGTCGTGCGATGACCGGACACGATGACCCGTCCGTCTTGGCCCGGATAGACCTCCTTGAACTCGGTGCACAGGGGACGCTGGAAGCCGCTTCGGCACCCAGGGTAGTGGCCGGGACCTTTCTTGAGGTCCTCCTCTGAGACGCCCTCCACGACGATCTCGTCGAAGCCGATCGACGGCATCACGAGATTGAACACGGGGGCACCCGGCCCGGGAGGTGAAGCCGGACCGAGCCGGGGCTCCTCGTTCCTGCCCGCGACCTCTACCGACGGCTGGCTTTCGAACTCGCGACGCAGCTCACCCTGCTGTTGCTGGGTGTAGAGGCCGGTTCCCCACAGGGTCCATCCCACGAACAGAAGGACCCCGACACCCACCGAGATCAGAAGCTTGCCGAATATGCGAAGAGCTCTCATCTTGGGAAAAGTATCGGGTGACGCGGCTACTATCTGCACCCGATGCCGAAAAGCAGATCCAAACGCGTAAAGGCTCAGCCTCCTCCGAAGCCGAAGCCCAAGGAGTCGCCGCCGTGGGTCGGGGCCCTTTTCTTCACGCTGATCGCCGCCGGGGTGCTCATCATCATCAGCCATTACCTCGGGGTTCTGCCGGGTGGGACCCAGGGGTATCAGCTATGGCTGGGCCTCGGTCTCATCTCGGCCTCATTCGTCGTCGCCACCCAGTGGCACTAGCCGCCGGGCTCGGGTAAGGTACCCCCATGGGGTATGAGGCTGCAGCTCCGGCGCAACCGGGGTCGTATGGCTACCGTAAAGACGACCTCGCCAAGCGCCTGAGCCGGATCGAGGGCCAGGTCCGGGGCATCGGCCGCATGGTCGCGGACGAGAAGTACTGCGTCGACATCCTCACGCAGATCGCGGCCGTGCGCGCCGCTCTGGACAAGGTCGCTATGGGCGTTCTAGAGGACCACGTGAACGGCTGCGTCCGCGAGGGGATCGCCGCAGGGGATGGTGAGCGCCACGCGACCGAGTTGCTGGACGTCGTCGAGCGCTTCGTGACACTCCGCCGCTAAATGACAAGGATGTTGTTTATCCACGCCTGTGGAGAGGACTGTGGATACCCCGGCCGGTCCACTATGGAGCAAGGGTGAGGGCGACCGCCGTCACGGCGGCGGGGCTCGCCCTCGGAGTCCTCGGCTACTTCTACGGCTTCCTGCGCGCCGGCGTGGCGCTGATGATCTTCGCGGTCATCGTCTATCTCGGGTACAGCTACTTCGCAGCGGCCGGACAGGTCCCTCCCGACGTCGAGTCCGAAGACGTGAGCGACGAAAGCTTGATGTACGTATGCCGGATGTGCGGCCTGGAGCTGAAGATCGAGACGGTGACCACCGATCGGGCTCCGTCGCACTGCCGCGAGAAGATGGAGTTGGTGAACGTGGCGCCGAGCCCGCCCCCGCTGCGACCGGTCTGATCCGGCGACCGGGCGCCTAGGTGAGTCGCTCGATGATGGTGGCGTTGGCCAGTCCGCCGCCCTCGCACATCGTCTGGAGCCCGTAGCGTCCACCCCGTTGCTCCAGCGCGTTCACCAGCGTCGTCATCAGGCGCGCTCCGGAAGCTCCGAGAGGGTGGCCCAACGCGATGGCGCCGCCGTGGACGTTCACGCGTTCGTCGAAGATCCCGTCATCGATCCCGAGCTCCTTCTTCCAGGCGAGCACGACGCTGGCGAAGGCCTCATTGATCTCGACGACATCGATGTCATCGATCGACAGGCCCGCTTTCTCCAGTGCCTTGCGGGTTGCTGGGATGGGCCCGGTCAACATCGTCACCGGATCCGTTCCCGCGAGAGCGAAGGAAACGAAACGAGCCCGGGGAGCAAGACCCAGTTGCTCAGCCTTCTCGGGTGTCGTGATCATGAGCGCGGCGGCTCCGTCGGTGATCTGAGACGAGTTCCCCGCGGTGATGACTCCATCGCTCTTGAAGGCCGGGGGCAGAGCGGCCACCTTCTCGGGGTTGGGTGTGCGGATGCCTTCGTCGACCTCGAAGAGCTGCGGGCCATCATCCGTCTGGACCTTGATCGGGAAGATCTCGTTCTTGAACGACCCGTCTCTGGTCGCCGCGCCGGCTCGCTCGTGAGAACGCATGCTGAATGCGTCTAGCTCGCCCCGCGACAGCTCCCAGCGTTCGGCGATCATCTCGGCGGAGATCCCCTGCGGCACGAGTCCTCCCTCGTAACGGGCCATCAGCTGTTCGCTGAACGGAAAGCCTGCCGTCGAAGCACTGGAACCCATGGGGACCCGCGTCATGTTCTCGACGCCGCAGGCGATCGCGATGTCGTAGGCACCCGAGATCACCCCCTGTGCCGCGAAGTGGGCGGCTTGTTGCGACGAGCCACACTGACGATCGACGGTGGTGGCGGAAACCTCTTCCGGAAGCCCAGCCGCCAGCCACGCGTTGCGTCCGACGTTCAAGGATTGATCACCCACCTGGGAGACGCACCCGCAGATGACGTCGTCCACCAGAGCCGCCTCGATCCCCGATCGATCGATGGTCTCGTTGAGGACCGCGGCCAGAAGGTCCACCGGGTGCCAGTCCTTGAGCTTGCCGTTGCGCTTTCCCAGGGGGCTGCGTACGGCCTCTACGATCACTGCTTCGCGGGTCATGAGGTCGCTCCTTGTCTGCCGAACTTTCTTGACCGGAAGGTCAAGTATCCCATCTTCAGGTGGTCTCTGAGGGCGACCGCAATCGAGACGTCATGGTGATCGTGGTGCCCGCGCTCGACGACTCGACATCGACCTCGTCCATCAGCTCGCGCATCAGATAAAGGCCGCGCCCGCCCCCCGCGAAACGGTCCGGAAGACCGGCGCTGGCCAACCGGGAGCGGTCGAAGCCGGGTCCGTCGTCGGCCACCGTGATCGACACCGACGACCGATCGAAGCTGCAACGGACGCGGATCTCACTGCGGCCCTCGTCTCTCTTGCCGTGGCGATGGGCGTTGGCCGCTGCCTCTCCCGCCGCGATCAGGATCTCGCCCGAGATCTCTACCGGAGCCCGCACGTCGGCCAGGAAGCCGCCCACGAAGGCACGGATCGCCGGGACGCTGATGGGCTCGTTGGGAAGGACCAACTCGCGCGTGGGCTCCTCTAGGATCGCGTCCGGAACCACCTGACACACCACGAGTGCTAGATCGTCGCGAAGATCATCGGACACCCAGGCATCGACGCTGCGTCGCAGCGCCTGCACCAGCTCACCAGGGGTTCCCAGGCCGTACTCGGCGACCATGTCGGTGAACCTGCCCTGGCCGAAGGGTCTGCCGTGGCGCGGAGCCTCGGTCAGTCCGTCGGTATAGAAGACAAGCGTATCGCCGGGCTCCAACTCGATACGGGCGATCTTGTAATCGGTGCCGTCTTCGACCCCGAGCGGGAGCCCACCTTCGCCAAGCCACTCGACCTCCCCGCGAGAGGATCTGAACAGCACGGGAGGAACGTGCCCGGCATTCGCGTATTCGAGCACCGCGCGCTCGGGGTCCAGCACGCCGAGAAGGATGCGCACGAACCGCTCGTTGCTCGACTGCAAGTGAACGAGGTCGTTGATCGAGCGCAACAGGGCGGCGGGATCCGACTCCGTTGCCGCCAGGGATCTAAGCGTGTAACGGGCCAGGGCCGCGTCGTTGGCCGCTTTGGGACCTATGCCACAAACGTCTCCGAGCACGATCGCCATCCGTCCGTCCCGCAGGGTCACGAAATCGTAGAAGTCTCCGCACACCGCACGGGTCCCGGCGGCGGCTACGTAATGAGCTACCAGACTCATCCGCGGAAGCTTCGGGATACGGTCGGGCAGCAGCGCGCGCTGGTAGCTCTCGGCGACCTGACGCGATTGCTCGTACAGCCTCTCCACCTCGTCGGCCCGCGCGGCGGCGTCGGTGATGTCGGTGAAGACGTCGATCCGGCCGACCAGGGTGCCGTCGTCATCGAAAGCAGGCGCAGAGTAGAGCCGCAGTTTCCGCCGCGCCGGGATGATCTGCTCCAATGTGATCCGTATGGCGGCGTCGGGTTCGTCTCGCAGGATCTGGAAGGTCTCCATGAAATCTTCGGGTTCTTCCGATTGCCGCGCGATCGTTCGAAGCAACTCCACGACAGGCTCGCCGAGGAAGCGATCTGGTTCGATCTCGAAGAGCTCCCCGGCCCTCTGATTGATCACCCGGGCGGTGCCGTAGCGATCTCGAAAGACGATCGCCTCCTCAACTGCATCGAGAACGGCCAGAAGCCGGTGGCGGACGGCCGTGGCCAGCTGATGCTCTTTCTGCTCGCCCCGGTAATGCGTTCGAAGCTCGCGCGCCAACAACCCCGCAACCGACCCGGTGAGCATGAAGATCCCACTCGTCATCGCGGCGGGGACGAGACCGGGCAGCGATCCGGTGCCGGCCGCGACCGCCAAGAACCCCAACACTGCGACCGCGGAAGCCGCCACCGCCTGCACGAAGCTTCCGAGTAGTCCCGTGGCCAGGATCGCCGGAATGAAGATCAGCTGGATGGCCGCAACCTCACCTCGCAGCAAGGCAAAGAACCCGCACGCGAAGGCGATCGTGACGCCGACGCCGGCCCATGGGAACCAGGCCCGATCGACCACCTTGACGAGAAGAACCCTGAAGAAGACAACGAGCCACAGAGCTAGAAGAGCTGCGAGCACGAGACCTGCTCGATAGGTTCGGGACGCCAGGTCTGCGAGGTGGAGGATCCCCAGGACCAGCACCACCGCTCCCCACGCGGTCGCCTCGGCTACATGGACGGCCCATCGCCAGCTGCCTTTGGCTACCGTGTGGCGATCCGTCGGGAGCATCGTCCTCCGCCTCATGCGGCTATCGGTGCGGCAACCATGCGGTCGCGCTACCTCACTCTAATCAACGCCAGATAGCTTCCATCGTTGTTGGTCGCGCTCGACCACACCGTCTTGCTCCAGCATCTCCAACATGGCCAGAACCTGATACGCCGCGACCGGGTGAAGACCAGAGGGAGTGTCTGCGTAGACGCGTTCCACGAGCTCGCCGATCGTGGAGGCCGAGTCGCCGACCGCCTCCACGACCGCCTCCCGACGCCGCTGTCGGTGCTCGAGGTACCCAAGGATCACGGCCCGGCCCCCATCCAGGGGCCGGAAATGCCCCGGGTAGATGCGGTCGATGTCGAGGCGGCTCAACCTCTTCAACGTCTCCATATAAGCCCGCATGTCTCCATCGGGAGGAGCTATGACGGAGGTTCCTTCACCGAGCACGTTGTCACCCGAGAACAGAGACGCGGCGTCTTCAAGAAGGAAAGACAGGTGATCGCCGGCGTGGCCCGGGGTGTGAAGGGCGAGGATCGAACCTCCGCCGATCGCGACTCTCTCGCCGTCGGAGAGAGGGACAACCGGGATGCCGCCGGCGGGGAGGTCGCCATAGGCACGCACTCGGCATCCGGTTCGCTGAACCACCGCGCCGACTCCGCCGATGTGGTCGGAGTGTCTGTGGGTAACCAGCACCTCTCCTATCTCACCCGCTACGGCGAATAGCGCGTCGAGGTAGCCGGCATCGTCTACCGCCGGGTCGATCACACAGGCGGGGTCGGAACCCACGATGTATGTGTTCGTCCCCGGCCCGGTCATCACTCCGGGGTTCGGCGCGAGGACCACGTGGACGAGCGGCGACAACCGGATCGAGATGATGTTGCCGGGCTCCCCCACAGGCTGTTCTTGTAACGACGCCCTGATCGCTTCGATCGAGTCGTAACCATCCAGACGCTGAAGCATCTCGATGGTCGGGGGGGCCATCGACAAGAGCCCCGAGGACAGCTTCGCGAGCGCCTCGGCGGGAGTGCTCCACCAGCAATCCTCCACCTCGCGCGGATCCGGGGCCGGGACCCATCCCTGCGGGGCCTCCGCGATGAAGAAGCGGGCATCGAAACGTACGGGTGCCCCCAGCGGAGTCACCCAACGGCCGGCCGGGACCAGACGGTCGGTGCGCAAGAGGATGCCCAGCTCGCGGCACCGGCGCAGGAACCTGGGCGCATCATCCGCGTCGGACCTGACCAGCCGATCGACGGGACCATCCGCCACGAGGAAGCCCACCTCTTCGAAGCTCTCACGCAGGGCGCACACGAACCAGCCAAGGGCGCGCTCGGCATCGTCGTCTTCCACCAGAGCAGCCGCTTCTTCGGGCGTTCGAACCGACTGCGCACGCCAGTTCGGGTCCGAGTCGGATGGGTCGCTGGCCCCTCCGGGGAAAACGGCCGCTCCACCCATGAACCGCAGGTGCTTCGGCCTGGTGGTCAGGAGCACCTCGGGAGCGGCACCCGTAGCTCGCAAGATGACAAGGGTGGCAGCGGGCCGCGGCTCGGCGGTCCAACCTCCTCCGGTCGCGGTCATGGAGGGAAAGGTATGTTCTGCGACCCAGAGCCGTCGACAGGCACAAGGAGGCAACAGTGGCAGTGAAGTTCCTGACCGAAGAGTGGGCATCAACCATGACCGAGGCGCTGAACTCGTCGGAAGATTTCAAGAAAGCCGCGTCCGGACAGCAGGTGAAGCTCCAGCAGGTCGTCACCGACGCCCCCGATGGAGAGGCCAAGTACTACTTCACGCTCGACGGCGGTAATGCCCAGGTCGGGCTCGGCGAGGTCTCCGATGCCGAGGCGACGATCACCCAGAGCTACGACACGGCCGTTGCCATCGTCAAAGAAGAGCTGAACGCGCAGAATGCCTTCATGCAGGGCAAGCTGAAGGTCTCGGGCAACATGATGAAGCTGATGCAGCTCCAGGGGGTCTTCAACGCGATGCCCAAGGCGGCTCAAGGCATCGAGGTCGAGTACTAGATCCCTCTTCCACCGGCCCCCGCGTCGCGGGGGCCGGTGAACCTCGTAGAGTCACGCTCCATGGAAACCGTTTACCCCTTCATCGAAGCTTTCGCCAAGACCACCGTGCGGGTCATGGGCTACGACGTGCGGACCACCGGCGAAGACAACATCCCGGTCAGCGGGCCGGGCATCTTGGCCTCCAATCACATCGGGTACCTCGACTTCGTTTTCACCGGCATCGCCGCGAACAAGCGAGGGAGGAGGGTTCGCTTCCTGGCGAAGCGCGAGATCTGGGACAAGAAGGTCACCCGGTTCCTGATGAACGGGATGCGCCACATCCCGGTCGACAGGGACAGCGACCCGGCGAAGGCGTATGCGGAAGCCAGCGCCGCTCTCCACCGCGGCGAGATCATCGGCATGTTCCCCGAAGCTACGATCAGTCGCTCCTTCGTCCCCTTCCGGGGCAAGACCGGATCGGCTCGATTGGCGCAGTCCGCGAGCGCGCCGCTCATCCCAGCCGCCGTATGGGGGACGCAGCGCATCCTCACAAAGGGACGTCCCAAGAACCCGCAGCGGAAACTAGAGATCGTCGTCAATGTGGGCGAGCCGATCCAGACCGACCCCTCCGACGACCCGCGGGCTCTGACGGATGAGTTGATGCAAAGCATCGGACACCTGCTCAAGCAGGCGCAGGACAGCTATACGCAACAGCCTTCAGGCGACGATGACCGCTGGTGGCTGCCCGCTCACCTGGGGGGGACGGCGCCGACACCCGAAGAGGTCGAAGACGAGATGCGGGCTCGGGGCCGAAGCGACCCCTCGGACCCGGTCGCCTAGAGCCGGCCCAGCTTCAGGGCGTCGCCGCGGTTCGAGTTCCCTTCGAGGAACTTCACCTTCGAGACCTCTTTCTCGAAAGGTCCCTCGTAGTCGAGGATGTAGAGGCCGTTGCGGACGTCGACCACATAGATCAGCCCATCCTGGATCACCGGGAAGCTCCACATCGCGACCTTGTCTTGGCCGGCAGTCAGGGCGGGGTCCTCGGTGAGCACGAACGGCAGCGGAGCGGGCTTGAACTCTGCGGCCTGCGCCGGCTTGCCGGGAGTGCTGATGTCCAGGACCTGCAGTCCCGCTGCGTGCCAGGTGATGAAAGCGAGGTTCTCGGTCAGGGTCGGGTTGTGGGACGCGTAGCTCGAAGACGGGCGAGGCACGTCGGTCTTGCAGAAGTCGGGATCGTTCTGAAGGAGCTTGAACTCGGCGACGACCTTCGGCTTCTTGGCATCGCTGGTGTCGATCATCCTCGTCCAGCCCCACGGACAACCGCCGCTGTCGATAGCCCGAAGAGCCTCGCCGTAGACCTCGTCGGTCACTAGAGCGAAATCACTCCCGAACAGGGGCACCGCGCTGTGCGCCCCAGGACCCAGCTCGTCGTCCACCGTGGTGCCGTCTTGGGGTCGGTGATCAACTTCGCCTGCGGGTTCTTTACCCCGCACGAAGTCGGTGGTGTCGGCGACGTAGAAGCCAGCCTCGAGGTAGCCGATGGTCGCTGTGCGACCGTCGGGCGTCACCGAGAGAGTGCAGCCTGTTGTCGTTGCCCGGCTCGCCGACGACGAAGCCCTGCTTGCCGAGCTCAACGAACTTGTTCTTGCGAGCTCCCGAGATGTCGGTGACCAGCAACTGCGTGGAGCCCCCGGCGTCGACATGAACATCAGCGCCCTGCCCTCGTTCTTCGGGTCCTCCCACAGGAAGAACTCATGGGGATTGACGCTCGGCTTGTACTCGGACACGAACTTGGGCTTGGCCGCGTTCTTGCCGGAGATGTCGTAGAAGCGGAAGTTGTCTTCCACGCTGCGGGGCGAGCATGCGTGGATCAGCTCGCTGCAGTTCGAGCCCAGGTTCATCACGATCAGCAGGTTCTGCTCCGGCCAGATACGCATCTCTCGGGAGGTCTCGCCCTCGTTGTCCTGATGCGGTTGACCGATCGAGTGAACGACCTCGGGCTTCGCCGGGTCGGACACGTCGACCACCAGCACGCCGGCGTCGGTCGGCCCAGGGGCCCCCGTCAGTGCGGCTCCCGACATAGGCGTAGTCACCTTTGACCGCAAGAGCGGCGTTCATCCCCCGGTTCTCCAGTGGGGAATGACCGACCAACTTGAGAGCCCGGAGCCTCGCCGTCGGCTACGACCACGCGGGCCTCGATCGGCCGAGCGAACGCTGAAAGGGGGCAAACGATCAACATGAGGAAAGCATCCTTAGCACGAAGCGCTTCATCGGTGTCATCTCCCGGTCTAGTGAGTCTGTCACCGGAATGGTCTGGTGTGAGGTTCGCCCGCATGGCCGGGTTTCCGCGGGAGGAGCCCAGGTGAAGCGGACAAGAGGACTTGGCGCGGCCCCTGATCCCGGCGTAGATCTGCCGCCGCCGGCACCGATCAAAGCCGCCAACGCAGGCCCACGAGGAAAGGCCGCAGCCGGATCCCCTCCCACACCGTCGACGCGCGACGCCGCGTCCGTCGCCGGCCGCCAGCCTCACGTCACTCCGGCCTCTGGGCCCCGACGCTCCTGGGCACGACCGCGGCGCGACTGCGCCCCGTCAGGTCCCCGGATCCGCCGGCCGCAGACGCCGTGGCAGACGCCGCGACCGAATCGTCCGAAGGCCCGCCCCCGCTCGCCGACGAACCATCAGCAGATGACGAGGGCCGCTGGTGCCCGAGCGCTCGGCGTCTGCTCCTTGGTCTCGAGAGCTCCCGGGACCCCCTGCCGACGCCGTGCCGGGGCAGGGCTCGCCCCTCACGACGTTGAAACCGAAATCGCCGTTGGTCGAGTGAGGGTCGATCTCTGAGACAGGGCCAGGAAGGTGACGACGTAGGTGCCGGCCCGGGAACCCTCCATCGAAACCGACATCTCGTAGCCGAGCAGGCGGACATCGCCGTTATCGACCTGCTGCCCACGGATCGAACCTGCACGCAGATAGGACCCCTGTCTCAGCGGTTCGGAGAATTCGGCCGTGATGCTGGAAGGGGGGTCGAGGGGCTTCCCAAATCGGCGGGTTGGAGCCCTTGTAGGCGGCGTGGCCCGAAGCGATGCCGACGGAGAAGGCCCGCGTGAAGGCGCCCACCAAGGCAGGAGCGTGCCAAGCCCGCACCGACTTCATCTACCAAAGGTACGACCGAGCGGCGCGGACTTCTTCCCGAAGGAGTCCGGCCCCGGGAGCGAACCCTCTGCTATGTACAAGCTCGCCTCGGTCGCCACTGCGATCCTCCTCCTGACGCTCCCGCCACCTCCGCCGGGGCCGCCAAGACTCAGCTGAAAGAGCTCGGGACCGATCCGGCCGGTGATGGTTTACCCGCCCTGGACATCACCTACCTCCAGGTCGGCCGCGCGGAGTAACCTCGAGATCCGCATCGGCATCGACGGGATGCTTCCGGTGGTCGGCGGCTACCCGCCAGGCGCCCGGCATCGAATGGGTCTTCGATGTCAAGGGCCGGACCTTCATCGCCGAGGCGGTAGCCGACCACCCCCGACTTCTACCTGTTCGAGTTGCAGGGCGACTCGTTCCGACCGGTGGACAATCCAACCGGGACCTACAACCCGGCCGACGGCTACGCCAGCATCCTCGTCCCGCTCAAGTCGATCGGGGCCAAGAGCGGCGTCAAGATCTCCGGGGCCGACGGGCTAGAGCGCAGGGATGTCGACGGCCACGTCCACCTGGGGCCGCACACGTACTACCCGGACGGGATGCAAACCAAGAAGGACTACGTAGTCCCGTAGCTCCGCGGAACAGGAGCGGAATCCGACGTCCTCTCCAATCAGTCGTCTTCCCAGCCAGCCGCAAGCAGTTGCTCCACCGCGAAAGCCTCTCATTTGCGACCTGGTCCGTGTCGAATGCCCTCGAGCTGAACCTCCACCCTGCCGCCGCATCTGTCGATATGGCGTCGATCCGAACCGGGTCGGCGATGTCCAGGACAAAGAGCCTCTTCGTCCGCGTCCGGAGGAAACGGTGAGTTGGGTCACCCTCTTGAGGCGGACGTTTCGGCGTTCCGCCGCCGCCAGGGGCGAAACTGCTTTCTGCCCGGCGGTTGATGGTCTCGGGGAGCATGTCTCGAACCGCCAGTCGGAAAGTGATTTCCATGCGCAGAGGTTGGAAGTCCGACTGGTCTCCGGCAAGAAGAACCTGTTGGCCCGCAAACCGGTCGCTGAACGGTGTTCCCCGCGCCTGGGCTCGCTTTCCACATTGCGTCTTTTCACGCTCGAGCCCACGATGGTGCCTCGTTCCGTAAAACAGTGAGTAGACCGCATGCCCCTTCTTGGCAATCATTTCAAGCTTCGAACGTACTTAACGAGCAGACTTTCCGAAGCTGCCGAGCGTAAATGTCCGTACAGCAGCTTCTTTACTTTCTTCATCTGACACTCCTTCAGCGGTTAGGCAGTCCTTTGTCCCCAACAGCGCATCCAGATGCTCTGCCGTGGGCTCGTGCGTGATGAACCTGTTGATGGAATAGAACATGAGAGTTGGGAAGAGCTCGCATTTATCGAACGAAAGCAGCCGACGTATCAGCTCGTCACGAGATTGTCCTCGCTGCACTCGGCACGCTGGATCGCGGGCACGACGTGACGTCCTGCTCGCGATTTACCGATCCACGTCGTGATCGCCCAGCGGCAATGCGATAGAGAAAGTAGAGCCAAGGCCTGAGGCTGAAACGGTGAAACGTCCGTCCGACGCCTCAACCAGTCGCTTGGCCAGATAGACGGACAGACCCAAGCCACCGGCCGGTCGCGTCGTGGTCGAGTCGCCTTGGACGAACGGCTCCGCGAGGATGCGCGCCAAGAGTTTCTGCGTCGGGGCCGGCCCCTCGTCCGTGACAGACAGCACCGCGAACCCATCCACTTCTTGCGTCGAGACCACCACTGTGCCTTGAGTGTGAAGAAGGGCGTTCTCGATGATGTCTCGGGCCACATCCTTGACCATGTCGCTGTCTCCCAGCGCCGTTGCCTGTTGGATCGAGAGCCTCACACGCCCCTGCTCAGCGGCCGCTTCCTCCACGGCTCCCATAACAACCTCGTCTAGAGGGAATCGCTCTCGGCTCATCTTGACCGAACCCTGGCCGATCGTCGCGACGGCCAAGATCTTCTGGACCATCCGCCCCAGTTGGTCGGCGTTCCTTTCAACCGACTCCAGAAGCTCCTGCTTCACTGTGGGATCGGTGGTGTCGCCGTAACGCAACACCGTCTGCACCCCTCCCTTGATCACGGTCAGTGGCGTGCGCAACTCGTGGGACACGACCTGGATGAACTGCGTTTTCATCGCATCGAGGGCCTTTATCTGGTCGGCTTCATCGCGGAGGGCCTGCTGCGCGGTGTGGAGTTCAACGAGCGACGCTGCAAGTTCAAAGGTGCGATCCCGAACCGCTTTTTCTAGCAACTCACGCCGTTCGAGACTCTCCAACTCCAGCTGACGGCGGCGTAAAGCATTCAGCACGTTTATATAGACCTCGTCTGCAAGAAACGGTTTGCTGATGTATCCGTAGGCGCCTGCGGTTAGAGCCTCGGACGCGACCTCGGTGCTTCCGCATCCCGTGACCAAGATGGTTGCGACTTGAGGGGAGAGTTTGCTCAAGGCCTCGATCAGCTTCAAGCCCGAGACGTCCGGCATATCGAGGTCGGTCATCACCAGATCGAAACGGTTCTCGGCAAGGAGGCTAGACGCCGCAGCGACATCCGCCGCGGCTTCAGCTTCATACCCCCGTTTATGCAGGATGCGTACGAGGATCTTTCGAGCCTCCGGCTGATCGTCCACTACTAAGATCCGGATGTGCTGAGGATCGCTATGACCCGACGGGGCAGCGGCGACGTCGGGGGCGGGGCCACCAGTTAGCGTCATACCTGTTCATCGGCCGGGGAAAGCGCCGACCACATGACGAATCTCCCGTCATTTTCCGTAGTCACCAGCTCTCCAGAGAGATAAATCTTGGGAACTGTGACTAGTCCGCCCGAGTAGTGGTCAGATTTCGCGACCGGCATTCGAAGGGTCCCCGTTCGGGAAAGCAACTGCGGGTGGCGGATCGATCGCGATCACTTCGAAGGTCTGCAGGTGGTAGCTCCCGTGAGCCCCGAAAAGAGCGCGGGAGAGGTTCGCCCCCATCGTCTCTGCACGTTTGTCGCTAGAGGCAACCGCCTCTTCGTCCTCCCAGAACCCGAGGGTTCGGACACACGAGGCATCCACGTCTACGAGAATGATTCCGCCGAGAAAACCATGCATCCGCCGGAAACTCTTGACGAGCGTCGCCGCCGCGGACCCATGTGTGGGGTCTACGGTTCCCGGTGGGCCTTTAACAGTCAACATCCTGGTGATCATGATTACTCCTCTGGTTGAGTCACGAGAAGCATCGGCCTTCAAGCCTTCCGTGTACATGACGTATCAGGATGGTTCTCGTCCACCGTAGCGGAGCGGGTGCGGTCCAACTCTGTCGCTTATGTCCGCTGTCGGCCGAGATGGAAACTAGCCTCCCGTCGGCGCAAACTTGCCTAAGCTCCAGACGAAAGACCTAGGCCCGTCTCGTAACTCTCCTTCACCTTCAGGACCTCCCCGATGGTCTCCCAAAACAGGGCGAGGATCTCGGGGTCGAAATGCGTTCCCGCCTCCAGCTTCATCATCTCCACGGCGGTTCCGAAGTGGTACGCCCGTCGGTAGACACGGTGGGTCGTGAGGGCGTCGAATACGTCTGCGATCGCGGCGATACGGCCCTCGAGCGGAATCTGGTCCCCCTTCAAACCGTTCGGGTACCCGGTTCCATCGAACCATTCATGATGTGTATGGGCAATGGTGGCCGCCAGGCACAAGACGTCGGACTTCGAGCCATCAAGAATCTGGTGCCCGATCGAAGCATGTGTCTCCATAATGGCCCGTTCCTCGGGCGTGAACGCTTTCGCCTTCAACAAGACGCTGTCGGGTATCCCGATCTTTCCGATGTCGTGCAATTGGCTCGACTCACGAATCATCTCGCACCGGTTCTGATCGAGACCGGCCGCTTCGCCCAGCAACGAGCAGTACTGGCTCATCCGAGCGACGTGGTGACCCGTCTCCACATCACGGTGTTCGGCCGCTGTGGCCAGACGACGGATCGTTTCGGACCTCGAACCTCTAGCCTGTTCCTCGGCGTGCTCTACCTTCCTGATCGCTTGCCAGAGGTAGGCCGTGCGCTGTTTGACCATGTCTTCCAGATGCTCCCGATGCTCTTTGTTCTCGAGCTCCAAGGAGCGGCGGCGGAGCGCATTATTGACGTTGATCAACACCTCCGTTTGCTTGAAGGGTTTGACGACATACCCATAGGCGCCCAGGTCGAGAGCCCTATTAACGAGATCTGCATCGCCGTCTCCTGTGACCATGATCGTGGCAAGACCCGGCCATAGGGCTTGGGCCGATTCTAAGAGCTCCAACCCGGACCCGCCCGGCATCTGGATGTCAGTCATGACGAGGTGGTAGTCCGTCTCCTCCAGTCGATCGCGAGCCTCAGTCGCCGAGGACGCCGTGGTCACCGTCACGTACCCATCTCGTTCGAGTGTTCGCTTCAACAATTTCGTTACCGATCGATCATCATCGACTACGAGGATGCGGGCGGCTGAGTGTGGAGTCATGATCTAGTCCCTTCGCTGAGGACTTCGCGCACCCTGGCAAGCAACTGCGCTCCGTCGAATGGCTTGCTGATCAGACGTTGCCCCTCTTCTAGGACACCGCGTCGGGCGATGATCTCGTCGGTGTAACCGGACATGTAAAGAACCTTGGCGTTTGGTGCCAGTGCGCAGACTCCGTCGGCCAGCGTTCTGCCGGACATCTCCGGCATCACCACGTCTGTCAAGAGGAGGTCGACGTCCCCCGGGTGGGCTTCGCAGAAATTGAGTGCCGAACGACCCGAGGCCGTGGCCTCGACTTCGAATCCCTGCTTGGTGAGGATCCGAGATACGAGCTCGCGCACCGAGGCGTCGTCCTCAACGACCAAGACGGTTCCCGCCTCACGAGTCCTCGTGGGCGACGCGTCCTCGACTACGGGGATCGTGGTCGTCGCTTCCGCAGCCGGGAGGTAGACCGAAAACGACGTACCACGCCCCAGCTCCGAATCCGCGTAGACTCCTCCCTGGGATTGCTTCGCGATCCCGTAGACGGTAGCCAGACCGAGTCCTGTTCCCTGGCCACGACGCTTCGTGGTGAAGAACGGTTCGAAGATGCGGTCGGCCGTCTCAGCTGCCATACCCGTCCCGGTGTCCGCGACGCGGAGCTCTACGTAGCGACCGGCGCTGAGCTCGGCACGTTCTCCCTCTTCCACTTGGCTGTTGCTCGTGGAAATCAGAAGGCGCCCTCCGCCCGGCATGGCGTCCCGGGCGTTGACGGCGAGGTTGACGAGAACCCGCTCTAGCTGGTTGGGGTCGGCTTTGGTCGGCCATAGCTCTTCCTCGAGCTCGATCTGTAGGGCGACGTCTTCACCGATCGAGCGGCGCAGCAGCTCTGTCAGGCCGCCGATGACGTCGTTCAGGTGAACTATCTCTTCCTCGATCACCTCTTTACGGGAGAATGCAAGGAGTTGTTGTACGAGCTTCGTGGCTCGCTTGCCCGCATTCACGATCTCTTGAAGATCGTCGGAACGGGGGTCATCGGGGGGAAGCTCCTCGCCGATGAAGGCGGCATAGTTCAGGATGACGGCGAGGATGTTGTTGAAGTCATGTGCCACGCCGCCTGCGAGTCGGCCGACAGCCTCCATCTTCAAGGCCTGTCTCAGCTGCCCTTCGAGCTGCGAGCGCTCACCTTCCGCCTTGACTCTTTCGCTGATGTCGGTCGATATCCCACAGAGCGCGTAGGCCTCCCCATCTCGGCCGAGCAACGGGAAGCGCACCGACAGGTAGGTCCGAAGCTCGCCCTTGTGATCGGTTATCTGCTCTTCCGCTTCGAAGGGCCTGCCGTTCAGGAGAACCTGTTCGTCCAGCTGCTCCCACACCGCAGCGGTCCCGGGAGGCAGCAGGTCGTTAACCGTTTTGCCCAGCACGGAAGCGCCTTGCAGCCCGAAGTCCTGCGTAAATCTCTCATTCGCCAGCAGGAAGGTGCCATCGGCACGTTTGACATAGATCATGGCGGGCGAGTTGTCGATGACTCCCTGCAGCAGTTCCTGGCTCTCACGCAAAGCCTCAGCAGCAAGCAACCGTTCTGTGACATCCACCACATGGGTGACGAAGTAGAGCGCCGTGCCCACGGGATCGCGGACGATAGCGTCGCTGATCTCCACATGGATCACACCCCCGTCTTTGCGGACGTAACGCTTGGTGAGGGACGCGACCTCCGCGGGGCCCGAGCTGAGTTTCTGACTCTCCGCGAGGCTTCTTTCCCGGTCCTCCGGATGCGTGATCGTCAGCCAGTCCAACCGCAAGAGCTCGTCTTTCGTGTAACCCAACATGTCGCAGAGCGCATTGTTAACGTCGACATACGTATGCGCGTCCGCGTCGATCAGGGCGATCCCCATCGGGGCTGCCCCGAATGCGCCGCGGAACAAGGCCTCGCTGGAACGAAGCGCCTCTTCCATGTGGATGCGCACGCTGACGTCCTTGAATGAGACGACGGCACCCGACGGTCGACCGTCCTTAAATATTGGGAACGCCGAGAACTCGACGGGCAAGCTGGTTCCGTCGGAACACCACAGGATCTCCGAGCTGAAGGCTGTTTCGACGCCGGCCGTGGCGGCGCGGTAGACGGCACACTCCTCGATCGGGTAGGCGGATCCGTCCTTCCTTGTGTGGTGGACCACCGCATGCACGTTCTTTCCCAGCAGCTCGTCAGGCTCATATCCCAGTGCGTCGGCCGCGGCCTTATTGATGAAGGTGCAGCGGCCGGCGCCATCCACCCCCCACATCCCCTCCCCCGTGGACTCCAGCAGCAAGCGGGAATGCTCCGCTAGCTCGTTCTGACGGCGGATGAGCTGAAGTCGCTCGTCCTCACCAGCGCGTCGGTCCGTGACGTCTTGATTAGTGCCATGCAGCCCGGTGATATCTCCGTCCTCGAGCGTGGCGCTCGTATGGGAATGGATCCAACGTTGCTCGCCTTGGGCCAGGATCCTGAACTCGTACTCGAATGGCACGCCCGTGGACGCGCACTGCCGGTTGCCTCCGTCCACAGCCTCTAGATCATCGGGGTGCACGGCGCCGAGGAAATCTGAGTACGTGACGTCGAAGGATTGAGGCTCATGCCCGTAGATCCGGTACTGCTCGTCGGACCATTCGACCGCATCCGATCGTGGGTCCCATCTGAAAGAACCTATGTGGGCCAGCGCCTGTGCGTGAGCCAGCGACTGCTCGCTCCGTCGCACCTGATCCGCCGCGATCTTCCTCTGGGTCACGTCGTGATAATTGAGCACGACACCGCGGATAGCCGGGTCGTGCAAACGATTGGCCGCTCTGATCTCGATCCAGATGTAGGCGCCAGATCTCGTACGGAATCGAGCCTCCACAGTCGTGGTCAGGTCCGGAGCTCTCAGGATCGAGGCGAGCTCCGCGGCAGTCGCAGGGACATCTTGTGGATGGATGTGGCCAAGCGCGACACGACCCTCGACTTCTTCTGGACGAAAGCCCGTCATCGCCTCCATCGCGGGACTGACGTAGCGGCAGATCGAGTCCTCATCGATCACGGCGATGACATCACGCGAATTCTGAACCAGGGAGCGAAATCGCTCCTCGCTTCCTCGAAGGGACCGCTCCATCTCGTGCCTGTCAGAGATGTCACGGATGACCGCAGTAAAGACTTTGCCGTCGGGAAGACTCACCTCTGTGATGGCGAGCTCTACCGGGAACTCGGAGCCGTCGCGTCTCGTCGCTTCGATCTCGATCCTCTGACCAAGCACGCGACTATCTCCAGTGGCGCGGAAGTGACTGAGGCCCTTCCTGTGAAGCTCACGGTAGCGGGGGGGGATCATGAGATCTGCAACCTCTCGTCCCATCGCTTCCTGGCGGCTATAGCCGAAGGCTCTCTCGGCGGCCGGGTTGAACTCGATCACCCGCCCTTCAGGATCCATCCCTACGATGCAATCCAGGGCCGACTCGAGGATGGCCAACTTGAGGGCTTCGCTTGCGAAGATCTCTGCTTCGGCCCGCTTCGTGACCTCTCGGAGATGATGCTGTTCCAAGGCGGTGGTCACCGCATTGGGAAGTCGACGCAGTTGGTCTTTGAGGATGTAGTCGGCCGCTCCTCGCTTGATGCATTCAGCGGCAACCTCGTCCCCGGAGTAGCCGGTCACCACGATGAAGGGGATCGTGTGGCCCTGCTCGCGAACTAGTGTCATCGCGCTGAAGACGTCGAAAGCGGGCAAGTTGTAGTCGATCAGAACCACGTCCGGCAGGGGCTCCAAGGCTGCCAGGAACCCCTCGCGGTCCCCTACCCGCATCAGTTCGACTTCGAGGCCAGAGCCTTTCAGCTCGTGCTCTATCAACTCGGCGTCGAAGTGATTGTCTTCGACGAGCAGAACTCTGATCGACCCGGCCGGACTCGTCATGCGGTCCTGGCCGGTTCCGATGCAGGCTCGGGCGGCCTATTGACGAGCAACCAGTAAAACCCGATCAAACGGATGGCTTCGCTGAACTGATCGAAGTCGACGGGCTTGACTATGTAGCTGTTGACCCCCAGGTCATAGCTCTCGATCACATCACTCTCCTCGTTGGAGGAGGTCAAGACGACCACCGGGACACGCCGTGTCGCGCCGTTCCCTTTTATCTGTTGGAGAACCTCAAGCCCCCAACCTTGGGAGCTTCAGGTCGAGCAGGATGACCTGCGGGTCCGAATCCTCAGACCTCGCCTCGTAGATCCCTCTCCTGAATAGGAAGTCCAGTGCTTCGACCCCGTCTCGGGCGATGTGGACACCGTTGGCGAGCTTGTGTTTCCTGAATGCATGGAGGGCGAGCTCCAGGTCGTTGGGGTTGTCCTCGACGAGGAGGATCTGTATCGGGTCCGTCATCGGCTTCCGACTTCGCCGATCGTGAAGAAGAATGTCGCCCTGCGTCCGGCTCACTCTCACACCAGATCCGACCGTCGTGCTTGTCGACGATACGGAGAACGTTCGCCAGACCGATACCGGTGCCCTCGAACTCCTCGGCACGGTGGAGGCGTTCGAAGAGGCCGAAGATCTTTTCGGCGTACTCGGGCTCGAACCCCACGCCATTGTCGCTAACCGAGTAAACGGTCTGTTCCCCGTCTTGCATGCCTCCGACGCGGATCCTGCCTTCAGCCGTGTGACGGCTGAACTTGATGGCATTGCCGATCAGGTTGACATAGACCTGCTTCAGCAGTGTCGGGTCCGCAGAACACTCCGGGAGATCGGGGTCGATCTGGATCTCGAGTCCGTCTCGCTCTGTCAGCGGCCCCAGGTCGGACAACGCTTGCCGGGCCAGAACGGTCGGTGAGAGAGCGACCCGTTTAAGCGCCCGGCGCCCGAGGCGCGAGAAAGCCAGGAGCCCGTCGACCAAGTCCTGCATGCCCTGGGCGTTGGATCGGATGAATCCGAGGTAGCGCGCCGCTGCGGGATCCATGTCCCCGACGTAGTCGTCTAGAAGGATCCGGCTGAAGCCATCCATCGCCCTGAGAGGAGCCCGTAGGTCGTGCGAGACCGTGTAGGCGAAGGCGTCTAGCTCTCGCATCGATTCCTCGAGCTGCTTCGTCTTCGCTTCGAGCTGTCTCGTTCTGTCTTCCAGCTCCTCGGTCCGCTCGCGGACGCGGTCTTCGAGCTCTCTCCTGGACCGATCCACCTCACGTTCGGCAGGCAGACGGTCGGAGATGTCTGTGGTGATGCCCGAAGAGCCCACCACGTCGCCGTGGGCGCCCCTCAGAGCGCCTCGCACCTCACGGATCTTGTCGACGATCAGATGAAGCGCGTCGCCCTTCTCTATGAAGGCGGTCGCTCCCTGGGCGATGGCCAACGGCTCCGCCTTCTTCCGATCCAGTCCCGAAAATGCGACGACCTTCGTGTGTGGAGCAACGGCCAGGATGCGCGGAAGCGCCTCGAATCCATCGAGCAGGGGCATGGCCAGGTCAAGGACCATCACATCCGGTTGAAGACGTCGGGCCTGTTCGACGGCCTCCATCCCGTTCGTGGCCTCTCCAACCACGGTTAGGTCGGCATGTTGCGCCATCTCGAGGCCGAGGAACTCTCGGATGTCGGGCGTGTCGTCACAGAGCACCAGCGAAGTAGTCGGCTGGGGGTCTCGCTCGCTCAGGCTGCTCTCGTGCGGGTTCGTCGCCACTGGGCTTCCTTCCCTAGGGATAAAGCCAGCATGCGGGGCGAGCCCGGATCGGAGTAGGGGCCGTGAGGTACCCGATCCCGTAGTACGAAAGTACGAAATGACAGGCTGCTACCTGTTCGTTCGAGGAGGCGGATCCGTGTGCTCGAGGTCTCTCGAGAAAGTGACGGCTTGGGTTCGTCGCTCGATTCCGAGCTTCGCCAGCAGATTGGAGACGTAGTTCTTTACCGTCTGCTCGGCAAGAAAAAGTCGCTCGGCGATCTCTCTGTTGGTGAGACCCTCGCTTATGAGGTGGAGCACCCGCTGTTCCTGGGCGGTGAGGCGATGGGTCACCGTCGACGTGTCCGTTCTCAGTCGCGCCAAGACACGTGCGGTGGTGCCCGGATCGATGATGGACTCCCCCGGGCGACCTGCCTGATGGCTTCTGATATCTGGCTCAGGGGGGCGTCCTTCAATAGGAAGCCTGCGGCGCCCCCGAGGACAGCGTCAACGACGGCGGTCTCATCGGCGAAGGACGACAACATCAGGCAAACGAGTTCCTGGACGCCTGGTCCGCAATTCGCAGCACAACGTGATGCCGTCGATGTCGGGCAGCCGCAGATCAACGATCGCTACATCAGGAGAGGCCGATGCCAACAAAGAGAGGGCCTCCGGCGCCATCCCGGGCTTGGCCCGCTACCAGCAGATCGGGTTGGGGACCGAAGAACTCGGCTAGACCACGCAGCACGACCTCGTGATCGTCGACCAGCAGGAGGCGGATAGGTCCGCTGTCCATGTGGAGATCACCTGCTCCCGGATGAGGCTGTCACAACGCTCTCGGCGGGCACCCTGATGTCGACGGAGGTGCCAGAGCCCAATGCGCTGGTAACGGTGCAGGTCCCCCCACCAGTGCACGCTCTCGCATGTCGGACAGACCGAAGTGGCGGGCGGCCCTCGGCGTTTCGGGATCGAAGCCGCGTCCATCGTCGTCGATGAAGATGGCTAGCCCGCCGGCCTCGTTCGTAAGGCGGACCTCCACGTGAGCTGCGCTCGAATGCTTCCTCACGTTCACGATTGCTTCTTGAGCGATCTGGTAGACCACATGCACCTTCTCTGAAGGAACCACAACGGTCGAGTCATCGACGAGTGAGAAGTCGAACCCCGCTTCGATACTTGCTTTCTTCAACAGAAGTCGCAGGGCGGGACCCAAACCTCCTTCGTCCAGACCGATAGGTCGCAGCTCGAAGACGAGCGTGCGGAGCCGCGATCGCGCCGGTTACCAGAGCCTGCGCTTTGGCGACCATCTCCTGCTCCTCCCCCGCCTTCAAACGGCTGCTTAGGAGATCCAAGGCCATACCAGCCGAGGTCATCACCTGGATGGAGTCGTCGTGGATGCCCGCGGCGATCCTCTTCCGCTCCTCTTCTTCGGCCATACGAGGTGGTGGAGGAGAACTTCCCGCTCCTGATTGACCCGCTCGAGGCGGGCGAGTGCAGTTGCGCGCTCGGCTCCGGAACGAACTTGCTCCGTGACGTCCAGGGGGCGAACCCCACACAGCCGATGATCCGGTTTACATCTCGAAGAGGCCCGACGTGTTATCAAACGTTCCCCTCCCAATCGACGACGTAGCGAACTGTGGCGCCGGACAACGCCTCGAGGTGGGCCTTGATCGCAGGATGCGCCGGGTCCTCTGTGCCCACCGTCTCGGCCAGCGTCTTTCCGATCGACCGTCCGGTCGGTCGGCCGATCGGGGTCGCCATCCGCGTGCAGCGGACGAGAACCTCAGGTCCGTATCGGTCATCCAGATGTTGGCGGGCAGCTGGGAGAGGGCGAGCGCAAGGCGGCTGTCGCTCTCAGAGGCAGCGTAGTGAGCGTCACGGAGGCTGGCGATGGTGCGGTGGATCAGCAGCCACAGGAGCCCGGCGCTGGCGACGACCAAGGCGATCCCCTTGCACATATGAAAGGGGTGCCTTGCGCGGCGTTCCCTACGAGGGCAGCGCCGATGGCGTCCGAGGCCACGATCCAGAGCGTCGCGAAACCGGCGTAGACCGCCACGATCCGCACTGACGGTTGCCAGCTGGTGGTGCCGTTCTCCACAGGTTCCACTCGAGGTGGCCTCCTTGCGAAGATGCTTCCCGGCTCCCGCACTTTCTTGACGAGAAGTACGTCCCAGTTGCCACACTTTTGGGTGTGTTGGTTCCTTTTCCCAGTTTTATCCCTGCGTGGGGGCTCTGTCAAGGGCAACGCAAGGGATGGAGTGGGGTCGAACCCAGCGAAAATCATCGTCGGAGCAGGGCTGCCCCTTCCGTAGGGGTCATCACATCGTCGGTGCGATCGTCGCGGCGATCTCGCCAAGACGAGTGGAACAAGTCATCCAGGCGTCTAACTAGCCACTTGCGGCCGTCTTCAGGGCCCGCGCTCGAATCGTCTGTCTGGTCAGCCGGTCGAGTTCCGGCGCTATAAGCCGCGGCGCCTCACGAAAAATCCAGACATTTGTGGCCATATTTTCGAGGGCTTTCGAGGTCGATGCTTTGCGTGGCAGCAGCCAAACCCACACGAGTGGGCCGGATCGGTGGCGGACCGCAGATGCGGCCGTCACAACTGAAAGGAGGGGCAACATGGAGTTCAGAGGACACGGAAGACTGGTAGGAGTTGCGCTTGCATTATCGGCGCTGGCGGTCGCGGCAGCGGCACCGACGGCGCAGGCCCAGACGGCCGATGCCACCAACGTGACGGTCACTGCTTTCGGACCCACATTGGGAGCGATCGCGATCGGCGACTTCACCGGCGTCACCTCAACGGAACCGTCAGTCGACGACCGCGACGATGACGGCGTTCGATGTCAACGACTCCAGGGGCACCGGAGCGGGCTGGAACGTCACCATTGGCTCAATCCGAGTTCAAGGAGTGGGACTCGACCTCAACGCTGGCGCCGGCGGCTACGTCACCGGTGGCAAGACCATCGGTACCAGTCGCACCTCGATGGCTACCGCCACCGTGGCGAAGAAGGACTCGACCAGCTGGCCTTCGCCGACCATGACGGCCGGTGCTTACACCCTTGATGCGGGCACCGCCGTGAAGATCGCCAGCGCTGCAGCAGACGGCACCGGGATGGCAGCTACACGATCACGCCCGGCGGCACCAATGGCGTCACGCTTACCGTCGACGCCAAGACCTACGCCAAGGCATACCGCAGCGACGTCACCGTCACTCTCGCCACAGGTCCGTAGATAGATCCGAACGAGCGGGGCACAGAGCCGAGCCACTCCTTATCCGGGGGGATAAGATCAGCAGCTTCAGCATAGCACGATCTGCGGTGGCGTGCTGATCGGCGCCCTCATTGGTTGTCTCGCACCTTCCGCTTCGGCCAGGCGAGTCGGCGCTCGACTTTCCGGTGGCCCCCCTCCAGGCTCTTCCGCATTCGAGGGCGTGGCGATTACTTCGTCTTGGCCATGGACACCGGAGAGGTTCCACCCAAACACCGACGTAAGCAATCCTCTCGAGCAATCGCTGCGTGTCCATCTTGCCGCTGTCGATGCCGCAACCACCACAGATGGGCGGGAGTCGATGCGGAGCCCAGCAACTTGCGACAGCGCCGCGACGGTGGATCACGCTCGATACAAAGGATTGAACTCAGTCCCGACGAGTCGAGCAGGTCTCCTTTCGACGTCGCCGTCCGTCAAACGCCCCGCGGGGTGCACCTGGGGCCTCGTGGTCGCGGTAGAGGAGGCCGAAGAGAAGATCGGCGCGGGGGACCCGGTGCTCGCAGAAGGTCAATGCGCCGCGTGGCGTTGCCGTACAGGTCGATGTTTCCCGGGCCCGCCGTCAGTGCTAGGTCTGCCAGAACAGGCCGAAGCTCGACCCGATGACTGTGCCGAGGTCGAACTGTTCATCCGGCTTTGATTTGCGCGAAGGAAGAGGGCAGCGTCTTAATCGAAGGCCGCGACGCCGAAGAGTCCTTCCTTGTCGACACCGTGATCCCGACGCACCGGACGACACATTCAAGTGGGCCATCGGGCGTCCCGAACGGGTCCTATGTCATGAGCATCGGAATTGACTACGGCTCCGCTATCGCCACCTGAGAGGGTCAGTCTGGTCAGGCGGTCGATACGGGAACCTCCGCGGCCGCAGCGTCGAAACCTCGGTGACCACCCCATCTCTGGGATCGGAGCGGTATAGTCTGGCGATAGTCGGCGCCCTGCTGCAGCGATGTTGGTGGCGTAGCGCTCCGTGCTCCTCGCCGTACTCAGGTTGCGCCGGTTCATTCAGTCATTCCTCACCGTCAACAGCAACTGCGGGACGGTGCAGGCTCCCGCTCATTCGTGCGGATGGAGGAACGAAGGCGTGTCCCCCCTCGCCTCCACCTCCTCCTCCGGGGCGGCTACTACGTCTTCGGCAGACCCCAGTCGGCGACAAGGAGGGCTCGAGGAAGTTGTCCAGCTCGGTCTCGATGAATCTCGGCGTCCTCGTACGCCCAGAATCTGATAGACTGCAGCTCCGTTTTCTGACCATATTGTAGAGTGGGGGACACGATGCCGAGGCCGTGTGGGACAAAGTACCGGAACTGCAAGTCTCAGAGCCGTAGAACGTGGAGCGGAGGTTGTTCCCTGACCCCCAAACGCAAGCCAGTGCTCCTTCGACTGCGCCCCTCGGCTGTCATCAAACTGCGCCTGCGCGAACGCCGCCAGGGCGGGAATATAGGCTCCGACGGGCGTTCAGGCTGCGACGATCAACGGAAGAGCAGGTCAGGAGGCTCCAGTAAGCCCAACATCAAGAAGGTGACCAGCGGACTTCAGCGAGGTCGTGCTGGCAGCCGATACGCGTGATCGTGGTTCTAAGGCGAGGTGGTCGTGGCCTGTTCGGCTGGCGATGGCCAGAATCGAAATCCGGGCGTGCCAAGAAGGTCAAGTCGTGCTGGCTCAGCATCGACGACTCGCGGGCATCGCCTCGAAGTAGGCATCGCGGAAGACCCGACCATCGCTGTTGATGCGACGGTGATGTGAAGTCGCAGGTCGTAGGGCATCCGAAGAACGACATCGTGAATGAACGGGCTGGAACGCCTGTAACCCCAGTCGACTGGCACTCCCGTGAAAGAGCTGCCCTGAAGTGCTGCTGGACTGGCAGGATTCCCGTATCTGCTGGCTGGCACGCTGGGCGAAGCCTGCTCAGGATGCTCTCTGGGGAAGCGCGTGCAGGAAGATGGTATCGTGCTTGCCAGTGCGATGGTGAACCGGGCACTGGAAGCCGGTGCAGCGGCGGCGGCCTACCCGACGATGGCGCGTATTCCCGGACAGCATCAAAACTGTTGAAGCAGACCGCCTTCGAGCGGTCGAGACCACCATTACGGTCGATCCGTTCCAGAGACAGCAAGGTCATCGCCAAACCATGAGACGGTTTCTTAAAGATCCTGTCTCGCTGCCAGCTATCAGCAGATTGAAGCTGCCCAGTATCCCGCTGAATCCCGGGTGACGTATCGGTGCGTGACCTTCTGTTCATTCAGTCGAAACGCTGGCTCAACAGAAGTGAACACTCCTGCAGCAGCACCAAAGATGACCGTAACGACGGCGCTCGCCGAAGCAAAGAGCATCGCATCGATGACGCTCTGAACTCCCGGCGGCCAGCGTCGCCATCAGGACAGCTGCGCGGCTCTGCCTTCGCTGCTTCTTTGACGGCGACTGCCTACGTCTGTCGATCATCGCCTGATCAGCGACCAGGCCGTCTTGCCGTAGCGCATTACACCCGCAGTCTCGATCATCGGTGGCGGCCCAGAAGGTAGAGCTGATGGGACCGACGCAACTCGCTTCCCCGGACGCATTAACGCCACGGCAATGCTGCACCGCGGGCGATCTCCGTGCTGCTTAGGCGTGGATGACGTGGGTGTCTCGAATGGCGCTGGCAGGTCTGGCGGAGGTTCGGAACCAGGGTGAGCTCGACATTCTCCGCCATCACTGGGACGGGAAACATCGCGCTTGATCGGTGACGGCCTGGAGCGGCGGCGGTGGACTGCTCGACCGACTCGGACAGTGCAGTCGGTGGTAGCGGTTCTGCGACATCTCGGGAACAGCATGGGCAAGTCCAAGTTGCTCAGACCATCACCAACGCGCATCCCCCGTTCAGCAATGACGAAACCGATCGCCGTGGTGCACGGCGCCACCAACGCCAGCGTACTGCCGATGAAGACGAAGGTACCTGGTGGTGCCTGCCACTACCTGGGAGGATGGCGATCGACTACCGATATCGAACGACGCCGAAGAGCAGTCGAAGTCAGCCTACATCCATCCCGGGCGGTGCTGCCGGACGCGGGCGCCACCAATTTGCAACGATATCTGCGCCAGCAACCATGCGGGCCAGCTCAGGGTATTCAAGATAGAGACCGGGAAGGTGAAGTTCTTCGAGGAAACGAACCGGGGTCCAGTACTAACTTCGTCGAGACTCGTCAGCTACAGGGGCGCTGTTCGGGCGGCCACTATCGCACTTATAGAATCGCTCGCCGTGGACCCGCAAGCTCAGCTCGGTGAAGAGCACTGTTGCGATGGAGGCCGATGGTTCCGGTATCTGGGCCTGGCAACAGGCCTGTCGAGGTCCCGGCAGGGCGAGGTGCAGGATCCGGCAGTTCCTGGGAGAACTCGGGCGGCTATGCGCTCTTGAATCCTATGTGGCTGGTCGCCGGATCAAGGGCTTACGTCCGGATCAAGGCGCTACAACGATGTAGTCAACGCCGCCCTGGAAGGCGTCTTCGTCGACCGTCCGCTTCTGATCGTCGGATCCCCGGCCCGTCGAGGGCGTAGTCCAGGCGTCGTCCTGCGCGAATTCATGCCGGGGTGCGCTGGGCTCGGATCTCCGGCCTCTCCTGCTGACCTGCCCTCAAACCAAAGCTCCAACGCCCGCTGCGCGAACAGCACGGATATGAACGTGGTGATTTCAGGAAATAACGATCTCCAGATCAGCTTCATTAATACTCGTAGGCATGATCCGCAAGATCTGGATGTGCTCGTTCTTACCGTAGGGCAGGCATTCTCAAGATCTCCTTCAGGCGTGCAGTTGCGAACGTGGTGGAAGTTCTTCAACCGATTCACTGCGCAGCAACCGTCTGCGGAACATCGAACAGCTTGAGATCGACCATGATCTTTTTTCCACGACCGGAGAGAACCCCCGCAAGCGTGAAGTGACTGCCATCCGGGTGCGAGGAACAACTGGCAGCCCTACTTTGTAGAAGGAGACGCTGTCCCCAAGCTCGACCATCTTCCGAGAGCCCCCTTCTGGGTGGCGAAGTCCAAGGCGACTATCAGCCGATCCCGAACCGGGATGTTCGTCGGGTTCTCTAGACCCACAGAGGCATCCTCCGGCGTCGATCTTCGTGCCCGACCCATGGCCGTACCTTGCCACAGTGACCGCGGGTGGGTCCCGGTCGCCGGGGCGGAATCTTCGAGGTACTCGGTTGAAGTTGGCCCACCATGAGCTGCTGCAGGATCGGTCGCGGCTGGACCGCGCAGCGGCCGCTGGGTGATCTCTTGCGACCGTTCTCGGGTCCGGTACATCGCGTTCCTGGATTCGACGGTTGTCAATGTCGCGTTGCCCGCCATCGGCACCGACTTCGGCGTCGGTTTCTCGTCGCTCCAGTGACGATCAGCGCGCATACGCGACGCTGGGCGCGCTGCTGTTGGTCGGAGGCCCCCCAGGGCGACCTCTACGGGCGCCGCCGGATGTTCGTCTACGGCCTCGCCGCCTTCACCACATCGCTTCCTTGTTCTGTCTGGCCCCCTCGGTGGGCGTCTTGATCGCCGCACGAGCGCTTCAAGGCATGGGCGCGGCAATGTTGGTACCGGGCAGCCTCGCGATCATCTCTGCCAGCTTCAGGAGACCAAGACGGGGCCAGGCGATCGGAGCGTGGTCGGGAGCCGGCCGGCGTAACCACAGCAGTGGGCCTTCGTGGGCGGTGGCTCGTGGATTCGGTGTCGTGGCGTCTCGTGTTCTTCATCAACCTGCCTCTGGCGCTGGTCGCGATCGGCATCGCTCTGCGCTACGTGCCCGAGACCCGGGATCAAGACACCCCTAAGGTCCCCGATGTACTGGGCGGCGTCGCGGCCGCCGTCGGTCTCGGAGGCATCGTCTTCGCCCTGATCGAAGGTCCGGCCCGCGGGTGGGGTGAACCGCTGGTGGTGGCTGCCGGCTCTGCCGGCGCGTTGTCTCTGGTCGCGTTCTTCTGGTTGGAGAAGAAGCTCGCCCATCCCATGATGCCGCTGACGCTGTTCCGGTCGCGTCAGTTCTCCGCCGCCAACGGCACGACCCTCCTGGTCTATGCCGCCTTGAGCGGTGCCATGTTCTTGCTGGTGTTGCAGCTCCAAAAGGTCCTGGGTTACTCGGCGCTGGAAGCAGGAGCCGCGCTGGTACCGCTGACGGTGTTGCTGCTGTTGTTGTCGCCTACCGCGGGCAAGCTCTCGCAACGCTGGGGGCCGCGAGGACCCATGACGCTGGGCCCCCTCCTGGCCGCCGCCGGCCTGGCCCTTCTGGTGCGGGTCGGAAGCGGCGAGAGCTACGTCGCTTCGGTGTTGCCGGGGGTATCGATCTTCGGGTTGGGTATGGCGATCACCGTCGCTCCCCTGACCACCGCGGTCCTCACCGCGGCCCCGGGGGGACACTCCGGTATCGCCTCCGGGATCAACAACGCGGTCGCCCGGGTCGCCGGTCTGCTCGCGGTCGTATTGATCCCGCTGGGCGCGGGCCTCAGCGGCATCGACGACGTGGACCTGATCGGTTTCTCCGATGGCTTCAGGCGTTCCATGCTGATCGCCTCGGCCCTCTGTCTCGCCGGGGCCGTGACCTCCTTCGCCGGCATCCGGCGGCCGCCGACCGCCGTGACGCATAGTCCGCCTGCCCCCGACCAGCCTGCAGAGGCCCTACGGTGACCGGGTGATGGATGCGACCGGCGCGGTGACGCTTCTCGACTGGAAACGGCGGGTCTTCCGCCTCTACGACGACATCCGAGGGATGAAGGATCCCGCGGCCGCGTGGGGTCACTGGAAGACCGTGCGAGACGAGCTGTTCGCGTCGCATGCTCAATCGCCTCTGCCCGAAGAGTCCAGACGCGCTTTCTCCGGACTGCGCTACTTCGACTACGACCCTTCCCTGCGGGTGGTCGCGAACCTTCAGGACGCCGAGGCCCAGACCTACGAGATACCGACCTCGGGCGATCAACCGATGACCTTCGAACGGATCGCTTACCTGGGCTTCGAGGTGTCGGGGGAAGAACGAAGGCTCGAGGCTTACTGGCTGACCGCCTACGGAGGGGGAGTCTTCGTTCCTTTCCGAGACGCCACGAGCGGTGACACGACCTACGGCGCGGGGCGGTACCTGCTCGATACCGTCAAGGGAGCCGACCTCGGGGTGCAGGGGGCCGGTCTGGTCTTGGACTTCAACTTCTCGTACAACCCGTCCTGTTCCTATGACCCTCGCTGGGTGTGTCCGCTCGCTCCGCCGCCCAACCGGCTCCCCATCCCGATCCAGGCGGGAGAACGGATCCAGTAAGAGGAAAGGGCCGCCGAAGCGGCCCTTTCTCTTTAGCGTCTGTCCGCGGCGTCTAGCCGGAAGCTGCCGCCAGATCACTCATGGTCGTAAGGCCGAACTCGTCGGCCGTTTCCTGCGTCACCACGAAAGCGTTCTGATCGTTCGCCTCGGAGAACTGCAGGAGGCGAAGCCCATCTTTCTCGATCAGAGGCTCGAGGAGAGAGACGTTGTTCTCGGGATCGCCCGTGGCTTCTGCTTTGGGATCGAGGAAGAGCAACAACGAACCCAGGTACTCGGGCGCCACGTCGACCTCACCCTTCTTCAGGGCCGGATAAAGGATCTCGCGCGAGCCGAGGTCGGTCTGGCGCTTGACCGTGTATCCCGACTGCTCGAGCACCTGCGCGTACATCTCGGCAACGATCTGGTTCTCCGCGAAGGCGACGGCTCCCACCGTGAGCTCTCCCGAAGCGCCCCCTTCTGCAGAGATGCCCTCCTGCTCGATGAAGTCGGCTGCGACATCGGCCGGGTCCTCTTGGTCGAGCTCGACCCGACCGTTGAGCTCGGTGATGTTCTCGGTTGTGAGCGCGGCGCTGATTTGATCGAGAGCCTCTGCAGCAGAATCATCCACCTCTTCGGAAACCAACGGCGTGATGTTCTCGGCCGTCTGCAGGCTCTTGTCGTCCTCGAGCAGGACGAAGTCGTTGGCCACGATGGCGCTCGAGGTCGAGAACAAGAGGCCGACGTCAACCTGGCCCCCTTTGAGCGCCTTGACCGTCAGTGGACCGCCCACATCCAACGGCTTGAAGTCGGCGAACTCGATGCCATAAGTCTCTTCGAGACCCGGGATGCAAAAGGGTCGCTCCGGACACTCCGGAGGGGCTCCGAGCACGAGCTGCGAAGCGACGGGTTCGCCGCCTCCACCGGAGGGCGCCTCCGGCTCATCATCTTCGCTCACTCCCGACCCGCATGCCCCCATCACCAGCGCGAGCGCCAGTGCGGCAGCAAACAGAGTCGCCCCATGAGCGTTTCTGCGGGGTCTCCGCATGGGTCTCCTCCATTCCGTCTAAGGGGGGCCGCCTCCCGACCCCTCGGATTCGAACGCGGAGCACCATACCGATACGGCTGCGCTAATCAGCCTCCCTCAGGCGGCGGGGCCAAGCTGGCCCGAGCGGCTCCCCGCGACGACCCGCTTCTTCTGCGACGTGAGTCGAGGGGCCGCTATCCTCTCGAGGACTCCGAAGGCGACCTCGGTCACGATCGCCAGAAGGGCCACGAGGATGGCTCCCCCGAGCAACAAGACGTCGTTGCCGCGCGCGAGCCCGTCGACGATGTAGCGGCCCAGGCCCCCCCACGCGACCACCGCTCCCAGCGTCGCGGTGGCCACGACCTGCACGGTTGCCAGCCTGATGCCCGCCACTATCAGAGGGGCGGCCAGGGGTATCTCCAGTCGCGTCAAGATCTCTCTCTCGGTCATGCCCATACCCCGCGCCGCCTCGATCGTGTCCGCATCCACACCCTTGATCCCAACGTAGGTGTTGGTCAGGATCGGAGGGATCGCCAGCAAGAACAGCGCCGTGAAGGTCGCCCAGAAGCCCAAGATGCCCGGAACGTCGAGGGCGGTCGTGATGAAGAAGGTGATCCCGAGGATGCCGAAGGAAGGCAGAGCGCGCCCGAAGTTACCGATGGAGATGGCGGCAAACTCCCACCGCCGGGTGTGACCGATATAGAGGCCGATCGGCAACACCAGGAGAGCCGCCAGGGCCACTGCCTGCAGCGACATCGACATGTGCTCGTAAACGCGCACCAAGATGCCCGGGTCGATGCCGGAGCCCCTCCAGGTGCTCTCCATCATGAACCACTCCCACACCGCGGTCAGCTGATCCATCAGGCCACCCTAGGTCCGATAGACGACTGCGTCTTAGGGGCCGGGCGCCGCTGGCCCGCGCGGCTGCGGGACCAAGGAGTGATGCGTCTCTCGAGGTAAACGAGCAGCCCGTCGACCGTCACCGCCAGGACCAGCGAAAGGATCGACCCCACCAGGATCGCGGTGATGAAGTCTGTCCGCATGCCGGACAAGATGAAGAACCCAAGCCCCCCCTTGCCGATCAACGCGGTCACGGTAACGAGCCCAACCGTGGTGACCGTGGCCAGACGCACGCCGGCCATGATGACCGGGAGAGCGAGCGGCATCTCGACCCGCCATAGCATCTGCCCGCTCGAGAAACCCATGCCGCGCGCGGCTTCACGCACGTCGGGAGGAACACCGGCGAGTCCTGCAACTATGTTGCGGATCAGGATCAACAGCGTGTACCCGACGAGACCGATCTCCGCGGTCTGGACGGTCAGACCTGTGTAGGGAAGCAAGAAGGCGAAGAGGGCCAGGCTCGGGATCGTATAGAGGATCCCGGTCACCGACGTCAGAGGTGTGTAGAACCACCGGTGGCGATACGCATAGATCGCGAGCGGGACCGAGATGAGAAGTCCGATGGCGACCGCCAACACCGTTAGCTCGATGTGCTCGATGAACCGCGCGAAGATCTTGTCGGAGTTGTCTCCGATCCAGGACCACTTGATCGTCGGTCGATCCGCCTGCGCAAGATTCACGAGATGATCTCTTTCGAGATCCGCTCCAACGACAAGATGCCGACGTAGCGCTGGCCTCCACTCGCCACGACCGCGACCTGCGTGCGCGAGGTCACGATGGAATCCAGAGCCTCGCGCAAGGTGCTGTCATGGGTGACGTACGCACTGAACGGCCGGGCCTGGGCCTCTGCCACTGTGAGGCAACCGCCAAGGGACTCTCGATCCACCCACCCCAGAAGCTCTCCGTCCTCGACCACGCTGCACCAGTCATAGTCGAACTTCTCCATGGCTCGCTCTGCGTCTCTTATAGGGGCCTCGGGCGAAACGACCGGACCTTCCTCGATCCCGATCTGTGACACCTTGAGCAATGCCAAACGCTTGAGGCCGCGTTCGACGCCGACGAACTGCTTGACGAAGTCGTTGGCGGGAGACCGGAGGATCTCCTCGGGTGAAGCGAACTGCTCGATCACACCCCCGCGGTTCAGGATCGCGATCCGATCCGCCATCTTGATCGCCTCGTCGATGTCGTGCGTGACGAAGACGATCGTCTTCTTCAGCCGGTCTTGGAGATCCAGGAACTGGTCTTGCAGACGTTCGCGAACGATGGGGTCGACGGCCCCGAAGGGCTCGTCCATCAACATGACCGGGGGGTCTACAGCCAAGGCTCGGGCGACTCCTACACGCTGCCGCTGGCCTCCGGACAACTCATTCGGGTAGCGACCCAGAAGAGCCTCGTCCAGCTCCAGGATGTCGCTCAATTCGGCGACCCGCTGCTTGACCTTGGTGGCGTCCCACTTCAGAAGCTCCGGTACCGTCGCGATGTTCTGTGCGATCGTGCGGTGCGGCATGAGCCCGATGCTTTGGATCACGTATCCGATCCCGCGACGCAACTCCACAGGGTCCTGCTTCATGACGTCGGTGCCGTTGACGGTGATCTCTCCGGAGGTGGGCTCGACCAAGCGATTGATCATCTTCATCGTCGTCGTCTTCCCACAGCCGGAGGGGCCGACCAGGACCACGGTCTCACCTCTCACGATGTCCATGGAGAGGTCGTGTACGGCCGCCGAGCCCTCCGCTGAGTCGAACACCTTGGACACGTTCTTCAGTGAGATCATCACGTCGCCGGTCATGGCTCCCCCACCTCGGCCTGCTCGGACGCGGGCATCTTAGGGGGCCGAGCGGGATAACACAGGCGGCGCGCGCGGCTGGAGCCGCACGCGTGGTGATGTCCGGCTAGCTGTCTCGCTCGACGAAAGTCAGCTCGATGCCGCCGAGTAGATCCGAGCCGACGTTGTAGAGCACCGCCAACAGCGTGTTCAGCAGCGTGAAGAGGATCCCGAAGAGGATGCCGAGAAGAAGGGCCCACTTCTCCACCACGCCTAGCGTGATGTTCACCTCTTCGTAGAGCACCAGGGCCCGACCCAGGTCTTCGGCGGCATCGAACACCCCGAGGGACTCGATGAACGAATACAGGATCGCCACGAACGCGAGCCACACGAGAAGGAAGATGGCGTAGAAGAAGGCGGACAGTTTCAGGACCGACACTGGGTCCACGCGGCGGACCGTTCTGCGAACCCGGCGGAGGCCTCTCCTCTTGACCGGTTGCCCACGAGGTGCAGGCTGCGGGCCGATCTCGGGGGCCGGGCGGGTGG
>JAUJPD010000002.1:238264-253425 GCA_030447315.1 Actinomycetota bacterium | reverse complement strand
CGTGTGTTCCGAGACAGTATGGGCGATACAGACGGCTCCCGCCCGCAACGATGCCGTCCGGCCAGGAGCGGCGAGTGGCCGCAACTACGTCAGCCGTCCCTGCGGGGTCTCCTCTTCTTCGCCTACCACCGGCGCAACCGCCGAGATGCTCATCCCGCCGGAGAGGTTCATCACGCGCACCCCGGTAGCAGAACGGCCTTGCCTGGAGATCGTGTTGACCGCCATCCGGATGACGACACCGTCGCTGGAGATCAGGAACACCTCGTCACCCCCCCGCACGACAGAGGCCCCCACGATGGGCCCACGAGGCTTCGTCAGCTTTGCGGCGATCACGCCCTTGCCCCCCCGGCCCTTCCGAGGGAAGTCACCCAACTTGGTGCGCTTCCCATAACCGAACTGGGTGACCAGCAGGAGCTCGTCAGAATCGTCGTTGATGATGTCGCACGCCACCACCTCATCGTCGGGATCAAGCCGGATCCCGATCACACCGGTAGCCGTCCGCCCCATCGAGCGGACCTTGTCCTCGGAGAACCTGATCGCCTTGCCCTTCTTGGTGATCAAGAGGATGTCGTTGTCGCCGGAGGTGGGACGCACCCGCACAACCTCGTCGTCCTCTCTGAGGTTGAGAGCGATGATCCCCTCGCGCCGGGACGAGTCGTATTCCCGGAACAGGGTCTTTTTCACCATCCCCTTCTTGGTGGCGATCAACAGGTACCGATAGGTCTCGTAGTCCCGAGTGTCGATGACGGCGGCGACCCGATCCTCGGAGCGCATCGACACCACGTTGACGACCGCCGTCCCGCGGGCGGTCCGATCCCGTTTCGGGATCTCATGGGCCTTCAAGCGATAGACGCGACCGCTGTTGGAGAAGAGCAGCAAGTAGGCGTGCGCCGTGGTGGTGATGAGATGCTCGACGATGTCGCCTTCCTTGAGGCCGGCGCCTCTGACCCCCCGGCCCCCTCTTCCCTGCTGCCGGTAGGTATCAAGAGACACACTCTTTATGTAGCCGTCCCGAGACACCGAGACGGCAAGCTCCTCGTCGGCGATCAGATCCTCGATGTCGAACTCGCCTTCGTCGTGCGCGAAGTTCGTCCGTCTCGGATCGGCGAAACGCTTCTTCACCTCGCGCGCCTCGTCCGCGATGATGGCCCGAACCTTGGCCGGGTCGGCGAGGATCGACTCGAGCTCGGCGATCGTCCGCTGAAGCTCTTCGTATTCCTCGCGGATCTTGTCCTGCTCGAGAGCGGTGAGACGCCGCAGTGGCATGTCGAGGATGTGATTGGCCTGGATCTCGCTCAGCCCATAGCGTGCGATCAAGCCGCCGCGCGCTTCTTCGACATCGGCTGCTGCCCTGATGAGCGCGACGATTTCGTCGATGTGGTCGAGCGCGATGATGAGGCCCTCGAGGATGTGCGACCGGTCTCTAGCCTTGCGTAAGCGGTAGCGGGTCCGGCGGATGATCACCTGGATCTGGTGAGAGATGTACTCCTGGAGGATCTCGCCGAGGTTCAAAGTGCGAGGCACACCGTCGACGATCGCCAGCATGTTGACGCCGAAGTTGTCCTGCAGCTGAGTTCGCTTGTAGAGCGTATTGAGCACCACCTGGGGCACCGCGTTCTTCTTCAGATCGATGATGAGACGCATCCCTTGGCGTGACGATTCGTCCCGCAGATCTGCGATGCCTTCGAGCCGCCCGGTCTTGGCATTCACGAGCTCTGCGATCTTCGTAGCGAGGCGCGCCTTGTTCACCTGATACGGAAGCTCGGTCACTACGATGCGCGGGTTGCCCTTCGGCCCCTCTTCGATCTCACACACGGCCCGCATCTTCACCGAGCCTCGGCCCGTGGTGTAGGCGTCGTTGATCCCCGAACGTCCCAGGATGATCCCGCCGGTTGGGAAGTCGGGGCCTTTGATGTGCTTCATCACCGCCGACAGCGACTTGGCGGGATCCTGTGAGAGCTCGGGATGCTCGAGCAGGTCGACCACCGCGTCGACGACCTCTCCGAGGTTGTGCGGTGGGATGTTTGTGGCCATACCGACCGCGATGCCGGTCGATCCGTTGACGAGAAGGTTCGGGAAGCGCGCGGGAAGCACCGAGGGCTCAGGTCTTCGCCGTCGTAGTTCGGGACGAAGTCGACGGTCTCTTCGGTGATGTCGCGTAGCAGCTCCATGGAAAGCCGACAACCGACACTCCGTATTGTGACTGACGAAACCGTTGGTGATGAAGGAGTGGTCGTCCGAATCGACTCTGATGGAGTACACAGGCTGCACGCCGGCGTCCTCGATCGAAGCCACCTTCGCGGCGTAGTAGTTACCGCCCACGAGCGGTTCGATCACCGCTTTGACCTCGTCGAGCAGATGCTGTCGAGGATCTTGTCCCGATCCCGCTCCCAGCGCTCGATCCGATCGATGTTGTGCTTGGTCAACCACTCGCTGCTTCCAGGTCCCGCCGCACTCCTGGCGCACGTAGTCTGCGAGGTAGGGGATGTGGTCCGATGACATCGCGGTGCTGGTGGTGGGGATCGTCGCGAGATCCCTCAGTAGCTTCTCCTGCTTGCGGCCGAAGAATCCGACCCGCGAGCAGACAACCTGAGATCCCGTCGATTGCCGATGTAGACCTTGATCTCGCCCCGATCGGATACGCACTGCCGGGACACGATCCCAAACTCGAGCAGCAACTGTTGAACATCCCGAGCGAGTTGGAGGCTGCGAGTGGAGTAGCTCACCTGCCCGGTGTTGGCGTCCGAGCAGCGAAGAGCTGCCGTCGCCTTCGAACAACGACTGCAAGAAAGCCCGCTTGAAGGCCGGGCTCCCTTCCCAAACGAAGGAGGGCGCAGACTTCACGTTGCTCTTGTGGTCGACGAGCTCGCCCAGCGGGGCCGCGACGAATGGGGCCATGTCTTGGACGTCGATCTCATAGAGCCGGCTGCCGGAGCTGATCACCCGGTCGTAGACGTAGCGCCGGCCGCCCACGACTGCGTCGAACGCCTCCACCACGTGGGTGAAGTAATCCTGGTCCGTGTTGTTGAAGCCTGCCCGGTGGGGCGAAGCGAAGCCCTCGGCCACCCACGCACCGGCCAGGGTCGCCAACTGCCACTCCCGCTCCGACAACATGCCCTCTTCCGGGCCGGGGTGCGGATTCAGCGCAACGTATGTACCCGGATCGATCTCTTCGGAGCTTCCAAAGAAGCATCGGTACGCCCGCTACAGGCACCAAACAGAGGACTGGTGGTTATGAGTTCCGGTCAGCTCGTAGCCCTCCGTTGTTCGCATCCGCAATGTGGGGTGGTCACCGCTATGAAAGAGCTTGGTCGCCCGAACAATGCCTCCGCTGCGGTCGAGGACTTTTGCTCGATGTCCTCTCGGAGTCGGGAGCCACGCTCGCAAGCTGCGAGATCAGCGGGGTGCCGTAAACGGTACGCACTCGTTCGAATGCGGAGAGGCAATATCTCATGGCCGCTGGTGCGTCGCCGTCTACGGAGCCGAAGTTTCCTTGTCCGTCGATCAACAGGTTGCGCGTGGAGAAGTCCTGCGCGAGGCGCGCGAGCGCGTCGTAGATCGATTGGTCCCCATGCGGGTGATAGGTCTTCATGACCTCGCCGACCAAGGCCGCGCACTTCCGGAATCGCTGATCGGGCCGCAACCCTGTGTCGAAGGCGGCGTACAGGATCCGTCGGGTTACCGGCTTCAACCCGTCGCGAACGTCGGGCAGCGCGCGGCTGACGATGACCGACATCGCGTACTCGAGGAAGGAGTACTGGACCTCTTCCGCGAGCGAGATGTCTTCGATGCCGTCGCCGGGGCCCCCAGGGTCGCCGGGCAGCTTCTCTTGGAACGGTTCTTTCGGTGCCATCTAGATGTCTAGGAAACGGATGTCTTTGGCGTTTCGCTGGATGAATGTCTTGCGCGCGTCGACGTCTTCGCCCATCAGAGTGGAGAAGATCTCTTCGGCCAAAGCGGCGTCTTCCATGGTGACGCGCAACAGCGTGCGCTGCGCGGGGTCGAGCGTCGTCTCCCACAACTGGTCGGCGTCCATCTCTCCTAGACCCTTGAAGCGCTGTGGCTCGATCTTGGACCCGTTCTGTTGCTCTGCTCGGAACACCTCAAGCTCGGCGTCGTTCTTGAAGTAGTGAACCTTGCCCTTGAACGGGAGCCGGTAGAGGGGCGGCTGCGCCACGAACAGAAAGCCTGCGTCGATCACCTCCGGCATGAAACGGAAGAAGAAAGTGAGCAGCAGGGTCTTGATGTGTGAACCGTCGACATCGGCGTCTGCCATCGAGATGATCTTGTGATAGCGGCACTTCGTGATGTCGAAGTCGTCGCCGATGCCCGTCCCAACAGCGGTGATGATCGCCTGGATCTCTTTGTTCTCGAGGATCTTCGCCAGACGCGCGCGTTCGACATTCAAGATCTTGCCGCGCAGCGGAAGGACCGCTTGATTCTCGCGTTGACGTGCGTTCTTCGCTGTGCCGCCGGCAGAGTCTCCCTCGACGATCAGCAGCTCGGCCTTGTCGGGATCTCGTGTCTGGCAGTCGGCCAGCTTGCCCGGGAGCGTCGACGACTCCAGCAATGACTTGCGCCTCACGAGGTCCCGGACCTTGCGCGCCTCGAGGCGAGCGCGCTGGGCAGAGATCGTCTTCTGACAGATGGCCCGCGCCTCGGTCGGGTGCTCCTCCAGGTATTCGGAGAAGACCCGGTTCATCGTCGTCTCGACGAATGAGCGGATCTCGGTGTTGCCGAGCTTGGTCTTGGTCTGGCCCTCGAACTGAGGATTGGCAACCTTGACCGAGATGATGGCGGTCAGTCCCTCACGGCAGTCCTCTCCGATGAACGGCTGATCCTTCTCCTTGAGCAACTGCTTTGCCTTGGCGTAAGACGTGATGACTTTGGTAAGAGAGCGGCGGAAGCCCTCTTCGTGCATCCCACCTTCGTGCGTATTGATGTTGTTGGCGAAGGTGAAGACGGACTCGTTGAACGAGGTCGTCCACTGCATCGCGATCTCGAGCTCGTGCTGTTCGCCCTTGCCCTCGAAGTACACGACCCGCTTGTTGACCGGGTCACGCGAGGAGTTCAGATGCTTTACGAAATCGATGATCCCGCCGGTATAGCGAAAGGTCTCTTCCTGGGGGGGCTCGATGCGATGGTCGATCAGCCTGATCTCGAGGCCCTTGTTGAGGAAAGCCATCTCGCGCATGCGTTGGGCAAGGGTGTCGAAGCGGAACTCGCGTTCCTCGGTGAAGATCTCGGGATCGGGCCAGAAGGAGACAGTGGTCCCGGTGCGCTTGATCGCGCGTCCTGGGGTGAGCTTCGCTTGGGGCTTGCCGCGCTCGTACGCCTGCGTCCAGGCTTTACCGTCGCGGTGGATCTCGAGCTCGAGGCGCTCCGAGAGCGCGTTGACGACAGATACCCCGACCCCGTGGAGACCACCCGAGACCTGATAGCCCTTGCCCTCGAACTTGCCCCCGGCGTGGAGAGTGGTGAGGACCACCTGAGCGGCGGGCTTGCCCTTCTGGGGACCGGTCTTGATCGAGTCCACCGGGATACCGCGGCCGTTGTCGGTGATCTTGCAGCCGCCGTCGGCGAGGAGCTCGACGACGATGCGGTCGCAATACCCCGCCATGGCCTCGTCGACGGCGTTGTCGACGACCTCATAGACCAGATGGTGCAGACCCCGGAGACCGGTCGAGCCGATGTACATCCCCGGCCTCTTTCGGACCGGATCGAGGCCCTCTAGGACCGTGATGTCTTCCGCGGAGTAAGACACCTGGTTCTTGGTCTTAGTTGCGGGCGAGATAGGCGTGGCCGACGTACTCACTCCTTGCTTCCACAGACGGGCTGGATGTCGTCTCATCTGCTCTTTTGGGCGCGTCCGAAGAGAGCAGGAAACGGGGGGTCATGGAGCTAAATACTACCATCTAGCAGGGCATTTCCTGGTTTCCGGCACCCCTTTCACCGGCCCCGATCGCCGTCGGTGCTACGTCGTTGAGCCCACGCGGAGCGGGCCCGCTCCAGCGCACGGGCAGGGTCTTGATCGGAGTCTGCATCTGCCCGCCGGACCTCGCCGGGGACCGCCGCCGGTGGTGGCTGACCGAGCGGAGCAGCCGGGCGGCCAGGCGCGCTCCACACCTTGACCTCCACCACCGCGGAAGTGCCCAGCGCCTCGTTCACCTTCAGCTTGATCTCGTCCGCCAGGTACGCGATCTCATGAGCCCACACCGGCGACTCCGCCCTGATCCGCAAGATGCCGCGACGTAGCGACGTCGGTTCCGCGTGTCCCGCCAGATCCGGGCCCGCGATCTCCCGCCAGTCTTTCCACAAGGTGGCGGCCGCCAGGGCGTCGTCGAGGCCGAAGCGCGCCGCGGCTCCGCCTAACAGGCCCCGCAGCGGCGTCGGATCCAGCGGCCCCTTATCCCGAGACATCGATCCTGCCCTCACGCACCTCGAGGATCTTCTCGGCGCGGAGAGTCTCGAGCGCCAACGGTTCGGCGGACGTCAGGATGGTCTGGCCGACATCTCTGACCGCGTCAGCGAGCCACGCCCGTCGCATCGGATCCAACTCGGAAAAGACATCGTCCAATAACAGGATCGGCTCGTCCTGCAGGCTCTCGGACAGAAGGTCGTGTTCGGCAAGCTTCAGGGCCAAGGCACTGGTGCGCTGGTCGCCTTGGGACGCGAAGGCACGGGCGTCGAGCATCGTTCCCTGTGACGACAGGCGGACGGAAACGTCATCCCGCTGCGGTCCTACCAAGGTCGCGCCGCGTTCCACCTCGGCTCGGCGGAGGCGTTCGATCCGCGCGGCCAGGTGTTCCTCGAGCGAAGATGCGTCGATCTCGGCGGTTCCGTCCGAGATCGACCCCGCGAGCTCCTCGGGTAGCCACGAGCTGACGTAGGAGAGTGTTAGAGATCCGCCGCCGGCGACCTCTTCATAACGCTTCGATGCGTGGGGCGAAAGGTCCCGAAGTGCTTCGAGCCGAGCGGCGGCAACCGCTGCTCCGGATCGACACAAAGATCTGTCCCAGACCTCGAGCTCCGCGTGCACGCCCGAGGGGTCTGCCGCTCGCAGCGACTTCAGCAGCGCATTACGTTGACGCAGCACTCTCTCGAGGTCGCGTCGCAAGGCATCCCGGGCGGGACGCAACTTGACGACGAGCTCGTCGAGGAAGCGTCTCCGGCCGTCCGGAGAGCCCTTGACGAGAGAAAGCTCGTCCGGTCCGAAGAAGACGGTGACGATCACGTCGGTGAGGGCGCTTGTCCGGGGCACCGCCGTCTTGTTGACCAGAGCCCGGGTCCCGCGGCCGGGCTTGATCTCGAGGTCGATGTGAAGAGACCGGTGAACTCTCGTCACATCCGCATGAACCAATGCGGCCCCCCGGCCGTGGCGAACCAGCGCAGCGTTGTCCGCACGGGGAGAGCCCAACCCACTCAGGCAGTGGATCGCCTCGAGCAGGTTGGTCTTTCCCTGGGCGTTCCGTCCGATGACAAGGTTGAGACCGGGCGCAAGCCGGACCTGCTCGTCCGCGTAGTTCCGAAAGTCCTCGAGCACGAGCTCGTTCACACGCATGACCTACAACGCTATCTGCGCGACGTTCCCCGTTCGCCGACCTTCTGGTTGCGGCACGCTGCTACGACAACCGCACCGGCATGAGCAGATAGGTGAAGTCTCCCCGCTCCCCCCGCAGGATCGCCGGCTTCAAGCCATCGCCTACTTGCATCTCGATGCGTTGCGACGAGATGGCGGAGGCGCCGTCTGCCAAGAACTGCGGATTGAACGCGATGACAAGGGGTTCGCCCTCGTACTCCGCTTCGATGACCTCCTGGCCCTCTCCCACGTCGGGGGTGTGGGCCGAGACCTCGAGCTCCGCAGCAAGCTGGAGCTTCACGGGAAGGTTGTTCTGGGCCAACAACCCCACCCGTTTGGTCACCTCGAGCAGACGCTCGCGATCCACCACGAGTGTGTTCGGGTACGAGTCTGGGATCAGCTGCCGGTACTTCGGAAACTCGCCCTCGATGAACCTCGACCCGATCACCCACTCGTTGGCGAGCTCGGCGGAGCCTTCCACCGAGAAGGCCACCAGATTCTCTTTGACCAGGGCCGTCACCGAACCCGCCGCGCCCTGTAAGGCGCGTCCCAGCTCGCCCAGCGTCCGCGCCGGCAATACCACCTTCCGCTGCTCCTCGGGCCCGCCGACCACCTCGAGCGTGCGCACGGCCAATCGATAGGAGTCCGTCGCAGCGAGGGTCACCGAGCCGATCTCTAGCTCGCACAACACGCCGGTGAGGATCTGGCGGCTCTCGTCGCCCGAAGCCGCTCGGACGACCTGGGACAGAGCAGCGGCAAGCTCTGTCGCGTTCACCGAGACCTGCACGCCCGCGCTGTCGTCCCGGTCCTCGATGGGCAGCGCGGGGTAATCATCGGGGGTCAGAGAGCGGACACGGAATCTGCCTCGCCCAGAGCCGATCTCGACCTCGCCGTCCGTGCCGGCCACCGACACCTGACCACTGGACAGATTGCGCGTCATCTCGCCGAACAGGCGTCCTGGAACGATGGCTTTCCCGGGCTCGTCTACCGCTGCCGCGAACACGGTCTCCATAGTGAGCTCGAGGTCGGTGGCAGCAACACGGACGCGGCCGTCCTCGGTGGCTTCCATCCGCAGACCCGAGAGCACGGGCAGCGTCGCCCTGTTAGAGATCGCCCGCGAGGCGAATTGCACCGCACCCACAAGGTCGTCGCGTTCACAGCGGAACTTCATGTCGTTGCCTCCCATCCGGCTTCGTTTCTGCAAGGAAATGTAGCTAAGGGGTGTGACGGTTCTTCATGAACAGCTTGGGTTGTGTCCGATAAAAGGTTTTCTCGTAAGTACTAGTAGGTGCTGTTGGCGCTGGGGACAAGAGCGATCGCTGCAGGTAGATAGACATCTCCAGGCATCTCGTGCGTGGGGATAATCAGGAGCCGGCGACGCGGCCTGGCGCGGCCCCCAGAACGCAGACCTCGTTGTCCACGACCCCGACACGGGATGTTGACGTTAAACACGCGCAGCCTGTTGGCGGATCCGGGTGGTGAGCTCGCGAACCTGCTCGTACCAGGTCTCTCGTTCCTGCATGTGTTGCTTCACCTTGTTGACGGCGAAGACAACGGTGGAGTGGTCTCGGCCTCCGAAGCGTTCACCGATCTTCGGCAGGGAGAGATCAGTGAGCTCGCGACACAGATACATCGCCATCTGACGCGCGTTGACGAGTGGTCGTGAGCGACTGGGCGAGCAGATCTCTTCGGGCGTGACATCGAAGTATTCAGCCGCTACCGAGATGATCAGCTCGGACGTCACGCGGGTTTCGCTGTTGTTGGGCAGGAGCGACTGCAGAACCCCTTGCGCTCCCTCTAACGTGATCGGGGACCGGGTGAGAGAGGCGAAGGCCGCAACCCGGATCAGGGCGCCCTCGAGCTCGCGGATGTTGGTCTGGATCCGGCTCGCTATGTAAGACATCACCTCGGGCGGGACCTGGAGTCGGTCGGTCTCGGTCTTCTTGCGCAAGATGGCGAGGCGGGTTTCGAGGTCGGGAGGCTGGATGTCGGTTATGAGTCCCCATTCGAACCGTGTGCGGAGTCGTTCTTCCAGGGTGGGGATCTTCTTGGGAGGCCGATCCGACGTGATCACGATCTGGCTCTTGGGGTGAAGCGCGTTGAAGGTGTGGAAGAACTCCTCTTGGGTCCGCTCCTTTCCTTCTAGGAACTGGATGTCGTCGATGAGAAGGAGGTCTGCGGCCCGGTAACGCTGATGGAAAGCCGGGATCGTCCGGCGCTGGAGCGCAACGATGAAGTCGTTCATGAACTGTTCGGTCGAGACGTAGCGCACGACGGAGCCCCGGTGCCACTCGCGCACGTAGCGGCCGATGGCGTGCAAGAGGTGGGTCTTGCCTAGACCGGCGGCGCCGTAGATGAACAGCGGGTTGTAGGACTCTGCCGGTGCCTCGGCGACTGCGAGTGCGGCGGCATGAGCGAAGCGGTTGGACGAGCCGATGACGAATGATTCGAAGTTGTACTTCGGGTGGAACTGCGGCGCATCGTCACCCGAGGAAGGGGCAACCTCGGCCTCTGTACGAACCATGACCGTGGACCCAGCGGGGGGCGCCTCGGCCTCTTCGCTGAGATGGGTGTCAACCACCAAGGCGATCGAGAGATCCCGGGCCGCTGCAGCCGATGCCGCGCGCCGTAGTTGGGTCCCGTAGCGGTCCTCGATCCATTCCTTGACGAAGAGGCTCGGGACCGCGAGGACCAAGCTGTCTCCGTCCAGAGCGCGCGCCTGGGTACGCCCGAACCAGGCTGGGAAGTTCCCCTTCAGCTCTTCCCGTAAGAAACCCTCGGCCACGGACCAGATCGCACCGACCTCGTCGGCACCCTCGGCCCCCCGCCCGCTCGCACCGCTTTCATAGTGGACCTCTTCTGGTCGGCGCTCGACCAGGACGACCTTGCTAGAACTCTCCACGCCACCCCCCCTTACCAACATCGACATCGACAACGGGTTCATCGCGCCCGGAGCCCCGGTGCGAGGCCGCGAACGGTCGCGGTGGAGGAACGAGAAAGTGGGTGCGAGCAGGGAGTCCTCGGGTGGTCAACAGTCTTATCCACAGGTGTGGACAACCTGATCTCCCAAACACCCACTGCTCAAGCGTCGAACCGGGGAAGTGCCACAGCCGCGTCCCCCGCACATCCCGGAGGCTTCGGACCGGGGGCATCGTACGCAGGAGACCCGCCGCCGCGTCAAGCCGGTTGCGCAGATCCTCGTGGAAGAAGTCGCAACGTCCCTGCCTGCTTGGCCAGACGGCACCTCGGCTATAATCCTCCGGACGTCGAAGAGCCCCGGGATTTCGCGATATTGATTTCAGCGGATCGAGCGGGCCCAACCGGATCGGGTGAAATCCTGTGACCAAGCGCACCTACCAGCCCAACAATCGCCGCCGTAAGCGCAAGCACGGGTTCCGTGCTCGTATGAAGACCCGGGCGGGTCGTGCGATCTTGAAGGCGCGGCGCGACAAGGGCCGCACCCGTCTGTCGGCGTAGGCAGCGTTCATGAAGCACCCCCGCTCGCTGTCTTCTCGTCGCGATTTCCGCCGCGTGATGCACACCGGCGCCAGGAAACGCTCCAGCTTCGGCACGTTCTACGTAGTCCGGGCCGTCGAGGACAATGCGGTCTCGAGCCTGGGCTTGGCCGTTCCTAGAAGGGTTGGAGGTGCCGTGACGCGCAATCGGATCAAACGTCGCCTGCGAGAGGCATACCGGGCAGGCGCCCCCGAGCGGGGGTTCGACGTCGTGATCCAGGCCCGACCCGAGGCGGCTCACGTCGACTTCCAGCAATTGGCAGAAGAGGTTTCCCGGCTCGTGGCGGCCCAGTGATCGCCCGGGTCCTGACCTTGCTGATCCTGTTCTACCGCCGTGTCATCTCGCCGCTGTCGCCGGCCACCTGCCGGTTCTATCCGAGCTGCTCTGAGTTCGCCGTCCAGGCCATCGGCGAGCATGGCTCGGTGCGGGGTTTGGCGCTTGCGGCGCGACGGGTGGGACGCTGCCACCCGTGGTCGGCTGGCGGCGTGGATCACGTGCCCCGCAGGAGCGTCTGATGGGGTTCTTTGAGGTCTTCGCGGCCGCCCTGGCGGGCTTGTACGCCCTGGTCGGCAACTACGGGCTGGCCATCATCTTGCTCACCGTCGCGGTGCGCGTCCTGCTGCTTCCGCTGTCGATCAAGCAGACCCGCTCGATGCGCGAGATGCAGCGGATCCAGCCGGAGGTCAAGAAGATCCAGGCCAAGAACAAGGGCGACCGACAGAAGATGAACGAAGAGATGATGGCTCTCTATAAAGAGCACGGGGTGAACCCGTTCGGCGGATGCCTGCCTCTGTTGATGCAGTTCCCGGTCTTCATCGCTCTCTACCGCCTCATCAGCAGGCCCCTTGACTACATGGGCTACACGATCCCGGAGGGAGAGCCGAATACGGCCTGGGTGCCGCAGGAGGGACTAACCGGCATCCTTGCTCAGGTCCAGGACTCGGCGCTGGCCCGCGGGCTTGACACCGCCGCCGCCGAGGTCAATGGGTTCCTGGGCATCTTCCGGTTGGACTGCGCTCCGGCGAGCGTGTTCCGGGAGGCCCAAGGTTGCTCCGGCGGCATCGTCGGCCTGCTGCCCTACCTCGTGCTCATCGCACTCATGGGTTTCACCACCTACTACCAGCAGAAGCAGATGCAGGCGCAGCGAGGCTCGGGGGCGGCCGCGGATCCGTCCGCTCAGCAGATGCAACTGGTTATGAAGTTCATGCCGCTGATGCTCATGTTCTTCTCGTTCAACTTCGCGGCCGGCCTGACGTTGTATTGGCTCACGACCAACGTGTGGAGCATCGGCCAGCAGCACCTGATGCTGAGGGTCGCGCCGGCCGATCCCGTTCCCGCCACGGCCCCGGCCAAGGGAGGGGCGCCGCCGGCGAAGGGCAGTGCCAAGCCTGCTTCGGGCAAGCCTCCGAGGGGTGCTCCCAGCAAGCCCGTCACCGGTGACCCCGCGGTAGCCGCGCGCCAGCCCTCGAAGAACAAGAAGAAGCGGCGATGAACGAGGAGCCGGACCTGGACGTCGCCGCCACACCGCCGCTCTCCGAGACCGAGACGGGGTCCTCTGCCTCCGACCTGGATCAGGAGCCCGCGCGTCCAGAAGAGGTAGCCGACACGGGGCGCGCCTTCCTGGGGGGACTGTTGGAGGCTATGGGCCTAGACGCCGACGTGCAGGCGACCCCCGACCCCGACGGGGCTGTGCTGGAGGTGGCCGGCGACGACCTCGGGATCCTGATCGGCCGCCGGGGCCAGACGCTCGATGCTCTCCAGGAGCTCACGCGTACCGCCGTACAGCGACGCCTCCGCACCCGGGTCCGTCTCACGGTCGATGTGGAGGGGTACCGAGCCCGCCGACGCGACTCCCTCGCCGAATACGCTCGCTCGATCGCGGACCGGGCTAAAGAGCGGGGCACCGAGATCGAGTTGGAACCGATGTCGAGCTGGGACCGCAAGATCGTCCACGATGCCGTCGCGGACATCGAGGGGGTCTCGAGCTTCAGCGAGGGCGTGGATCCGAGCCGCAAGGTCGTCATCCGGGCGGAATAGCGTTTCTGCTGGTCAGCGGGTGTAAATCGTGGAACATAGCCTCCGCCCGGAGCTCCGGGGGCACCTCGAGGCGTTCGCCCGGCTGGTGACTTTCTGGGCACCCCGCCTGGACCTCGTGTCGCCCGGCGACCTGGGCCGATTGTGGGAGCGCCACATCCTCGATTCCCTGCGAGCGCTCCCCGCGGTCACTGCGGCCCGCCCCGGGCCGTGTGCCGATGTCGGTTCCGGCGGCGGGTTTCCGGGCATCCCGCTGGCCCTGGCCTCGGCCCGGCCGTGGCGATTGATCGAGCCGCGCCAGAAGAGGGCGGCCTTCCTGGAAGAGGTGATCAGGGAGCTGGGCCTCGATACGTGCGAGGTCATAGCGATCACCGCCCAGGCCGCGGCGACAGACGGTGGCTTGGCCGGCTCTCATGCCGTGGTCACAGCGCGGGCCCTGGCCCCGCCGCCGGAGGCCGTAGCACGCTGCCGTCCCTTGGCGGCGCCGGGAGGGGCCATCGTTTTGTTCGTCGGAGCGGAGGCAGAAATACCACCGGAAGCCGAGGAAATAGGTCCGGGGCTCATTAGAATCAGCCAGGATGACAGACCTCCTGGGGATTCCTGGTAGCAAGGCCGACGAGGCTGCTCCGGCAGCCGCTCCCTGGAAGCTTCTGGAAACAAGACCCGTTGTGCCGGGGCTGGGGCGCACCATCTGCGTGGCCAACCAGAAAGGCGGGGTGGCCAAGACCACGACCTCGGTGAATCTGGGGGCCGCTTTGGCCTTGAGGGGCCACCGGGTGTTGCTCGTGGACGTCGATCCCCAGTCCAACGCGACCACCGGCGTAGGCATCGATCACCGGGGCGTGGAGATTTCCACTTACGACCTGTTGATCGGAGCCGCCCCCCTCGATCAGGTGATCCGCCCGACGCTGGTCGCCGGCCTCGATTGTGCGCCCGCGTCGCTGGATCTGGCCGGCGCCGAGATCGAGCTCGCCGGAGCGCTGGCCCGGGAGCGCAAGCTGGCCGAAGCCCTGGTCGACGCGGGGCGCGGCTATGACTTGATCTTCTTGGATTGCCCTCCCTCGCTCGGACTCCTGACCATCAACGCCCTGGCCGCCGCTCAGGATCTGATCGTTCCGGTCCAGTGCGAGTACTACGCCCTGGAGGGGCTCGGGCAGCTGATGGACACCGCCGAACGGGTCCGGCGCTCGCTCAACGCCCAGCTTCGGATCGCGGGGTTGTTGCTGACGATGTACGACGGGCGGACCAAGTTGTCGAGTCAAGTTGCCAACGAGGTTCGAAACCACTTCGGGCGAGCGGTGTTCGACACGGTCGTGCCGCGCAGCGTGAGGCTGTCGGAAGCCCCCTCTTTCGGAGAGCCGGTCGTGACCCTCGACCCGGCCTCGCGCGGGGCCATGTCCTACCGGCTGTTGGCGGCCGAGGTCGAACAGCGTTACGGGCTCGAGGTCCACGTTCCACCACCACCTCCGCGGGCCGACGCACGGGGGGCCAGCGAGGCGGACGGCGCACCTCCCTCTCGCCCACGAGGAGCCGGCGGACCTGGGGGCCGGGGTTACGGCACCGTCGCTCCGGAGCCGGACGGTCTGGACGAGTCATGGCCGCGACCTCAGCCGTGGTCGGTGGTTCGATGAGCAGACGCAGCGGCCTGGGACGCGGCCTCGATTCGCTGTTGCCTCCCACCGGAAGCGCCGGCTTGGAGACGCTGGGATCGCCCACCAGGGCGGCGGTGGAGGACATCGCCGCCAACCCGAAGCAGCCGCGCCGCCGCTTCGAAGAGGATGCTCTAGAGGAGCTGGCCGCTTCAATCTCGCAGCTCGGCGTCTTACAGCCGCTGCTCGTGCGCATCGTCGACCACGGCTACGAGCTGGTCGCAGGGGAACGGAGACTGCGCGCCGCCGTCCGGGCGGGCTTGGCCGAGGTCCCGATCGTCGTGGTGGACACCGACGAGCAGGGATCTCTGGAGCGAGCTCTGGTCGAGAACATCCACCGTTCCGACCTCAACCCGATCGAAGAGGCCGCCGCGTTGAGGCAG
>JAUJPD010000002.1:235239-238164 GCA_030447315.1 Actinomycetota bacterium | reverse complement strand
CTGGCCGACCATCTTCAAACGCGCGTGCGCGTCGAGATGGGCAAACGCAAGGGCCGGATCGTGTTGGATTTCGTATCCACCGACGAGCTGGAGCGCTTGACCAGGATCATCACGGGGGCCGAACCGGGGGCAGCCGCAGCCGTCGCCGGACCAGAGGCTTGAACCTGTAGGGCTAAAAGCCTTCTTCGTAGTAGCGGGCGATGCCGGTCGTGATGGCATCCGCGACGCGGCCCAGGAACTCGGGGTCACGCAGCTTCTTTTCGTCTTCTGGATGGCTGATGAAGCCGGGCTCCACCAGCACCGCCGGCATGCGTGTCTCTCGCAAGATGGGATAGGAGCGTGCATGGCTGCGGCAATCCGCCAGGTCGAGACGCACCAGCTCGTTCTGAAGGCGGTCGGCGAGAGCCCGGCCGGCGTGAGAGCTCCCGAAGTAGAAGGTGGTGGAGCCCTCGGCCCCCGCTTCGCCGTGGGCGTTCAGATGCAGTGAGATGAACACGTCTGCCTCGACGGCATTGGCTCGGCGTGCCCGCTGGCTTGAAGTGGGGTTCTCGACCTCGGTTCGGGTGAAACGCACCCGTGCTCCCGTTGCCGCTAGCCGCTCGGTGATCCTGACGGCCAGGTCCCAGCAGATGTCTGCTTCCGCGGAACCGTCGGGTCCGATCTCACCGGGGTCGGCGCCCCCGTGACCCGGGTCGACCATGATGACGGCATCCGCCAGGCCCGCTTCGTTGCGCCGGAGCTCTTCTCGAAGACGGGCGGCCGTGCCCGGGCGATCTACCCGCAGGCCGGTCAAAGCTGCGAGGCTGGTGAGGCCGAAGATCCCGTCCTCGGCGACGCCGTACTCACGCTGGAAGGCCCTCACGCCCGAGTCCGTGGAGCGCCCGAAGATGCCGTCTTCCCGTCCGGCGTCGAAACCCAGTGCATTCAGCCTCGCCTGCAGGGTCGCCACGTCGTCCCCCCGCATCATCGGCGCTCGCAGGTAGAGGACCCGGTCTCCGAGGCGCCACGACGCCTCTACGAGCTCGTTCCACGTGTGCGTACCGACGATGCCGTCGACGATGATCCCCCGTTGTTGCTGGAACTCACGCACCGCGATCTTGGTCGAGGGCCCAAAGGTCCCGGCGGGATCGTCGACGGCCAGCTTCAGCGCCCGCAGGCGCGACTGCACGTCGGCGACCTTGCCCGAGCGGTCTCCTTCGCGGATCAGACCTTTCACGTGGCCGCGGGCGACCGTGGAGGGGTCTTGCAGTGGTAGCTGCGCTGTGGCATCGCCGAAGCGTAGCCCGCGGCCTGTGCCCTCCGGCTACCAGGCGTGCTCGGTGATGGGAGCATCCTCGAGGTACCGCTCGGCATCGAGGGCAGCCATGCAGCCCATCCCCGCTGCGGTGATCGCCTGGCGATAACGGAAGTCGACCACGTCTCCGGCGGCGAACACGCCGGGTACCGATGTCCGGGTGTCCTCGCCCTGGGTCAGGATGTATCCCCCGCTCAGTTCGAGCTGTCCTTCGAACAGCGACGTGCTCGGGACGTGTCCGATCGCTACGAAGACGCCACCGGTCTCGAGCTCCTTCTCCTCACCCGTCTTGACGTTCTTGAGCCGAACCCCGGCGACCTTGCCGTTGCCGAAGACCTCGGTGATGGCGGAGTCCCACAGGAAGTCGATCTTGGGGTTGTTCTTGGCGCGGTCTTGCATGATCTTCGATGCCTTCAACGTGTCGCGCCGATGCACCACCGTCACCTTCGTAGCGAATCTCGTGAGGAAGTTGGCCTCCTCCATGGCGGAGTCGCCGCCTCCAACCACGATGATCTCCTGGTCACGGAAGAAGAACCCGTCGCAGGTGGCGCAGGTGGATACTCCCCGTCCGAGCAACTCTTTCTCGCCCGGGACGTTGAGCATGAGGGCCGATGCACCGGTGGAGACGATGACGGTCTCGCTCTCGATCGTGTCAGTGGCGGTCTTGATCTCGAAGGGGGGCTCGCTGAGATCGACCGAGGTCACGTCGTCGGTCATGAACTCGGCACCGAAGCGGGCCGCCTGCGCCCGCATGTTCTCCATGAGCTCGGGGCCCATGATCCCGTCGACGAACCCTGGATAGTTCTCGACCTCGGTGGTGAGCATGAGCTGTCCGCCGGCCGTGACGCCCTCGATCACCAGAGGCTCGAGAGAGGCGCGAGCCGTGTATACGGCGGCGGTGAGCCCGGCAGGACCGGACCCGATGATCGTCACGCGGCGCTTCTGCTCGGGCATCGTCATAAACCTATCAACGTGGCCGGCGTTCCCTTGATTCCTCCGGCTCAGCGCCGGGGCTCGATCACGTTCGTCGAGTAGTGGACCGGGATGCCGTCGCAGTCGCCGACAGACCACGCCCACACCATCGCTTGATCTAGCGGCCCTTCGGCCTCGTTGGTCCAGGCAAAGGCAACGACGACGATGTCGCCGCGACCTCGGAGCTCACCCAGCGCCGCGTACGCGGGAAGCGAGCTGGGGAACTGCGTCGTCACGAGGGCCGTGCAATCTCGGATGTCTTGTCTTCGCGCCACAGGGGCTTGACCGGCCAGCTCTTCGACGAACCGATCCCGGAGCGTGGGCACGTCGGCCGTGGTGTAGGCGCGCGAGAAGATCACCAGGGGCAGACCCCGTTTGCCGATCCGGGTGAGCCTCTGCTCGTCGACGGTTCCCAGGGATCGCCGGAAAGTTGGGGAAGGTGGCGCGGCGAAGGCCTCCGCGGAGTCCGCCGCTGAGCTCTCCTCGGCCCCCGTGCCGGTCTCGCCGGCGACCGACCCGGCGGCATCATCCTGCAAGGACCGCTCCTCGGACCGCCTGCTCGCGTCGCCCCCGGCCGCCGTGTCGGCGACATCGTCACCCCCCGCTCCGCCGAGCCCGAGGTAGGCGAAGCCTCCGATCAGCGCCAGCGCCGCGGCGGC
>JAUJPD010000002.1:233017-235139 GCA_030447315.1 Actinomycetota bacterium | reverse complement strand
GTGCCGATCTTGGTACCGGTGATGCGTGCGATGTCTTCGTAGGAGATCCCGCCGATGTCGTACATGACGACAGCTTCGCGATATTCCTCGGTTAGTTGAGCGAGGGCCATGGTGACATCGATCCGGGCGACCACCCTTTCTTCGAGACCCGACGTCCCCACCTGTGGATCCTCTTCCGGTCCGTCGGGGTCGAGATCCCAGCGCTTCCTCTTGCGCAGCAGGTCGTGGCACGCGTTGATCCCGATCCGGTAGATCCAGGTACCGAAGGCAGAATCGAAGCGGAACCTGCTCGCTTGACGGAAGGCGGCTAGGAAGGTGTCCTGGGTCGCGTCCAGCGCGTCCGCGCGGTCGCCGGTCATCCGGAAGGCGAGCGAAAAGATCCTGTCCTCGTGGCGGCGCATCAGCTCTGCGAACGAGGCCTGGTTGCCGTTCAGGAAATCGCGCAGGAGGTCTTCGTCGCTGCGAGCCTCAGCCGCCAAGGAACTCGACCTCCGCTATAGCGCCGATCCCGCTCCCTTCTTGACTCAGAGCCGTGATCCATACCAGCCAACAGCGCGCAGAGGTCGGAGGGAACGTGAACCGGGAGGTGGCCGAGGTGGCGCTTTGCGCGGCGAGCTTGTCGAATCTCGTCTCGTCGTCACCCTCGCACGAATCGCCCGCTCGGATCTCGAGGTCCATCCCGGCAGAGCCGATGACCTTCACCTTGCTCACCTCGACCTCATCGCCAAGGTCGAATACGAGACCCACGCCGGGCTTGGCGAGCGTTTCGAGCGAGCTGCTGTAGGTCTGGGTCGTCCAGGAGGTGGTCCGGTCGCCGTCGATCGCAGCAGGAGCCTCTTCCGGGTGCTCTCCGTCTCCGCCATAGGGATCGAAATCGGATACGGCAGCGACGGTGATCTGGTTCCCGGCCCCCGCCGCGGGACGGCCCTTCTTCGTGCCGGGGGCGGGGGCCGGACGCCCTCCTTGATCCAGGGACGAGACCAGCACGGCCCCTCCCGCGATGGCTACAAGCGCAACGATCACCCACACCAGCCACGCGACGTTCCGGCGGCGCGGCACCCTCTTGGTTCGGGCCGACGCCGGCGACCGAACAGGGAGTGACCGAACGGGGATCGGTGTCGTCAGCGACGAGTTCGTCCTCCCGACGCTGCTCTCGAGCGCGTCCCGCATCGCCTCCGCCGAGGAGAAGCGAGCGTCGGGGTCTTTCTCTAACGCCTTCATGATGACGGCTTCAAGCGGCCGCGGGACCCCGGCCTTGATGCTTCGCAAGGGAGGGGGAGGCGTTTTGAGGTGGGCGAGGGCGGTTGCGATCGAGCTGTCCGCGACGAAGGGTGGCCGCCCCACCGACAGCTCGTAGAGCACGACCCCGAGGGCGTATAGGTCCGAGCCCGGGCCGGGTTCCAGGCCCTGGCCCTGCTCCGGAGACAGATAGGTGACGGTTCCAAGGATCGAGCCGGTCGTGGTCAGCTCTTTCTCGGCGAAAGCGGCTTTGGCGATCCCGAAGTCGGCGACCTTCAGCAAGCCGTCGTCGGCCAGCAACACGTTCGCGGGTTTCACGTCGCGGTGGATGATGTTTTCACGGTGGGCGTAGCCCAGCGCCTCGCAGATGGCCACTCCGATCGAGACGACCCGCTCCGGCGGAAGCGGGCCCTGCGAGCTAAGCAGATCGTCCAGCGTGCCACCCGAGCAGTGCTCCATGACGATGTACTGCAGAGGAGGCTCTCCCTCACCACCAGGGTGAGTTCCGGTGTCGTATATCGCCACGATGTTGGGATGGCTCAGCCCTGCGGCCGCCAGTGCTTCCCGCCGGAACCTTTCGAGGAAGGAAGCGTCCTCGGACAGGTGAGAGTGCAGGACCTTGACCGCGACGGGCCGCGCGAGAACGTCGTCGCGGGCTTGGAAGACGATGGCCATTCCGCCTCTGGAGATCTCGGCCTCCAGGACGTAGCGCTCGGCGATGATGTCGAGCTGGGAAGCCATCAGTGCAACAAGGGGGCTACGTGCCGGCTTGTCCGTCGGCCACGGCCCGCGCCCATCTCTTGATCGCGGAGATGCGCTTGACGACCAAGGTGTCGGCGGTCCGGCGCAGTCGCACGCGGACGATGCCGGCCTCGTCGATGGT
>JAUJPD010000002.1:159345-232917 GCA_030447315.1 Actinomycetota bacterium | reverse complement strand
AACATGCCGTGATTATCGCTTAGGCGCAGGGCTTACCCCGGTATACCTCTGCGCCGTCGCACCGCTCTCGTGACGAAAGAGAGCTCTTCGACCCTGAGAGCGGCGGCCAGCCCGACATACGAGGCGAGCCCCACGAGCACCGGCACGATCAGCCCCAGTGCTTGCTGGGGGAAAGCGTCGGGCGGGACGACCTGTTCAAGGCCGGTCGAAGTGGCCCACACCGCGGCCCCCATGACGAGGGCCGCCACGGCGATCTTGGTGATGCTGCGGATGATCCGAGCTCCGTCGATGCCTCCGAGCCTCGTCGTGAGCGAGCGAGCCTGCACCAACACGCCGAGCGTGTAGGCGAGCGCATGGCCCAAGGCCAGGCCCTTGACCCCGATCCACAAGAACAAGGGGAAGTTGATCGCGGTGTTGAAGGCGACCGCGATCAGGTTGATGCGGAACGGCGTGCGGGTGTCTTGCAGCGCGTAGAAGGCGCGCAGGAACAACTGGAATATCGAGAACGGCACCAAACCGATCACGAAGAATCCCAACACTCCCGCCACCAGCTCCGTCGAGGCCGCGGTCATCACACCTCGCTCCAGCAGGAGGCGGATCACCTCCTCTCCGAGGACCAGATAACCGATCGCGGCCGGTAGAACGAGAAGAACCGTCGTCCTCACCCCGGTGGACAATCCGTTGCGGAACTCGTCCCAGCGAGCGTTGCTCGCGTCCGCGCTCATGCCCGGCAACAGAGCCGTGATCACCGAGACCGCGAACAGGCCGTGGGGCAGCATGAAGAACATGAACGCGCTGACGTACGCGGTGTAACCACCGGTCTGCTCGTTCGCGAGCCACTGGACGACGAGATATCCGGCCGCATTGGTGGCCGCGTAGCCGATGACGTACACCGACAGCTTCGCCAGTTTCTTGAGCGCGGGATGGTTTGCCGACAAGGTCGGTCGGAACCGGCCGAGCCCCCGCAGGAAAGGGAGCTGTGCAAGAGCCATGAGAGCCACCCCCGCGGTGGTGCCGAGGCCGATCAGGTATAGCTGCGATGGGGTCACCTCGCCGAGGTTGTCGATCTCGCCGTAAGCCTGATGGAACGCGAGGAAGACCGCTATCACCGCGAGGTTGTTCAACACCGGCGTGTACATGGGCGCGCCGAAGCGCTTGTGCGCGTTGAGGAGCCCCGCGGTGAGCGCGGTCAAGCCGTAAAACACCATCTGGGGGATGAAGAGGCGCAGCAGGAAGGTCAAGACCTCGACCTGGCGCGCGGCCTCGGCCCCCTCCAACCGGACCGCGTAGAACTTGGCGATCACAGGCGCCAGCAAGATCCCGAGTGTCGACAGCGCGATCAACACGACCAGCGTCAGGTTGATGATGGCGCTCGCCACCTGCCAGGCTCGCTCACGGCCCTCTTTCTCCAACAGCTCCACGAACACCGGCACGAACACCGAGGTGAGGACGCCGCCCAGGATCAGCTCGTAGATGATGTTGGGTACGGTGTTGCCGATGTTGTAGGTGTCGGCCAGCCTGCCGGACTCCACCACTCCGAGGGCCGCCGCGATCGCCGCCAACCGGATCAGCCCGGTCACGCGCGATAGGACGGTGCCGGCGGTCATCACCGCCGTAGCTCGGGCGAGAGAGGTCACGCGTTGGTCCGGGCGGTGCGACGGCGCACGACGCGGAACAGATAGAAGAGCACGAGGAACGCGAGCGCCCCCAGGGTGATCCCGAGGGCCACGCGATTGAACTCGGTCGAGCGGATCGTGATCTGCTTCGTGGCCACCTCCAGTGACCCGTCCGGTGTCTCTACGATCACCTCGATCGGAAAGATGCCGCTCGAGCGGGCAGTGGCCTGGACGGTGAACTGGTAGGTGTCGGCGGCCGGCACCTGTTGAGGCGTCACGACCTCGGGCTCGAGGATGAGGTCGGGTTGGGGCGAGCTGATGCTGATGCGCACGCTGGCGGGGAAGCCGGCTTCGTTAGAGACCACGAGCGGGATGTCGCCCGATCTCGACGTGAGGCTGATCTGAGTGGGTCCTCCGATCGTGACCTTCGAGATCTCTTCTTCGGCGGCCTCTCGAGAGCCGTCGAGGTAAGAGACGGCCACGTCCACCAGGGACAGCGCCGGCCACCACAGACGACTCTGCGCCGCCAGGGTGTTGCGGCGCAGTCTCCTCACCAATGGCTCGGGCGGCTGCAGTCGCCTGAAGTCATCGATGAAGGCGGCGGTGTCCTCGATGTCTTCGAAGACCACTGAGATCGGTTCGAACTCGAGCGGGGGCAGGGTCTGGATGAAGGCGTCCGAGCGGGAGACGGGTTCGCCCAGTGCCAGAGCCTCCGCGGGGGTCACCGTGCGCAACCACGGTGCGGCGCGCAATCCTTGCAGTAGCAGCTTGGACATGCGGGGCCCGGGGTGCCACAGCGACGGCATCGTTGCGTGTACGACCCGCCCCTCGATCGAGGGGAGCTCTTGGCGGATCACGGCCGTCTCCGCGAAGAACCTCTGTAGGTCGAGCGCGTCCTGGCCTTCTTGGACCAGTGCTGCGAAGCGATCTTGAAGCCCGGTGTCGGTGACCAAGCCGTCGGTGGGTCCTTGCGAGGTCCTCACGGAGACGGTGCAGGTGAAGGAGGCGAAGCTTTGGGGGCAGCCCTCGGGCGGCACCCCTTCGTCGTTCTGGAACGAGTCGGCCTGGAAGAACGTGTGGCGAGCGGTATCGGGGTCCGCGAAGCGCAGGTCCTCGAGGGTCTGAGAACCGATGCGGCCGGCCGGAGCGAACAACCAATCCCTGTCCAGCTCGAGCCCCAGCTCGTCTGCCAGCACCTCGGTGGCTTGGTCCAGCTCCGGTTCGATCCGTTCCGGCAGGTGCCGGCTGAGAGCGGGCAGGTCCGGGAACGAGTACGGCACCAGCAGAGGCTGGATCCCTTCTTCACCCACGAGGCGACCGAGCTGCCTCAGCACCTGTCTTGCCGCCGCGGGAACATCGGCATCCTCTTCGATCTGCTGCTCGTCCCCGTCGAGCTCTCTGCGGTACCCCCCGGCAAGGTCGGCGAGCTCTTCGATCAACCGAGGCGTGGGTGCGAGCCCGAGATGCAGGCCACGCTGTGGCACCGAGATCGTCTTGAAGGCCTGCCGTCTCTTCTTCCTCTGGCCCCGGCGTCCGACTTTGTCCCGGCGTGTGACCTTGACCCTGCGCTCCAGATCGGGAAGCTCGCCCGCCTCGGCCTCCAAGGCCCTGACCAGACCCCCCAACCAGCCTCCATTCCCTAGCGCCGCTTCGAGGGGCACCTCCCCCGTTCCCAGCGGATCGCCGAAAACGCCGTCGGCCCCGCGGCTGAAGACGTCGTTGAGGGGGACGACAAGGGCCAGGTTCAGAGGAACCTCGGGGGGCTCCGGGTAGAGGATCAGCGACGTCGTGAGGGTGTCGTGCTGGACCGCTCCGGAGGTATCGAAGAGGCTGATCGTGAACGGGTAGACGCCGCCTTCCGCCACCGCCGCCAGGGTGGGAAGGCTCGACACCGGATCATCGAGCTCGACAGTGAAGGACTCACCCGGGTCGATGGTCTGATCGAAAGAGATCGGGCGGGCACTGAGGACGCCACCGGCGTTCCCGACGAAGCTCTCGTGCAGACCCGAGCGGGTGGAGGCCTCCGGGTGAGCGGCCAAGCTCAGCAAGAACCCCTGGAGTGGCGTCGCGCCCTGGTTAACGATGCGAAGGCGTATCGCGAGTGGATCGGCGGGGGTATGCGACACGGGCTGACCGATGAGGCGGAGGTAGACCTCTTCGGACGCCGGTGCTTGGGCCGCGGCCTGCGGCGGCGGGGCCAGCGTCAGCAGTAGCCCCGCGACCAGGATCAAACAGGTTGCAAGGGGGCCGGGCCGGGAGGTGACGGAGGAGGGGAGCATCAGCGTTCAGCATAGAGAAGCGCCCCCTGCACGTAGTGGAGGGGGCATGTAGTCGCCTGTCGAGCTCGCTAGCGGGGGGCGGTCCGCCCGTCGAGATGGCTAGGGAGGCGGTCAGTGCCCCGTCGAGCTGGCTACCGGAGGTTATCTCGATCCTCCTAGCCGTCCGATCTTCTGGTAGAACTCCGAACCGTGACGGGCCTTGGTCGTCTCACCACCCTTCTTGCCGCCGATCTTGCCGATGCGTCCGAAGTGCTCTTCGCCGTAACGTTGCTTGGTGGTCTTTCCCCTTGCGACCCGCCTCGGCCCGGCTCATCTTGCCGGTCCCGTCCATCTGTGGCGATGTGTCCTGATCCATAGCCCTGCCTCCTGCGCTCCTCCAGCCCAGCAGCCCGTGACATACCCTTTCTCTGCTAGCTGAACCACCGCCGGCGATGGTTCAGCGACGTCAGATCGGGCCTCAACCCGCCCGGAGCACGTGCCGATGAACAAGCGCGCCCACCCCGGAAGAAAGCAGCCGTGATGACAGGTACCGCCGTCGACGTCCAAGAGTTCCTTCGCCACGTCGTGGACAAGAAAGCTTCCGACCTCCACGTCAAAGCCGGCGGGCCCCCTACATCCGCGTGAGCGGCCATCTCGTGAAGACCGATTTCACTCCGATGTCCGCGGCGGACTGCGAGCGCACCGCCCTCAGCCTCATGAACGACGAGCAAGCGATGCGCTTCAAGCAGGTGGGAGAGGTCGACTTCGCTTATTCGATCGCCGGGCTGGGCCGCTTCCGGGTGAACGTTTTCCGTCAACGGGGCAGCGTCGGCATGGCCTTGCGCCGCGTGCTCCCCGGGAGCCCGTCGTTCGAGACCCTGGGCCTGCCTCCACGGGTGCGAGGTCTCGCAGAAGAGCAACGTGGCCTGCTCCTCGTCACCGGCCCGACCTCGTCGGGAAAGACGACGACGACGGGCGCCATGATCAACCACATCAACGCGACCCGCTCGTGTCACATCCTCACCATCGAAGACCCGATCGAGATCCTTCATCCGGACCGTCAAGCGATCGTGAACCAGCGTGAGATCGGCCTCGACACCAACAACTTCGCCACCGCCTTGCGCCGCGATGCGTCAGACCCCGATGTCATCTTCGTGGGCGAGATCCGCGACCCAGAGACCGTCAAAGCCGCGCTGCAGGCAGCAGAGACCGGCCACCTGGTCATCTCGACGCTGCATACGACCGACGTCACCGAGACCGTCAACCGGATCATCGACTTCTTTCCTCCACACCAGCAAAAGCAGATCCGGGTATCGCTGGCGGGTTCCTTGAAGGGGATCCTGTCGCAGCGCCTGCTGCCTCGGAAGGACAACCGGGGCCGTGTCCCGGCGATCGAGCTGCTGGTGATGAACGGACGCCTCCGCGACCTGATCCTGGACCCCGACCGTACGCACGAGATCCACGACATCGTCAAGGAGTCGGCCTTCTACGGCATGCAGACGTTCGACCAGGCCCTGCTGGCTCTGTATCGCTCGGGACTAGTCACCCTCGAGGACGCGATGAACGCCGCCACCAACCCGCATGACTTCGAGATCTCTTTGAAGCAGGAGGGCCTCCAGCCCGTCTCTTAGAGTGAGGGCGATGTCGCCCCCGCCCGATGTACCCCTAGCGGAGCTGTTGGCGGAGGGCTCACCTCTGCTGCAGCTGTCGGAGCGGTTCCGGGCCCAGGAGCGTGCTCTGTACCTGGTCGGAGGCCGCGTCCGGGATGCCTTCATGGGACGTCCCAGCGAGGACCTGGACTTCGCCACCGACGCCACTCCCGACGAGACCCTCGCGTTGGTCAAGCCTGTTGCCGAGGCCGTCTGGCTCCAGGGCTTCAGGTTCGGAACCGTGGGTGCACAGATCGGCGGCATCGCCATGGAGATCACTACCTTCAGGACCGAGACCTACGAGCCCGACTCTCGTCATCCAGAAGTGACCTTCACGAGCGAGATCGAAGTCGATCTGTCGCGCCGGGACTTCACCGTCAACGCTATGGCCGTCCGTCTGCCCGAGAAGCAGGCGATCGACCCGTTCGATGGTTTGACCGACCTGAAGAAGAAGTTGTTGCGCACGCCGATCGAGCCCGAGGCCTCCTTCACCGACGACCCTCTGAGGATGTTGCGAGCGTTCCGATTCGCGTCCCAGCTCGAGTTCGAGATCGCCCCAGACGTCCTCGAGACGATCACCCGGTTGAAGGACAAGCTCTCGACCATCTCGGCGGAGCGGATGCGCGACGAGCTCTCCCGCTTGTTGCTGGGTAGAGCCCCCGCACGAGCCTTGCGGCTTGCGGAGGCCACGGGCATCACCGAGCACTTCCTGCCGGAGCTCTCGTCACTGAAGTTGGAGCAAGACCCCGTCCACAAGCACAAAGACGTCTTCCACCACACTCTGGCGGTGTTGGACCGTGCCACGAAGCTCGACGCCGACCGGCCGAAGCTCGAGGTTCGTCTGGCGGCCCTCCTCCACGACATCGGCAAACCGAAGACGCGGCGGATCGATCCGCAAGGCGGCGTTTCGTTCCATCACCACGAGATGGTGGGAGCCGACATGGCCCGGGAGCGACTGCGGAAGCTTCGTTATCCCAACGAGGTCGTGCGCGCGGTCGAGGCCACCATCCGGTTGCATCATCGGTTCCACACCTACGGGTTGGGGTGGACCGACTCCGCGGTGCGCCGCTACGTCAGAGACGCCGGCTCTTTGTTGGAGCAGCTGAATACGTTGGTGCGCGCCGACTGCACGACGCGCAATCCGGCCAAGGCGAAACGGTTGGCCCAGCGGATGGACGAGCTCGAGGAGCGCATCGCTTCGCTCGCGCAAGAGGAAGAGCTCCTGCAGATACGACCGGATCTCGACGGTGTCCAGATCGCGTCTTACCTCGGTATCCCACCCGGCCCTGCGATCGGTGAAGCCAGGACGTTCCTCCTGGACCAGCGGCTCGAGCACGGCCCCCTGGGTGACGACGAGGCGTACCGGCGTCTCCACTCCTGGGCCCGAGAGCGAGGGATCGAGCCGGCCGCGCTCCGGGTGCCGCCGAAGGAGAAGAAGCCCGGCTCACAAGACCAAAGCGAATGACGAAGCATCATCCCGGCTCGGCCTATTTCGTTGAGTTGGCGGAGCGCTTGGGCCGCAGCTACCTGCGCTACAGCTTCACCAAGGGCTCGGATCAGGAGGTCGGATTCTTGCTCGAGCTGTTGCGTCTGCCCGCGCAAGCACGCGTGCTAGACGTCGGCTGCGGTCCGGGACGACACTCCGTGCGGATGGCGCAAGCGGGACTGGCGGTGACCGGCGTCGATGTCTCTCCTCGGTTCTTGGAGCTGGCCGCCGAGACCGCCCGCTCAGTGGGTGTGGGAGCTTCCTTCTTCGAGGTCGACGCTCGCCGGATGCCGTTCGAAGACGAGTTCGACGCCGTCATCTCTTTGTGCCAAGGCGGCTTCGGGCTGATGGGCGGTGACGACTCGATCGTTCTCAAGCGGATGTGCGACGCGCTGAGACCGGGCGGCCGCCTCGTGATGACCGCCTTCAGCGCGTTGTTCGAAGCCCGCCATCCTCGTCCCGGGGCGGACTTCGATGCCGACGCAGGAGTGGTGCACGAACGCGCCCAGATCCGAGATGAAGAGGGGGCCGAGGAGCGGATGGACATGTGGACCAGCGTCTACACGCCGCGGGTGTCCGAGCTAAGGTGGCGGGCGGCGTCCAGGTCGACTGCTTGCCGGGCCGTCCCGCTCAAGACGGTCGGCCTCCTTGGTCCCAGAACACGTCCCCGTGGTCGGTGGAACCCGGGAAGACGCCTATGCCAACGTCGCGCGCCGACGAGCGCCATCAGATGGGGTAGCATCCCGAGTTGATGTTGGTCGCTCGTAAGCCGAAGGCCGTTCCCATCTCGCCGCCGTGGTCGGACTGAGTCCTTGGCGGGGCTGTAATCCGTCATCACCAGGGCCAGCAGCATACAGCGAATAGCCGAGCTGTCGATCCGACCTATTCCGAGGTCCCGCTCCACTTCCTCACCACATCTGGGGCGCCGGTGCAGGACTCACGCCGAGACGGGCTGCGGCTCCGATCGGTTGAGGGGGATCGCGGCCCTCTTGAATGCCTGAGCCAGCAGGGCGGTGAGGACCAGCCCTGCGAAGCCGGCCACGATCAGCAGCGTGCGCAGGTCACCGGGCCGGTCCGGGTTGTAAAAGAGCACCATCAGACCTCCCGCCACGACGCTCGCCGCGTTGTAGAGGATGTCGTAGAGGGCGAAGGCTCGGCCTCGGTACGCGTCCGGCAGCGACTCTTGGACCGCGGCGTCGACGGCGACCTTCGTGACGAAGCCCCCGTAGCCACCGAGGAACGTCAGCGCCATGACCGCATAGATGTCCAAGATCCCTCCGAGCGCGACGATGCCGGCGCTCGAGATCGCGAAACCGAACAAGATCAATCCGCCGCGGTGAAGGTGCCGCCCCACCGCGGGTGCTGTGAGCGCTCCTATGAAGGCGCCCACGCCGGCGGCGCCGAGAGCGAGTGCGCTCGATGACAGCCGTCCCACCCGCTCCCCCTCGCCGAACGTGTTCTTGATGATGAGAATGGCGGAGATCGCCACGAACATGGCGAGCGTGCGGAGCAAGAAGATCGACAGCAGTGGGAGCCGCGCGTTGACGCGCTGCCAGATGGCCCGGATCCCTTCGAGCAGCTCCTTGAGCACAGTGACCGCGGCCCCCTTCAAGGGCTGGTCCGAAACCGTGCCGTGAGACAACCGTGTGGAGATGGCGCGTGAAGCGACCGCGCCGGCGAGGTAGACCGCGCCGGCCAACGCGAACGCGCCCTCGGTCGAGATGATGGTCACCGAAGCGATGCCGATGACCGCACCGATCAGCGCCGCGACCATGCCCCCTCCACCCGAGAGCGAGTTCCCCTGAAGGAGATGGTGCTCGTGGAGGAGCACCGGCAGAACCGCGCCCTTGGTGGTCAGGAACAATCGACCGAGGCCCAGTAACAGCAAGGTGGCGACGAAGAGACCGCTGTTGCCCGGCAACGGCCGCGTCCACAGGAACAGTGTCATCAACATGACGGCCCTGATGACGTTGGTCCACATGAGCACGTCTCGTCTGGGCCACCGGTCTACGAGCACCCCCATGAAGGGCGAGATCAACGAGTAGGGAAGAAGGGTCACTGCGAACAGGATGAAGATCCGGCTCGGCGTGCCCTGGTTGAGCGGCTCCAGGACCAAGACATCGGCGAAAACGGCTTGAGCGAGCCCGTCGGCGGCCTGGGCGAGGAACTGGGCGCTCAGAAGGAGCCTCAGGTCTCGCTCGCGGAGCAACTCCCGGATCGTCTCGCGTCTCGAGCCCGTGGTCATGCCGGCTACTTTGCCCCCCGCGCGGGGACTCCGGTTACGGGCGAGAGCCCACCGTGGATCCCGCGTCCAAAGAGATCCCGTTGCCGGAGTGACCGTTGCCGTTGGTGGCGACGGTGGGAACCCGATCGGCGATGAACGCCTCTACGAGGTCGTGCGCCTCGGCGTCGGTGTATTGGATCGGCGGAGACTTCATGAAGTAGGCGCTGGGGGCCAGCAGCGGTCCCCCGAGCTTGCGGTCCAGGGCCAGCTTCGCGCACCTGACCGCGTCGATCACGACCCCGGCGGAGTTGGGCGAGTCCCACACCTCGAGCTTGAGCTCCATCGAGATCGGAACGTCCCCGAACTCGCGTCCCTCGATCCGGATATAGGCCCACTTGCGGTCTTTGAGCCAGGGCACGTGGTCCGACGGGCCGATGTGGATGTCTTCGGAATCGATGCCCCCGGTGATCTGGGAGGTCACCGATTGCGTCTTGGAGATCTTCTTGGACTGCAACCGCTCGCGCTCGAGCATGTTCTTGAAGTCCATGTTGCCCCCGAAGTTGAGCTGATAGGTGTGGTCGATGACTACCCCGCGGTCTTCGAACAACTTCGACAGCACGCGATGGCTGATCGTGGCCCCGACCTGACTCTTGATGTCGTCGCCGATGATGGGCACGCCGCGCTTGGTGAAGCGCTGCGCCCAGTCTTCGTTGGTGGCGATGAAGACCGGCATGCAGTTGATGAAGGCGGTGCCGGCTTCCAGAGACTCTTCTGCATAGAACCGGGCGGCTTGCTCAGACCCGACCGGCAGATAGTTGATCAAGACATCGGTTTTCGTCTCGCGCAATACTTTGGCGACGTCTACCGGGGGCAGGTCAGATTCGGTCACGACGCCGCGGTAGAAGTGGCCGAGGCCGTCGTAGGTGTGGCCGCGCTGCACCTTGATCCCCGTGGCGGGCACATCGGAGAACTTGACCGTGTTGTTCGGCTCTGTCCATATCGCTTCGGCGAGGTCAAGGCCCACCTTGTTCGCATCGACATCGAAGGCGCAAGAGAACTCGATGTCGGACACGTGGTAGGGCCCGATGTCTACGTGCATCAGCCCCGGCACGTTCTCGTCCGACCGCGCCTTGGCGTAGTACTCGATCCCCTGGATCAGAGATGAGGCGCAGTTGCCTACTCCGATGATTCCGACGCGGATCTTCTTCCCCATGGAGCTCCCCCTTCTTATGCGTTCGATGGGTTGGGAGCGCCACCTTCGATGGAACGCTCCGCCCGGATGAGTTCGTCTATCCACTCGATGTCCGACTGGGTGGCAGCCATGGAGTGGTTCTGCAGTGACAAGGTGTAGCTGTCGATCCGCTCGCGGTAATCGCGAAGATTGGTCTTGAACTGACCCAGCTTCTCCTGGAGATAGGCCCGGCGCCGTTCCAGCAGCGCCAGTCGGGTCTCGGGGTTCAGGTATCGGAAGAAAGCCAGCTTGAGGGTGAAGTGGTCGGCGTCGACCGCGGCCGCGGTTTCCTCCAGCAGCTCCGTGAACAGGGCCTCGCCCTGAGCGGTAAGGCGGTAGACGGTCTTGCGTCGCCCGGAGTTGAGCGATCCCGAGGCCGTCTTGGCCCGTCGCTTGGAGGGCTTCTCCTCAGCCAGCTTCTCTACGGCGCCGGCTTTGGCCAGTCGCCGCAGCGTGGGGTACAGCGAACCCCACGAGACCTGCCAGAAGGGGCCGAGCATGGCGCTGAGCTGCTTGCGCAACTCGTAGCCGTGCATGGATCTCTCTTTTAGCAACCCCAAGACGGGAAGCTCCAGCATCCCTGGTTGTTTCATGTGACCGGTGCGCTCCTGTCATTTGTGTGTCTCGATATATCGGTTCGATATATCACCATGATAGCCGCGACGCAAACCGGCATGACCCAGAGGCTCTCGAGTCCCAGGGGCGGGAGTAGCATCGCTCGATGCCCACGTCCGGACGTTCCTTCGATCCCACCAGGATGACTCCTCCCCCGGGGGGGCCGAGCGTCGACTATCGCCTGGCCCGCCGAGCCGCCCTGGCCTCCCTTCGACAGGGCTCCCTGGACACCGGCGACATCTGTGACGCGCATCCGGAGCTGATGAGGGCGGCCAAGAACATCGGCGAGGCCTGTGACGTCGTGTGCCCGGTCTGCTCGCACAGCTCCCTGAGGCTGGTCCGCTACGTGTATGGGCCCGACCTCAAAGCGAACAACGGCAGGGTCGTCTACCCCGAGGGATGGCTGAACGAGCTTGCGAGTAGTCACGAGCAGTTCACCTGCTACGTCGTCGAGGTCTGTGTGGACTGTGCCTGGAACCACCTCGTCCGGGCCTACCAGGCCGGCACCAAGTACGGAGGCATCCCCCCCGCCCGGGCGGTGCGCTCCCCGCGCAGCGGCCGGGGTTGAGCTCTTCTCCCGCCCCCAGCTCTGACTTCCAGGCGTCGTCGGCAGCGGCTTTCTCTGTGGGCACGCGGGCCGCGGGAGTGGTCATAGCGCTTGGTTACCTGTCCGGGATCGTCCCCGGGCCCATCGTGGCCGTGGTCGGGGGGCTCGGTCTCATGACCTACGGCCACCAGCTCTTGGTGGAGCGCCGTGCGGCCCTCGTCGCGGGAGCGGCCCTCGCCGTGCTCGGGGGAGCGCTCGGCGTGGCCGCGCTCAGGTGGGGCGCCCTCGGGTTGTCCGAGATCCGGGGGGTGCAGTCGGTGCTGGGCCCGACCCTGTTGGTGGGGCCGCCGCAGAGCGCAGTGGCCAGTGGGATAGCAGCGGGAGCGGGACTGGTGGCTCTGGGGGTGTGGCTGGCCCTTCCCTGGCCGAGCTCCCGGGGGACCTTCGTGGGGTGGGGGATCGAAGCCGTGATCGGCGCGGTCGCACTCGTGTCGGTCTTCTTCGACCCGGCGCAGCCGGGACTATGGACGCTGGCCGTCGTAGCGGCGTCCGCTGTGGCAGGTGGCGGCGCCTGGCTGCTGCATAAGGTCGCAGATGTATGGCGGGCCGCGGTGGTGTCGGTCGCGGGCGCCGCGGCGATCGCTGCGGCAGCCCTTTTAGTGAGCGTTCGCTAGATGCTGCCGATCCTGTTCCTCAGCCACGCCGTGCTGGGCGCGGCCCTCGTTCTCACGAGAGACCTTCCCGAGGCGCAGCGATCTGTGGTCGTACGGGGGGCCGCTGTTCTGGGGGCCGGATCCGCCGCGCTCCTCTTCTTGACGCGAGGCTCGAACGCGGTGTGGGGAGCGGCTCGACTCGAGCCGGGTCCGGCCGCGGTTGCGTCCGTGGCCATCTTCTGTGCGTGGGCGATCTTGGTGGCGACCGACCAGGGGGCCGGACGCTGGGACATCGGAGCCCTGGTGGGGGCCGGCGCCACCGGGCTCGCCCTCTTTGCCACCAGCTCGTGGGTGGTCCCCGCGTTGCTGTTCTGGCTGTGTGTAAGCGGGGCTCTGATCGCCTCGGCCCCCAGCGCGCGGACTCCGGTCCACGTGGTGATGGCCATCGCCGTCTCGGATGCCTGTTTCGTGGGCGGCCTCGTCGCCTCATCGGTGGCCGAAGAGACATGGCGGATGCCGGAAAGCGTCTCGGGCTGGTTGCTCGTCCCGCTCGCTGCCGCGGTCGTCGTGCGTTCGGGGGTGCTTGCCAAGACCGGCGTGTGGGGCTTGCTCGGGGGCGCTCACGCGGCTCTGTTGCCGTTGGCGATCGGGTCTTCCTTCGCTCTCGTGCCCGCGGTGTCGACCGGGGACGAGATAGCCGTGGCCCTGCCGTTGCTGCTAGCGGGCACCGCGGCTGCGTCATGGTTCGCATGGGCGAGCGCGCCGTCTCTGGCGCTCCTCGGTACGTGGTCGATCGCAACCATGCTGGCGGTCGTGTGGATAGAGCCCCTTGCTCTGGGCAAGGCGGCTGCTACGGCCTGCCTCGGCGTCGCCGTCGTCGCCTTGTGGCCGTCGGTGGGGGGCCGAGCGCAATCGGAACGCGCTCTCGTGGTGGCCGCGGTGCCGGTGACGATCGGCTTCGGAGTCATCCTGGGAGGAGCGGTGGCGGCGTTCACCCGCGCCGGCGCGGCTGCAACCGTGGTGGAGGCCCTTCCCTGGACCCTGTTCGCCGCGCTCTTACCGGCGGCGTCGGCGGCCGGGGTAACGGCGGGAGCTGCGATCGGCAGACGCGTCGAGCCCGAGACCTACGAGCCGGTAGCGGTGCTGGTCACGTGGACGCTGGCGGCGGTGGCCTTGTTGCTGGGCCTCGCCCCCGGCCCTCAGTTGGGTTTCTCGTCCGGCCCGGGCGCAGCCGGAGGCGCGCTCCCGCTGGCCGCGGCGGCCGTGGTGGCCGCGGGAGCAGCAGCCCGCTTCGCTCCCCGACCGACGATCGTGCTGCAGCCCGCTCCCGCGCTTCCCGGCCCCGGCCTCCTCGACATCCCCGCCCGTAGCGCGAGGGTGTTGTCGATCGCGGGGTTGGCGCTGCTCGTTGCGGCCTCGGGGGCGGTTTTGTGGTTCACCTACGTGGGACTGAAGACGGGCTTCCTGTAGAACCGGTTACGCCCCATTGGCGCCAGACGCACCTAAACTCGACGTATGCCGACCAAGAAGCGCCCGGCCCCCAGAGCGGCGGGAGCCAGAGGGGCGTCAGCGCAGCGCACCCGCCCCTCCACGGGCGGGGGCAGACGCGTTCGCAAGAAGAAGCCGCAGCCGAAGTCGAAGCTGCAGCGGTTCCTCCTTCGCTACGGCTGGCTTCTTCCCGTCGGCGCCATCTTCGTGGGGGCCGGGATCCTGGTCCTGACCTATGCCTTCGCCGCGATCCCCCTGCCCCAGGACATCAAGCTCACCTCGTCCGCCGAGGTCTTCGACGTCAACGGCAAGCTGATCGGGACCTACTCCGACGAGATCAAACGCTTCCTGATCGACACCGACGAGCTGCTGGAAAAGAAGCCCTTCATTGGCAAGGCCGTCATCGCGGCCGAAGACCGCCAGTTCTACGAGCACAACGGCGTCTCCGTGCGAGGGATCGCCAGAGCGGCCTGGGCCAACGTCGCCGGTGGCGAGGTCTCGCAGGGAGGCTCGACGATCACGCAGCAATACGTCAAGAACGCGGTCCTGCAGGACCCCTCGCGAACGGTGTCACGCAAGGCCAAAGAGGCGATCCTGGCGATCAAGCTCGAGCGCCGGTACTCCAAGAAGGAGATCTTGGGCTTCTACCTCAACACGATCTATCTCGGGCGCGGCGCCTACGGGATCGAGGCAGCGGCCGAGGTCTATTTCAACAAGGACGCAGACCAGCTGTCGCTGCGCGAGGCGGCCTATCTCGCCGGCATCATCCCGGCCCCCGAGAGCTACCAGCCCGACCGGGACCCGGAGGCAGCCAAGGGCCGTCGCGACCGTGTGCTCGGCTTGATGGCCGATGAGGGCTTCATCACCGAGCGCCGGGAGCAGATGGCGTCGCGGGGGCGGGTGAAGCTAAAGGGGGCCTCGGAATCGGATCCCAAGGAGTCCACGGCCGCCTACTTCATGGAGTGGTTGCGCAAGGAGTTCCTCACAAGGAATACAAAGAGGATCTCTATACGCGGGGCTTCAAGATCCACACCACGCTCGATCTCGAGATGCAGGAGCAAGCAGAGCGCGCGATCGCGGAGATACTGACGGAGAAGAACGACCCCGAGGCCGCCATAGTCTCGATGACCCCCAAAGGTGAGGTGCGCGCGTTCGTCGGGGGCCGGGACTTCGAGAACATCAAGAGAGCACGCGGTTTCAACTACGCCGCCGACTTTCCGGGGCGGCAACCCGGATCCTCGTTCAAGCCCTTCACCTTGCTCACCGCCATCGAGGAGGGCATCTCTCCAGCTCGACCTTCTCGGGTGCGAGCCCGGTGACGATCGATGATCCCGCCTGCACCGACACGACCACGGGCGAACAGTTCCAGCCCACCAACTTCGCGGAGGCCTCTACGGGACCCTGACGCTGGATGCGGCAACGACGGACTCGGTCAATACCGTCTACGCGCAGCTGATCGCGGAGATCGGCCCCGAAAAGGTCGCCGAGCTCGTCGAGGAGTTCGGCTTCGAGCCCAAGTTCGGTGCCAGCGAGATCGACGCCTTCTGCTCGCTGGCCTCCTCGGCGGCTCCTGGACGTCACCCCCGTGGAGATGGCGCGCGCGCGCCGGGCTCGCGGGGTGGCCGTCTGCCCGACGTGATGCCGATCAACTACATCGAGGACTCGCTCGGGAACTGTGTGAAGGAATACCGGGAGCGCAAGGGCGAGTGCGAGAAGGAGATCTCTCCCAAGCCCCAGCAGGTCGTTGTACAGAATTCTGCGGACGTCCTCAACGAGACGTTGACCCACGTGGTCGAGTCGGGAACCGCGACGGTCGCCGATATCGGACGGCCGGTGGCAGGCAAGACAGGCACGACGCAGAACTTCCGCGACAGCGCTTGGTTCGCCGGATACATCCCACAGTTGGCCACGGTGGTGGGAGGGCCATCCCTTCGCTCCCGGCCCCGACAAGAAGGTGGGCACCGAAGACGATGTCGTGCCCGAGATGCGTTACTGCGACGACCCCAACCTGTGCCGGCCGGTCCACGGCTACGAGGTCACGGGCGGGGGCTCGCCGGTGAGTCCTGCGGTCATATGGGCGAACTTCATGTCCGAGGCCACCGCCGACATGGAGATCGTGGACTTCCCGACGCCCTGGATCTTCCCGACGAGGTCATCAACGAGGCCCCGCCTGTTCCACCACGGCTCCCGAGCCCGTGGAGCCGGTAGAGCCCGTGGAGCCGGTAGAGCCGACCGAGACCCCCGAACCGGTGGAACCGACGGAGGAGCCGACGGTGGAGCCCGAGCCGACGGTGGAGCCTTCACCGGAGCCCACCGAGCCACCTCCGGTCGAACCTTCACCCACCGCCCGAGGTGACGAGGGAGATCCGTAGCGGAGCTGCGTCCTTCGTTACACCCGGGAGACTGGCTGAGCTTGGTTCTGGGCGTCTGCGCCGTGATGTTGCTCGGTGGATTCTTGCTGAAGGCGCAATGCACCGCGCCCGAGGGATGGGACGGCAGGCAGTACTCCCGTCTCTGCTACAACGACGTCCAGGCGCTCTATGGCGTCCGCGGGATCGACAGCGACACGTTTCCTTACGTCGATGGAAAGCTCCAGGATCAAGAGCTCACCGGGGGGCGCGATCGAGTACCCGGTGCTGACCGGGTTGTTCATGTGGCTCGGTGGGCTTCTCGTCGACGACTCCAACTCCTACCTCCGGGTGACCGCGATGTTGTTGGTTCCGTTCGGGATGGTGACGGCCTATCTCCTCGGCCGGATGACCGGGCAGCGCTCTGATGTGGGCGGCGGCTCCGGCCCTCGTTCTCTATTCATTCCATAACTGGGACCTGTTGGCGGTCGCCGCCGCGGTGGGAGGTATCTGGTTGTGGTGGCGCGACCCGTGACGTGGGGGCCGCGGTCTTGTTCGGCATCGGCGGGGGCGTTCAAGTTGTATCCGATCTTCCTGCTGGCGCCGCTGGTTCTCGCGGCGGCGCGCGAGTGAGGGCTGGCGCCGGGCGATGGTCACCGCCGTCGCGGGGCCGGAACCCTGGCGGCGATCAATCTCCCCTTCGCGCTGATCAACTTCGACGGGTGGATAGCGACCTACAGGTTCCATTCCCTGCGCGTCGGCAACTTCGATTCGATATGGAACCTCGGGTTCTCGACGCTCGACGCGGATGCACTGAACCTGATCACCGGCGGCCTCACCGCGGCGGCGTTCGTGGCCGCCCTCGCCATCGGCTGGATCCGTTCCGGCCGCGACGGAACGTATCCCTTCCTGCAGGTGGGCGCCGCCATGGTGGCCGCGTTCCTTCTCTTCAGCAAGGTGCATTCCCCGCAGTACACGCTGTGGATCCTTCCGTTCTTCGCGCTCACCACGGTGAACGTGGCGTGGTGGGTGGCGTACACGGTGGTGGACCTCGCCGTCTACATAGGCGTGTTCAGGTGGTTCTTCGACTTCCTCTACCGCGGCGAGGACTTCACTTTCTTCAAGAAGCTCATGATCGCCGGGGTGTGGGCCCGGGCCGGTTTGTTGGTCCTGCTGTTCGTGGCGTTCTTGCTGGCGCGGCGCCCGGAGCCTCAACCGCAAGAATCTGCGGAGAGCCCATCCTCTCTTTCGCCCCGACCCCTCGCGGAGAAGCCGGCCTCGGCCTAGTTGTCACAGGGTCTCTCTAATGTGCGGGCCGTCGGAGCGGAGTCCCCGCTCGCAGCCGGATCGGACGGAGAGTGGGTTGGAAGGAGGTGCTAGCATCCCCAGCGAAGCGCAGCGACAACCGCTGCACCGTCCCCTGCCCGACCCGACGACCGCCCTCGAGGCGCACACGTCGCGGGAGGGCCTCGGAGCCACGAGGCTCGAGCCCGGAGGAGGAGTTATGCGCAGCTATGAAGCCATGGTGATCGTCGATGCACGCCTCGAAGAAGGCGACATCCAAAAGGCGGTCGAGCGGTTCACCGCCGCCATCGGGGACCACGGCGGGAAGATTGCCAACGTCGACAGGTGGGGCAAACGTCGCTTCGCCTTCGAGATCGACCATCAGCACGAGGGCTATTACTTCGTGACCACCTTCTCGGCCCCCGAGCCCGCGATCGAACAGCTGAAGCGGACCTTGCAGATCTCCGACGAGTTCATCCGAGGAAAGATCGTTCGCCCCGGAACGGGCGACGCCGGCAAGTAAGGAGCTTCGAAATGGCAGGACTGCAGAACAGTGTCACCATCGTCGGAAACGTCACGGACGACCCCGAGCTGCGATTCACACCCTCGGGTTTGCCGGTTGTGAACTTCACCGTCGCGGTCAACAGCCGGGTGAAGAAGGGCGACCAGTGGGAGGACCGCAACGACGGATTCTTCCGCTGCAGCTGCTGGCGCGACATGGCCGAGAACGTGGCCGAGTCCCTCCAGAAAGGGACGCGCGTGATGGTGATCGGTCGCCTCCAGGAGCAGAAGTGGGAAGACAACGACGGCGGTAAGCGGTCCCGCATCGAGATCCAGGTCGATGAGGTTGGTCCGACGTTGCGCTGGGCCACCGCGAGCGTGCAGAAGTCACAGCGCTCCTCCGGCGGCGGCTTCGGCGGGGGACAAGGGGCCTCTCCCGGTGGGACGTCGTGGGGAGCGCCGGCGGCCGAGCCCGCGGCTGGCGGCGCGAGCTGGGGGGCTCCGGCTCCCGTAGGCGGCGCAGCCGACGACGAAGGAGGCTTCTAGGCGTGGCGCGAGACAGAGACAGGGACAGGAGGGGCTCGAAGGCCCCCGTCGTCAGGCGCGGCAAGAAGAAGTACTGCCAGTTCTGCGCCGATCAGCAGGATTACGTCGATTACAAGGACATCGCGCTCCTGCGCAAGTTCATGAGCGACCGCGGCAAGATCCGGGCGCGGCGGGTGACGGGCAACTGCTCCCAGCACCAGAGACTGGTGGCCACCGCGGTCAAGAACGCGCGCGAGATGGCGCTGCTTCCGTACACATCGAGATAAGGGCACTGAGATGAAGGTCATCCTTTCCGACGACGTAGAGAAGCTCGGCCGCAAAGGCGACATAGTCACGGTTGCCGACGGCTACGCGCGCAACTTCCTCGTGCCGCAGGGCCTGGCGATGGTCGCGACGCGCGGCTCCATCAAGCAGGCCGACCTGATGCAGCGCGCGAGGGCCGAGCGCGACGAGCGCGAGAAGAAGGCGGCGGCGGGCAAGGTCTCGCACCTCGGTTCCTCTCCGGTGTACATCTCCGCCCGCGCGGGCGAGGAGGGCCGGCTGTTCGGTTCGGTCACCAAGTCCGACGTCGCGCGTGCGATCGAGGACCAGCTCGAAGAGAAGATCGACCGACACAACATCCGGCTCGACGACCCGATCCGGAGTCTCGGTCAGCATCAGGTCGAGGTTCATCTCCACGCCGAGGTCAACGCTCTCGTGACCGTGGAGGTCATCGCTCACGAGGACGAGGAGTAACCAGCCCTTCCCCGGTTCTTAACGGCTAACCAACAGGCTGTGGCTCTTGTTCTCCACCGCAGGTAACCCGTAGCTTCTCCTCAGGTGCTGGCGAGGCCCACCCGCCACCTTCCCCAGGTGCAGCGCGATAGACCCGTTTCTGTCGTAGAGCGCGCCTAGATTGGCGAACGTGCGTTCGGTCATTAGGTGAAAGGGAGGCCCTGTGGCTCTGGCTCCACCTCGGGAGGTCGGAAATCGCATCCCGCCTCACAACATCGATGCCGAGCAGTCGGTTCTGGGCGCCATGCTCGAGTCCAAAGAGGCCATCGCCAACGTCGTTGAGATCGTCGAGGCGGACGACTTCTACAAGCCCGCCCACACCGCGATCTACGAGGCGATCTACGACCTCTTCGCCCGCGGTGAGGCCCCCGATGCCATCACGGTCGCGGAGGAACTGGCGCGGCGAGGGAAGCTCGATTTCATCGGGGGCCGGCCCTACATCCTCGGGCTCATCGACGCCTACCCGACCGCGTCCTCGGCCAAGCACTACGCCCGCATCGTCGAAGAGCACGCCCTTCTGCGACGTCTCATCGCGGCCGGCAACGAGATCCAAGAGATCGGTTTCTCTCTTCCCGAATCGGTCGACGAGGCGGTCGACTCTGCCGAAGAGATCATCTATTCGGTCGGAGACCGGCGGCTACGCGACGACATCCAGCCGATCCGGCCGCTGCTCACGCAGTCGATGCTGGATATCGAGGCGCTCTACGAACGCGGTGAGAGCGTCACCGGTGTGGGCTCGGGCTTCCCCGATCTCGACGAGATGACCTCGGGCTTCCAGCCCTCGAACCTGATCATCGTTGCTGCCCGTCCGGCTATGGGGAAGTCGAGCCTGCTGAACGACTTTGCCTTGAACGTCGCGATGCGGCAGAACGTCCCGGTAGTCATCTTCTCTCTCGAGATGAGCCGTCACGAGATCGTCAAGAGGTTCCTCGCATCGGAGTCGCGCGTCGATGCTCAACGTCTCAACAAGGGCTCGTTGCAGGAACAGGACTGGACGCGCCTCTCGTCCGCCCTGGGTCGCCTGGCCGAGACACCGATCTTCATCGACGACTCCGCCAACATCACGTTGATGGAGATGCGCGCCAAGTGCAGGCGCCTGAAGGCCAAGCACGGACTCGGCCTCGTGATCATCGACTATCTGCAACTCATGCAGTCTCCGCGCAAGTCCGAGAACCGCCAGCAGGAGGTGTCGGAGATCTCCCGCTCCCTGAAGATCCTGGCGAAGGAACTATCGATCCCCGTCATCTGTGCCTCGCAGCTGAACCGCGGTGTCGAGTACCGCTCCGACAAGCGCCCGTTCCTCGGAGACCTCCGTGAGTCGGGCTCGATAGAACAAGATTCGGACATGGTGATGTTCATCTATCGGGACGAGGTCTACAACCCGGATTCGCCGAACAAAGGGGAGGCCGAGCTGATCGTGGCCAAGCATCGCAACGGACCGACCGGCATCGTGCGACTAGCGTTCATGAACCAGTACACGAAGTTCGCCAATATCGCGAAGGGCCCCGGCATCTGATCGAAGCTCCCACCGCGCGCCGGATACGAGCCGTGCAGAGACGGCTGCGGAAGGCACAAGGCCCTTTCGAGGCGAAGCCGGCGCTGCCGATCATCGACGAGTTGATCCTGACGGTGCTGTCCCAACACACCTCGGACATCAACCGGGACCGAGCCTTCGCCGGCCTCAAGGACCGCTTTCCTTCGTGGGCGGCTGTGGCGGAGGCTCCCGCCGAGGAGATCGCCGACGCGATCCGTCCCGGAGGCATCGCGGAGGTCAAGGCCAAACGCATCAAGGAGATCCTCGAAGAGGTCCAGGCGCGGGAGGGTTCGTTGTCCCTGGATCGTCTGCAAGCTCTGGGTGATCAGGAGGTCGCCGACTACCTCTGTGAGCTGCCGGGCGTCGGCCCCAAGACCGCCGCGTGCGTGCTGGTGTTCTCCATGGGCCGAGCAGCCTTCCCGATCGACACCCACGTCCACCGCGTCGCGCGGCGACTCGGCTGGGTAGCCGACAACGCCTCGGCCGAACGGACGCACGACGAGCTCGCGCCCAAGGTGCCGCCCGATATCCGTTACGACCTCCACGTGGCTTTCATCGACCACGGGCGCAACATCTGCAAACCCCGTGTGCCGCGGTGCAGCGACTGCGTGGTTCTCGATCTCTGTGATGCAGGTCCGAGGCTGTTGGCGGACGGAGCGGCCGTCTAGTTCTCTTTGCGGGCGATGTGCAATCCACGACCCGTCAGGTCCGCGCCCTCCTGTGGCTCCATCCCGGCGGCTTTCATGGCGTCTAGATGGTCAGACACGGTGAAGAGCCCCACTCGGTGCGTCTCGGTGAGGTGCTCGATCCCATCGGAGGTCCCGACGAGGTAGTGGAAGTCGAGGAGCGAAAGGCCTCCCTCACGCCGGGTCGTGTTCATCCGGCAGATCTTGAGGTCCGGTTCGTCCACCACCGTTAGACCTAGGTGACCTGGCTCGAACGCGCCCGGTGTCCACCACGGCTCGATCATCATCACGCCGCCCGGGGCCACATGTCGCGCCAGAGAGCAGGTGGCGCGCCCCAGGTTGGCTCTGCTCTGGACGTAAGCGATGCTGCTGAAGAGGCAGATGACCGCGTCGAAGGTGCGGCCCAGGTCGAAGTCGATCATGTCGCCTGCATGGAGGGGGACACCGGGGTTGCGTCGCTGCGCGACCTCGAGGAGGTTGGCGTCGAGATCCAGGCCCTCCACCTCGTAGTGGGCCCGCAGCAGCTCGAGGTGCTTGCCGGTGCCGCAGGCGACGTCGAGCAAGGTGGCGGCGCCGGGGCAATGCTGCTGGATCAGCTCGTGGATCGTGGCGGCTTCGGCCTCGTAGTCCTTGAACGAGTAAAGAGCGTCATAGAAAGCGGCCGACTTCTCGAACATATCGGAGCTTCAGCTCTCCCCGTCAGTCGGTCGCGATCTTCTCCTGCTATCCAGAGCGGGTGAGGAGAATCGAACTCCCGTCACTAGCTTGGGAAGCTAGAGCTCTACCATTGAGCTACACCCGCGGTGAGCAGGGATTATAGGTCGGTTAGCTCTGGTCCCTCGGCCTCACGAAGGTTCCCTCGCATCTAGCGGTGGTCTCGCCTGCGGCCTCGATGTGCGCGGCCACCCGCACCCGCCTCCCCGCGGTCTCCAGGGGCTGCCCGACGATCGTGAGGGCGCCGTCCACCGGGGTGGGCCGTAGCAGCTTGATCGTGTACTCCGCGGTGACCAGATTGGGGATCGGGTTCTGTCCGCCGTCGCTGAGCCCCCACCATCCGGTAGCTGCCGAGTGGCAATCGAGCAGGGTCCCGATGATGCCCCCGTTGAGGATGTTAGGGAAGGCTTGATGGTGCTCCTCCGGCTGCCAGCGCGCGACGAGGACCTCGCCCTCGGAGAAGCTTCGCAGGTGGAGGCCTTTGTCGTTGGCCGGACCGCACCCGAAGCAGATCCCATCGGGCCAGTACGTCTCCTGGATCGACTCGATGCTCAAGGAAGGGCTCGCTGCCTCATCAGTGCTTGAAGTTCTCATGGAAACGGGAAGGCGTTGGGCCTCGCTGACCCTGATACTTCGACCCGAGCGCACCGCTCCCGTATGGGGCGTCCGCCGGCGAGGTGAGTTGGAAGAAGCTGATCTGCCCGATCTTCATGTTGGGATAGATGGTGATCGGAAGATTGGCTACGTTCGACAGCTCCAGAGTGAGGTGTCCTTCGAAGCCGGGATCCACGTAGCCGGCTGTATTCGATACGAACACGCCGCCGCGGCCCGCGACGAAGTTTTCTATCCGTCGGCCCGACGGACGGACCTCGAGATCGAATACCGGCTCGACCCTTCTAGAGTCGCGCACTTCGACGACAGAGTCCCAGCGCACGTCCCCATCGACCAAGCGATCTAGCCGCTGCGTCGTCGTGGGTTCTGCCGCCGAGTAAGCGTCGCGAAGCCGCCGGATCGTTCTCATCTGGACGGCCGAGGCGCCTCCTCGTTCGATGTTGTTCAGTTGCGTGTTGTGCTTGAAGCCTGCGGCACGCGCGCCGGTCTTTTGATCGAAGCCACTCTGGATCCGCGCGGCTAGCAGGAGGCGGTCTGGAAGTGGAAGCCGAGTGAGCAACTTGTGCTCGCGGTGCGGCAGGGTGATCTGCCACGCGTGTCTGGTCCGGCGCCGGCAGGCAGCCGCTCGCTTGCCCAACCGGATAGATACCAAGAGCAGGTCCTCGATCAACCGCTGGGATGAGGACCAGAGACAGGTGCGGGTTTGCTCGATCGAACCATCGCCCGCGATGAAGCCTTCAAGGAAGGCTTCGAGAAGAGGCGTACTCCAACCCAGGGTCTGACGAGGGATCCTCTTCTCGCGCGCGTGTCCGCCCGACCCGAGCCAAGTGATGATCTTGGAAAGAAGATCCGAACAGCATGTGATCGCGTTTGGAGCGCGGTACACCGGCAGACCGAGGGTCGCGAGGGTGGCCTGCGCCCGATCCAAGACCCCCTGGTTGGTATTCGAGATAGTGATCTGCCGCGCCCGTCGAGAACCTTCCGCCACGTAGAGGCCCAGCAGCCAGGCGAGGTCCTCGTTGAGGTCGAGCACCGCCGGCATGCGGTGACGGCCGCCCCTGACCGCAAGCCAGTCTTCTGGCCCGAGCGAAAAACCCGGCAGCTGTAGGGCGGCAGACAGGGGAAGACACCGGCGCCTTCGGTAGTACCGGTGATGTGCGATACGGATATCCGCCAACAAGGTCGTGATGTCGGGGAGGGAGTTACGGAAAGCAGCTTCCACCGCGGGCCCTCCACAGATGAGGCGCCCATATTCAGCCTCGGGCACAAGAGTAAGAAGCTGCAAGCGGTGGTCGGTGATCGGAGGGTCGGGGATCGCACCCGGGATAGCGACCAGGGTGCCGGGCGCAAGCTCATGCACTCGCAACTTCACCATTTCCCCATCCCGGTCCAACGAGAAGAGGTCGTGGCCTCCGGTCAGGCGCACAGAGCGACCGGATGCAAGCCGGACCTCGAAGATCCGGTCGGGAGCCGACTCGTGCCACCCGGTGACGTGGTGGTAGCCAACCTGAAAGGTCTCGGGGTCGAAGGAGACCACGTCTCCCTCGAGCCGCTTGCGCACGATCTCTTCGATCGGCCGCTGCTCGAGCGTCATCCCGTCGAAGAACAGGATCTCTTCGTCGCCCGGCAAACTCGAGTGGATCAATAGACCGAGCCTTCCCAAAGAGGACTTCCCCTCCAGACGGGCCACCAGATGATCAGGAAGCTTCACGTATTCAGACGTCGAGCCGAGTACGAACTCGCCCGGATGCAGGATGAACGGCTCTTCGCCTTCTACCTCGAACATCTCGGTCAAGTCCTCCATCGGCTTCTTCACATCGATGAACGGATGCCGCGCGTTGTGGAAGGTCCGGAAGAACCGGTCCACGTGGAGGTCTACAGAGGACGGCTGGATGTCTGCCGCATCGAAGGGTTCGATTCCGATCTCTCCGGCCTCTATCGCGGCGCGGATATCGCGGTCGGACAGGATCATGGGGCGACTATATAGACGCGCTGAAATAGGCCGGAGCGGGATTCACTCCGTGGTCTGGGGATCGTCAGGGCCGATCGCTTGTCCGGTCATCTGATCGGTCTCTTGCGTTGCCGGGTACCCCTCGGTGCCGTTGCCGTTGCGGGCGACGCTGGATTCGGGATGGAACTCGATCGATTGCAGCAGTAGTTGAGCCACGTCTCGTACCTGCATCTGGGAATCCGCGTGACGCTCGGTGACGCCGTCGGCGAGCATGATGTTGCAGAACGGGCAGCCGACCGCGAGGGTTTCGGACGCAGAAGCCAGTGCTTCGTCGGTGCGCTCCATGTTCATCTTCTTGCCCATCCGCTCTTCCATCCACATCCGTCCTCCGCCGGCGCCGCAGCAGAAGGTGGTGTGTCCGTGACGGTGCAGCTCCTCGTACTCCGTCCCGGGGATCGCCTCTATGACCTCTCGAGCCCCTTTCCACAGGTCGTTGTGACGCGCGTTGTAACAGGGATCGTGATAGGTGACCTTCTTCTGGATCTCGCCTTTAGGGCGTAGCCGTCCCTTGTCCACCAACTCGGCGAGGTACTCGGTGTGGTGAACCACCTCGAACGTGCCGCCGAACTGCGGGTACTCGTTGAAGAGTGTGTTGAAGCAATGCGGACAGGTCGTGACGATCTTCTTGACCTTGTGCTCCTTGAGCAGCTGGATGTTCTGCTCGGCAAGCATCTGATAGACGTATTCGGCCCCCATGCGACGGGCGGGATCACCGTTGCAGGCTTCGTCCGCACCCAGGACCGCGAACGAGACACCGGCGATCTGCATCAGCTTCGCGAAGTCGTAGACGACCTTTTTGTTGCGGTCGTCGAACGCGCCGGCGCAGCCCACCCAGAAGAGAACCTCTGCGTTCGGAGCCTCGGAGATGTGCGGGATCTTCAGTTCCTCTTGCTTGGCGGTTCCCTTCATCCATTCGAGCCGCGCCTGAGGTGGCTGACCCCACGGGTTGCCCGTGTTCTCGAGGTTCTGAAGAGCCGGCTGCATCTCCTTGGGGAAGCGAGACTCCCCCATGACCAGGTTTCGCCGCATGTCCATGATGTGGTCGATGTGCTCGATGTTGACCGGACATGCCTGCACGCACGCGCCACAGGTCGTGCAATCCCAGATGACCTCATCCTCGACGACGGCGGGATTCAGGGGCTCGAGTTGACCGACCAGCTGCTGGAACGCTTCTTCGCCGCTGCGCTTCGCCTTCAACAGGGCGGGCCCGTGCTCGAACAGGGCGTCGCGCTCGTCCATGATCAACAACTTCGGTGACAACGGTTTGCCCGTGTTCCAGGCGGGACATTGTGATTGGCAACGGCCGCACTCCGTACAGGTCATGCCGTCGAGGATCTGCTTCCAGGTGAGATCGGTGATCTTGCCGGCTCCGAACTGGTCGTCTTCCGACATCTGCTCGATGTCGATGTACATCGGCTTCAGAGCGCCTTTCGGACGCTCGGAAGTGAACAGGACGTTGAAGCCCGCAGTGATGATGTGCAGATGCTTGGAGTAGGTGATGTAGACGAGGAAGGCCAGGATGATCAGCGAGTGCCACCAGAGGAACACCGTGTCGAGGGCCTCACGTGTCGCCAGCGAGAAGCCTTCGAACAGGGCCGCGGTTGCATCAGATGCGGGCGTCCAGCGCGTGTCGTAAGGGAAGTGACCAAGGGATATCTCGGCACCTCGTGTGAACAAGATCGTGATCATGATCCCGGTGATGGCGACCAAGATGTAGTCGGCCTCTTTCACATGCGAACCTCGGAAGCGGCCGGGTCGTTGGATCTTCCGGATGATGAAAGCCACCGCGATGCTGGCGAGGACGGCGATCACGAAGAAGTCCTGGAGCGCGCCGAGCGGCCCCCACCGGCCGATCAGAGGGAGGTGGAAGCCTTCCTGATAAACGGCACCGAAGGCCTCGATGATCGTCGTGAACAAGATGACGAATCCCCAGAAGATGAAGAAGTGCATGATGCCCGGGATCGACCACTGCAGGAGCTTCCTCTGCCCGAAGACCACGACGAGCTGGTCTTTGAACTTGCGTCCCCAGTCCCGTGGCTTCCTGTCCTCGTCTTTGCCGAGCTGCAGGTAGCCGAGCAGGTCTCTGGACCGGGACGCGAAGGCGGCCAGCGTGGCCAGGATCAAGAGCGTCATCAGGATCTTCTCGAACAGCACCTTGAGCCCTCCTTCGAGCAGCGGCACTTGACCTATGCGGTCCAGAAACGACGCGGAGTATAGGTCGTTCAGGTCATGATCCCGAGCGCGCGCCGGCGGGTTTCGACGCCCGGCGGCGAGGTCTCACTCGTCGTCGACGGATCACCTTCGCCGATCGTCTTGTTGCTGGCCCATCGCGCAGGTGCAGGTGTGGAGACGACATAAGGTGTGCCCATGAGGATCAGCATCGAATATTGCGCTCAATGAGGCTACGCGCCTAAAGCCGTCGGTCTGGCGGAACGCGTCTTGGAGGAGTTCGAGCACGACATCTCCGACCTCGTGTTGATCCCGTCGCGCGGAGGGGTATTCGAGGTCACGGTCGACGCTCAGCTCATCTATTCGAAGAAGAAGTCCGGGCGTCACGCGGAGTTCGAGGAGGTCTTGAAAGAGATCCGCAAGCTTCGCGACTAGCCCTGGAGCATCTCGCCTATCTGGAAAGCTAGATCCACCGACTGTCGTGCATTCAGGCGTGGGTCGCACAGCGCCTCGTAGTGCTCGGCGAGATTGCTGTCCAGCACCTCTTCCGAACCGCCGAGGCACTCGGTAACGGTTTCGTGGGTCAACTCCAGGTGGACGCCCCCCGGCACCGTTCCTTCGCCTTCGTGCACCCCGAAGAAGCCTTTGATCTCTCGCAGGATGTCGTCGAAACGCCGTGTCTTGTATCCGGAAGGGGTGGAGAAGGTGTTGCCGTGCATCGGGTCGCAGATCCACGTGACGGCGCGGCCCCCGTCGCGGACGGCCCGAACGAGAGGAGGAAGCGCTCCCTCGATCTCGTCCGCCCCCATGCGACTGATGAACGTGAGACGGCCGGCTTCGTTGTCCGGGTTCAACTTGTCGCACAGCGACAAGACCTCGGTCGTGGTGGCACGAGGGCCGATCTTGCAGGCCACCGGGTTTGCTATGCCGGACAGGAACTCGAGATGGCCTCCGTCGGGCTGTCTGGTGCGCTCGCCCACCCACAGCAGGTGGGCGGAGCAGTCGTACCAGTCACCCGACAGTGAGTCTCGTCTGGTCAGCGCCTCCTCGTAGCCCAGGATCAAGGCTTCGTGAGAGGTGTAGAAATCGACCTCGTGCAGGTTGGAGTCGGTCGAAAGGTCGACCCCACAGGCCCCCATGAAACGAAGGGCCCTGTCGATCTGACGCGCCAGTGCTTCGTAGCGCTGCCCCTGACGGCTCGCGGCCACAAACTCCTGGTTCCACATATGGATCTGGTTGAGATCGGCGAAGCCTCCTTTGGTGAAAGCTCTGATCAGGTTCAAGGTCGACGCGGACTGGTGGTAAGCGCGTATCAAGCGGGTTGGATCCGCGCGGCGAGACCTCTCGTCGAATGCGAGGTCGTTGACGGAGTGACCCCGGAAGGATGGAAGCTCCAGCGCCTCGATGGTCTCGTTCGGAGAGCTGCGAGGTTTGGCGAACTGCCCCGCTATACGGCCGATCTTGACGACGGGAAGCCCAGACGCATAGGTAAGAACCACCGCCATCTGCAAGATGATCTTGAGCTTGTCCCTGATCGCGTCCGCTGAGAAATCGCCGAAGGACTCGGCGCAGTCACCCGCTTGCAGAACGAACGCCTCGCCTCGTGCGACCTTCGCCAAAGAGGACTGGAGTCTCCTGGCCTCGCCCGCGAAGACGAGGGGCGGCAGCGCCCGAAGGTGCTCGACCGTCTCCTGTAGCTGGATCGGATCCGGCCAGTCGGGCTGCTGCGCGGTCTCGTGTTCGCGCCAGGTTTCGGGGGACCAGGTAGTAGTCATGGTTGTCAATGGTCGCGTACGTGGCACGATACGGCGGTGACCACCCAGACCTTGGTCGGCTTAGCCGAGATCGAGGACGCGCGGAGGCGTCTCGAGGGCGTAGCAGTCCGAACCCCCCTCGATCGCTCTAGAGCTCTATCCGAGCACGTCGGGGGGCCGGTCTTCATCAAGTGCGAGAACCTGCAGCGGACCGGATCGTTCAAGATCCGGGGGGCCTACAACCGCATCAGCAGGCTGTCGGCCGAGCAGTGCTCGGCCGGGGTGGTGGCCGCCAGCGCGGGTAATCACGCTCAGGGTGTGGCGTTGGCGGCGGCGTTGTCGGGCACCCCGGCTACCGTTTTCATGCCATCGGCCGCGTCGCTGCCGAAGGTAGAGGCCACCCGGCGTTACGGCGCCGAAGTCGTCCTCACGGGCAAGGACTTCGGTGCTGCTCTGACGGCGGCCACACAACGTGCTGAAGAGACCGGCGCGGTCTTCGTGCATCCGTTCGACCACCCTCACGTGATCGCCGGTCAAGGAACGATCGGGTGCGAGATATCCGAGCAGCTTCCGGAGGTCAGAACCGTCGTCATTCCCGTCGGCGGCGGGGGATTGATGGCGGGAGCAGCTGCTGCCTTGAAGGCGCTCAACCCGTCGATCCGGTTGATAGGTGTTCAAGCAGCGGGTGCGGCCGCGTTCCCTCCCTCGTTGGCGGCGGGACACCCGGTGTCTCTCCACACGATGTCGACGATCGCGGATGGCATCGCGGCCAATCAACCGGGGGATCTGACCCTGGCTCATATCTCTCGCCTGGTGGATGAGGTAGTGACCGTCAGCGACGAGGCCATCGCGGAGGCGCTGGTGTTCACCGCCGAGCGGATGAAGCTCGTGCTCGAGCCGGCCGGGGCGGCTGGGGTCGCGGCGGTCCTGCAGGATGCCGTGCAACTGCAGCCCCCCGTGGCCGTGGTGTTGTCCGGCGGCAACATCGATCCTCTCCTCCTCTTGGGCGTCATCCGCTTCGGCATGAGCGTTTCGGGCCGTTACTTCGCCTTCCAGACCAAGATCGCGGACAGTCCCGGCGAGCTCGCTCGCCTGCTTGGGCTCATCGCGGACCTGGGCGGCAACGTCGTAGGCGTCGAGCACCACCGTGAGGGCGTGGCGATGCACGTGGGCGAGGTCGCGGTGGCCTTCCAGTTGGAGACGAAGGGTCAGCCCCACATAGCGGAGATCTCACAACGTCTCCAGGCCGAGGGGTATCCGGTCGAACGTCTCTAGTCTGCGTCCCGGTTCGAAGGCGATGCCGCGATGGACCCCACCGCGGCTATCAGTCCGACCAGACCTGCGGCCGCGACCAGAGTGAGGCCCACCCCCGGCCTCGGATCGCGACCGATCGCCTCCAGTTGGAGATGGAGCTCGCCGACGTTGCGGTAGTCGGAGATCGCGATGCCACCGATGACGACACATCCGAGGAAGGCGAGCCACGCATAGCGACCCTTCATGACGATCAGGAAGGCCGAGATCAAGACGACGATCGCCGCGCCGATGACGTACCAGCCGTCTCCCAGCTCGATCCCGGTGAACGGCGGAAGGCGATCCAGTTGGTCCGCCGGGACGTCCGGAGGGGTCTGGGCCACGACGACCCAGTCGAGGACGGAGCCGATGATCGCTGCGGCCGCTGCCGCGAACAGGACGGAGGCTGAGACGGCGCGTGCGCGCTCGAAATAGTCACCGGAAGACATGCGACGGTAGCCTACAAGCGTGAAAGACCGATGCCTGCTCGCGATCCATGCGCATCCGGACGATGAATCTTCCAAGGGCTCCGGAACGATGGCTCGGTACGCGAAAGAAGGTGTTCGGGTCGCGCTGGTGTGCGCAACCAGAGGCGAAGAGGGTGACATCCTCAACCCGCGCATGGACAAGCCCGGGATCAAAGAGCGCATGCCGGAGCTGCGCGAGGCCGAGTTGGCGACGGCTTGCGACCTCCTCGGTGTCACTCAGATCTACCATCTTGGGTATCGCGATTCCGGGATGCCTGAGAGCCCCGGGAACAAGCACCCCCGCGCCTTCTGTAACGCGGATGCCGAAGAGGCGGTGGGGAAGCTGGTGGAGATCATCCGGAAAGAGAAACCCCAGGTCGTGCTCGCCTACGACGAGTCCCGTGGCTACGAGCATCCCGACCACGTCAAGGTTCATGAGTGGGGGACCCGCGCCTTCTTCGACGCGGGGGACCCTGACAGGTTCCCGGATGCGGGCCCGCCGTGGGCGCCATCAAAGCTCTACTACTTCGCTACTTTCAGCAAACAAAGGATGCAGAAGCTCGCCGCTGCGGCCGACGCGGAAGGCATAGAGCATCCGTACGCGGGCTGGCTGGAGAACTGGGACGAGATGGGCTTCGAAGACCCCGAGATCACCACTCAGATCGATGTCACCGACTTCGTCGAGCTGCGCTCCAAAGCCCTCCTGGCACACGCCACCCAGATCGATCCCGACAGCTTCTGGTTTGCCATACCCGACGAGCTTCAGCGACGCATCTACCCGTGGGAGGACTACACGTTGGCGGCTGCTCACGTTGACAGAGACGTCCCTGAAGACGACCTCTTCAAGGGGATCTCCTGACCGCCTGCTAATAGAGCTCGGGAAGCCCCGCCGCGGGGATTTTGCTGCGCGCGCTCATGGCGTACAGAAGCGAGACCGCCAAGAATGGGATACCGGCCGATTTGCCGACGGCTTGCGCGAGGGCGATGGCACCGAAAGCCAGCGCGTCCGGAAGCAGGTCCGCGAGCACGAGCAACAAGGCTTCGGTCAGACCGGCCACCGCCAGGGCGAGGAGCAGCCCCGCGCCGATCGTTCCCAGGAAGCTGCCCCCTCTGACATCGAGGTCCGGACCGGGGCTTCGGATCGACCTCCATGCGCCGACCGCGGTGGGCACCTGCCCCCCGGCATCGCTCGCCAGCACCCGCCCGCAGACCCTGGTGAATAGCGGTACGAGCGCGAGATCGATCCCGACCACGATCCAGAACCAGATCCTCGCTCGGGCCACGTCGTCGATCCCGATCCCGCGTACCTGCCTGTTGCGAGGGAACTCCGCTATCGCCGGGTGAAGCTCCTGCAACGCCAGCACGTCCTGGAAGACGAGTCCGTAGACGAGATGGATCGGGGCGAGGACCAAGAAGACGACCAGGAACAGCGTCGAGAAGTTACGGAACGTCGCTCTCAGGGCTCGGTCGAACAGCACCGGCGAAGTCTAGGTCGCGCAATAGGTTCTGCGGATGAGGATCTTGATGTGGCACGGCTACCTCCTCTCAGGGTCAGGATCGAACGTCTATACGGCCAACATCGCGCGGAGCTGGAGGCAAGCCGGCCACGACGTCGTGGTGATGTGCCAGGAGCAGCACCCCGAAACTCTGGGTTTCATAGATGAAGTCGACGGGCGGTCCGTGCGGGCCGCACCGGCAGCGGGTCGCTGTCGCCTGATCCGCCCCGACATCGGACGTGTCCTGCCGCTCTACGTCTACGACGCCTATGAGGGCTTCGAGGCGAAACTCTTCGTCGATCTATCAGAGGAGGAGTTGCGCGATTACACGCGGCGGAACGTGACCGCGCTGGCTGCGAGCATCCGCTCTTTCGAGCCCGACCTGATCCTCACGGGTCACGAGGTGATGGGTCCCTACATCGGAAAGCTGGCGTGCGAAGCCGCCCATGCTCGCTTCATCGCGAACCTTCACGGAAGCGCGCTGGAGTACGCGGTCAAGAAGCAAGAGCGGTACCTGCGGTACGCCTCCGAGGGTTTGGCCGCCGCATCCGCGGTGGTCGGTGGGAGCAGATACATGATCCGGGAGGCGTCGTCGTACGTGCCGGGGTGGGAGCACAAGGCGGTCGTTGTCAATCCCGGCTGCGATATCGAAACCTTTCGGCCGGTCGAGCGCGTCCGGAACACGCGAACGGCAGGCTTCGTCGGCAAGTTGATCGCCTCCAAGGGCGTCCATCACTTCATCGCGTCTCTGCCTCTTACCAGCGAGGTCGAGAAAGCCGTCATCGTTGGTTATGGGGGCATCGAGTCGGAGCTGCGAGGACTGGCCGAGGCCCTTGCCTCAGGCGATCTCGCTGCCATGCGATCCATCGCCGCCCGCGGGGATGGGGTCGTCCTCAGGCACCTGTCGGACTTTCTGGCGGAGCCGCCGCCTCATTATCTGGAGGAGGGCCGGAAGCTCAGCATCTCCTTCACCGGCCGCCTCGAGCACGGGCCATTGTCCCGGCTGCTTCCGACCTTTGACGTCCTGGCCGTTCCCTCGATCGTGCCGGAAGCTTTCGGCATGGTGGCGGCGGAGGCAGCGGCCTGCGGAGTCTTGCCGGTAGTGCCGGCGCACTCAGGGATCGGCGAAGCCGGCGCGGCCATCGAACGAGCCATAGGACGTCCGGGAAGCCTGACCTTCGACCCCGGTGATCCCATCGTGTCTCTGGCGGCTGCCATCGACCGGGTTCTGGAGATCGAATTGGACCAACGGAGTTCCTTCGAGCGGTCTGCAGTGCGTCTGGCACGCGAGCGATGGTCCTGGGACCATGTCGCTACCTCATTGCTGGCTCTGGCCCCGTGAGGATCAGAAGTCGTCGAAGCGCACCTTTCGCCTCTGTTTCGTGTCGCTCCTCTTCCTCTTCTCCGTGAGCCGGCGCTCTTTGGAAGCTCTGGTCGGCTTCGTGTCCACCCGCGGCTTCGGAGGCACGAGCGCGTCGCGCACGAGTGTTCTGAATCGCTCGGTGACGTCGTTCCGATTCTGCATCTGAGAGCGTTGACGGTCGCTCGCGAGGCGAAGGTTTCCGGCGGAGTCGATGCGATGTCTGAGCGACCCCAGGACCCGCTGGCGTTGCCGGGGGCCCAGGGCTTCTGAGCTAGAGACGTTCCAGACCAACTCGGCACGGGTGGCCGCCTTGTTCGCATGCTGTCCGCCCGGCCCCCCCGACGCGCTGAAGCGATACTCCACTTCGTGCTCCGGGATGGTCACCGACCGGTTTATGCGGATGCCGCCCATCGCCTAGCCCAACTGTGCTGCGAGCGCCTGCGGATCAGTGACCGGCGCCCGGCAGCTTCCCCGGTGACAAACGTAGGCAGTCGCCCGGCCCCCATCGCGCACCTTGCCTTGCAATAGCGGTGGTTCGGCGCGTTCGTCCTCGGTCACCACCAGGACGCTGTTGGGGACGTACGTCGTCCGAACGACCTCGACCAGGGATCGGGTGTCGGCCTCGCCCGGGTCGCCGACCAGCACGATCTCCACGGGATCGCCCGTGTAGAAGTCCACGGCACAAAGCAAGTGGGCGAAGCCCAATGGCGACCGCGACATCGGCTCGTGCATCAAACGCATCACCCCGGCGGCCTTGTCTTCGTAGCTAGAGTCACCGAGCAAGAGGGCCAGCCGCTGCAGTTCCAGCGCCACTACCGAGTTCGCCGCGGGCACCGCGTTGTCGACCAGATCCTTGGCCCGGGTGACCAGTTGTTCCGCGTCCGATCCGGTGGTGAAGAATCCCCCTGCAACCGGGTCGTAGAACAAGCGGATCGCCTCGTCGGCAGCCCACTTGGCGCGTTCCAGCCAGCCATCGACGAAAGTCGCCTGGTAAAGAGACAGGCAAGCTTCCAAGACGAAGGCGTAGTCCTCCGAGAATCCGAGGTGGTTCACGGTCCCGTCGCGGTATGAGCGCATCAGCCGCCCGTCGACGACGAGCGCGTCGAAGACGAAGCTCATGGCCCGACTTGCCGCCTCGACCCACTCCGGTTCCTCCAAGATCGCTCCAGCCTCGGCCAGGGCAGAAGCCGCCAGACCGTTCCAGGCGGCCAAGACCTTGTCGTCTGTTCCGGGACGCACGCGCCCGGCCCGCCGTTGCAGCAAGGCCTCACGGGCTCGTGCTATGGCATCGGGGTCGCTGGCCTCGCCTCGGTAGACCGGGATGTTGTGGCCTTCGAAGTTGCCGTGTTCGGTGAAACCCCAGTGCGCCACCGCGGCGTCGAAGTCCTCGCCCGTCACCTCTCGCACCTCGTCCAGCGACCAGACGTAGAACTTGCCCTCTTCACCCTCGGAATCAGCGTCGAGAGACGACCAGAACCCGCCGGCGGGATCGGTCATCTCCTCGAGCATCCATGCCGCCGTGGCGCGCGCGACGTCACGGTGCCGCTCGTTGCCCGTCACCTGGTAGGAGCGCGCATACGTTCTCAGGAGCTGGGCGTTGTCGTAGAGCATCTTCTCGAAGTGGGGCACCAGCCAATACCTGTCGACCGAGTAACGAGCGAATCCACCACGAAGTTGGTCGAACATCCCGCCGTCGGCCATCGCATCGAGCGTGCGCTGGACCATGGGTGCAGCCTCCTTCCGTCCGCGCCTTCCAAGGCGCATGAGGAGGTCGATCGTCATCGGCTGCGGGAACTTGGGAGCTCGCCCGAACCCGCCCCACTCGGGGTCGAAAGAGGAACGGAGGCCGTCAAGCGCCCCTTCCAGCAGAGAAGGCTCCACGGTGTCGTGGGTCGCGCGCAGACGACCGAGAGGATCCATGTGTTGGATCAGCTGGCTGCCTTGAAGCTCCACATCTGAACGGCGCTCCCGCCAGGCTTCGGCGATCGCTTCCAAGACACGGGTGAACGAGGGAAGGCCGTGACGATCCTGGGGCGGGAAATAGGTGCCCCCGTAGAAGGGCTTCCCGTCCGGGGTGAGGAAGACGGTCATGGGCCAGCCGCCCTGTCCGGCCATAGCCTGAACCGCATCCATATAGATCGCGTCGATATCCGGCCGCTCCTCACGGTCGACCTTGATGCAAACGAAGTGCTCGTTCATGACGGCCGCGGTTGCCTCGTCTTCGAAGGATTCCCGCTCCATCACGTGACACCAGTGACAGGCGGCATATCCGATCGAGAGCAGGATGGCCTTGTCCTCCAGGCGCGCACGCCCGAGAGCCTCGTCGCCCCAGGGATACCAATCGACCGGGTTGTCTCGATGCTGCAACAGGTAGGGGCTCGTTTCGCGCGCCAGACGGTTGCTCATCGCCCCATCATGCCCATCGAGGCAGATCTCTCACGACACTACGTACGATGACTCGATGAGCGCCGTCGCCTATCTGTTGTTGCCGGTATCAGGCGTCCTCGCGTTCCTGCTCGGGCGAGATGCCCGCGTCCGCTTCCACGGTCTTCAAGCGATAGCTCTTGGTCTGGTGTGGCCGGTGGCCCTTTATGCCGCGTCCGCCGGCCCGCCATCGCTGACGCGCATCGTGTTCCTTATCGGCGCGGTGGTGTGGTTCGGGTTCATGGCGGGCGCCGCGTTAGGCCGGAACCCGATGCTTCCGATCTTGGGTTCTTTCCTGCGCCGTGCGGCGAAAGACGATGTAAGAGCGCTGCCGTAAGACCTACGGGCGCCCTGCGAAGCACATGCGGCAACTGGTCGCCGTGGAACCGTTCACGGCTCCGCAGGTCGGGCACTTCCAGAAGGTGGCCTCGGGCTCCGGCGACTCGGATACCGCGGTGGCTGTGGTCCCCTGGGCGGAGGCCCCCGCCGTGCCCGCTCCCTCGGCCGCCGCCGCGGGAACGGATGCTGCTCCCACCGGGGAGTCGGAGGGCGCCTGCTCCCACTGGCCGGTGGCCTCGTTGTAGAGGAGGAGCTCCCCACCTCTGCGGAACCACCAGCGACCGTCCCTCTGGAAAGGCTCCTCTTGGGGATCGTCGGCGTGAGCGGCGAAGGCGCTATCGACCTCTACCGGGTCACCCGGGCCGGGCGTCGTCGCGGACGTGGTGGTGGGCGCGGCTGCGCCTCTCTCGGTGTCGGCCAGACTGTGTTGCTCGAGCCCGTGTTGCTCGAGCACGGTGCGGATCGTGTCGGCTCGGCCCCCAGAACCCTGGCTCGAAAGAACCGCGCTAGTGGGCTCGACCTGGGCGGCCTGTGGCTGCACCCCGGCGGGGGTCGTCCCCTGGGCCCCGGTGGCGTCCCCGCCAGCGGCCACGGCCGTGTCGCCGGTTTCGCCCGAAGCGGTGAGCAAAGGATGCTCCCCCGAGGCCGTACTGCGTTCGAGCGTCGTGCGGATCGCGCTCACCGTCGCCAGCAGCCCCACCAAAGCCGCGAGCGTGAGAGCCAGCAGGATGAGAACTCCGAGCTGGAACAGATCTGCGTCCATCGGCTTCCTCGCTTCCCCATCAGCAACGACGGTAGACATCCTGCACTACCCTTACCCGAAAAGGTACATCGGCGCCTGCCCGGCCCCTGTTTAGGCCCCCCCGGCTCCTGCCCTCGTCGTTCCGGGTTCGGCTCGGAACCTCTCAGTACAATCGCCGCGCGCGAGGCATTCCCACAAGGAGGGGCGGACCGTGGCGGTGATCAAGACGATCGACCTGGTAGGCGTGTCTTCCGAATCCTGGAAAGACGCCGCCGTCCAGGCGCTGACCGAGGCCTCGCGCACGATCCGGGGCATCACCGGCATGGAGGTCCTGGACACCGCCTGCAACGTCAGCGACGGTCGGATCAGCGAGTACCTGACCCACGTCCGCATCAAGTTCCGGATCGAGCGATAGGTCCCGCGGGGGCCCGTCTTCCATGCCCGGAGTAGCCCTGGTCGGCACCCAGTGGGGTGACGAGGGCAAGGGCAAGGTCACCGACCTGCTGGCCGAGCACACCGATGTGGTCGTGCGGTATCAAGGCGGCAACAACGCGGGGCACACGATCGTCGTCGAGGGCGAGCGCTACGCCCTGCACCTCGTGCCCACCGGGATCCTCTATCCGCACTGCGTCCCCGTGATCGGGCCGGGCGTCGTCGTCGATCCCCAGGTCCTGATCGAGGAGCTCGATGCGCTCGGGGAACGCGGGGTCGACACGAGCAAGCTGCTGCTCTCCGGCAACGCCCACCTGATCATGCCGTATCACCTCGAGCTCGACCGGGTCACGGAACGCCGTCTCGGCAAGAACCGCCTCGGCACCACCAAGCGAGGCATCGGCCCGGCCTACGCCGACAAGGCAACACGTGTAGGCCTGCGGGTGCAGGACCTTCTCGATCCGAAGATCTTCTCCGCGAAGCTCGAAGTGGCTCTCAAGGAGAAGAACCTCATCCTCACGCGCGTCTACGGGCGACTGCCCATCCCGCAGAAGGAGATCGAAGAGCAGTATCTGGCGTTCGCACAGCGGCTGGCTCCGCACATCACCGACACGGATCCCGTGATCCAGGACGCGCTCGATGCGGGCAAGAGCGTGATGTTCGAGGGCGCGCAAGCCACGCTGCTCGACCTCGACCACGGCACCTATCCGTTCGTCACATCGTCGAACCCGATCTCAGGCGGAGCCTGCGCCGGCGCGGGGGTAGGCCCCCGAGACATCACGCGCATCATCGGGATATCAAAGGCGTATTGCACCCGCGTGGGTTCGGGTCCGTTCCCATCCGAGGCAGATCCGGCCGACGCCGAGATCCTCGTCGAAGCCGGAGCCGAGTACGGCACCACCACCGGCCGCAAGCGCAGATGCGGTTGGTTCGACGCGGTCGCGGGACGCTACGCGGCCCGCCTCAACACCCTGACGGAGCTGGTCGTCACCAAGCTGGACGTGCTTTCCCAGTTCGACCCGATCAAGGTCTGCGTCGCGTACGAGTACGAGGGAGAGCGCTTCGAGCACTTCCCGCCCAACCAAACCATCTTCAACAAGTGCAAGCCGATCTACGAAGAGTTGCCGGGATGGTCACAGGACCTCTCGGAGGCCCGAAAGCCCGACGAGCTTCCCGCGGAGGCCCGGTCTTACCTCGACGCGATCCAGGGGTTGGTGGGCGCTCCGGTGTCGTGGGCCTCGGTGGGACCGGGCCGCGACGAGATCGTAGACATGGCGGGTAGCGGATCGCTGTGAGAGCTCTGCTGCTCGGCTCCGGGGGCAGGGAGAGCGCTCTGGCATGGGGCTTGTCCCGCTCTACCTGCATCGATGACGTCGTCGCGGCCCCGGGTAATCCCGGGATTGCTCGAGTGGCCGATCTGGTCGACGTAGCCCTCGAAGAACCCGCCGCGGTAGTGGAGCTGGCGCGGCGTATCGGCGCCGGGTTGGTGATGGTGGGGCCGGAGGCGCCGCTGGTAGCCGGCGTGGCCGACGCGCTGCGAGAAGCCGGCATTCCGGTGTTCGGCCCCGATGCGTCGGCGGCGAAGATCGAGGGTTCCAAGGCGCACGCGAAGTCCTTGATGGAACGCGCCGGCATCTCTACGGCGGCGTGGAGATCCTTCACCGATGCAGGCGCCGCAGTTACCTATCTGGACGAGCTCGGCCCCCCCTACGTGATAAAGGCCGACGGCCTCGCGGGGGGGAAGGGCGTAGTGGTGACGAGCGAACGGGACGCAGCCATCGCGGCCGTGAACGAACGTCTCGTAGAAAACAGATTCGGCGTAGCGGGATCGAGCATCGTGATCGAGGAATTCCTCGACGGTGAAGAGGTGTCGTTGATCGCCTTGTGTGACGGCATCGACGTCGCTGCCTGCGAACCTGCTCAGGACTACAAGAGGGCTCGTGATGGAGATGAAGGCGCCAACACCGGAGGGATGGGCTCCTATAGCCCGGTGCCCTCGTGCCCACCCGACCTCGCCGCCCGGATCGTGGACGAGGTCATCGAGCCCATGGTCCGCCAGACGGCGGCCGAAGGAGCGCCGTTCGTGGGAGCGATATACGCCGGCCTAGCGCTCACCGGCAAGGGCGTCAAAGTGGTCGAGTTCAACGCCCGCTTCGGCGATCCGGAGACTCAGGCTTTGATCCCCCGCCTTTCAAGCGATCTCGGCGAGGCCGCACTCGCGACCGCAACGGGTCAGCTTCGAGGGACAGAGCTGCGCTGGAGCAACGAGGTCTGCGTGACGGTGGTGCTCTGTTCGCGGGGCTATCCGGGTCCTTACGCGAGCGGCCATGAGATAACAGGTCTGGAGGCCGCCGGGAGGATCCCGGGGGTCGCGGTGTTCCATTCCGGGACCAGGGAGACCAACGGCAAGATCGAGACCGCGGGAGGTCGTGTCCTCGCGGTCAGTGCAACAGCCGATTCATTCGGCGGCGCCCGCGCCCGGGCGTACCAAGGCGCCGCCGCGATCGACTTCGAAGGCAAGTACGCACGGACCGACATCGGCTTGAGGGCCGAGCGCATAGAAGGGAGCGAGTCATGAACCCCCTGGTTGGCATCGTGATGGGAAGCGACTCCGATCGACCGGTCATGGACAAGGCGCATGCCGTCCTGGAGCGCTTCGGCATCGACTACGAGAGCGAGGTCATGTCGGCGCACCGCAAGCCCGAGCGCGTGAGCGAATACGCGCGTTCGGCCGAAGAGCGCGGGTTGCGCGTTCTGATAGCCGGCGCGGGACTCGCCGCCCACCTTCCCGGCGTGGTTGCCGCGCACACGACGCTCCCCGTTATCGGCGTGCCTCTGTATCAAGAGGGCCTCGCCGGAGCCGACGCCTTGTATTCCTGCGTCCAGATGCCGCCCGGGGTTCCTGTTGCAACCGTCGCCATCGGTGGATCCAAGAATGCGGCCGTGCTTGCGGCCCAGATCCTCGCGACCGGGGACGAGGGTCTGCGCACGAAGCTCCGGGACTACAAGAAGGAGCTGTCCGAGGGCCTGAAGCTGTAGGGGGCCGGGTGAGGTAACCCCTCGGGACCTGCAAGGAGGCGCCGACGACCGTGCCCTTGGCCTGAGTGACTCAGAACGGTTTGGAGGGAGGGTCGGGGCGGCGCCGGGCCCAGAGCTCGGCGGCGGCGCCGGGCCGACCACCATCCGGCGGGGGCCCCGGAGATTCTCAAAGCGAGATCCGTCTCTATAACGGTTTCGGAGGCTAGCCTCTAATCGTGCCCCGGCCCCCGAAGTACTCCAGCGAGCAGATCCTCGACGCCGTGATCCACGTCTTGAGACGCAGCCCGGTTTCGGCCCTGTCCATAGCGATGGTGGCGGACGTGATCGGGGCGCCGAGCGGGTCCATCTATCACCGCTTCCCCTCGCGCGACTCATTGGTGGCGTCGGCCTGGCTCCGTTCGGGTGAGGGTTTCCATTCCCACCTCGCCGCCTCGTTGGCTGCTCCCGATCCGCGCCACGGCGCGCTCGGCGCGGCCGCTTACACCCTCGACTGGGCGCGTCGCCGGCCCGGCGAGGCCGCCTTCTTCCTGCTGAACTCCAGGTCCGAGGTCACCGGCAGCGAATGGCCGACCGAGCTGGCCCGCCGGGCGACCCGCCTCGGCAACGACATCACCGATACCGTCCGCACCTTTGCTCGACGTCTGCCGGGCGTCTCGGTGGCCCGCGCGCGGTTCGCCCTGCTCGACGTCCCCCAGGCCGCGGTCCGGCGAGCGGTCTCTACCGGTTCCGCTCTGGACGCCGAGGTCCAGCAACTGGTGGAAGACACGGTCACGAGCCTTCTGGCTCAGGCCGAACCGGTCACTAGGATGGCTTCGTGATCCCCCGCTACAGCCGCGAGGAGATGTCCGGCATCTTCTCGGAACGGGCGAAATTCTCTAGATGGTTGGAGATCGAGATCCTCGCGGTCGAGGCGCGGGTGCGATTGGGCGAGGTCGAGGTCGACGATCTGAGCGAGATCAAACAGGGAGCCGCGTTCGATGTGGATCGCATCGCGGAGATCGAAGCCACCCGGCATCACGACGTTGTCGCCTTCGTCGAGAACGTACGCGAGAACGTTGGTCCGGCCGGGCGTCACATCCACTATGGGATGACGTCGTCGGACGTGCTCGACACGGCCACCGCGGTGGCCCTGCGGGATGCGGGTGACCTGTTGCTGGAGGGCATCGGGCGGCTCACCGAGACCATCCGGCGCAAGGCCCTCGAGCATCGTGACACCCTGATGGCAGGCAGGACGCACGGCGTCCACGCGGAGCCGACGACCTTCGGGGCCAAGCTGGCAGGCTGGGTGTTCGAGTTGTCGCGCGACCGCGACCGGCTGCGTCGAGCTCGCGATTCGGTCGCGGTCGGCAAGGTTTCAGGCGCCGTCGGCACGTACTCACAGCTGAGCCCAGAGGTGGAGAGCTACATCTGTGAGCGGCTCGGGCTGGGCATCGAAGACGCCGCGACACAGGTCACCGCACGAGATCGACATGCCGAGCTGCTGTCCACGATCGCGATCGTCGGTGCGTCGCTCGAGCGCTTCGCCCAAGAGATCCGCCACCTTCAACGCACCGAGGTGCGCGAAGCACAAGAGCCGTTCGCTCCAGGCCAGAAGGGCTCTTCGGCGATGCCTCACAAGCGCAACCCGATCATCTGCGAACGTATCTGCGGGTTGGCCCGGTTGCTCAGGGCATACGCGCAGACGGGGTTCGAGAACGTGGCCTTGTGGCACGAGCGCGACATCTCGCACTCGTCGGTGGAGCGGATCACGCTGGGCGACGCCTGCATCTTGCTCGACTACATGATCGAAAAGATGAGATGGGTGATCGAGGGACTCGTGGTGGACGCGCCCCGCATGTTGTCCAACCTCGAGGCATCACACGGCTTGGTGCACTCGCAGACAGTTCTCACCGCGCTGCTGTCGAAAGGAACGCTCCAGCGGGAGCAGGCCTATGCACTCGTGCAGCGGAACGCGATGACCGCATGGGACGAGGGCAGAGACCTCAAAGAGCTGCTCAAGTCCGACCCCGACGTCACCGAGCATCTCGATCCCGACGAGATAGAGCAGTGCTTCGATCACGCCCGTTACGTTCAGAACGCAGTCACGATCTTCGACCGTTTGGAGGCGCTATAGATGTCTACCACCCGTCATGTGGGTTCAGGCAAGGTGCGAGAGCTCTTCGAAGTAGGAGACGATCAGCTCCTTCTCGTGGCGTCGGATCGGATCAGCGCCTACGACGTGGTGCTCTCGCAGGACATCCCGGACAAAGGAAAGGTGCTTACCGGGCTGTCCCACCACTGGTTCAAGCTCACCGAGTCGGTCTGTCCTAACCACCTGCTATCGGTGAAAGAGAGCGATCTTCCGGATGTCGGCATCGACGACCTCGCGGGACGCGCCACGCTGTGCCGGCGCGCGGAGCCACTGCCGATCGAGTTCGTGGTGCGGGGCTATCTGTCCGGGTCGGGGTGGAAGGACTACCGCACGAGCGGTGAGGTATGCGGCCACATGTTGCCCGCGGGGCTGAACGAGTCCGATCGCCTTCCGCAACCGATCCTTACGCCGGCGACCAAAGCCGTGACGGGTCACGACGAGAACATCACCGAAGGACGCGCCGCGGAGGTCATCGGGGCCGACGTATATGAGACCGCCAAAGCCTACGCACTCGCGCTATACGAGACGGGCGCGGCCCTGGCCCTCGAACGCGGCGTCATCATCGCCGACACCAAGTTCGAATTCGGGATCGCCGCTGGCGAGGTCATCCTGATCGACGAGGCGCTCACGCCGGACTCCAGTCGCTTCTGGCCCCAGGACCTCTACCGGCCCGGACAGGCGCAGCCTTCTTTCGACAAGCAGTACGTGCGCGATTGGCTCAACGACAGCGGTTGGGATCACGATCCTCCTCCGCCGGATCTTCCCCCGGAGGTCGTGGACGCGACGCGGGGTCGTTACATCGAGGCCTACGAGCGGGTGACCGGTCGTCCCTTCCAGGAATGGCTCGCGGAGGTGGCGGGCTGAGTCGCAGCGAGACACGAGCTCAGCGCCATGCAAGCGGCGCGCAGGGGGGCCGCGATCGTTCCAAGGCTTCGGCTCGTCTTGGCCTGACGCTCAGGTCGGTGCTGCTTGCGCCGCGCGACGGTTTCGACGCCGCGCTTGCCGCAGCCAATCGGCGCGAGCGAGCAGGGTTGAGGCCTCCGGAGGGCGTGGCGCCGGTCGTGCTCAGCGCGGCGGGAGGTGCTGCGACCTCTCTTCTCTGGTTGAAGGTGGGCGCCCTGCTGGGTGTGCGCGAGGTGTGTGATGCCACCTACCTGGTTGCTTACGTCGTAACGGCAGCGGTGCTCGGAGCGATCCTGGGACTGATGGCGCAGTCCTTGTGGGGCCTGGTCGGGCCTCGCGCGGCATCGGTTCTGCGGGGCGAGACATCGGGCTCGTACACGTACCGCCTTGTATGGGGAGCTGCGGCCTTGCCTCAGGTGTTTGCCCTCGTGCTCTTGTTGCCATTCGATCTGTTGATCGTCGGACGCGACACCTTCACCACGGCCGAGCTGGTCGATCCGGTATCCACCGCGTGGGCCGCGTTCTCGATAGCGTTGGGCGTCAGCGCGCTCGTGTGGTCGCTGTTCCTCTTGGCGCGCGGGGTCGAGTCGACCTCGCAGCTGACCGGCATGCGTGCCGTCGCCGGAGCGGCCACCGCAGTGCTGTCTCTCGTTCTCGTGGTCGGGGCCTTCGTGGCCCTGACGTTGTTGTTGCCCCGGGGGGCCGGATGTCCTACCTAGCCCGGGTGGACGTGATGCTGAAGCCGGGGATCTCGGATCCGCAGGGCCAGACCATCGAGCGGGCGCTGCCGGTGCTCGGCTACGCAGGCGTGCGCGAGGTGAGGGTGGGGAAGCGGATCGAGTTACAGATCGAGGCCGCCAGTCACGACGAGGCTCGTTCCAAGGTGGAAGAGATGTGTGAGCGGCTCCTTGCAAATCCCGTGATCGAGTCGTACGAGGTTTCGATCGGATGACGGCTCGTGTAGGGATCGTGGTCTTTCCCGGCTCGAACTGCGAGCTGGACGTGCGCAAGGCGTTCCACGATCTGGGGGCCGAGCCCGTGATGATCTGGCACGCCGAGCACGCTCTGCCCGAGGTGGATCTCGTCGTGCTCCCGGGCGGGTTCGCCCACGGTGATTACCTGCGTACCGGCGCTCTTGCACGCTTCTCGCCCGTGATGGCGGCGGTCCAAGAACACGCTGCTTCGGGTGGTCTGGTGGTCGGTATATGCAACGGGTTCCAGATCCTGTGCGAAGCCGGCATGCTTCCCGGCGCGCTGCGCAAGAACAACGGCCTCAAGTTCCTCTGCAAGTGGGTGACGCTGCGCGTAGACGATGCCTCCACCGCGTTCACCTCTCGAGCGACTGCGGGCCAAGAGCTGCGGATCCCCATCAACCACTTCGAGGGCAACTGGTACGCGGAGCCTGAGGTCCTGCGCTCGATGAGGGCGAACCACCAGATCGTGCTTCGCTATAGCGATAACCCGAACGGTTCCTTGGACGACGCGGCCGGTATCTGCAACGAGAGCGGCAATGTCTTCGGCTTGATGCCTCATCCCGAACGCGTGCGAGGCGTTGCTGGGCTCCGACGACGGGATCGTTCTGTTCGGTTCGCTGCTCGACCGGGTGGCGGACAAAGAGACGGCGTCGGCGTGACCCTCGCGCCCGGTCTGCATCGGGACCTAGGTCTGACCGATGACGAGCTAGAGGCGATCAAACAGCGGCTCGGTCGTGAGCCTTCTCACACGGAGCTCGCCATGTTCTCGGTCATGTGGAGCGAGCACTGTTCCTACAAGTCCAGCCGGGTCCACCTGCGGGATCTTCCGACCGAGGCCCCCTACGTCCTCGTCGGTCCCGGTGAGGGGGCCGGGATAATCGAGGTCGCTCCCGGAGTATCGGTGGCTTGGAAGATCGAATCTCACAACCACCCTTCTTTCGTCGAGCCGTTCAACGGTGCGGCCACCGGGGTCGGGGGGATCGTCCGGGACATCCTTTCCATGGGCGCGCGACCGATCGCTTTGATGGACCCGCTTCGCTTCGGCCCCCTTGACGGGGGCCGCACCTCTTATCTCGTCGAAGGCGTCGTCCACGGCATCTCGAACTACGGCAACTCGATCGGCGTGCCCACGGTGGGTGGCGAGGTCGTTTTCGAGGAGTGCTACGCCGAGAACCCACTCGTCAACGTCGCGTGTCTGGGCGTGATCGAGGACAAGCTGATGCACGGACGTGCTGAGGGGGAAGGCAATGCCGTCATCTTGATCGGTTCCGCCACCGGCCGCGACGGGATCGGCGGGGCCAGCGTGCTGGCCTCGGCAGAGTTCGACGACAGCTCCGGCGACAAGCGCCCCTCCGTTCAGGTGGGCGACCCTTTCACCGAGAAGCTTCTGATCGAGGCCTGTCTCGAGCTCGTGCGCTCCGACCTCCTGGTCGGCTTTCAAGATCTCGGCGCCGGAGGGGTCTCCTGTCCCACGTCGGAGATGGCTTCGAAAGCCGGCACCGGTATGCACCTCGACATCGCCCAGGTGCACCTGCGGGAACCCGACATGGAGCCCTTTGAGATCATGATCTCGGAATCTCAAGAGCGGATGCTTGCCGTGGTCGATCCCGCGAACGTGGATGAGGTGCTGGCGGTGTGCCACAAGTGGGAGCTGCAGGCGAACGTGTTGGGAACGGTGACCAAGACCGGCCGCGGCCCAGGTGGTTCGAGAAGACGACGTGCTTGCCGACGTTCCCGCCGACGCCCTCGCCGAGGAGGGCCCAGTCTACAACCGCGCGGCGGCCGCGCCCGCGTGGTTGGACGAGCTCCAGCACGGCCGCATCGGAGACGAAGCCCCCGCCGACCTGCGCCGGGCGTTCCTGGATCTGTTGGGGTCGCCTGCTATCGCTTCGAAGCGCTGGGTGTGGGAGCAGTACGACCACATGATCTTCTTGGGCACGGTGCAGGGCCCCGGCGGTGACGCCGCCGTCATCCGCATCCCGAACACCGACGTGGCGGTGGCCATCACGGTGGATGGTCCCGGCCGGTATTGCTACCTCGATCCCTACGAGGGCGCCCGCCTGGCCGTGGCGGAGGCCGCGCAACGTCGCCGCCGTGGGCGCACTCTCTGGCGATCACCAACTGTCTCAACTTCGGCAATCCGGAGAAAGCAGAGGTGATGTGGCAGTTCGCCGAGGTCGTGCGCGGCATCGGCGACGTGTGCCGCGAGCTGGGGACCCCGGTGACGGGCGGCAACGTCTCCTTCTATAACGAGACCAACGGCCGGGCCATCTATCCGACCCCGGTGATCGGCATGCTGGGATCGGTCGGCGACCCCGGGCAGCTCCGTCGGCCTCGCCTTCGGCCCCCCGGGGGACGCGATCCTCCTCGCCGGTCGCACCGATCCCAACGACCTCGGCGGCAGCGAATACGCCAAGACGATCAATGGGGTCGTCGGCGGGCGTCCTCCGCGCCTGGACATGGGGGCCGAGAAGGCGTTGCAGGCTTTCTTGATCGAAGGCGCGAAGCGCGGCGTGTTCTCGTCCGTCCACGACTGCGCTGCAGGAGGTGTGGCGGTCGCTCTGGCCGAGAGCGCTCTGGCCGGTGGCGTGGGCTTCTCGGTCACTTTGGAGCAAGGCGAGTCACACCGCATGCTCTTTTCCGAGACCCCTCGCGCCGTCATCTCTTGTTCATCCGAGAAGGTCGAGCAGGTGCGACAACTTGCCGATGACTATGGGGTCCCGATCCACACCGCCGGAACCGTCTCGGGCGATGTCTTGGATCTAGGAACATTTCGGGTGCCTCTGGAGGTTGCGAAGGACATGTTTGAAGGAGTTTTCGAGCGGTCTCTCAGGGCTACTGTGGCCTGATGGCAGGAGAAGCTAGGGGCGCGTGCGGCGTCGTCGGCATCTACGCGCCCGGCGAGGATGTCGCCAGGCTCACCTATTACGGCCTCTACGCGCAGCACCGCGGCCAGGAGTCGGCGGGGATAGCCATCTCGGACGGCCAAACGATCCTGGTCTACAAAGAGCTCGGTTTGGTCGCTCAGGCATTCGACGAGACGGTCCTCCAGAGCCTGCGGGGGTTCGTCTCGATCGGACACACGCGCTATTCGACGACCGGATCGACGTCATGGGACAACGCTCAGCCCACCTACAAGTCATCGCCCGCAGGCCAGATCGCCCTGGCTCACAACGGCAACCTCGTCAACTCGGTCGAGCTGGCGGCGACGCTCAAGGAAGCCGGAGGCGATCCCACGCCCGAGGCCGCCCGCTTGAGGTCGACGTCGGACACCGATCTTGTCGCCGCGCATAGCGCGGGCCAATCAGGGAGACATGCGCGACGCCATCCTGCAGGTGCTTCCCAAGTTGTCCGGCGCCTACTCGTTCACGATGATGAACGAGGACCGTCTCTCTCGGCGCGCGCGATCCGCACGGCTTCAGGCCCCTGTCCATCGGCCGCCTCCCGGGTGGTGGTTGGGTGCTGGCGTCGGAGACGTGCGCGCTGGATCTCCTGGGCGCCCGCTTCATCCGCGACGTCGAGCCCGGCGAGATGGTGACGATCGACGCCGAGGGTCTGACGAGCGAACACCTGATGAAGCCGACCCCGTCGGCTTGTGTCTTCGAGCACGTCTACTTCGCCCGGCCCGATTCCACCTTGATGGGTCAGAACGTCTATGCGACGCGCTACCGGATGGGGCAGCGACTGGCCGAAGAATCCCCCGTCACAGCCGAGTTGATCATGCCGGTGCCCGACAGCGGTGTTCCCGCCGCGCAAGGGTTCGCGCAGTCGTCGGGGGTGCCCTACGGCGACGGGTTCGTCAAGAACCGCTATGTCGGACGAACCTTCATCCAACCGACGCAGGCGATGCGGCAACAGGGGATCAGGATGAAGTTGAACCCCGTGCGGGAGGTCATCGAGGGTCGGCGGGTCGTCGTCGTAGATGACTCGATCGTCCGCGGCAACACCACGAGACAGATCGTAGCCATGTTGCGTGATGTCGGCGCTCGAGAGGTGCACATGCGGATCTCTTCGCCCCCGATCAAGTGGCCCTGCTTCTACGGGATCGACATGCCGGATCAAGACGAGCTGATCGGAGCACGCCTCGAGGTCGAACAGATCCGGGAGCACATCGCGGCCGACTCCCTTGCGTATCTCTCGATCGACGGGATGTTGGCGTCGACCCAGGTGCCCGCTGAGGATTTCTGTACGGCTTGTTTCTCGTCCCGCTATCCGATCCCTATCCCCGACAAAGAGCTGCGAGACAAGCACGTGCTCGAGAGCCCCGCCCATCAGGCTCTTAGCGACAGTGACTTTACGCACGACCCTTTACTCTCGGGAGATGCCCCTCAGAACTAGCACCGACAACGGCGTCGTCGTATTGACGCTGGATCGTCCCGAGGTTCTGAACGCTTTCAACGACGAGCTCGGTCTCGAGTTGCTGGCAGCGGTCCAGGCCGCGTCGAGTGACGATTCGGTTAGATCGGTAGTCATCACGGGGGCCGGCCGGGCGTTCTCGGCCGGCGAGGATCTGGGGGCGCTTGCCTCCCAGTACGAGAAGGGTGCGGTCCCGGATCTCGGCGACACGCTGACCAACCGATACAACCCCCTGATCAAGGCGATCCGCGCGGCCCCCAAGCCCGTCATCGCGGCAGTGAACGGGGTCGCGGCGGGCGCGGGAGCCAGTCTCGCTCTGGCCTGTGACTTCAGGATCGCGTCCGAGGACGCCAAGCTCGTGCTCGCTTTCATCCGGGTCGGCCTGGTTCCCGACTCCGGAGCGGTGTGGTTCCTGTCCCGGATGGTGGGAGCGGCGCGAGCCCTGGAGCTCGGCGCCAGCGGTCATCCTGTCGACGCTCAGCGCGGGCTCGACCTGGGCTTGTTCTCTCAGGTCATCGCCCGGGACGACTTCGAGTCACACTGGCGCTCCTTCGCGGCCCGGCTCGCGACCATGGCCACCGCAGCGTTCGCTCTGACGAAGCAGCTGGTGAATGACTCGCTCGATCGGTCGCTCGACGACCAGCTCGCCGCCGAGGTGCTGGCACAGAGCAAGGCGGGCCGCAGCGCGGACCACCTCGAGGGGGTGCAGGCCTTCTTCGCCAAGAGGCAGCCGGAGTTTCTCGGCCGTTAAGCTGCCCGGACCACAAGGAGGTGGCCGTGCCCGCAGACAAAGAAGACGCCTTCCCGATCCTGGGGATCGACTACCTGCAGTTCTTCGTCGGTAACGCGAAGCAGGCGGCGCACTATTACAAGGCGCTCGGTTTCACCCCCATCGCTTACATGGGTCTGGAGACCGGGACCAGGGACCGGGTTTCCTGGGTCGTCGCTCAGGGCGACATCCGCCTCGTCTTCACCGGTGCTCTTGACCCCTCGAGCCCCATCGCCGAGCACGTCAAAGAGCACGGGGACGGAGTGCATGACGTCGCGCTGCGCGTCCCGGACGCCGAAGAGGCCTACCGGGTCGCATTGAGCCGCGGAGCGAGATCGATCGACGAGCCGCAGGTGTTCGAAGACGACCACGGCAAGCTCGTTAAAGCAGCCATCGCCACCTACGGTCACACGATCCATTCCCTGGTCAGCCGCCCCGACTACTCCGGTGTGTTCTTCCCCGGGTTCCAACCGCTCGAGAATGACGGCACCGAAGGGTTCGGGATCCAGTACATCGACCACGTAGTGGGAAACGTCGAGCTCGGGAAGATGAACGAGTGGGTGTCGTTCTACGAACGCATCATGGGGTTCACCGAGTTGCGTCATTTCTCCGACGACGAGATATCGACGGAGTACTCGGCCCTCATGTCCAAGGTCGTATGGGACGGGGTGAGCAAGATCAAGCTTCCGATCAACGAGCCCGCCGAGGGCAAGAGGAAGTCACAGATCGAGGAGTATCTCGAGTACTACCGCTCCCCCGGAGTTCAGCACATCGCGATGGCGAGCGAAGACATCGTGGCGACCGTCGAGGCGATGAGCCGCGCCGGTATCGAGTTCCTGCGGATCCCGGCGACCTACTACGAAGACGTGAAGCAACGAGTTCCGGAGACGGCGGACAAGATCGCCGCCTTGCAGCGCAACGGGATACTGGCCGACAAAGACGAAGACGGCTATCTGCTCCAGATCTTCACGAAGCCGGTGCAGGATCGCCCGACCTGCTTCTTCGAGGTGATCGAGCGACACGGCGCTAAAGGGTTCGGCGCGGGCAATTTCAAGGCGCTCTTCGAGTCGATCGAGCGCGAGCAGGCTGCTCGCGGGAACCTCTGATGGACGTCGTCCACTCCAAGGGCAAGGTCACCAAGCAGGCACATGTTGGCGTCCCCGAAGGCACCTACGAAGAGGAGCACGGTCGCGAGACCTTCTTCGGCCGGGCATCGCACCTCTACCGGACCCATCCCCCCACCGCGTGGACCCGCATCGAAGGCAAGCTGCGTCCGCGAGCGATCAACGTCAACGAGATGAAGCCGGATGATCAGACGCAAGAGGACGGTTTCTGGCAATTGATCGCAGGCAACCAAGACGTGCGTCTGTATGTCTCCCGGCGCTCGCGGCCGATGACGTACTTCCTACGCGACGCGGACGGGGATCTGTGTTACTTCATCCACCGCGGCAGCGGCACGCTCGAGTCGGACTACGGCCCTCTCGCCTTCACCCCCGGTGACTACCTGATCATCCCGAAGGGCACAACCCACCGCGTGGTGCCAGAAGGCGACGACAACTTCTTCTTCGTGATCGAGGGCACCGGTGAGTACCGGTTGCCCGATCGCGGCCTGATGGGTAAACACGCCCACTTCGATCCGGGTGTCATGGTCGTCCCCGAACCAGACCCCCACGACGAGGAAGGCGAGTTCGAGGTCCGAGTCAAGCGCGACAATGAGTTCACTTCGCTGTTCTTCGCATGGCACCCACTCGACGTCGTTGGGTGGCAAGGCGACGTCTCTCCGGTGAAGCTGAACATCCTGGATCACCGGCCGGTGTATTCACCCAGCTATCACATGCCGCCATCGGCCCACTGCACCTGGGAGAACGACGGTTTCGTGATCTGCTCGTTCGTGCCTCGGCCACTCGAGGAGGATCCGGAGGTCTTGAAGGTGCCCTTCTACCACGCCAACATCGACGCGGACGAGATCCTCTTCTATCACGAGGGCAACTTCTTCAGCCGGGCCGGCATCGACGTCGGCTTCATCACCTTGCATCCCCAGGGCATCCACCATGGGCCCCAGCCCGCCGCTATCGAAGCGTCCAAGAGCAAGCTGCGCACCGACGAGGTGGCGGTCATGGTCGAGACGCATCACCCGCTGGTCGTCTCCAGCGAAGCCGATGCCGTTGTCGCGACGGAGTACGAGACGTCGTGGGCTGCCGGCATGGGTCTTCTCGGCGACTAGCGCCCGGGTTCCTTAAGTGCGGCTGTATCGCTACGTATCGGATCGGGGTGGGTATCAGCCGCGGGTCGCGATCGCGGTGGGCGACTCCGGTCCGGTCGATCTTCTCGACGCGTGGAACGAGGTCACCGGCACCCGGCTGGATCCCGAGACGGGCCCCTTCCTCGTGTCTCCTTACGCCTTGATCCAGCAAGGCCCCGAGGTATGGAAGGAGGTTCGAGACGTGTGCCGGGCGGCGTCTTCGCTGCCCGACATGGTTCTCGAGCCCGATGACCCCGACATGCGTCTGCTCTGTCCTCTCGACAGGGTGCAATCGCTGCGCGACTTCCTCGCCTTCGAAGACCACGTTAGAAGGGGGGCCGAGCGACGCAACACCGTGGTTCCGGACTACTGGTACGAGGCACCCGTCTACTACAAGGGAAACCACCGCACCATCATCGGCCCGGACACCGAGTGCAAGTGGCCGTCTTTCACGAAGCGGCTCGACTTCGAGCTCGAGCTCGCGATGATCGTAGGCCGGCGCGGACGCGACATCGACGCCGGTGAAGCCGGTGACTACATCTTCGGGTTCACGATCTTCAACGACTTCTCGGCTCGGGACGTCCAGGCCAAAGAGATGAGCGCGTGGCTTGGTCCTTCCAAGGGCAAAGACTTCGCGAACGCGTTGGGGCCCTGCATCGTGACCTCTGACGAGGTCGGGGCCGAGCCCGACCTCGCGATGATCTGCCGCGTCAACGGAGAGGAATGGGGCCGCGCTCGCTCGTCGGCGGCGCGCTGGAGCTGGGCCCAGATGCTCGAGCACGTATCACAGGGTGAAGACGTCTATCCGGGAGACGTCTACGGCTCCGGCACTCCGGGCGGTTGCTGTGGGCTGGACCTGGGACGAGAGCTACGACCCGGAGACGTGGTCGAGCTCGAGATCGAACACGTCGGTATCCTGCGCAACACGATCGGTGTGAACCGGACGGCCCGATAGAGGTCGACGTGCCGCGGCTTTAGCTCTCGAGGGCCAGGACCGCGGGGTGCTCGAGAAGTCGCACAACGTCCAGGATGAATCTCGCCGCCGTCATCCCGTCGAGGATCCGGTGATCGAAGGTGATGGACAGGTTCATCATCTTGCGGATCACGATCTGTCCGTCTCGCACCACCGGTCGTTGACTCGCCCGGTGAACCCCGAGGATGGCCGATTGAGGATGGAACACGATCGGGGTCGCCATCAGGCCGCCGAACGGACCGGGGCTCGAGATCGTGAAGGTCGCGTCCCGAAGATCTTCGGCTCTGGACTTTCCTCGACGAGCCGCGTCGGCGAGATGATCCACCTCGGTAGCGATCTGTCGGAGACGTTTCGTGTCCGCGGCTCGAACGACCGGCACCGTTAGACCCGCAGGCGTGTCCACCGCGATGCCGATGTCGAAGCGGTCGTGGAACACGATCTCGCCGGCGGCTTCGTCCAGGGATGCGTTGAGCGCGGGGTAGTCCTTCAATGCTGCGACAACCGCCTTCACGATGAATGGGATATACGTGAGGCGTAGTTCTTCGGGCGCCCGCTCGTTCGCAAGCTCCCGCGTCGCGTCCAGCTCGGTCACGTCGCACTCCTCGACGTGGGTGACCGGGGGCACGATCCGGTGCGCCTCGGTCATCCGCTGCGCGATCAGTCGCCGAACCCCTCGTAAGGGCTCGCGCCTGTCTTCGGGGGAGCCGCCATCTTGCGGCCGGAGCAAGGGAGCCTTCTCGCCGTTGGCGGCGGTCTCTACGTCTGCGCGCAAGATCCGTCCGCTGGGTCCAGATCCGGCCACCGTGGTGAGGTCCACCCCCAGCTCGCGGGCGAGCCTCCGCACGGGGGGCATCGCCTTTGCCGAAGAAACGCTCGGCGCGGTCCCCCCAGCCCGCGGCGAGGAGAGCTCGTCGTTGTCCCGGGGCCGCCCCGGACCGGGCGCCGTGGGCGCCGGGCCGGGAGGTGATGGTGGCCGGAACCGCTCAGCGGGCTCGGCCGGCCTCACGGGAGCAGCGGCTTCTCCGATCGTGACCAGCGCGGTGCCGACGGAGACCACCTTGCCCTCACCGACATGGATCTTCGAGACGAGCCCGGCGAACGGTGAGGGGATCTCGGCCGTGGCCTTGTCGGTGATGACCTCGACCAGGGGATCGTCTTCTGCGACGGTGTCACCTTCTTTGACGAGCCACCGGTCGATCTCTGCCTCGGTCAATCCTTCGCCGAGATCAGGCAAGAGGAAGTCCGGCATCAGAAGTCGAGGACCTTCTTGGCTCCCGCGAAGATCCGGTCTACCGACGGCAGGTAGTCGTCCTCGTTCGCGAACTGTGGGAAGGGAGCGTCGTAACCCGTCACGCGGCCCACCGGGGCCTCGAGGTCCAACATCACGCGCTCATGGATGAGGCTCGACACCTCGGCTCCGATGCCGGCGCTACGAGGAGCTTCGTGAACGACCAGCGCGCGCCCACAGTGCGCGGCCGCGCCGGTGATGGCCTCGACGTCTAGTGGATAGAGAGTACGCAGGTCGACGACGAGCGCTTCCACCCCGAGCTCGAGCGACAACCTTTCTGCTGCATCCAGCACCAACGGCACCGTGGCGCCGTAGCTGAAGATCGCGAGATCGTCGCCCTCGCGTGCGCGTCGAGCCGTCGACAGGTGCTTGGTCCCGGTGCCGTTGCCGTCGCCGAGTGCTGGTTCATCCGGCAACTCTTGGCGTCCGGCGCGGTAGATGCGTTTGGGCTCCATGAATATCACCGGGTCGGGATCTTGGATCGCGGCAACGATCATGGCGCGCGCATCCTGAGGCGTCGACGGGCAGACCACCTTGAGGCCGGGTGTGTGCACGAACAAAGCTTCCGGGGAATCCGAGTGCAGCTCGGGCATGCGGACCCCCCCGCCGTAGGGGATCCTGATGACGATCGACGCGGGCACCTCACCCTTGGTTCGCCATGCGTACCTGGCCGCGTGCACCGCGATCTGCTCGAAGCCCGGGTAGACGAATGAGTCGAACTGGATCTCGACCACAGGCAAGAGGCCGTAGACGGCCATCCCGATGGCGGTGCCGACGATCCCGGCCTCCGCGAGTGGAGTGTCGACCACCCGTTCTTCGCCGAAACGATCCAGCAAGCCGGCGGTGACGCGGAAGACACCGCCGGTCTTGGCCACGTCCTCGCCCAGCACCACGACCCTGTCGTCCGCGGCCATGGCCTCGTGCAGACCCCGGTTGAGGGCCTCGACCATGTTGGCTTTGGTAGCCAGCGCGACGGAGGGCTCTGTCATTGGGTCTTTCCCTCCGCGCCGGCGCCGGGGCTGGTGGGGGGGCCGAGTGGCTTTACTTCGGCAGGACGCTCTACGGAACCGAGCTCATCGAGAGCTTCGTCGAAGTTCCACGGTCGTCCGGAGCGGTAAACGTGTTCGAACAAGATCTCTTGACCGGGGTGCGCGATGGCCTCCATGTCTCGTACCGCCTGGGCGATCGTCTCTTTGGCCTCGGCTCTGATCTCTTCTTCCTTGGTGTCGTCGAGGATGGTCAACCGCCGCAGGAACGATCCCATCCGACCCACCGGCTCGAGTTTTTTCCATCTTTCGGTCTCGCTCTCGTCGCGGTAGAGCCGGGGGTCATCGGCGGTGCCGTGCGGCATGATCCGGTAGCAGTAGGCCTCGATCAGTGTTGGTCCGCCGCCGTCGCGCCCGCGCTCCAGAGCGTCGCGGGTGACCTTCCAGCACGCGAGGGGATCGAAACCGTCCACTCGGACGCCCGGCATGCCGTAAGCGACCGCCTTCTGCGCGATCGTCTCGCTCGCCATCTGACGAGAGATCGGGGTGGAGATCGCCCACTGGTTGTTCACACAGAAGAAGACCGTCGACGTCTTGAAGACGGACGCGAAGTTCATCGCTTCGTGGAAGTCGCCCTCCGAGGTCGCGCCGTCGCCGAACCACGTCAGAGCGGACGCCCTGTCCTTGCGGATCTTGGCCGCCCACGAGACACCCACCGCGTGCGGCAGATGGGTTGCTATCGGCACGCAGATGGGGCCGACGCGATGATCGCGGGGGTTCCAGAACCCGTGGGTGCCCCCATATCCGCGCCACCATGCCAGGACGGTCGACGGTGCGACACCTCTGAGGATCCCTATGGCGTTCTGCCGGTAAGAGGGAAAGACCCAATCGCCGTCCTCGCAGGCGTACAGCGCCCCGGCCTGGGTAGCTTCTTCGCCCCAATAAAGGGCGTAGGTGCCGATGCGTCCTTGTCTCTGCAGGGCCACCGCACGCTCGTCGAAGGTACGGAGGAGGACCAACCCGCGGAAGAGCTCGACGAGGTCCTTCTCGGCGAGACCGTCGGGCACCTCGCGGTCGTCCAGATCTTCGCCATTGCCGATGATGCGCAGGATCTCGCTCATGAACGGGGCACTCTCAGTTGCTGTGGCTCGGGCCGAACTCCGCAGTTCGCACCAACCGGATGCGGCTGATCTTCCGGATCCGCTCCTGAGCGTGTAGTTCGGCGGCCTTGGCGGTGGAGATCCCGTGCTCCTTCGCCAGGGTGAAGATGAGCTGCATCTGTTTGTAGATCCCTTCGACCCGCGCCAACGCGCGCGCACGGTCATAGCCGCGCAGCTCGTCTTCTACGTTGATCAGTCCGCCTGCGTTGATGACGAAGTCGGGTGCGTACAGGATCCCTAGCTCACGGAGCTTCTCTCCGTGCTCTTCGCCCGCGAGTTGGTTGTTCGCGGCTCCCGCGATGATCTTGCAGTTGAACTCCGACAAGGTGTCGTCGTTGATGCCGCCGCCCAGAGCGCAGGGCGCGAACACGTCGCAGTCGAGTTTGTGGATCTCCTCGAGAGGGATCGTCGCGACACCATGGTCCTTGACGGCCCGAGCCATGTTGTCGACGTCGATATCACCGATCGTGACTTTCGCCCCCTCTTTGACGAGGTAGCCACACAGCGCGTAGCCGACCTTGCCCACACCCTGCAAGGCAACGCTTCGCCCGGCCACCTCAGACGAGCCGAAGACCTCGAGCAGACACGCCTTTATCCCGTTCAATACTCCGTACGCGGTCACCGGTGACGGATCGCCGGACCCCCCGTAAGTGTGTGAGCAACCGGTCACCCAGCGGGACTCGCGTCGCACCACGTCCATGTCTTCAAGCGCGGTGCCCACATCCTCCGCGGTGATGTATCGGCCCCCTAAGGTCTCGACGAAGCGACCATAGGCGCGTAGCAGCTCCTCGGTCTTGTTCCGGCGAGGATCTCCGATGATGACGGCTTTGCCCCCACCCAGGTCCAGTCCGGCCGCCGCTGCTTTGTAAGTCATGCCTTTGGAAAGACGCAGAACGTCGACCAGCGCATCCTCTTCGCGGTCGTATGGATAGAAGCGCGTCCCGCCCAGGGCGGGGCCCAGTGCCGTGGAGTGGATGGCGATGATCGCCCGGAGACCCGACTGATCGTCGGAGCAATAGACGATCTGCTCGTAGCCATCGCCGTCGATGCGCTCGAAGACGCTCATCAGAGGGAAACCCCCGTTGTTCTTCGCCGGAACCCCGTCGTCCCAGCTCGGGTCGCCATGGTACCCGCGTGGCCGAATGCCGCCTCCTTATCGCAGCACTGAGTAGCATCGACAGCGATGATCAAGACGTCATATCTGCGGGTCTATCAACCTCTTGCTTCTTTCCTTCCTGAAGAACAGGAACAATGGGTCGCGGGTTCACGAGACGCGGACGCGGCCGAGCCCACCGCGGCTCGCCGGTGGCTCATAGCCGCTGCGCTACCCGCCACAGGCGACCTTGCTGCCCCAACCGAGGGGGCGTTCGTGCGCGAGGTCGAGGGCGACGTTCTCATCTGCCCGTGGCGCACGAGACTGCGGATGCTCGCGGGGCTGCTCGCGTTCCGCAACAGCATCCCTGAAGAAGTGGCCGAAGCCTTTGTGCCGGAGGCCGAAGCTCGCCGTGCCGCTCACGAGCTCGCGACGCTGGGCGACGAACGCCCCGAGGTCCGTTCTCACATCCTGCACGCGAACTGGCATGTCCCGCTCCGCTGGTTCGCCGCCTTCGATGACTCCGAGCGCATCCTCACCGAAGACAAGGACGGTCTCAGGGTTCGCTACGAAACCGAGCTGTCCACGGCTAAAGCCCGCCTGGTGAGGTGTCTGTCGGTGTTGGAGTCGACCTGGATCGACGACAGTGTCACGACGGCGGTGCGCGAGCTGCTCGAGTGGTTGGACGGTTTCACCAGCGACGGGATCATGGAGCTCGACTACGGCTCCGTCGCCGCGATGTTCAGCCACGAGGATCTTCTCGAAGATCGCTCGGCCGCTGAGGTCGCCACCTGCCTGGATGCGCTCGAAGCCGGTGACCTGATCAGGGCGGGCCGGTCCTTCTCCGGGTTGACCGAACGCTGGACCGCGGTCCGCTCCAAAGAGGTCGTCAACTGAGAGGTTGACGGGATCCTCCCGTTTCGGACTAGACCAATCGTGCTATCCCTCCCGTAGTCCGCGAATCACCCGAAAATGGTCCTATCTAGCCATTACAGTCGGCCTGGTGGTGGCCGATGATTCTTTTGCGACAGAGCATTTCTGGCATCTGTGGCAAATGTGGATCGGAATGGCCGATCCAAGATGCGAATGGAGGCCACATGAAGGCTCAGAAGGATGACACCCTCCTGACGCCGGCCGAGGTTGCAGCGCTCTTCCGGGTAGACCCGAAGACCGTGACTCGCTGGGCTAAGGCGGGCAAGCTCTCCTCGATCAGGACGCTCGGCGGCCACCGCCGCTACCGAGCCGACGAGGTACGCAAGTTCCTCGAGGGAGCGAAGCAGCTTCAGGACTGAAGTCTCGGATCTCTAACGAAGACGGACGCCGGCCGGCGTCCGTTTCCGCGTCCAGGGTGGTCGTGGCGAGGGGCAGAATCGAACTGCCGACACCGCGATTTTCAGTCGCGTGCTCTGCCAACTGAGCTACCTCGCCCGCACGGCGCAGGATAGCAACCCCTGGTAGCACTCTGTTAGCCTCGTTCGCCTCGCCCCAGTGGAGCAGTCTGGAGTGCTCATCTCCCTGTCAAGGAGAAGGTCGCCGGTTCAAGTCCGGTCTGGGGCGCGCTCATGTCTCCGCCCGACGGCGCTCGCGGGAGCGGCTGTGGACGGCCTACGCGGTCTCGAACACCACCTCCGATCCTCCCAGGAACAGCGCCAGCTCCCGCGCCGCCTTGTGGATGGCACGTCCTTCGGCAGCTGTGGGTCGGCCCTCGTGGTGCAGGGCTTTCACTCGCAGGATCCCGCTCTTGCGATCGAACACGGGATCCAGACGAGCGATGAGACGGTCACCGTGCAAGACCGGCATGACGAAGTATCCGTAGCGTCTTTTGTTCTTGGGGACGTAGATCTCGAGACGGAAGTCGAAGCCGAACATCTGTGCGGTTCGCTGGCGGTTGCAGATCAAGTTGTCGAACGGAGATAACAGGGTCGTCCGCGGCCCCCACGCTCCGCGGCTTAGCCGGTCTGCGAGAGCGACGTCATCGCGGTGTATGTACCACTGCCCGTCCCAGGATCGAGTGGAGTCTCCCACTCGCACCGACAGCACGACCCCTTCGTTCACCAGTGCCGCCAGAATCGAGGGAAGGTCCCGGTAGCGGCCTCTGATGAAGTGCTCGGAGATGTGTTTCTGGGTGCCCACACCAAGAGCCCGCAGCGAACGAACCACGGCTTGACGGGTGGCCTCGTCTACCCGAAGCCGGCGATCCGCGAGCGGCTCCAACGGCAGCCAGTTCTTCGCGAGCGCCCACAGACGACCGCGCTGATCGCGTCCCGCGACACAGAGCTGCCCCTTCGTCCACATGAAGGTGAGCATCCGATCGACATTGCGGCCGGCGGTCCAGCCATCCGATGCCCAGGAAACCTGGGCCAGATCTTCGATCTCACGCGACGGCAGCGGCCCCTCGCGGCGCAGGCGCCGAAGGATGTGATCACGCAGGGGCTTGTTCGCGTCTATCCACGCGCGCACCCGTTGTCCCCCCGCCGTCGTGCCTGGATAGGTACGCATCAGGGTCGCTTCGTGGATCGGGTGATCGGCCGTCACCACTATGGAGGCCGCGTGCGCCCAGTACTCGAAGAGATCCTTGCGTTCCCACAGCAGGCGATCGAGCTCACGTCGATCGAAGTTGCCCAGCCTCGACCACAGGACCAACAGGTGACTGCGGGCGACCGCGCTCGTTGGATCGAGCTGCAGGCACCCGAGTCGTTCGACGAGAGAAAGGATGCCGTTGGCGTCGTTCGGCCCCCGCTCGCCGGCAAGCCCCTGCCGGTGGATGAACAACCGCCGCGCGGTGCGCGGTGAGATAGTCAACATCTGGCCCGAGCTTTGTCTCGCCTTCGCCACCACTTCTTCATACGCTAGCGGTGTGGACGGGACCGAAGACCTCATCCAGACGATCCGTTCCTCGGTTATCGGGGACAGCGAGGTCATCGTCGGGGCCTTCGGCCCGCGCCGGGTGACCTACGCCGACTACACCGCCTCGGGCCGGGCCCTTACCTTCATCGAGGACTTCATCCGCGGCGCGGTCCTGCCTCTCTATGCCAACACCCACACCGAGACCTCCGGCACCGGGCTGCAGACGACGCGCTTCCGTGAGGAGGCGCGCGACCTGATCAGAGGCGCTTTCGGCGCCAGCGAAGAGCATGCCGTGATCTTCGCCGGATCGGGTTCCACGGGTGCCATCGACAAGCTCATCGCGATCCTGGGTCTGCGCATCCCGAGGGGGCTGGACGAGACCTACGGGTTGTCCCGGCAGGTCCCCGAGCAGGACCGTCCGGTGGTGTTCATAGGACCCTACGAACATCACTCGAACGAGCTCCCGTGGCGGGAATCGATCGCGGATGTCGTGGTTATCGGCGAAGACGCCAACGGAAGCATCGACCAGCACCATCTCGAAAGGGAGTTGATGCATTTCGCAGCACGTCCGCTGAAGATCGGAAGCTTCTCCGCGGCTTCCAACGTGACCGGGATCGTGTCCGACACCGCTGCGGTTGCGGCCCTGTTGCACGAGCACGGGGCGGTCTCGTTCTGGGATTGCGCGGCCGCCGCGCCGTACGTGGGTATCGCTATGGGTTCGGTGGGGGACGGCCCGGCATACAAAGACGCCATCTTCATCTCGCCGCACAAGTTGATAGGGGGGCCGGGGACCCCCGGCATCTTGATCGTGCGCAAAGAGTTGCTTTCGAACGCGGTCCCATCGGTACCGGGTGGAGGGACGGTTGCCTATGTCAATAGCTCCGAGCACCGTTATCTGGACGATCACGAGCAGCGCGAGGAAGGAGGCACGCCCGACATCGTGGGCTCCATCCGGGCCGGGTTGGTCTTCCAATTGAAAGAAGCGGTCGGCGTCGAAGAGATAGAGCGTCGCGAGGATTCGTTCATCCGGCGGGCGATCGCAGCGTGGGACGCGGCCCCCAACATCGAGGTGTTGGGTAACCACGAGTGCCGCCGGCTGTCGATCGTCTCGTTCGTGATCCGTCATGGCGATCGCTACCTCCATCACAATTTCGTGGTGGCGTTGCTCAATGACCTGTTCGGGATCCAATCCCGCGGGGGCTGCTCCTGCGCCGGTCCCTACGGCCACCGGTTGCTGGGCATCGATATCGAGACGTCTCACGAGTTCGAGCGAGAGATCACCGGAGGGTGTGAGGGCATCAAGCCCGGGTGGATCCGCATCAACTTCAACTACTTCATCTCGGATGCGGTGTTCCACTTCATCATCCAGGCGGTCCAGATGGTGGCCGAAGACGGTTGGCGGCTTCTCGGCCACTACGACTTCGATCCCGCTTCGGGGCAGTGGGTCCATCGCATGGGGATCTCCGAGCCCCCGATGAGCCTGGGAGACCTTTCTTACGACCACGGCCGGTTGGACTACGAGCTTCATCGATCGTCGGAGCCTGAGTCGGTGCTCACGGACTACCTCAAGTACGCCCGCTACATCTTCGACGAGGCCGCCTTGGGCCGGGAAGATCTGCCTCCTCGCCCGGAACTGAGCGAGGATTTCGAGCACCTTCGTTGGTTCCCCTTGCCTCACGAGATCAGATAGCGAGGTTCCTCTCGGACTGCGCCTCGGCGGCAGAGCGCAACACGCACCTGCTTACGGGCCGCGGTGGGCGCCGAACCGCCTTTATGCTCAGCCTTTCACGACCCAAGACCATGCGTTCGGCCGCAAGTAGCTTCGAGCGCGAAGCGAGGTGTCGATTGCAAGGAACTCACATCCCGTCCGACGACAGGCAACGTCTCGAGGCCGTGCGTCGGTTCGAGATATTGGACACACCGCCGGATGGCACCTTCGACCGGATCACCGCGTTGGCCGCGCGGCTTTTCGACGTCCCGATCTCTATCGTCAGTATCGTGGATGAGGACCGTATCTGGTTCAAGTCCCGTCACGGGATCGACGCCGACGAGATCGGACGGGATGCCGGACTCTGCGCCTCTGCGGTGTGTCAGTTCGAACCGTGGATCGTTGAAGACGCGGCGGTCGACCCCCGGACGGTCTCCAATCCTCTGGTCGCCGGAGAGCTCGGTCTTCGCTTCTACGCAGGGGTGCCCTTGACTACGAAGGACGGCTACAACCTGGGGACCCTGAATGTGATCGATGTCCGGCCACGGAGCTTTTCTGAAGCTGATCTGCAGACCTTGAAAGACCTCGCTGCGATGGTGGTCCACGAGCTCGAACTGCGGCTTTCGATCAGGGACTACGTCCGTGAGCGTCGTACCGAGGCCATGGAGCTCCAAGACACCGTCGTGCAACGGCTGACGGCTGCCCAGTTGGCGGGCGAGCTTGGGGACCAAGAGAGAGTGCGACGCGCGGTGAAAGAAGGGCTTACGGGCGCACGAGCTCTCGTGCTGCGCTTGCTGGAAGAGGCCGAGACCATGGGCGAGCTGGGCCCGGGGTCATTCGTCCGTAGGTCACCAGCGGAGGGAGCGGGTCATGGCGGCTGAGCCCTCAGGCGAGGGCGTCCCCTGCACCGTCGTCATCGCCGACGACGCAGACGACGTTCGGCTCTTGCTACGCCTCCTATTTGATCTCGATCAACGATTCGAGGTCATGGCCGAGGCGCGGGATGGTCGAGAGGCCGTGGACCTGGTGAGTGTCCACCGACCCAACGTGATCCTTCTCGATGTCAGCATGCCCGTCATGGACGGGCTCGAAGCGATCCCGTTGATTCGTGAAGCCAGCGAGGACACGAAGATCCTGATGTTTTCAGGCCTCGGCGCCTCCCACGTGGAGCCCGCCGCTCGAGCGCTCGGAGCCGACGGCTACGTCGAGAAGGGTCTCGATCAAACCGGGCTGGTCGAGGCCGTCTCCGCCCTCTGCTCCTGATCGCTTCGCTCTAGAGCTACCACGGGCAGTTTGGGGGTCGACAAGGTGGCCAAGTTCTTCAGACTCATCCGCCGCTGATCCAGCACTGAGCGTTGCCCGGGGGTGTTTCGACGCCCCCGGGTCTCGCTCTCAGTGACCCGGGATTCGATGAGTGGTGGCCCCAACGGGATTCGAACCCGTGTTACGCCCATGGATGTGGTCGGCGTTCCCGACGCCGCCCGCAATGTTCCGCCGAAAGTGACCCCAACGGGAGAGTGACCCCAACGGGATTCGAACCCGTGTTACCGCCCATGGATGTGGTCGGCGTTCCCGACGCCGCCCGGAATCTTCGGGCTGAAAGTGACCCCAACGGGATTCGAACCCGTGTTACCGCCTTGAAAGGGCGGCGTCCTGACCAGGCTAGACGATGGGGCCGCGTAGCTCGCCTTAAAGGGTAACAACGCGGCCCCCCCTGCGGTTGTCCCCCCCGGAGCCGGCCCGCCGGGGCTACGGCCCCGCCAAAGGCAAACAGATTCCTCGTATCCGTGCAATGTTTCGGCCCCCTGGGAAGTCTCTTGGTGCATGAGCGCAGAGATGGCCGTGATAAACCACGTCGCGGTGAGGGAAACGACCCGATCGGCTAGGGACGAGCAGATCGCGGTGCTCTTCGACGAGCACTACGACCGGTTGAGGGATCTCGCCTACATCATCCTGGGAGATCGCAGCCTGGCTGAAGAGATCGTCTCCGAGGCGTTCCTCAAGACCTTCACCGGGTGGGGCCGGATCCGGGACATCGACCGAGCAGATGCCTATCTCCGCCGCGCCGTTGTGAACCTGTGCCGGTCGAAGATCAGGCGAAAGGTCGTCGAGGCCCGCTCCAACGCGATCACCTATCGCCGCGACGAGCGCAAAGCTCCGGACTGGGATCCAGACATCCACGAAGAGTCTCGCGAGCTGTGGCTGGCGGTTCGGGCCTTGCCGGTTCGGCAGCGCGCCTGCATCATCCTTCGCTACGTGGAAGACCTGGCGGAACAAGACATCGCGGACGCCCTGGACTGCTCGGTGGGCACCGTCCGTTCTCAGCTCTCTCGGGCGCGACGCAAACTAGGAGTCGCTCTCGAAGGTGTGCTAACGGAGGATTCACGGTGAACGAGCTCGAGCGCCGGCTCAAACGATCCTTGACCGAGGTACGCGACGCGGGTCGATCGGCCGCCCCTTCCCGTAAGGCCGTCGCGAAGGACGAGCTGTTCCGCAAGATGCGTCGTCGTCACATCATCAGCACTACCGGCGGGATCGCTCTCGCAGGAGCAGCGGCCGCGGGGGCGTTCTTGCTATTCACCACCTACACGGACCGCGGCCCGATAAACGAGGGGCGGAACCTGGAAACGGTTGACCTTCCGGCCCCCACGCAAGCAGTCGTCGAAGTAGGGGTGGAGCCTCGCAAGTTGTCGGTCGGCGGACTGAACTTTGTCTGGTCCGCCAACGTCGGTTCCAACAGCGTTTCCCGCGTCGACCCCGCCACCAACGAGGTCCTGGTAGAGGTGGACGTCGGCGCTCCTCCTGGCGACATCTCGATCGCGAGAGGACCCGTCTTCGTAGCGCTTCCCAGCGAGGGGGCGGTCGTGGAGATAGGACCTGAACTAGGCGAAGTGTTGGGTGCTCCGATCGAGATACCCGGTGGACCTACCGAGGACATGGACCTCACCGTGGGCGACGGGGCGCTGTGGATAGTGACCGACGAGGACGTCTATCGCCTCGACCTGGACACGAGAGAGCTCGCGACGGTAGAGGCTCCGACCTCGCCGACCGACGTCGCGATCAGGCCGGACATCGTCCGGGTGCTGGATTCCAGAGGCCTGATCTACCAACTCGACCCGGATACGGGGGCCGAGATCGCCGAACCACTAGAGGTCGAACCCCATGAGGACGGCGACATCACGACGGCCCGAGGCTCGATCTGGTATTTCCCCCACGGTGGGAGCAGCCTCTTCCGGCTCGACCTCGAGACCGGGGCGACATTGGGCGAGCTACAGACGCAAGGGATCATCACCGATCTCATGATCGATCCAGAGGCCGCCTGGGTGGTGTCGAGGTCCGACGCCTCCGGCGAAGGATCGTTGTTGGCTGCTGTGAACGCGGACTCGATGACGCTGTCGCCTCCGATCGCGATCGCTGACGAGGTCGGGGACGGGGTCATCGCCGTTCGTTCCCTGTGGCTCAGCTTGCCGGCTCGAGACGTAGTCGTCAGGTTGAGCAAATTCGACTAGAGCCACCTACTCCTCCAGGGGCAGGTCCCTGTAACCGAACAGCGACAAGGTCTCGAGGTAGGGCTCGGCTTCACCACTCCAACCGAATGCAAGGACCTGTTCCCGGCTGCGGCGTCCGCCGATCGCTCTGAACAGCTCGAACCTCCCGGCCTGCAGCGTGCTCTCCGCCTCCCCCTTACCGATCGTCCACGTTTGGTCCTCGCTTTGAACCTTCAGGGCGGGTAGCGGGGTGGCTTTCAACGAGCGTCCCGCGGTCCTGACGTAGGTGTCGGTGGCGATGCGCAACGCGTCTGTGTCGCGGGCACCTTTGTCGCCGAGGGCGCCGCGCACGTCGTGTTCGTGCGTGACGAGATCCGCGAGGGTCAAACCCGCCATGGCGGGATGGAGCCCGCCGAGGAGCTCCTCCAACTTCGGTGACAGCTCCTCCCACTCACGCAGGACCTCGTCCAGGGGGCGCTCTTTGCGCGACCGCACCTGAGCTTCGGTCCAGGACGGCTGTCCGACCTCGTTGACGTTGCCCGAGAGCATGTCGGACCCGATGCCGGTCACATGAGCGATCAGATCCTTGACGGACCATTCGGGGGTAGCCGGCGCAGTCCTGTTCAACGCTTCGTGATCGAGCGAGCGAGCCAGATCACTCATCCGCTTCCGAGTGGCCGCATAAGCCTCCGCGAACTCGTTCATCCTTCCTCCGGTTTCTGGTCGGGCATCTCGTTTCCTTCTTCGTCGATCTGGCTTCCGGCTACGAAATCGCCACCGGCGTTTAGATCTTCATGGTCCTCGTCTTTGTATTCGTAGCCGCAATCCATGCAGGTCGCCCTCACGTCGTCGACGGGAGCTCCGCACTCCGGACACTTCTTCTCCTTCGCCAGAGTGTCATCCGGTCGCTTGTTCTCCCCTTCGGTATCGCCGGCGGTGGATTCACCCTGCTCGTCTTCTTCGTCCACAAGACCTCCTCTAGGTCGGCTCCTTCTTGACGTCGTCCCACCTCAGTCGCTTCACGTCGAACAGGGCTCGCGCGGCATCGGTGTAAGTGGATCCTCCCAACCTTCCGATCGGCGCCAGGAGCTCGGGGTCGACCCGGCCCTCGCGCATGACCTCTTCTTTGATCACGATCGAGGAGACTTCACCGAAGACCATGCTGCCGTTCCCGAGGTCGACTATCTGCACCACGCGACATTCGAAGGCCGCCGGAGCCGCGGCGACCCGTGGTGGCGCCACCGTTTTCGAGGGAGCGTCCTGAAGATGAGCCCACGCGAACTCGTCTTCTTCAGGAGGAAAATTGGTCGCGGTGAAGTTCATCTCTTGGACGAGATCCCGACTGACGATATTGACGACGAACTCACCGGTGTCGCGCGCATTCACGAGCGAGTCCTTTACGCCCGTCGAGGTGTAGTGGACGATCAATGGATTGCTGGAGATCGCGTTGAAGTAGCTGTGCGGCGCGATGTTGCGTATGCCGGACCTCGAAAGGGTCGAGACCCACGCGATCGGGCGAGGGACCACCAGCGCGGTAAGCAGGTGATAAGCCTCTCTGGGGGCCAGGGACGCGGGGTCTATCTCGATCGCTCCCACCGCTCCACCCTTTCTCATCCATCCGGTGACGGCTCCTCTTTATATAGGGGCGGTTGAGGGTTCCGCGGGGAGTGCGGTGACGAAGGCTGAATGGCTATGCTGGGAAACATGGGAAAGATCCTCGTCACCGGCGGTGCCGGTTACATCGGCAGCCATACGTGCGTCGAGCTCTTGCAGGACGGACACGAGCTGGTAGTGATCGACAACCTCGACAACAGCTCGGAACAAGCGCTGACCAGGGTGCAGGAGCTGACCGACGCAACCCTGGAGTTCCATCAGATCGACCTGGTCGATGAGGCTGCTGTAAGAGAGGTCTTCGCCCGCCACGCGTTCGACTCCGTGATCCATTTCGCTGGGCTGAAAGCGGTCGGCGAGTCGACCGAGATCCCGTTGCGGTATCACCGCAACAATCTCATCGGGACCCTCAACCTCCTTGCATGCATGGCCGCGTCCGGGGTGAAGGATCTGGTCTTCTCCTCCAGCGCTACGGTCTATGGACAACCCGACGAGGTCCCGATCGCCGAGACGGCCCGGCTTCATGCGCTGAACCCGTACGGGCGGACCAAGCTCTTCATCGAAGAGATCTGTCGGGATGTCGCCGCGGCTCCCGTCGAGGGCAGCCCGTGGCGGATCGTGCTACTGCGCTATTTCAATCCCGTGGGAGCGCATCCCAGCGGCCGGATCGGGGAGGACCCGAGTGGGATCCCCAACAACCTCATGCCTTTCATCATGCAGGTGGCGGTGGGGCGCCGCGAGGTCCTGAACGTGTTCGGTGACGACTATCCGACCCCAGATGGAACCGGGGTCCGCGACTACATCCACGTGGTCGACCTAGCACAAGGCCACGTCGCTGCGCTGGACGCGCTGGAGAACGTGGAGGGATGTGTTGCGGTCAACCTAGGCACCGGGCGCGGATATTCCGTTCTCGAGATGGTGCAGGCGGCCGAGAAGGCCACCGGAAAGCAGATCCCTTATCAGATCGTGGATCGCCGGGCGGGAGACGCCGCGGAGGTCTTTGCGGATCCGACGCGGGCGCGCGAGCTGTTGGGATGGAAGGCCACCCGAGATCTGGACGACATCTGCTCCGACGCATGGCGTTGGCAAAGCTCGAATCCCCACGGGTACGACTCCGCCACCTAAGCGGCGTGGAGTTTCACCTCCTCTTGGTTCGGGTACCTGTCCATCGGTTGAGTGACCAGCCTCGTCCCAGCAGCCGGGGGATCGGTGCGTTCACCGAGGCCCGAAGCTCCTTCAAGAAAGAGTTGACTGTGATGCGCGAGGACTTCTCGCTGTCCCTCGATCACCATGCAGACCGCAGCGTCATCTGTTGCAGCGGGATCCTGGACCTGCTCCCTGCCGAGCACCTGCGTCACGCGGTTCGATCCGCGGTCCAAAGGTCCGCGCCCAGGGTCGTTGTGGACTGTTCTTGCGTGAGCCTATTGACCTCGGCCGGGATCACCGCCCTTGTGGACTCCGCGATCGTCTGTAAAGAGGCGGGCGTAGATCTGGACCTACGTTTCAGCTCTCACGTCCGCAGGATCCTCGACCTCGTGGGCCTGTGGTGGCTGGGCATAATCGACGACGGGGTCTCGATCCACACGTCGTTGCAGCGAGCATTACGCACCTACGCGGCTTTAGGCTCTGAGGCAACCGCAGCGATGCTGGAGATCGCCGCCGCAGGAGACACCGAAGACGATCTAGACGGGATGACGCGAGGAACCGATAGATGAAAGAAGAGCAGCCCGGTCACGAGTCCGAACCCGAACCGACCGAACCGAACGAAGCCCCCCCCACGTAAAACGACGAGGTGGACGAACAGTCTGAAGAGTCGTTCCCTGCGAGTGACCCCCCAAGCTATTGATCGTCCCGGTCTAGAAACAGGAGGCATGACATGAGCGACGCTCGGGAGCGAGCTAAGAAGGAGCTAGAGGAAGAGGCCGAGGGTTTCACCGGAGGACCCGGGGTCGTTGCTTCCAAGACCCAGGCGCGCGGCAGCCTCGCCGGCATCGTCGTCGGCGTCGTCGTTGGAGCCATCCTCGGGCTGATTGTCGGAGCGATCTTCTTCCAAGGGACCCTTGGAATCGTTATAGGAGTCGTTTCCTTCGCGTTTGGGGGGGCGACCTTCGGCGGCCTTGCCGGAGGATCGTTCGGGCCTCGCCACAAGCTCGAGGGCTCCGAGGCGGACCGCTGATCCTCGCTCGCCACATAGCGGCATGAGGTTCGGCAACATGGAAGTTCGACCCCTAGGCGGTGGGCTGGGTTGCCTGATGATGATCGTGTTCTCGATCATCGCGTCCGTACTGGGGACGTTGCTACTCAATGCGCTGGTGAGGTGACGCCGACCGCGCTGGATCGACTGACGACCGCTCAGGTCGATGTGCAGAACTTCGCGCTGATCACGCACGCGATCCCAGCTCACCGTCTATATCCCCACGTTCCGCAGCGGTTCGAGCTCGAGACGTACGAGTCCGACTCCGGCGAGGAGATGGCATTCATCTCGTCCAGCACTTTCTGCAACCGCCAGATCCACTGGTCCTCCGCCCGCTACCCCGCGCACGACTTCGATCAGAGTACGTTCCGGACCTACGTCACGCACCGGGACCGGCGGGGGGCCTACTTCTTCGGGACCTATGTGAGCACCAGGCTGTCTCTTGCCGGACAGTTCCTCGTCGCCGCCAACTCCCACCTGGCGGACTTCGACGTGACGACAGACATGGACGACAGCGGCTACAGGTCTTATAGGTCCCGGGCCCGGACATCGGATCAGGAGCTGTACTTCCATATCGAGGCGACCGAGGTTCCCGAAGCGAAGGGGCCCTTCGTCAGTGGGAACGAACATGCTCAGTTCATCACCTACCGCCTCCACGGGTTCGCCCGGCCCCCCTTCGGAGGAGTCACGTACGGGCCGATTGAGCACCGGCACATGGACCCCTGGTCGGGCCGACTTATAGAGGGCCGCTTCGATTTCTGGGAGCGTATGGAAGTGCTCTATCCCTCGGAGTTCTCTGATCCGTTCTCCGTGCTGGTCGAACCATCCGTGCGTTTCACACTTCACCCCCGCGCTCCGGCAGGTAGCTAGAAAGTCAGGATCCTCGCCACTCCCTCGAGTGCAACAACTTCGGGTGGAAACCGGGCTGGTCTATGGGCGGAAATGGTCCTAATGGACTATGGAGATAGCGGCCGAAATCGGACAACCTGTTCGAAATCGCCACAGTTCGCATGGAGGCTCGTCTTGAGGAAGATCACCCTCGCGCTCGCTTTGCTGGCTTTACAGGTTCTCTCGCTCGCCGTCTACCCGGCAGCATCTTCGCGGTGCCCGTGGAACTTTCCTCTCCGTCCGGCCAGATCACTGTCGTGACGGTGAACGCGGCTCGCATCTACTCTCCCAGCGAGGGGCGGCTGACGGCGCTGGTCCATGCACCTGGAGAGAGGCCGACGACAACCCTCGACGGCAGCTACTACGCGCGACGCTATCGTCGTCAACGAGATTCCCGTCTCCACTCTCACGAGCTTGGCCAACCAACTCAACGAGCTGTTCTCACCGGCCGTTGCGAGCTACGCCATCGTTGGAGCGACAACCGACGACGTCAAGGCGAAGGTTCTCGTCAATGAGGCCTCCATGACGGCCCGCTCGACAAGCAGCGGACGTCTGTGACTCGACACGGCGGTACCAACTGGTCAACCTGACGGAGATCGCCAGCGGAAAGACGGTCACGTTGGCTGGGGTTCACTTCAGTAAGAGTTACGCCTCAAGCGACTGTAGAGGACAGAACGCGCTCGAGGTGCGCAAACGCATAGCCGCGCAGGACACCAGTGGCTCCGTCGTCGGAGATTTCAACCGCCGAGCGATGACGCTCGAGCGCGAGTGCGACCGGGATGAAACCTCTGGTGATCAGGACTGGTACGCGACGATGACGGCGTTCTCAAGCGTCGACTCGCAAGTACATCGACTCGGTGCGTAGGCATCATCGCGAAACGGGACAGACGATGTTCCATGAGTGGACGCATGAATGGAGCGGCACCTCGACGTTGTGTAATGGGACCACGAGTTATCGGCGGAACCGGATCGACTACATCTTCGTCAGCGACACCATGAAACCTATAGAGGCTCATGCCGATCATCCCGGATGGGCCGATCAAGATGTAGCAGGGCTGATCGGGTGCACGACTGCCGATTGCAAGTACCCGGATCATCGCTTCACCTGGGCCTTGGTGGACATGGATCCTTCGGCGCCCAGTCCCTCTCCCGCTCCTGATGCTCCTGCCAACGTCACGGCGACGGCAACCTCCTCTACAGGCGTGAGGGTCGACTGGAGCGATGTGACGAACGAGACGGGTTACAAGATCGAGCGGTCGGTCGACGGGACATCGTGGACACAGCTAGCAACAACTGCGGCGGACGCATCACCCATAGCGATGGCGGACTGACCCCAGCACCACCTATCACTACAGGGTCATAGCGACGAATGCTGCCGGGGATTCCCCTCCGTCGGCCACCGCGATGGCTGGCTACTACCGGTGCAGACACAGTGGCTCCTACGGCTCCGAGCGGGCTTACTGCTAAGAGTGCGAAGGGGCGGATCGATCTGGCTTGGACGGCGTCTTCGGACGCCGGTGGCAGCGGGCTTGGGCCCGCTACGAGATCTATCGCAGCTTGACGGCATCAGGATCCTTCTGTGAGCTATGCGAAGGTGGATCCCGGAGTTACCTCCTACCGGGATACGGGCGTAACCAAGGGCACCACGTACTGGTACTACGTCCAAGCCGTTGACAAGGCCGGAAACGTCGGCGCGGCCTCGAACACGGCATCCGCCAAGCTTCGCTGATTCTCTGATTCAAGAGCTATAAACCACTTAAAGCCCTCCCTCTGGAGCCTTAAGTGGCGTCGAAGTCCAGGTCATGGGCGGAGGGCTCTCGAGACTAACAGTGGGCCCGATCAACGCTTAGCTCCACCAGCACCTGTCCACCTCCCGGTCCGACAACCCTCGGAATCAGGAGATGACGAAGTGTCAAAGATCAGCCGGAACTGTCAAACATCACCCTGGAACACCTGTCAAAGATCAGGCGGAACTGGTGTCAACCATCAGCCGGAACTGTGTCAACGATCAGGTGGAGCCGGAATGTCCAGCATCAGGCGGAACACGACATTGCGTCAGGGCCCCAGGGACTCGAACCCTGCCCGCCGGATTAAAAGTCCGGAGCTCTACCAGATGAGCTAGGGGCCCTGGGGTCAGGCTACCTGCGCGCGACGTGCAGCCGCAGACCTTCTACGCCGATCACCTCGAGCGCCTCACCGGCTTCGATGCCCTGGGGGCACCAGGCCTTCCAGATCTGTCCCATGACCTTGACGCGGCCCTCGGGATCCACATCGGTCAACGCCGTACCCGTCTTTCCCACCATCCCTTCGCTGCCCACCATGGACCGCCTGTTGCGCCACCTCAGCCAGAGCGCGATCTCGACGACGTCGGTCAGCAGCAGAGCGGTGATGACGACGATGCGTACGGTTCCCTCCAGAAGAAAGAAGGCGGCTACCGCTGCGACCATCGACAAGGTTCAGCGCTCCCGGGGGCGTGACGCGATCCGGTAACCCACGTTGCGGATGGTTTCGATCAGCGCCTCGTGTTCGACACCGAGTTTGGCGCGTAGCCGTCTGATGTGGACGTCGACGGTGCGGCTTCCGCCGTAGTAGTCGTAGCCCCACACCTCGCGCAGCAACATATCCCGGTCGCAGACGCGGCCCGGTCGCTGCGCGAGAAACTTGAGTAGCTCGAATTCCTTGTAAGTCAGGTCGAGAGGGCGGCCCCTGACATAGACCTGATAGTTGTCCGGGTTGACGGTGAGGTCGCCCACCTTCAGAACCGTTTCTTCATCGCCGTGGCCGCTTCGTGCGAAAACGAGCGCTAAACGAGCCGATATCTCTCCCACGGACGCGGTGGTGACCAGGAAGTCGTCGATCCCGACCTCGAAGCGGAACCGAGACACACCCTCTTGGTCGACGATCACGATGATCGGCGGTAGACCGATCTCCCACGCGACCGCGAGCCGGCGGGTGACCTCCTCGGCCCCCGGGATGTCTCCGGTGCCATCCACGAGGATGATCTCTGGGTGGATGGGGACAAGCTCTTCGGCCCCCGTCTCTTTGAGGGGAACCTGGATCAGCCGGTACGGCCCGAGCGGGAACGAAGGAAGCAGGTCGCGGACGTCTTCGACTTGATCGGAGACGAGAGCTACGGTCCAGGCCATAGGTCCATGTTGCCTACTAGAGACCCTCTTTGCCAACCGACCTGGAGGGCAGGGGCTCGTTGTCGCCCTCGCGCCAGCGGTTGCTGATGGGCAGCCGGCGATCCCTCCCGAAGGCTTTGGCCGTGACCTTTGGTCCGGGCGGAGCCTGTCGGCGTTTGTACTCGGCCCGGTCCACCAGAGCCACCACCTTCTCAACCGTCTGACGATCGAAACCTCTAGCTTCTATGTCCGCGATGCCGAGGTCGCTTTCGATGTAAGCCTCCAGGATCGGATCCAGTACGTCGTAGGGCGGGAGCGAGTCGGAGTCCTTCTGGTGGGGACGAAGCTCGGCCGAAGGAGCTTTGCTCAGGATGTTCTCGGGGATCACCGGCGACAGCGCGTTGCGGTATCGACATAGCTCGTAGACCTCGGTCTTGAAGACGTCTTTGAGCAAAGCGAATCCGCCGGCCATGTCTCCGTACAAGGTCGCGTAACCACACGCCAGCTCCGACTTGTTGCCGGTGGCCAGCAGCAGGTGGCCGTA
>JAUJPD010000002.1:144990-159245 GCA_030447315.1 Actinomycetota bacterium | reverse complement strand
CGTAACCACACGCCAGCTCCGACTTGTTGCCGGTGGCCAGCAGCAGGTGGCCGTAGCGGTTCGATATCGCCATCAACAGGTTCCCTCTGATGCGGGCCTGGATGTTCTCTTCGGCCAGTCCCATCTCACTAGCTCCGAACTGGTCGGTCATCGTCTTTAGGTAGGCGTCAAAGATCGAACCGATCGGGATCGACAACATCTCGATCTTTAGATCTTCGGCCAGGGTCCGGGCGTCTGCGACCGAATGTTCGCTGGAGAAGCGTGACGGCATCGAGACCCCCATCACCGCATCCGAACCCAGAGCATCCGCCGCTATGACCGCGGTGAGGGCCGAGTCGATCCCTCCAGACAGGCCGATGACCACCTTGCGGAAGCCGTTCTTAGCGGCGTAGTCGGCGAGAGCTAGACGAAGGGCCGCGTAGATCTCCGCGCTTGCGGGAGGATCGGCTGCCACCATGTTGCGCACCGGGCCCTTCCGCGTGGGCAGATCAACCGGGATGCGACGGATGGAAGGATCACTTTGGTCGCCGCCTTCACCTAGAGGGATCTCCGCGACCAGCAGAGCTTCTTCGAACTGAGCTGCTCTTGCGATGAGGTCACCTCCAGATCCCACCACCATCGAGCCGCCATCAAAGACCAGCTCGTCTTGACCGCCCACCATGTTCACGTAAGCGATCGACGCTTTCGCCGTCCGCGCCCGGGCTGCAAGCAACTCCAGACGCTCGCCGGTCTTGTCTTTGTGGAAGGGCGAGGCGTTGATGTTGAGGATCACCTGAGCACCTGCGTGTCCCTGTCGCGTGACGGGACCGGTCTCGCTCCATGCGTCTTCGCAGATGCAAACCCCGATGACTCCGGCGCCGTAGTCGAACAGGAAGTGCCCGCGGCCCTCTTGGAAGTAACGTCGCTCGTCGAACACGCCATAGTTGGGAAGTAGGTGCTTGCGATAGATCGCAAGCACTCGGCCCCCTTGACAGATAGCGGCTGCGTTGTAGAGCCGCTCCTGTGCCGGTTCCACGAATCCGAACACCACCAGGGTGTCTCCCGATGCTGCCGCTAGCTCGTTCATCGCCCGGACGTTCGCCTCCACGAAGGAGCGCTTCCACACGAGGTCCTCGGGCGGATAACCCGTCAGGGCGAGCTCGGGGAAGGCCACGACCTGCGCCCCCAGGCTCGCGGCTTCGTGGATGTGCTCCTTGATCCGGGCCGCGTTCCCCTTGATGTCGCCGACGGGCAGATCCAGTTGGGCAAGAGCGATCGTGATCACGTTGCAAGCCTAGAGCGCGGCTTGGACCTCCTTCTTGTAACCGGGATGAAACCTGGGCGGCGTAATGTCTCGCCATGGAACGGCAACAGGATTACGTCCTCCGGACGGTCGAAGAACGCGGGATCCGCCTCGTATGGCTCTGGTTCACCGATGTTCTGGGTTTCCTGAAATCGTTCGCGGTCACCGCCGAGGAGCTAGAGCAGGCGTTCGACGAGGGCATCGGTTTCGACGGCTCCGCGATCGAAGGATTCGCCCGTGTCCAGGAGTCGGACATGCTGGCTCGCCCCGACGCGGGCACTTTCCAGATCGTCCCCAACCGCGGTGACCACAGTGACGGCGGCGTTGCGAGGATGTTCTGCGACATCTATACGCCCGACGGACGGCCCTTCTGGGGTGACCCGCGCTATGTCTTGCGACGCAACCTGGAGAAAGCCGCCGAGCGAGGTCTCACTTTCTATGTGCATCCCGAGATGGAGTTCTTCGTGTTCAAGTCCCCCGAAGAGCCCGTCCCGATCGATGCAGGTGGCTACTTCGACTTCACTCCGCTTGCGGTCACCCAGGAGCTGCGTAGGGAGACCATCGGCGCTCTCGAGCGGATGGGCATCCCGGTGGAGTTCTCCCATCACGAGGTCGCTCCCTCTCAGCACGAGATCGATCTGCGCCACGCGGACGCGTTGACGATGGCGGACTCCGTGATGACTTACCGGCTCGTGGTCAAAGAGACCGCGGCGAGTCGCGGGATGTACGCCACGTTCATGCCCAAGCCGTCGACCGACATGCCTGGATCGGGGATGCATACGCATCTGTCGCTCTTCGAGGGCGACGTCAATGCTTTCCACGATGCGTCGGACGAATACCACCTGTCCAAGGTCGCGAAGGCTTTCATGGCCGGTTTGCTGGTCCATGCGCGCGACATCACCGCGGTAACCAACCAGTGGGTCAACTCCTACAAGCGATTGATCACCGGGCGCGGTTATCCGGTGATGGAAGCACCGGTCTATGTGTGCTGGGGACGCCATAACCGCTCCGCTCTGGTTCGAGTCCCCATGTACAAGCCCCGCAAGGATCAATCAACCCGTATCGAGTTCCGTTCGCCGGATCCTGCGTGCAATCCCTATCTGGCGTTCGCTGTGATGCTCGCGGCCGGCCTCAAGGGCATCGACGAGGGCTACGAGCTTCCGCCCGAGGCCACCGACAACATCGACGAGATGACCGAGAACGAACGACGGGCGAAGGGCATCGCGCAGCTGCCCGACGATCTGTTCGAAGCACTGCGGGAGATGGAACGGTCGGATCTAGTCGCGGAGACGCTGGGCGAGCAGGTCTTCGAGTATCTGTTGCGCAACAAGCGTGCGGAGTGGGACCAGTACAAGAGCTATGTGTCGCCGTACGAGGTCGAGCGCTACCTGCCCTTGCTGTGACGCAGGTTCGGCTACCTGTACCTCATGGTCGCCGGCACACGAGTGGCGCCGACGAAGCGGGAGCCCCAGTAGTACGGGTCGTAGAGCGACCGGACCCGAACACCTTCCGACGAGGTGGTGGACACGAACTTTCCGCCACCGACGTAGATACCCGCGTGACCTACCCGCGCACTGGTCGTCTTGTGGAAGACGAGGTCCCCAACCTCCAGGTTGTTGCGCTTCCAGATGCGCTTGTATCCGTCCCGTTTGGCTAGCTCGAACTGCTCGCTGGAAGACCTCGGAAGATCGGCACCGTGCTCGGAGAAGGTCCATCGAGTCAAACCCGAGCAGTCGAATCCGCTCGGCGAGCTGCCGCCGTAGGAGTACGGGGCGCCGACCTGGCTGCGAGCTCGGTTCTCGATGTGAGAGCGTTGCTTGTATGCATCGTCTACCGTGTGAGCCACGGCAGGAGTCGCGATCGCCGAGACAGCAGCGACGGCAGTCGCTATGACCGCGAGACCGTTCAAGATCGGATGACGCTGACCCGTACCTCTCATTCCCACCTCCGTGCCGGAGGACAGCCGCACGTGCGGCACGCGATCGGGCCCCGTCCGCGCGGGCGCTCCGATATGTCCTCGTGCTTCCGATCACACCCGGGGGAGGTCTGCGTTCCGACATCCCGCGATCCCGGGGACCGATGGTCAGGTGGAGCCTCCGGCTCCTCCTCGGCGCTCGTGGCGCAACAGGGAGCCACGGTAGGGGGTCGGTCGAGGTGCGTCTAGTCACTGAGGTCGAAGAAGCCCGCAGGTTGGTTGTGGCCGCGCGCCAAGAGAGCTCTGATATCCGTCTCAATGGTTGACACCGCTGTGGTCAGCCCTCAGCAGCAACATCCACGATTCCTGGCGCTCCAGCGGGCCAGCAAGACCCTCACCGAGTTCGCGGCCGGTGACGCCGCCGCGATGGCGCTGCTGGTCGACGGTGGCCCTCTGCCCCCGCTAGAGGACTACGACGCCATCTTCGAAGAGGCCTTTGGTCGCGGCGGGATGAGGGAGCTGCGCAGCGAGAAGAGGCGGCGCTTGGTCGCGGTGGCGGGGCGTGACCTCGCCGGGGAGATCCACCTGGATCAGGTCGGCCGCAATCTCGCGCAGATCGCGGACTCTTGTTTGCGCTCCACGTTGCTAGCCGTGGGCGCGCCACCCGAGCTGTGTGTCATCGCGATGGGCAAGCTGGGCGGCAACGAGCTCAATTACTCCTCCGATATCGATCTGATGTTCCTAGCACCCGATGACTCCGATCTCGCACCGTTCACTGCTGCAGCAACAACCCTTCTGCGCGAGCTCGGAGCTATGGCGCCCGAGGGTCAAGCGTTCAGGATCGACATGAACCTGCGTCCCGAGGGTCGCAGCGGCGTTTTGGTTCGCTCGCTCTCGGCTTACCTCGAGTACTACAAGCGCTGGGCGGAGACCTGGGAGTTCCAAGCATTGATCAAGGCCCGTGCCTCGGCGGGCGATCGCGCTCTGGGCGAGCTCTTCGTGACGCAAACGCGTCCATTCGTGTTCGAACGCGCCGCTAGCAGCGAGGGCGTCCATAGCATCCGCCGCATGAAAGAGCGGGTGGAGGAGCACGCGCTCAAGACCAACCGTGGATCCAGGGCGACGCAACATGACGTGAAGCTGGGGCCCGGAGGGATCCGCGATGTCGAGTTCTCCATCCAACTGTTGCAGATGGTTCACGGTGGCTCCGACCCGGCGGTTCGTTGCGGTAACACCCTCGAGGCAGTTGCCGCGCTGGTCGATGGGGGTTACATCGCCGAAGACGATGGTGCAGGACTGTCCGTCGACCTGCGCTGGTTGCGAAACGTGGAGCATCACATCCAGCTGTGGCAGGAGCGACAGCTTCACGTGTTACCGCAAGATCGAGAGGGTAGAGCGCGGATAGCTCGTTCCATGGGTTTTAGGGATTCGCCCGAGGCCAGCTCCGTCGACCGCTTCGACGAAGCGCACCGGCGTGTGCTCGTAGACGTGCGGGGGCGTTTCGAGAAGCTCTTCTACCGGCCGATGGTCGAGTCCCTGGGCGACGCGGGAACCTCTCGCCTGCCTGTGGATGCGTTGAAGGATCGTCTGCGGATCCTCGGGTTCCGAGATGTCGACCGTGCCGCGCGGATCCTTTCCGGCATGGTGTCTGGGACGGACCGACGCGCCAAGCTGTTTCGGGTGCTAACACCGGCGATGTTGCGGTTCCTAGCCCCCACACCCGAGCCGGATCGTGGACTGTTCTCCTTCTTGCGCCTCGGCGAGGCCCTGGAGGGCCGGGTCGACTCGCTTGGCACGCTGCGAGACAACCCGCCCGCCCTGGCGTTCCTGGCGCGGGTGTTGGGCAGTGGCCGCTTCCTCGGCGACGTGTTGACGCAGGTTCCGGAGGAGCTCGCTGTGATCGCGGACCCGGACGGGCCGGGGCCGCCGAAGGATCGCGAACGACTCGTAAGAGAAGCAGCTTCTTCACTTGGTTGGCGGGATCCCTCGGCGCGCCTGGATGGGCTGAGACGGTTCAAACGGCGGGAGACATTGAAGGTCGGCGTCTGTGACCTCGCCGGAACGGTCGAGGTGGACGAAGTTGGCAGGTGGCTTAGCAGGCTCGCCGCAGCCTGCCTGGAGGCGGCGCTAGAAGACCACGGCGACCTCGCGGTCATCGGGATGGGCAAGCTGGGCGGGGAGGAGTTGAACTATTCCTCCGACCTCGATGTCATGTTCGTCCACGGTGGCGACACGGCCGCCGGAGAGAAGGCGGCCGAGGCTTTGCTTCGTGCGATCGGCGAAGTGACCCCAGAGGGCCAGGCCTTCCGCGTCGATGCCGCGCTCCGTCCGGAGGGCAAGTCCGGCCCCCTGTCGCGCTCGCTCGACTCGTACCTCGAGTACTACAGGCGTTGGGCGGAGCCGTGGGAGCATCAGGCTCTCATCAAGGCTCGCGTCGTCGCGGGTAACCACGACCTGGGTCGTGCGTTGATCGAACAGGTGCGTCCGCTCGCGTTTCCTCGCAGCTTCGATGCTCAGGCTCTCGCCCAGATGCGTCACCTCAAAGCGCGTATGGAGAAGGAGCGGATCCCCCGGGGGGTCGACCCGCGGCGTCACTTGAAGATGGGGCCGGGTGGGCTGGCCGACATCGAATTCTCCGTGCAGCTACTCCAGAGGCTTCACGGATCCGAGCACGAGGGCCTGCGCGCCCGCGCCACGCTCACCGCCCTGGACGCGGCCGTGGAAACAGGATCTATCGACTCTGAGTCGGCGCGGCGGCTCTCGGAGGCGTATCGGTTCCTGATGCTGTTGCGCAACCGGCTCTTCTTCATGACCGCTAGGCCCGTTGATGCTCTCCCCACGAAGCCTGAGGAGCTAGAGGCAGCAGGTATCGCCATGGGATTCAAGAACCAGCCACGACAGGAACTAGAAGACGGCTACCTGCGCGTCACTCGGCGCGCACGCAAGGTTGCACAATCCTTGATCTACGGCTAGAGCGCCCTCACGCGGAACGGTCGAGGATCACTGCGAAAGCGGCGCTCAGAACGATCATCACTGCCACTGCGAACAAGATCTTGCGTACTGCCTGGAACCCTTGGCGGAGATTGCCGCTCATGAGCATCACGACGACCAAGAGCCCGATCGACAGCAAGAAGATGGGCAGGTACCTCATCGGACCGCGGCCAGCACCTCGTCTACCGGTGGGTTCTCGGAGGAATCGCTCGAGCGGAAACTGTAGATGATGTCGCCACCTTTATCGACGACGACGACCCCACCCATCTGCAAAGGATCCTGCTTGGGCTTGTCGACGCCGTGCCCGCTAAGGATTCCTTTCGCGAACCGTAGCCACACCCGCGGACCGATCACCTGCCACAGGGTCCCGCGCGTCATATCCAAGGCTCGGTACGTCTCTTTCGTTCGATCAACGAGCAGCGGAAAGGGAACGTCTTGTTTTTCTCGGAAGTCCGCTGCCATCTCGGGCACGCCCATGCCGATGGCCGCAACGCCGGCGCCGCGAGATGTGAACTCGTTGTATCTGCCGCTCAACTGAGTGGCGTACTCACGACAGAACGTTCAGCCGTAATGCCGCAGCCAGATCAGCACCACCGGCTGGTCTTTCCAGAGGTCACCCAGACGGCGGTTGTTCCCGTAGGAGTCCGGCAGCTCGACTTCTTCGATGCTGTTGAGCTGTCCCATAGGGACAACCTACCGCCCTAAGACGGAGAGAGACCCGCGTCACGACTCCGGCGCTAAGCCAAGTGCTGGAAATACCAGCAGGCTGCCGCCTGGATGGAACCGGCCGCTCGATCACTTCCTCGTAGGTCGCGCTAGCGCGTCTGGATGCGCAGGATGCCCGACGCCGAGGTGTGGTGGTCCTCGTCCTGTTGCTCCCATACGGCTCGGAACACCGCCCGATCGAAGCGCGCCCTGGTCCGAACAGACACAACGCAGTCCTCATCTAGCGATCTACGAGTGACCGTCACGAACGCTCCGGCCTTCTTGCGCAGAAGTTGGATCTCCGTTCCCTCGTGCCCTTTGCACGACGTCAACCACAACTGGATGGTGAAACGACGGCCCCTGATCGGCCGGGGCGTTGCTGTCTGGATGCCGGTAGCCGGGTCTTGGGCTTCGACGTCAGGTTCGGGTCCACCTTCTTCTGTCTCTTCCTCTTCCGAGCTAGTAGGCGACGGCTCCGGACTAGGGGAAGGCTCCGGACTAGGGGAAGCGGATGGCTGCGGGCTCGGCACAGGAGCAGCGACAGGGGGCGGCGCCGCCGGCGCCGGGCTATCCCCGAAGAGGATGTAGCGGTTAGCGCGCGAGCCGAGGTTCCAGTGCGATGCGAGCCATTCGCCGGCCTCGGGAGCAGCGTCGAAATAGGTGTCGTAACCGCAGTCGAACTCCAGCGTCGTCGGACACGGCCTCGATACGCTGGGATAGCACATCACATCGATGTGGTCGGTGCAGTGATTGCTTCCGTCCTCTTTAGGTGCGCCGGTCTGCACCGCGCCTTGATTGTGGCCGTTCTCATGCATCGGCGTCCTGCTGAACCAGCACTGCTCGTAGGTGAGTCCGTAGCCCCCGAGGTTGTTCCTGTTCTCTGCCCCCGGCCTGGTGTCGTGACGGAATTCGCCGAATCCGCAGATGCCCGGAAAGTCTCCGTCATAGAAGATGAGGTAGTCGACGTTGGGGTCCTTGAACCCTGCCTGACGCGCTGCTTCGACGATGTTCGTGTAGTAGGGGAAGATCGTCGTGTTGGCGAATCCGTCGACCCGGATCTCCCCGCTTGCGTCGCACAGGACCTTGTAGTCCGCGTTCGTTCCCCCGGACTCGAGCGCCGCTTCATTGAGTAAGGCGTTGGTGCGGCGGATCTGGCTCCGGATGCTGTCCTTGACCGCGTCGAGGCGCGAGGTGGACACGAGCGCCGGGTGGGCATAGAGGACATGCATGACGTTGCCGGTGGCGCATACCGGAGCTCGCTCCGGCCCAGAGGCGAGGTCGGTGCCGGGGCCATCGAGGACCGGGTCAGGACCGTGAGTGGTGAGCTCGTAGCCATCTGATAGCTCGAGGCGATAGAGGCCATTGGGCAGAAGAACAGGGTCGCCGCCGAGCGCTTCCTCTACGACTGCTCGGCCAAGCATGGGGTCTCGGTCCGCTTTGGCGGGGCTCCACTGGGCAGAAAGCAGCAGGATCGGGAGCAGCAGGATTGAGGCGCGGGTAGCCACCCGGTTCCATCGTGGATGCATCTCCTACCCCTCTCCACCCGTGGCTCCCGCTAGGAACCCTGGCGCAGGGTTCGCCTCGTCCTAGTCGATCCCTGCTTGAGCGGAACAGTGATGGCCGCCTGCGTAGGTGGGATATCTGGGTCCGGATCGTTCAGATTTGCCGATGAAAGACGCCGTCCGACCGATTCGCCCCTTTCCGCCTCCGGCGGCCCTCTTAGCGTTCCCGAACTAGCAACCGAGACCTTCCGACCCCTCTGGTGTCTATATGTCGTAGTAGAGGTGGAACTCCCACGGATGCGGCCGGAGGCGTATCTCATCTACCTCGTGCACCCTCTTGTAGTCGATCCAATGATCGATCACGTCTTGTGTGAAGACGCCGCCCTCCAAGAGGTAGTCGTGGTCGGTCTCGAGCGCGTCCAGAGCTGCGTCGAGCGACCCTGGTACCTGCGGGACCTGAGCGAGCTGCTCGGGTGGTAGCTCGTAGAGGTCCTTGTCCACCGGGTCGGGCGGCTCGATCTTGTTCCTGATGCCGTCGAGACCCGCCATGAGCAACGCCGGGAACGCGAGATACGGGTTGCAGGACGGGTCGGGACAACGGAACTCGATGCGCTTGCTCTTGGGCGACTTCGAATACAACGGGATGCGAACGGCGGCGGAACGGTTTCGCTGTGAGTACACCAGGTTGACGGGCGCCTCGTATCCCGGAACCAGTCTCTTGTAAGAGTTCGTCGTGGGAGCACATAGAGCGAGAAGCGAGCCCGCGTGCTCGAGCAGGCCCCCGATATACCAGCGAGCCGTATCGGAAAGCTGCGCGTAACCCAGCTCGTCGAACATCAACGACTCGCCGTCTTTCCACAGCGACATGTGAACGTGCATCCCGGACCCGTTGTCTTCGAAGATCGGCTTCGGCATGAACGTCACGGTCTTGCCCGCCCGCAGACCGACGTTCTTGATCACGTACTTGTAGAGCATCAGCCGGTCGGCCATCCGCATCAGGTCGTCGAAGCCCATGTCGATCTCGCTCTGGCCCGCCGTGCCGACCTCGTGGTGGTGGATCTCGACCGGGATCCCGAGCTCTCTTAGGACCAGGACCATCTCCGAGCGCAGGTCCTGATAGTGGTCCATCGGGGGAACGGGGAAGTAGCCCTCCTTGTAGCGGGGCTTGTAGCCGAGGTTGCGCCCGCCCTCTTCGGCCCCCGAGTTCCACGCGCCCTCGACCGCGTCGATGTAGTGGTAGGCGGAGTGCTGATTCTGGTCGAAGCGGATCGAGTCGAAGATGTAGAACTCGGCCTCGGGTCCGAAATAGGCCCGGTCGGCGATGCCGGTCCCGATCAGGTAGTCGCTCGCCTTCTTGGCGATGTAGCGGGGATCGCGGGTGTAGAACTCGCCGGTCACGGGATCTTTGACGAAGGCGTTGACGATCATGGTCGGGTGCTGCCGGAACGGGTCCATCACGGCGGTATCGGGATCGGGGACCAGGAGCATGTCGGATTCCTGGATCTCCTGGAACCCTCTGATGGAGGATCCATCGAAGCCGAAGCCCTCTTCGAAAGCGTCCTCTCCCAACTCATCGAACGGCATCGAGAAGTGCTGCATCAGGCCCGGAAGGTCTGAGAAGCGGATGTCGACGAACTGCGCGCCGCTTTGCTGACCGAGCTTCAGGACGTCGGACGGTGTTGCTGCCATGTACGCGCCTCCTCATAGGGGTTAGCTGCTGATCCTGGAATGGCTGGGCTCACCCTAGTCAAGCGCCATTTCCCGAGGGTTTCACCGGTGTTACAGGCCGGTAACGTGCAGCGATAGACGAGCTAGTTTTCGCGCTCCAGCCAGCGCGTGAGTCGTTCTGCTTCCTCTTCGTAGGCGTCTTCGAGCCCCGAGACGATCCAGCCTTCGACCTTGCTGCCGTAGAGCGGGACTGCAACCTTGACCCGGCCGGATACCGTCCTCGTGGCGCCGCGGCCCGCCGCATGGACGGCGATCTGCCCCGACGCCTTCAAGAGGTCGCGGGCGACCTCTGGGTGGATGGTCCAGTCCCAACGCGACGACTTCGGGTCCCACGTGGCTTCTTCGATCCAGGCGGGCTTCTGGTCACCGAGGAACCTCTTGGCGGCTCCTGACGCTTGCAGATCGAGCACGCAGCGGATCCGGCGCAGCACCGTCCCGTCCTCCTGGCGGTTTTGGAGGATGACCTCTCTTTGGGCTAAGGAGGCGATATCGGACAAGGAATCCTGGAACCTACGATCCAGCAACCCGGCAGCTACCTCGGCGGGCGAGGCCTCGAAGTGGTGCGAGATCTGGAAGACCACGGCGGCAGGATAGCGACGCGACGGCGACTCTCGCGGTTGGACGAGTCGTCACTTAACGCTCAGCAGTTGACTCTGGCCCCAAAGCTAGCTAGCCTGTGGGAAGCGAAGCGGTAGATTCACCAGGCTCACCTGAAGGTTCACGAGCGCTTGCAGATCCAGCTCTTTGATCGCGCGCCCCTTTCCTAAGCCCACGTTGGGAGACAACCGTGCTACGAGCCCTTCGCATCTTTCTTGCCCTTGTTGTGACCGTCGCTGCCTGCGTCCTCCCCTGGGGTGCGGCCGGAGCCGATCCCGGCAAAGGCAAGGGCCGCGGTCACTCCCGCGCCCAAGAGCGTGAGCAGGAGAGCGAGTCGGATGACACCTCCTCCGAAGAGGAGGAAGCTCCACAGGAGGCTGAGCCGTCAGAGGAGTCGCAGACCGATGAAGGCTCCGGCGCTCGATCTAGACCCCAGAGGAAGAACCGCTCCGAGCCACAAGATGGCTCCGAGCCAGAAGACGAAGCCCCCGGCCGAGAAGATTCGGAGGGCGACGGTGGGGCCAGCGACGGGCAAGATGACGGCGAGAGCTCCGAAGCCCAAGGTGTACAGCGAAAGCCGCGTCCATCGCGTACCTCACAGAAGACCGGCGCCGCCGAGGTGATCGACCTCTCTTTCGCAGCCTCTCCCGCGTCCATAGCCGTCGGTGAGACCTCCGCCCTGACGGTGACCGCCACGAACCCCGGCACCAACGAGGTCTCTTCCCTCGAGGTGCTGGTGGACCTGCCCGCTCATCTCGAGCTGGTCTCGTCCGAGCCGGTTGCCGGCGCGAGCGACGGGGTGGTGACCCTGGACCTCGGCCCCCTTGCCCCCGGAGCGTCCGTTACCGGTTCGGTAATCGTCGCGGGATCGTCTGTCCCGCGGGGTGACATCGATCCCGTGCGCTTCGCGGTCACGATCGACGACCGGGTCGCCCACCACGAGCTCTACGTCGAGGTGGCCTCGCCCGCGGGGGGCCCCATCGCGTTGTCCCAGAGCTCGCCTCTGCTCCTCCAGGTGGGCGACACCGCCGCGTTCTCGATCACGGTGGCGAATCCCACAGATGCCGCCTTGTCCGATGTAGCGGTTGTCACCGAGATCGCACCGGAGGTCGACGTCGTGGGCGTCGCTCCCATCGAGCGAGCGGACGCGATCCAGCTGGGGTCGTCTCCCTCCAGAGAAGACATCGTCTGGTTGTTCGAGGAGCTCGCTCCGGCCGAAGAGGTCGTGTTGACCTGGTCCGGCCGAGCCGTTGCGCCCGGAGACCTCGAGGCGAGCAACGTCGTAGAGGCGCGAGTGGGCCGCCAGGTCGAAGCCCAGAGCGCCCAATCCACCTATCTGGGCTATGTCAAGGGTGTTCGCACCGATGCCGGTACCCCCCGGACCAAGCCTGTGGTCGTCGAACGCGTGGTGACCAAGCTCGTTCCCGTCACCACCCAGGTTGCGGCAGCGCCCGCCGGCATCCTGCCCGTCACCGGTAGCTCTCCTGCAGTGGTTGCGGGCGCGGGGCTCCTGTTGGTGTTGCTGGGAGCGGGAGCGCTGTGGCGCTCGTCGCGCTCGTCCCGCCGGGGCAGGCTCGGCCGGAGCGTGCTGGTAGCCGTGGCGCTCGGCCTCCTCACCGGCACCGCGTGTGTCTCGGACACGGATCCCGCCCCGCAGGTTCAGAGCAGTCCCACCGATGCCGACCAGAGCGACCAGCGCGAGGAGCCCGCAAGCGACGACTCCGAGACCGATGAGGTGCCAGAGGACGAGGTGCTCGGGCTCCGTATCGACAAGCCGCGGCGGGGCGACGGGCAGGATGCTGTCGACGGCCCAGAGGGCCCGGCCCCCGGGACTTCCCTCGAAGAGGCTCCCGAGCCGACGGTTCCCGAGGTCAGCTTCGAGGAGGTAACCGAGGTCGTCTCGGTGCTCGTGCCCCCCGAGGAGCTTCCGCTGGAGACGATGGCGTCGGCCCCCGGGGAGAACACGATCTCACTCACACTGTCCGAGAGCGACGGGGAAACCGTCACCTCAGGGCGCGTGATCACCGCCGACGCGACGGAGGCGCTCTTGGCCTCGTTTACTTCTTCGGGAGACGTCTTGAGCTCGACGGTCTCTCTCACCAACCTCGCCGAGGATCGGCGTCTGGCCGTCGGCGGTTATCTGGTCTTGAACGTGACCGCGTCGTCGGGACAAAGCTCGGTCTTGCGCTCCGAGCGGGTCGACGCGGTGCTGGAGCCGGGGGGGTCGACCAGCGCGGTCCTGTCGTTCTCGCTCCCGCCGGGCAGCTACTCCCTCCAGGGAGGCTTCGAGGCCGATTGATCGGGACCGATTGACCAGACTGGAATTTACTGGTCTCATGATGTCGGTGGCCTAGCTTCCGGTGCGGGCCGGAGGCGTGTGCGGGAGGCATCTCAACTTTGTCCGATATGTACCAAAATCGAGCAGCTGAGAAGCTGCAGCGCACGTTGTCCCGTTCCGAGTCCGAGTCCGGTCATCCTCCCTCTCCGCCGGATCAGATAAGCATCGATCAACGCCTCGAGGCATCCCTCGGGAGGCTGCGGGGTATCCGCCAGGTGAAGGTCAGGTCCCAAGGACCGGTGACGGAGGTCACCGTCCTTACTCTTCCGGAGCGCTGCGAGTCCGACACCGTGGACGAGGTTCGGGTTCTAGCCCAGCGCGCGGGGATCGACCCTGGTCGTCTCCGGGTACGCGTCATGGGGGCCAGAGGTGCCGGGCACCTGACTCCGCGGCGCAAGCTGTCGAGCCTGGCGACCAAGCGCTACCGCGAACGCTTCACCGCTCAGGTAACGCTCGAGCTAGAGGGGGACTCGCTCGTCGGTGAGGTCGATGTCCCTATGGGAAGGCGTTTCGAGTTCCGTTCCGTTGCTCGCGCCATCCTGGAAAGCGTTCGGAGCCTCATCCCCTACGCGTTGCAGCTCGAGAACGTCGAGATCTTCAACTTCGGCCCGGAGCGTCTTGCAGTTGTATCCGTCAGCTCTCGTGATGATGTTCTCGTTGGTAGCGCGCTGGTGCGAACCGACGAATTGGATGCGATCGCTCGTGCCACCCTTGACGCGATCAATCGCGTGCTCAATCTCGGCGCGATCGATCTTGCACGCTCGTCTGAGGAGCACGCCCGGGCTTAGTGGATCAAGCCGCGCCGGAAGGCCTCTGCGACGGCTTCGGTCCGGTCCCGGACCTGAAGCTTGCGGAACACCTGCTTCAGATAGGTCTTGATCGTCTCTTCCGACAGATGCATGTGCGAGGCGACCTCTCTGGTTGAAAGGCCGTTGCTCAGACTCTGCAACACCGAGATCTCGCGGTCGCTGAGCGCGCGATGGTCCCGCCCGCCCAGCCTTCCGAATACGCCTTCTGTCACCGTGGGATCGAGAACGGCCTTTCCCTCGGCTATGTCCCTGATGGCCTGAAGCAGAGACTCGCGCGAGGCCCCTTTGGACATGTAGCCGTCGGCTCCAGCCTTGATGGCCTCCGCCACGGTTGCAGGGTCGGTGTACATGGTGAGCACGAGGATCTTCAGGTCGGGATTCCTCTCTT
>JAUJPD010000002.1:130947-144890 GCA_030447315.1 Actinomycetota bacterium | reverse complement strand
GCAGGGTCGGTGTACATGGTGAGCACGAGGATCTTCAGGTCGGGATTCCTCTCTTTGATCTGGCGGGTGGCGTCGATCCCGGAGAGGGTCCCGCTGAGGCTCACGTCCATCAAGATCACGCCGATGTCCTCTTCGCCCTGGGCTACCTCGACGGCCGCCTCGCCCGAGCTCTCGGTGGGAAGCAGCCGCAGATCGTCGGCCGTAGACAACATCGCTTCGAGGCCCTCGGATACGACGGTGTGGTCCTCGATGATCAAGACGTTGATCGTCATGGCGCGGCGCGCCCCGGCAGGACAGCTTCCAGCCTCGTGCCCTCGCCGGGAACCGAATGAAGCTCGAGCCTCCCGCCCACGCGCGCAGCTCGCTCCCTCATCAGACGCAGCCCCATGTGGTGCCCTGAGGACTCCTGCGTCGGGTCGAATCCCGGACCCTGATCCTCGACGGCGATGTGAACCATTCCGTCATATTCGCTTACGCGTATCAGTACCGAGCGAGCGTCAGAGTGTTTCAACGCGTTCGTGAGCCCTTCCTGCAGGATCTGGAACGCGGCGAGCGAGACCGGGATCGGCGGCTCTTGTTCCGTCTGGCCTTCGATGCGGATGTCGGCCATCCACAGGACCCTCATCTGCTCGGCGAACGCGTGGATCGTCTCCATCAATCCTCCCTGCTCGATAGAAGAGCGTCGCAGGTCGGTGATGGATCCCCGCAGGTCGGCTATCGCATCTTCGATGGCGCCCTTCGTGCTGCCGAGGGCCGAGCGCGCATCGTCCAGCCTGCCTTCTTGCAGATAGTGCAGCGAGTTGGAGGAAGCGTAAGCAGCCCCGACTAGGAGCTGCAGCGACGAATCGTGGATGTTCTCGGCGATCAGATTGCGTTCTTGTTCTCTATCTTCGAAGACTTTCTCCGTGGCATCCAGCAGAGCCCGTTGTTGGATCTGGATCTGTTGCGACAGCTCTTGCTGTGCCCGCGCCCCGAGCAGGCTGAGCCGCGCGAACAGAAGCGGTATCAAGAAGGCCGCAACGAAGAAGCCGATCTCGAGATAAGCGGCCGCGGTAGCGACTCCGAGAGCCCCGAGGACCGCCTGCGACAACAGGAACCCAGCAACGGGCTTAGGAAGAAGCGTCTGAAAAGCTTCGTCAAAGTCCACGCCTCTATCTCGATGGAGCATCAAGGCGACCAGGCCAAGGTTGATCCCGATGAAGACGACTATCCCCGCGGCGGTGACCAGGGTTCCAGTGGGGAAGCTACCAAGAGACTCCGGAGAGACCATGTGGATAAGGAAGGATGCCGCTCCGATCGCAAGGGTCACTTGGCTGCGGTTGAACACGGAACGCCACAGAGGGATCTCGCCCCTTAGCTCGCGAGCGTCGAAGGGTACAAGCGCGGCCAGCGTCATGGCTACCGCTGGGTCGAAAAGGATCGCGATCGCGATCATTATCGGCAACGACATCGTCACGCGGGTGTCGAAGCCGAGAGAAACCGGAAGAAGTTCCGCTGCCAAGAGCAGCGCGCCCCAGAACAAGAGGGCGGGGATCTGCGGGATCTGCACGTCCCCTCCCCAGGCGCCCATCATCGCGATCAAGGCCGCGACTCCGCTCAACCAAGCGAATGAGCGCCCTCGGGACATCTGCCCATCGTAGGGGACATCTGATTGTGATGGGCGGCGCCGGCGCCTGACAAGCTAAAGGGAGGGGTTCTGCGCCCCTCCCTCTGCCGTAAGTACCTCTAGTACCTCCACGTGGCGCCGGCGACCTGAAACAGCGCCAACAGCGTGCTTGCAAGAGCAATAAGACGGACCTTCATGCGGACCCCCTCTCGAGCGATCGAAGGTGTTTTTTCAAACCGACCCCGAAGGATCGCCGCTCCGCTTCTTGGTATTCGTTGTCGCTTCGCTGCGTTCTTCCCCCGCTGGGGGAGCCATCAGCCTAGTCCTGCTCGGGCCTGGGAGCAATGGATGAATCTGGCAGCAGATACCCGTTTAGGGAACCAAGTCAGCCCCGACGGGGGATGACTCCACCCGTCCCTGCTCGGTCTACTAGGTGTGCAAGCCAGATAGAGGGTGGGAAGCGGCGCGGCTGAAAGAGAGACACCATGGGATTGACCGATCAGGCCGCGATCACTGTATTGATCGCGGAACGCCACAGGACCTTCGGTGAGTCGTTGGCAACGATCATCCAGTCCACGGGTGATGCTGAGGTAACGGCCCAAGTAACTACGGCAGCAGAGGCCTTGGAGTCCGGCGGTAAGGCCGCGCCCGACGTCGCCTTGATCGATCTTGCCCTGTCGCCCGATTGTTCTCTCGTCACCGCTCTTCACCAGCTATCGCCGGAGACTCGCATCGTCGTGATGTCGGAACGAGCCGCTCCTGCCACGGGTGTGATCGACGCTTTGGCTTCGGGAGCCGTAGGAGCCATATACCGCGACGCGTCGATGGAAGAGCTAGGCCGGATCCTTACTTCATCGTCTCGGCACAGTCCGTCGGTGCCGGGTGAGGCGACCGCGATCCTCCTCGACTCCTACGTGACCTCGCTCTCGGAGCGCAGGCAGCGGGATCTCGCGACGATCGAAGCTCTGGCGGCCGCGGTCGAGGTCCGCGATCTGGGCACGGGGCAGCACTTGCGACGGGTCACCTCTCTCGCAGAGAGCTGCTTGGAGCGGATCGACCCCGAGCTGGCCAGCAACGAAGAGGTGCGGTTCGGCTTCACTCTCCACGATGTCGGAAAGATCGGGGTGCCGGACGCGGTATTGAACAAGAAGGGTTCCCTCAACAACTCGGACTGGGACAAGATGCGGAGGCATCCAGAGCTGGGAGTGAAGATCGTCGAGCCCATCGGGTTCTCGCCCGCGGCCACCGACATCATCTTCAGCCATCACGAGCGTTTCGATGGGGGCGGGTATCCGTGCGGTCTGGCGGGCGAAGAGATCCCGATCACCGCCCGTGCCTTCGCGGTGGTGGACGCCTACGACGCGATGACCTCTGACCGGCCCTACCGTCAGGCGATGGCGCCGGAGCTGGCGCTGGAGCTAATCAAGGAAAATTCGGGGACCCAGTTCGACCCCGACGTCGTCGACGTCCTCATCGATCTGACCGCCTGATCCGCCGCCTCCGCGGCGTAGGTCCGAGTTGGGCGGTTCTTGACCCCTGAGCCCAGCCGTGGAACCGTGGGGTCGTGAACCTCGTGGAGCTCGAAGACGGGCTGAAGAAGATCCCGGGCGTGACCGGCGTCAAGGTCGTGGGGCAGGACCAGCCCACCGAGATCCATGTGATGGCGTCCCAGGAGCGCTCACCCAAGCAGCTGGTCCGAGACGTTCAATCCTTGGCCGCCGCCGGTTTCGGTCTGGCCATCGACCATCGGATCGTCTCGGTGGTCCAGGTGCACGCCTCACCGACGTCCAACGGTCACCGGCCCCCGCGGATCTTGATCGAGCGCATCGAGGTAAGCAAAGGCATGGACTCGGATTGGGTGAAGGTCGTGCTGCGTCACCCCAACGGTGACACGAGCGAAGGATCATGCACCGGCGGGGGGTCCCGCAACGCCCGGGGCAAGGCCGCCGTGATAGCGGCTCTGCGTGCTCTAGACGCGACGCTGGTGGAACGCAAAGCCACTGTCGATCTGGAGACGCTTTCGGTCCAACGGGTGGACTCCCAAGACACCGTTTGTGTTCGCGCCGGATTCCATCAAGGAGGAACGAGTCTCTCGTTGCTGGGCACGGCGGCGGTGGAAGACGACATCGCGAGCGCCTCGATCAAGGCTTTGCTGCAGGCACTGAACCGGAAACTCCTCTAGTTCTACTTCGACGCCCGGCGGGGGGCCTCGTAGCCCGGTAGACGAAGAGACCCAAACCGAGGGCGAGAACGACGTCTCCGAGACTCAGCACCGTCCGCAACGGCTTGATCGGGATTGCATCCGCGAGCCACCGTAGCTTCGTGTGTTCGTCCAGCACCTCGTGTCGCAGACCGCTTCGTTCTGCCGAGATCGGTCGTCCCACCGAATCAGCAGCCTGTGGCAGCACCGGCATGGCGCCGTTGATGCCGATGACGGCGAGGTTCAAGGCTAGGCCCACGCCGGCCAGAGCCATCCCGGGGAGCCGTAGGTTCACGATCAAGAAGGCCGCGATCAGAGCATTGGCTGCCATCAGTAGAACAAAGGCATCAGCGGTGCCGATCAGCCGGGGGGTGATGATGCCGACCCCTATCTGCGTCGCGAGGCCCGCGAAGACAAGCCACATAAGCCGAAGCCGGACGCCGGCCAAGCGCTCCAGGCTTCCGTCTTGCAGCAGTGCCGCGATGAGACCTACGGCGACAAAGATGACGACCAGTTCGATAACCGCGCTCCCGGTTAGACGTGGGCTCAAGCATAGGCAAAGCTCTGCCCTCTGCCCCGAGATTCTGTGGACCGATTCCCGCGTTATATGTCGGTGCATCCCCTCAAAACGCGGGGGTGGGTGAGCGGTTTCATCGCTTACCCTTGAGGTTTACCGAAGCTGAGGAGTGAACCCGTCATGGCTATGCCGACCGAAGAGCAGATATCGGCGGTCCTGGGCCAGATCCAGGACCCGGAGCTTCATCGCGGGCTCAACGACCTGAAGATGGTGCGAGGGATCTCGATCGACGGCTCTGAGGTCTCCGTCCTGATCGCTCTGACGATCCCGGGTTGCCCGCTCAAGGACTATTTCCACACGGTGATCCCCGCGAAGCTCAAGGAGAGCTTCTCTGAGATCTCGCACGTCAACGTCGAGCTCACCTCGATGACCGAAGAGGAGCGCAACTCGCTCGTGGGGACATTGAAGAAGGACACGCCGGCGCCCTTCGCCCGAAGTGACTCGACGACGCAGGTGATCGCGATCGGGTCCGGAAAGGGCGGCGTGGGGAAATCCACGACCACGGTGAACATAGCGGCCTCGCTCGCGAAGCTCGGGCACAGCGTCGGATTGCTTGATGCAGACGTGTGGGGGTTCTCCATCCCACGCATGCTGGGCATCCACGAGCGGCCCACGGTCGTCGGCGAGATGATCATGCCGCCGGAGGTGTTCGGCATCAAGGTCGTCTCGATCGGGCTCTTCACGGCCGAGGACAACCCCGTCGTATGGCGCGGCCCCATGCTTCACAAGGCGCTGCAGCAGTTCCTTTCCGACGTGCACTGGGACGAGCCCGATTACCTGTTGATCGATCTGCCGCCCGGCACAGGTGACGTCTCCATCTCCATAGCCCAGTTCCTTCCCGGAGCAAGCATGGTGATCGTCACGACCCCCCAAGCGGTCGCCGAAAAGGTCGCGCAACGGGCCGGGTTGATGGCCGAAAAGACGAACCTGAACGTCATCGGAGTCGTGGAGAACATGTCCTACTTCCGCGGCGACGACGGCAAGGACTACAAGATCTTCGGCGAAGGTGGGGGCCGGACCCTGGCGGACAAGCTGGGCGTCCCTCTCTTGGGACAGATCCCACTCGAGCCCGCCACCAGGCACTTCGCGGACGCGGGGGCACCGATCGTGCTGCAGGACCCCGACTCCGACGTCAGCCAGGCCTTCGTCACGACGGCCAAGGAGATCGTGAACCTGGTCCCACCCAAGCCGCGCGCGGCGAAGCGGATCTCTCTGCCCCTGGTGCAGGGTCCGATGGCCCCCGGAGGGCACACGCACCGGCACGCGCACTGATCCCGTGGCGGTCACCACTTCAGATCTAGAGGTCGTAGACCGGATCGGCGGCGCGGTCGACGCGGTCGGGGCCGCCCAGCGCGCGGCTTCGCTCGCGACCCGATCGATCAAGCGGGAGGCCAAGGTCCAAGGGCTGCAGCTCGCCGTCCGCTGCTGCGACCTGACCACCCTCGAGGGGTCTGATTCGCCGGGCAAGATCCGCCAGTTGGCCGCCAAGGCGATGCGCCCTTCTCCGGCGGATCCGGCTGTTCCTCACGTGGCCGCTCTCTGCATCTATCCGCGCTGGGTTGCACTGGCGTCGGAGCTCTTGAGGGATTCGGGCGTGAAAGTAGCTTCGGTCGCGGGGGGTTTTCCCTCAGGGCAACTCCCGCTGGACCTGCGCCTGCGCGAGATCGAGGGGGCGGTGGCCGACGGCGCGGACGAGATCGACATAGTGATCGGCCGCGGCGCCTTCCTCGCGGGTGACGACGAGGGCTTGTTCCACGAGGTCACGGCCTCCAAGAACGCGGCCGGGCCCGCTCACCTCAAGGTGATCCTCGAGACCGGAGAACTCGGCTCTTTCGATCGGGTACGGCGCGCCGCGTTGGTCGCCATGGCCGCGGGGGCCGACACGATCAAGACCTCGACCGGAAAGATCTCGCCGGCGGCGACACTTCCGACCGCGTTGGTGATGGCCGAGGCGATCCGCGATTTCTGGGACCAGACCGGGCGTGCCGTCGGTTTGAAGGTGGCCGGGGGTATCCGTTCATCCAAGGACGCTCTGCGATACCTGGTCATCGTCAAAGAGACCCTCGGTGACGATTGGCTAAGCCCCGATCGTTTTCGCATCGGGGCCTCGTCGCTGTTGAACGACCTCCTGATGCAGATCGATAAGCAGCGAACCGGGTTGTATTCCGATCCGGACCGCTACACGATCGACTGACGATGGCATCGTCTTGGGGATACTCCCCCGCACCTGAGTCGACCGACACGGTCGACATCCGTGACGACTACGGCCTCTTCATCGGAGGGAGGTTCGTAGAGCCTTCCGGGGGCGAGTACGTGAAGACGATCAACCCGGCAACCGAGGAGGTCTTGGCGGCCATCCCCGTAGCGGATGACGACGATGTCGATCGAGCTGTCGATGCGGCCGGTGCCGCGTTCAAGAAGTGGGCGCGCCTGCCCGGCGCCGAGCGAGCTAAGTACATCTTCCGTATCGCACGGGTGATACAGGAGCGCAGTCGCGCTCTCGCCGTTCTCGAGACCATGAACGGCGGGAAGCCGATCAAAGAGAGCCGCGATCTAGACGTGCCTCTGGCGGCCGCGCACTTCTTCTATCACGCAGGCTGGGCCGACAAGCTGGAGTTCGCCTTCCCCGGACGCAAGGCCGAGCCCCTGGGCGTGGCCGCGCAGATCATCCCGTGGAACTTCCCGTTGTTGATGCTGGCGTGGAAGATCGCTCCTGCTCTCGCGACCGGCAACACGGTGGTTCTGAAGCCCGCCGAAACGACACCTCTGACTGCACTCGCCTTCGCCGCCATCTGTCAGGAGGTCGGGCTGCCGCCGGGAGTGGTCAACATCATCACAGGTGCAGGCGCGACCGGAGCAGCTCTGGTTCGGCATCCCGACGTGCACAAGATCGCCTTCACCGGGTCCACCGAGGTGGGCAAGGACATCCAGCGAGCGGTGGCGGGCACCTCCAAGAAGGTCACGCTGGAGCTGGGGGGAAAGGCCGCCAACATCGTCTTCGAGGACGCGCCGCTGGATCAGGCCGTCGAGGGCATCGTGAACGGCATCTTCTTCAATCAAGGTCACGTGTGTTGCGCGGGGTCTCGCTTGCTGGTCCAGGAATCGATCGCGGAGCGGTTGTTGGACAAGCTGAAGCGGCGTTTGGCAACCTTGAAGATGGGCGACCCGCTGGACAAGAACACCGATCTTGGCGCCATCAACTCGCGGGAACAGCTGAGCAAGATCAAGACCCTGGTCGGGGTGGGAGTGGACGAGGGGGCCGAGCTCTACCAGGCGGAGTGCGACCTTCCCGATCGAGGCTTCTGGTTCCCCCCGACGATCTTCACCGGGGTCTCTCAATCGCATCGGATCGCGCGCGAGGAGATCTTCGGCCCCGTGTTGTCGGTGTTGACCTTCCGCACCGTGGAGGAGGCGGTTCAAAAGGCGAACAACACCACGTTCGGGCTCAGCGCGGGAGTATGGACAGAGAAAGGCTCGCGCATCCTGTGGATGGCCGATCACCTAAAAGCAGGCGTGGTGTGGGCCAACACATTCAACCGTTTCGATCCCGCGTCGCCGTTCGGCGGCTACAAGGAGTCCGGCTACGGCCGCGAGGGAGGCCGTCACGGCCTCGAGGGATACGTGAATCTCACATGAGCCGGATCGACGTTCGAAAGACCTACAAGTTGTTCATCGGTGGGACCTTCCCGCGTTCCGAGTCGGGCCGGACCTACGAGGTCTGTGATGTGGATGGTCACCCGCTTGCCAACGCAGTGCGCGGGTCTCGCAAAGACGTGCGAGACGCGGTCACCGCGGCGCGCAAGGCATCTGCAGCTTGGGCCGCGGTCACCGGTTACAACCGTGGCCAGATCCTTTACCGCGTCGCGGAGATCATGGAATCGCGACGATCCGAGCTGATCGCCGAAGTCACTCGAGCCGACGGCAAGAAGGGGGCCGAGGACCAGGTTGACCGTGCCGTCGACACCTGGATCTGGTACGCGGGATGGACCGACAAGACGGCGCAGGTGATGGGCGGCATCAACCCGGTGGCAGGCCCCTATTTCAACATCACTTCTCCGGAGCCGATCGGGGTGGTCGGCATCGTGGCGCCGCAAGCTCCCTCACTGCTGGGTCTCGTGGAGAGACTCGCACCCGCCCTCTGTGCCGGCAACGCGGTCGTGGCTATCCCGTCCGAGGTCCGCCCTTTGGTTGCGATCTCGCTGGCCGAGTGTCTCGCAACCTCAGATGTCCCGCACGGTGTGGTGAATCTCATTACCGGACTGGCTGGGGAGCTCGTCCCGGCCTTGGCGTCACACCTGGACGTGGACGCGATCGACGTGGCGGGAGTGGCGCCGGATGCGCTCACCGAGGTGGAGGTCGCGGCCGCCGAGAACCTCAAGCGGATCGTGCGCCCCGAGCCCCGGCGCAGTCCCCACGGGGTGACGGCGTTCATGGAGATGAAGACGGTGTGGCACCCGAAAGGAACCTGAGCGCGCCGGGTCCCTAGAGCAGCGGAATGACACCTTCCAGGAGCCTTTGGACGCGACCGGCGGCGAGATTCCCGATTCGAGCCACCTCTTCGTGGTTCGGTTCGTTCGGAGTCAGTCCGGCACCCAGGTTGGTTACGACAGAGAGGCCCAGCACGCGGGCGCCCAGGTAGCGCGCCATCATCGCCTCGAGCACCGTGGACATCCCAACGAAGTCGGCGCCCATGGCCGCGAGCGCCCGTATCTCCGCCGGGGTCTCGTACGCGGGGCCGGTCAGCCCGGCGTACACGCCCTCTGCTAGCGACGGGTCCACCTCGCGCGCCAGAGCCCGCAGTTTCGGGTCGTAGAGGTCGACCATGGAAGGAAAGCGCGGCCCCCTGTCATCGTGAGGACCTATGAGCGGCGAGGTCCCGGTGAGGTTCAGTTGATCCGAGATCAGATAAGGCGCGCCGACCTCGAGGTCGTGGTGAAGGCCACCGGCAGCGTTGGTCAAGATGATCGTGTCGCAGCCGGATCCCACCGCCAGTGAGACCCACCGCGTGACCGTCCGAGCGTCGTGTCCTTCGTAGAGGTGAACGCGGCCCGAGAACAACAGGGTTGGGACGCCTTCTAGCTCGACCGAGTAAAGGGCTCCCTCGTGGCCCACCACCGTCGAGGCCGGCATGCCCTCTATCTCTCCGTAAGGGATGGGGTCGCCTTCCACCGGGCCTCCGCCGGCTGCGCCCAGTCCCGATCCCAGCACAACCGCGACCTTGTGACGGGGGCGCCCGGTGATCTCCGCGATGGTCTTGGTCACGCCTCGATCCTCTCGATGATCAATGGCTTCGGCTCGGGCGTCTGCCGACCCACGACGATCCCGCCTGCCAGCGCGGCTTCGGCGTGATCGAAACGATGAGGGTCGTCGGCGTGAAGCTCGAGCAGCGGTTGTCCCTGCTCGATGTGGTCGCCCGGGGTGGCCAAGCACACCACCCCTGCCGCCGCCTCCACCGTGTCTTCCTTGCGGGCGCGTCCTGCGCCCAGACGCCACGCCGCTACGCCCACAGAGCGCGCATCGAGCTTGTGCAGGTACCCGTCCGCATCTGCCGCTATCGTCCGGCGCTCGGAGGCTTCGGGCAGCGCGGCCGCGGGGTCGCCTCCTTGCGCCCGGATCATCTCTTCGTACTTGGCCAGCGCGCGGCCGTCATCCAACGCAGCCGCGGCCTTCTCCTGAACACCCGATAGAGCGAGCATCTCGTCGGCGAGCGCGAGGGTGACCTCGCGCAGGTCGGCCGGTCCTTGCCCCCTGAGGCACTCGACGGCTTCGCTCACCTCCAGAGCGTTGCCTGCGGTCGATCCCAGGGGCGAGCTCATGTCGGTGAGCAGCGCGGTCGTTCTAACCCCATGCGCGCTCCCGAGCTGCACCATCGTCTCCGCCAGTCGCCGTGCCGAGTCGAGGTCGGGCAGGGAACGCCCCCGAGCCCACCTTCACGTCCAGAACCAGGACATCGGTGCCCTCGGCGATCTTCTTCGACATGATCGACGAAGCGATCAGGGGATGGACTCGACGGTCCCGGTCACGTCGCGCAGCGCGTAGAGCTTCTTGTCCGCCGGCGCGAGGGAACCCCCGCGGCACAGATCACGCATCCCACGTCGGCCAGGATGCGCACCATCTCGTCACGTTCCAGGTCCGCCCGCCATCCCGGATCGCCTCGAGCTTGTCCAGCGTGCCCCCAGTGTGACCGAGACCGCGGCCCGAGAGCATCGGAACCGACACCCCGCACGCCGCTACGAGAGGCGCCAGGATGAGCGAGACCTTGTCCCCGACTCCCCCGGTCGAGTGCTTGTCCGCGGTCGGCCGCCCCAGGGAAGACAGATCCAGCGTTTCGCCCGATGACAACATGGCATCGGTCCATAGGTTCAACTCGCCGGGTTGCATCCCTCGCCACACGATCGCCATCAGAAGTGCTGAGGCTTGTTCGGGAGCGAGCAGGTCGCCGGTGTAGGCGTCGATGAACCAGTCGATCTGTTCCTTAGAGAGCGTGTGGCCGTCGCGCTTGGTGCGGATGACGTCGATCGCGTCCATCAGGTGGTCGTGTCGCGAGAGTCGAGGTCGTGGGCAGAGAAGGAGTCGGGCAGCAGCTCGGACAGGGCCGGGGTCGGACGTTCCGTCTACCAGCAGGTCGTGGCCCCCCGCCTCGAGCAACAACTGTCTGCATCGTCCGCACGGAGCGAGGATCGTTCCGTCTGCATGCACCGCCGTGACCGCGATCAATCGTCCTCCGCCGGAATCGTGCAGGCTCGAGACCACTCCACATTCGGCACATAGCGACAGTCCGTAGGAGGCGTTCTCGACGTTGCAGCCGGTGATCACGCGGCCATCGTCGACGAGTGCCGCTGCTCCCACGCGGAAATGGGAGTAGGGGGCGTAAGAGCGAGCCGTGGCGTTATGTGCAGCTTTCCTCAGGTCGTACCAGTCGATCTCGCTCATGTGCTCCTCGCTTCGTCGAAGTGGTGCCCCTAGAGACTTCCTCCGCGCCTTCGTACGCGCCCCGCGGCCGCAGGCGGTTGCACCCTTCCCACGAACCCGGCGATGGCGATCATCGTCACCACGTAGGGGATCATGCGGATGAATTGCTCCGGCAGGACCGATATGACGGGCGCGCGCCGCTGAGCCTCAGCGGAACCGCCTGAGCGAATCCGAACAACAGAGCACCGAGCATCAACGACACCGGCTTCCAGTTGCCGAGGATCAGAGCCGCCAGCGCGATGAATCCCAGTCCCTGCGTCTGGCCTTCGTGGTAGAGCTCGTTCACCTCGATCGCGAGGAAGGCCCCCGCCAGCCCCGCCAACACTCCCGAGATCATGACGCCGGCGTAACGAAGCGGAGCTACACGCACACCGACGGCTCGGGTCGCGTCCCGGGTTCTCGCCCGCCGATCGCAGCCTCAAGCCGAACCGTGTCTTGTTCAACACGAACAGGATCGGGATCGTCAGCAAGAACGCCGCCGGGACGACGGGCGACATGGCTTCGAACGCCCGCCCCAGCCCGAGTGGTAGCTGGGACAACAACGGCACGTCGAACTTGTCGAAGTGGGGGATGCTCGGATCCGACTGCGTCGCTTGGCCGAAGAACGTCTGGGCCAGGAAGCGAGCGAGACCGACGGCGACTACGTTGATGACGACGCCGGACACGATGTGGTCGACGCGGAAGGTCACCGTGGCAAGCGCATGTACCAGCCCCAGGCCCAACCCGCCGGCGGCTCCGATGACGAGCCCCGCGACGGGGCCGTATTCGAGCGTTCCCCACGCTCCCATGACGGTGCCGATGATCATCATCCCTTCGAGGCCGATGTTGACGATCCCACTGCGCTCACTGAAGAGACCCCCCAGCCCCGTCAGATAGATGATCGTGAAATAGCGGAGGCCGATCGCGACCGCGGCACCGAGATCAAGCAGGGGCATCCTCGGCCCCTTCCGTTGAGATCGCACGTTCCTCGGCGCGTACGGCCCGTTGTCTCCTGCGCGCCAAGCCGCGGCGAACCATCTCGTACGCGATAACGACAGACAAGATGAGGATGCCCTCCAGGATGATCAGCGTCTCGCTGGGCAGCTCGAAGGTCACAGCGATGCCTTCTTGGCCACGGGCCAGCATGCCCAACAAGATGGCGGCCAGCGCGATCCCGAGCGGATGGTTACGCCCCAAGAACGCCACCGTGATGCCGGCGAAGCCGAGGCCGATCTCGTAGTTGTGCCCCAGGTAACCGCGGTCACCCAGCAGGTTGTTGAGCCCCACCAGACCCCCCAGGGCTCCGGAGATCACGAACGCCTTCAACTGAAGGCTCCTGATCGAGATGCCTCCGGCTTCGGCCGAGCCGCTGGAGGACCCGATCGCCCGGATCTCGTAGCCGAGCCGGGTCCTGAACAGCAAGAACCAGACGAGCGCGCACGAGAGCAGCGCCAGAGGGAACAACCAGGTGAGGTGAACCGAGCCGGGGATCTGCTCCTCGAGCCCGAGCGAGGTTGCGATGGTGGGCACAAGGGCCTTCGTTGTGAAGATGTCCGTACGTAGGTCCACGAGGCCTTGCTCGCTGCTCTTGAGTGGATCTAGAAGAGCCCAGGCCACGAGGCTGAGGGCGATGCCGTTCATCATGATGGTCGTGACGACTTCGTGAGCCCCCGTTCTCACCTTGAGCAGTCCCGGGATGAGGGCCCAGAGGGCACCGCCCAACATCCCGTTGAGGACCACCGCCGGTAACAGGAGCGCACTCGGGAGGAAGTCGAGCCCCAGCGCAGCCATGGATGCCGTCAACATCGCAACGATGTACTGGCCCTCCACGCCGATGTTGAACAGGCCGGCCTTGAAGGCAACCGCGACCGCGAGGCCGGAAAAGATCAGCGGGGTAGCGTTCGCAAGCACACGCGCGAAGTCCGATAGCTCCGAAGACGAGTAGACCCAGATGATCCGGTAGACCTCGAGTGGGCTGACCCCGTAGGCCCGGATGATCAGGGCCCCGACCAGGGCGGCGAAGAGGAAGGCTCCACCTAGAGCGAGGGCTTGTCCACCGATCAACTCCACCCAGGGAGAACGCGTCGGGGTGGGGGTGATGGTTCGCGCACTCATCGGACCGCCTCGTCGCCTCTTCGGCCCCCGGTCATAGCGAGCCCGATCACGTCGGGGGCCACATCGGGATGGAATTCTCCCGTGATCTTGCCCTCATACAGCGTCAGGATGCGATCGGACAGCTCGTAGATCTCGTCCAGCTCCGCCGAGATGAGCAGCACGGCCCGCCCGGCCCCCTTCTGCTCCAGGAGCTGGGTCCACACGAACTCGATCGCTCCGACGTCTAGACCGCGCGTCGGCTGGTGCGCGATCAAGAGCACTGGATCGTCTTCGAGCTCCCGCGCCAGGATCAGCTTCTGCTGATTGCCGCCCGACAACGTCGATGCATCCACGCTTACGTTGCGTGCCCGCACGTCGAAATCGCGGATCAGTCGCGCCGCCAATGCTTTGATCTTCTTGATCGCCAGCGCTCCCAGGCCGCCCGCGTACTCCTTGCGGTCGTGACGACCCAGCACCGAGTTCTCCCACAAGGTCATGTCCAGGACGAGACCGCG
>JAUJPD010000002.1:84544-130847 GCA_030447315.1 Actinomycetota bacterium | reverse complement strand
TCGCAGCACGGTGATGCGGTCTGCGATCTCTAGAACCTCGTCGAGCTTGTGACTGATGAAGATGATCGATCTCCCGTCATCGCGCAGCCGCTTGAGGTTCTGGAACAGCTCTTCGGCTTCGGCCGGAGTCAACACCGCCGTCGGCTCGTCCAAGATCAGAACCTCGATGCCCCGGTAGAGAGCTTTGAGGATCTCCACCCGCTGTTGTTGGCCGACCGAGAGGTCTTCGACGAGCGCGTGTGGATCTACCGCAAAACCATAAGACGTCGCCAGGTCGGCCACCCTCTGTTCTGCAGCGGCGTGGTCCACCAGGGGCCCACCTTCGGCCCCCAAGACGATGTTCTCGGTGACGGTGAAGCGATCGACGAGCACGAAGTGTTGATGAACCATCCCGACGCCCAGTCCGATCGCCTGTCTCGGTGACGAGATCTTGACCTCGGCGCCGCGCACGCTGATGTGTCCCTCGTCCGGCGGGTAGAGGCCGTAGAGCACGCGCATCAAGGTGGATTTGCCGGCTCCGTTCTCGCCGACCAGCGCGTGGATCTCTCCGGGGTAGAGATCCAGGTCCACGTTCTCGTTGGCGACGATGCCGGGGAAACGCTTCGTAACGCCCTCGAGCGAGATCAGCGGAGGGCCCTTATGGTCCCCCGCCGGGATCTCGTGCGTCGATGTGGTTGTCACTGCGTGGCGAGGTGGCTGCTTACGGCTTCTCGGGAACCTCGATCTCCCCGTCGATGATCTGTTGCTTGAACTCGTCGAGCTTCGTTTGGATGTCGGTCGAGAGCAGGTCCTCGTTGTCGTTGAAGTCGTTGACGGCGTAGTCGACGCCTTCTTCTGCCAGGCCGAGCGTGATGAACCCCGGCTCCCAGGTGTCGTCGACCACGTTCTGGATGGCGTCGTAGACCGCGGTGTCGACGCGCTTGAGCATCGAGGTCAGGATCAGCTTCTGCTCCTCGGGACTGGCCGTCAGCGATTGGTCGGAGTCGACCCCGATCGCAAGCTTGTCGGCCGCGACCGCGGCCTTGAACAGACCGAGGCCGGATTGCCCGGAAGCGTGGTAGATCACGTCGGCGCCCTGGTCGTACATGTTCTCGGACAGGGCTTCGCCCTTGGTGGGATCCACGAAGGCACCGACGTCGTCGCCGATGTACTCCACGAGCACCTCGATGTCCGGGTTCACCGCCTCGGCCCCCGCGACGTACCCGGCCTCGAACTTCTCGATCAACCCGGTCCCTTCCTGGCCACCGAGGAATCCGATCGTTCCGCTCTTGCTCTTCATGGCGGCCGCCGCACCTACGAGGAAGGAGCCCTCGTGCTCTTTGAAACCGAGATTCGCCACGTTCGGGGCTTCATCGGCGAAGCCGTCGACGATCCCGATGAACTGGTCCGGATAGTCGTCGACGATCTGGTTGACACCCTCGGAGAAGGCGAAACCGATCCCCAGCACGAGGTCGTACTCGCTGTCTAAGAGGTTCACCAGGTTGGCATCTCGATTCGATCCGGTCTGGTTCGTCTCGATCAGCTTGGTGTTCTGCTCGGAGACCAGCCCAGCCTCGATGGCTTGCTGCAGTCCCCGGTTCGCAGCGTCGTTGAAGGATTTGTCGCCGAGACCACCCACGTCTAGAGCGAGACCGACCTTTACGTCGCTGACCTCCTCGCCGGGCGCACTCTCGCCGCCGCCGGCAGGGGTCGTTGTCTTGTCTCCGCCACATGCGGCAGCAACCACCATGAGGGCCGCTAGAAGCGCGAACCAGGTCCTTCTCTTGTTCTGCACGAGGCCTCCCTCTCACACGTCGGCGGTGCGCTCGGTACGTCGCCGCCGAGCATATAGAGACCACTTCCGCGCCGTAAGCGCCTTGGCCCGAGACCGTTGGTGACGCAGCCGGCGATAAGGTCGGGGGGTGCCGAAGATCTATACGAAGAAGGGTGACGACGGCACCACGGGGCTCCTCTACGGCGGGCGCGTTGCCAAGGACGATCTGCGGACGCAGGTCTACGGAACCCTCGACGAGACCGTATCGGCTCTCGGCGTGGCTCGGGCAGGCGGTCTCGTCTCTCGCGTGGAAGAGATCGTGATCCGCCTCCAGCGCGAGATGTTCGTGGCCGGAGCCGAGCTCGCCACCTCCGAGAGCAATCGCGCGAAGCTGCAGCCCGGCGTCTCGAAGGTCGACGCGGCGATGACCCAACGGGCCGAGCAAGACATCGACAGCCTCCTCGAAGAGCACCCTCTGCGGCCGGAGTTCGTCCTTCCGGGAGAGACCCTGGGGGCCGCCGGGCTCGATCTCGCTCGCTCGACCGTAAGACGGGCCGAGCGACAGGCCGTCGCCTTGGAGCGAGAGGGTGGAGTCGCCGACCCCGAGGTCCTTCGGTACCTCAACCGGGTGTCGGATCTGTTGTTCGCGCTGGCTCGGTATGAGGAGGCGGAGCGGGGCAGATCCGCGCCGTCTTCCAGGCAGAGGTGAAGCCTTTCGATTTCTGTCCCTCGTGTGCAGGTCGCCTCGAGGACGCCGGTGACGAGGGCTTTCGCTGTCCGTCGTGCGCTCGCCGCTGGTATCGCAACTCTGCACCGGCTGCCGGCGCGGCCATAGTCAAAGATGGCAAAGCTCTGGTCACCCAGCGAGGGATAGAGCCCGAGAAGGGACGGTTCGACATCCCCGGTGGGTTCCTCGGCGCCGGCGAGCATCCGGTCGACGCATTGAAGCGGGAGCTGAGAGAGGAGTTGGGCATTGAGGTCGACGTCGACGTCGAGGACTGCATCTCGATGGTCGCGCACCCCTACGGCCGCGAGGGCGATCCCGTTCTCGCTCTCGGGTTCTTGGCCCGCTGGGTCGACGGACAGCCGCGGGCCGCGGACGATGTGGCCGACTTCCGGTGGGTGGATCTAGACGAGCTGGAGAAGCTGGACTTCGCGTGGGAACACGACCGTGCGGTTGCACGCACGGCGTTGCTGAGAGCCAAGGAGGGATCGGATGGAGGATCGTGACGCAGCAAGGTTGTTGGCCTGGGGCCGCATCGCCATAGGCGGTGTGCTCTTCTTGATGCCGAAGAGGGCGGCGCGGCTCTGGACCGGGGGCGAGCAGCCGGACTTTCCCACCAACATGATCGTCAGAGGACTCGGCGCCCGCGACGTCATCCTGGGTGCAGGCACCGCCGCCGCGCTCGAGAGCGACCGCTCGGTGAGCACCTGGCTGCAGGCCTCGGCGGCGGCCGACGCGAGCGACGCTCTGGGGACGCTCGGCTCGTTCCGGGAGCTGGGAAAGCTGCGGGCTATCGGGCTGTTGGCCCTCGAAGTCGGAGCGACGGTTCTCGGTCTGAGCCTCGCCGAGTCGCTCGAGTGACGCGCGGCTAGATCGTGGCTTCGATCGATGCTTTGAGGGCCTCGTAGGTGACGGGGCCGTCGAAGCGATCGGCGATGCCTCCATCGGGTCCGATCACGATCGTCACCGGCTGGTAGGGAACGCCGTACGCCTCCCACACCTCGGGCGCGTTGGCCATGGCGTAGGGAACCTCGTACTCGGCGACGTAGCCCTTGCCGTCGTCGATGGAGTCGTTGTTCGAGACCCCCGCGAAGGTGACCTCTCCGTCGAACTCCTCAGCCAACTGGTTGAGGTGCGGTTGCTCCGCTTGGCACTGCAGTCACCACGATTCCCAGAAGTTGAGGACGACGGGGGTGCCGCGTTGCTCGGCCAGAGCGAAGGTGTCGCCGGAAAAGGTCGTGACCTCGAAGTCGGGGCCGCGTTCTCGGGGGCCGGATTTCTCGGGGGCCGGTTTCGCACGTCTCCCGCCCTTGTCTGCGGCGGGCTCGCTCGCCGCGACGGACGGGAACGTCCACTTGCGAGGACGAGGTCTCACGAGACACGGCGCAACCCGTCGCAAGCACAGCCACTGCCGACAGGAGGGCCGCCAAGAGTTTTCGCATGACCCGATGATGCCCCAGCCGCCGTTTTAGGTGTCTCGATGCATCAACCGGCGGGGGCGGCACCAGCTATGTTTCGCCGATGCCGTCGTGGCCCTTCTCCCCGGAGCACGAACAGTTGCGTAGCTCGATCAGGTCGTTCGTGGAGACCGAGCTTGCACCTCATGCCGACGAGTGGGAGAGCGGCGGTGACTTCCCCGACTGGGTCTTTTCCCGCATGGGGGAGCTCGGCCTGCTGGGTCTCTCTTATCCCGAGAGCGACGGCGGAGGCGGCGGGGACTACCTCTGCAACATCGTGCTGGCGGAAGAGATGTGCCGCTGCAACTCCGGAGGGGTGCGCGATGGCCGTCGCGGTGCAGACCGATATGGCCGTCCCGCCGGTGGCGAAGTTTGGTACCGACGAGCAGAAGCAGCGTTATCTGACGCCCGCGATCAAGGGCGAGAAGATCTTCTGTCTCGGTATCACCGAACCCGATGCAGGCTCCGACGTCGCCGGGATCAAGACCACCGCGCGCAAGTCGACGACGGGTGGGTCATCAACGGTTCCAAGATCTTCATCACGAACGGCCGGCGCGCAGACGCTATGACGCTGGTGGCCAAGACCGACCGTGACGCCGGCCACCAAGGCATCTCGCTGTTCCTGATCGACACCAAGACACCGGGGGTTACAAGGTCGAGCGAACGCTCGACAAGCTGGGGATGAGGACGAGCGACACCGCCGAGATCACCTTCACCGACATGTTCGTCGAAGACGACGCCTTGCTCGGCAACGAAGGAGAGGGCTTCTACAACATCTCCTGGGAGCTCCAGGGCGAACGTCTCGTGGGGGCCGCGGGCTCGATCGCAGGCGCACGCCGCTCCTTCGAAGCCGCCCTCGCCTACACGCGCAGCAACGAGAGACGTTCGGCAAGCCGATCGGCAAGCACCAGGTGATCCGGCACGCTTTGGCGGACATGGCAACCGACATCGAGGCCGCGCAGCAGCTCGTCTATACCGCCGCGTGGAAGGTCAACAATGGCGAGTATCCGGTGCGCGAGATCTCGATGGCGAAGCTGCTCACGGGCGAGGTCGCCTGGAAGGTCGCCGACAAGGCGTTGCAGATCTTCGGCGGGTACGGCTACACGATGGAGGTCCCCATCCAGAGAGTGCGCCTGGCGCGACTGCCGCCTGATCCGGATAGGCGGTGGCGCCGACGAAGTGATGCGGGACGTGATCGGCCGGATGGAGGGCCTGTGAGCGTTCACGCTGCGACCGAGCCGGTAGCCACCGAGCTCTTCGGCCCCCAGCACACGGAGTTCCGTCATCACGTTCGTGCTTTCGTAGACAAAGAGCTTGCCCCCACGCCGCGGAGTGGGAACGAGCGGAGTGTTTCCCGCGCGATGTCTTCGTTCGGGCCGGCCGGCTCGGCCTGCTCGGGTGCAAGTACCCGCCCGAGCTCGGTGGTTCGGGTCCCGACCTCCTCGCAGATGCCGTGGTCACCGAGGAGATCGCGCGCTGTGGCTCCGGGGGCGTCTCGGCCTGTCTCGCGGCGCACAAGGACCTCGGCTGTCTCTACATCTTCAACTTCGGCACCGAAGCACAGCAGCAGAGATGGCTTCCCCCGGCCCTGGAGGGAACCACGATCGGGGCCCTGGCAGTTACCGAGCCGGACGCAGGCTCCGATGTGGCTGCTCTGAAGATGACCGCGCGACGCGAGGGCGACGACTGGGATCTTGAACGGGACCAAGCTGTTCATCACCAACGGAGCCTGGGCCGACTTCGTGGTCGTGGCCGCGAAGACCGATCCCGAGGCCGGGCACCGTGGCATCACGCTCTTCGTCGTCGAGAAGACCAGCCCGGGATTCGACGCCACCAAGATGCGCATGCTCGGGTGGCGGTCCGGACAAACCGGGGAGCTCGTCTTCTCCAACGTGCGCGCCCCGGACTCGAACCGTCTCGGCGACGAGGGCTCGGGCTTCGTCGCCATCATGAAGAACTTCGCATGGGAGCGGCTGGTGATGGCGCTCGGTCAGGTCGCGGGCGCTCAGCGGATCTACGACGTGGCCAAGGCATATGCCCTCGACCGCACCGCCTTCAACCGGCCGCTCGGCAAGTTCCAGGTGTGGCGACACCGCTTCGCCGACATGGCGACTCGGATCGAGGCGGGGCGCCATGACCTACAACGCGCTGCGCCTCTACATCGGGGGCGAGGATGCGATCCGGCAGGTCGCGATGGCCAAGCTCTACACCAGCGAGCTCGCCTTCCACGTGGCCGACGAGTGCGTCCAGATCCACGGGGGCTACGGATACATCACGGAGTTCCCGGCCGAGCGAGCGCTGCGCGATGCGCGCCTCGGCCCGATCGGGGGGACCTCAGAGGTCATGCGAGAGATAATCGGGCGCACGCTAGGTCTCTGATCCACTCGAGAGCGTGCGACGCTACAGCGGTCCCTCTCGCGCACGGAGCACGGCGGCTAGGGCAGCGGGTCGTCGCTTCCTAGCCGCACGAGCATCGCCAGCTGCGCCCCAGGCCGCTGATGCCGGCTTCGGTTTCGATGGTCATCGGACCCTCGAGCGGCGCCACGTCTTTGACCGCGACCTCGGCCCCCGGTCGTATCCCGATCGAGTCGAGATATGGAAGCACCTCTCCGTGCTCCGAGATCTGTGCCACTACCCCGTGCGCGCCTGGTTCCAGCTCGCTGAGACGACGGAGCGAGCGCAGGTCCACCGGGCAGATGGGATGTCCGTGGGGGCAGTAGTCCGGATAGTCGAGTGACTTCGCCATGGCCTCTTCGACGCGGGCCGAGATAGCGTGCTCGATCTTGTGCGCTTCCCCGTGCACCTCGTGCCCGCCATCCCCAGGGTCTGCACCAAGAGACATTCCACGAGGCGGTGGCGACGCAACATGGTGTGGGCGAGGCGGCGACCGTCCGGCGTCAGCAGGATCGTGCCGGCTCTCTCGCGCGTCAGGTAACCCTCCGCGGCGAGCCGCTTGAGCATCTCGGACGCCGACGGGAGAGAGACCTCCAACGTGCGCGCCAGGACGGTCGCGGTGATCCGGTCGCCGTCCTCTTCCAGCCGCTTTATCTCTTCGAGGTAGTCCTCGACCCCTCTCATGGGGACAAAGTTACTCCTGTTGCCGCACGTTGATGAGGGGGTTTCCCGCGCCACCTACGGGCGCGGCCGGGTGGTGACGGGCCAGGATCTTGCTGGGGGCCGCCGAAGGTCCCTGTGCTACCGTCGACCGCTGTGTCTACACGACGCCGCTCTCAGCTGCTTCGTCTGGCCGTCGTCTCACTCATGGTGACCTTGGTATCGGTGTCGCTGGTTGCCCCCAACGCGGTGGGTGGCGAGACGCTGTCGGAGCTACAAGCCCGGATGGACGATCTCCAGGCTGAGCTCAACGCGGCCCAAACCCGCATCGAGGATCTGCGAACGGAGCAAGACGTGCTCCACCACCGGATGGAGGAATCCGAAGAGCGCATGGAGATCCTTCAGGCCCAGCAGGGCAAGCTGCGCGCGACGGTTGTCGCACGCGCGCGCGATCTGTACATGGACGGGAACTCCGAGATGCTCGAGGCGTTGTTCGGATCCGCGGACCTCTCGGACCTGATGGACCGTACCGAGGTTCTCTCCCAGGTTTCGCTGGACGACGGTTCGGCTTTCGTCAAGCTGGCTCGTTCCCAGGCCGAGCTGGCCCAGCTGGAAGAGCAATGGGCTGCCGACACGAAACGTCTCGATGCGGCGACGGAGCAACTAGCCGAGGAGAACGATCTCCTGCAGGCGAAGTTCGAGGAGGTCTCGGACGAGTACGAAAGCCTCAAGGCGGAGCTGTTGAAACAGGCCCCGGCCCCGGCCCCGGCCGCACCGGCCGCACCAGCTCCGGCCGCACCCGTTGCCGCGGCGGCACCGGCACCGGCGCCGGTGGTGCGATCTACCGGGGGCATGACCTGTCCCGTAGCGGGCGCGGTCTCCTTCATCGACAGTTGGGGCGCGCCGCGCGCCGGGCACACCCATCAGGGCACCGACATGATGGCCGCTTACGGGACTCCGGTAGTTGCGATCACCTCCGGCACGATCACCTATGCGGCTTACGACGGAAGCGGCGGGAACATGATCTTTCTGTCCGGCGACGACGGGCATCAGTACTGGTACATGCACAACCAGCAGAACCTCGTTACCGGCGGGCATGTCTCGGTAGGCCAACAGATAGCAACCGTTGGCGACACCGGCAACGCCGCCGGCACCCCGCACGTTCACTTCGAGTACCACCCAGGCGGCGGAGCAGCGATCAACCCATATCCGCTCGTCGCCTCTCTCTGCTAACAGCAGAGGCCGCCTTGCAACCTTTGATCATCACGGTCGCCGCAGTGGGGGCCGAGCTCACGCGCGAGCAGCAGCCGAACCTGCCGATCACCCCGGATGAGCTGGCGCGCGATGCAGCCGGATGCGAAGCAGCCGGGGCGTCCATCTACCATCTCCATGTCCGCGATGAAGGCGGACGTCCGACCATGGACGTCGAGACTTTCCGCCGCGCCCACCAAGCCATCACCGCGGCTACCGACCTGATCGTGCAGTTCACCACGGGCGGCTCGCTGGGCGACGACGAGGCGGCGCGGGCCGCTCCGTTGTCGCTGAACCCGGAGATGGCGACCCTCACCACCGGCAGCGTGAACTTCGGCAACGATGTCTTCTTGAACCCGGCCCCGGTGATCGAACGGCTCTATGTGGCGATGCGCGGCGGTGGGACGATGCCCGAGTTCGAGATCTTCGAAGCAGGCATGATCGCCAACGCCCTGACCCTGTATGAGCGGCATGGTGAACGCCATCACCAGCACTTCGACTTGGTGCTGGGGGTACCCGGCGCGTTGCCTCCCGGGCCCGGCGTGATCCCCTTCCTCGTGGAGCGCTTGCCCACCGGGGCAACCTGGTCCGCCACCGGGATCGGCCGGGCCCATCTGGCGGTCGCCGAGGAGACCATCGCGTCCGGAGGACACGTCCGCACGGGCTTCGAAGACGTTCGCTACCTCGGGCCGGGGCGGCTGGCCACCTCGAACGCGGAGCTCGTCGAGCGGGCTGCGGACCTGGCCCGGGACCGAGGCAGACCGGTAGCCGGTCCGGCCGAGGCCCGCTCCCTTCTGGAGCTGTCCTCGGTTCGAGGCGGTACGCTCACCTCATGAACGAGGTCAAACGTCGCCTGGTCGATCGGATCATCGAGCCGGAATATCTGGAGGGGGTGCAGCAGCGCTCGATCGACGAGCTGAGGGAGATGCGCGACGAGTGCGCCGAGGGCGAGAACGAGGTCTCGTTCGAGCGACGTCTGTGCCAGGCTCGTGTCGACATCCTCTCGGCCGAGCTCGATCAGCGAACCGGCAAGGCCACGGGTGATCTCATATCCCGACTCCCTCAGATCCTGGCGGAAGACCCTCGTTCGGCCGGAGGCTCCGCGCCTCTTCCCTCTCGGGCACCCGACCTCTCCATCCCTCGCAACACCGATATCCCGCGTCGTCGCGTGGAGGAGATTGTGGGAGAGCAGACGCTGGCACGTCTGGCTCAGGTACCTACCGACGAGATCCGCAAGATCATCGAGTCATTGGGAGATCACGAGAAGAATCTCTCCGGCAAGAGGCGCAGCGTTCACGAGGTTCTCGATGCGTTGTCGACCGAGATCGTGCGCCGCTACACCAGCGGCGAGTCGGATCCGAACGACCTTCTTCGGTGAGCGTCGGCTTCCAGGCGTAACCGTTTCAGCGCCGGCCGTGACCCCGGCCGCGGCTCTTGCTGTTGCCGTGCCCGTTGCTCTTGCTGTTGCCGTGCCCGTTGCTCTTGCCGGCGGAACGACTCGCCTGCGCCGGATGTGAACGAGGCGCTGGACGTGATGGGGCGGCCCGGTGCGGCGTTGGCCGAGAGCGCCGGTGCCCCATGGCCTGCCTCGAGCGGTGTGAGCTTCCCCGCTGGGCCGAGGAGCTCGCAGGGCGGCCGTGGTGGCTCCGAGACGGCGACCGTGTCTCGTTCTCGTCCTTGCCGACGTGCCCCTTGCTCTGGCCCTGGCCCTTGCCCTGCGCGTGCCTCCTCTGCTGACCTGCGCTCTCGGGGCGACGTCCCTTGCACTTCGCCTTGACATGACCTTTGCCCCGGGCCGCGTGCTTGCGGCTCTTGTGCTTGGCGCGATCGCACTTGCTGTCGCCGGAGGCTTCCGGGCCGGTCGAGCCTCCTCGAAAGAACGCGAAGCCACCTGGTTCGGCTGCGGCCACGGTCGAGGGCTCATCAGGAGAGGGAGCCGGTCGCCCGGGACCGCTGGCGCCGCGTTGGTTCGTCGTGGTCGCAGAGGCGTCCCCTGCTCCCGATGTCCGCGAGGCGCCCGGTGCCGGCTCCGTTCCGGTCGCGGCTACGGCCGTCGTGGCCGGCGGCTCGGGGGTCGTCGTAGTGGAGGTCTGGAAGCTCACCGCAGCCTCGGCCGCCTCAGAGGAAGTCTCGGGCGATCCCGGCGGAGGCAGCGTTATGGCTCCGGGAGAGGAGGGGCCGGACCGTGCGGTGACGCCGCGCGCAGAGAACCCATCCAGGCTGGCGCGCTGCGCGACCATGGCGAATACCGTGAGCGAGCCCGCGGTCACCAGCGCCAGGGCGACGCCCACGACCGGTGCCCAGGCACCCCGCTCATTCCGCTCGTTCATCCTCTGCTCCATACCGAAGGGTTCGCCGCTTCCGACCTTTACCCTTCCCGTTATGCAGTCTTTTAGTCACGCTTTGTAGTTAAAAACCGCTGATTTTGCGTGGAATCCACGCCCACTCTAGACAGAGAGTAGCCGAGCGTCTGCTTGCAAGTGTTATGCAAGAGTGCTATAAAGCAAGCGGGGACAGGTGACCGGGGTCAGGAGCGTTGATGGGCAGCCGCATGAAGCTCGATGAGCTGGGCTCGTTCATCAGAGAGCAGCGGCGCGGTGCCCGGCTGTCGCTGAGGAAGCTCTCGGACCTCGCCGGGATCTCGAACCCCTACCTGTCCCAGATCGAGCGGGGGCTGCGGAAGCCGTCCGCCGAGATCCTGCAGGCGATCGCCAAGGCGCTTCGCATCTCGGCCGAGACGCTGTACGTGCAGGCGGGGATCCTGGACGAGGACAGGGACCACGACCTGGTCGCGGAGATCTTGAAGGACGGTTACCTGAACGAGCGACAGAAGAAGGCCTTGATCGACCACTATCGCAGCTACCTCGACTCCGCCGATGCCCCGGTGGCTGCGGCTGCGACGGTGCAAGACGTCTTAGATGAGGAACCCAACAAATGAACCACAGGTTTGACGGGAAACCGGAGCGACCCTCTTCATCCCCCCACCCACGTCGGATCACGTTCGCGTTTGCGCGAGCGAGGCTCGGCGCTGCTCCGGTCTCCCGTCATCTTTCCTCCCGGAACCACACATTGAGGGGAGGTGAATACATTGCCTAGGACACAGGAGCTGATCTATGCCGTGGTCGGCGCCGGAGACTTCACCGTAGAAAAGGTGAGAGATCTGCGCACGCTGGCTGACCTCAAGCAAACGGAGCAGGTCTACAACGACTTCGTCACCCGTGGTCGCACCATCTCGAAGCGGATCCAGAACTCCGCCCCTAGCAAGACCGCCGTTGCTCAGACCAAGAGCGCTCGTTCCCAGGTCAAGGCCGCCGCCACCAGCGTTCGCAAGGCGGTCCGTGCCGACCTGACGGCCACCACCGCGGCAGCCAAGAAGAGCGTGAAGGCGTAGCAAGACAGCAGCTGGATCGATCTACATAGAAAGAGCCCGCCCCATCCTGTGGCAGCACGAGGGATCGGCGGGCTCGTTTCACATCCGGCCCCAACGGAGACAACAACAGGAATCGGCCCTCCCTTGGCTTGGTTAGGACTACCGTGACCCCGACGACGACGACACTGCAGATCAACCTCGATTGCGACGAGGGTTGCTTCGAGATGCCCGAGTGGCAGCAACTGCTGGCGCGTGATCCGGACCGGCACGTGTTCGCCACTCCCCGCTGGAACAAGCTCTGGTGGGAGGAGTTCGGAGGCGATAAAGACCTCTTCCTGATCACGATGTCGCGGAGAGATGAGGTCGCCGCGGTGGTTCCGCTGTATCGGAAGACACAAGAGGGACGCAAGCTCCTCCGGTTCGTGGGCGGGATCGAGCTGACCGATTATCTGGGTCCCATCTGTTCGCTCGAAGACCGAGATGACGTCGCCGAAGCACTGGTCGCATGGCTCTCGACCACTGATGTCGAGTGGGACGAGCTCGATGCACACAACATGCCGGTTCCCTTCGGGTTCGCGGAGTTCCTGGTCGAGCGCGCGGACCGGGCGGGCCTCGAGTTCAAGATGGATCAAGAGGAGACCGCGGCCGTGTTGCCGCTCCCTTCGGACTGGGACGGCTACCTCGAGTCCCTCGAAGCAAAGGAGCGACGGGAGCTGAAGAGGAAGCGGAAGCGGCTGGGGCGCGAGCATCCGGATGCGCGTTTCCGCACGGCCACCGCCGACACCCTGGATGCCGATCTCAAAACCTTCGTCGAGATGCACCGGGGGGCCGAAGGACACAAGGGTCACTTCATGAAGCCCGAGATCGCGACTTTCTTCGAGCGTGTAGCGAGGTCGTTCGTGGACGCCGGATGGCTGCGGATCGACTTTCTCGAAGTCGGCGACATCGCCGTCGCCTCCACGTTCTCGTTCCAGGTGGACAACACCTTCTACCTCTACAACTCCGCTTACGAGCCGGACGCGGCGAGGCTGTCGCCGGGTCTCGTGCTGGTCTCGGAGCTGGTGCGCACCTCAATCGAACAAGGCCTCAAGTACTTCGACTTCTTGAGGGGGCCGGAGCGGTACAAGTATCAGCTCGGTGCGCAGGCCCTCCCGCTGCACAATGTCCGGCTCTTGAACCCGGCTTCTGTCTGATGCACGCGGCCGTCATCTCGTTTCACTCCTCGCCGCTGGACGAGCCTGGTTCCGGCGACGCGGGCGGGATGACGATCTACGTGCGTCGGCTGGCCGAAGCTCTGGCTCGCAGAGGCCTTACCACCGATGTCTTCACTCGGGCCCAAGGACAGCTGCAGAGACCGGTCGGCATCTCGCCGGGGGTAAGGGTTGTTCCGATCACGGCGGGGCCCGACGGGCCTGTGCCGAAAGAACAGCTGCTGGGACACCTCGACGATTTCGTCGCCGGCATCCGCGCCTTCGCTCTGTCCCAACGCATCTCCTACGATCTCGTCCACTCGCATTACTGGCAGTCGGGTCTGGCTGCAACTCGGCTTGTGCAGGCCTGGAACGTGCCCCTCGTGCACTCTCACCACACCTTGGGTCGCGTCAAGAACCGGTTCCTAGCTCCGGGTGATCACCCCGAGTCGGTGCTGCGCCTGGACGGCGAGGACGAGGTCATCGACGCCGCCGACGTTCTGATCGCATCGACCGACGACGAGCTCGAGCAACTCGCCTGCCTTTACGGTGCCAGCCACGACCATCTGAAGACGCTTCACCCGGGGGTAGACCACCACGTCTTCCGCCCGCTGGACCGTGCCGCGGCTCGCCGGGAGGTGGGTGTGGGCGATGAGGCGGTCATGTTGTTCGTGGGCCGCATCCAGCCGCTCAAGGGGATCGACCTGGCGATCCGGGCCTTGGAGCAGATCGTGCCGGCCTTAGACCGTGAGGCTCTGTTGCTCGTGGTTGGCGGGGCCAGCGGCCGCGGTGGCGGGGACGAGATCGAGCGCCTGCGCCGGCTGGCGGCGGATCTAGAGGTATCCGACCGGGTTCGTTTCGTAGGACCTCAACCCCATACGCGTCTTCCTGTGTTCTACAGCGCCGCCGATGTGGTGGCCGTCTGCTCCCACTCCGAGTCGTTCGGCTTCGCGGCGCTTGAAGCTCACGCATGTGGTGCACCGGTCGTGGGCACAGCGGTCGGAGGGTTGTCGCACATCGTGCGCGACGGACGCTCGGGATTCCTCGTTCCCACCCGCGATCCGGCGACGTTCGCCGCAGGTCTAAAGACGCTTCTCTCCGACGATGATCTGCGGGCCGACTTCTCGAGGCAGGCTCTCGAGTCGGCGTCGGCGTTCTCGTGGGACCGTTCCGCGTCTAAGTTCCTTGAGTTGTACGAGTGCTTGGTGCGCGAGGATTTCCCCGAGATCTGTACCTGCTAGCACACGCGTACGGGGAAAAAGTCTCTATTTCGCGAAGAAAATTCCCGACGCTGTGACCTGCTCATTCGTTGCCCTAACAGGGCATTCGCGTCGTTGACGCGCCGCCATACCCGCCGCTATGTTCCTGCACGTCTCGAGGAGCTGAACGGATCCACCTTCGGGTGGAGCCCAGGAGGTTCCTCGGGACACCAGGCCTCAGAAGCGAAGCTACCTGTCGTGTCTCGTGTGTGGGGAAGTGCACGAGGTTCGATGCGGACTTCGTTTCTGAGGCCTACTTGTTTCTCGGCGCCGTTCGTTCTTCGGTACGCAGAGCGCGCAAGCTTTATGTACAGAGGCGGGTCAGTTCCCTACCAGCGCTCGCATGAAGAAGCGCAGGTTCGCCGGGCGTTCGGCAATGCGTCGCATCAGGTACGGATACCAGGCGGAGCCGAAGGGGACGTACACGCTCACGCGGAACCCGTCTCTGGCGAGCTGCTCTTGAAGCTCGCGTCTGATCCCGTAGAGCATCTGGATCTCGAAGCTCTTCCTGCCCCCGCCGGACCTCGTCGCGGCCCTCTGAGCGTGTTCGATCAACGCGGAGTCGTGTGAGGCGATGGCAGGGTCCGTCCCCTTCTCGAACAACCAGTCGATGAGGTAGCGGTACTGCGCGTCGATCTCCGACTTCTTCTGAAAGGCAAGCTGGGGCGGCTCCGAATAAGCGCCTTTGACGAGGCGGACCCTAGGAGGGGCCTCTGCGGCCAGGTCGTCTAGATCGACCGGGGTCCGCCTGAGGTAGGCCTGGACGGCGAGGCGCAGGTCGGGGAACTCGCGCCGCAAGACCTTGAAGGCGTCCAGGGTGTCGCTCACGTATGCGGACTGCTCCATGTCCACCTCGAGTCCGGACCCCACCGCCTGAGCCTCGCTCGCCAGCATGCGCACGTAGTAGAGGCAGGTCTCTTTGTCGAAGGCCAAGCCGAGCTGGGTCAGCTTGATCGACACAGTGGTATCGATGCCCGATTCTTCGATCCGCTTGATGCACTCGAGATAATCCTCGAAAGCCTGCTTCGCGCCTGTGGACTCGGTGACGCCTTCCCCGAGGAGGTCGAGGATGCCCCCGATGTCGTTGGTGTTGAGTTGCTGGATCGCGCCGACCGCGTCGCCTACCGAGTCCCCGGCTACGAAACGCTGAACCACCGTGCGTGTGAGCGCGCCCTCGGTAACGAACTTCTGAACGCGTCGCTTGTCGGACGCCCACAGCCAGGTCTCTCTGAACATCGTCGCCCTATCATGCAGGAAAAGCTCCGGGGGGGAGACGATGGCGAAGCTGGCTGTGCTAGGTGGAGGAAAGATGGGGCAAGCATTGCTCGGTGGCCTGCTCGCGACCGGTTGGAGGAAGCCCGAAGACGTGGTCGTCACCGCACGCAGGCAGGAGCGACTGCAAGAGTTGTCCTCTGCCTACGAGATAGAGACCACGTTGGACAACGCCGCTGCGGTCGCGGGGGCAGAGATCATCGTCATCGCGGTCAAGCCTCAGGACATAGAGGCGTTGTTGTCTGAGATCTCCTCTCAGGTGACCCCCGATCAGACGGTGCTTTCTTTCGTCGCGGCCATCTCCAGCGGGTTCATCGAGACCCGGCTGGAGTACGAGGTGCCGGTGGTGCGCGCGATGCCGAACACGCCTTCGGTCGTGCACGAGGGCATGGCGGGGATATCGGCCGGCAAGTTCGCGGGCCCCGCCAACCTCGAGCTCGCCCGCGATGTCCTGAACCACGTAGGACGCGTGGTGACGGTCCCAGAGGAGTACCTCGATGCCGTTACCGCTATATCGGGTTCGGGACCTGCGTACTTTGCGCTGTTGGCGGAGGCGATGATCGAAGCTGGGATCCTGCTGGGTCTCTCCAGAGAGATCTCGACGGACCTGGTCGTTCAGACGATGTTGGGGTCCGCCAAGATGCTCCGCGACGAGCACATGCACCCGGTCGAGCTGCGAGAGATGGTGACCTCCCCGGGTGGCACGACCACCCGAGCCATCCGGGTCCTAGAACAGTCGGGCGTCCGGGCCGCCTTCCTGAACGCGATCCAGGCCGCGATGGAGCGGAGCCAGGAGCTGGCCCAGGGAGACCCGACGGCCTGACGACGATCTTGCACCGATCGGGCCGGCAACGACCAGATCGAGGGCTGGCGAAAACGACTTCCTTCTTGGAGGCCGACGGGTCTACGCTGTCGACGGAGAGGGAGCCGACGAGTGCATCGAAGGAGAAGCCCCCATCACTTGCGAGGCTTGACCTGCGGGCAGGGTCTAGCGGACGCACGTCTCTCGAGGCCGTATCGGTTCGTGTTGCTTCGACGCTACAGGCGTGGCTACGGTACCCGGACCGGTACTGGGACGGCCATCTCGCCGGGTGGGTTGTTTGTCTGTGCGGAAGGTGCACTTGCTCAGATCGCCCCGCGAGAGGTGCCCGAACGACATCCGATGGTGCCCGGTGGAGATCGTTCGTCCGAACAGTTCCCCTTCAGCCACCGCATCACGTCCGAGCCTCGGGCCGTCCGCTTCCTCATCATCCGGCTCGCATGCCACGCCGTAGGCGGTGACCCAGGGGTATCGGCACCCGCGTCCCACTGCACCCGGTGAGGTCCCAGCCGCAAGCTCGCGATCTGCATCGAAGGATCCATGAAGAACTGCGGCTCATGGTCCTCATCCGTGACGCTGTGGCGCGAGGTGCAGACCCTGCGACCTTCGACGGCGCGCTTACAGACGCCTAGCGCCATGTAAGCGAAGGTTTCGACGTCACCGTCCTGGTTCTTTTCGTAGAACCCGGCGATCCCATAGCGGATGCCACCGTTGCCGGCTGGACCGAGCTGCCAATAGGCCGATGTGCTCGTGATGCTCGTGGCGTGGACAGGGACCCGGGCGTGCGCCGAAGCGGTTAACGCGACCACCATCAGGCAGCTCAGCAGGGCGAGCAGGGGCGAGCTTTCGTCCTCATGCTCTGATGAGACGAGCCACGGCCCCTGACGATGCACGGAGGCAGGAGAAGATCCGTCGGGCCATGCATGGTTGCGTGGGTGTCGAAGTGTCGAACCAAGCGTCTATTGGGCATGGAACCACCCCAGCCATAGGTCTGCGCACGACACAGGGGTCGGCCTTGGTCTCTCTGCGTCCCTGTTGCAGACCTCGGGCCCGGAGAGGATCACGCACTTACCTTCGGAAGGGGCCTTGCAATCCCTGGAGTCCGCCGGGGTGTAACAGCATCCCGCTGCGTGGGCGTTACGACGCCGATCGCGATCACCTCACGCTCCATCTACCGGTCAATGATCTGGGGTTCGAAGGGGGAGATGTGATCGCGGGGTGTCCGCCACCCGACGGTGAGGGCGTTGTGACCCGCGCAGCCCCGCGGTCTATACCTCGCCCACCAATGGGATGTATGGCTACGACGGTTTCGTCATCACTGCTCCCTATCGGGTCAAGTGAAGGAGTTCCCGTGGCGCTCGCTCGTGGTGGCAAGCTTCTGCGCGCGGTAAGGGTGAGCTAGAGACCGAGTTCGCGGGGATTGTCACCCGAGTGCTTCCACAGAAGAGCTGCCACGCACAAGGTCGCTCCGAAGACCATCCCGGCGGCGCCGACAACGTCGTCTTTTTGTCACTCCTTCCGTTTCGAGCGCGGACGCCTATTCCTGAGTGTCTTCAATCGTGCGGGGATGCTCAAGTTCGAACTCATAAGCTCCGCGGATGGCGGATATCTACGACACCGGCAAGGTTGCTGCTGTGGCGGATGAGCGAACCACGCTCGACACCTTTCTGGACTACTACCGTGACGCCATCAAAGCAAAAGTGCGTGGTCTGTCGGAAGAGGATGTACGTCGTCGGCTCGTGCCGTCGATGACGACCCTGTCTGGGTTGATCAAGCATCTTTGCCGGGTGGAGGCCAGCTGGTTTCAACACCGGCTCGCCCAGGTGAGTGCCGAGGACCTACCGCTGTTGCAAGGCTGGATCGATGACCCGGAGCGGGACTTTCGCGTGGCTCCAGACGAAACCCTGGAAGCTCTGATTACGCAGTACGACGAGCAATGCACCTCGTCCCGCGAGGCCGCGGCCCGCTTCGACCTTGATCACGTGGTGCCGCATCCCGCGCTCGGCGAAGTTTCCGCGCGGTGGATCTACGTGCACATGATTGAGGAGACTGCACGGCACGTAGGCCACGCGGACATCCTGCGCGAACAGCTGGACGGGACTACAGGAGATTAGTTAGACCCGGCTCGTACTCGAAGGAACCGACGAGCTGGTCACAGGGTCGGTAGACGCTCATCTGTACAACGAGTAGCGGACCGCTCGCTAACCTGCCTGGGATGGAACCGCCCGGCGTCCCTTCCGCTCTCGTCATCCGACGGGCGACCGAGCAAGACATCCCCGCCGCGCTCGATCATCTCGAAGCCGTCGCCGCCGAAGGCCGGTGGATCGGTACCGAGCTCCCTCTCGATCGAGAGCAGCGCGCACTTCGCTGGCGGGACAGCTACTCGCGCTCGGACGCCGCGACCTTCCTCGCCTACCTGGACGGGATCCTGGTCGGGATGGCCTCCGTGCAGGGGCGCGGAGTGGCCCATCTCGGGATGTCGGTGATCGCCACCCAGCGCCGCAAGGGGATCGGCAGCCGGCTGCTGGAGACTGCGATCGCCTGGGCCCGGGCCCAGGGCGCGCACAAGGTCGCACTCGAGGTCTGGCCCCACAACGCGGCGGCCATAGCCCTCTACGAGCGTTTCGGGTTCGAGCGCGAGGGATACCTGCACAGCCACTACAAGCGGCGAAACGGCGAGCTGTGGGACTCGCTGATCATGGGACTGTTGTTGAGCGAGGGCGCCGCTCGTCGCTCGCCCTAAGATGACCCGCCGGGATGACCAGACAGGGGGTTCGACGATGAGCCGCACCGATTTCGGCAACTACATCAACGGCGACTGGGTCGACCCATCGACCGGCGAGACCTTCGAGTCTCGTAACCCCGCCGACCGCACGCAGGTCCTGGGTTCATTCGCCAAGTCAGGTGCCGCCGATGTCGACCGGGCGGTGCAAGCGGCGGTCGAGGCCTACCCGAGGTGGATGTCGACCCCCGTTCCGGAGCGGGCCGACTACCTCCTGAGGGTGGCTCTGCTTCTGGAAGAACGCAAAGAAGAGCTCTCTCGGATCATGACGCAAGAGATGGGCAAGACGCTCAAAGAATCTCGGGCCGACGTCCAAGAAGGCATCGATTTCGCTCACTACATGGCCGGCGAAGGCCGCCGTTTCTTCGGCAACTCGATCCCGGCCGAGCTTCCCAACAAGTTCTACATGACGATGCGCCATCCGATCGGCGTCGTGGGTCTGATCACGCCTTGGAATTTCCCGATCGCGATACCGCTGTGGAAGATCGCTCCGGCGATGGTCGCCGGCTGCACCTCGGTCTTCAAGCCCGCCGAGGACACGCCTCTATGCGCGGCCCTCTTGGTCGACCTGTTCCACGAGGTCGGGGTACCTCCCGGCGTCGTCAATCTCGTCAACGGGATGGGCGAAGAGGCAGGAGCGCCCCTGGTCGATCACCCGAGCGTCAGAGCGATCTCTTTCACCGGCTCGCTCGACGTCGGCCGCATGATCAACGAGAAGTGCGCCCGCAGCATGAAGCGCTGCTCACTCGAGCTCGGTTCCAAGAACGCTCTCATCATCATGCCCGACGCCGATCTCGATCTGGCGGTGGAATCCGCCGCGTGGGGAGCCTTCGCCACCTCCGGTCAACGGTGCACCGCGACCTCTCGTTTGATCGTTCATGACGACGTGCGTCCGGCGTTCACCGATCGCCTGCTCGAGCGCGTCTCGGGCATGAAGGTCGGCAACGGCCTCGAGCCCGGGATCGAGCTGGCGCCGGTCATCAACGAAGCGCAGAAGAACAGGGTTCTCGAGTACATCAGCGTGGGACAGCAAGAAGGCGCGAAGATCCTTCACGGCGGCGAGGAGGTGACCGGTGACGGCCTCGAGAATGGTTACTTCGTCGCGCCGACGGTCTTCGACGAGATGACGGCCGACATGCGTATCGCTCGCGAGGAGATCTTCGGTCCCGTAACCGGCATCATGCGCGTGGAAAGTGTCGAAGAGGCCGTGGCCATCGCGAACGGCACGGACTACGGTTTGTCGTGCGCGATCTACACCCATGACATCACCAACGTCTTCAAAGCGGTGAATCAGCTCGAGTTCGGCATCGTCTATGTCAACGCCCCCACCATCGGCGCCGAGATCCAGGTTCCCTTCGGCGGCATGAAGAACACCGGCAACGGTCACCGCGAGGCGGGTCCACAGAGCCTCGATGAGTTCACCGAATGGAAGACCGTCGGCATCGACTTCTCCGGCAAGCTGCAGCGAGCGCAGATGGATCAGGACGACCCCTCGGCCTCGTGAGCGACCCGGTGGCGTTGGTCACCGTCGAAGACATCGCGAAGGCTTACGACTTCGGCTCGTCGCATCCGCTGCGCCCGGAGCGTGTCTTGCTGACCTACGATCACATCGCCGATCTCGGTCTCCACGCCAAGATGACCGACGTCCCCTCGCGCTCGGCCACCGACGCAGAGATCGGGGCGGTGCACGACCGGGACTTCATCGCCATGGTGAAGGCGATCGATTCAGGCGAGGTCGACCCGCGGGCCGGCCTGAGCTTCGGGCTGGGCACTCCGGACGATCCGATCTTCGCCGGTATGCACCGGGCCGCGGCCGCGGTTTGTGGCGCATCCATAAGCGCCGCCGAGGTCGTAGCCGATGGGCGTTATCAGCATGCTTTCAATCCGGCTGGAGGCTTGCACCACGCGCGCCGGCGGGAAGCGTCCGGGTTCTGCATCTACAACGATCCGGCCGCGGCGATAGCCAAGGTGTTGGAGCTTCAGCCGGAGTGGCGAGTGATGTATGTCGACGTCGACGTCCACCACGGCGACGGGGTTCAGTGGATCTTCTACGACGATCCCAGGGTTCTCACGGTGTCGCTGCACCAGTCGGGGCACTACCTCTACCCCGGTACCGGCTTCGAAGACGAGATCGGTGAGGGAGCGGCGGCAGGGACCTCCGTGAACCTTCCGTTGTTGCCGCTGACCGGAGAAGACGATTACCTGTGGGCGTTGGAGCGGGTTCTCACCGAGGCCGCAGGCGCGTTCCGGCCGGACCTGGTCGTGACCCAACTCGGAGCCGACACGCACTACGCCGACCCGCTCGCGAACCTCGGCCTGACGATGAGGGCCTATCCCCGGATGGCGGAGATCCTCCATGGCGTCGCCCACGACCTCTGCAACGATCGGTGGGTGGCCACCGGAGGAGGTGGCTATCAGGCCGAGACCGTGGTTCCGAAGGTCTGGACCATCCACTTCGCGGAGATGTGCGGGGCACCCGAAGTCATCCCTGCGGCCTGGTTGGAGGATCGTGATCAGGCCGAGGTCTCACGGTCATCCCGCGCCGACCTGGAGCGTTCGGTCGAGCAGGTGCTGAGCGCCTGCGTCCCGCGTCTCAGCGCGTTGGGGCACCCGGACGCTTAACCTTCCTCGCTAAGGAGGAAGAGGCCATGAGCGAGCTCCACAAGTACATCGGATTCAGCATCCCCACCGGCTTCGTGATCCTCATGTTGTGGACGATCTTCACGCTCGTGCGCAAGCGACCTCCTCACGATGCCTTCTGGAACCTGCTTGCGGTCCTCCAGGTCGTCATCGCGATCCAGGTCCTGGTGGGGGCGTTGTTGTTCGTGGTCGGCCTTCGGCCTCCAGACCAGGACCTTCGTTTCCTCCACTACTTCTATGGAGGACTATTCCCCGCGGTCGTGCTCATAGCGGCCCATCGGTTCGCTCAGAAGGAGCGGTGGAACGAGATCCCCTGGGTCGTGTTCGGCTTCGCCGCCTTCGTCAACTTCGGCCTCACCAGCCGGGCGCTGATGACCGGTCTCGGTATCGGTGTCTAGGTCGAGCTGAGCACACGATGAATCTCGTTGATCTGGCGGTGCTCGTGTTGGCCGCCCTGTCGGCGGTACGTGGCTGGCGCCTCGGCCTCCTGGGTCAGTTCTTCGAGCTCGGTGGTGGGTTCCTCGGACTCCTAGCCGGCGTCAGCTTCGGCCCCGACATCGCGAGGCCTTCACCCCGGACGGGGGCCTGGAGCGCGCGCTGATCTCACTCGTGATCGTGTTCATCTCGATGACGGTGGGCCAGACCATCGGTCACCTGCTGGGCCGCCGGGGTGGCCGCGGATCAGGCTCGGCTGGGTGGGGTGAACTCGACGCTGGGAGGGGCGTTCGGCGTCGTCGTCACGATGGTGTCGTTCTGGCTGATCGGATCGCTGTTGGTCCACGGTCCCTCACGCGCCATCGCGAGACCGTTCCGAGATTCCAAGCTCCTGCAGCTGACGAACGCGGCTTTGCCACCGCCTCCCAACCTGCTGGCCGAGTTCCAGCAATATCTCAACACCTCGGGCTTCCCACAGGTGTTCGCCGGGCTGCCTCCGGAGCTTGGCGAGCCCGTGAAGCTCCCGTCCAGGAAGCAGGCGCGTCGTGCGGTGCAGGAGACCCAGGACTCCGTGGTTCAGATCTCGATAGCGGCCTGCGGCGGAACCCAGCTGGGCAGCGGGTGGATAGCCGCACCGTCAACGGTCGTGACGAATGCCCACGTGGTCGCGGGTGGCGACGATGTCGTCGTGCGGGAGTTGGGCGGCGCCGAACAGCGCGGCACCGTGGTGATATTCGACGCAGACACCGACATCGCGGTGGTGCATGTCGAGGGATTGAGCGGGCCGCGCCGTTGGATCTGGACCCGAGCCCCCTGGAGCGAGGAACCTCGGGGGCAACGCTCGGGTATCCCGGCACCGCGGGCGGGCAACTGGTTACTCACGCGCCGCCATCGCCGCGTTACGAAAGATGCCAACGGCCGTGACATCTACGGACGCGACGACGTGAGCCGCGATGTGTATGCGATCAGGTCTCCGGTGCGGCAGGGAGACTCGGGGGGCCCTTCGTCACCTTCGCCGGAGACGTGGCCGGGGTTGTCTTCGCGGCATCGACCACCGACGGCGATACCGGCTATGCATTGACGGGGGCCGAGGTCGCCGACGACGTTGCCAAGGGACGGGCCGTACACAAGCCGTGGACACGGGAGGCTGCACCCGCTAGAGCGGAAGTCCTGAGCGGTCTGGCCACCGTCGATCACGAGCGTGGTTCCGGTCACGAAAGAAGACGCATCAGAGGCCAGATAGATGGCGGCGCCGACGATCTCCTCGGCCGTCCCGATGCGTCCCATCGGGATCATCGACTTGGCGAACTCGAGCGCGGCTTCGTCCTTCGTCATCCAGTCGTTGAGCGGTGTGTCGATCCAGCCGGGGGCGATCGAGTTCACGCGGACATTGGCGGCAGCGAGCTCTTTGGCGACGGCCTGGCTGAACAAGAGCACACCACCTTTGGCGGCCGAGTAAGGAGACAGACCTTGCGCGCGCTTGCACACCTGCGACCGAGGAGATCTGGATGATCGAGCCGCCGTGCTCGACCATCGCTTGGGCGGCCAGTTGGGTCGCGGGAAGACCGAGTCCAGGTTCAACGTTCGGAGCTTGTCCCAGCCCGCCGGGCGCAGACCGATCAAGGGGGACACGAAGTTGGAGCCTCCAGCGTTGTTGACCAACACGTCGAGCTTGCCCAGCTCCTCGAGCGTTCTTTGAACCAGGTTCTCGAGCGCATCGCGCTGGGTGACATCGGTCGGCACGACGATCGCCTTGCGTCCGATCGCACCGATCTCTGTGGCCAGCGTGGCCAGGTCGCCCTCGCTGCGAGCCGCCAGCGCGACGTCGGCGCCGGCCTCCGCGAAGCCCAGGGCGATCGCGTCCGATCCCGCGGATGCTCCCGTGACGATCGCGACCTTGTCCTCGAGCGAGAAGATGGCGGTGCTCATTCGGAAGCCTCCTTAAGCGGGTGGGTCATACGATGCTAGCGATGACGAGTCATGGAAGCATCTCAGAGGACGGCGCGCGGGCAGCCCTGCTGGCGGCGGGGATCACGGGTCCGCATCGATCCCATTCGCGCTCCAGCACGCTGGAGAAGCTGGCTCCCCTGATCGAGGGTGACCCCGACAAGACGTTCGGTCTTTCCGGCGCCGACAAGCACACGGAGACGGACGTGCTGCGCTTCATGGCCGAGCTCACCGGATGTAACGACGATATCGAGTGTCTGGACGACGACTTCATCGACCCGGATCTGACGGTGGCCGGCATCGTGGCGGCAGCCGAGCGGCTGCGGGACCACGCCCGCCGGGGCGGGACCCTGCTGGCGGCGACGGGTCATCCCACCGGGATGCTCGAGCACAACATGCGCGTGGTCGAGGCGTTCATCTCGGCCGGTGGCAAGCTCGTTCGACCGCGCGAGGAAGAGCAGATCCCGTCGCGCTCGAAGCCCGGACGCCACTTCGAGGTTCGCTACACAGGTGGCGTGGGATGTCTCGCCGACTGGGGCCAGCTCAAGCACACCCACCTCTCAGATGCGATGGAGGCGCTGTTGGAGGAGCGTCCGTGGCCGGACATGGTGTTCGCCGACCACGGATTCGCAGGAGCCGCGATCGAGCGCGGCATACCCACGATCGCGGTCATGGATATCAATGACCACGCTCTTGCGGTGGCCGCGGCGGAGGGCCGCGACGTGACGATCATCCCCTTGGACGACAACCGGCCCCCCCGCTTGTACGAGCCTTCATGGCGTCTGTTCGAACGCATCATCGGCGGCGACCAGTGAACGAGGCGGCTCTTCACGCTGTTCTGGTCGATTGCATGGGTGTGAAGCAGGGGGAGTCACTGGTGGTCCTTACCGATCCACAACGACGTCCGATCGCGGAGGCTCTGGTTGCCGGAGCCCGGGATCTGGGGGCCGAGACCCTTCTCGTAGAGATGAGCGAGCGCGCCACTCACGGGAGCGAGCCTCCACCGGCGGTAGCAGCCGCCATGGCCGAGTGTGACGTCTGCATCGCGCCGACCACCAAGTCCGTGTCTCACACCGCAGCGCGCAAGGAGGCCAATGCTCGGGGCGTGCGCATCGCGACCATGCCGCAGATCACCGAAGACATGCTTGTGCGGACGATGGCGGCCGACTATGGAGAGGTGCGGCGCCGTTCCGCCATCCTCGCCCGCGCCCTTACCGAAGGAAGCGACGTCCGGATCACGGCGCCGCAGGGAACGGATCTCAGTCTCTATATCGGGGGCCGAGAAGGGATCGCCGACGATGGGAATCTCACCGTCCCAGGCTCCTTCGGCAACCTTCCGGCCGGTGAGGGTTTCATCGCTCCCGTCGAAGGCCGTGCCCGGGGCACCATCGCTTTCGACGGATCGATCTGGCCGATCGGCCTGTTGGAGGAGCCGCTGGTCGTCTCCATCGATGACGGCTATGCCACGGACATCTCGGGCCCGCGCGGCGATGAGTTCAGGGGAGCGCTGGAGCCGCACGGACGAGAGGCGTTCGCGGTGGCCGAGCTCGGCATCGGCACCAACGAGGCCGCCATGCTCACCGGAAACGTCCTCGAGGACGAAAAGATCATGGGAACGATCCATATCGCTTTCGGCGACAACCACACCTTTGGAGGAACCACTCGCGTGTCGTCACACCAAGACGGCATCGTCATGACACCCACGCTGAGCATCGACGGCAAGGTCTATCTGGAGGAGGGCCGCCTGCTCGTTTGAACCGCCGCGAGCTAGCCCAGCGTTTGTGGTTGGGAAAGGTCGGCGTTGATCCGGCACCGGACTCGCATCAGAGGGCAAAAGTGGGCTCTGAGCAGGGCAAACGTGCAGGAACGTATACTCCCGCAGGCATGGCCACGTCGTCTGAAACTCCCGGCGGTGAAAGCTCCTTGATGGGGCGGTTCCTGACCGTGGGCGAGGTGGCCCGGCACTTGAGAGTGTCGAACATGACGGTGTATCGCCTCGTGAAGCAGGGTCAGCTCGCAGCAGTTCGTGTCGGAAGGGGTTACCGCATCCGGGAGGACGATGTCCGGAGATACCTGGAGCAGCGGTACATGGACGCAGGCTAGGCGCGACTTCCCCGGCAACAACAGGGCGTCCTCGGACGCTCTTTTTGTTGCCCTCCTGGCGACACCACTGAGCGGAGGTTCTTTCGGTGGAGTCGGACGTCGAGAAGGTGTACCAGCGACTGTTGGAGAGCCCCGGCCTGGTTTTCTTGCTGGGAGGTTTGGACACCGGCAAGACGACGTTCGCGCTCGAGCTGCTCAGGAGAGCCGGCCGGGCGGGGATCCGATCCGCCCTCGTCGATGCCGACATCGAGCAGTCGACGGTGGGCCCCCCCACCACGGTCGGCTTGAAGTTCACCACAGCCCTGGGCGAGCTGTCTCGCGAGACCTTGGTCGAAGCCGACCTGCTGGCTTTCGTGGGCTCGCTCCACCCCAGGGAGCACCTGTTGCCGCTGGTGACCGGGACCGCCAAGCTCGTGCGCAAGGCCCGCGAGGCCGGCTGCGAGTTGATCGTGTTGGACACCACCGGATTCGTAGCGGGCATCTACGGTCAAACGCTCAAGTTCTTCAAGATGGACGCGGTGCGACCCGACGTCGTGGTCGCGTTCGAGCGGGGCGGTGAGCTGGAGGCCGTGGTCTCCATGGCGCAGCGGTTCACTCCTGCAGAGGTGGTCGAGCTCCAGGCCGCGGATCAGTTCGCCAGCCGTTCGGCCGAGGAGAGAGTCGCTTTCCGAGAACAGCAGTTCGGTGCGTATTTCGCTACCGGAACGTCGCGCTGGAGGGTCAAGCCCACTGTCTTCATGCCGACCTTGCCGCCCGAGTTCGATCTAAGTCGACTCGACGGCCTGGTGGTCGGGATGGACGATGGGCAGGGAGGCTGCCCCGGGATCGGAGTATTGGAGTACGAGCCCTCCGAGGGCATCCTGCGCATGGTCTCTCCCATCACCGAAGGAGTCCGGGGACTGCGGTTGGGGTCGTCGAGGATAGATACTGAGGGCCGTTCGAAGGGGCCGGTCACCCTCCGGCAACTGTTCGGCACGGAATAAGGCTAGGGCCGGAGGAGAAGAGTTATGCCGTCACTCGTAAAGAAGCGTCGCAAGAAGATGCGCAAGAAGAAGCATCGCAAGATGTTGAAGAAGACGCGCTGGCAGCGTCGTCAACAGGGGAAGTAAGGACCTAACCCAAGTACGACGGGGCCGTCTCCGGCGCGGAAGGGCTGATGAGACGTGTCTTGCGCCTCTTCGCCGCGAGCGACCGTCGTTCTTGTGAGGTGAGTCCACCCCAGATCCCGAACCTTTCCCCCTCGGCGAGCGCGAACTCGAGACAAGGCTGACGGACCAGGCAGTCGGAGCACACCGTCTTGGCCACTTCTGATTCCTGCTCTGCGGGCGGGAAGAACAGCTCGACCGAGATCTTCCGACAAGCCGCCTGGTCCTGCCATTGCTGGTTCGAGGCCACGAGCGACGGCTCCGTTCTGGTTGAGGGAGAGAGACGGAGTTTAGGAACGGGCCTAGCTGACGTCAATAGGCTTTCCGCTTTATGTGCATCTGAGTCCGCGGAACGGGCGAGTCATAGGATGCCGACGGTGAAAAAGGCAGACGTCGTCACGTTTCTGTCCGATTACGGACTAGAGGACGAGTTCGTCGGTGTCTGTCACGGGGTCATATTGCGTGTTGCTCCCCATCTGCGGGTGGTGGACCTTCACCACAACATCTTGCGCCAGGACATCCGCCACGGAGCGGTCGTTCTACTCCAATCGATCAACTACCTGCCGGAGTCCGTCCATCTGGCAGTGGTGGACCCCGGCGTGGGCTCGGGCCGGCGAGCAGTGGCGCTCCAGACGGGTCGTGGCGAGACCTTCGTCGGGCCCGACAACGGCCTGCTGATCCCCGCCGCCGTCGCGTCGGGAGGCATCAAGCGCGCCTTCGAGGTGTCGGATCGGCGTTTCCTGCTGACGCCGGTGTCTCGTACGTTCCAGGGTCGGGATGTATTCGCTCCTGCGGCCGCTCACATCGCCGCGGGCGTCGATCCGGCCGAGATGGGGCCCCCGATCTCCCCGGATGATCTGGTCCAGTTGGAGATCCCGCAAGCATGGGTGCATGACGATCATCTTCATGCCGAAGTGTTGCAGGTCGACCGCTTCGGCAACCTCCAGATGAACCTCGCGCTCGAGCAACTGGAGCAGGTGGCCATCTCCGGCGGTGACAGATTGGAGGTGAGGCTGGAGGGTCATCGGCTCACGGTCCCCTTCGCAGACACGTTCGCGGATGTGGCCGCGGGTGAATACGTGTTGATCAAGGACTCCTACAACTACGTCTCGTTAGCGGTGAACAAGGGTGACGCGGCGGCTCGGCTGCGGGCTCGTTCTGGTTCGACGGCCATAGTGGGGCCTCTTCCTCGCGGGTAAGGTCGGCGGCATGGGGCGAAGGGTTCTGATCACCGGCGTATCGAGGTTCTTGGGGCTCAGGCTCGCCAAGCGGTTGGAAGAGGATGATGACGTCGAGTTGGTCGTCGGCGTCGACCTGGAACAACCTCCGATCCCGATCAAGAAGCTCGAATTCGTGCGGGTAGACATCCGCAATCCATTGATAGCGCGGGTTCTGGAGACGACGAAGGTCGACACCCTCGTCCATACCAACATCGGCTCCAGCCCGGGCCGCCTCGGCGGCCGGTCGCAGATGAAAGAGAACAACGTGATCGGGACGATGCAGTTGTTCGCCGCCGCGCAACGGGCCGAGCGGATCCAGCGGGTCGTGATGAAGTCCTCGACCGCGGTCTACGGTTCCGGGGGGGCCGAGCCGTCGCTTCTTCCGGAGGGGCACGCTTCCCGCCAGGTTGACCTCTCGGGTTACGGCAAAGATTGCGCGGAGGCCGAGCAGTACGCCCGTGACTACGGCCGCCGCCGCCCCGATGTCGACCTCGTGATCCTGCGTACGCAGAACGTCGTCGGCCCCACCGTAAGCACCAGCATGACCGACTACCTCTCGCTTCCCGTGATGCCTACCGCCTCGGCTTCGATCCGCGACTCCAGTTCCTGCACGAGCGCGATGCCGTCGAGGCGTTGTATACGGCTTTGAAGAGTGACCAGACCGGCATCTACAACATCGCTGCGGATGGGGTCGTCTACCTCTCTCAGGCGATCAGGTTGCTGAAACGCCTGGAGTTTCCGATCCTGCTTCCTGCGGCACGGTCGGCGGCGGGTCTGTTGCGTCGCTTCGGCGTCATCGACTTTCCGTCCGATCAGTTGACGCTGATGTTGTTCGGCCGGGTGGTCGACACCCGTCGGGCCAAGGAGCGACTGGCCTTCTCCCGATCTATACGACCGAGGCGACCCTGGCCGATTTCCGCGATCACCGCGACTACGACATCGTTCCCGAGCCCAACCTGCGTCCGACGTGGGAACGGGAGTTGTTCGAGTACCTCAAGCAGCACAACGAGCAGAAGCAGACGGTCTAGGGGCAACCATGGCCGACGCCGAGATCATCCGCCTGGACAGCCGCTCCCGAGGACGTACCGGTCCGGTCCGGGCGCAGGCGCGGGTCAAGTGTCTCGCCACCACGACGACGGGAAGGCCGTGTCGCAACTTCGCGGCCCCCGGTTCGGACTACTGCAACCTCCACACCCGTGCCTCGGGACCCCAGGTCGCGGCGCCTCAAGCCGGCCGATCCGAGGCCCCAGAAGGATCGCTGCCTTCATTTCGAACACAGGAGGAGCAGAGCTCCGGGATCGAGGAGTTCGTTCGTCGTCGCCTGACCGGGGATTACCCCGTCGACGACTTCGGCTTCGACGCGGAGCTTTACCGAGAGGTGCTCCTGCCGTTGGTCCGCCCGTTGTACGAGCGGTACTTCCGCGTCCGCACCCTGGGCGTGGAGCGCATCCCGGACACCGGACCCGCCTTGTTGGTCGGCAATCATTCTGGAACGATCGCCCTCGATGCGGTGATAGTGCAACATGCCGTCGCCACCGAGCACCCCAACGAGCGGGTCGTCCGGAACATCGGGGCCGACCTGGTCTTTCAGCTTCCGTTCGTCGGCCCCCTTGCTCGTAAGGGTGGTGCTGCGATGGCGGTCGAAGAGGACGCGCAAGAGCTGTTGCGCCGCGGCGAGTTGGTGGGTGTCTATCCCGAGGGCTACAAGGGCGTGGGCAAGGGCTGGCGGGAACGTTACAAGCTGCAGCGGTTCGGCCGGGGAGGCTTCATGGAGACCGCGCTGCGGACGCGGGTTCCGATCATCCCGGTCTCCATAGTGGGGGCCGAAGAGGCGTTCCCGATGATCGGCAACGCCAGGTGGCTGGCGAGGTCTCTGGGGGCTCCTTACTTCCCGATCACGCCGACGTTCCCACTGTTGGGCCCCCTGGGTCTGCTGCCTCTTCCTTCTAAGTGGGTCATCGAATTCGGCCCGCCCATCCCGATGGACGACTATCCCGACGACGCCGCGGACGACGCGATGTTGGTCTTCGATCTGGCCGACCGGGTCCGTGACACGATCCAGCAGATGCTCTACCGGAACCTCCAGCAACGCAACGGCGTCTTCTTCTAGCCGCGGAGCTTCCGAGCGCGGCGTGGTGCTTCGTCTAGCTCAGGCCTGCCAGATCCTCAAGACTCCGAGGAACCCTGCCAGCGTGATGGCGACGAGCAAGAGAGCCAGGGCGTAGAGCGTGTTCTTCCTCACGGGGGCAAGGATAAGAGAGCGTCACTCTTCGCCGATCCCCCCGAAGGCCAGTATGAAGCGACGGTCGCACGAGTTGCAGTAGAAGCCCCCCGCCTCGTCGCCGTTGGGTTCGAGGTCGGTTTCGCCGCAGTAGGGGCAATAGAAGGGCGCGGCTCGCAACCTTTATTGCTCCGCTTCCGATTGCTGGGGGCCGTGGGGTTTGCCGAACGAGTGGATGCCGCACTCGGTCTTGGAAGAGCCCTCCCAGCGTCCGTCCCTCTCGGCCTCGCCCGCTTTTATGGCCCGGGTGCAGGGCCAGCATCCGATGGACCCGTAACCCATCTCCAGGAGTGGGTGCGACGGGATGTCGTGCGCGAGCCGGTAGGCGTCCACATCGGATTTGTTCCACCGGGCGAGGGGATGGATCTTCATGATCTCGTTGCCCGAGGGAAGGAGCTGGGCCTCGATGATCGGAGTCTCTGCCCGCAGCGGAGACTGATCGCGCCGCAACCCTGAGATCCAGCCGTCGTACTCCTCGAGCGCGGTCTGCAGCGGCTTGACCTTGTTGATCCCGCAGCAGGTGTCGGGGCTCCTTCTATAGAGCTCGCTGCCGTAGATCTTGGCCTGTTCCTCCGCGTTGCCGTGTTCACCTCGCAGAGTTACGACCTTCAGGTCCCACATCTCGGCGATGGTGTCGCGGAACCGGAGCGTCTCTTCGAAGTGGAAGCCGGTGTCGAGGAACAACACCGGGATGTCGGGCTTGATCGTACGTAAGTGATGCAGGATCACGAGGCCCGAGGACTGGAACGAGGTGGCCACGGCGATACGGTCGAGCGACTGCACCGCCCACCGCAGGACCGCGTCGGGCGTGGCCTCCTGTAGCGCAGAGGGGTCAAGCGAGGGGTCGACGAAGAGGTGGTCGTTCCTGAGGGTCATGACGCGCGCGGCTCCGCAACGATCGAGGGGGCCGGGGGCAGTCCCGTGAAGTGAGGCTTCTTTGCGAATTCCTGCAGCTCGTTCGGTGCCAGTCGAGCGATGAAGGCGGCGAAGGACTCCTCTCCCCGGCGCAGCTTGCGGTAGCGCCGGATCAGAGTCTCGGTGTAGGGACCCACCTCCGAGGCAAGAACCTTCACGCCCCGAACCTTCGTTCCAAAAGCGCGATCGGCCCCGAGGTGGCCGCCGAGATGGACGAGGAATGCCTCGACCTTTCGCCGCTCTTCGATCTGGTTGCCGTCGTGATCGGTGCTCCACGTCCGCTCCGCCACGAGACACCCCATGAGGCCGATGTCCGCGGTCTGGTAGCGGGCGCAGGAATTGGGACAGCCGTTGACGTTGATACGGATGTCGTCGGAGTAGCCGGGCAGGCGCTCCTCGAGGTAGCGGTACAGCTCGGTGGATCGGCCCTTGGTCTCGACGATCGCCAGCTTGCAGAACTCGATCCCGGTACAAGCCATCGTGCCGCGGCGCCAGGCGCTGGGATGAACCGGGAGATCGAGAAGCTGCAGGTCCTCGACCAGCTCCGCGACGCGCTCTGGGGGAACGTCGAGGATGAGCATCTTCTGCTGGGTCGTGGTCCTGATGCGTCCCCGTCCGTAGCGCCGGGCGAGGCGAGCCACCGCACGTAGTTGGTGGCCCGCGATGCGTCCGGCCTTCGGCGTGAAGCCCAGGTACTTGGTGCCGTCGGCTTGGTCTCCGATGCCCACGTGCTCGCGGTGGACCTGGTTGCTGGTGGGGGCCTCGGGGAGATCCGCCAGAGAGAAGCCGATCTCTTTCTCGAGGACCTCGCGGAAGCGTTCGGCCCCCCAGTCGCGCACGAGGAACTTCATACGTGCGTGGTTGCGCGCCCGGCGGTAGCCCCAGTCCCTGAAGACACTCGTGATGCCCAGCACCACCGGCACGACCTCGTGGGGTGCAACAAAGGCACCCAGGCGCACCGCGAACATGGGGTTGGTGCTCAGGCCGCCGCCGACCCAGAGGTCGAATCCGGGCGAGCCGTCGGGCCCCACCGCCCCGATCAGCCCCACGTCGTTGAGCTCGTGCTGTCCACATTGATGGGCGCATCCGGTGATCGAGATCTTGTACTTGCGCGGGAGATTCGAAAAGCGCGGGTCTCCGACCAAGGCCGCGTTCGTCTCGGTGACGAGGGCGGAGGCATCGACGATCTCGGTCGCCTCCGCCCCGGCCAGTGGGCAACCCAGGATGTTTCGCGGCGTGTCGCCGCAGGCCTCAGTGGTGGACAGACCGACCGCTTCTAGCTCGCTCCAGATCGCTGGCACGTCTTCGACCCGGATCCAGTGAAGCTGGATGTTCTGCCGGTCGGTGACGTCGGCTACGTCACGTCCGTACCGCTCGGAGATCCGCCCGATCACGTCGGTTTGCTCCGAGGTCAACAGTCCGCCCGGGATCCGGACCCGAAGCATGAAGTAACCGTCGCTCTCCGGTCGCTGGGTGTAGAGGCCGTGCCAGCGGAACCGGTTGCGAAGGTCCGAGGGCCAGATCGAGCCGAAGCCCTTCTTGGAATAGACGTTCTCGATGCGGGCGCGGACGTTGAGGCCGTCGTCCTCCCGCTTGGCGGTCTCGGCCGGGTTCTGCGGCTCGAGGTATCCCAGGGCCCACTGGGCCTCGGAGCGCCTCGGCCTCGTCTTCTCGGGCATCCAGAGAAGATACCCTATCTAAGGTATAAAGGTGACTAAGTACCCGCCTCGGACGGTTAGGAGGGGCTCAGCCGACTTATAGCGCGGGTTTTGGTCCTCATAACTGGCCCTGGAGGCCGTTCTAGAGGTCTCGGCAGAGCTCGGCGATGTGGCGCTCCAGCTCGTTCAGGCCCTCGACCTTGCCGATACACATGGCGACTCCTGCCTCTTTCGCCTCGAGCTCGAGCTCCGCGTCCAGATAGGCCGTGTAGAGGATGATCGCTTGGCCGGGCCGCTCGCGGCGGATCGATCTGGCGGCGGTGAGCCCATCAACGCCCGGCATCTTGTAGTCCATGACGATCACGTCGGGGTCGGCCGCGGGAACCGTCTCCACGGCCTCCTGTCCCGAGGCGGCTTGGCCCACGACATCGAAGCCATCGAGCTCGAGCATGTCCACGAGCATGGCCCGCACGTGGTCGGTGTCGTCAACGACGAGGACCTTCATCCCCATCAGCGATGTCCCCCTTCTTGCGCTCAGCCTCGAGGCAGGCCCTTGTCCAACTTGGACCGGCCCCACAGGCGTTGCTCGACGTATTCCCGGCTGCGCCTCAACATCTGCACCAGCTCTTCAGGTCGCTGAAGGTATCTGTGGACCGAGAGCTCCAGCGAAACGACCCCGGCGTAGCGCGTGCGGTGAAGCTCATCCAGGAACCTATCCAGAGGAAGTATGCCCTTCTCCAGCTCTAGATGCCCGTCCCGGCCGTCACCGGCGTTGTTCGATAGGTGGATGTGGACGAGCTTGGGGGCGAGGATCTCGTAGACCTCCAGGATGTCCTGACGAGCAACCGTCACATGACTGGTGTCCATCGCGACCAAGTGACAGGCTTCATACAGCGCTTTGGCCTCGAGCCAGCGATAGGCCCGCATACGCCTTCCCGCCACCCATTTGGGATACATGGTCTCGACCGCGATGGTGACCCCGGTCTCGGCAGAGAACGCCCCGGCCTCTTGCTCGAGCCAGCGGGCATAGTCGCGCTCCCACAGGTAGGGAGGGTGTACGACCATGGAATCCGCCCCCACGGCCCGGCAGAACTCGGCCCCCCGCTTGATCTTCTGGATCGGATCGGCGCCCCATACGGTCTTGGTGATCACCAGGAAGGGGCCGTGGACAGATGCGATCTTCAGGCCGCGGTCCCGCGCTATCCGCAGCGGTATCTCGGGCTCTTGGGTCCTGGGATCGCGCGTGATCATGAGCTCGATCTCGGTGAAGCCGGCATCCGCGAGGGCATCCATGCTGTGCTCGAGCTCGAACGCCCAGAAGGGCCCCGTCGAACACTGGACGGCTGGAAGCCCAGCGGCGGCGGTCATCCGGGCAATGGTCGCACGGGGCGAGGCACCCTCGTAACGTAAAGCGCCCCCGGGGCGCGGGGGCGCTGCGGGAGCCTCGAGAGCGAAACGGCCTGGGGCGGGCTGGGAGGCTCCTTCCACGGCCGAGACCGTGGAGTCCGATCGTCCCGTCTCACCGGCTCCGCATCTAGCTTCGACCTCAGCCTGGAAGTTCTTGAGAGACAGCGAGGGCTAATCTTGGCATGCGATTGCTTGCAATAGTTTGCAGAGCCTGCTCCGGAGGGACACAATAGGCCGATGAACCTGGCCGAGCTGCTGAGCAACGCCGCGTCTTCGGATGCGGCCAAGATCGCGCTGATCCAGGCCTCGGACGGCACCGAGGTGTCGTTCGGTGAGCTCGAGCGGGAAGCCGACCGGGTGGCGGGCGCGCTGGCGGCAGCGGGCATCGGCCGCGGAGACCGGGTCGCGATCGGCATGCACAACATCCCGCACTTCGCATTCGCCTACTTCGGGATCTTGCGCGCCGGTGCTGCGGTCGTCCCTTTGAACATCATGCTGACGGAGCCGGAGACGACCGCCATCCTGCGCGACTCGGGCGCCCGTGCGGCCTTCTGCGCCGGCCTCTACGGGCATGTGGTCGCGGCGGCCGCGGGTGCGGTCGAAACGGTCGAGCGGATCTTCAACGTCGAGGGGTGGGCGGACCTGGGCGACCAGCAGGCCTCGAAGATAGAGACGCAGGGCGTCGAGCTCGCGGTGCTCGCGTACACCTCCGGCACTACCGGCGAGCCCAAGGGTGTCATGTTGACGCACGACAACCTTCTGGCGAACCTGCGCCAACAGATGGCGATCCCCGAAACCCATGTGACGCGAGACGACGTTTTGTTCCTGGCCCTCCCGCTCTTCCACATCTTCGGGCTGAACGTCATCTTGGGTCTGCTCGTGGCCAACGCCGCCAAGGCTGTGCTGGTCGACCGTTTCGAGCCCGTGCCGGCGCTGCGAGCCATCGTCGATCACGGCGTGACCGTCTTATTCGGGGCCCCCACGATGTATGCCGCCTGGGTAAGCGTTCCGGGGGCAGATCAATACGACCTGTCGCGGGTGCGGCTCGGTGTCTCGGGCGCGGCCCCGCTATCTCTCGAGGTGCTGCGGGACATGCAGGTGCTGTTCGGGGTCAGGATCTACGAGGGATACGGACTCACCGAGACCTCGCCCACGTTGTGGTCGAACCGGATGGAAGACGAGCCCCGGCCTGGTTCGGTGGGCAAGCCCCTGCCCGAAGTGAGCTTCCGCCTGATCGACGAACAAGGCAACGACGTCGAGCTGGGAGATCCGGGCGAAGTGGTGGTGAAGGGTCCGAACGTGTTCGAGGGCTACTGGAACCGGCCCCAGGAGACAGAGAACGCCTTCATCGACGGATGGTTCCGCACCGGTGACGTCGGCGTGCTCGACGAAGAAGGCTTCTTGTATCTCGTGGACAGGAAGCGGGACTTGATCATCGTCTCGGGCTTCAACGTGTTCCCCTCCGAGGTCGAGAACGCTCTTCTCCAGAACCCAAAGGTGGCGGAAGCCGCGGTGGTGGGGGTTCCGCACGCATACACCGGAGAAGCGGTCAAGGCTTATGTGGTTCTGGAGGCGGGGGCCGAGGCGACGCCGGCAGAGTTGATCGCAGATGCTCAGAGAGGTCTTGCTCGCTTCAAGTGTCCGAGCGTGGTCGAAGTCGTCGCCGACCTTCCGCATCTGGTGACGGGAAAGGTCCTGCGCCGCGCCCTGCGCACCTGATCCGCTCGAGCGCGTCGGGACGGAAGATCCGTAGCGTCTTGCCGTTGTGCTCCACCAAGCCCTGGCGCTGCCAGCCCGCCAGCGTCTTCGACGCGCTCTCCCTGCACATCCCGGCCAGCTGGCCGACGTCGGTACGGGTCATGGGTAGATCGAGCTCGATCGTGCCCGAGCGCATCCGTCCGATCAGCTCCGCGAGATCCAGCAAGCGTCCGGCGAGACGAGCCGGTACGTCGGTGCCCGTTCGTTCGCCTGCCGTCGCAGCGATCCAGCGGCTCCGAGCGGCGAACATCCGCATCAGCTCCAGTGCTGCCGCCGGATTGCGCGCGACCACGTCCATCAACAGGGCGGCATCCAGGCCCACGACCTCGCATGAAGTGACCGCCACGACGTCGAAAGGCTGTGCGTAACCATCTGCCGCAGCGGTCTCACCGACGACGTCGGCGGGCAGCGCCAGAGCCAAGATCGTCTCTCGGCCCTCATGGTCGCAGACCGCCAGCTTGAGGATGCCCCGTTCCACGATATGGACGCGTGCTTGATCGTCACCGGTGAGGTGCAAGGTGTCGCCGCGCTCGAGGCGCCTCGGTACCGCCCGATCCAACAACCGGCGTTTCTCGGCCGCGGGCAAAGCAGCGACGAGGGGGCAGTGGTCGACGGACATCGCGCACCTCCAGACGATCGACGGCTCGAACGTGAGGGCGCGGACCTCGTCGCGCAACCTAGCCTCTGTCGTCCGTGACGTCCAGAGCGGCGGACCAGGTTTCTTCGCGAGCCTGCGAAGATGGATCGATGCAAGAGCCGGTGGACGACCAGGGTCCCGGGCCGCGCCACCGGTGGACCCGGATGGCGCTCCTCGTGCTGCCCGCGGTCGCGTTCATAGCCGTGCTGGGGGCGGCGGTGCTGAACAAGTCGTCGCCTCCGGTTCCAGGAGACATGGCCCCCCCTTTCAAGGCGGAGCTGCTGGCCCAGGATGGCGAGCTAGCTCTAGAGGACCTGCGCGGCAAGCCCGTCGTCCTCAACTTCTGGGCATCTTGGTGCGAACCGTGCAAGGCCGAGGCCCCCATGTTGCGCGAGGCTCACGAGCGCTACGGCGATCAGGTCGCTTTCGTTGGAGTCGACATCCGCGACGCACGCGGAGACGCTCTTTCCTTCGCGGAAGAACAAGGTCTCGATTACCCGCACGTGCGCGACGAGGATCTCGAGATCTATGACTCGTTCGGCTTGACCGGCCAGCCCGAGACGTTCTTCATCGATGAAGAGGGCGTCATCCTCGAACACGTTCCCGGGCCCCTCTTCAGAGAGACCCTCTTCCAGCTGTTGGATTCGCTCGTAGCGCGCGGCGCTTGATGGCCGATCCAACGATCCCCATCGCGTTCGGAGCAGGAGTGGTCTCGTTCCTGTCTCCGTGCGTGCTGCCTCTCGTGCCCGGCTACGTCTCTTACATGTCGGGGATGACCGCGGGGGCCGACGACATGAGCCCGCGCGTCAAGACCATTCGGGCAACGGTGGCCTCTCTCGTCTTCGTCGCCGGATTCACGCTGGTCTTCGTGCCACTGGGCGCGACCGCGACCCTGTTGGGCCAGGCGTTGCGCTCCTATCAAGACGAGTTCCGCATCGCGAGCGGCATCTTCATCATCCTGCTCGGCCTCGTCTTCATGGGAGTGATCAAGATCCGCTTCCTGCAACAGGAGGCTCGGTTCCATCCCAAGCCGGGGGCCGGTTTATGGGGCGCGGCGGTTCTCGGTGGTGCGTTCGCGTTCGGATGGAGCCCCTGCATCGGGCCCATCCTCGGCTCGGTGTTGACGCTGGCGGCGGGGCGGCAGGGCTCGGCCCTCGAGGGTGCAGTGCTGCTCGGCTCCTACTCTCTCGGCCTCGGCGTTCCGTTCATCCTGGCGGGCCTCGGAGTGACGCGCTTGACCGGGGTCGTGGGTTGGCTGCGCAGACACACCCGGCGGGTATCTCTCGTCAGCGGGGTGTTGCTGACGATCGTCGGGGTCCTGTTCGTGACCGACCAGCTCTTCAGATCTCGATCTGGATGCAGAAAGCCTTCTCGGCCGCGGCCTGGACTTCCTAGCCCGCATCTAACCCCGACCCCTAGCGAATCCCGAGGCGGGTACCGACTTTTAGCTCAGAGGTGCTCCAGCCGAAAGGAGCAGAGAGCAAGCGCGCAAAGGATTCGGTCCACAGAATCCCCACGTCAGGAGTACCGCACTTGGTACCGACTACTTAGCCAGCGCCAATCACTCGTTAAGTCTTCGGCTTGCGATCGCGTTGTCCACAGGTAGCCTCCAGATGTACACCAAGTAAAGGAGCAGGAACAGACGAAGGTGAAGGTAGCGTCGTCCGCAAACACGAACTTATCTTGAGCGCAAAGGATGGTGACTAGGAGTAGGCGGACCTGAGGAACCACCACGTAGTACCGCCCCTCCACGGGACCCGTTCGCACGCGCCAATCAGGGTGAAGGTTCTGATGGTCCGGCCGAACCTGACGATCTGTCGCAGCGATTATTGGAAGCCCACGTCATGAGGAGTCGAAACTCGCACTTGGTTTCGAATCGAATCGCATCCCTTGTCCTGAGCGACGAAGCCGTCACCGGATCAGCACAGCGGCAATCGCAGTCCAGATCTCGTTGTCGTTGTCGACTCCGTCAGAGCACCTTCGGGCGACAGAGAGTCCTGGTGCCTAGACTGCCTCCGAATAGAGCCATGAGCACAAGGCAAGCTGACAGGTAGTTCGAGATGCCGCATTCGCCGCCGTTGCAGATCCCAAGGCGAAGTTACCGCACCTCTCGGCTGGGACTCAGTTGGTCGGATATCAGCGGTGGGGGTCGGCCTCCACTTGCGCTTGCAGCGTTGAGATTCCTCGGCGCCCACTTCCTTCTTGGGGACGGACAGAAGGAACAGACCCCGAAGGCGAACTTGCAGCAGGGCGTTCTAGATCGCCGAGGTGAATCTGGCCAGCCCATGATCGTCCGCAAGCAGACGTAATTCTCTGGGGAACTTACCGGTGTCGATACAGCAGATTTCGGCCCAGCCAGTAAAGGTCCGATGATTTGCGGGGCCGCAAGTGGAATTGTCCTTGCTGGCCGGAGATGAAAGACAACCCCTCAACGTGGCAGCAAGTCGGCAGGGCTAGGGTCGCGGTCGGTGTTGGCCCCGAGCATGTCGTGGGCGCTTGACCGGTCCAGGGGAACCGTCGGTACTAGCCCAGGATGAGTCGGATTCGTAAGACGCTCGCTCTTCTTCTTCGATACGAAGATTGGAGAGCGAGTTCGGTGAGAACCGATTGAAGAACCGAAAGACGCCGACAAGTACCCTCGCCGCTCACCTAACCCTCTTCGCCTGATGAGTCGGGGCTCCCATGACATCGAAGTGTTCTGCACCTAATGAAGGGTATCCAGTACCAGCGCTCAGGCTTAGCAATCAAGACGGCAGCGATAGGTGGACTGCCAACAAGACGATTACTTCGAGGAGCGTCGTGGCGGGGCTGCCATTCGGGTGCATTGGAGGAGCCTAATCGGGCCGTCTAGCTGCACCTCCTGCCATTGATTTCGGACATAAACGTGAGGGGCGTCGGATGACTTGTGATGTTCTTCCTGCTGCCAGCTCTATTGGCCTTCTCGGACAGGGCTGGAGGCGTGCCCTATTGGGCAGTTTCGTCATCTTCTTTTGCACTTTGGCATCACCCACTACAAGGCCTATAACCTGGGCGACTTCTTCATCAGTCTTACAGCGGTGCTACGTGTGTCTTGCGCTTATGGCCGCGCAGAGGCCTGTCGAAACGGGGCATCATCGGGTATCGACTGACTTGACTCCGCTAGGGCAGGCGACTTGCTTGGCTCACCTAATCGTAGAAGGAGGACGGCGAACATGACCTTCCAGAGAGGCATCAACCGCTCACCCAACGGAACTTCGCGCATCTCTCATTGTGCTTTATCGAGGGTCCGGATCAAAGGCCAAACATTCCGTTGGCCAGCAGGCCGAGGGCCCCCCGACCATTAAGAACCCTGCAGTTGCTCGCAGCGTCCCTAGGACCGACTCATCCATGTGCCTATAGTGGATGCATGGCGGGAAAAGACAGAGGAGTACGAGCGCTAGGACTTCATTGCCGGACGGCGACGCATTCATTGCAGATGAAGTGTCACCCCAGGGCCGGTTCGGATCAATCTCTCCATCTTGCACCTCCTGCCGAGAGTTTGGAGAGGCGGACCGGACTTGAACCGGCGTGTTCATGCAAAAAGAACAAACTTCATGTGGCGGCTTTCGACGGGATCGACGGGTCATTCAACCTGCCCGGTTCGCTTCTGAGCTTCTTCGATCTGCTTTTGTGAAGGTCCATCGGATGACGGCTGAGACGGAGTTTGGGATGAGCTCTTTCCAGCCAGAGCACCAACTCTGCATGAGCGGTAAACCTGTAAGATGGCCAGGAGTCACATAGCCGCCCTCGCTCATCAAGTTCTCCATCCCGTTCGTGTGGCTTGGCCCTGCACATAGGTCGGCGTGGTTGATGATCTTGTTGAGCCTTCAGGACTTCAGTTCGTCCGTCACGACCGTGGCACCTGGACGCACCCGCCGCCTTATCTTTCTGTAGCTCGGACTCTTTCCCTTAATCTGTTGAAGCCCATGCTGACCTTGCCAGCGTGACCCTGCTCGCCTCACCTAAGGCCAGCGCCTATTCGACCTTGCCCACCATCTTCCACGGCTCCGTCGAACTTGTCCGATAAGGTCCCTGTACGCATTGCGAGCCTGATTCGGTGCAGCATGAACCAGGCGGTCTTCTGACATACCCCAGAGAACGGGCGAGTTCGTGCGAGCCCGACTTGCAGTTGAAGGCGAAGCCACTTTGTAAGAGGGATGGCCAGTGAAAATCCATGAACTCTTTGCATTGCCACAGTTCTGTTTCACTACACCCATCCACCAAACTGCTCATCCGCATCAAGGTCGGAGCTGAGCCTCAATGGGGTCTTTGGACGATCCATGACTATGCTTGAGCGCTCAAGCGAGGCCGAAGATCTCCGACCGTTTGGGGTTCCGAACTCGTCGGAGTCACTCTTGGACCTGCGATTAGGGTGGCTCGTTCACGGGGTTTAGAGAGGCTTCTCCTCCAGCGTGATTGATGATTTCGATCAACTCGTTGATCTGATCGGGGTTCGTCACTTAGGCTCAGTGTGCAACGCCATGTAGTAATGAGACCTACGAGCTGATAGTCCTTGAGAAGCCGATAATATTCCCGGATTCTTGGGCCTAGGTCCGCGAAGCCTTCAAGCGCGCCACTTCGATGGGGATTCCTCCTGTGCGAGTGCCATTTGTCCGTCTTGTTCAGTTGCTTTGCAACCTGCTCCGCTCCCCAAGAAGGAAGTGGACGACACCAGCCATTCCTCCAACAGGGCAATAGAAAGTTCTCTTCCTGCTCGTAACGCCCTGCGTCAAGTTCTGGAACGCAAGCTCCAAAGGTTAGTTGCGTAGCCACTTCCAAGCCGTTTCAAACTGGGTATCCCAGTGCCGGAACGAGACCCTCACCACCCGGCCGTTGGACTTTGAGCGCCTTCGAGAAGTAATCCACGCCAGAAGAACGGTCCCCGCCTTTGGGGACGGAACTCCACGGTTCGAGTGGTATCGGTTACGCCCGAGTGGTCGAGTAGCACGAACAGCTTGCTGGATCGGTTGTGGATGGCCTCAATGGCCTCCTTGATGGAGTCCTCGCCGATGTAGGTGATTACAGCTTGCCACCAATGAGCTGACGCTCGATCCTCCTCATCCCTAGGTCTCTTGCGTCCGGTGTCATCGCGGCCCCGACGGGTGGACGGAAGCCCAGGGCAAGCGGCAGGGTTCTTCTCAGGTTCTTCTTGCTTGACCGGTTATGTCGCCATAGTGAGGAGCCTTGTCAACTGGTGAGCCAAGTCAAGTCAGTCGATACCCCAGTCGGCCCCCTTGCACGAATCCACAAGCCTCCTTCTATGAGCGGGAGACAAAGGTAAAAGTCCTGGTCAGGGCCCCGTGGGAGTTTGTGATTGCGTCACAAGCTTTAGGATGGCCCTCATGCGGAACCGACCGATCCCCGAAGCGACCGTAGCCCGGCTCCCATGCCTACCTCCGGGCCCTGCTCGAGGTAGCCGAGGCCCGCGGCGAGCTGACCGTCTCATCAGAGGAGCTTGCCGGTATGGCGGGGGTGAACGCGGCCAAGGTACGGAAGGACCTCTTACCTCGGCTCCTACGGGACCCGCGGTGGGTTACGACGTTGAGTACCTCCTCTACCAGATCACGCGCGAGCTCGGTCTCACCCAGGACTGGCCCGCGTCATCATCGGTATCGGGAACCTCGGACGGGCTCTCGCGCCTTATCGAGGGTTCTCGGAAAGAGGCTTTCGGATCGCGGCCTTGTTCGATGTCGACGATGGCGGGTGGGAGAACAGGTCGGCGGCATCACGGTGCGTCACCTGGACGAGCTGAAGGGAATCCGTGGTCGACCAGGGCATCTCGATCGGCATCATCGCTACCCTCCCATGGCTGCGCAAGAAGTGGCCGAGAAGCTGTGGATGCGGGCGTGAAGTCCATCTTGAACTTCCGCTCCGGCCGTCGTGAATGCGCCACCGGATGTCTCGGTCCGAAAGCGGACCTCTCCATCGAGCTCCAGATCCTGTCGTTCTACCAGCAGCGCACCCAGGCGATCGCCACGGCCCGCGAGGCCAACCGGCGCCTCGGCGTGCGGCCCCCGGCCTAGGGAGCGATAGCTTGAGCGGCATGTCGATGGTGGTCGTCGGGCTCAATCACAAGACGGCGCCCGTGGGGCTTCTCGAGCGTCTGGCGGTATCGGCCGACGAGCTTCCCAAAGCGCTCCACCAGCTCGCCACCTACGAGCACGTCCTCGAAGGCGTCGTGCTCTCGACCTGCAATCGCATCGAGGTCTATGCGCCTGTTTCGAGCATTCCACGGCGGAGCCCAAGACATCCGCAACTTCTTCGCCGAGTTCTGCCACGTCGCACTCGAGGACTTCACCGATCATCTGTACACGTACCACGACGACGGCGCGGTTCGTCACCTTTCAGGGTGGCGGCGGGGATCGACTCGATGGTCGTGGGCGAGTCCGAGATCCTGGGCCAGGTTCGCCGGGCCTACCGGGCGGCGAAGAAGAAGGTGTCGTCCACCGTGTTCTGGCGGCCGTGTTCCGGCAAGCTTTCCGGGTCGGCAAGGGCGCGCCACGAGACCGCGGTGGGTCGGAACCCGGTCTCCATCTCGTCCGCCGCCGTCGAGCTGGCCAAGAGGGCTTTCGACGGCGGCACCCTGATCGGCAAGAGCGTCGTGATCGTCGGCGCCGGCAAGATGGGTGCCGCCTCGCGGCAGACGCACTGGCGTCTTCCGGCGCGGTCACGGTCGTCAACCGTACCGAGGAGCGGGCACAGGCTCTCGCCGAGGTCATGGACGTCGACGCCATGCCGTTCGAGCAGCTGCGCGAGGCCATCACGCGAGCCGACATCTTGATCTGTTCCACGACGGCGCCGGGACCTGTGATCGACAAGCGCTGCGTCCAGCTTGCGATGCAGGATAGAGACCGTCCTCTTCGTGGTCGACATAGCGGTGCCGCGACGTGGAGACCGCCGTGGGGAGATCGCCGGTGTGGTCCTGCGTGACATCGATGACCTGCGAGGAGTGGTCGAAGCCGGCATCGGCAGCCGCGCCGGCGAAGTGTCCAAGGTCGAAGAGATCCTGTCCGAAGAGCTGCAGCGGTTCGTGGCATGGGAGCGCGAAGGCGAGATAGCTCCGACGATCGCGGCCCTCGTCTCCAAAGCGGATGATGTGCGACGTTCCGAGCTGAGTTGCTCGACAAGAAACTGAGCGATCTTTCTTGCCAACTAGACGCCGTGCACCACCTCACCTGCAGGATCATCTCCAAGCTCCTGCACGTCCCCATCAGCAGGGCCAAGGAGGTCTCGAGCTCGAAGCAGGGTTACCTCTATGTCAATGCCTTGCGCGATCTTTTCGAGCTCGATGATGAGTCCGCTCCCTAGCAAGCTCGTAATTGTTAATGCAGCTCCTGTACCTCGCTCCCGCTCAAACAGACATCGTCGCCGCCTTGCTTCGGACTGCGGACTCAGGCCTCGAGATCGAGGTGAAGGTCGTAAGGACCACGGGAGACGACCAGAGGCCCTTTTCGCCGAGATAGGGGGCAAGGGTCTCTTCACGACTGATGTCGAGGCCGCGGTCGTGACCGAGGAAGCGGACGTGGCGGTCCACTCCGCCAAAGATCTAACCGCGGACCTGGCGCCTGGCTGCGTCATCGCATTCCGCAGCGGGCCTCGGCCAACGACGTCGTGGTCGGGGGTCGCGGCGCTTCCGGCGAGGAACGCCTGGCCTCCTTGCCCCTGGCTCGAAGGTCGGAACGTCGAGCCTTCGCCGCCGGGCGTTGCTGCTGGATTGGCGACCGGACGTGGACGTGGTGGAGTTCCGGCGGGAACGTCGACACGCCTGCGAAAGGTCGCCGACGGCGAGGTCGATGCCGCGATCTTGGCCGCCGCCGGCATCGAGCGACTGGGAGTGCAGGGTGTGGACGCGGCCCCCCTGGACGTCTCACACTGGTTGCCCGCTCCGGCACAAGGTGCGCTTGCGGATCGAAGCTCTCTCCATCCGCACCGAGGTCGCCGAGCTGTTCTCGAGCCTGGAGGACCCTCGAGCGCGACGGAGGTGGAGAGTGCGAGCGCCTCTTCGCCCGCGCCATGGAGGAGGGTGCTCGGTGCCTCTCGGCCGCCGCGCGGGCGTCGGAGAAGGGGCTGGTGGTGGACGGCTTCCTCGGGATGCCCGACGGCAGCGCCAGCATGCGCATCACCGGATCTCCGGAGGACTGCACGAGGCCGCCGCGCTGGGGGCCGAGCTGGCCGAGGCGATCGCCTTCTGCGGCGGGCGAGATCCTCGACGAGCTGGCGGCGTTCGAGGCCCCCTCGTTCCCCGAACCCTGACCGGCGTGGACGAGGTCAGAGCTTTCCTGGTCGGCGCGGACCGGGCGATCCGGGGCTGATCACCAGGCGCGGCCTCGGCTTCCTGCGGACCTGCGATGTCGTCCTGTTCGATCGCCTGGTCGCCTTGGCTCTCGTGGCCGAGGCCCCCGAGGCGGCCGAGCGCCATTTCGTCGGCAAGATCCCGGGCGAGACCCAGATGCCCCAAGCCGCTATCGACGCGTTGATCGTGTCCAAGGCGCGTGCGGGAAAGCGGGTCGTGCGTCTCAAGGGCGGCGACCCCTTCGTGTTCGGCCGCGGGGCGGATGAGGGCCAGGCGCTGGCGGCCGCGGGCATCGCGTTCGAGATCGTTCCGGGAGTCAGCGCAGCGATAGCGGTTCCCGCTCTGGCGGGGATCCCCGTCACGCACGGCGGATTGGCGTCGTCGTTCGCGGTCATCACCGGACACGAGGCGTCGCCGCGGCCGGGCTCGGAAGAGCGATTCTCGGCCCTGGCGCAAGGCGCGGAAACCTTGGTTCTCCTGATGGGCGCATCCTCCTTGGCCGACATCGCGGCCCGCTTGATCCGGTACGGACGTCCCCGTGATGAGCCTGTCGCTCTGGTGGAACGTGGGACCACACCCGGCCAGCGGACGGTGGTCGCGACGCTGGAGACGGTCGCGGAGGTGGCTCGCCGCGAGCGCATCGTGTCGCCGGTGACGACGATCGTCGGGCCGGTCGTCGGTCTGCATGACGCGCTGGCGTGGTTCGAGAAGCGCTCTCTGTTCGGGCGCCGGATCGTGGTCACGCGCCCGCCTGCGCAGGCAATCTCACTGGTCCGAGGACTCAAGGACCGGGGGGCCGAGGTGATCTCGTTCCCGACGATCGAGATCGTGGAGCCGCCGTCTCCGGAGGAGTTGGATGCCGCGCTCGGCCGCCTCGCCGCAGGCGCTTACGACTGGGTGTTGTTCGCCAGCTC
>JAUJPD010000002.1:80506-84444 GCA_030447315.1 Actinomycetota bacterium | reverse complement strand
TTCGGAGTTTGTGATTGCGCTCACAAGCTTTAGGATGGCCCCTCATGCGGAACCGACCGATCCCCGAAGCGACCGTGGCCCGGCTCCCCGTCTACCTCCGGGCCCTGCTCGAGGTAGCCGAGGCCCGCGGCGAGCTGACCGTCTCATCAGAGGAGCTTGCCGGGATGGCGGGGGTGAACGCGGCCAAGGTACGGAAGGACCTGTCTTACCTCGGCTCCTACGGGACCCGCGGCGTGGGCTACGACGTCGAGTACCTCCTCTACCAGATCACGCGCGAGCTCGGTCTCACCCAGGACTGGCCCGCGGCCATCATCGGTATCGGGAACCTCGGACGGGCTCTCGCGTCTTATCGAGGTTTCTCGGAAAGAGGCTTTCGGATCGCGGCCTTGTTCGATGTCGACGATGGCGTGGTGGGAGAAGAGGTCGGCGGCATCGCGGTGCGTCACCTGGACGAGCTGAAGGAATCCGTGGTCGACCAGGGAATCTCGATCGGCATCATCGCTACCCCTCCTATGGCCGCGCAAGAAGTGGCCGAGAAGCTCGTGGATGCGGGCGTGAAGTCCATCTTGAACTTCGCTCCGGCCGTCGTGAATGTGCCACCGGATGTCTCGGTCCGAAAAGTGGACCTCTCCATCGAGCTCCAGATCCTGTCGTTCTACCAGCAGCGCACCCAGGCGATCGCCACGGCCCGCGAGGCCAACCGGCGCCTCGGCGTGCGCCCCCCGGCCTAGGAGCGATACCTTGAGCGGCATGTCGATGGTGGTAGTCGGACTCAATCACAAGACGGCGCCGGTGGGGCTTCTCGAGCGTCTGGCGGTATCGACCGACGAGCTTCCCAAAGCGCTCCACCAGCTCGCCACCTACGAGCACGTTCTCGAAGGGGTGGTGCTCTCGACCTGCAATCGCATCGAGGTCTACGCGCTCGTTTCGAGATTCCACGGCGGAGCCCAGGACATCCGTAACTTCTTCGCCGAGTTCTGCCACGTCGCACCCGAGGACTTCACCGATCATCTGTACACGTACCACGACGACGGCGCGGTTCGTCACCTCTTCCGGGTGGCGGCGGGGATCGACTCGATGGTCGTGGGCGAGTCGGAGATCCTGGGACAGGTTCGCCGGGCCTACCGGTCGGCGGAAGAAGAAGGTGTCGTCCACCGCGTGCTGGCGGCGGTGTTCCGGCAAGCTTTCCGGGTCGGCAAGCGGGCCCGCAACGAGACCGCGGTGGGTCGAAACCCGGTCTCGATCTCGTCTGCCGCGGTCGAGCTGGCCAAGCAGGCTTTCGACGGCGGGACCTTGGTCGGCAAGAGCGTCGTGATCGTCGGCGCCGGCAAGATGGGCCGCCTGGCGGCAGACGCACTGGCGTCTTCCGGCGCGGAGCAGGTCACGGTCGTCAACCGGACCGAGGAGCGGGCACAGGCTCTGGCCGAGGTCATGGACGTCGACGCCATGCCCTTCGAGCAGCTGCGCGAGGCCATAACGCAAGCCGACATCTTGATCTGTTCCACGACGGCGCCGGGACCGGTCATCGACAAGCGCTGCGTCGAGCTTGCGATGCAGGATAGAGACCGTCCTCTTTTCGTGGTCGACATAGCGGTGCCGCGCGACGTGGAGACCGCCGTGGGGGAGATCCCCGGTGTGGTCCTGCGTGACATCGATGACCTGCGCGGAGTGGTCGAAGCCGGCATCGGCAGCCGCGTCGGCGAGGTGTCCAAGGTCGAAGAGATCCTGTCCGAAGAGCTGCAGCGGTTCGTGGCATGGGAGCGCGAAGGCGAGATAGCTCCCACGATCGCGGCCCTCGTCTCCAAGGCGGATGATGTGCGCCGTTCCGAGCTGGAGCTGCTCGACAAGAAGCTGAGCGATCTTTCTCCCGCGCAACTAGACGCCGTGGATCACCTCAGCCGCAGGATCATCGCCAAGCTCCTGCACGTCCCCATCAGCAGGGCCAAGGAGGTCGCGAGCTCGAAGCAGGGTTACCTCTATGTCAATGCCTTGCGCGATCTTTTCGAGCTCGATGATGAGTCCGCTCCCTAGCAAGCTCGTAATAGCCACGCGGGGCTCGCGCCTTGCCCTCGCCCAAACAGACATCGTCGCCGCCCTGCTTCGGAGCGCGCACCCAGACCTCGAGATCGAGGTGAAGGTCGTAAGGACCACGGGAGACAAGGACCAGAGGCCCTTCGCCGAGATAGGGGGCAAGGGTCTCTTCACGACTGATGTCGAGGCCGCGGTCGTGACCGAGGAAGCCGACGTGGCGGTCCACTCCGCCAAAGATCTAACCGCGGACCTGGCGCCCGGCTGCGTCATCGTGTGCATACCGGAGCGGGCCTCGGCCAACGACGTCGTGGTCGGCGGCCGCGGCGCTTCCGGCGAGGAACGCCTGGCCTCCTTGCCCCCTGGCTCGAAGGTCGGAACGTCGAGCCTTCGCCGCCGGGCGTTGCTGCTGGACCTGCGACCCGACGTGGACGTGGTGGAGTTCCGTGGCAACGTCGACACGCGTCTCCGAAAGGTCGGCGAGGGCGAGGTCGATGCCGCGATCTTGGCCGCCGCCGGCATCGAGCGACTGGGAGTGCAGGGCGTAGACGCGGCCCCCCTGGATGTCTCGCACTGGTTGCCCGCTCCGGCACAAGGTGCGCTTGCGATCGAAGCTCTCTCCATCCGCTCCGACCTCGCCGAGCTGTTCTCGAGCCTGGAGGACCCTCGTGCGCGCGCGGAGGTGGAGTGCGAGCGCGCCTTCGCTCGCGTCATGGAGGGAGGGTGCTCGGTGCCTCTCGGCTGCCGCGCGCGGGCGTCGGAGAAGGGGCTGGTGGTGGACGGCTTCCTCGGGATGCCCGACGGCAGCGCCAGCATGCGCGACCGGATCTCCGGAGGACTGCACGAGGCCGCCGCGCTGGGGGCCGAGCTGGCCGAGGCCATCGTCTCTTGCGGCGGGCGCGAGATCCTCGACGAGCTGGGGGAGTTCGAGGCCCCTCTCGTGCCCGAACCCTGACCGGCGTGGACGAGGTCAGAGCTTTCCTGGTCGGCGCGGGACCAGGCGATCCGGGGCTGATCACCAGGCGCGGCCTCGAGCTCCTGCGGACCTGCGATGTCGTCCTGTTCGATCGCCTGGTCGCGCCGGCTCTCGTGGCCGAGGCCCCCGAGGCGGCCGAGCGCCATTTCGTCGGCAAGATCCCGGGCGAGACCCAGATGCCCCAAGCCGCTATCGACGCGTTGATCGTGTCCAAGGCGCGTGCGGGAAAGCGGGTCGTGCGTCTCAAGGGCGGCGACCCCTTCGTGTTCGGCCGCGGGGCGGATGAGGGCCAGGCGCTGGCGGCCGCGGGCATCGCGTTCGAGATCGTTCCGGGAGTCAGCGCAGCGATAGCGGTTCCCGCTCTGGCGGGGATCCCCGTCACGCACGGCGGATTGGCGTCGTCGTTCGCGGTCATCACCGGACACGAGGCGTCGCCGCGGCCGGGCTCGGAAGAGCGATTCTCGGCCCTGGCGCAAGGCGCGGAAACCTTGGTTCTCCTGATGGGCGCATCCTCCTTGGCCGACATCGCGGCCCGCTTGATCCGGTACGGACGTCCCCGTGATGAGCCTGTCGCTCTGGTGGAACGTGGGACCACACCCGGCCAGCGGACGGTGGTCGCGACGCTGGAGACGGTCGCGGAGGTGGCTCGCCGCGAGCGCATCGTGTCGCCGGTGACGACGATCGTCGGGCCGGTCGTCGGTCTGCATGACGCGCTGGCGTGGTTCGAGAAGCGCTCTCTGTTCGGGCGCCGGATCGTGGTCACGCGCCCGCCTGCGCAGGCAATCTCACTGGTCCGAGGACTCAAGGACCGGGGGGCCGAGGTGATCTCGTTCCCGACGATCGAGATCGTGGAGCCGCCGTCTCCGGAGGAGTTGGATGCCGCGCTCGGCCGCCTCGCCGCAGGCGCTTACGACTGGGTGTTGTTCGCCAGCTC
>JAUJPD010000002.1:74185-80406 GCA_030447315.1 Actinomycetota bacterium | reverse complement strand
ACGACGTGGTCTTCACGAGCGGTTCCACGGTGGAGGGTTTCGCAGAGATCGTGGGACCGGCTTCGAAGGCTTTACTCAGCGCGCAAGGGGGCCGAGGTTTGGTCTGCTGCATCGGGCCGTCGACCGCCGCGGCCGCGCGCCAGGCCGGGTTCCGGGTGGACGTAGTGCCCGACGAGCACACGGTGGCGGGTCTCTTGCATGCTTTCGAAGAATGCGTCGCCCGTACACTGAAAGCATGACGAAGGCGCAGGACCGGCGGGTTACGAGCCTGGCCGGTTACCCCGATCTCAGGCTTCGCCGGCTGCGGCGAACCGCAGGCCTCCGGCGAGCTTTCGCCGAGACCCGTCTGTCTCCCGGAGAGATGATCGCCCCCCTCTTTGTGAAGGAGGCACTCACCGAGCCGTCGCCGATCCCGTCCATGCCCGCCCAGTCCCAGCACACCCTCGAATCGGTGGTCAAAGAGGCGCGCGAGCTGGCCGGCCTCGGTGTTGCGGGCGTGTTGCTCTTCGGGATCCCTGCCCGCAAAGACCTGCGCGGGAGCGAAGCGTGGAGCCGTTCAGGGGTAACGCAGCAGGCGATCAGAGCAGTGAAGGACGAGTTGGGTGATGAGGCCGTCGTGATCGCCGACCTGTGCCTGTGCGAATACACCGAGCACGGTCACTGCGGGATCCTCTCTGAGGACACCGGGGTGGACAACGACGCCACGATCGCGGCCTACGCGCAGATAGCGGTCGCCCAGGCAGAGGCGGGGGCCGACCTGGTGGCTCCCTCGGGGATGATGGACGGGCAGGTGGCGGCCATACGGGCCGCTCTCGACTCGAGCGGCGCGAAGGAGACCGCGATCCTCGCCTACTCATCGAAGTACGCCTCGAGCTTTTACGGGCCGTTCCGCGAAGCGGCCGAAGGCGCCCCCAGGTTCGGGGACCGGCGCTGTCATCAGCAGGACTCCGCCAACGTCGAAGAGGCGTTGCGCGAGGTCGCCCTGGATATCGCAGAAGGGGCGGACGCGGTCATGGTCAAGCCCGCTCTGGCCTACCTGGACGTGCTGCGTGCCGTGAAACAGGAGTTCTCTTACCCGACCGCGGCCTACAACGTCAGCGGCGCCGCCACCGCCACCGGCACCGGCACCGGCACCGGCTCCGGCACCGGCACGGGAGCGCTCTGAACGAGACTGGCTCCCCTCGATTCTTCACGGCTCTCTCGTTTCGGACCCGCTACCGCCTTGCGCTGGCGGCGGATCGTCACATTCGCCATGAACAGTCCCCAGGCGGCAACCGACACGGCTACCACGATGAGGGCGATCGTTCCTGGCTCACAGCTTGCTCCCTATAGCTCGAAGAAGATCGGGCCTGTTTCCCACGGGGTACACGAAGTTGAATCCGGGGCCCCTGAAGAACATGCCGATCGTGGTCAAGATGGCGAAGCTGATCACGAAGAAGGTGAAGATGACGATGGCCAGCTTGCGGTCGTCCGGTTGCGGTCGATGAACCGGCGTGGCGAACAACCCGATGATGATCACCGTCGGGATGGTCACTCCCGCCGGTTGGGGATGGAAGTAACGAAGGAGCTCCTGCAGGCCCAGGAAGTACCACGGCACCTTGACGGGTTGGGGGTCTGGCTGGAAGTTCGCGAGCTCGCGCAGAGGCGTCCCACCGCGACCGAGAACAGCGTGATCATCGCCATCACGACCAGCAGCGATACGAACTCGGCCGCCATCAGGTGAGGCCACACGTTGACCCGGTCCATCGGCTGACGTTCGACCTTCTGGATCGCCTCAGGCTTGACGACGGCCAGCAAGCGCTGGACACGCTCCGGGACCGCCGCACCGTTGCCGTTGCCTACGGCCTTCTTCGCGGCCTGGCGCCTCGGACGAGCAAGGCCTTGGCCGCCGCTTGGCCGTCGCGGCGGCGGGTTTGGCTTGCGCAGCCGAGTGGGCGCGGGGGCTGCGGCTGCAGGCGCTGGGGCCCTCCGGGGGCCGGGGCCGCCGCCGAGCTTGGCGGCGTGCTGGGCGTGGCCGAACCGCGTTGGCGAGCGCCCTGCCGCCTTCGCTCGCGCTTGAGCGACCGCGGGGGAAGAGCCCTTGTCGGTCTCTTCCTTGAGTACCTGCTCGTATACCTCGTCTGGTGTTGGCATCAATCCGTCCTCGCTAGTGGCCCTACATGGGCCCCGAGATACCTCCGTCCTTGCGAACCCGCCAGAAGTGGATCGAGATGAAGATGACGATCACGAAGGGCAGCAGCCAGACGTGAAGCGTGTACCACCGCAGAAGGGTCTCGGGGCCGATGACGGGCCCGCCCAACAGAGCGAACTGCACCTGGTCTCCGATCACGGGTGAGTTCTTCATCATCTCGGTCCCGACCGTGACGGCCCAGACGGCCAGCTGATCCCACGGAAGGAGGTAGCCGGTAAAGGCCAGCAGCAGCGTGAGGAGGAAAAGGATGACTCCCACGACCCAGTTGAACTCCCGGGGCGGCTTGTAGGCGCCGGTGTAGAAAACGCGGGCCATGTGCAGGAACACGCTGATCACCATGAGGTGGGCCCCCCACCTGTGGAGGTTGCGCACGAGAAGGCCGAACGAGACCTGGGTGTGGATGCGCTGCATATCCGAGTACACGATCTCGACTGAAGGCCGGTAGAAAAACATCAGATAGATGCCCGTGATGGTCAACAAGATGAAGAGGAAGAAGGAAAGGCCGCCGAGGCACAGGGTGTACGACAGCTTGATGCCGTGACGCTTCACCTTCACCGGATGCAGGTGGTAGAGGAGCGAGTTCATCACCACGTAAGCCCGGTTCCGGGGTGAGTCCGCGTACCCGCGGCGGAAGATCGACCCCGGTCTGAAGATCGCACGCCATAGCTGGCTGTTGTGAAGCTGATCTACCCGCTCGGCCAACTTCTCCCGAGGGTTCCACCCCGCTGCCTTTGCCAACGTCCTGCCTTCCTGAGCTAGTTATGTAGCTTTCTGGGAACCTGCGACCTTTCCCATGGCCCGCGCTCCGGTCTTCTTCTTTCCGCCGGTTACCTCGCTCTGCACCAGCGCGCCGGTGGGGCAGCGCTCTACGCAGAGGTTGCATCTCGTACAAGCGTTGTCGTCGATCAAGAAGAGGATGTCGGTGGGCCCCATGTGTCGCGCCAGCGCCACGTTGCCGGATTCTTCCACGGCGGTCGGGTCCACCATGAAGATGCAGTACCAGGGACAGATGTCCACGCAACCCTCGCAGAGGATGCATTGCTCGGGGATGAAGTCGATGAAGCGCTTCGGCTTGACCGCGCCCTTCAACCAGTCGGCATCCACCAGCTGCATCTCGTAGTCGGCGCGGAAGACGGGTTTCTCGATGATCTCCATCTTCTTGGGCTCTGGGGGCTTCGGCATGCTTTTTCTGTCTCTACTTACCGGGCATGTAGCCCTTGACGGGGTCCGGAAGGCCCTTCGTGCCGAGCCGCTTGCGCTTCTTCTCCTGCCAGAAGTAGGCGATGATCAGCATCACCGTCAGGATCCCCATCTGCACCGAGTTGGCAACGATGTCGCGGATGATCTTGATCTGGACGGTGTTGAGCCCCTCTGGGTCAACCCCGGGGATGCTCTTGCTGAAGTCCACGATCTGCGCGATGTACTGGTCGAACTTGTAGATGATCACCGAGGGCAGCTGGCCCAGAGCCAGGATCATGAATACCCAGAGGAGCGTCCCGAGAACGATGGCTTTGGTCCACGTCATCGGAGCGTCTGCGTTCCTCATCACGCGCTCACGCATGCTCATCGCGCTGCATCTTACATTTCTGCTGCCCCGTCAAAACACCCCCTGATCGTGCGATTGAGCAGGGAAAACGGGCGCCGGCGGCTAGCTTCAGCTTGTGAATCTGTGACGGCGATCTCAGGCGTGGGGCTCGAGGTCCTTCAAACGGTTCTCCAGCTTCTTCTGGCGGGCCGAGAGCGAGAACAGGTAGGTGCCGAGTCCGACCCACACGGCGAGGAAGGCCACGAACAGCCACGCGAGGTCGCTCACGTTGCCAGTTCGATCCGGTCGAGTTGATCGTTGAGGCGGCCGAGGCGGATCCTCGCCGTCATCAACCACGCGAACAGCAGGGTGAATGCGACCAGCGACACAAAGAAGGCCATCAGCTCGGGGCTGCCCAGCCCGGAGCTCTGCTCCATGTCGGCCGGGGTCGGCCCGCTTGGATGCAACGTCTCCCACCACTGCACCGCGAAATGAACGATCGGCACGTTTACGAATCCGATGATCCCGGCGACTGCGGCCAGCCGCCCGGTGCGTGACGGATCGGTGGAGAGACCACGCAGAAGCAGGTATCCGATGTAGGTCAGCCACATCACCAGAGAGGCGGTCAGGCGCGCGTCCCACTGCCACCAGGTCCCCCACACCGGGCGAGCCCAGATGGGCCCCGTGATCAGGACCAGCGTGGTGAAGACCACTCCGATCTCGGCGGCCGAGTGCGCCAGGAGATCCCAGCGCCTGGCCCCCGTGCGCAGGTAAGCCACCGAGCCGAGGAAGACGATCGCGAACGCCAGGTAGGCGGCCCACGCCGCGGGAACGTGGAAGTAGAAGATCCGTTGCAGCTGGCCCCCCATGGTCACATCAGCTGGTCGGGCGACGAAGAAGATCAAGAACAGTGAGGTCGCCACGCTGACCCAGGCGAGGATCCCCAGGCGCCGCAGGGCGCGGTCGGGCGGCACGATCGGTGTCTGGGAGGCTCTCATCGGATCCCCGAGACTAAACGGCGTTCCCCCTTAGCCACCGCGCCGGGTCCTTCGCCGTAAGGTGCCGCCTTAGCCCAAAGGAGCTATGGATGACCCAACGACTCGGTACGACCGTTCCTCTGCCGGGCTTCGACGTACGAGGTGCTTGCGAGATAGCCCGCCGTGCCGAGGCACTCGGCTATAGCGATGCCTGGTCGGCCGAGGTATCCGGTCCCGACGCGTTCTCCGTCGCTTCGTCGGTCGGAGTATCCACGGCGAGCCTGCGGATCGGGTGCGCGATCGCGCCGACCTACACCCGGCCCCCTGCGCTGATCGCGATGAGTGCGCTCGCCGCCAGTCAAGCGTCGCAGGGTCGTTTCTGCCTCGGACTCGGCGCGTCGACACCGACGATCGTGGAGGGCTGGATGGGCGTTGAGTTCGAGCGGCCGCTGACGCGGATGCGAGAGACCATCGAGGTGGTGAAGCAAGCGCTCGCGGGGCAGAAGGTGACCTACCAGGGGGAGGCGGTTCGAGTCGACGGTTTCCGTCTCGAGGGCGCTCCCGCCGAGGTCCCCATCTTTGTGGCCGCGCTGGGCCCGAAGATGATGGATCTTGCGAGCGCCGTGGCCGACGGCATCGTGCTTTATGCGGTCAGTGAAGAGGGTGTGCGGCTGGCGCGCCGAGCCGCCCCGGAGCTCGAGCTTGCCGCTCGCCTGATCTGTATCCCGGACCAGCCCCAGGACGAGGTTCGCTCGTTCGCCCGTTTCTTGTTGACGCCTTACGTGGCGGCCCAGGGATACAACGACTGGATCGCGCGCCAGGGTTTCGAAGCCGAGGCAACCGCCGTCAAAGCGGCGTGGGATAAACGCGATCGGACCGCAGCGGTTGCCGCCATGTCCGATCGTGTGGTCGATGCTCTGATCATCAGCGGGCCCGCAGCCGCGTGTAAGGAGCGTGTTGGATCGTTCCGAGAGGCGGGGCTCGATACACCGATCCTGTACTTCATGGCGCAGCAGGGGCCGGAGACGGCCCTGAAGATGCTCGAGGCCATGGCCCCTTAGACGGTGGCGCCGGTGGCATCTCCATCCAGTCGGTCGCTCGCCAGCTCGGAGGCTCGATCGACCACGCCTTGCTGGTCCTCGCCGAGGAAGGCGTGAGTCTCGGCTGCAGCGATCACGAACAGCTGCATCGCCGCGGCCAACGAGTCCTTCAGCGAGATCTCGTCTTGCGCCAAGGCCTTCCGTTGCAGCTCGCCGTAGCGGCCTCCCATAGCGTCGGCTACCAGGTCCCACAGGTCGTTCTCCGACTCGTAAGCGATCCTTTTGTGCACCGAGAGCGTCTGCGCGAGCCCCATCGCAACCTGAGAGCGCTCGGCTGCGGCCGCAGCCGCTTTGCCTTGCTCGATGTTGCCCAAGATCGTGTGTATCTCCTCAGCTAGCTCGGTGATCTGCGAGGCCACCCACTCGTCGCACCGATCCGAGATCTCATCCCAGTTCCACGCCGCGGCCCTCTCTTTCAATCGGGCCGC
>JAUJPD010000002.1:66910-74085 GCA_030447315.1 Actinomycetota bacterium | reverse complement strand
TCGTGCGCGCTCGCTGGGTCCGTTCATCGCCGCGGTATACCCGCCGTTCCGCGGGTCAACCGGAGCGTGCCTGCTACGTCTCTACCAGGCGTGCCAGCTCGAAATGCATCGGGTCGGGACGACCCCAGGTTCCGCCCCAGGCGAATCCCCAGCGGGCGAGGATCTCTATGACTTTCGGATGCTGGTCGCCCGCCGTTCCAAGGTGGTTGGTCGAGACGTTGATATCGAACGCCAGCCCGAACGCGTGCATCGATAACGGCTTGTGGGGGTCGCGGTCGATGAAGCGCGCGACGTAGCAACCTCCATACTCCGCGGGATCGACCTCGGCGGCCAAGCCCGCCTCGGCGATCTCCACCATCGCCGCGTGTAGCTGAGGCAGCACCAAGCGGTGACAGGTGACGTTGCCTAAGAGGGCGACATCTGCGGAGGCGATGTTGGCCGCTACCCACGCGGGATCGGGCTCGATGAAGCCGTCTTCGAGGATGCGGAAGGACATCGAACCGATCAGGGTCCCCTCTGCACGGCCCACGGGCTCTGGTTGATCCGCAGGTTCGATAGGAGCCGGTTCACGTTCCACCACGCGCTCAACATCCACGTCCAGATCGCGGAGCAGGTCACGCAGTCGCGTGCTGATGCGGTCGATATCGGCGCCCGCCTCGGCCCCCACGACCAGCATGTTCGGATCACCGAGACCGAGGTCTCTGCCGATGTGGTCGGCCACCAAGACGTCGACCAGCTCCGGCGTCCCGTTGGAGGCGAAGGCTCCGACCGGGATCGGTAGATCACCGATACGGATCTCGCCCGAGCCTTCGATGCCCACCGTGCGCGCGGCAGCGGAGGTCAGCACGCTTCGTCCGCCCAGGAGAGCGGTCCACACGAACTCGGCCTCTTTGGTGGAGGCCGGCGCCACCGATCGGAACCGGAGCGGCTTGGTAGAGCCCAACTCCAACGTCTCGGTACCGCCGGGCCCCCGGACCCGGAACCGCTCGGTGGCGAGGGCGGAGACGATCGCAACACCTGGGACATCTTCTAGATCGGAGCTGACGGTGTCGGGCACCGGGCCGTGCAGATGCACCCGGAAAGCCGCCACCGCCGGGATGGGATCGGGTAGCGCCACCTGCCTGGTCGCCCCCGAGGGCCGGTCGGGCGGCACCGACAGGCTCTCGCTGCGGCCCCCACAGGAGGCGGCCACCAGGCACGTGCATAGAAGAGCGACGGCTCTACGCATCGATCACGAACTCGAACACGAGGGCTGCGGCGATCGCGAATACGGCGTCGAAGGCGACCACGATCCCGAACCAACCTCTCGACGCGACCGCTTGCAGTCCGTCGCCGGCCAACAGATCCGAGGTGAGCTCGAAGGCGGCGATGAACAGCGGCACGAGGACGGGCAGTGCCAGGATCGGCAGGACCAGCTCCCGACTGCGGGTCTGTGCGGCTACCGACGCGAACAGGGTCCCGATCGAGACGAAGCCCACATCGACCAGGGCGACCACGCCGATGAGAGCGAACCAGCTCATCCCCAGATCGAAGTGGAAGAGGACGGCGAAGGTGGGCAGAAGGACCGCTTGCACGACCGCGACGAAGGTGAGGTTGGCCACCGCCTTGGCCATGAACAGCCCGGAGCGATCTACCGGCACGAGCAACAGAGCGTCGATCGCGCCATCGTCTCGTTCGAGCTCGAAGGTGCGGGCGAAGCCGATCAAGCCTGCGAACAGGATCGTGATCCAGAAGAAGGCCGCCACGACGTCGATGAACCCCACGGCGCCGAGCGGCAGCGCGTCCGGTTCTCGTAGCTCCGGAGGGGCGGGAGCCGCGAACGCCAGCAACAGTGAGACCGTGAACGCGAACGCGACCATGGGGGGCAACGTGTCTCGCCCTCGAAGCTCGACCCGCAGATCCTTCGCGACCAAGGTCCCGGTCTTGGACAGAAACCCCCGGCTCATACGGTGAACCCCGTCGTCTCGTAGGTCCCCTGACGGATGAGCTCTCCGTTTTTCAGGATCAGCCCTGCGTCCGCGTAGGCTTTGACCTTCTTGGCGCCGTGCGTCGCGACGATGGCGACGCGACCGGGTTGCCTCCATGCGATCACCGCCCCGGACACCGCGTCCGAGGCCTCATCGTCGAGGTTGGCGTAGGGCTCGTCGAGCAGGAGCAGGTCGGGATCGTGCAACAGTGCTCTGGCTACCGCCGCCCTTCTGCGGTAACCGGCGGATAGTTCCCCCGCCGGGGTGTTCCTGCGGTCGCTCAGCCCGAGCTCGTCGAGCATCCGAGCCGGCCGGTCGGGTCGCGTCCCGTGAAGTCGTGCGAACAACTCGAGGTTCTCCATGACGGTCAGACGTCCGTAGAGGCCGGAACGATGCCCCGCGTAGCCGATCCGCCCCCGCAGCTCCTCGTCCTTCATCGTCAGGGGGCGCCCGAACAGCCTCACCGTCCCGGCGCTGGGCCGCAGCAGCCCCGCCAGCACGCGCAGCAATGTGGACTTGCCCGATCCATTGGGTCCGAACAGACCGGCGATCCCCTCATGGATGCGGGCGTCTAGGTGCCGTAAGGCCAGCGTACGCCCGAAGGCCACCTGCAGACCGTCGATCTCGATCGCACAGGTCATCGCCGGGCGGCGGGTTCCGAGGTGCCGACCTCACCGAGCCGGGCTTTCAGCTCGGCCCTCTTGCGCGCGTATTCCTCCAGCTCGATGTCGCCCCCCTCGCGTCGCAGGTCCAAGCGCGCGATAGCGGCGACGAGATCTTCGTGGTCGTCGGTGGAGCCCGAGTCGTCCACCGGCGGCGGAAGGGTCTCGCCCCTTCGGCCCCTGCGGAACGCGACGAAGGCGATGATCGAGAGCAGCATCAACCCGGCCGCGGCTCCGGCGATGAGCGGAACCGACGCTGCGCCTTGCGCCACGACCAGGATCTGGATCGGATCGGCCGGGTCCAACGCATCGGTCGAACTCGAGATCGCATACGTCCTGCCCTCTATCTGATCGGGCTCCGCCGCGGTCAAGCGGTTGCTTCGGATCTCTAGCGGCTCGGCGGCCAGCACGGAGAGCTCCGAGATCTCGTACAACGCCGTGCGCGACAGATCGAAGTTGCCGCCGGAGCCCTCGACCTGGTAGCTGAACGTGAAGTCGACCTCCCCCGGCGGGATCGCGGTGGTGATGCCGAAGCCGAAGCCCGCCACCTCGACCAACTGGGGGACGTCGAGGTCGGCGTCGATGAACGCAACGGTCTCGGGTAGCGCCGCGTCCGGAAGGGCGAAGCCGAGGCTGGGGGTAGCGTCATCACCGTCGCCGGACCCCAGGGCCGAGCCACGGCCGATATAGGCGTTGTTGGTGGGGTTCACGACCTTGACCGCCTCGATCACCGACACCCGGTCCTCGTCCTGGACCACCACCAGCCGATCGCCTCGGATCAGGATCGCGTTGGGGTCGGTGGTCGGCTCGAACACCCGCAACGTTGTCCGGATCAGGGGTTCCTCGGCGGTGTCCGACGGGATCGAGAGCGGGCGACCTGCGAACAGGCCTCCTTTGTAGGTGGCGTCTAACGCATAGAAGATGTCGTCGCCGGTCTTCAGGTCTTCGAACGCGTAGGCCCCCCGCTCGTCGGTCCGCACGGTCCGCTCGGCCCCCTTGCCCTCTGCGTTCGTCGTCAGCGTGACCTCGACGCCGGCGACCGGGCGCTTGGTGGTTCCGTGCATCACCCGTCCCGCGATGGTCCCGCGGTCCGCGGCATGAGCCGAGGCGGCCGGTGCCACGGCCGCCGCTACGGTCAGGAGTGCGACGGCTAGGCGTCGCATCGGCTGCACGTTCCCTCATGGTCCCGCAGCGCTCCGCAGGAGGGACATGCCAGCCGCTTCCTCATCGCAGCGATCTCGACCTCGAGGGGGTCGTCTGCCGGCGCGGGTGCCGCGAGCGCGTCCAGCTGGGCGAGCGCGGCGAGAGCTTCTCGCTCGTATCCCTCGCGCAGAGCCTCGAGCTCGGGGATGGTGAGCTTTCCGACCGCGGCCTCTTCTTCGAGGTCCACGATCGCGCTCAGCGCGCTGACCTTCCTCTCCTGCGCCTCCTCGACCGGAGTCGGACCTTCGCGCAGCGGCTGCTCGTGAGGGACACGGCGCAGCGGGTTGGTCACGTAGACGAGCGCGACACAGGCGAGCAAGGCGACGACGACCGCTTCGATCACAGGCGCCGTCCCTGCCCGGCGGAACGCGCCTCGAGCGCAGCCAGCTCGCCCGCGAGGCGCCGTCGTTGCTCCGGCGTGATCGACCTGCGAGCTTCGAGGTCCTCGCCGGCGCGATCCCGCTCTCGTTGTCTGGTCCACCTGCGGGCCAAGGTGCCGGCAAATAGCGCGCCTCCCACTGCCACCACACCGGGCAGCAGCCAGGCCACGATCCCCCCGCCGTCGCTGGGCGGCACCGCCCGGATGCCGTCCCCGTATTGCGCGACGAGCTCGTTCATGATGCGCTCCTCGCTCCAACCGGCGGCCGCCCATCCTTCGATGCGGTCACGCAGGTCGGTTGCCTCTTGCGAGGGGCATTCGTGCAGGGTGACCCCGGGACAGAAAGGCGACATGATCTCCCCCGACATCCGATTGGCGACATCTTCGGGCCCGGCCCCTAGAGGCGCAGCCGCGGCAGGCGAGGCGAGCACACCGACGAGCAGCAGCGCGGCTAGGAGTCGCGTCATCGGGTCGCCACCAGGGGGCGGTGAACGCGCGCCGGAGCACCAACGGTTGCGGTACGAGGACCGGCTTCGGAGAGGAGCACGCTCATCCCAAGTGCCATGACTGCGGCCCCCGCCCAGATCCACCACGTGAGCGGGTTCACGAAAGCATGTATCGACGCGCTCCCGTCGGGGTCGACGGCCGTGACCACGACGTAGAGGTCTTCGACCGGGCCCGTCGCGATCGCGACCTCGGACTGGAACTGTCGTTGCACCTTGTGCAGGTTCCTTTGCGGCTCGAGCGTCTCGACGACCTCTCCGTTACGGGCCGCGGAGATGTTGATCTGCGAGATCTGTTTCTCCGGCGTCTCTCCCCGGACGAACTCTTCGTAGCGCAATGTGTAGCGGCCGATCTGCATGGTCTCTCCCTGGGCGAGGTGCTCGCTCCGCTCGACCTTGCCGGCAGATCCCGCGAACCCCAGCACGATCAGCACGACGCCGAGGTGCACGACGTACCCCCCGTAGCGTCTGCGATCGCGCATCAAGGTGCGAGCAACGGCGCTCGGCCATCCGACGCGCGCGCGCCTGCGGTGCACGCGGCTCCCGCGGACGAACTCGGCCACGATCGCCACTGTGGTGAAAGCGCAGAGCGCGAACGCCAGCAAAGCCCCCGCGCTCCCGACGCCCGCGAGCGCGGCGGCGATCGTCGCGGCCGCTCCCGCTACGAGTGGTATCCGGATCATCCGGAAGAAAGCTTTCGTGTTCATACGGCGCCACGCGATGAGGGGGCCGAGTCCGGTCAGCCCGATCAAGGCGAGGCCGATCGGGATGAACACCGCGTTGAAGAAAGGCGGGCCCACCGACAGCCGCACGCCGGTCACTGCCTCGGCGATGATCGGGTAGATCGTTCCCCACAGCACCGCAAAGGCGGCCGCCAGGAACAAGACGTTGTTGGCGAGGAATGCGGACTCCCGCGACAGCAACGAGTCGAAGCGGTTCTTGCTCTTGAGCGTGTCCAAGCGCGCCCCTATCAACGCGAGTCCGCCGACCAGCATCAACGCCAGGAACGGAAGGAACCACTTCCCGATGGGACCTTCGGTGAAGGTGTGGATGCTCGACAAGATGCCCGAGCGAGTCAGGAAGGTTCCGAATATGGCGAGGAAATAGGTCAGCAGGATCAGCACCAGGTTCCACACCTTGAACATGCGCCGCTTCTCCTGGATCACGACCGAGTGCAGGTAGGCCGTTGCGGTCAGCCACGGCATGAACGAGGCGTTCTCGACCGGGTCCCACGCCCAATATCCACCCCAGCCGAGCTCGGTGTACGCCCAGGCGCCACCCAGCACGATTCCGATCGACAACGCGCTCCAGGCGAAGAGGCTCCATCGACGCGTCTGCTTGAGCCAGCCTTCATCCAGCCGCTTGGTGAGGAGGGCGGCCATACCGAAGGCGAACGGGATCGAGAAGGCGACGAACCCTGTGTACAGCAGCGGGGGGTGGATGAGCATCCCAGGCGACTGCAGCAGTGGGTTCAGCCCGTTGCCGTCGGCCGGCACCTCGGCAAGCGTAGTGAAGGGGTTCGCCGGGAAGAGCAGGATCAGAAGGAAGAACGATGCGATGCCGCCCAGGACTACCGCGGTCCAGGCGCGCAGTGAGGTGTCGCCGGCTGGAGCCCGCCGCAGCGCGATCATCGAGAACAGCGTCAAGAGGACCGTCCAGAAGAGGAGAGACCCTTCCATGCCGCCCCACAACGCTGCCAGGGTGTACCCGCGCGCCAGCGCCCGTGACGAGTAGCTGGTGACGTACTCCAGAGAGAAATCGTGCGCGAACAAGGCCGAGACGAGAGCTACGCCGGCGAGCCCGACGAACGCGGCCCCCGCGGTCAGAGCCCGCCGTCCCGCCTCGGTAGGTCCCGATCTCCGGCCCAGCGCGCCCCAAAGCGACAGCAAGACACCTGCTGTCGTCAACGCCGACGCGGCGATCAAAGAGGGCCGGCCGAGACCGCCCAGCGACATGATCATCGGCTCGCCGTCAGGCGGCCTTGGCCTTGAACTTGGATGGGCACTTGGCCAGCACCTCGCTCGCCAGGAAGATTTCGCCGTCGTATCGGCCTCTGGCGACGACCTCCACCTCGGACGAATCGTTCGCCATCGCCGTCCAGAAGACATCCGGCAGCGGCCGATCCGTCGTGAGCTCCATCGCCGTCTTGCCGTCCGAGATCTGGAACGTCGTGGTGAGACCGTCGCGGGCCACGCTGTCCGGGATGACCTTTCCGTTGACCCGGTACTCGTCGCCGCCGGGGGCGGCCGCGAGGGCGACGACTTCCGTGGGGGTATAGAAGAAAGAGGTGGAGTTGGGCCGGCCGAGGGCCCAGGCCACGAGCGCGATCAGGCTGAGAAGGATCGCTCCTCCTCCGATCAGGAACTTGGCTCGCCTCTTGGGGTCTGCGCTCGCGGGGGCCGGCTGCATCGTCGCGAGCGAGATTAAAGGATGGGCGGGCCAACTCTGGCCCTCTGCAAGG
>JAUJPD010000002.1:65339-66810 GCA_030447315.1 Actinomycetota bacterium | reverse complement strand
GACGGCCACCTCGTCAACGAGAGCTTCTCTTTCAAGGTCGCGGGCAAGAAGGACTGCTCGGCGCTGGCCGATCCAGAGGCCGGAGATGGAGAGGAAGAGGACATCGCCGGCAACGAGACCTCCAGCCGCCCCCCGATCGAGAACCCCGATCAGCCCACCGATCTGCCGATCCTTCCGTTCCTCATAGTCACCATCGTCATCGTGGGTCTGGCGGTCGCCGCTCGTCGCCAGCGCACCCATGAGTAGGTCGCTGCTCCTCGCCCACGGAGGCGGCGAGGGTCTCAACTTCGAGAGCGTGCTGTTCTCCCTCACGTTGATCGCACTGGGCATCGTGCTGTTCTTCCGCAAGACCGTGAAGCCCGCCGAGAGCCTGGTGATCATCGCGTTCGGGATCGCTTTCGGGGTGGCCGGGCTGATCCTCTCCGGCGGCGACGCCGAGGGCTCGGCGACCGATCCTGGCTCCGAGGGCGGGGGCTCCGCGGGCGGTGGGTTCGCGGCGGTGGTGCCCGCGCTCTGCGAGGCCCGTCGTTCCGTCGAGGCCGACCCCGATTCCGCCCGGGACCTCTTCATCGACTCCGCGCACGTCCCGCTCCACGAGATCGCCACGGAGATCGAGGCCGAGGACAGAGAGGCGGCCGCGGATCTCCTCGAGGCCAAGCAGGCGGTGGAATCCGGTTTCGCTGCCGAGGATGTGGCGCCGGGACAGTTGCAGGCGGATCTGGACCGCTTGGTGGACGCCACCGTTGCGGGACTGTCTTCCATCGACGTGGAGGTGGACGGATGTCCGTAAAGACGGTTGCCCTCTTGATGGTGGCTCTGGTCGCCACGGCTTGTAGCGACCAGGGCGGGGAGCCTCCTTCGCTTGCGTCCGGTTCGCCGGATACCGAGTTGATCGTGCAAGCCGCCAACTACGACCTCGCCGCGGGGGAGCGATCCCGCTTCATCGCCGGCCTCCTCACTCCCGATCAGCTCTTCGTGAGCTTCGGCGAGGTCGACATGGAGTTCTTCTATCTAGGCACGCGCGAGGGCGAGGGCACCGCCGAAGAGGGTCCCACCGCCACCGCGTCGTTCCTTCCGATCGAGGGCGACGACACCGGAGTCAACCAAGAGGTCGCCGCCGTACCGGGCTCGGAGGGTCGCGGCGTCTATGCCGCCGATGTCACGTTCGATCGAGCGGGGTTCTGGGCGGCGCAGGTCACGGCGCCCCTGGAAGGCGGTGCTCTCACCGGCAAAGCGGTCTTCGAGGTCTACGAGGACCATCGCTATCCCGCCGTCGGAGACCGGGCTCTTCGCACCGAGAACCTGACGCTTGACTCCACGGACGCTCCTCGAGCGGCCCTGGATTCCAGGGCCGGACAGGGCGAGCCGGTCCCGGATCCCGAGTTGCACGACACCACCATCGCGGCCTCGGTCCGTCGCGGCGAGCCCGCGCTCGTCGTCTTCTCGACGCCGGTCTATTGCGTCAGCCGCT
>JAUJPD010000002.1:47690-65239 GCA_030447315.1 Actinomycetota bacterium | reverse complement strand
CGCGGCGAGCCCGCGCTCGTCGTCTTCTCGACGCCGGTCTATTGCGTCAGCCGCTTCTGCGGGCCGGTCACCGACATGGTCGCCAGCCTCGAAGAGGAATATGGCGATCGGGCCAACTTCATCCATGTAGAGGTGTGGCGGGACTTCCAGAACACGGTCGTGAACAAAGGGGCGGCCGAGTGGATCTTCCGCAACGACGACCTCACCGAGCCGTGGATCTATCTGATCGACGACAAGGGAAAGATCGCCGCGCGCTGGGACAATGTCGCCACCGAGCAGGAGATCGAACCGCTGCTGGAAGAGCTCCCGCCGTTGCGTTAGCGCAGCAGGTACAAGGTGGCGAACAGCAGGATCCAGACGACGTCGACGAAGTGCCAGTAGAGGCCGGCGGCGACCACCGGGCCGCTACGGCCGTGGCTGAGATGGCCGCGTGAGGTCTTGATCCACACCAGGCCCAACATCACCAACCCCGCGAAGACGTGGAGGGCGTGGAAGCCGGTCATCGAGTAGAACAGCGTCCCGTAGCTGTGGTCGGAGACCGTGAAGTCGAGTTGCGAGTACTCGAAGGCTTGTCCTCCCAAGAACAGCGCTCCCAGCGCGATCGTGATCAGCAACCATCTCGCCGTGGCCGCATCTCGTCCGTGCCCTGCCGCTTCGGCGGCCGCGTGCATGGTCACCGACGAGACCATCAGCAAGACGGTCGCCGCAGCGGGGATCCAGATCTCCAGCTCGGCTGTTCCCGCAGGAGGCCATCCGGTCGCACCGCCGCGGATCGTGAAGTAGGCGCCGAACAAACCTGCGAAGAACATCACCTCGGACGCGATGAACAGGATCATGCCGAGAGCGGGAGCCGAGATCTCGGCCCCCTGCGCGCGCACCTCTCTTGCTCCCGTCACGCCCCCTCCCGCTCGAGCGGCTCGTCCACCTTCGCCCGGCACCTCTCCTGCACCCATCACGCCTCCGCCCGCTCGAGCAGCTCGTTCACCTTGGCGCGCAACGTCGCCTCGGAGATGGCGCCCAGAACAACCGTGTCACGCGATTCCCCGAGCCGAGGTCCGGTTTCGGTCGCGAGGAAGCGACCCTCGTCGTCGATGAAGAAGGTCTGTGGCAGGCCGACCACGTCCAACTGACTGCCCAGCTCGTCACCCGGATCGAGGACCACCGGGTAGCTGATCCCGAACTCCTTCACGAACGCCGCCGCACCCAGCTCGTTGTCCTGCACGTTCACGCCCACGAAGCGGATGCCGTCGTCCCGATGCTCCCGCCACAGCTTCTCGAGCAACGGCGCCTCCTCGCGGCAGGGTACGCACCAGGACGCGAAGAAGTTGAGCACGACAGGTTGCCCCTCGAGGTCTTCGCTCGAAAGGGTGGATCCGTCGAGCGTGGGGAGCTCGAACGCGGGCGCGTCGGTGCCTGCGGCGCCGGGGGGCTCCACCCGCGTCAGGGTTCCGTAGGCGATCAGCCCCACGAGCACGAGGGCCGGGACCGCTACCAGGAGGCGCCGGTGGATGGGCCGGTCGGCGGGTTCCTCTTCCAGATCGTCGGCGGACACCATCAGGTCCAGGATAGTGGCGGTTCCGCTGAAACGAGCTAGATGGTGAGCGGCGGAGCTATCGAGGAAGTTCTTCGGCACGGGTTTCACAAGAAGACTTAGAGGAGGACCTGCGCCTTCGGTCATATATATTTCCCGCGTCCAATGGAACTCTTCCGGGGTCTCAAAGCGCGCGGCCGCCGCTTCCTGCTCGGCGTGCTTGCCGCATCGTTCGCGTTGTTCGGCTCCGCCTGCGAGACCAACGTGGGGCCACAGGACTTCCTTACTCCCGAAGGTCCTGTGGCGCGACGGGCCGACGGGCTCTGGGATGTCACCTTCGCCATCGCCGTGGTCATCTTCGTGGTCGTCGAGGCGGTGCTCGTGTTCACGCTGGTCAAGTTCCGGCGCCGGCCCGGGCGCGAAGCCGCTCAGTTCCACGGCAACACCAAGCTCGAGGTCATCCTTACGCTCATCCCCACCCTGATCTTGGCCGGGCTCGCCGTCCCTACCGTGAAAGCGATCGCCGATCTGTCCAAGAAGAGTGAAGGCGCGCTGGACGTGACGGTCACGGCGAAGCAGTTCTGGTGGGAGTACAAGTATCCCGACGCCGGCGTCGTGACGGCGAACGAGATGCACGTCCCCACCAGGACCCCCATCTTCCTCAGCTTGGAGAGCACCGATGTGATCCACAGCTTCTGGATCCCCGACCTGACGGGCACGCAGGACGTGATACCGGGACGCACCAACAACATGCAGTTCATCGCCGATGAACCCGGCACCTACTGGGGACAGTGCAAGGAGTACTGCGGGCTTTCGCACGCCAACATGAGGTTGAGGGTCATAGCTCACGAACCCGCAGAGTTCGAACGATGGCTCCAGGACCAGAGTCAACCCGCGGCCAACGCGACGTCCGGGGCGGCTGCCGAGGGGCAGCAGATCTTCCTCCAGACCTGCGTCAACTGTCACGCCGTCCAAGGCACCGAAGCGAAAGGCACGATCGGGCCGGACCTGACGCATTTCGCCAGCCGCGAGACGTTCGCCGGCGCCACCTTCGCGAACACCACGGAGAACCTGAGGAAGTGGGTCGACCACCCGGCCGCGATCAAGCCGGGAGCCCCGATGCCGGACTATGGGCTTAGCGCACAAGAGATAGACGCCGTCGTCGCGTACCTGCAGACACTGGAATGAGAGGAAGGGCTGAGATCTGATGGCAACGGCGGTATGGGAGCAGCCTCGGCGCCGCAACATTTTCGCGCGGCCGACCGCGACCACGGGTTGGTACTCGTGGGTCACGACGGTGGATCACAAGAAGATCGGGATCCTCTACGGGGTCACCGCCTTCGTCTTCTTTCTCCTGGGGGGGCTCGAGGCCCTCGCGCTGCGGACTCAGTTGGCCACCCCGGACGCCGACGTCTTGAGCGCCGACCTCTACAACCAGTTCTTCACGATGCACGGCATCACGATGATCTTCCTCGTCGTCATGCCGATGGGTGTCGCGTTCTTCAACTACTTCGTCCCGCTGATGATCGGCGCGCGCGATGTCGCGTTCCCGCGTCTGAACGCACTCAGCTACTGGATCTTCCTGTTCGGCGGGATCTTCATCTATTCGAGCTTCCTCCTCGGTGGCGCGCCCGACGGCGGGTGGTTCGGCTACGCCCCGTTGAGCACGAAGCTGCCCACCGACGGAATGGACTTCTACGCGGTGGGACTGCAGTTCCTCGGGATCGCCTCGCTTGCCGGCGCGGTCAACTTCATCGTGACCATCCTCAACATGAGGGCCCCGGGCATGACCTTGATGCGTATGCCGGTGTTCATCTGGATGGCTCTGGTGGTGTCGTTCCTCTTGCTGTTCGCGATGCCCGTGATCGCCGTCGCCCTCTTCGAGCTGATGTTCGACCGTCTCTTCGGCACGAACTTCTTCCAGGTTGCCGCAGGAGGGGACCCGGTCCTGTGGCAGCACCTCTTCTGGCTGTTCGGACACCCCGAGGTGTACATCCTGATCCTCCCCGCTATGGGGATCGTGTCGGAGGTTCTTCCCACCTTCTCTCGCAAGCCTCTGTTCGGCTATGCCGCGGTGGTGTTCGCGGGGGCCGCGATCGGGTTCATGGGGTGGGGCGTCTGGGCGCACCACATGTTCGCGGTGGGTCTCGGTCCCGTAGCGAACGCGGCATTCGCCCTGTCCACGATGTTCATCGCGGTGCCGACGGGCGTGAAGATCTTCAACTGGATAGGAACGATGTGGGGCGGCTCGCTGAGGTTCAACACCTCGATGTTGTTCTCTGTCGGGTTCGTCGCGATGTTCATCATCGGCGGCCTGTCAGGCGTCAGCCACTCGATCGTGCCGCACGACGCCCAGCAAACCGACACCTATTACGTGGTGGCCCACTTCCACTACGTCTTATTCGGTGGAGCGTTGTTCGGGATCATGTCGGGGCTCTACTACTGGTGGCCCAAGATCTTCGGTCACCGGCTGGGTGAGGGTCTCGGCAAGCTCAACTTCTGGTTGTGGTTCATCGGCTTCAACCTCACCTTCGGCCCCATGCACATCGTCGGTCTGCAAGGGATGCCGCGTCGGATCTACACCTATCCCGACGGCATGGGATGGAACCTCTGGAACCTTATGGAGACCGTTGGTGCCTTCGTCATCGCCGTGTCGACGCTCGTGTTCTTGGTCAACGTGGCCGTCAGCCGGCGCAAGGGCCGCTACGAAGCCGGTGCAGATCCCTGGGACGCGCGGACCCTCGAGTGGAGCATCCCCTCGCCCCCACCCGAATACAACTTCGCAGAGATCCCGGTCATCACGCACCGCGATGACTTCTGGCACAAGAAGTATTTCGTCGGCCCCGGGAAGACCGCGGAGCCTGTGTTCTCCGGCGGCGCGGCCGAGGCAGAGCACGAGGCCGAGCACCACATCCACATGCCGTCGCCCTCGTATTTTCCGGTCATCGCCGCCTTCGGCCTCCTCGTTGCTGCCTATGCGGTGATCTTCGGGCTGCCGGCGGTCGCCATCGGTCTGTTGATCACGACGCTTGGCTTCTTCGGTTGGGTCTTCGAGCCCGGGGCGGCGGAGTAATGGCCACGCATCCGGCGGCGATCCCCGAGCCGGCCTCGCACGGAGGACACGGTGAGCACCAAACCAGCACCGGCCTCGACAACGTCAAGATGGCCATGTGGGCGTTCCTCGGATCGGAGTGCCTCTTCTTTGGGTCGTTCATCTCGACCTACCTCTTGTACCGGAGCAGGACGAACGGAGGCCCACCCCCGCCGAGATCTACGACATCCCATTCACGTCCGTCAGCTCCTTCGTCTTGCTGATGTCGTCGCTCACCATGGTGCTGGCGTTGGCCGCGATCCAACGCGGAGACGAACGAGGATGCGGGCGTGGTTGCTGGCGACGGCCTTCTTGGGGATGACTTTCATCGGGGGCCAGGTGTACGAGTTCACGACCTTCTATGAAGAGGGCCTCTCGCTCAGTACAAGCCCGTTCTCGAGCGCGTTCTTCGTCCTCACCGGTTTCCACGGTGCGCACGTGTCGGTGGGGATACTGATGCTCCTTGCGCTCGTGGGTATGTCGTTCGCGGGCCGGCTGTCTCAGGCGGAGAGCAACAAGGTCGAGTTGATCGGCCTGTACTGGCACTTCGTCGACATCGTGTGGATCGTCATCTTCACGGTCATCTACCTAGTACCTACGGAGGGCTGACCCATGGCTTCGACCGAGATGGAAGCGCCGAAAGAACACGAGGAGCTACACGACCACCCGAGCCCGCGCAATACGTGTGGATCGCGATCGTGCTGGCGATCGTCACGGCAGCCGAGGTGGCTATCTACTACGTTCCGGCGCTGGAAGGCGTCCTGGTGCCTGCTGATCGCGTTACGCGCTCGTCAAATTCATCATGGTGGCTCTCTACTTCATGCACCTCAAATTCGACAGCAAGGTCTTTCGCCGCTTCTTCGTAACGGGGTGGTTCTCTCCTTCTTCGTCTTCACGGTCGTCCTGCTCACGTTCTTCTTGAAGCCGGAAGCTCCCGGCGTCGCCGGCTAGAGGCCTGGAGATGATGCTCGCGGGCGAGACCGCGGCCGGTGCTTTCAGCTGGCACGCTCATCCCGACGTCTGGCTGCTGGTCGCGCTGCTCGTCGGCGGGTACGTCGCCGCGCTGAGGTTTTGGGGGCCGGAGAAGACGCCTATGGGCGAGCCGGTGGTGACTCTCAAGCAGAAGGGTTACTTCTTCACGGGGTCGCCATGTTGTGGGTGGGCGCCGACTGGCCCATGCACGAGCTCGAGGATTACCTCTTCTCGGCGCACATGGTGCAGCACACCTTGTTCTCGTTGGTGGCGCCTCCGCTGATGTTGATGGGGATGCCGAAGTGGCTCCTGCGGTCTCTGATCGGGGGGCCGCGGATGATGCGGCTGGCGCGGTTCGTGACTCGTCCGATGTTCGGCCTGATCTTGTTCAACGGCGTGATCGTGGTCACCCACTGGCACGGCTCGTAGATGCGTCTTTGAGCTCGGAGCTCCTTCGCTTGGGGCTTCACACCGTGCTCTTCACATCCGCCGCCGTCATGTGGTGGCCGGTGGTCGATCCGCTGCCGGAGCTGTCGCGTCTGTCATCGCCCGGAAGATGCTCTACCTCTTCTTGCAGTCGATCGTTCCGACCGTTCCGCGCCGTTCTTGACCTTTGCGGACTCGCCTATCTACGAGTTCTACAAGACGGTCCCGCGCCTGTGGGGGATAGATGTCGTCACCGATCAACGGATGGCCGGTCTCATCATGAAGATAGGTGGTGGTTTGCTACTGTGGCTCGTCATCACCTACCTGTTCTTCAGCTGGCACAACGCGGAAGAACGGCAGGAAGTCGATGAGGTGAGCTGGGAGGACTTCGAACGTGAACTTCAGGCGTGGAGAGCTGAGGCAGGGATGAGCCAGCAGTATCAGCCCGACACCCCGATGACGACCGAGGTCCGGCTGCGGCTCCCGCTGGCCATCGTCATCCCGCTAGCGGCTCTGCTGGCCCTCGGTCTCGTGGCGTTCGGCATGTCGCGGATCTTGCTATCGGTTCCCAAGGAGATCGCCGTGATCATCGCGATCGCGATCGGCGCGAACGTCCTCATCGCGGCCGCCTTCGTCGCGCTGCGCCCCGACGACGCGACCAGCTCGTGGGCAGAGCTCGCCGTGGTGGCCCTGTACCCGCTCATCATCGGCGTCATCGCCGCGTCGCTGGGCCTCGGCCACGGGGACTCCGCAGGCGAGGCCGAGCACGCCGCGGGCGAGGCCGCAGCGGCACCTGGGGCCTGGCCGTATCCGCCGCGAACGTGCAGTTCGACACCGACAATCTCGAGTTGAAGGCGAAGACCGAGGAGACGATCCCGTTCACCAACGATGATTCGGTGGACCACAACATCTCGATCTACGAAGACGACAGCGCAGCCAAGGAGCTGTTCAAAGGAACCATCATCCCCGGGGGCCAGGAGACGACCTATCAGGTTCCCCCCTGGCCAAGGGCAAGTACTACTTCCAGTGCGACGTCCATCCGGGCATGAACGGAACGGTCACCGTTCAGTAGCCGTCCAGCCATCCCTTTCTACGCACCCCAACGACTACTCTGCTCGTTCCAGAAGTGAGAGGAGATCGACCGCGCCGATGGGCCGCCGCCGGTTCCTGATCGCCTCTGCTCTACTGGCAGGTGTCGCTCTCGCGGGCCCCCTTCCCGCTACGCCCACGAGCTCTTCTGGGTCCACATGGTTCAGCACCTGCTGCTTACCCTCGTGGTTGCGCCTCTGTTCATCCTGGGGGCGCCGGCCACGATCCTGCTGAGGGTCACGCGCGCGGCTCCACCCGCCAAGCCATCGCGAGGGTCCTTCGCTCCCGGGTCGCCGCTGTGGTCACGCACCCTGTGGTCGGCTGGGTCGCTTTCGGTCTCGTCTTGTGGGTGTCACACTTCTCACCTCTTTACGAGTGGGCCCTGCGCAGCGAGCTTGCCCACGTCGCAGAGCACGCTCTTTATCTGGGGGCCGCCCTGCTGTTCTGGACGCCGGTGATCGGATCGGATCCCATCAGCCGGCGGCGGCTGGCGCATCCGGTGCGGCTGGCTTATCTCGTCGCCGCCCTTCCGGTGCAGTCGTTCCTCGGCCTGGCCCTCTATTCCGCTGAGCAGCCTCTATATGCGCAGTATCAGGACCTCGCCGACCAGCGGCTGGGTGCCCTCATCATGTGGATCGGTGGGGACTTCATCTTCGTGGTCGCGGTGGCTCTTGCGGTGGGGGCGTGGATGCGTGCCGACCGTGTCGAGGCTCGCCGCATCGACAAGGCGATGAGCTACTAGGGTTCGGCAACCGACTGGCCTGGCCCCGGCGCCGCCGCCGACCCTCGCCGCCCTCCCTCCAAAACCGTTCTGAGTCACTCGGGCAAAGGCACGGTCGCCGCGCCTCCTTGCAAACCGTCCACGACTGGCCTGGCCCGGCGCCGCCGCCGACCCTGGTGGCCTCTAGAGGCGGATCATCTGATCCATCGCCATGGCGCCGAAGAGAAGCGCCAGGTAATAGATCGAGAAGCGGAACAATCCCCACGCGCTCTTGGGGTTCGGGTTGCGCGCCACAGCTTGAAGGCCCACCCGATGAAGACGCCGTTCAGGACCATCATGACCACGAGATAGATGAGCCCCATCTTGGCGACCGCGAAGAAGGCGAGGCACATGGCGAACAACAGGAACGAGTAGAGAAGGATGTGACGGGTGGTCTCCTGGCGCCCGTAGACCACGGGCATCATGGGCACTCCTGCTTTGGCGTAGTCCTTCTCGTAGCGCATGGCCAGGGCCCAGAAGTGGGGCGGGGTCCAGTAGAAGATGATCCCGAAGAGGGCCAGCGCGGGAAGCTCGATCGTGTTCGTGACGGCGGCCCATCCCACGAGCGCCGGGACGGCCCCGCGGCCCCCCGATCACGATGTTCTGCGGGGTCGAGCGTTTCATGCCCATCGTGTAGACGAAGACGTAGAACAGCAACGCTGCGGTCGACAGCAAGGCGGACAGCGGGTTGACCGTGATCCACAGAAGCGCCATCGCGATCACCCCAGCGCGATCCCGAAGACGAGGGCGTTGCGGGGCTCGACCTTGTGCGTGGGGAGCGGACGTCGGCGCGTGCGAGGCATCAGCTCGTCGATGTCCCGATCCAGGTAGCAATTGATCGCGTTCGCGCCGCCGGCCGACAGGGTGCCGCCCACCAGGGTCAGGAGTATCAGCGTTGAGGAAAGCCCCCGGCCGCCACGATCATCGACGGCACCGTGGTGACCAAGAGGAGCTCGATGATCCGCGGCTTCGTCAAGGCCACGTAGGCGCCGAGGCGTGCCGCCATCCCGTCGGCCGCGACATGTTCCTCGGCGCCCGCTTCGAGGGGGCCTCGATCTGCTCCTCCACGCGAAGGGCACCCGTGGCGTCTGCCACCAGTCGCCGCATCAGTTGGTCGCCTCCGCCAGGGGGAGCCCGGTCTCGCGGTCGTTGCTCCTCCGGTCTCGGCCACCAGCGCCGGGCTCGTGATCGCGGCCAGGCCCACCAGGCTCGCCCAGATGGCTGCTCCCACGGCCAGATGGGCCGTGACGAAAGCTGCGTTCAAACCGGTCCACACGTTGGCGGCGCCGATCAGCACCTCGAGCGTGAACAGACCCATCGCTGCGTGTGCCAACTTGGCCGCGTGCGGAAGCTCCGCCTTGCGGCTGATGACGCGCAGCGCCACGACGAAGACGACCGCCCCGGCAACCACCGCCAGCACCCGGTGAGCGAAGTGGATGGCCTGAGCCTTGAGGACGAGGTCCGGGATCAAACGGCCATCCATGAGCGGCCAGTCGCGGAAGCCCCCGGTTCCTCCGGTTCCCGACAGGTAGGAGCCCACGAGCAGCAAGGCGTAGACGCTGCCGGCGGCCACGAGGGAAGAGCGGGCCACCCCGGCATCGGCCCGCCACGAAGATCCCTCCAGCGCGTAGACGCGCACCGTCAGGGTCACCAGAAGCGCCAGCAAAGCCATGGCGGTCGCTAGATGCAGCACGACGGTGTCTGCATCTAGCTCCATGATGACCACGGCCGCGCCGAGACCGGCTTGGAACAGGACGAGGAAGAAGGCTCCGACTGCAGACCACATCACCTTGGGGTGATCTCGGTGGTCCTTGAGCGCGGTCACGGCGAGCGCCGCGAGCAAGACCGTGACCACCGCCGCGGCGAGCCGGTGTGAGTACTCCACCGCGACCGTGTAGTTGGAAAACAGGGGGATGACGCGGCCCGAGCACACGGGCCAATCCGTGCCGCACCCGAGTCCCGACTTGGTGGCTCGGACGAGCCCCCCGATCGACACGAGGACGAAGGTAGCGATGGTGGACGCGGTGGCAAGGGATCTCATGCGGCCCATGCGCCGACACTAAACGCTCGGATGTCTCTCGGAGGAGGCTTAGGTTCGCGAGCGATGACGTCCTTCTCACCGTCACAAGACGAGCTTCGCCGGCTGGTCGAACGCCGTCTGTCGGAGGTGTGGGCAGAGCGCACGGCGGCTCTGCCCGAGGCTGCGCCTCTTCTAGAAGCCCTCGCGGCGGTCACAGCCGCGGGCGGCAAGAGACTGCGCCCGGCCTTCTGTTATTGGGGCTACCGCGCCGCGGGGGGCCGTCACCGGCCGGAGATCGTGAAGGTGGCGGCGTCGCTCGAGCTACTGCACACGTTTGCCATCGTGCACGACGACATCATGGACGATGCCGTCGAGCGCAGAGGCGTTCCTTCGGTCAATGCCGCGCACGGGCCCGATGTCGCCTTGCTGGCCGGCGACCTGGCCCTCGTGCTCGCCGACGATCTGTTCATGCATTCGGGTTTCTCTCCCGTCGACGTCGCACGCGGGTTCGGTTGTTATTCGCGGATGCGTCAAGAGGTGATCGCAGGCCAGTTCCTGGACTTCCAGGCGTCGAGGGCACACGAGATCGACGAGAGCCAGGCGAGGCGGATAGCGGTTCTGAAATCGGGTCGCTACTCCGTCGAGGAGCCTCTGCTCATAGGGGCCGTTTTCGCCGGAGCTTCAGATGTGCTGGTGGAGAAGCTGTCGGTCTTCGCGGCCCCCCTGGGTGAGGCGTTCCAGCTGCGCGACGACCTTCTGGGGACCTTCGGCACCACGGCGTCCACCGGGAAGTCGGTCGACTCGGACATTCGCCAAGGCAAGCGCAACATCCTGTTCGCCGCGACCCTGGCGAGGCTGAGCGGAGACGATCGGCGTTTCTTCTTGGAGCACTGGGGCCGGGGTGATCGGTTGAGGGGCGACGAGATCGACCGGCTGCGGCGGTTCGTCATCGACAGCGGAGCGCGGGCCGCGGTCGAGTCGCTCCTCGCCGAGCTCTTCGATCGGGTCCGCGCTTCGCTGGAGGACCTGGATATCGACGAGGAGTCCCGAGCGGCGCTGATGGACCTCGCCACCGTTGCGGTAGAGCGTGAGTCCTGAGCCGCAGGGGGATCCGACGATATGAAGACGCCACTCTCGTGCAGGTAGATTTAGCGCTGCTTCACCGGCCATAGCGGACCTACTTCGGACAGGAGCAGGGGTGGCAGACCCAGAGCAGATATATCAGGAAGTCCTCTCGGAAGAGCAAGCCAAAGGCAGCTCGTCGCCGGTTGCGGAGGCCCGAGCCAAAGCGGCCCGTCAGCGCGCTCACGAAGGCTCGCCCCATCCGAAGGAGCCCAGATGGTGGCCCGGCTCCCAGCCGCAGTTCGAAGGCGGCAACGGTGCCGCGCCGGTTGCCGAAGCCGCCGGTGACGAGGGCGATGCCGAAGAGGCCGCCGCGGAGGCTCCCGCCGCCGAGGCTCCGGCCGCGGCCGAGGCTCCTGCCGCCGAGGCGCCGGTGGAGTCGCCTCCCGCACCCGCCGAGCCGGTCGCGGCGCCGCCCGAGCTAACCAGAGATCAGCCGGAAGCACCGGCGGGGGCGCCGGTGCAGCCCGCGGCCGCCACGGCACCCGTTCCGGCGGAGACGGCCGCCGCGGCTCCCGTGCCGGCAGGGGTGGCTGCCGCAGCACCCGCTCCGGCCGCCGCCACGGCGACGCTTCCCTCCGGCGTGACTCACGGGACGGCCGCCGGTAACCGCTTACGGCCCGAGGACTCGGTGACCACCGAGGCGCAGTTCGACGCCCAAGCCGCGCTGCGTCAGCGCCGCAAGATGATCGACGAGCTGGTGACGACGGGGGTGCCGGCCGTGGCGGCCAGGGGATCCGAGCCCCGCGGGGGCGGTGGCGCGATGTTGCTGCTCTACCTGTTGATCCCGCTGCTCGCGGTGGGGTTCCTGATCAGCAATCAGGACGAGTTGGCGGGCGCCGGAGGCGGAGGTGAGACCGAGGCCCCCCCGGCCGCAGCGGGTCTGTCTATCTCGGCGGCCAACGTCGCCTTCGATACCAACACCTTGACCATCCCGGCGAAGGGCGCAGATCTGCACTTCGTCAACGACGACTCCGTGGAGCACAACGTGTCCATCTACGTCGACGACTCGGCCTCGAAGGAGATCTTCAAGGGCCAGATCATCCCCGGCGGCCAAGAGATCACCTACGCGATCCCGGCCGCCGACGAGGGTGACTACTACTTCCAATGCGACGTCCACCCAGCGATGAACGGCACGGCAACCTTCAAGTAGTGGGAGGTTAGAGTGGGCTTGTGAAAATTTTCACGAGCCCCTGCTGTCCGTGACGGCCGAATTCGACGTCGCCATCGTGGGGGGCGGCCCCTCGGGGGCCGCTGCCGCCCACTACCTCGCATCCCAAGGCCACTCGGTCCTGGTGTGCGAAAAGAAAGCGTTCCCCCGCGAGAAGACCTGTGGTGACGGCCTTACGCCCCGTGCCGTGAAGGTTCTCTCGGACATGGGGTTGTCGCAAGAGCTCGATACCTGGGAGCGCGTGGAGGGGCTGCGCGTTCACGCTGCGGGCAAGACCATGGAGCTCCCGTTCCCCGAGTTACAGGATTTCTGTAACTACGGTCTGGTCAAACCGCGCCGCCAGCTCGACCAGATCGTGCTCGACCACGCCGAGGCAGCGGGCGCCAAGGTGCTCTACGAGACCCAGGCGAAGGAACCGATCTTCGACCGAGGCGTCATGGCGGGTTTCATCGCCAAGCGCGATGGCCAGGACGAAGAGGTCCGCGCGCAGTGGGTCATCTGCGCGGAAGGGGCCGCAACCAAGTTCGCCCGCTCACTGGGGCGCGTCCGGAACGAGGACTACCCGATGGGTTTCGCGATCCGCCAGTACTTCAAGTCGCCGATGGAGCACTCCGGGTGGTTCGAGGCCTACCTGGACGTTCGGTCCGGCCCCAAGCAGCTGCCCGGGTACGGCTGGGTCTTCCCGGTCGGCGACGGAACCGTCAACGCCGGTGTCGGGTTGCTCTCGACCTACGGCGGCTGGCGCGCGGTCAACCTGCACGACCTGCAGAACAACTTCATCGCGCAGCTTCCCCCGGAGTGGGAGGTCACCCCCGAGACGGTGTGCTCCAAGCCTCGGGCGGGGCGCCTTTTCATGGGGTCGAGCGTCTGGCCCCCCCACGGGCCCGGCTTCCTCTTGACCGGCGACGCGGCCGGGATGATCAACCCCTGTAACGGCGAGGGCATCGCCTACGGTTACGAGACCGGGCGCATCGCGGGACGTCACATCCACGAGGCACTGCAGTCGGGGGGTTCGCCGGTGCTCGAGGGGTACACGAAAGAGCTCGAGTACATCTACGGCCCTTACTTCAGGCTCGGGCGCAGGTTCGTGAAGTTGATCGGCCATCCAGCGTTGATGGAGAAGCTGGTCGGGATGGCTATGCACTCGAAGACCGTCATGAGCTTCGCTCTCACCTTGTTGGCGAACCTCGAAGACGAGCGCGGCCAGAACGCGGAACAGCGGGGTCTGAAGATGATGAAGAAACTGGCGGAGCTGAAGCCGTGACGATCGGGGCTTACCTTCCGATCCTTTTCCTGGTGATCCTGTCGACACTGTTCGCGGTGGGCTCGATGATCGCGGCCGCGAAGCTGACGCCGCGCAAGTGGACGACGGCGAAGCTCCAGCCTTACGAGTCCGGCATCGTTCCGGAAGAGGGCAAAGAGGGCCAGCGCTTTCCGGTGAAGTTCTATCTGACCGCGATGTTGTTCATCATCTTCGATATCGAGACCGCCTTCCTGTACCCGTGGGCGGTTGCCTACGGCGAGCTCAAGGTCTTCGGCTTGATCGAGATGGCCGTGTTCATGTTCATCCTCATCGCGGCTTACGCCTACGTGTGGAAGAGGGGGGGCTTGGAGTGGGCGGAGTAAGCGACGCCGTCGGCGCCAACTTCATCACCACCAAGCTCGACCATCTCGTCAACTGGGCCCGCAAGTCGTCGCTGTGGCCGGCGACCTTCGGCCTCGCCTGTTGTGCGATCGAGATGATCGCGACCACGATGCCACGCCACGACCTGGCACGGTTCGGGATGGAGGCCTTCCGAGCCTCCCCCCGGCAGGCCGACCTCATGATCGTCGCCGGACGGGTCTCTCAGAAGATGGCGCCGGTGCTGCGTCAGATCTACGACCAGATGACGGAGCCGAAGTGGGTTCTGTCGATGGGGGTTTGCGCTTCCTCCGGGGGGATGTTCAACAACTATGCGCTGGTGCAAGGCGTCGACCAGATAGTCCCCGTCGACATCTACGTGCCCGGATGCCCTCCCCGGCCCGAGATGCTCATAGACGGGATCATGTTGTTGCACCAGCAGATCTCCCGTGGTGATTACGACGCTCGCAGGGTGACGGCGTGAGCGCTTACCAGCCGGAGTGGGTGCAGGCGGACGAGTGGCGTGCTCTTGCAGCGAGACTTCACGAGGGCGGTTGGTGGCTGGCGGACCTATGCGGCCTCGACGCCACCGATCTCGGCTTCGATCACCGTTTCGAGGCCGTGGTGCAGCTCCTTCATCGTGAGTTCAAGGAACGGACCACCATCCATGTGATCGCGACCGGCCAGCCTCCCACCGCGCCCTCGGTGGTGGATCTGTGGCCGACCGCGCGCTTCATGGAACGCGAAGCATTCGATCTCGTCGGCATCCGCTTCCAGGGCCACGACAACCTGACGCGGATCATGATGCCGGACGAGTGGGAGGGCCACCCGCTGCGCAAGGACTACGGCGTCGGAAAGGTTCCCGTCGAGTTCATCCCGCAGCCATTCATGCAGATAGACGGCCCCGGCCAGTCGACGATGCAGGGGGAGGCCGAGGTCCGTCTGGACCATCTGGGACAGGTCACGGAGACCTCTGGATCGTCTGCATCCGACGTGCAGGAGGTCACCTCGTCGTGACCACCGCCGAACGCGTCGTGGAACGCTTCGAAGCCGGAGGTCACGGCGCCTACGTCGAGTCCTACGACCCGCGCGACGAGCACATGACGATCAACATGGGGCCCGTCCACCCGGCGACCCACGGTGTTCTCCGGCTCTTGCTGGAGCTCGACGGAGAAACGGTCATCAGGTGCGAGCCCAAGATCGGTTACCTGCACACCGGCATCGAGAAGGAATGTGAGGACCAGAACTGGCGCGGGGCGGTCACTGCCGTGACGCGGATGGATTACCTCGCTCAGTTGTTCAACGAGCAGGTCTACTGCATGGCCGTAGAGTCGCTGCTCGGCATCGAGGTGCCGCCGCGCGGCAAGTACATCCGCACGTTGATGGTCGAGCTCAATCGCATCCAGTCCCACCTGGTCTGGTTCGGGACCCAGGCTCTGGACCTGGGCGCGATGTCCGGCGTCTTCTACGGCTTCCGCGAGCGCGAGCTGATCCTCGACTTCTTCGAGATGGTGACGGGCCTCCGCATGAACAACGGCTATTTCCTTCCCGGAGGCGCCTGGGAGGACCTTCCCGATGGCTACGAGCGGCCGCTCAGCAAGATCCTCGAGATCATGCCCGGCCGCATCGACGAATACGAGGCTCTCATCAGCGAGAACCCCATCTTCCTGGAGCGAACGATCGGCGTGGGCGCGATCTCGAAAGAGGATTGTCTCCGTCTGGGAGCAACCGGGCCCATCGCTCGGGCGGCCGGGCTCGACTGGGACATCCGGCGCGACATGCCGTACGAGGCTTACCCGGAGGTCACCTTCGACGTTCCGACGGCCGAGGCAGGTGACGTGTACGCGCGCTACCAGGTGCGGATGGTCGAGATGCGCGAGTCGGTCAAGATCGTTCAGCAGCTGTTCGAGGCGATGCCGCCCGGGGACCACAAGAACATGGATCCCAAGTTGATGCCGCCGAGCCGAGCGGAGCTGAACCGTTCGATGGAGGCGGTGATCCACCATTTCAAGTTGATGACCCAGGGCTATTCGGTACCGGCCGGAGAGGTGTACGCGGCCGTCGAGTCGCCCCGAGGCGAGCTGGGTTGTTACCTCGTGTCCGACGGCGGCACGTCGCCCTACCGGTGTCACGTTCGGGACCCGTCGTTCGTGAACCTGCAATCTCTGCCGGTCATGGTGCAAGACGGCATGGTCGCGGACCTCATCGCCTCGATCGCCTCGCTCGACCCGGTGCTGGGAGGCGTCGACAGATGACCGTCAAGCAGAGCCGGCGCGCCGACGATGCGCCGGCCCCCAAGGTGCTCAACCCGGAACTACGAGCGGAGGCCGAAGCGATCGCGGCCAAGTACCCCAACTCTCGCTCGGCCCTCTTGCCCCTCCTGTTCTTGGTCCAATCCGTGGAGGGCTACGTCACCGACGAAGGGATGCGCGAGGTCGCCGAGATCCTCGACCTCGAGCCCGCCCAGATCCTCTCCTCCGGCAGCTTCTACACGATGCTCAAGAAGCGCCCTCAAGGCGACTATCTCGTCTCCGTCTGCCGCAACATCTCGTGCACCCACCTGGGGGCCCGAAAGGTCGTGCGGGCGTTGGAGGATCATCTCGGCATCGAGGCCGGCGAGACCACGTCGGATGGGATGTTCTCGTTGGAGGCGGCTGAGTGTCTGGCTACGTGCGACGGCGCGCCGGCGATGCAGATCAACTACGAAGACTTCTACAACGTCACCGGTGACGAGGCCGTTGCGCTCGTCGAGCGGCTGGGACGCGGTGAGGTGGTGCTCAGCGTGCGCGGGGAACCCGTCAGGACATCGAGACAGATCTCGCACGAGACCGCGACCGCCGGACTTCGGCGACCCGTGACCGGGACGGAGCACATGCCGACCATGGGCGGCGAGACTCCTAAACAAGACGGAGGACCGGGGACCCGGCCGAAGGTCCCGGGCGAGGGTCCCAGAGACTGATGGCCCCCACCGAGGTGCGCGTGGTCACGAAGCGTCTGCGGGAGTTCCCTGAAGATTCCTGGACCCTGGAGCGAGCTCTAGACGACGATGGTTATCGGGCCGCTCGGGAGGTCGTGACGAACGCCACGCCGGACGAGACGATCGGCTTGGTCAAGGACGCTGGGTTGCGCGGCCGCGGCGGCGCGGGCTTCCCGACCGGGGTGAAGTGGTCGTTCGTTCCCAAAGACGTCTTTCCTAAGTACGTCGTCATCAACCACGACGAAGGGGAGCCGGGAACCTTCAAGGACCGCGAGCTGGCCGAGATGGATCCTCACCAGTTGATCGAAGGCATCACGATCGCGGCGTGGGCGAACCAGGCCGACAAGGCCTTCATCTACTGCCGTGGCGAGTTCGCTCTTGGCTCCCGGCGCATGGACGCCGCTATCGGCGAGGCCTACTCGAGAGGGTTCCTCGGCAAGGGCATCTTCGGATCGAGCTTCGATCTCGACATCATCTTGCACAGAGGCGCGGGCGCTTACATCTGCGGCGAGGAATCCGCGCTGCTGGACTCCCTGGAGGGGCATCGAGGACAGCCTCGGCTGCGGCCTCCGTTCCCGGCGGTCAAGGGCCTCTATGGACAGCCGACGGTGATCAACAACACCGAGACGGTCTCGACGTTGCCGCACATCGTCAACAACGGCGGAGACTGGTTCAAGCAGTGGGGGACCGAGCGATCCCCCGGCACGAAGATGATGTCGGTGTCGGGTCACGTGAACGCACCGGGCAACTACGAGGTCCCGCTGGGGAC
>JAUJPD010000002.1:43467-47590 GCA_030447315.1 Actinomycetota bacterium | reverse complement strand
AAGATCCTGGAGCGACTCGAGCACGGAGAGGGTCGTCAGGAAGACATGGATCTGCTGCTCGACATCTGCAACGGGATGGACGGCCGTTCCTTCTGCCCCCTCGGGGATGCATCGGCGTGGGCGGTGCGCTCGAACGTGAAGCTGTTCCGAGAAGAGTTCCAGGCCCACGTCGACCACGGCCGTTGCCCCTTCGACGGCGATCACGAGCAACTCGTCGGGGCGCGCGCGGCAGGTGTCGGCCTCGGTGACGCGGGCATCAGCCCGCAGCCGGCCGCGGGGATCTGGAGTGACCGCGAGGCACGGTCATGAGCACGGCCGCCACCGGCGCCACGGCGGCTCGCACCGACGAGGGCGTCAGCGTGACGATCAACGGCCAGACCGTGAAGGCCGACAAAGGCCGCTTGCTGATCGACGTGGCCGAGCAGATGGGGATCTTCATCCCTCGCTTCTGTTACCACCCCGGCATGAAATCGGTCGCGGTGTGCCGTATGTGTCTGGTGCAGGTGGAGGGCCAGAACAAGCTGCTGCCGGCGTGCGCGACCCCGGTCGCCGACCAGATGAACGTAAACACCGTGGAGGAGAGCGCCGTCGACGCGCAGCGGGGGATGCTCGAGTTCCTCCTGATCAACCACCCGCTCGACTGCCCTATCTGCGATCGGGCCGGCGAGTGCCCGCTCCAGGATCAGACCTTGCAGCACGGCCCCGGCTCGAGCCGCTACATCGAGCCCAAGCGCACCTACGAGAAGGCTCTGGAGATCTCAGACCTCGTGGTGCTGGACCGCGAGCGGTGTGTCCTTTGTTGGCGTTGCGTGCGCTTCTCGGACGAGATCGCCGGGGACCGCTTCATCCAGTTGGTGGATCGCGGCGCGGGAACACAGATCCTTACCTTCAACGAAGAGCCCTTCGACAGCTATTTCTCGGGAAACACGATCCAGATCTGTCCGGTCGGCGCGCTGACCTCCAAGCCGTACCGGTTCGTCTCGCGGCCCTGGGACCTGGAGACCGCCCCGAGCGTGTGCACCTACTGCTCGGTCGGATGCCCGATCACGAACGAGTCGCGCAGCGGGAAGATGGTGCGTGTCCAAGCCCTGCCGAACGAACAGGTCAACGACTTCTGGATGTGCGACAAGGGTCGTTTCGCCTATCACCACGTCTCGGCCGAGGACCGTCTCGAGACCCCTCTGATCCGCGGTGAGCAGGACGCGTTCGAGACCGCGCCGTGGGGCCGCGCTTACCAGATGATCGCGGAGAAGCTCCAGGGCAAAAGTCGCATCGGCGTGATCGCCGGCGGCCACCTCACGACGGAAGACGCGTTCGCGATCGGCCGCCTCGCGCGCAAGACGCTGAAGACCAACAACGTCGACTCTCGGATCCAGGATGCCGGCGCGCCGTATGAAGCGGCACTGGCCGTAACGGGCGCTGCGGGTTCGAACGCCCGTCTCGACGACCTGGACGAGGCGGGCACGATCGTCTGGGTGGGGCCGGATCCGAAAGAGACGCTGCCGGTTCTGTATCTCCGCATCCGGAAAGCCGTCCTCGATCATGGGGCTCGGCTTCTGGTTGTGGCTCCCCGCTCCATGTCCCTGGACACGATCGCTCAAGATCGTGAGCTGTGTGACCTGGGGGCCGAGGCCGACGCGCTCGCCGCGATCGAGCCCGAGGGCTCCGTCGTCGTCTGCTGGGCTCCGTCCGCGCCCGGACGCGACGAGAACGGGATCGTGGCCGCGGCCCTCGGACTGGTCGGGTCGAGCGGCGGCAAGCTACTCGTGTGCCCACCCCATGCCGGCTCGCAGGGCATGCTCGACATGGGCGTCCACCCGGCTTTGGACGCGGGATACGCGCCGGTGAAAGAGCCGGGCCTCGATACGCGAGCGATGCTGGAAGCCGCCGCAGCAGGCCAGATCGACGCCCTCTTCTTGTTCGGCGCCGACATATTGCGCGACTTGCCCGATCGTGATCTCGCGCAGAAGGCGCTAGACGAATGTCCCTTCACCGTGGTCGTCGAGCTCTTCGCAACCGAGACCGCGTCGCACGCGGACGTGATCCTTCCCAGCGCGGCGTACGCGGAACGCGAGGGAACCTTCACCAACCTGGAACGCCGCCTGCAGAAGCTCGAGAAGCTGCTTCCCGTTCCAGGATCTGCGAAAGAGCCGTGGGATATCTGCAGCGGCATCGCGAAGAGTCTTGTCGGTGAAGACTGGGGCTGGCGAGACTTCAACGACGTCTGGAACGACATAAAGAAGGACGTCAAGACGCACACGCGCGTGGATGTGGCGGCGCTCGCCCAGGACATGCCGCAGAGCTCGTTGCAGTACGAGTCGCCGTTCGGTGAGATGGGCAACGACTCGCCGCACGCTCCTGTCGCCGGACCGGGGGGGCAGTACCCTAAAGGCTTCCGGCAGGGAGCGCCGTTCCAGACGGGCCAGAACTGGCCGCTGTCGTGGGAGCTGCGCGCCTTCGAAGCCGAACAGCGTCCGGGCTACATCCCGGACCTGGTGGCACCGGAACGGATCGCCTCCCCGGATGGCGATGTAGCTGCCGCCGGCATCGAACCCGCCGAGCCCGGCGACGGACCCGCGACGTTCTCGTTGCTCGCCGGGCGGCAGCTCTACGACGAAGGCACGATGGTCAGCCGGTCCGCCGCGCTCCGGCGGCTCCAACGCAAGCCCTTCGTCGAGCTGAACGACGAGGACGCGAAGCGACTGGGTCTCGACGACGGCCACGACGTCGTCATCGAAGGCAACGGCCGGAGCTTCACCGTCCGGGCGCTCATCGGCGACATCGCGGCAGGGGCCGTGTTCGTTCCGTACGACCAGCTTGGTCTGGCCGCGAACGAGCTCATGTCGGGCCTCGATCCTCGCGTCACGGTGAGACGACCATGATCGGCAACGTCATCGACTGGATCGGGGCACCCGTCATCATCGCCGCTGTCAAGGTCGTCATCGTCTTCCTGGTCCTTCTGGTCGTCACGATGCTGGTGATCTGGTTCGAGCGCAGGGTCCTGGCCTTTATGCAGTCGAGGCACGGCCCCAACCGCCACGGTCCGTTCGGTCTGGGGCAGACGTTGGCCGACGGGATCAAGCTGTTCTTCAAAGAGGACTTCCGGCCGAAGAACGCGGATCGATGGGCGTATGCGATCGCTCCCGTTGCCGCCATGGTTCCGTCCTTCTTGGCCTTCGCCGTGATCCCGATCGGCGATCACATCACCATCGGCGATCGCAGGGTCGACTTCCTGGTCAGCGATCTCAATATCGGCCTCCTCTACTTCCTCGCGATGGGTTCCATCGGCGTCTACGGTGTGGTGCTCGCGGGGTGGGCTTCAGGTTCGAAGTACCCGCTCCTCGGTGGCGTCCGCTCGACCGCGCAGTTGATCTCCTATGAGATCGCGCTCGGGCTCTCGTTGGTCCCCATCGTCCTCGTTACGGGCAGCTTGTCGACCAAGACGATCGTGGCCGCTCAGGCGGGCACCATCGGCGACGTCACCGTCTTCGATGGGATACCTCTCCTCCAACAGGTGCAGGGTCTCTTCAGCTTCGTTCCCAACTGGTACATCTGGTCGCAGTGGCCCGCCTTCTTGATCTTCTTGATCGCGGGGATCGCCGAGACCAACCGCGCCCCCTTCGACCTTCCGGAGGCCGAGACCGAGCTTGTCGCCGGGTTCCATACCGAGTACTCCGGGATCCGGTTCGCGATGTTCTTTCTAGGTGAGTACATCCACGTCGTGGCTATCTCGGCCATGGCGGTGACCCTGTTCTTCGGAGGCTGGCATGGCCCGGTCTTCGGAGTGGTCGAGTGGCTGTGGCCGCTCGTGTGGTTCACGTTGAAGGTGCTCTTCTTCGTCTACCTGTTCGTGTGGGTCAGGGCGACCTTGCCGCGGTTCCGATACGACCGCTTGATGTGGCTCGGCTGGAAGCGCCTGATCCCAGGTGCGCTGATCTGGATCCTCGCCACTGCGATCGTCAACACGCAAGGCATCCACAGGAACATCCGCCTGGGCGTCTTCGGCCTCCTTTTCCTTGCCGTGGTCGTGTGGATGTGGAGGGGCGACCCCAGGCTCGGTCTTATCAAGCCGGTCACGCGGTCACGCGTGCGGGAGGTGCCCAGTGGCAATCTCTGAGATAGC
>JAUJPD010000002.1:37305-43367 GCA_030447315.1 Actinomycetota bacterium | reverse complement strand
GAACGCTACGCGCAGATCTACCAGATCAACTATCTCCGCTGCATCTTCTGTGGGTTGTGTGTCGAAGCGTGCCCGACCGAGGCCCTGTTGATGACGACCGAATACGAGCTCTCGGCTAGCTCGCGTGAAGCCATGATCTACAAGAAGGATCAGCTCATCATCGACGCACCCATCGTGCGCCACTGGGAGACCGAGAGAGAGCTTCCACCGGAGCGCTACTTCGAGGAGCAGTCTTGATCGAAGGGCCGGTAAGTGGCAGGGGGGGCGCGGCCCGATGAACCTCGAGGTAGTCATCTTCGGCGTGATGTTCGTCGTCGCCCTGGGCTGCTCTTTGGCGATGTTGTTCGCCCCTAACGCCGTGCACGTCGCGTTGTTCCTGGTGGGGGCGCAGATGGCCCTCGCGCTCGCCTTCTTGTTACAGGGCGCGTTCTTCGTGGCCGCGATCCAGATCATCGTTTACGCCGGAGCGATCATGGTGCTGTTCCTATTCGTCATCATGTTGTTGGGCATCGATCTCCGGGAGTCACTGATCGAGCCCCTCACCGGGCAACGCGGGGTCGCACTCGGCCTCGGGGCCGTCCTTGCCGTCGGGTTGGTCTTCGTCGGCGTGCAGGGGGCGGATCTGGCCGCGGGCGGCGGTGACGGTGCCGCGGCGCTGACCGAGCTCAACCAGGGACCGGGCAACGTCAAGGCCCTGGCCAGAGCCCTCTTCAGCCGTTACCTGCTGCCCTTCGAGGTGACTTCGATCCTGCTGGTCGTGGCGATGGTGGGCGTCATGGTGTTGGCTCGCCGGATCAGCGCGGTCGAGAACGACCGGAGGGCCGGCGTGCCGGCGGCCGAAGAGGAAGCGGCATGAAGAAGGTGATGCCATGAGCGTCGCCCCCGGCTTTTACTTAGTCTTGGCTGGCTTGATGTTTGCCATCGGGGTCGTCGGCGTGCTCGTGCGCCGGAACGCGATCGTGATCTTCATGTTCGTCGAGCTGATGTTGAACGCGGTGAACCTGATCTTCGTCACTTTCGCGAGGCAGCAGGGCACTGTCGACGGTCAGGTCCTCGTGTTCTTCGTCCTCGTGGTAGCCGCGGCCGAGGTCGTGGTGGGTCTGGGGATCATCTCGCTGATCTTCCGCTACCGCGTGTCGTCGAACGTCGATGAGATCAACCTGTTGAAGAGATGAACGATCTGGTCCTGGCGGCGGAAGGAGCTTCCGCGGATCACACCGCGCTGGCCCCACTGATCATCGCGTTGCCGCTGGCCAGCGCGTTCTTCCTGATGCTTTTCGGTAAGCGCATCGATCGCCTTGCCGGTGTCATCGCGTCCGGTGCCATCGGTGGTGCGTTCCTCGCATCCATCATCACCTTCGGTTCGGTGGTCGCTGCGGGTCACGAGGCGGCGGAAAGCCATCGTTTCTTCGACTGGATCACCGTCGGCGACTTCTCGGTGGGTTTCGACCTGCTGGTCGATCAACTGTCCGCGGTTATGTTGCTGGTGGTCACCGGAGTGGGAACGCTGATCCACGTCTATTCGATCGGCTACATGCACGGAGATGCCCGCTACTCACGCTTCTTCGCCTATCTGAACCTCTTCGTCGCCTTCATGCTGATCCTGGTCCTCGCCGAGAACCTGCTCCTTCTGTTCGTCGGCTGGGAAGGTGTCGGTCTGTGCTCCTATCTCTTGATCGGGTTCTGGTTCGAGAAACCCTCAGCCGCGGATGCCGCCAAGAAAGCCTTCATCGTCAATCGCGTCGGTGACTTCTCGTTCCTTCTTGGCATCTTCTTGTTGGTCGCGACCGTGGGGAGCCTCAGCATGGTGGCGATCAATGCCGAGGCCGGCGCCATGAGCGCGGGCGTCGCCACCGCGATCGCTCTGTTGCTCTTCGGGGGCGCCACCGGAAAGAGCGCCCAGATCCCTCTGTACGTGTGGCTGCCCGATGCGATGGCGGGTCCCACGCCGGTCTCGGCCCTCATCCACGCCGCCACCATGGTGACCGCCGGCGTCTACATGGTCGCGCGGCTGAGCCCGGTGTTCGAGGCTTCGGGCGAGGTCGCTCTTTTGGTGGTCGGTGTTGTGGGAGCCGCGACCGCGCTGTGGGCGGCGGTGATGGCCAGCTTCGAGTACGACATCAAGAAGGTGCTCGCGTACTCGACGATCTCGCAGCTCGGCTACATGTTCTTGGCTCAGGGAGCGCACGCGTATTCCGCCGGGATCTTCCACCTGGTCACTCACGCCTTCTTCAAGGCGTTGATGTTCCTGGGTGCAGGTGCCGTCATGCATGCGCTGGCGGGAGAGGTCGACATGCGGAAGATGGGTGGCTTGCGCAAGGCGATGCCGATCACCGGCACGACGTTCCTGATGGGATGTCTCGCCATCTCCGGGATCATCCCGTTCGCTGGCTTCTTCTCCAAGGACGCGCTCCTGGCGGCGGCCTGGGCGGACGGCCGATACGTCTTGTGGGCCGTTGGCGTTCTAACCGCGTTCCTGACCGCGTTCTACATGTTCCGGCTTTACTTCCGGGTGTTCGAAGGGCCCCTGAAGGTCCCCGAGGGCGTCCACGTCCACGACGTGCCGCCGACCATGGCCGCGGCTCTCATCCCGTTGGGGATCCTGTCGGTCGTCGGCGGAGTCATCAACCTTCCTGGGGTTCTGACCCTCGAACACTTCCTCGAGCCGGTAGTGGGGGAGGCTCAAGTACCCGAGGGCGCGATCGCATGGGTGCTGGGGGGTCTGGCATTCGTCGCGGGCGCGCTGGGCATAGCGCTGGCACGGGCGGTGTACTTGTCGAGGGCCTCTTCGCTCAGGAGACGCAAGGCTTACTCGCGGGCGCCGGGGCTGGTCGATGCCGCTCGCGACAAGTTCTACATAGACCGGATCTATGGATACGGGATCGTTGCTCCCGGCAAGGCGTTGTCGAGTTATCTCGCCAACGTCTTCGACCCGCGTTACGTCGACGGGATCGTGACGGGAACGGGGCGGCTGGTAGCCAGAGCTTCGGAGAACCTGCGCGGCATACAGACCGGCTACGTCCGCAACTACGCGCTGGTCTTCCTATCTGGAGCAGTGGTCATCTTGGTGATCCAGTTGGTGAGGGTGGGACTGTGATGGAGGATCTGCCTGTCCTCGACCTCGTCATCTTCGCTCCGCTCGCCGGAATCCTCTTGCTTGCGTTCATCCCGAAAGAGCGACTCGACGCGTTGAGATACGTGACGCTGGGCGTGACGCTGGTGACCTTCGTGATCTCCTTGGGCGTCCTTGGCCAGTTCGACCCCAGTGCCCAGGAGCAGTTCCAGCTCGGTTCATCGCTCCAGTGGATCCCCGAATGGGGCATCGGCTACATCACGGGGATCGACGGCGTGAGCTTGTGGATGGTCATGCTGACCACCTTCTTGATGCCACTCGGCGTACTGGCATCCTGGTCGGTGACCAAGCGGGCCAAGCCTTACTTCATCTTCTTCCTCGCGCTCGAAACAGGCTTGCTGGGCGTGTTCGTGGCTCTCGACATGTTCCTCTTCTATCTGTTCTGGGAGGCCAGCCTCGTGCCGATGTACTTCCTCATCGGGATGTGGGGCTACGGACGCCGGATCTATGCCGCGATGAAGTTCTTCCTCTTCACGCTCGTGGGTTCGCTGTTGATGCTGGTGGCGATCGTTTATCTGTACTTCCAGGCGCCGGGTGGTCCCACCTTCAGCTACGTGGAGCTGTTAGATACGCCTTTGACGCTGGACGTGCAGCGGCTGTTGTTCCTCGGGTTCTTCGCTTCTTTCGCGGTGAAGGTTCCGCTGGTGCCGCTGCACACGTGGCTGCCCGATGCCCACACCGAGGCCCCCACCGCCGGATCGGTGCTGCTGGCAGGGGTATTGCTGAAGCTGGGCGCTTACGGATTGATCCGATTCGCGATCCCGTTGTTCCCGGACGCTGCCCGCGACCTGGCCCCCATCATCGTCGGGCTGTCGATCGTCGGGATCATCTACGGCGCGCTCATTGCCACCATGCAAAGAGATCTCAAGCGGCTCGTCGCATACTCGTCGGTCGCTCATCTGGGTTTCGTCACGCTGGGGATCTTCGTCGGGAGCGTGCAGGGCATGAGCGGAGGCATCTTGCAGATGGTGAGTCATGGGCTGTCGAGTGGTGCTCTGTTCATGCTCGTCGGCGCGCTGTACGACCGCCGCCACTCGCGCCAGATCGCCGATTTCGGTGGCCTCGCCAAGACGGTCCCGGTCTTCGCGGGGATCTTCTTGCTGGTTGCCCTGTCGTCGCTCGGTCTGCCGGGCCTGAGCGGTTTCGTCGGCGAGTTCTTGATACTCCTGGGTACCTTCTTCACCTACCGCTGGTGGGTCGTTCCCGCCGCGTTCGGCGTCGTTCTTGCCGCGATCTATCTCTTGTGGTCCTACCAGCGCGTATTTCACGGCGAGGTCACCAACGAAGCCAACCGGTCCCTGCCGGATCTGAACCCGCGCGAGCTGGCGATGCTCGCCCCCATCGTCGCGCTGATCGTTTTCATCGGGGTGTACCCGAAGCCCTTCCTCGAGCGCATCGAGCCTTCAGCCCAGCGGGTGGTGGACACGTTCAACCGGTCCACGGTGCGGCCGGAGACCGCCTCGGTGCAAGGGGGTGGGAAGTAGATGGGTGAGTTCGTGTCCCCGAACGTGGAGCTGGGTGCGATCGCGCCCGAGATCGTCCTCGGCCTTACGGCGCTGGTGATCCTGGTCACCCATGCATTCGTCGGAGACCGCGCCGGAAACGCCTATCTGCCTCTGCTCGCAACCCTCGGGCTGGGCATCTCGATCGTGCTCGCCGCGCGGGTCTGGGGCCAGACGGAGCTGCAGCTGTCCGGCATGGTCGCTCTGGACGGCTTCGCCACCTTCATCAAGATCGTGCTCGCAAGCTTCGGCCTCCTGACGGTGTGGTTGGGGCGCGACTACTTGATCAGAGAAGACGTCGAGGAGTCGGAGTTCTACGCCTTGGTGTTGTTCGCGGTCGCCGGGATGATGCTGATGGCGGGAGCGGCCGACCTCATCATGATGTTCCTGGCCCTCGAGACGTTCTCGCTGGCTCTTTACGTCCTGGTCGGATTCCGGAGGCGGTCCCTCGTGGGACAAGAGGCCTCGATGAAGTACTTCCTGCTCGGCGCCTTCTCGTCGGCGTTCTTCTTGCTCGGCATCGCGCTCGCGTTCGGGGCCAGCGGCACGACCAACCTGTACCAGAGCGGCGGAGCGACCGGTGTCAGCGGTGTCTTCGGCTTCCTTGCTTCGGCCCCCTCACAAGAGAGCGGGTTGATGGTGCTGGCGGCGGGGTTCTTGATGGTCGGGCTCGGCTTCAAGGTGGCCGCGGTGCCGTTCCACATGTGGACGCCGGATGCATATCAAGGAGCCCCCTTGCCCATCACCGGATTCATGGCAGCCGGCTCCAAGCTGGCCGCCTTCGCCGCCATCCTTCGGTTACTGGAAAGCGCTCTGATCCAACTGCGATGGGAGTGGAGACCGCTGGTGATCGGGCTGGCGGTGCTGACGATGGCCGTCGGTTCGGTGCTCGCGGTGGTCCAAGAGGACCTCAAACGCATGCTCGCTTATTCATCGATAGCCCATGCGGGCTTCATCTTCACGGGTGTCATCGCGGCCAACGACCGCGGTGTCTCCGGATCCCTGTTCTACCTGGCCACCTACGGCCTGACCGTCCTGGGGGCCTTCGCGATCCTGTCGGTGATCGGAGGTAGCGACGAGCACCGCACCAGGCTCGTCCAACACAAGGGGTTGTTCTACGAGAACCCACTTCTGGCGGGTGCCTTGACCCTGTTCCTGCTCTCGCTCGCCGGCGTCCCCATCACGTCCGGGTTCGTCGGCAAGCTGGTGGTGTTCGGCGCCGCCATCGAGGCCGGCTACTCGTGGGTGGCCGTCGTCGGGGTCCTGACGAGCGCGATCGCGACTTTCTTCTACCTGCGGGTGATGGTCGTGATGTACATGCAAGAACCCGACGAGCCCCGGCCCCCCCTTCGCCCCGGCCCCCTTGCGGTGGGAGTGATCGGATTCACCGCGGTCGCCACGATCGTCCTCGGCCTCTTCTGGAGCCC
>JAUJPD010000002.1:23625-37205 GCA_030447315.1 Actinomycetota bacterium | reverse complement strand
CGGGCCACAGCGGTCCGGAGAGGGTGGGCAGGTCCCACACCAAGCTCCCGATCTGTATCGAGAGACCCGGGATCAAGACCAACAGGCCGAAGATCACGATGAGGGTCCCTCTCACGGGGCGGCCCAGCTCGGCGCTTCGAGCGATGGACGCCACGGGCCCTTTCTGCTCCAGCACGACAACCGGGTCGGCCAGGGCGACCATGCCACCCACGATGAAACCGCCGACGATGAGCCCGATGCTGCCGATCACAACGGCCAGCACCACCAGGATCGATGTGGCGAAGTATCTCCAGAAGCAGCGCCGGGCAAAGGCTTGCTTCATCCACACGTCGACGCTCGGCGTCGGGTTGGGATCGGCGGCCGCCAGCGTCACCGCTATCTGCAGGTACAACCCGATCACGATGAGGATCAACTCCGTCCACAGTGCCACCTGGTCGCCCCGGACCGGCAGCGTGTTCGACACCAAGGAGACGAACAGGGCGATCACGAGCAGGGGCCGGAACGGCGGTTTCCAAAGAGACGAGAAACCCGACCCGATCGCCGATCTTGCATCGATCCGCGGCGTCGTCGGCTGCTCCATGAGCGTCATCCTAGAGCCGCACCTGTGCTCGAACGCGGTCGCTTCACGAGCGAACGAAGTCAGGGATATCGCATGGCTGCATGTTAGTTTTCGCCGGGTATCCAGGGCTTTCGCGAGGGCCACAGGGTTCGAGCAACGGACCTGGACCCTCGACCACCACGCCGGTTACTCGACGCGAGCAGGGAGCAGCTTCAGACGTGCCTGAGGGTTACTTCGGCCAGTACGTCACGATCGGGATCTTCGCTATCGTCGGCACCGTCCTGGTGGCGGCGACCCTGCAGCTGTCCCGCCTCGTCCGTCCGAACCATCCAACCACCGCCAAGCTGACCACCTATGAGTCGGGCATCGACCCGATCGGACACGGATGGAGCCAGTCCAACGTCCGCTACTACATCTTCGCCCTGCTTTTCGTGGTCTTCGACGTCGAGGCCGTGTTCCTGTTCCCCTGGGCGATCGTTTTCGAGGAGCTGGGAACGGCCGCCTTCGTCGAGATGGTTATCTTCATCGGGATCCTGGCCCTCGCTTTGCTTTACGCCGTGAAGAAAAGGGTCCTCGAATGGCTGTGATCGAGAAGGTCAAGCTGCCCAAGCCGGTCTCGTGGGCGCTCAACTGGAGCCGCAAGTACTCGCTGTGGATGATGCAGTTCGGTCTCGCCTGCTGCGGCATCGAGATGGGTGCCGCGATCGGGAGCAAGTTCGACATCATCCGTTTCGGCGTGATCCCGTTCCCCGCGTCGCCGCGCCAGTCCGATCTGCTCGTTGTCGCCGGCACGGTCACCGACAAGATGGCGGCCCCCATCTTGCGCATCTACGACCAGATGCCGGAGCCCAAGTACGTGATCTCCATGGGCTCCTGCGCCAACTGCGGCGGTCCTTACTGGGACTCCTACTGCGTCACCAAGGGCGTCGACCAGATCATCCCAGTAGACGTGTACGTGCCGGGATGTCCACCCCGGCCCGAGGCCCTGCTGCAGGGTGTCATCCGGCTTCAGGAGAAGATCTCTAACGAGGACCCGCGCGAGAAGTGGGGGAGCCAGCAGATCCCGGTGCCTCATATCCCGCAGCCGGGGCTCGCAGGAGGCATCTAGGCCTATGCCGGTGATCGAAAGGGGCGACGTCGGCCATGTGCGCGAGCGTCTGGATAGCGACTTCGGCACCAGGCTGAAGGACCTGCGCATCAACCATGGTCACCTGGACGTCATCGTGCAGCCCCATGACCTGGTCGAGCTGGTGACCTTCTTGCGGGATGCGCCGGGTCTGCGGTTCCGCTTCTTCACCTTCTTGTCCGGCGTGGACCGCTCGGCCTTCGGTCCCGAAGACGCCGAGGACAAGCCTCACCCTCTCGAGGTGCTGATCCACCTGTATTCGCCCGACCACGTCCTCCACGTCACGATCCACGTGCCGGTAGATCCTGCCGACCCGGTGTGTCCGTCTATCAACCGTGTCTTCGCGGGGGCGTTGTGGCACGAACGTGAGACCCACGAGATGTTCGGTATCGACTTCGACGGTCACCCCAACCTCAGCAACCTGTACCTTCCGGAAGATTTCGAAGGGCGCCCTCTCCTCAAGTCGTTCAAGCTGCCCAGCCGGATGGTCAAGGACTGGCCGGGGGCGAAAGATCCCGAAGAAGCTGCCGCGGGAGGCCGATGATGGCGATCGACCAGCAGCGCGTGGGGGACCGGACGCCGGTCCACGATCCGGCTGAGATAGCCAAGATCGTTTCGGGCGCCAACCTCGAGACCGAGCAGATGGTCCTGAACGTCGGCCCCCAGCACCCCGCGACCCACGGCGTCTTCCGTCTCCTGGCCACCATCGACGGCGAGGTCCTGGTCGACGCACAGCCGATCATCGGCTACATGCACCGCGGCTACGAGAAGTTGGTCGAGGCGCGCGACTACCGCCAGATCACCAACCTCGTGTCCCGGATGGACTGGCTCTCCGGGATCAACAACGAGCTTCCGTTGCATCTGTGTCTCGAGAAGCTCATGGAGATCGAGGTTCCCGAGCGGGCTCAATACATGCGCGTCGTGATGCTCGAGATGAACCGGATCCTCAACCACCTCATGTTCTTCGCTTCCTTCGGGGCTGAGCTGGGCGCGATCACGCCTACCTTCTTCGCCTTCCGCGAGCGCGAGGACATCCAGCTCGCGCTCGAGATGGCCACGGGCGGGCGGATGCACTTCGGGTTCTTCCGTCCAGGGGGCATACGCGAGGACGTTCCGCGCGGCTTCTTCGCCCAGGCCCTTAAGGGCGTTCGCCAGGTCATGGCGCGACTCGACCAGTACGAGGACCTGCTCGTGGGCAACGAGATATTCAAGCAGCGCACGATCGACGTCGGTGTCCTCGACAAAGAGATCGCCTATAACTACGGCGTGTCCGGGCCGATCGCGCGCGGCTCGGGGATCGACTTCGACGTGCGCAAGGACGAGCCGTATCTCGTCTACGACCGCTTTGACTTCGAGGTCCAGTCCGCTCCCAACGGCGACTGCTTCGACCGGTTCTGGGTACTGGTGCGAGAGGTCGTGGAATCCGCCAAGATCGTCGAGCAAGCGATCGAGGCGATGCCGTCAGGACCGATTATGGGGAAGGTTCCGCGGGTCATCCAGGCCCCCGCAGGAGAGGTCTACGTGCGGACCGAGAACCCGCTGGGCGAGCTCGGCTTCTATCTGATCTCGGACGGCGATCGCAGGCCATACCGCCTCAAGATCAGGACGCCCTCGTACAACAACGTGTCCGTCCTTCCGCACGTGCTCAAGGGCCAGATGGTCGCCGACATGATCGCGATCCTGGGCTCGTTCTTCTTCGTGCTAGGAGACATCGACCGATGACAAGCGCACCGGCCGGCGCGCCAAGGTCATCAAGGGCTCAGGTAGAGGTGCGCGCTAGATGATCCCCGAGATCACGCTGACGGCGTGGCAGATCCTGCTCGTGAAGATCGGCGTCATCCTCGCGATCGTACCGACGATGACCCTGGTGGCCGGCTACGCCGAGCACAAGGTGATGGCGCACCTCCAGCACCGACTCGGGCCGATGTATCCCGGTGGCTTCCACGGGTGGGCGGTGCTTCTCGCCGACGGCCTGAAGTTCCTCTACAAAGAAGACATCATCCCCGAGCGCGCCGACCGCCGGGTCTTCAGCCTCGCGACCTTCGCCATCTTCGTGCCGGCGGTGATGGTCTACCTCGTCATCCCGGTCGATCGCTCCTTGATCGTCGAGGACCTCGACGTCGGGATCTTCTATCTCCTGGCCATCTCCTCGGTCTCGACGATCGGCATCCTGATGGCGGGCTGGTCCAGCGCCAACAAGTACGCACTGATCGGCGCGCTTCGCGCCGGGGCTCAGCTCATCGCTTACGAGTTGCCGATCGTGCTGTCTGCCGCGGTGGTAGTGATGCTGTCCGGCAGCCTCTCGTTGGTCGACATCGTCGAAGCTCAGAACTGGCCCTTCTTGATATGGCCCCCCGGGATCGGACTCATCGCTTTCCTCGTCTTCACGATGGCCAGCGTGGCCGAGCTCACCCGCCCTCCCTTCGACATGCCGGTGGCCGAGTCCGAGATCATCACGGGAGCCTTCACCGAATACTCCGGGATGCGTTTCATCTTCAGTTTCTTCTTCCCCGAGGTCGCCAACCTGGTCGCCTTCGCGGCGATCGGGGCCACCTTGTTCCTGGGCGGTTACCAGCCGATCGTTCCTCTCGGCGTCCTCGAGGTGATCCCGGGCTTCGTCTGGTTCACGCTCAAGACCGCCTTCATGGTGTTCTTGTTCCTCTGGATCCGGCCGACCTTCCCGCGCCTTCGTGAGGACCAACTGCAGAAGTTCGCGTGGAAGGTGCTGATCCCGGTGACCCTCGCTCTGATCCTGGTCGCGGGGGCGTGGGTCCTGTACGCGCCGGAGGCGTTGAGGTAGTGGCCACCGAAGAGCGCAAGCTGGAGGATGCGAGGCGCCTGAAGAAGGCTCGCAAGATGGGCTACGGGATCGGATTGCTCAAGGGCATGAAGGTCACCATCAAGCACCTCTTCAAGCACAACGTCGTGATCCAGTATCCGGATGAGAAGCAGGATCTTCCCGCCCGCACCCGCGGCGTGATCGCGCTCAAGGAAGAGAACTGCACCGTCTGCATGCTGTGCGCCCGCGAATGCCCCGACTGGTGTATCTACATCGACTCTCACAAAGAGACCCTTCCGCCCAAGCGCGAAGGGGGCCGGCCGCGCAAGCGCAATGTGCTCGATCGTTTCGCGATCGATTACGCGCTGTGCATGTACTGCGGGATATGTGTCGAGGTCTGCCCCTACGACGCGCTGTTCTGGAGCCGCGAGTTCGAGTACTCGGAATACGACATCCGCGAGCTCACCCATGAGAAGGAGCGTTTGTCGGACTGGATGGCCACGGTTCTTCCTCCCCCGGAGCTCGAAGCAGGGGCGGAGGTTCCGGGTTCGCCCGCCGCCACTGGATCGCCCGCGACGGCCGCAGGCGCGGCGGGACCCGGGAGTGCGCAGCGCCCGTCGCCTCCGGCCGCGGCCACGGCCGCAGCCGAGCGTCCCGAGCAAGCACAGCGCCAGCCGGCCGCGGCCGCGACGGCCGCTCCTCCCCAGCCGGCGGCCACGCAGTCCCAGGAACAAGCCGGCGAGGTCAAGGCTCCGCAAGCCGAAGGTCGCGCCCAGGCGACCGAGGAGAGAGCCCCGGCGGGAGAGGGCAAACCCGAGGCCGCCGTTGCCACTCAAGGCGACACGGTGCAGCCGGAAGGGCTCAAGTCGGCGAGCGAGGCCGCTTCTCCCGAGGCGTTCGACCGGCCCGAGCACGACAAGGCTGCGACCACTACGGAACCCGAGCGCAAGACGGGCGCAGAAGCCGCTGCGGTGGAGGCCGGCGGAAGCCCCCACACGACCCCTGGAGCCTCTTCTGATGCGAGCCCCTCCGGTCAGACCGAGCAGGAGAAGGGCGCGTCCGCGACCGGCGATGGGCTGTCGGACGAGCAGAAGGCCCAATACCAGGAGAGTCCCGGCCCCAACGTGGAGGTCCCACAGGAGGTCGCTCAGCCGGTTGCTCTTTCGCCGACCGAGGACCCGGAGGCCGTCTACGAGCAGGTCCTCCAGGAGCAACTGGAGAAGGGATCGTCGCCGCAGGTCGCGGAAGCCCGGGCCAAGGTCGCTCGAGTGAAGGCCGCCCGCGGATCAAGCGCGGCCCCCACTCCCATCGCCACCGACAAGATGGTTCCCTCCGCTCCCACCAAGGGTCATCCCGCTCCTCAAGAGCCCTCGGGCGCCCCTGAAGCTGCCGATATCCAGCCCGACCCGGGTCCTGGTTGCGCCGACGGACGCCGAAGCATCTGCCGCCGGCGACCAGGCCTCGGACGAGGCTCCCGCGGCGGAGGCGTCCGACCCGGCGCCGACACCCGCCGATTCTCCGACGGCGCAGGCGAGCGACCCCGCCCCCGCGCCCGAGCAAGCAGGCGCCGGCGTGAGCGCAGAGCCTGCGGCCACAGCCCCGGCCGCGGCGGGCGACGATCCCGATGCGGTCTTCGAGCGTGTCTTGGCCGAAGAGAAAGCCAAGGGGTCCAGCGACGCCGTCGCCCAGGGCCGGGCGAAGGCCGCGCGGGTCAAGGCCGAGCGCGCCAGGAAGCAGTCCTGATGGCGGAGACGTGGCAGGAGGTCATCTTCTGGATCCTCGCGATCGCGATGGGCGTGTCCGCGATCCGCGTCGTCACGACCCGAAACGTGGTGCACGCGGCCCTCTATCTGGTCGTCACCCTGATGGGCGCGGCCGCGATGTACATCATGTTGTTCGCGGAGTTCGTGGCGTGGGTGCAGGTTCTGGTTTACGTGGGCGCCATCATCGTGTTGATGCTCTTCGGGCTCATGCTTACACGGGCGCCGATCGGCAGCGGTGAGTTCGACAACGATCAGCGCGGCCTCGCTGCGCTCGTCGCAGGCGGGATGTTCGGGGTGAGCAGCTGGATCATGGTGGGCGCGTTCGAGGGCAAGAGGGTCAACTTCGCACGCGAGAGCGGCACGAGCTCCGCAGAGGTGGGGGCCGAGATCTTCAGCCGCTTCGTGTTGCCGTTCGAGGTCGTCTCGGTCTTGTTGCTCGCCGCCCTGGTCGGTGCCGTCGTCATAGCGCGCCGGGACCGGGGTGGGTTGGAAACCTCCCAGGGAACGTCCTGATGCCGATCTCTTACTTCCTCGTTCTGTCCGCTCTGCTGTTCTCCGTGGGGGTGTACGGCGTCTTGGCTCGTCAGAACGCGGTGCTCGTCCTTCTGTCGATCGAGTTGATGCTCAACGCGGTCAACATCAACCTGGTGGCCTTCTCTGCCTTCTTCGGGAGCGAAGGCGTGGGCGGTCAGGTGTTCGCGTTGTTCGTCATCGCAGTAGCGGCGGCCGAGGTCGGGGTCGGGCTCGCCATCGTCATCTTGCTGTTCCGCAACCGCCAAACCGTCGACGTGGACGAGATGTCCTACATGAAGTGGTGATCGGGCGATGAATGCACTACTTCAGCTCGCGCAGGAGCATGGTGGCGGTGGGCACGGCGAGACGGCCGAGCACGCGGCGACGGGCGTCCTCGGCAACGTCGTATGGCTGGTTCCGTTGCTCCCGGTGCTCTCCTTCTTCGTGATCCTCTTCTTCGGTAAGAAGATGAAGAGCAAGGGCCACACGGTCGGTATCGGTGCGGTGGGGATCGGGCTTCTTATCTCGCTATTCGGGTTCTTCGAGCTGGCGGCCGGGAAAGGGTTCGTCCAGAAGACCTGGACATGGTTCGAGTTCGCCGGAGGCGAGAGCCTGAAGCTCGAGTTCGGGATGCACTACGACTTCCTCACCGCGGTGATGTTCGTGGTCGTGACCATGATCTCGCTCTTGGTGCACATCTACTCCACCGAGTACATGCACGACGACAAGCGCTACACGTTCTTCTACGCGATGTTGTCTCTCTTCACCGGCTCCATGCTCTTCATGCTGATCGCGAACAACCTCATGCAACTGTTCGTAGGCTGGGAGCTGGTGGGGGTGTGCTCCTACTTCCTGATCAGCCACTACTGGGAAGAGAAGGAGAACTCCTCGGCCGGCATCAAGGCATTCATCACGAACCGCGTCGGCGACATGTCGCTGCTGTTCGGGATCTTCGCGATGTTCTTCATCGGCCATACCTTCAACATCTTCGAGCTCAACCACCTGGCCGAAGTGGGCGAGATCGGTGGGGCGCCGCTGACGATAGCGGCGCTGCTGATGTTCGGGGGAGCCGTCAGCAAATCCGCCCAATTCCCGCTCTATGTGTGGCTTCCGGATGCGATGGCGGGACCGACACCCGTGAGCGCCCTGATCCACGCCGCCACCATGGTCGTGGCCGGGATCTACATGGTGGCTCGTATGTTCCTCGTCTTCGAGCACGCGACGCCGGCCCTCGATGTGATCGCGGTCATCGCTGGGATCACGATGCTTCTCGCCGCCATCCTGGCCCTCGTCCAAGACGACATCAAGAAGGTCCTCGCGTACTCGACCATCTCGCAGCTCGCCTACATGATGGCTGCCCTCGGCGTCGGCGCCTACACCGCCGCGATCTTCCACCTCTTCACGCACGCTTTCTTCAAGGCCTTGCTGTTCCTGGGGGCCGGATCGCTGATCCACGCCGTGCACAGCAACAACATGAGCGATATGGGCGGGCTGAGGAAGTACATGCCGCACACGTTCAAGACCTTCATCATCGGCTCGCTCGCGCTGGCCGGGATCTTTCCGCTGGCGGGGTTCTTCTCGAAGGACGAGATCATCGGCGGCGCGCTGCGGGCCGGCAGCGAAGGCGGGCGTGCCGCGGCCTGGTTCGTTCTGATCTCGGGTGGCATCACCGCCTTCCTCACCGCTCTCTACATGACCCGTGCGTGCGTGAAGACGTTCTGGGGCGAGTACCGCGGCCACGGAACCCCGCACGAGGCCGGGGGCGCGATGGTGACCCCGCTGTGGATCCTGGCGGGCGCCGCGGTCGTCGTCGGGTTCCTCGGCTTCCCGGTGATCGGACCATTCAAGAACTGGATCAACGTTCCCGGAGAAGAGCATCATGGTTTCGAGACTCTTTACAACGTCATCCTCCCGGTACTGGCCACGGTGGTCGCGGTCGGAGCGATCGTTCTCGGCCTCATGCTCTTCTTGCGAAAGCGGTGGGACGTCGACCTGCTCGGAGGTCCCTTCGCCTGGGCGTACCGTTTCGCCGCCAACCGCTACTACCTCGACGACTTCTATATGAAGGGCGTGGTCCGGCCCGTGCAGTACAAGCTTGCTCGCGCCACTTATTGGAGCAACCAGAAGGTCCTCGACGGCGTCGTCAACGGGGTCGCAGCCGGAACCATCGCCGCCGCGCAGCCCACCTATGCGGTGATCGACCAACAGATCGTGGACTTCGCGGTCAACGGCGCCGCGGGGCTCACGGGAGCATCGGGAGGCCTGCTCCGCTACATCCAGTCGGGAAACATCCAGGGCTATGCCGCGGTGCTCTTTGGCGCCGTGGCCGTATTCGTCGCGCTCTTCGCGCTGACTTAGAGGAAGGGGTCCGAGGGCAATGGAGTGGTTCGATAACGGTTGGGGGCTGAGCCTGGCAACGTTCCTGCCGGCGCTTGGTGCGATCGTCTTGCTCTTCGTTCCACCGGACAACGACCGCCTCATAAAGATGATCGGCACGGTGTTCGCCGGTCTGGCACTGCTCGTGGGTCTGGTCCTGCTCACGCAGTTCGACTTCAGCCGGGCCGGAGACATCCAGCTCGAGGCGAACGCCGAGTGGATCTCGCAGATCAACTCTCGCTACCACATAGGCGTGGACGGCATGTCCCTGCCCCTGTTGGTCTTGTCGGTGCTCGTCTCGTTCCTGTGCACGATCTACATGTGGTTCCACATCCCGGCCCCCGGGAAGCCCAAGGCATTCATGGCGCTCGTGCTGTTGCTAGAGACCGGCATGAACGGCTCGTTCATCGCCTTGGACCTGCTCTTGTTCTTCATCTTCTTCGAGATCGTGCTGGTGCCGATGTACTTCCTGATCGGGATCTGGGGGGGGCCACGTCGGGAGTACGCGGCGGTCAAGTTCTTCCTCTACACGTTGTTCGGCTCGATCTTCATGTTGCTGGGATTCCTGGCCATCTACTTCAAGTCGGAGCCCCACACCTTCGACATGATCGCCTTGCGCGACGCGGCCCCCTTCGGCTCCGAGCTCTTCCAGAACGTCGCCTTCCTCGGCCTCTTCTTGGGGTTCGCGATCAAGGTCCCCATGTGGCCGTTCCATACCTGGCTGCCCGATGCGCACACCGAGGCCCCCACCGTCGGTTCCGTCCTGCTGGCCGCCATCATGCTGAAGATGGGCACCTACGGGTTCATCCGGATCGCGTTGCCGATCCTTCCGGATGCCGCGATCAACTACGCACCGATCATCGGCGTGTTGGCGGTTATCGCCATCATCTACGGGGCTCTTTGTTGCTTCGCCCAGACCGATCTCAAGCGACTGATCGCGTTCTCTTCGGTCGGCCATATGGGATTCGTCATGCTGGGTATCGCCACGCTTACCGACGAGGGGATCAACGGCGCCATCTTCGGGATGGTCGCTCATGGGCTGATCACCGGGATGCTCTTCTTCCTGGCGGGTTCGATGCACGAGCGCTATCACACGCGCGAGATCGCCGACCTCGGAGGCATGCTTCAGCAGATCCCCCGCTTCGGGACGCTGTTCACCTATGCCGCGATCGCTTCGCTCGGCTTGCCGGGGCTGGCGGGTTTCTGGGGCGAGATGTTGGCGCTGCTCGGCTCCTATCAACCGCACCCGGGCCTCAGCGAGCCCCTCTTCCGGGTGCTGATGGTCGGAGGTGGTGTCGGCACCGTGCTGACCGCCGGTTATCTGCTGTGGACGGTCCAGCGGGTGGCCCAGGGCCGTGTGCCCGAGAAGTTCGCCGACGGCCGCGGCATCCATGATGTCGTCCGTCTCGAGTGGATGGCGTGGGCGCCTCTCCTCGTGCTCATCCTGGCCGCCGGCGTGTATCCGAAGTTGCTGCTGGGCGTGACGGACGACGCGGTGCAGACGCTCGTCGGCCTGCTCGGCGGGGGTGGCTGACGCGCCCATGATGGAACTGGCACAACAGGTAGGAGCGACCGCGGCAGCCGTCGACTGGCACGCGATAGCACCCGAGTTGGTGCTCGCCGCCACGGCCTGCATCGTGTTGGTGGCGGACCTGTTCCTTCCCGACGACGCCAAGTGGCTCGCCATGCCGCTGTCGGCAGCGGGCATCATCGGGACCCTCGCCGCCATCGTTTCTCTGATCGGTGCAGGCAACCGCCTTACCCTGGCCGGGGCCTTCGAGGTCGACGGGTTCGCGCTGCTGTTCAAGGGCGTCTTCTGCGTCCTCGGTCTTTTGATCCTGGCGATCTCGTTCCATTACTTCAGGGTCGGCCGCTACTACCAGGGTGAGTACTACTTCCTCATGCTGTGCTCGCTGCTCGGCGGGGTCGTGATGTCGAGCGCGCGTGATCTCGTAACGATCTTCATCGCGATCGAGCTCATCTCCATACCGGGCTTCATCATGGCCGGGCTTCGCAAGGGAGACGCCAAGTCCAACGAGGCCGCGTTGAAGTTCTTCTTGTTCGGCGTGCTCTCTTCGGCCGTGATGCTGTACGGGATGTCGCTTGCTTACGGAGCGACCGGAGAGCTGTTGCTCGAGGGCATCCGTGCGAAGCTCACCGCAGCAGACGAGCCACTGATCGTCCTCAGCGTGTTCTTCATCGTGGTGGGATTCGCCTTCAAGATCTCGGCCGTCCCATTCCACTTCTGGGCCCCCGACACCTACGAGGGCTCTCCCTCTCCCGTAGCGGCGTTCCTGTCGACGATCTCGAAGATCGGCGGGTTCGTCGGCCTCATCGTGCTCATGTTCCGGGCTTTCCCCGATGTCGCCGACACGTGGCGTCCGATCTTCGCCCTGCTGGCGATCCTGACCATGACGGTCGGGAACATGATCGCCCTCCGCCAGACCCACATCATCCGGCTGCTCGCTTACTCGGGGATCGCCCAGTCCGGCTACGTGCTCGTCGCCCTTGCCCTCATCGAGCCCGGTGCCACCGCGTCCAACGAGCAAGCCTTCCAGTCGGCGGTGATCTACCTCGCCATCTACGGGATCATGGACGCGGGCGCGTTTGCCGCGGCGGTCGCGTTCGCGCGTAGGGGTGGCAGCTACTTCATCGAGGATTACTCAGGACTGTGGCAGCGAAGCCCGGTGTTGGCGACGCTGCTCGCGGGCTTTCTGATCTCGCTCGCCGGGACCCCGCCCATGGCCGGGTTCTGGGCCAAGGTGTTCGTGTTCCTGGCGGCTATCGAAGCGCAGTCCTATCTGCTGGCTATCGTCATGGGCCTGAACGCGGTGGTGGCGGCCTGGTACTACCTGGCGGTCGTCAAGAAGATGTTCTTCGAGAAAGCGGAGCTCGCCGAGCCCGTGGAGGTGCCGGCGGTGCTGCGCGTCGCCATGGGACTGGCCGCGGCGGCCCTCGTGGCGGTCTTCGTCTACCCGAGGCTGGTCACCGAGCTGGCCGAACGCTCCCTCTTCTAGCTCCCCGGCCCCCGCTCCAGCCTGTCCGCCGGGCGCGAGTGGCGCCCGCGCGCAGAATGGGCCCTCACCGCCGGTTCTGTCTCAAAGCGCATGCGCGACGCCGGGGTCCAGCCATACGGTGTCCCGCAGGTTCGACCCGGCCGGGACGACAGCGCCAGGGGTCACGATGGATCTCTCGATCGTCGCAGCGCCCGACACGACTGCTCCCGCCAGCACGATCGCTCCGGGCCCGAGCGACGTGCGGTCGACGGTTGTCTCCGGCCCCACGTAGGCCAACCCGCCCGCGACCTGGAGGGTCGTTCCCGGAACGGCAACGGGCGGCACGGGGGCGCGGCCGTACAAGAGGTCGATCGAGACGCTGAGGTAGGCGGCCGGAGTTCCGACGTCGACCCAGTACCCCTCGTGGAGGTGGGCGGCGAGATGGCCCCGTTCCACCAGCGTCGCCAACAGGGTCTCTCCCAGGCCGGCGGGCCGGTGGTCTGGCAACAGGCCGAGGGCCGCTCGCTCGAACACCGCCACCCCCAGGAACTGCGCCCCGCCCTCGTGAGGTGATCTGCGGCGGTCCACGAAGCCCACCACGCGGTCGCCGTCGAGGCGCATGTCGGCCGCGTCTTCCACGGAGCGAACCGCCACCGTGGCCGCGGCTCCTGCACGGACGTGGGACTCGAGGAGATGCTCGATCGCAAGGTCCGTCACGACGTCCGCGTTATACGTCACGACGCGATCGCCCATCCTGTGTCGCAGGGCGTGCAGCGTGCCCGCAGTGCCCAGCGCGTCGGGCTCTTCGACGAAGGGCTCCCATCCCTGGAACGGGAGCCGCTCCAGGACCTCGATCATCCGGGGGGCCAGATGGCTAGCGTTGACGACCACCGGGCTTCCTGCAGTGGTGAGGGCGTGAAGACCCCAGGCGGCGAGAGGGACGTCCAGAAGCGGCAAGACGGGCTTGGGGATCCGGTCGGTCAAGGGCTGCAGCCGCCTGCCCCGTCCTGCCGCGAACAACACCGCCCCCACCTCCACGCCGGTAGTCTCTCCTCCCGCGCCTCCCGCTCCTCCCGCTCCTAAAGGGTCATATCGGGCTATAGCTTTGCGGGCCTTCAGCCGTTAATAAGAGGAATAGACCGGCGCCGGGAGCAGTTATGACTGGGGACGCCGTAGAGTAGCTACATCGTGACGCCACGAAGTCGGGCCGAAGGGGAACCAGCATCGTATGAGAAGCACCGCTCGACTCACCTTAGCGATCGTCATCTTGATGGCGGCCGTCTTGATCCTCCCGCGGCCCTCGGGGCTGTTCACCCGCGCGGCCCTGGCCCAGGTGCAACCGACGCCCCTTCTCTCCGACTTGCTGGGTTCGCCCAAGCCCTCGTCTAGCCCCACGAACGACCCCGGCCCCCTGCCCGGCGGAGGCGGTGGCGGCGAGGAAGAACCAGAAGAAGAGGAAGAGGAAGAG
>JAUJPD010000002.1:0-23525 GCA_030447315.1 Actinomycetota bacterium | reverse complement strand
GTGCGCAAGGTCTACCCACCGTTCATCATCGCCGGCAACGCCTCCTGGATCGACACCTGGGGAGCGCCTCGCTACGGCCCGGCGCCGGGACAGATCCGTACCCACGAGGGCCAAGACATCTTCTGCGACTATGGGGATCCGATCCTGGCGCCGGAAGCCGGCACCATCAGCATGGACGACGGGGGCCTCGGCGGCATCACTGCGCGCGTTCACCGTCCCGACGGCAAGTACTGGTACCTGACTCACCTGTCCGCTCTGAACCGCAACTTCCGGAACGGCGACGCTGTTCAGGTCGGCGACGTCGTCGGCTACTGCGGCAACTCGGGCAACGCGGCCACCACGCCGCCGCACGTTCACTTCGGTTTCTACGGCCCCGAGGGAGTCAACGCCACCAACCCGATGAAGCACCTCGTCTCCTGGTTGAGGGCAGCAGAGCAACGGGTGCTGGGGGCCGAGGGCGTGGTCGAGAAGACCGACGAGAAGCGTCAGAAGAAGTACGAGTCCGGAGCGATAACTGCCGCTCGTCGCTTCGGCGATAGCTTCGCGCCCGACCGTTCCGAGTTGACCTTCGCTGGAGAGTCTCTGTGGGCTACGGGATCGTCGCCCGCCAGTGGCGCATTCGGTCTCGCAGAGGCCGCCCTGCAAGAGGCTCTATCGACCAACGGCCTCGAGCTGGGGATCCTGCCGATGCCGGTCGATCTAGAGCTTCCGCAGGCGCAGGGCCAGGCCGAGCTGGAAGAGGGATCGGCTCTCGCGCAGTTCCTCGAGGACGCGACCCACAGTCACAGCCACAGCGAGGGAAGCGACTAGCTCTAGCTCGGAGTCTCGGGAGTCCCGGTCTCGGGCCGCTATCCTTAGCCGCCGTACCCTGGCGGGATGCCCGAGTGGCCAAAGGGAGCGGCCTGTAAAGTCGCCGGCGAATGCCTTCAGAGGTTCAAATCCTCTTCCCGCCACCACCACTGTGATGAAGGTGCGCCTATCTCGGTCGGCGTCGTTCGGCGCGGTAAGGCCATGACGCGGATCGAACGCTCGCGGGAAGACGTCGCCGCACCGTAGCCGGGGCAGGGCTCGCATGGATTCCGGGCCCAGGGCTTGCCGCTACCCTCCTCCCGATGGACGCATCGAAGGCCGCACGGGCTCGCCAGCTCGGCCCCCACGCCCCCTCGGAGCTAGAGGAAGGCACCGTCGTAGTTCTTCCCTCGATCTCGTTCCCGAGCGAGGAGCTGCGCAAGATCATCGGGATCCAGCATTACGAAGAGCGCTTGCTGTGCTTGCTGCTGCTCCTCGCCAACCCCAGGCTGCGCATGCTGTACATCACGTCGGTGCGCGTGGCAGAGCCCATCGTCGACTACTACCTCAGCTTCCTCGACGACCCCGCCGGCTCCGCCGACCGTCTCTTCGTCATGTCGCTGTCCGATGAGAGCCCTCGGGCTTTGACCGAAAAGGTGCTCGAGCACCCGTACGCCGCCCGGCGGATCCGAGAGCTGGCGACCGAGTCGCCACCTGCCTACATCCTTCCGTTCAACGTGACGCCTCTGGAGACACGGCTGGGTGAGATCACCGGGGTATCCCTTTACGGTTGTCATCCCTCGCTGGTTGCTCTCGGCTCGAAGAGTGGGTCGCGCAAGGTAGCCACGCGGGCGGGAGTTCCGGTGCTCCCGGGGGCCGAGGACATCTACAGCCTGACGGCGTTGCACGAGACCTTGGAGGAACTACGCCGCCGGCAGCCCGGCCTCGAGGCGGCCGTCGTAAAGCTCAACGAGGGGTTCTCGGGCCAGGGCAACGCGATCGTCGACATCCGGGCCCTCGGCCCCCAGGTCGTGGACTCGCCCACTACGTTCTGCGCGGCGGAGGAGAGCTGGGCGACCTTCGGCCCCAAGCTGGAGGCGGGCGGCGCTATAGCCGAAGCTCTCGTGCGAGAGCAGGGACTGCAGTCGCCGAGTGTCCAGATGCGGATCCTTCCCGATGGATCGAAAGAGATCATCTCGACCCATGACCAGCTGCTGGGTGGGCCGGACGACCAGGTCTATCTGGGGTGCCGGTTCCCGGCCTCGGAGAGATACCGGCGGATGATCCAGGAGCACGCTCGCAACATCGCCGAGGTGCTGGGGGCCGAGGGCGTCATCGGGTCCTTCGCGATGGACTTCATCGTCACCGCACATGGAGATGTGTATCTAAGCGAGATCAATCTCCGCATGGGCGGAACCACGCACCCCTTCCTGATGACGAGGTTCGCCACCCGCGGGCACTACGAGGAGGCCACGGGCCGGTTGGTCACCGACCGCGGCCCCCGTTGTTACGTGGCGACGGACAACCTGAAGTCCAGGGCGTACGTCGGACTCGACCCCAGCGCCGTCGTCGACAGGGTGAGAGAGCAGGGCCTTGCGTTCCATCGCGGCACGCAGAGCGGCATCTTGTTGCACCTACTGGGTGCCTTGCGGGGCTACGGCAAGCTGGGCGCCACCTGCGTGGGTGAGTCCAGCGCCGAGGCCGAAGAGCTCTATCGCGCCCTCGTTCGGTTGTTAGGCGAGATGTCCTCTTTGGCGAGCCAGGACCGGGCATCACCTAGACGGGGCTGATCCCGGTCCGGGCCTCATCCACTAGACTCACGGCCGGTTCCACGGCCCCGTTAGCTCAGTCGGCAGAGCGTCTCCATGGTAAGGAGAAGGTCCACAGTTCGATTCTGTGACGGGGCTCGGAGAGCGCTCGTGCCCACGCTCGGCGCTCCCGGGGCGGCGTAGCTCAGGGGCAGAGCAAGCGGCTCATAATCGCTATGTCGGTGGTTCGAGTCCACCCGCCGCTACCAGCACGGAAACGCTCGAGGCGAGGCGGCCTGGGATGACGCTTCACCCTTTCCTTCCCTATAGATGCCCGCTGCCGTCCGGCTCGTTGGTTTGCCTGGCTCAAGCCGGGGGAGTCTCCTACCGACAATCCCGTGGGAGGTTATGAACACGATGTCCGAGCGCTACTGCCCAAGATGCCGCACCGAGGTCGCAGACGTCGGTGGCTTCTGCCTGCTCGGGCACTCGTTGCGCCTGCAGCCGGTGATGGATTCATCCCTCGGGGACCTGAGGGCGGAGGTGGACCGCGCCTTCGAGGAAGCTCGGGTGCAGGTGGCCGGCATGACCGCCGAGATCCCACGGCAGAGCGGCTCGCCTCCTCCGCCTCCGCCACCTCCTCCGGTTCCGGACGACCTCGAGCAGCAAGCGCGGACCCGCATGGACGAGTTGTGGGCTGGCTTCGACGATGATCCGCCCTCGCCGGCGGATCCGATCACCCAGTTCGCTCCCAGCACCCGTATGGACTGGGGGCCGGGCGCGAAAGCCAGGAGACGAGGTTTCCGCCGCTCTTAGTAGCGCTAAGCGGTTCCTCTAGCTCCATTCCCCGTAGGCACAGAGCTTGCTGTCGTGTGCTTCTTCGTGGTTGTGCCACGCGGGACACGGTTTCGCAGCGTGGGCCGACCTCGTGAAGCGGTCGATCAGTAGGAGGAGCATCCCGATCAACAAGAGGTTGAGCGCACCGGCGACGTAGAAGCCCGGATCCCCGCCCGTGAAGGGCAGGGGAGCGTTGGGAGCTCCCAGCACCGGGCGGTCGAGTCCTGTCGGAGCGCCGGGCGCGGGTGATGATGGATCTGCCGTGGGCCCGCCGTGACCGCCGGGGCCGGAACCATCCGGGCCGGGTTCGGCGTCGGTTCCGTCTCGGTACGGTCGATCCTGGGTCTGGTCATCACTCCGGGGCTCCTCATCCTGGGGGCCGGAGCCTCCACCGTCACCACTGTCGGTGTCGGTGTTGGGTGCGCCGGGAACCATGATGCTCACTACTGCGGTGGTGCAGGCGCCGAGAGCGTCGCACACGCGGTAGGTGAAGCTGTCGGTGCCGCTGAACCCGGGGTCGGGTGTGTAGGTGCATGAACCGGCATCGCAGATCACGGCGCCGTGCTCTGGTGGAACCGTGACGGTCACCGAGGAAGGATCCAGATCCCCATCGGGATCGGCGTCGTTGTCGGTGACCACGATCGTGACGGGCGCTCCCGGCCCGGTGGAAACCGAGTCGTTGGCAGCCGCGGGCGGGTTGTTCCCCGGGCCGGACCCGGTGCCCGCATCACCCACGATCACCGTCACCGTGGCGGTGTCACACGCGTTGTTCGTGTCACACACGCGGTACTCGAAGCTGTCGGTCCCGGCGAAGCCCGGGTTCGGCGTATAGGTGCACGAGCCGTCCTTGCAGATGACCGATCCGTTCTGCGGCTGCCGGGTAATCGCCAAGGTCGCCGGATCGAGGTTTCCGTCTGGGTCGCTGTCGTTGGAGACCACCGTGACCGTGACTGAGGAGCCTGCGGTGGTGGCACGGTTGTCGTCAACCGCGACCGGCGGGTTGTTGCCACCCCCGGTACCCGTGTCGCCCTGAGTGCCCGACCCGACCGTCACGGTGACGATGGCGGTGTCACAGGCGTTGTTTGTGTCACACACCCGGTACTCGAAGCTGTCGGTGCCGACAAACCCAGGGCGCGGACTGTAGGTGCAAGTGCCGCCATCGCATACGACTTCGCCGCTGGCAGGAGATCGGGTAACGGTCACGCTAGACGGGTCGAGGTCTCCATCGGGGTCGCCGTCGTTGGCAACCGGGTTGATCTTCACCGCGCTTCCCTCAGTGGTGGAGGCGGTGTCATCCTCGGCCACCGGCGGGTTGTTGGCAGGAGCCGTGCCTCCACCGCCACCGCCTCCACCGCCACCGCTGGTCGCGCTCACGGTGATAGTGACGGTGGCGGCGTCACAGCGCCCCCCCGCGTCACAGATCTGGTAGGTGAAGCTGTCGGTGCCGGTGAAGCTCGGGTTCGGCGTGTAGACGCACGAACCGTTGGTGCACGTGACGGTTCCGCTGGCGGGCTGCCCCGTTACGGACACGGTGGCGGGGTCGAGGTCACCGTCGGGGTCGCTGTCGTTGGCCGCAACGTCGATGGTCACCGCGCTGTCCTGAGCGGTAGTTGCCGAGTCATCCCCCGCCACCGGTGGCCCGGCGGGCGGAGGGGGCGGCTTTGCGGTGCTCTGGGCTTGGGCGAGCTTGATGTCGATCCCCGATAGGGCGGCGGTGCCCCGAAGGCTCGTTACCCAGATTGGTTGGCCATCGGTCGTCGTGCCCGTGGCCGGATCCCAGTTCGTCTCCCAGTAAACGATCCGGATTCCGCCCGAGTTGAAGAGCACCTGGTTGGGCTGATCCGGGATGATCGGCGCCAGCGACTCCAGAGCGAGGGCTCCCGCCAGCCGCAGGTTGACCACGCGGGCCCCCGACGCGCTGACCTCCTTCACCGTGCCGTTGGTGGTGCGAAGGCCGGTGACGGTCTCGGCCTCGACGGAGTCCACCAGGATCGATCCGTTGAGGAGAGAGACTCCCTCGGCTCGGGCGTAACCTCGGGTGTTCCACGTCGAGGGAAGGGCGATCCCAGACGCCCCCTCCATCACGGTCTGGAGGCTGGCCGTGGCCCCCCCGTCCTTGTAAGCGTCCGCGTGGGAACGAAGGAGGCTCGCCGTGGCGACCGTGTCCCCGACCGACTGCGCCAGCAGCTCCTTTGTCTCGTGGTCCTCGCACAGCTCCGGGCTGGGCGGACAGGGCACGGGGACGGTGGCCACCGCTTCCGGGGTCAGAGTCACCGAGCCGACGCCGGGGACGCCCACGGACCATCCCGCGCCGCGGCCCTCACCGGTCTCCACGGGCTCGCCGGAAGCTCCGGGAGCCAGGTAGACCGCGAGTAGCAACACCGAGAGAAGGACCGCCCCAAATCTACGCATAGCTAGTTATCGGCTGTATGAAAGCCCTGGTGGATGGCCCTTCGTTGCTATCTGTTGCATAGCCCACAAGGACTAGTCCTGGAGGCTGCTCGTACTGCGCCCCGTTATACTGGTCGCTCTTTCCCCGATCGACGTTCCGAGGTGAGTGATGGCCAACGATCGCCGCGTCCACGCGACGCTCGAATGCACCCAGTGCAAGCGGCGTAACTACATAACAAGCAAGAACCGCCACAACACCCGCGACCGCATGGAGCTCAAGAAGTATTGCCGCTGGTGTTCGGGCCATACGGCCCACAAAGAGAGCCGCTGACCGTTTCCCGGACATGAAAGAAAGCCCCCGCTTACGCGGGGGCTTTCTTCACGATGGGTGGTCTAGAAGTCCATGTCTCCGCCGCCCGGCATCGCCGGTGCTTTCTCCTTCTCCGGAGCGTCCGCCACGATGGCCTCGGTGGTCAGGAACAGTCCGGCGATGGAGGCCGCGTTCTGAAGGGCTGAACGGGTGACCTTGGCTGCATCGATGACCCCCGCTTTGTAGAGGTCTCCATACTCACCGGTCGCCGCGTTGAGGCCCTCGCCGGGGCCCAGCTTGCGTACGGTTTCGACCACGACGCCCGGCTCGAGACCGGCGTTGTGCGCGATCACCCGCAGGGGCTCACCCAGCGCTCGCTTGACGATGGCCGCTCCGGTGGACTCGTCTCCCTGCAGCTCCAGTTTCTCGAGCGCCTCGGCGGCCTGCAACAAGGTCACCCCGCCTCCGGCCACGATGCCCTCTTCCACCGCGGCCTTGGTGGTCTGAACGGCGTCTTCGATGCGGTGCTTCTTCTCTTTGAGCTCTACCTCCGTCGCGGCCCCCACCTTGACGACACCTACGCCACCTGCGAGCTTGGCCAGCCTTTCCTGAAGCTTCTCGCGGTCGTAGTCGGAATCAGAGCGGTCGATCTCGGCCCGGATCTGGTTGACCCGACCCGTGATCTCGTCTGCGGTGCCGCCACCTTCGACGATGGTGGTGTCGTCCTTGGTGACGACGACCTTGCGGGCGCGGCCCAGCATGTCGACGGTGACGGTTTCCAGCTTCAGCCCGATCTCTTCGGAGATGACCTGACCACCGGTGAGGATCGAGATGTCTCCGAGCATCGCCTTGCGCCGGTCACCGAAGCCCGGAGCTTTGATCGCGACCGCTTTGAAGGTGCCACGGATCTTGTTGACGACCAAGGTGGCCAGCGCTTCGCCTTCCAGGTCCTCCGCGACGATCAACAGCGACTTACCCCCCTGCATCACCCTCTCGAGGATCGGCAGCAGGTCCTTCACAGCCGAGATCTTCTGGTTGGCGATCAGGATGTAGGGGTCGTCGAGAACCGCTTCCATGCGCTCGGCGTCGGTTACGAAGTACGGAGAGATGAACCCTTTATCCAAGCGCATACCTTCGACCAGCTCAAGCTCGAGGCCGAACGTGTTGGACTCCTCGACGGTGATCACGCCGTCTTTCCCAACCTTGTCCATCGCCTCGGCGATCGCTTCTCCGATCTCGAGGTCGTTGTTGGCCGATATCGATGCGACCTGCGCGATCTGGTCCCGGCCCTCTACGTCGCGCGACTGAGACCGGATGGTTTCGACCACAGAGTCGACCGCCTTCTCGATGCCGCGTTTCAACGCGATGGGGTTGGCGCCGGCGGCGACGTTGCGGAGACCTTCTCTTACCATCGCCTGCGCGAGCACGGTGGCGGTGGTCGTCCCGTCCCCGGCGACGTCGTCGGTCTTCTTGGCGACCTCTTTGACCAGCTCGGCCCCGATCTTCTCGTAGGGGTCATCGAGCTCGATCTCTTTGGCGATCGACACGCCGTCGTTGGTGATCGTGGGAGCTCCCCACTTCTTCTCCAATACGACGTTTCGGCCCCGGGGGCCGAGGGTGACCTTGACCGCGTCGGCCAGTTGATTCATCCCTCGTTCCAGGGCCCGTCGGGCCTCTTCCTCGTAGCTCAGGATCTTGGGCATCGGCTACCTCCTTGCAGGCTTAGCACTCACCAGTTGTGAGTGCTAAAGATACCGCTTGGCGGAGGCGACGCGCAAACCGCTCCCGAAGGGGGCACCCCATGCCTAGGAGATGCGCCGAGCGTTACAGGCTGGGTCTTCGCCCGACGTAACGGACTAGTTACACGGGCGCTACGAGGGCCGCCACTCCCGCGAAGGGCTAGTGAAATGCCCCATTTGGACTATCAAGGGCCCCCGGAATGGCGTCGAAACCAACCAAGTCCTCGCCAGTTTGTGACGAAAGCGTGACGAACCAACCAGGACAGCAGGGGGAGCCGCCACCGGGCGGTGAGCCAGAACACTCATCGGCCACGGGGCCGGAGACAAGAAGGGGGCAAGAAGATGGACAGAACCAAGAAGCTTCTCGTAGGTGCAGTGATGGGCGTGGCGGTGTTCGGAGCGGTCTTCGCCTCGGCGGCAAGCTTGGGTGTTACCACCGAGACCCTGGGCGCAGGGGGCACCAGCGTGGCATCTTGTGACACCAACGGCGTGAAGGCCACCTACACCACGGCCTACGACGCAGCGGTTCCCGGCTACAAGGTCAGCACGATCACCGTCACCGGGATCGCAGACACTTGCAAGAACCTGGCCTACAAGATCCAGGCCACGAAGACCGACGGAACCGCCCTCACGGCGGCCAGCGGCACGCTGGGCGCTTTCACCGCCGGCAGCACCGACAACTCGGTCGCCGCCACTCCCGGCGCCCTGTTGAAAGCGGCTGAGGTCGAAGGCGTCTACATCGTCATCAGCGGCTAAGAGAAGACCTAAAGGATCGGAGAAGGTGATCTCTCGATGAGAAGAGATCACCTTCTTCCTTTTCTGACGATGAGAGCGCGCCGTGTCCTTGTCGCCGGTCTGATCGCAGCAGCCCTGTCCTCGGCAGTGTTCGCGGCGGCCGCCAACCTCGGCGTAACGACGGACACGCTGGGAGCGGGAGGCACCTCGGTCTCCACCTGCGACTCGGCCTTCACCAGCACCTATGTCGTTGAGAGCTCCGACGACTCGGCCTTCAAGGTCACGGGCGTAACGGTCGGGGACATCGCAAGTGCGTGCGTCGGGGGCCGCTTGCAGGTAACGGTTATCGACTCCACCAACGCCTCACTGGGAACCGGCCAGGTGACGGTGCCCGATTCCTCATCGGTGACCGTCCCTATCAGTCCGGGGGCAGACCCGGCCTTGGTGGTGGGGGTCCAGATCGCTGTGGTTGGGGGCGTCTAGACGAGGTTCAGGGGCCGCAGACGACCTCTATCCGTCGAGATACGTGGTGATCAGGGCACAGTGCGGCATCCTTCTTCTGGGATGCTGCGAGCGGGGGGGCGGAGTGGACAGAGCTAGTGGCAAGGGCAGGAGGGTCCGGCGACCCCTTGCCCTCTTGGCTTTCCTGACGCTTATCGCTGTCGGTGTCGTTGCTGTCTACGCTGCGGCGGCCAACCTCACGGTGCGCTCGGATCGCCTCACGACGTTCGGCACGAACCAAGCAGCCAGCGCTAGTTGTTCTCCCGCGGTCGCCGACGACGCTTATGTCGATCAGAAGTCGACAGCAAGCAACTTCGGTTCTGCCGCCACCCTCAACGTGGCCAGCCGCAGCAATAGGAACAAGCGCTCCTATGTGAGGTTCGATGTCGCCTCTTGCGCCATCCCATCGGGCTCGACGGTCATGTCAGCGAGTGTGGCCCTTGCCGTTGCATCCGCCCCGGCGAAAAACCGAACCTACGGGATGCACGTCGTCGACGGCACGTTCTCTTGGGCCGAGGCGACACTCACCTGGAACTCGCAGTCCACATCTCCGTTCGCGGCCACCGCAACCGACTCTCAGTCCGTGACCACCGGGAGCACCGGCACCGTCGTCGGCTGGGACGTGCGACCGGACGTGCAGGCCTTCGTGGCCGGGACCAGACCCAACAATGGGTGGGTGCTGAGGGACGCCACGGAGTCGGCGAATCCGGCCTCGGAGACGCAGTTCCGCTCCGACGAGTCGACCAGCCCTCCGGCGTTGACCATCACCTACTCCACCTGAGATGAGGCCTAACCGGCGAGTCTTGGGATCGATCTCGACTGCCTTGCTTGTCGCGGCCGCGGCCGGCTGGGTGCTGTTTCTGCGGCCGGCGGCCCTGGGTGGGACGACCACATACGTCATGGTCTCTGGGGTTTCCATGGAACCAACGTTCCAGAACGGCGACTTCGTCATCGCCCGGCGCCAGTCCAACTATGAGATCGGTGACGTCGTCGTCTACGCGGTGCCAGAGGACGACGTGGGGGGTGGCTCGCTGATCATCCACCGCATCATCGACAAGGGCGCCGACGGTTTCATCATCCAAGGCGACAACCCGGACATCAAGGTGCCCGACATCTGGCGGCCCAGCGCTCCCGAGATCGAGGGCAAGCTCTGGGTGGCGGTGCCCGCCGTTGGTCGCTACCTGCCGCTGCTGCGTTCGCCTGTGATCCTGGCTCTGCTCTCGGGATTGTTCGTCTTCTGGGTGATGTTCCCGAAGAAAGAAGAGGAAGAGGAAGCTCGCGGCGTCCAGCCGGATGCCGAAGCCGTCCCCGGTGAACCCATCGGCGAGCCTCCGCCCGCCCAACTCATGGGTGAGGGGGCCACCATCGGGCGATGGACTACCCAAGAGATGAAGGGGTCACCCTCAGCCAACTATGCCCCGGTCGCGGCGCCTGTGGAGGTATCGGGCCGGTTCGAGATGAGAAAGCTGCTGGGCCTCGCCCTGGTGCTGACGGTGGTGGCCGCCCTGATCGCTCGCCGTCGCCGGTCGCACTAGCGGCGAACCGGGAGGTCGCAGGGAGTTTCTGATGAAGAGGGAGACGTGGGTCAGCCCGGTGACGGACCCGGAGGACCTCGATCCATAGACGGGACGCGGTCCAATGGCGGGGCTACTTCAGCAGCGGATGTTGGTGTCTCGGTAGCCGATGCAGAACACCTTCTTGCCCTTGTAGCAGTACCCGGTGACGGCTCCGTCGCCGTTGATCCGGGTGTTCGTGTAGGCACAGCAGTCGTAGATCGTGCGGATGCGGCCGTTGCAACAGCGTGACCAGCCTCCACCCTGTGCGGCCTGCCGAACGTGGGGATATTTCGCCGGAACCACCTCTTCGCACATCTTGCGGCGACGCTGGGTGCGTGAGGTGTAGATGTCTCCCTTGTCGTCGACTGGATAGCCGTGCTGGGGATGCAGCGGGTATCCGTAGCGGTCGACGCGCGATCTCGGGTAATAGGGATGCGGACATGAGTCGGTCGTGAAGGTGTGTCCGCAGATGTGGTAGGCCTCGGCCCTCTCGGGCCTCAAAGCGACACCCACGAAGGATCCGCCCACCGCGGCCACCACTCCCGCGCCCAGCTTGCCCAAGAAAGAGCGGCGACCGGTTCGCTGCGCGAGGGCTCGCGACGCTCGTTCGGCCAGTGTCTCTTCGGTCAACTCGCCTGCCTCTCCCGGTCGACTTCAGCGGCCGAACGATGTCGGGCGGTGTCGATCAGACCCTCTATCTGTTCCAGGTTGTTGACCGTACCCTTCGCCGCTACCACGCCGTGACCATCGATCACGACCACGTAAGGAGTGCCGGGTACCTCGTAGCCTGCGCGACGCCGATCCCTGCGACGACCGGCGCGGCCAGGCGCTTGTTCGTGAACGTCAGCGCGGTCTCTTCCTCGTCTACGTCGGTGATGACCACGGGGTTCAGGTCGCCTGCTTGTGCCACAGCAGAGAGACGGCAGGACCTGCTCACACACATGCAGGACCTGCTCGCACATGGCAGCCGGGCGAGACGAACATCAGAAGCGCCATCCGCTGGCGCCGACCAGAGACCTGGATCGAAGCCATTGGTGTCGTTGGAGGCGATGTTGATCGCGGGAGCGCCCAAAGGCGGGAAGGTCGACCCTCGTCGTCCATCTCCGCAGCCGGCGCCCCGGGGCCGAGTCGCATGTGGAGGGTCCCGATCCTGACGAGCAAGAGCGACGACGACGAGGCAGAGGGCGACGACGAGCACCCACAACGTCACATAAGAGACCGCCCACCAACCGTCCAACGAAGCAGACGATGAAGCTCCTCAGGATGAAGAGACAGGTTATCGGTCGTTGGAGCCAGCACTGGCAGCACGGGGCCCCTGCAGCTCATTTTGTAGCATCCAACAATGGTTACCTCCTGTCGCGCTCGTGCGTGAGGTACGTGGCGCTACCCGCTCTAACAGCTAGGTTTGGTGGCCGGCATGGAATGGGAGGAACGGGCGGATCTGCCTCGAAGCTGACGGTGGTGGGAACGGGCCACATCGGACTCGTGATCAGCCAGCTCGGGCGAGCCTTCCTCTTCGGGGAGGCCTGTTCGTGTTCGAACTATGTCCGCCATAGGTCACGAGGTCGTGGGTGTCGACTCTCGATCCGGAGAAGATCGCATCGCTTCGAGCAGCGGCGGTCACCGTTCTACGAGCCCGGCCTTCAGGAGCTTCTCGAGCAAGAGCTCGATTCCGGTCGCCTCTCGTTCACGTCCAACATCGATCGAGGCCGCGCTCGGGAGCGGAAGCCGTCTTCATCTGTGTCGGCACGCCCCATAGGTCACGAGGTCGGGCGAGTGGTGAAGCCAGCCTCGGTTCTACGAGCCCGGCCTTCAAGGAGCAAGCAGCGCCTCTCGCACGTCGGCATGCCGCGCCGGGCCGCGACCGGCCGCATGGTGATAATCGAGAAATCGACTGTGCCGGCAGGGACATTCGGTGCGATTGAAGAGGACGCTGGCACGGGAGCGGCCCGACCTGGCCGGCGAGATCGAGGTCGTGTCCAATCCCGAGTTCCTCCGTGAGGGCAAAGCGGTCGAGGACTCGTTGCGCCCGGAGCGCATCCTGGTGGGGGCCGAGACCGAGTGGGCCTTCGATGTGGTCCGCCGTATCTACAAGCCTCTGACGGACGACGGCGTCCCGCTGATCGAGACGAACATCCAGACCGCCGAGCTCTCGAAACACGCGAGCAACGCTTTCTTGGCCCTGAAGATCTCGTTCGCTAACGCCTTAGCTGTGATGTGCGAGAAGGCGGGAGCGGACGTGGTCGATGTCGCTCAAGTCATGGGTTTGGACTCGCGCATCGGCCCCGCGTTCCTCAATGCCGGTTTGGGTTACGGCGGCTACTGCTTCCCGAAGGATCTCCAGGCCTTCGAGAGGCTGGCCAACAAGCTCGGTTATGACTTCGCTCTCCTCAAAGAGGTCGAGCGGATCAACGACCTGGCGGTTGATCTCGCCGTGCAGAAGGTCGTCGACGCGCTGTGGAACCTGGAGGACAAGAAGGTGGTGTTGCTCGGGCTGGCGTTCAAGCCCGAGACCGACGACGTTCGGTTCGCCCCGGCTCTGGTCGTCGCCCGCAAGCTATTGGCTGAAGGCGCCAGGGTCATCGGTTGGGATCCTGGAGGCCGGCGGCGCAGCCAAGGCCGAAGTGCCGGATCTGGAGGTTGTCTCGGATGTCTTCGATGCCCTCGAGGGCGCCCACTGCGCCGTGGTGTGTACGGAGTGGGCCCACGTGCGGTCGCTCGACCTCGAGCGGGCCAAGCAAGTCATGGCGTATCCCGTCGTGATCGATGGCCGCAACGTGTTCGAGCCCGCACGCATGGCGGAGCTGGGGTTCACCTACTACCCGACCGGACGTCCCAGCGTTGCCTAGAGCTCTGGTTACCGGTGGGGCCGGGTTCCTCGGCTCCCATCTCTGCGAACGCCTGTTGAAGGAGGACTGGGAGGTCCTCTGTCTCGACAATCTGATCACCGGCGACGAGGCCAACCTTTCGCACCTGAAGGATCATCCGGGGTTCACCTTCGAGAACTTCAACGTGATCAACCCGATAACCGTCGAGGGCGAGCTGGACTGGGTGATGCACCTGGCCTCGCCGGCATCTCCGCCGGATTACTTCAAGCACCCGATCCACACGTTGAAGGTCAACTCGATCGGAACGATGAACGCGCTGGGGCTGGCGAAGGCCAAGAAGGCTTCTTTCTTCTTGACGTCTACCTCCGAGGCCTACGGAGACCCTCTCGTTCATCCCCAGCCGGAGTCCTATTGGGGCAACGTCAACCCGATCGGCCCGCGGGGGTCTATGACGAGGGCAAGCGCTTCGCCGAAGCGATGACGATGTCGTACCACCGCGAGCACAAGGTAGACATCCGCATCGTGCGTATCTTCAATGTTTTCGGACCTCGTATGAGGCGCCGTGACGGTCGCGCTGTTCCGAACTTCATCGATCAGTCATTGAAAGGCGAGCAGCTAACGGTGCATGGAGACGGTTCGCAGACCCGTTCTCTCTGCTATGTCGACGACGAGATCGAGGGCTTCTGGCGGTTCATCAACTCCGACCACACGGGGCCGATGAACATCGGCAATCCGCACGAGGTCACGATCCTGAAGCTAGCCGAGACGATCGCGAAGCTCGCCGGAAGCGGCGCGGATGTCACCTACATGGAGCGGCCCGTGGACGATCCCGAGGTTAGGTGTCCGGACATCGGCCTCGCCCGCCGGGTGCTGGGTTGGCAACCGCAGGTATCGCTGGAAGAGGGGCTCCAGCGGACCATCGACTGGGCCCGGGCAGCCTGGTCGTGAGAGGGATCAGCCGGCGCGTGATGATCATCCCGATCTGCCTGGCGTCGCGGTCGTGAAGGTTTGAGGTTTTTACTAACAGGCGCGGCCGGGTTCATCGGCAGTCATGTCGCCGATGCTCTGCTGGCTGAAGGTCACGAGGTCGTGGGGATCGACAATCTCGATCCTTATTACGACGTCGCGCGTAAAGAGGCGAACGTTGCCGAGGTCGAAGGGGCCGGGCACCCGGGCAGATTCGAGTTCCGCCGCACAGACATCCGCGATGCAGATGGAATGCAGGGCCTCTACGACGGACAGCCTTTCGATTCGGTGGTTCATCTGGCCGCGATGGCGGGCGTCCGTAATTCCATAGACCATCCCGATCTCTACTGGTCGGTGAACGTGGACGGGACGCGCAACCTGCTCGAGAAGTTGGTGGTGTCTGACCAACCCAGGAACTTCGTATTCGCCAGCACTTCATCTGTTTATGGAGCCACAAAGCAGATACCGTTCGTTGAGAGCGACCCTTGCGATCGTCCCATGGTTCCGTATTCGGCCTCCAAGCGCGCGCCGAGCTGATGGGTTACAGCTATCACAACCTCTACGACGTGAACTTCACCGCCGTGCGTTTCTTCACCGTTTACGGGCCCCGTGGTCGCCCCGACATGATGGCGTTCAAGGTTCTCGACAGCATCTACAACGGAACGACCGTTCCTCTGAACAACGGTGGCGACATGTTCCGGGACTGGACCTTCGTCTCGGACATCGTCTCCGGCGTCGTCGCGGCCGCGCTGAAGCCATCGGGCTACCAGGTGGTGAATCTGGGACGCGGGGAGCCGGTGAGCCTCGGCGACTTTGTCGCTCTGATCGAGAAGGCGGTCGGAAAGAGCGCGCACTTCGAAGATGCGCCTATCCCTACCGGTGACATCAAGTCGACGCACGCCGACGTCTCCCGGGCGCGGGACCTCTTCGGCTACGACCCCAAGGTCTCGGTCGAAGAAGGAGTGGAGCGATTCGTGGAGTGGTACCGAAGAGCGATCGCTTCTTAGAGCCGGCTCACCTTCTTCGAGGGGTGGCGGATCGCGCGGCAGCAATCGAAGATCGTGGAGGCCTGCTCCTCCACCAGTTGCCAGTCCACTCCGGTCTGCGGGATGAGGATCACGACCACGTCCTGAGCCTCCAGGGTGCCGGGATCAAGCGGAACCGACTCCAGCGCCGCCCCCCAACCTCCACCTCCGGCACCAGCGGGTCGTGGTAGTCGACGCTGGCCCGCGCTTCTGTAAGAGCGAGATCACGCGAAGCCCGGCTGATTCGCGCACGTCCTCGGAGCCGCCCTTGTAGGCCACGCCGATGCACAGCACCCTCGCCCCCTGATCGACCTGCCTTTGTCGTTCAGCAACTGGCCGACGCGTCGAGGACGTAGCGAGGCATCTCAGAGTTGATCGACTGGGCCAGCTCCACGAAGCGGATCTCGTGGTCGCGGTACTGGCGTACCTTCCACGACAGATACGAAGGATCGAGCGGGATGCAGTGGCCCCCCCAGCCGGGGCTGGGCCAGAAGGGCTGGAAACCGAAGGGCTTGGGGACGCGGCCTCGATGGCCTCCCAGATGTCGATCCCCATCTCGTGCGAGTAAAGGGCGAGCTCGTTGATCAACGCGATGTTGATGTGGCGATAGATGTTCTCGATCAGCTTCGCCATCTCGGCCTCACGGGTCCCCGAGACCGTGACGACCTTTGGTACCACTTGCTCGTAGAGAGCGGCCGCGGCGCGCGTGGAGGCCTCGTTCATTCCTCCCACGACCTTCGGGATGTCGGCGAAGTCGTACGAGGGGTTGCCCGGGTCGATGCGCTCGGGGGAAAAGGCAAGGAAGAAGTCGTGGCCGGCTTTCAATCCGCCCGCTTCGAGAAGAGGCTGCAGGAGCTCTTCGGTGGTTCCCGGATAGGTGGTGCTCTCCAAGACGAAGAGGCTCCCCGGCTTGATGACCTTGCCCAGGGATTCGCCCGCGAACACCACGTTCGACAGGTCGGGCGCTCCCTTGGCCAACGGGGTCGGGACGCAGACGATGACCGCATCCGCTTCCTTCAGGGGGTCGAACGAGGTGCTGGCGCCCAGCCGGCCGGCCTCAACCAGCGGCGCGACCCTCTCGTTGGGCATGTCACGTAAGTGCGAGGCGCCCGAGTTAAGGGTGGCCACCTTTTCCTCTCGCAGCTCGATGCCCGCCGCGAAAACCGGCCTCCGCGAAAGTGACCGCGACCGGGAGGCCCACGTAGCCGAGCCCGACGACGCCTATCAAGGCCTGCTTGCTCTCGATCCGCCTCAATAGCTCCGCGAGGTGTTGGGCTCCGTCGACCATGGTCGAAGGCTACCCTGGGATCGCTCAGCTGATGCGCATGCATCGGAGTCGGCGGTCCTGGACGTTCTCACGTCCTGGAACCACCGCGGGCGGTGGCTCAGTTAGCAGAGAACGGGCCTAGGATGCATTTTCATGTCGACGAGATCGTTCCTGGTGGGGGCAGTCCTCGCTGTGGCCGTAGCTGTTCCGCTCATCGCTCTTGCCGGCCACGTTGATGTTCGCGATCGCAACGACACCGGGGTCTCCTCGACATCCGGCGGGTCGAGATGACCGGATCGGAGCGGCCTCGCTGGAGATCATCACCTTCCACGACTGGAGCGTCGAGCGCATATTCGACCGGGGCTACTTCTTGATCCGGCTCGACACCTTCGGCGGCGAGCGTTACGACTACTACGCCTTGGCGCGATCCACGGGCTTCCGCATGAAGGCCACGCTGGTGCGCGATCGGCGCTCCAAGCCCGACTTCAAGGTGGCCCGATCCGGGCATTCCGCCCCGGCGACAACAGCGTCAAGGTTCGATCCTGGCGAAGATGCGAATCGGAGGCCGCCGGGTCTCCTACACGTGGCAGGTGCAGACGTTGTTCTCCAGCAACAAGTGCCCTTGGATCTGCATCGACGACGCTCCCGACAACAGGGGAGTTGGAGGAACGTTTGCCCGGTGCGCCGCGACCGACGCCGACGCTGTCTCCTCGCCGCTGCCCAGCGTCACACCCACGGCCGATCCGACGCCGACCCCCACCGCCTCGCCTTGACGACCGGGACGACCCGGACGACCTGAGCCGGCGGGTCCTTCGAGTCGCGGGTCGGCGACCTAGGGGGCATCGTCCAGATGTCGCGGGTTGGCCTCATCGAGTCCACCCGGCGATTCCTGATCCCTCGCAACGCCGCTTTCCGCAGGTTCCTGGCGATCAGCCGGGATACCACCACCCACATCAACGAGACGACGATCAGCATCACGCATGCGACCGTCAGCATGGGGTCGCTGAGGAATTCGTTCAGACGGTCGTTGCGCTGGGCCAGCACGATCAAGTCCATGGAGTTCAGCAGGTATTCGACACCCTTAAGACCATCTGCCGTTTGAGAGGATGAGCGGGTGCATCAGGCCCTGGCAACCAAGCGAACCATCTTGCACGACCTCCTCGGCGAGATGGAAGGGGTCGTCGTCGCCTACCCGGAGGAGTGGACTCGAGTCTCCCTGTGCGCGCCGGCATGTCGCGCTCGGAAGCTCGGCCGTCGCGATCACCGCGGTGTCACCGTCGGCCAGCCCGCCGGAGCCTGGAAGAGGCCAGGTCGCTCGCCGCGAGGTTCGGCTGGAATCACGAGCTGGTGGCAACCATGAGGGGGGCGTGGTGCGCGGAACGACCCGCAGCGCTGTTATCGTGCAAGATCGAGCTGTTCGAGGTCCTCGAGCCGAAAGCCCGTTCTCTGGGTGCGCCGATAGTTGGGGCACAACACCGACGACCTCTCGACCACCGCCCCCGGACTGCGTACAGCAGCGCAGTATTTAGTGTGCGAGCTCCTCTGTCGAGGCGGGTTTGGCCAAGTCCGACATACGTGCTCTCTCTGCCGAACCTCGGTCTTCCCACCGCGACAAACCTGCGTCGCCGTGCTCTCTTCTCGTTTCGCCTACGCATCCGGGTCACTCCCGCAGGCCTGCGTCGCATCGAGAGGGCTGAAGACTTCGCGCGTTCTCTGGGATTCCACGTCCTGAGGGCACCACGGCGATGTCCTGCCTGCCGAGGTTCCTCTGGAGGACATTACGCGCACAAAAGGAGGAACAGCTGGCCGATGCTTGAAGAACCTCGGTTTCACCCACGTGACGCTCGATCCTGCCGGGTTCCGGCCGGGCTCTCCTGAACGAGGTGCTCGGCCCCCTGCGCATCGGGCCCCCAACGGACTGAGGGCGAGTTTACTAACGATTGATCGTGGATGTCGCGGTGATCGTGATCGTCGTGTTGCGATCGTGCGCGGGTGGCGACATGGGACCCTTCGTGAGCTTCTCGGACTCCTGGGTCTGGCTGCAGGCATCCTGCCCCTTTGCGCCGACCGGGCCGCTTGCCTCCTTGCTCCAAAGCCTCAGTGCCTGGAGACGAACCTTGCACGACTGGTGGCTCTCATCGCGATCGTCGCCGTCGTCGAGCCGGGATCGTCGTGGTCGGCATACGCAGACCAGAGGTGCCGAGATCGCGGGTCACCTGGCTCGACCGAGCGGGTGGGGCCGTCGTGGGGATCTGCTCGATCACGATCGCGTCCTGCTGCGCCTGCGCGATGCTTGCCGTGTCCGCCGGCAATGGCGAGCTTCAGGATTCACCGAGGCCGTGGCCACTTCCAACGCCGGCGGCGGTCCTCGCCGACACGTCCTCTCCGTACACGCAGTTCTACGACGGACTCTTGACGTGCTCAGACGATCTGCGCGCGTTGACCCTCTGGGTGAGACAGCAGACGCGCCGTGAGTCGGTGCCCGAGGACCAGTTGCGGTACCAGGTGCGACCGGGGTGACCTCGCCTGCGGCGCCGAGCACATGTGCTGCTCGACCTCATGAACGAAGCGCAGCGTGCGGGATCCGGCCACTGGGTGGTGCCCGACCCTGGCGCAGGGTGCGCGCGCCCATTCGCAAGACATGTATCGGGAGGGTTACTTCTCGCACATGTAGACCCGGCGGCGTCGACCCCTTCGAGCGATGCGCCGTGCCGGGATCGACTACGAGGCGGCGGGTGAGAACCTGGCCATCGCTCCGAGCGTGGAACAAGCTCACGACCGGGCTGGCGTCGCCGGATCATCGCGCCGACATGCTCAGGCCCGGTTTCGACGAGGTCGGCATCGGCATCCTCGACGGCCCCTACGGGCTGATGTGCACGGAGGTCTTCCGCACGGCGCCCTGGGAGTCGCCAGACTGGGTCGGAGAAGTCGGGGGTGAGCGCACAGCAGGCCCCCGCATCCGGGGCCGGCCTTTCCTAGAAGATCATCTGCAGGACGACGATCAGGCCGGATGGCCAGTACTGTCCATATGAGTCCCATGTCCCCCTTTCCGTGGGTCAATCGTTACCGCCATCCTGCCAGCCTCGGTTTGAAACTCCTGCGTCGTTCTATGGTGACTCTGCGTCACCAGCTCCACACAGAGCAAGCGTACAGTCACTTGGTGGCGTCAGTTGGCTATGCGTCGGCCCAAGGGAGGACCGTGGCGATCCCCACCCAGCATCCGATCAACGGAGGGGCCTCAAGCGCAGCTTCAGCAAGATCGAAGCCGTGTCGGGGATCGATCTCGCCATCTCGGGCGAGACCTTGGCTTCCTCGGCTTTAACGGCGCCGAAGTCCACCACGGTGAGGGATGTTGACGACGCTTCTCTTGCCCACTTCGGGGACCGCATCGGTGGCCACGGCTTCGACGTCGTCACCGAAGCCGATGGCGCGCCGCTCGATCGGGAGTGGGTTGCAGGGCACTGACCATCGATCCGTTGATGACGGGCCGTGAGCTCATCAAGCTCCAGGCCACGCTTCATGGAGGATCTCGCGGCCGGATGGAGCAGCGAAGGGCGAGCAACTCCTGGCAAGTCGGTCTGACCGCGGCCGCCGGCCGCCGGTCAGAACCTCTCGGGCGGATGCGCCGGCGCCTCGGCCTCGCCCTGTCGCTGATCCACGAGCCGCGCGCAAGTTTTCCTCGACGAGCCCACGACGGGGCTCGATCCCAACAGTCGTCAAGCGATATGGGACGAGGTTCGCTCTCGTCGCGTCGGGACCACAGTGTTTCTGACCACGCAGACGCGGAAGAGGCCGATATGCTGGTCGCATCGCGATCATCGACAACGGTCAGATCGTCGCAGATGGGACCCCGCACAGCTCAAAGCCACATTGGGTCAGCCACGCCGGGTGGCCCTCGACGAAGCGCAGACGACCAGCGGCCGAGGCGGTAACTCGTTCGGTTCGGTGAGTCGGTTCCCGCGGCGAGGAACCGGCGTTGCGGCACGTCTCCCCGGCGGCTCGGAGCAGATGACCGACGTGGTGCGGGCTCTCGGCGACGCAGGCGTGAAGGTGCACGGCACTCGAGTTGCACAACCCGACCCGACGACGTCTTCCACCACGTCACCGGGCGCAGGCTAGGTCCGAAGGCAGCTTCCGTCGAGGATGAAGCCCAGACGGCACCGATGAAGTGCCGTGGCGGCGCATGCCGCTCTAAGCAAACGCTCGATCGTCAACACGATCCGGCAGCCGATCGCGATCGTCCCGTCGCTGACCTTCCTCAATCTGCCTCAACTCCGCCGCGCTGGCAAGTCGATCGAGTTGCCGGGGTTCCCGGCGATGACCCTTTCTGCAGTTCGCAGTCGCCACGACCATCATCCAGGGGGCTTGTTCGGCGCGATCGCCGCCAGGGTGATATGGCCACCGACATCGAAGGTGGTTTCTTCGACCGCCGCGACAGCAACGCCGGTGACGCGCACCTCGATCTTGGTGGGCCGGGTCGCCGGCGCAAGCCTTCACTCGCCTTCGTCCAAGCGTTCTTCTTCTTCGGGATCGCGGCCGTTCGGTCTCCGGGTCGAGGGCGGCTTCCTCGGCATGGTCGGCGTCGCGGTGATCGCCGTGGTGTGGGGCCGGTGTCGGCGCCATCTCGATCGCGATCGGTCTCAAGAGCGGCCCAACGAAGTCGCAGGAGCTTTCGCTGATCTTCATCTCGTTGTTCCTGTCGAGCGCGTTCTCCCGTGCGCTGATGAGCGGCTGGTTCAAGACCGTCGCGGACGTCAATCCGCTCTCCCACATGATCGAAGCAGCCCGCTCACTTGTCATCCGAGGAATGATATCGGCGAGTTCACGACCGGCTGGGCTATCGCCTGCGGCGTCTTCGTTCTCGGCATCTTGATCTCGGCGCAGGCGCTCAGGTCGCATGGCGGACAACCTGCTTCCATGTCATCACTCGACGTCACCTGGGGGATCACCGAACGCAGCCTGAAGCAGATCCCGCATTGTTCTCCACCTTCATTCCCTCGTTGATCATGCCGGTGTTCTTGCTGGTGGCCTTCGCGGGCGCCTTCTCCGGCCTCGTCGCGCCACCAGGCTTCCCGGCGGAGAAGATGCTCGACTGGGTCCTTCCTATGGCGACCCCTGCAAGGCTGCGCCTTCGCGGGGATCACCACGGGCATCGCGGTCAACGAGACCTCGAGAACGGTTTCTTCGACCGCTTCATCGCCAGGCCCGGCCCCAGAGGCGCGCTGCTGGCAGGACCGCTCCTGGCGTCCGTCATACGCTCCGTCTTTCCTTGCTCCTCCACTGGCCGGTGGTGGGGTTCGTTGCCGAAAGCGAATCCAAGGCGGGGCTCCTGACCCTGGGTCCTGCTGGTTATAGCCGGCCTGGCGGTCGCTTTGATCGCGGGGGAGTGGGCGGTCGGTCTCGCGCTGCGGGCGCGCAGCCAGCAAGCGGCGCCGCTGATGCAGATGGCGCTCTTCCTCGCCTTCTTCCTGTCCACCGCGCAGATGCCGCTCGAGCTCTTGACGGGCTGGGTCTACCAGGTCGCGCGCCTCAACCCGATGACGAACGTGCTGGCCCTGGCGCGCCAGGGGTTCCTCGGAGAGGTGACGTGGGACGAGACGTGGCCCGGCTTGGTGGCGCTCGCCGGGATGATCGTGGTGCTAGGGGTCTTCGCCTACCGAGGGCTGAAGAAGATCGTCCCCTAGCGCCGCCCACGGCCCCGCCCCCCGTTCTTTTCGCGTCTGGCACCGCCAGGCGACCTGCGACGCGATAAGAAGCGTGCGCGCGCCGACCGTGGCTCTCGCCACAGCACCCTGAGTGACGAAGTGATGAGGTCGCCGGATGAGTTCCCGCACCTCGGCCTTGCGGCGTTGCCTCGATCAGGCGAAGCGGCGCGCAGCGGGATCAGGAAGTGACTCTCGATCAAGCAGTTGGGGGGACCGGCATGCTCTACAGCCGGTCAGCGCCTCGTCCAGGCAGAGCTCTGACCCGAGCCCACCACGGCCTCGCCTTTATCGAGGCGTATCCACGATCGTGGGAGCAAGAAGTGATGGCGGCTTGCATGGCGAGCGATGGACCGTCGCCTCGCACGGTGCCGCCGCTCGATTACTCGGCCTCGGGATCGAATGGGCGCCGGTGGAGATGCTGCGGACGACCAGAACCCGGGCCCCTGCTCCGATCGGGGCCCATCACACCGACACGCTGGAGCCGGTGGACACCTCCAGAGCCCAGGGGATCCCCGTCACCAGTCCCGCTCGTACCTTGATCGACCTCGGCGCGGGCCCGTCGACCCGTTGTGGAGGGCGCCTTCGAAGCCGCTTTGCGTCTGCGCCTCACCTCTGTGTGGCAGTTGATCGATCGACTCGATGTGCTCGGCAAGCCCGGCCAGCGGGGGACCGCAACCATCGGTGAGGTAAGCCGGGCAACGAGACCTCGTCTTGCGCCGGGCCAGCGAATTGGAATCGCTCCCTGTAGCGAATCATCTTTCCAGTCGCACCTCCTCCTCTGCCCGAGCGCCAATTCCATATCTTCGATACTGACGGCGTCATCGGGCGTGTCGACTTCGCCTATCCGGAGCAGATTGGTCATCGAGCCCAGTCTGTTCGGTGGCATGACTGCAGGAACGATCTCCTGTCCGATATGGAGCGGCGAACACGGCTCATGCTGATCGGTTGGCGTGTGCTCGAGGTTCCGTGAGGACATCGTGCGGCGTCGCCGGACGGTGGTCGAGCGCATCGACCAAGCTCGCGCCTGGCGGTCGCTAGCGACGCCGAACGCGAAGAACGGGGGCCGGAGGGGCCGGGGGCGGGGCGGCGGTAGGGTCCTTCGTGAGGGCTGCTCTGCGCGTTGTCGTC
>JAUJPD010000010.1:74512-78269 GCA_030447315.1 Actinomycetota bacterium | reverse complement strand
CGACGGGTCCGTACTCGATGATCACGCAGCAGCCGCTGGGCGGAAAGGCGCAGTACCTTTCGGTCGCGGTCAGATGCGGGTGCAACAACAGTGCTCAAGAGCTTCAGCAGTAGTCAACAGGATTCATCGTCCCCCGTACAGGGGCGCTTTAGAACTACAGAGGTGTAGTTAGAGCGGACCCTCGGAGGTCCGCCGGATCAGATGCTTTTGGACTACCTATCGATCTCGGCCCAGCGGAAGGGCAGGATCGAGCTGAAGACACCCGCTCTCGTTCGGACCCAGCACTCGTCCATCGAGAAGACGGCGCCACCGGTCATGCGGATCTGTTGCGCCAGGATGGTCCCCTTCACCTCGGGGCCACCCGTGTAGGTGAAGATCCCGTCCTGGGCGAGGATGGCGCCGTTCAGTCGTGCACCGGAGGCCATGTCGAACCCGCCGTTGCGGACGACGATGGTCCCGTTGCGGTTGTCGGCCGTCGGCTGCCCCGTCGTGGCGTCGTAGGCACACGGCCACACGTTCCCGGCGTTCCACTTGACCGAGTTGTTCAGGGGAGACAGCCCGTTGGTGAACTCGAAATAGGCGATGAAGGCGCTGGTCCCACCGGCGAACGGCGGCATCAGATCGTCGACGTCGTCGTTAGAGAACACCCCGGGCGGAGTGAACCGAGGCCCGTTGCGGATCGTGCAGTAGCTGCTCGTGGTCCCGTAGTTGCAGTACAGGCCGAAGACTTGCGCCGCGTCCTTGAGGTCCCGATACTGCTCCTCGGTCAGACGCCGGGCCGCGACCACGCGACTGACATCGTCCGCAGTGAAACGAGCGTGGGGTGGGTACCCCGTCTGGCCCGTGCACCCGGCGGTGATCGCTTTGGGGGCGCCCGTGCCGGGGTTGACGGTGTACGTGGAGCCGTCTGAATCCCACAGCGACTGCGAGGCGACACCGGTCCCCTGGGTGTTGTTGGCGCTGCAGTTTGGCACTCCCCGCTGGAACTCGGGGGTCCCGGCGGCGGCGCCGATCGTTATCCCCCCCGCTGCATGCGCGGCCGCAGGGATGGGAGTGCTCGCGGTGAGCCCAGCCGGCCACGTGTTGTTGGGCCAGAAGTTCCCCAGCGTGTAATAGGGGTCATTGCCGATGAAAGTGAGCTTGTCGCGACCGGCGAAGGTGGTCTCGGAGATCATGCTGACCCCACGCATCTCGGGGTTTCCGTTCACACTTATGTTGACCGCGTAGTGGCCGATCGGGAGACCGGACGGATCGATCCTCAGAACCTGCAGAAGCTCCCGCTGGGATGCCGCCGCGGAGGGTCCCCTCCCCCTGGAGAGCACTCCCAGGTAGAGCGGCGCGCTGGCCCCTCCCCGGTTGGCGCACGCGGTGGTACCGAACCAATCGTTCCTGGTCGCTGCCGCTATGTTGAACACACGCAGCGTGACCTCGAACGTACCGGCCCCGACCGCCGAGACGGGCACCGACAGTCCCGATGTCTGCCACGCCGTTCCGGCGGGACTACCCCCACATCCCGCGGCGAAGATGTCCCCGAAGGTGACCTTGCCGCTCTTCATGTGTCCGATCATGGCGTCGATGCCGGCGTCACCGTAAGCAAGCGCCTCCGCTCCGAACCTGTCTGCTCGCCCGGCGCGAAAGTCCCTCACGGCGACGATCGCGGCAAGAGAAGTCACTGCGGTGAGACCCGCTCCCGCCAACAGAACAGTCACCATAGCGATGCCTCTGGAGTCTCTGATGCTCATCGGTGGGGCCCTTTCATCTCGTGTTCCGTATCCCCGCCTCGGCCCGGAAGTTCGTGGTCGAGCGGCCCTGTGTCACTGCCATCGAGAACCGAACGCTGTTGATCAAGCCCCATTCGGCCGCGCCACAGGTCCCGTCCTTGTTCCCCACTCCGGCCACACCAGCCCTATCGAGTTCCAGGCAGGTGGTGGTTCCGTCTCCGGCGGAGGAGGGGCCGGGCTCACCGTCACCGAGGTCGTACTCGAGACGGTTGCTGATGTAGCAGAAGATGGCACCCCTGCAGGGAGGCGTCGTGGTCGCCACCGGCGCGACCCCCGCCATCAGTACTTCGGGGGTAGTCGATCCGCTGCCCAGCCGGATCGTTCCCGTCCCGGAGTCGTAGCTGTAGGTCAAGGTCTCGTAGTCGCCCTGAGCATTGAGGGAGCCGGCCGCAGTGATGGAGCCGTTGAAGTCGAAGTCCACTTGGATGGTGTAGGAGGTCGGGCTGGTTGCCTGGATCGCGCTCGCCTGACGCGTGTCTCGCACCATCCGGTTGAATCCCAACCGCGCTTCCTGGGTAACCCCCGCGACCGCGGTGCTGACGTCCGAGCCGCGCGCGACCGAGAAGACCGTCTGATAGATCGTGACTGAAACGACCGAGAAGATCCCCATAGCAACCAACAGCTCCACGAGGGTGAAGCCCCTCTCCGATCTAGAGGGCACGTTTGTCCACCGTGGCGCACGACATGCTCCCCACGTCCACCGTCAAACTGGTCGTCGGTCTAGCGGGATCGGTAGGCACCGTCACTATCTGGATGGCAGGGTTGTTGGCGTTGACCTGTGCCGTCCGCCGAGCAGTGTCGACGGTGGAAGCCACCACAGCCGGGGCCGTCAGCCCGCCGGCCACCAAGTATCCCTTCACCGTGTCCGTGGTGAACAGATAGCGGTCGCCCGTGACACCCACTCCGTCGTAGACGAGAGGGTTACCCACGCTGCCCAGCGCGTTGGGCGGCGGGTTCGAGGTGCCCGCGACCGCTCCTCCTAGGTCGTAGGTCTGATAACCACCGTCCGTCACCAGGTCGTTGGAGGTGGGGTCGACCCACACCTTTAACTTCGCGGACCATTGGCCGGTGACCGAAGCCGTGCCAGGTGCAGACGCCGAGGTACAGGTGATCGACATGGTGAAGTTCTCGATCACGAGCGCCGAGGTGTCCGGGTTCGTCGCCGGTATGAACTTCACCGGGAACACCCGAAGTTTCGCGAAGGTGGCGCCGACCGCGGCCCCCAGGGAGTTGGACGAGTTGGAGAACGAACATGCGGGGGCCTCAGACCCTGCCGAGGTTGGTCCAGAGACCGCGCTTGCCGCAGTGCAGCCGTTGATGCCGGGAGCGGTAGCTTGCCGCTCGACCGCCATGATGTTCTTGGTGGGATCTAGCTGTAGCTCGGTAGCTTGACCCTCCACCGCCGCCCGCTCGACCTGGTTGTTGACGAACAACGAGCTGGCCCCTTCGAGCCCGGCAAGTGCGTTGTACGACAAGCGGCCCTTGGCGGAAGGATCGCCCGCGTTGCTGACGGCGGCGGTGGTGTTGGCACCCTGAACGAGGTGGTCGTCGAGGTACGCGATGGTTCCAAAGGTAGCCGCCAGGTGTGGGTGGATGACTTCGCCCGGGCCGTCGGAGGTCGTCGAGTAACCGCCGGAGAACGTGACATCCGGGGTGGTCGCGGTCGGCGGAGCGGCAAGCGCTACCGGGGCGCCGGAGACGGACCTCAAGATGGCGTTGGCGGTCCCGCCACCCTGCTCCAGCGCCAAGGTGATCCGTCCACCTGTGATGAGCTCGTCGGCTCTCGACGAGGACCGGTTGCTGAGGTTGGACTCGGCCGTACCCGCGATCGCCTCCAGCTGGCTCGTCACGCCCACGTTGGGAGACTCCGTCCCCACATAAGAGGTCAGTGCCCTGACGACGAAGTTCAGACGGGCGTTCGCGGAGTAGAGATCCGGACTCACCTTGCGATCGCCGACGAAGGAGGTCAGGTTGTA
>JAUJPD010000010.1:57566-74412 GCA_030447315.1 Actinomycetota bacterium | reverse complement strand
TCGAGCAGGTCCCGGCGAACCGGAGGAGTCTGGTTTCTTACCGACTCGAAGAACGGGAGGCTGCGAGCCCGCTCGAGCACCCGGTTGGAGACGTTCTTCCCCACGGTGAAAGAGCGTGACAGATCGGTTCCGCGCAGCGACCCCACGAGCAGGGGCGTGATGCCGAGGGTCATGATCGAGAAGATCAAGATCGAAGCCATCGTCTCGATCAAGGTGAGACCCGCGTCCGATCTCCGGAGGCGCGTTAACACGACGCGCTCTCCGCGATCGTGCGTTGGGACACCCGGGCAGTGAGCGGGGAGACGCACACGGCGGCGGACCTGCCCAACGAAGGCTGGTGTAGGTCGACGTGGCCGCCGGTGGCGGTGCCCTTCGGGTAGAAGACCGTGACATGGGCCGAAGACGGGATGCCACAGCCGCTGGGCGGCGCAGCGGCCAGGACGGTGGGGCTCACCTGGCTGGGCGCCGCGAAGGCCGACGTGGACAAGACCGTCACTCCCGTGGTTAGCGTCTGGTTCCCCTGCACGAGACAGGTGTCGTCCGCGGGGTCGGAACGATTGTCTCCCAGGTCGTAGCGGAAGGTGGACCAGGTACCGGTGCCCGGAAGGAACGAGGCGCCGAAAATCAAGGGGCTGGATTCGGACGCGGCCCGCTGCTGCAGGCTGCGGAGCTGCGCGGTGACCTCTCCTCCGGCCCCCTTGAGGGACCTGACCAGCCAGTACTGGCGCAGTGAGAACGCCCCCAGGGTCATAAGGAGGGCGGCCAGCGACATCGCGACCAGGAGCTCGATCAAGGTGAAGCCTTCTTCTCTTTGCACTCGGTCATCCTCGCGTGAAAGCCGTACAGGAACGTGTCAGATAGATATCGGACGCAGGGACCATGTTCTTGACCATCCGGTCGGGAACTGCCCGCGCAGAAGGGGGCGGAAAGTCCGCCCCCTTCGCAGGAACCAGTGCTGTTGCTTACGGTACTAGCAGGTGGTCCCCTTCACCGGCTTGCCTACGTTGCTGCTGTAGACGTAGTCGACGTCGGTCGCGGTTCCGATCTTGTCGTGGTTAGCGGTAAGGCAGTAACCGCTCGCGTTGCTTGACGCGATCGCCAGCGTGACTCCCGTGACGGGGCGGAAGCCCTCCGAGACCAGCTGCTCGGTGGTCGTCGGGTAGGTGCCGTTGTTGCCGGTGGCGAAGGCCTCCATGTTGGTGGCCGCGTTCTTCAGCGCGGACTCGGCCTGTGTGACGTAACCCTTGTTGCGCTGGTTCAAGAACACCGGGATCGCGATCGCGGCCAGGATGGCGATGATCAAGATCACGACCAGGAGCTCGATGAGGGTGAAACCCTCTTCGTGCTCTTTCAACTTCTCGTGGAACTTTCGGAACATGTAGTTCCCCTTTCCTTTACGCCCCTGCAAGCCGTTCAGGGACTTACCGACGAAGACGAACACCAAAAACCCCACCTCGCCTGCATCGGAACGGTGACGACCGTTCCCTGCAGGTAACCCGGCCGGCCCCGTGGGCCCCGTGGCTTTGCGTCCCCGCCTCGCGACGGGTTTGCCTTTAGCTGCGTTGCTCTCTTTCGGCTTGCATCTCCTTCATCGGCCTCCGCAGAGAACGTCTTGAGTGTGTGATGACTACTATTTGATTAGATCGAAGATGCCGAACATCGGCATGTAGAGGGCGATGATCATCGAGCCCACGATGCCTCCCAGGACGGCGATCATGATCGGCTCGATCAAGGAGGTGAGCGCCTCCGTCATCGATTCGACCTCCTGGTCGTAGAAGTCGGAGACCTTGTCGAGCATCTCGTCGATCTGACCCGTGTCCTCCCCGACGGCGATCATCTGGACCACCATCGGCGGGAAGACGGGGTGCCGCGACAATGGCGACGCCATCGACTCGCCGCTGCGCACACTTTCCTTGACATCGGCCGTGGCGCGACTGAGCACCTCGTTGCCGGTGGTGTCGGCGACGATGTCCAGCGCTTGCAGGATCGGCACCCCGGCCCGCAGCAGCAGCCCGAGAGTACGTGTGAATCGTGAGATAGCCACCTTCAGGAACAGCTCGCCGAAGATCGGGATCTTGAGCTTGAGCCGGTCCGCTCGGAGGCGGAAACCTGCATTGGACTTACGGGCCCTCTTATAGGCGATGCGACCGATGATGCCACCGACGATCGTCATCGGAACGAGGAACTTGGCGGCCTGGCTGAGCTTCAACAGGATCAGCGTGGGAAGCGGCAGCGTGCCGCCGAGACCCTCGAACATCGCCGCGAAGGTGGGCACCACGAACAGGAGCATCACGGTTACGAGCAGGCCCGCTATGCCTGCCACCACGATGGGATAGGTCATCGCCGACTTGACCTTCTGGCGCAGCTTGTAATCCGCTTCCAGGTTGTCGGCGGTGCGATTGAGGACCGTGTCCAGTTGGCCGCCCGTCTCGCCCGCGCGGACCATGGCGACGTAGAGCTTGTTGAAGACCTTCTCGTGCTTCGACATGGCGGCAGACAGACTCGAGCCTCGCTCCACGTCGTCGCGCAGCTGGCCGATCGTCTTGGCAAGGGTCTTGTTCTCGGTCTGCTCCGCCAGGATGCTGAGGGTGCGGAGCAGCGAGAGCCCCGCGTTGATCATCGTGGCGAACTGGCGCGAGAAGATGGCCAGGTCCTTCAGCTTGACCTTCTCCGGGATGATCGTGATGTCTTTCTTGAGACCGGCGCCCGCCTCTTTCGTTATCTGCACGGGAACCAGGCCCTGGGCACGGAGGCGCGTGGCGACCGCCCCTTCTCCGTCGGCCTCCATGGTTCCGGCGATCACCCGGCCCTCTTTCGTGCGGACCCGGTATGTGTATGAGTCGGCCACCTGCTACCCCCTTCCCGTCAAACGGTTGTATTCCTCGACCTGGTGCGCTCGCTCGAGCCCCATCTCGTAGCTGACCTTGCCCTTCTTCACCAGCTCGGCGAGGTGCTGGTCCATGACCTGCATGCCGAACTTCCCACCCGCCTGCATCGAGGTGTAGATCTGGTGGGTCTTGCCCTCGCGGATGAGGTTGCGGACCGCCGGTGTAGCTATGAGCACCTCCGCGGCTACCGCCCGTCCCTTGCCATCCGAAGTGGGAACCAGCTGCTGCGACACGATGCCGGCGAGCGTGCCGGCGAGCTGGACACGGATCTGTTCCTGCTGATGCGGCGGGAACACGTCGATGATCCGGTCTACCGATTGCGGTGCGTCCTGGGTGTGGAGCGTCGCGAAGACGAGGTGGCCGGTCTCGGCGGACGACAGCGCCATCGAGATCGTCTCGAGGTCGCGGAGCTCGCCGACCAGGATGACGTCGGGATCTTGACGAAGGACATGCTTGAGCGCGTTTGCGAAACCGTAGGTGTCGGTGCCCACCTCGCGCTGGTTCACGATCGCTTTCTTGTGACGGTGGAGGAACTCGATCGGGTCCTCCACGGTCATGATGTGCTCGGGGCGGCTCGAGTTCACGATGTCGATGAGTCCGGCCAGAGTGGTCGACTTTCCCGAGCCGGTGATCCCGGTCACCAGCACCAGGCCGCGGCGCATCTTGGCGAACTCGCGCACCGAGGGCGGAAGGCCGAGGTCGTCGAGGTTCTTGATCTCGAACGGGATCAGCCGCATCACCGAGCCGAGCGCGTCGCGCTGCTGGAAGACGTTCACGCGGAAGCGCGCCTTGCCCGGCAGCGAGTACGAGACGTCGAGCTCGAGGTCGGTCTCGAAACGCTCCCGCTGGCGCTGGGTGAGGATCGAGTAGATCATCGTCTGGAGGTCCTGGGGCAGCAGCTGACGGTAGCCCTTGATCGGGCGAAGGTCGCCGTGCACCCGCACCATCGGGGGAAGGCCCCCGGTGAGGTGGAGGTCGGAGCCCCCGAGATCGATCACCGCTTCCAGGAACGCCGCGAGGTTCGGTTCTTTCTCCTCTTCCTCCACGGGAGCCGCGGCCTCCTGGGTGGCTATCGGGCCCGCGTCGCGCATCGGAAAGTCGTCTGGGCCGAAGCTCGTGCTGCCACCGTCGGGTGCGGCGGGCGCAGCCCCATATCCCGGAGGCGGAGGGGTGCTCACGAAGCCCCCGGGTGAGGGCGGCGGCTGCTGCTGCACCGAAGCCTGCGGCATCTGCGCGGTCTGCGATTCTTCTCTCGGCCTGTGGTCCATCTTCCCAACTCCTCTAGACGACGATCACTCGCATGACCTCTTCGATCGAGGTCAATCCCTGACGAACCTTCTCCATGCCGTCGTCTCGCAGGAACGCCATGCCCTGGGACGCCGCTATCTTGCTGATCTCATCGGCCGAAGCGCGTTCGACCGTGGCGCGCTCGATCTCTTCCGTCACGGACATGACCTCGTGAACCGCCATGCGGCCGCGGTACCCCGTCTTGCCGCACGAGGTGCAACCCACCGCGCGGTAGAGCTTGGGCAACTCGTCGGTCTCGGGGTCGAAGGGGAACTTCGCGTGTAGCAACTCTTCCTCGGTCGGCACGTAGGGCTCCTTGCAGCGCTCGCACAACTTGCGAGCGAGCCGCTGCGCCAGCACCGAGTCCAGAGCCGACGAGACCAGGAAAGGCTCGATGCCCATCTCCGTCAGGCGGGTCATAGCCGATGCGGAATCGTTGGTGTGAAGGGTCGAGAGAACCAAGTGGCCGGTGAGCGCCGCTTCAACCGCGATCTGCGCGGTTTCACGGTCGCGGATCTCGCCGATCAGCACGATGTCGGGGTCCGAACGCAAGATGGAACGCAACGCCGATGCGAACGAGAGGCCGGCCTTCGGGTTCACCTGCACCTGGTTGACGCCCGGGAGGCGGTACTCGACCGGATCTTCGACGGTGATGACGTTGACGTCGATCTTATTGAGGATGTTCAGCGTCGCGTACAGCGTCGTCGACTTACCCGACCCAGTCGGTCCGGTGACCAGGATCATGCCGTACGGCTTCTTGTAGGACTCCTGATAACGGCGGAAGTTCTCGGGCTGGAAGCCGAGGTCCTGCAGTTGCAGCAGCACGCTCGACTTGTCCAGCAGTCGCATGACGATCTTCTCTCCGTAGACGGTGGGAAGGGTGGCGACGCGTATATCGATCGCCTTGTTCGACACCTTGAGCCCGATGCGCCCGTCCTGCGGGATACGTCTCTCCGCGATGTTGATGTCGGCCATGATCTTGAGGCGGCTGGTCATGCCGTTCTGCACGGACTTGGGAGGAGACATGACCTCGTGAAGGACGCCGTCCACGCGGTAGCGGACGCGGAGATTCCGCTCCCCCGGCTCGATGTGGATGTCCGAGGCGCGGTCGTTGACGGCCTGGGTGATGAGGAGGTTGACCAGCTTGATGATGGGAGCGTCCTCGCCCGCGGCGGAGGACTCGTCCTCCAGCGTCGCGTCTCCTGCCGCCGCCTCGGCCGCCTCTTCCGCCAGAGACTCTGCCGCACTGTCCAGGCGATAGTGGCGGTTGATGGCTGCAACGACATCTGCCTTGGTCGCAACCACCGTCCGGACGTCGCGCTTGGCCATCGCCCTGATGTCGTCGACCGCGACGACGTTGGCGGGATCGGCCATCGCCAGAACCAGCCGGTTGTCCTCGTCGAACCGGACGGGGATGCAGTTGTGACGGCGGGCCGTCATCTCGGGGATGAGGGAGACCGCGGACGCATCGAGCATCATCTCGGTCAGGTCGACGAACTCGAGTCCGAGCTGCTCCGCCAGGATCGAAACCAAGCCGCCCTCGGTGACGAACCCCATCTCGATCACCAGGCGGCCGAGGGAGCGGCCGTGTTGACTCGCCTGCTGGCGAGCCATCTCCAGCTGCTCCTCGGTAATCAGCCCGCGGCCGAGGAGGAGCTCGCCCAGCTGACCGCCCGGACGCGCCCCGTTCACCTTGGAGCCCCCAGCAGGGGACATCTGTGTGGTTTGCCCCATGGAAAGTTTATCGACCTCCCGACCCGAGACTAAAGGTGGCCCGCCTCAATCGTTTACAGAAGTTACGCAGAGGGCGGCTGGTCGGGCACAACCAGATTATCGATCACGTAGCTCAGTCTCTCGGCCGTCTCTGGATCGAGGGCGGGGGTGAGAAGGGTCCCGTCCTCCATGACGATCCGCATACGACCCTCGCCATCGGGGGGCGACGGGGGCGGGGGCGGAGGGGGGGGAGGCGGGCCGGCAGCGGCCGCCGGAGAGGGCGGAGGAGCCGGCCGCGGTGGAGCCAGGGGGACGGTCTCTCGGGGAGGAGGAGCCGGCGCGGCCGCCGCGTGCCCTGAACGGGGCGTCGACCTCCCGAACAGCCTGTCGAAGAACCGGCCTAGCAAGACCGCAGCCTGTCAGAGGTCGCGGACGCGGAAGCCGGGCGCGGCACCTGCCTAAGCCTCGGCGGCGGCGGGAGTCTTCTCCAATCGAGTCAGCACCCCCATCAAGATGTGCAGCATCAGCGTCTTCACATGCTCTCGTTCACGGGGGTCGACGGCCAGGACCTCCACGTTCTCGGGGACCTCGAGTGCCTGGCGAACCTTGTTCAAGGCCACCCCCTCGGCCTCATCTCCCTCGTCCAGGTGCGACACGCCGATCACGTAAGGGACGTCGGCGTAGTCGCGGAACTGATCGAGGATGTGCGAAGCCTCCTCGACGGAGCGGTCATCGGCGGCGTTGACGAGACAGATGAATCCGATCATGCCCTCAGAGAGGATCTCCCACATCACTTCGAAGCGACGTTGGCCCGGCGTTCCGAACAGGAAAAGGGAGAGGTCCTCACCGAAGGAAAGTCGGCCGAAGTCCATCGCGACCGTCGTGCGGGTCTTGATCGAACGGGTCTCGTCGGTCACGTCACGTTCGGTGCCCACGATCGCAACCTCGCTGATGGTCTTGATCAAGGTCGTCTTGCCCGCGGCGAAGGGGCCGGTGATGACGATCTTCAACGGCCGGTTGACCTTGCCGTTGCTGGTTCGTTGTTTCCGAACCATGTTCGCCCGCCCGTTAGCCATCGGCGTGATCTCCCCTGTCGCTCAGGCGCTTCCCGTTCGTCCCGGCCCCGGCCCCGACCGGCGTCTCAGCACCGGCCACGGTCGCCCCCATATCCGTCCGCGTCATAGCCATCGAACCCGCCCTCCGGGCTAGAGGCCCTTGACGCCATCGATCAGGCGAGAGATGAGTCCCCGCGTCACCTGCTCGTCGTCTTCAACGCGTTTGCGGGAGTCGGGAGGCGCGTCGTCCGCCGCAGGGGTGGTCGCTCTGCTTCGAGACCTCGCCGCGCCCTCTTCATCTTCTCCTTCACTGAACAGACCGGCGAGCTCGCGCACTGCCGACATACGGTCGACCTGGGGCGACTGCGCCGCGGGCTGGGCGACCGGGATCCGAGGCGCTTGTGGCTGCTCGGCGACCGGCTCCGGAGCAGGTGGAGCGCTCGGCTCCTCCACAGGGGCGGCCGGAGGTGGCGACGAGAGGATCTCTCCGGCCAGAGGGTCTTCTTCGTAGCCGCGCGCGTCTGGTCCTTGCGAGAGGAGCTCTCCCGGAGCCGGTGCGTCGAAGGCCTCGACGGGCATCTCCGGCTCCTCGAACGCCGGAACGTCCGGGATGGTGCGCAACAGCGGTTCGAGCGCGTGAGGCTCTTCGGGTGCCGCGGCCGTTACTTCTTCGGGGGCAGCATCGGATAGGAGCACTTCGTCTCCGAAGGTGCCCTCCGACACGATCGGCTCCACCGGCTCCGGTTCAACGGCAGCAGGGCCCGCAGGCTGCTCGGCCACCGGGTCGACGCGGTAGAAGTCCTCGGCCTCCTGGTTGGGATCGATCTCCACGACCGGATCCAGCTGAGGCTCGATCCCGCTGGGCGACCCCGCGTCCGGCACGGCCTCCACTAGCGCCTGCGGCTCGGGAACGGCCTGCGGCTCGGGGACGGCCTGCGGCTCGGGAACGGCCCGCGGCTCTTCTATCGGCTGCCTGCTCGACTGCGGCTGGGACATCGACTGGGTCATCGACTGGGCCTGGGCGGCCGGTTCGATGGGGGAAACCGTTCCGGCCCCCCCTGCCGGCGTGGGCTGGGGCGCCGGCGCGGGCTGGGCTTCCGGCGCGGGCTCGGGTTCGAAGGCGGGCTCCGGTTCGAACGCCGGCTCTGGTTCCAACGCCTGTGCCTCGGATCCGGCCGCGGGTGCGAAGGCGGGCTCGGAGCGAGGAGAGATCTCCGGCGTCGGCTCCTGCTGGAGACCGTCGGTGGGCGTCTCTTCGGGGGCGGCGTGAGGTTCCGGCCTCGATACCGGGGGCGGTTCCTCTTCGGCGAGCGGAGCCGGCGAATGGCCGATGCCCGACTCGGCCGCGCCCGAACCGTGGTGACCCGGCACCTCGATCAATCCGGCCGACACCAGGCCGTAGAGGGTCCTCATGGCCGAGAAGTCGTCGAGGTTCACCATCTCGCCGATCTCTCTGACGCTGCGGCTGCCGTTGACCAGGACCAGGATGCGCCATTCCTCGGGCGTGATGTTGATCTCCACCGCTCCCTCGGGTGGAGAGGAGGCCATGGCAAGCACGGTCTCTACCGAAGGGATCTTGCGCTGGATGACCTCGAGCTCGTCGAGCCTGCGCGACGCCTCCATGATGAGGTTCTCGACGGTGACGTAGATCGTCACCTCGGGAGCGGCCTCGGCGCCGGGCTCCCACAAGAACTCGCCAAGCTCCCAGCGCAGTAGGTCGAATGCCGCGTCCTCGATCTGCTGACGGACCACCATCATGATCTGGTCTTCGTCGACCACGCCGGACTCCAACAGCACCGCCCCGAGGCGCTTTCCCGAACCCGCGTGCAGGTCGAGCGCCTTGCGCAGCTGGCCCTCCGTCAGTGCTTTCGCCTTGACGAGCTTCTGACCCAGGGGCTCTTTCGAGAGACTGGACTCTGCGTAGTAGACCTCGCCGTCTCGGAAATACACCTGCCCGCGACCGGCCGACCGCTCAACCGCCAGGCTGCCCGTCTTCTTGGACAGCGACATAAGCCGGAAGATGTCGGGCAGGGTGAAGTCGTCGAGCGTCCCCTTGAGCATCGTCTTGCCTCCCTCTGGGCCCCGGCGCCCTTATTGCCAGCTGGGGATGTGTGACTCGGTCTCCGCCGCCGGCTCCGGCTCGGGAGTGCGCACCGGACCTAGAGGAGCGACCGCGGGGGCCTGGTACGAGTCGTGCTGGACGGCCGCTGGGGCCGGTGCGGGCTGCCGAGCGGGCTCGTCCATGACTCTGCCGATCGTCGAGGCGGCCTTGCGCATCTCGAACAGGACCAGACCGACCTTGGTGTTCTTTGACGTAACCGCCACCAGAACGGCGTCCGCCCCCGCCTGCATCAATACGACGTATCCGTTCTTGCCCTCGACGAAGACCTGGGCCAGCTCGCCCTTGCCGAGGCCGTCGGCCGCCCGCTCACCCAGGGTGAGAAGAGCGGCGCTCATGGCGGCGAGGCGATCCTCTTCGACATCGGGCGGGAGGGCCGAGGCCATCGGAAGGCCGTCCATGCTCACGATCGCAGCGGCTTCGACATCGGGTGAAACCGCAAGGAACTCGTCGAGCGCTGCGGCGAGCAGATCGGCCTTGGTCATGTTCGGATCCTCCTGTGACTAGAGGGGGCGGTGATCCTGTCAAGGCATTTTCGGCAAACCCGAGGGCCGGGTTGAGCCGCTTGTCCGATTTTATTTTGACGGGAAGGGGGCCCGGCGAGGTCTCGCCGGCTACAACCGAGAGATCGCATGCATCGCCGCCACCGACATAGCCTCGACGGGCGCTTCTTGGCCCGTCCAGATGCGCAAGGACGCGGCCGCTTGGTGGACGAGCATCCCGAGGCCCCCCCACCCGGCCGCTCCCTGGGTCTTTGCTCTGTCGACCAGCGGAGTGAGCGGCGGGTCGTAGATCAGATCCACGACGGCCTGCCCCTCGGTGAAAGAGGCTCCGTGGAGGAGGTCTTCCCCGCTCATCCCGACGGGGGTGGCGTTCACGATCAGGTCGAAATCTTGGCAGCGCGACCCCACGGTCTCCCAGTCGAGGCAACCCGTGTCGGTTTCGGGAGCGAGCTGCGTCAGGTGGTGGGCTTGATCACCGCGTCGCGCCGCGATGCTTATGGAGCCGGCGCCCAGCATCTCCAGGGCCCGAACCACCGCTCTCGCCGCGCCACCTGCACCGAGTACGAGACAACGCGACCCTGCAACATCCAGACCCGCATCTCCTGTGACGAAGGAGGCGAAGCCGTCGACGTCGGTGTTGTGTCCGATCAACCGGTCCCCGATCCTCTGGATCGTGTTCACGGCACCGATCCGGCGCGCGTCACCCGAGAGATCGTCGAGATGAGAGACGACCGCCTCTTTGTGAGGCATGGTCACGTTGGCACCGACCGCGCCTAGAGCCCGCAGGCCCCTGACGGCTTCGCCCAGTTGGGCGGGGGCTACGGGGAACGGCAGATACACCCAATCGAGGTCCAGCCTTCTGAAGGCCGCGTTGTGGATCACCGGAGACAACGTGTGCTCCAGAGGCCAGCCCATGACGCCGGCGAAGCGACGGCTCATGCCGGAAGTGTGCGTGGAGCCGGCGCCTTCAACATTCGAGGGCCTGGTACGCCGCTTTGTCGTTCAGGAAATCGTTGTAGTCCACGCTGAACGCGTGGTGACCCTCGCAGTCCGACAGCACGTAGTACAACCAGTCGCCCTCGGCGGGCTCGACCGCGGCCTTCAAGGACTCGACCCCCGGTGCCCCGATGGGCGTCGGCGGCAGACCCTGAACCAGCCTGGTGTTGTAGGGAGAGTCGATCTCGAGGTCGGACTCGAACAGCTCCGTTCGATGCTCGCCCAACGCGTAGATGATGGTCGCGTCGATCCCGAGGGCGATGCCCTGGTCCAGACGGTTGTAGATGACCCGGGCGATCTTGTCGCGGTCACCACCGACGCTGGCCTCGCCCTCGATCATCGATGCCACGATGAGTGCCTCATAGGGCGTGAGGCCCAAGGCCTCCGCCTTGGAGTCGAAGCGAAGCTTGGCGGTTTGCTTCTCCATCTCGGTCACGAGCCGGGTGGCGAGACTCTTCTCGGTGTCCTTTTCGACCACCTGGTAGGTGGACGGGAACAGCAGCCCCTCCATGGTCGAGATGTCTTCGGGCTTGAGCTCGGATGCGATCTTTCCGTTCTCGACGAGGTCGAGGAACCTGCGCTCGGACAGGTGGGTCTTGTCGCCGAGGGTCGCCGCGAAATCGACGAGCCAGGAGCCCTCGGGGAAGGTAACGGTGACGAACTCCGCGCCCAAGGGACCGCTCTCTATCAACGCCGCCAGCGCGTCCCGGGGGTTGAGGCCGGTAGGGATCTCGTAGCGGCCGGCCTGCACGTCTTCGACGCCGCCCTCGAAGTACGTGGCGAGCCGGAACCCGAAGGCCGAGACGATCACACCTTCCTCTTCGAGCACCCGGCCGATCGTCTGGGTTCCGGCACCTTTAGGGATCCTCAGCTCGACCGTCTTGCCGGGGTCGCTCTCGCCGTAGAACCCGATCGAGCTCAAGTAGAGATAGCCGCCGATGACCGGAGCCCCGAGCAGCAAGAAGAAGACGACGAGGATCACCATGGCTCTGCCGCGCCGCGTCAAGCTCATCTCGTCGAGTCCAGGTAGCCCTGCAACATGATCTGGGCCGCGATGGCATCCCGTAGTTGTTTCTGAGCATCCCTCTTCATGCCGGCGTCGCGCATCTTCCGGTTCGCCATCACGGTCGTGAGTCGCTCGTCGTACTCGTGCACATCAACGGTAACGGCTTGGCGCAGCCGCGTCACGAACCCCGCCTGTGCCTCGACCGCCGGGCCCGCGTGACCGGAAAGGCCGACGGGCTTTCCGACCACCACAGCAGTGGCGCGCAGATCGGTGACGAGAGCCGCGATGCGACCGACGGGATCCATAGAGCTGACGTCGATCACCTCGAGAGGCCGGGCGAACCGTGTTTCCGCGTCGGCGACCGCTACACCCACACGGCGAGCCCCCACGTCGATCCCCAACATCACGAGCCGAGAGCCTCTTTCACTCCGTGGGCGACGGCTTCGATGGCCTCATCAAGACGATCCGCCTGGGGGCCGCCTGAGATCGCAAGATCGGGTTTGCCGCCGCCGCCGCCGCCGAGCAACTGCGATCCCGGACCCAGGAGATCCCGCGCGGACAACCCCTTGTCGACCAGGTCCTTGGTGACCGCCCCCACCAGATTGGCCTTTCCTCGATCGGCGGTTCCCAGAACGACCACGCCGGAGCCGATGCGACCCTTCAAAGACTGCGCAAGCGCTCGCAACGAGTCGACACCCACGTCCCGTCGTGCCACGACGAGACGTGTCCCGTTGATGTCCAGCGCGGTTTCGGCTAGAGACGCCGCATCGGATTCAGCCGACCGGCGCGCTATCTCACTCACCCGTCGTTCCATCTCTTTGTGGGTGGCGAGCAAGCGCTCCACGCGCTCCGCGACTTCATCGGGAGACGACCTCAGAGCCTCCGCTGCTCGATCGAGAACGGCCACCCGTCGCTCGAGGAAGCGCAGCCCCTCTCGACCCACGAGGGCCTCCACCCGACGCAGGTTGGCCCCCACGGAACCCTCCCCGGTGATGACGGTGACGCCGATATTCGAGGTGTGCGCGACGTGAGTGCCGCCGCAGAGCTCTTTCGAATACTCCCCCACCTCGACCACGCGTACGAAGTCGCCGTATTTCTCACCGAAGATCGCCATCGCCCCGATCGAGCGAGCAAAGTCATAGCTGGTTTCGAATGCGCGTACGCCGTCATTGGCCAGAGCGCGCTCCTGTAGCTCGCCGGAGATGTCTTGCATCAGGTCCGGTGACAACGCCTCGAAGTGGTTGAAGTCGAACCGGAGTCTCCCGGGCTCCACCAGGGAGCCCGCCTGCCGAGCATGCTCACCAAGCCGGTCGCGCAGGATCCAGTGGAGGACGTGGGTGGCGGTGTGAGCTCGCTCGGTGGCGGAACGTCGATCGGCGTCGACCGACGCTTCTAACCGGTCGCCAACCTGGAGCTCGCCCGCCACCATCTTGACCTTGTGCACGATCAACCCCGCGCCGAGCCGCTGGGTGTCGGTCACGGTGGCGCGGCCGGACCGACCGACCAAAGTGCCCCGGTCTCCGACCTGGCCCCCACCCTCGGCATAGAAGACGGTTCGATCGAGGAGCACCTCGCCCTCTTGACCCTCCGCAAGGACCGGTGCGGGAGCACCCTGGTCGAGCAGTGAGACGACGCGCGCTTCGGCCACCAGATGCTCGTAGCCCACGAACTCGACGGGACCGTCGCGGTCGACGACGGCCAGAGCGGCATCGAGGGCAACACCGGCCCCGTCGCTCTTGCGGGCAGCGCGGGCGCGCTCGCGCTGTTGCTGCATCAAGGCAGCGAACGCGTCGCGATCCACCTCGAGCGCTGATTCGGTCGCTATCTCAACGGTCATGTCGATGGGGAACCCGAAGGTGTCGTGGAGCTTGAAGGCGATGTCCGCCGGGACCCTGGTTCCTCCGGAGGAACGAACCTTTGCGATCTCGTCCTCGAGCAGGCCCATGCCTTGTTTCAGAGTGGAGTCGAATCGTTCCTCTTCACGCGCCGCTACCTCTAGAGCGAACTCTCGTCGAGCGCGCAACTCCGGGTAAACCGAGCCCATCAGCTCGGCCGCTCCTTGGATCAAAGCTCCCAACACCGGCTCGGTCTGTCCCATCAAGCGCGCCTGGCGGATCGCGCGGCGCATGATCAGTCGCAACACGTACCCGCGTTCTTCGTTGGAGGGAAGGATCCCGTCGGCGATCATGAAGCTGATCGAGCGGCCGTGGTCGGCCAGGATGCGAAGCCCGACGTCGGTCCGCGTATCGGCGCCGTACCTGCGACCCGTTATGGCTTCGCCCCGGGCCACCATCGCACGGAGAAGGTCCGTCTCGAAGACGGAGTCGACGCCCTGTAACACCATCGCGACGCGCTCCAGACCGAATCCGGTGTCTATGTTCTTCGTCGGAAGCTCCGCGATCGGCTCGATCGCGGCATTGCAATCGTTCTGCATGAAGACGAGATTCCAGATCTCCATGTAGCGGTCCTCGTTGCCGGCGGGACCTTGGTCCGAAGCGGGCCCGAATCGTTCTCCCATGTCGTAGGAGATCTCGGAACAAGGCCCGCACGGGCCAGCTACCCCCATCGACCAGAAGTTGTCCTTCTTGCCCATCCGGATGATGCGGTTCGCGGGAACACCGACCTCGTCGCGCCAGATCGCGGCAGCTTCATCGTCGGTTTCGAATACCGTGACCCAGAGACGTTCGGGATCGAGGCCGTAACCTTCGGTAACCAGCTCCCAACCCCACGCGCACGCCTCGCTCTTGTAGTAGTCACCGAACGAGAAGTTGCCGAGCATCTCGAAGAAAGTGAGATGACGCGCGGTTCGCCCGACCTGGTCGATGTCGTTGTGCTTGCCCCCGGCGCGCATGCACTTCTGAGCGCTGACGGCGCGTGCGAAAGGCGGACTTTGGTCGCCCAAGAAATACGGCTTGAAGGGGACCATGCCGGCGTTGGTCAACAACAGCGTTCGATCGTTCGGAACCAGAGACGACGACGGCACGCGCGCGTGGTCGCGTTCTTCGAAGAACGCGATGAAGCGGTCGCGGATCGTGTTGGAATCCATCGGGTGGACCTGAAGGCGCTCGGGCTAGCTCGGCCCGGAGCGTTCCTTCTCGAGCCGGCGGTTGGCTCTATCGAGAGCGCCGTCCGTCAAGGCTCGGGGACTGACCCTTTGCTTCAAACCGCCGAGCCAACGCTCGCCCTGCAACGCTCCGACGGCTCCGAGAGCTATCAGGAAGATCGCTTTGATCATGTCGAGAACCCTATCGTCCCGTCGGGTCTCCATCGGGGACATGGGTCCGGCCCCCACGAGTGGCGAGGTCCCGTGCGAGCTCCAGCTCGCGCCCCGTCACAGCCGTGAAATAGCGACGGTCTTTCTTCGCGTCCGGCAGGTATCGCTGCTCCACATAGCCGCCGTGCGCGTGAGGGTCTTCGTACCCCCTCCCCGCGCCGATGCTCCGCGACGCCGCCGCGTGCGAGTCCCGTAGATGAGCTGGGACCGGCAGGGGACCGTCTGCCGTTACCTCTTCCTCGGCCCCCCAGATGGCGAGCGCGCTGGCTTTCGATTTCGGCGCCAGGGCGAGATAGATCGTCGCTTGGGACAGGTTCAGCTTCGCCTCGGGGAGCCCCACGAACTCCAGCGCCTGGTGTGCGGCAACCGCGACCTGCAACGCCACGGGGTCGGCGTTGCCGACGTCTTCGCTCGCGAAGATGACCATCCTTCTGGCGATGAAGCGGGGGTCCTCTCCCGCGTCGAGCATCCTCGCCATCCAGTAAACGGCGGCATCCGGGTCGGAGCCTCGCATCGACTTGATGAATGCGGAGATCGTGTCGTAGTGCCAATCTCCTCCTTTGTCATACGGCAACGCGCGCCGTTGAAGAGCTTCTTCGGCGGCCTCCATGTCGATAGAGCCCCGGCCGCTGCAGATGACGGCCGCTGCCTCCAACGCGTTCAGCGCGGCTCTGGCGTCTCCCCCGGTGCCCCGAGCGATATGAGCGAGGGCTTGTTCATCGGCGGTAACGGCGAGCTTCCCCAAGCCCCGCTCGGGGTCGCCGAGAGCCCTGGTCAGGAGCGTCACGACGTCTTCTTCCTCGAGGGGCTCGAGCCGGAACAGCAGGCTCCGCGACATCAGGGGGGAGTTCACCTCGAACGAGGGGTTCTCGGTGGTCGCGCCTATCAGGACGATCCACCCGTTCTCCACGGCGGGAAGCAGCGCGTCTTGCTGAGCCTTGTTGAACCGGTGTATCTCGTCGAGGAACAGCACCGTTCGCTGACCTTGCTGCGCGAGGCGGTCCTTTGCGGACGCGATCGCCTTACGGACATCGGCTACTCCCGCCGTCACGGCCGACATGGGTTCGAAGTGGGCTTCCGTGGCGCGGGAGACGACGTGCGCCAGCGTGGTCTTGCCCGCTCCCGCCGGCCCCCACAGAACCACCGAGGAGAGGTCCCCCGACTGGATCAGCGCCCTCAAGGCACGGCGGGGACCAAGGATGTGGCGTTGTCCTACGACCTCATCGAGGGTCCGGGGTCGCATGCGCGCGGCCAGGGGCGCGTACTGATCGAAACGTTCTTCCAAGGCGTTGTCGAACAGGTCCACGAACGCATCGTAGGGCCGTCCGGACGTCGGTTCCCCACCGCCGGCGGTGGCTCAGTTAGCAGACAAGGGTTTCAGGTGGACCAGTTTCAGTTGGGCCTCGTCTACGGGGGCCGGGGCGCCGGTCAGGGGGTCGTGCGCGGTCTGGGTCTTGGGGAAGGCGATCACCTCGCGGATGTTGGTCTCCCCCGCGGCCAGGGCCACGATCCGATCGATCCCCGGCGCGATGCCGCCGTGGGGCGGGGGGCCGTACTTGAAGGCGTCCAGGAGGAACGAGAACTTCTCCTGGGCTTCTTCGTCGGAGATCCCGAGCGATGAAAAGACGCGCTTCTGCAGCTCCCGATCGTGGATACGGATGCTTCCGCTGGCCAGCTCCCACCCGTTGAGCGTGATGTCGTAGGCCTTGGATACCACCTTGCCGGGATCGCTCTCCAGATACTTCGCGGTGTCTCCCACGATCCCCGTGAACGGGTGGTGGATGAAGTCCCAGCGTTGTTCCTCGTCGTTGTACTCGAACCACGGAAAGTCGACGATCCAGGCGAAGCGCCATGCATCCGGGTCCGAGCGGTCGAGCTGCGGGATGAGGCCGAAGCGCCCCGCGAGCCGGTTGCGCAAGGCGGACAGGACCTTGTTCACGACCGCTACGCGCCGGTCGGCGACGATCAAGATAAGGTCGCCGGCGTCGGCGCCGCAGACCTCGCG
>JAUJPD010000010.1:40125-57466 GCA_030447315.1 Actinomycetota bacterium | reverse complement strand
GCCGGTCGGCGACGATCAAGATAAGGTCGCCGGCGTCGGCGCCGCAGACCTCGCGAAGGCCCGTTCGCTCGTCGTCGCTGAAGAACTTGTCCAGCGGCGAGCGAAGGGCATCTTGCTCGACCCCGATCCACACCAGTCCCCCGGCCCCCAGAGCTTTGGCCTCTTCCACCATGGCGTCTAGGTCTTTACGTCCGAGAGCGGCCTGGCCAGGAACGGTGATGGCTTTGATCGCACCGTCGGCGTCGAGCACCGACCGGAACACCTTCACCTCGCTGGCCGCGAAGGTGTCTTTCAGATCGGCCAGCTCCATGCCGAAGCGCAGATCGGGCTTGTCGGTTCCGAACCGCCTCAGTGATTCCTCGTAGGTGAGCCGGGTGAAGTCGGCCAATTCCACCCCCATGGCCTCGCGCCACACCGACTTGAACATGCGTTCGGTCACGTCGAGCACGTCTTCTACGTCGACGAAGCTCATCTCCAGATCCAGCTGGGTGAACTCCGGCTGGCGGTCGGCGCGCAGATCCTCATCCCGGAAGCACTTCACGATCTGGTAGTAGCGGTCGAGCCCCGAGACCATGAACAACTGCTTGAAGAGCTGCGGTGACTGCGGGAGCGCATAGAAGGTCCCCGGATGCAGACGAGAGGGAACCAGGTAGTCGCGGGCCCCCTCGGGAGTGGAGCGCGTCAACATCGGCGTCTCGATCTCGAGGAATCCCTCGGCGTCGAAGAACCGGCGGATCGCCGACACGATCGCATGACGGAGCTTGAGGTTCTCTTGCATCTCCTCACGCCGGAGATCGATGTAGCGATAGCGCAGCCGGAGCATCTCGTCCACCTCGGCATGCGAGTCGACCTGGAACGGCGGCGTCTCCGCGCGTGAGAAAACCTCGATCTCGGATGCGGCCACCTCGACCTCTCCCGTCGCAAGGTTTGGATTGACGGTCCCCTCACGCCGAGCCCGAAGCTCGCCGGTCACCTTGATACAGAACTCGCCCCGCAGTTCCTGGGCAAGGTCGTGCGCTGTTCGTGACACCTCCGGATTGAAGACGACCTGAACCAGTCCCGTCGTGTCGCGCAGGTCGATGAAGGTCACTCCGCCGTGATCCCGGCGGGTGTGGACCCACCCGCACAGCTGGACCCGCGCTCCGACCTGTGCGGCGTCCAGATCGCCACAGCGATGGGTCCGCATCATGATCCCACCCTCGATCGAAGCTGCTCCACCGGCATCGTCTCCTGTTCTCCGCTGTCTAGATCCTTGAGCATCACCGTGCCGCTCGAGATCTCGTCGTCGCCAAGGATCGCGGCCCAACGTGCGCCGGACCGCGCCGCGTCTTTCATCTGTCCTTTGATACTGCGCCCCATGAGATCGAGCTCGGTGCCGACCCCCGCAGCCCGCAGGCTGGTGGCGAGCCCGAACGACGCCGGCTTGGCCGCCTCGCCCACAGCGACCACATACACCTGCACCGGGCTTCGAGGGGCCACTGCCGCGGAGCGCGCCAGCATGATGCGATCCAGACCCGGAGCGATCCCGATACCCGGAAGCGGTGGCCCCCCGAGAGACTCCGAGAGCCCGTCGTAGCGTCCGCCTCCGCCGACCGCGTCCTGAGAGCCGAGCCCGGAGGCAACCCATTCGAAGGCGGTACGCGTGTAGTAGTCGAGGCCCCTCACGAGCCGGGGCTCGAGCGTGAATGGGACTCCGACCTCGGCCAGCAAACCGGTGACGGCCTCGAAGTGCCCTCGACACGCGCTACAGAGGTGATCCGAGATGAGCGGCGCCTCTTCCATCACCGTCTTCGTCGTGGCCTCTTTGGAATCGAAGGTACGCAACGGGTTCGTCTGGATGCGCTCTCGGTCCTCGGGCGCCAAGGAGCTCTCGTTGTCTTCGAGGTATCCGACCAGCAGCTTCACGTATCCCTGCCGGCACGACGGGTCGAGATGCCCGATGGAGTTGAGCAACAACCGGGTCTCGACCCCGGCAGCTCGATAGAAGCGGCTGCCCACCTCGATGATCTCCGCGTCGACGCGGGGGTCGTCGGAGCCGATCGCCTCGATGCCCACCTGGAAGAACTGCCGGTAACGGCCCTTCTGCGGTCTCTCCTGGCGGAACATGGGCCCGGCGTAAGACAGCTTCACCGGCAGCGGCCCTCGATGCAGGTTGTGCTCGAGGACGGCGCGCATGACCGGAGCGGTTCCTTCGGGACGAAGCGTCAGCGACCGGTTCCCGCGGTCGCGGAAGGTGTACATCTGCTTTCCCACGACCTCGCTCGTGGCTCCCACGCCTCGTTCGAAGACCTCTGTGTGCTCGAACGCGGGGGTTTCGATGGGCGCGTATCCCGCCGCCGCGAACGTGTCCATAGCCAGGCGCAGGACGTCCTGCCAGCCCCATGACTCGGGGGGCAAGATGTCGCGGGTTCCTTTGGGCGCGCCAAGGCCGCGGGCATCTTCTGACATGGGGTCATCCTAGAAGGGCGGGTCCGCGGGGGCCGCGGAAGCGCTGTGGTTGGATTACGTCGCCGGTCGACCGTCGTCAGGAGGGTTCGATGCCCGAGGATCACCACGAAGACATCGAAGGACTGAAGGCCCGAGCTCGAAGGATCCGCAGACATATCGTGGCGGCCACGACGGCTGCCGGCTCGGGTCACCCGTCAAGCTCGCTGTCGCTGGTGGAGATCGTGACGGTCCTCTTCTTTGGAGGCGTCCTGCGCTACGACCCGGACGATCCTCACGATCTGGACCGGGACCGGTTCATCCTGTCGAAGGGCCACGCGGCCCCCGGGCTGTACGCGGTCCTGGCCGAAGCCGGCTACTTCCCGGTCGAGCAGCTGACCGACCTGCGCAAGCTCGGCTCACCGCTCGAGGGCCACCCCAACATGTGCCGCCTCCCCGGCGTCGAGGCCTCGACGGGCTCGCTCGGGCAGGGCCCCTCCATCGCGATCGGTCATGCGCTGGCGATCCGTCTCGATGGCCGTGACGCCCGGGTCTACGTGCTGGTCGGAGACGGGGAGAGCGAAGAGGGCCAGGTGTGGGAGGCGGCCATGTACGCCGGCAACCACGGCCTCGACAACCTGACGTTGATCGTGGATCGCAACGGGTATCAGCAGACCGACGCGGTCGACAAGATCCAGCCCTTGGATCCCCTCGACGACAAGTTCAGGGCCTTCGGGTTCGAGACGAAGGTGATCGACGGCCACTCTCTAGAGGAGGTAAGCGCCGCACTCGACTGGGCCCGGGGCGTGACGGGCAAGCCGCAGGCGATCATCGCCCGCACGATCAAGGGCAAGGGCGTTGCTTTGCTCGAGGCGAAACAAGGCGGCTGGCACGGCAAACCGATCCCGCCGGACGAAGAGTCGAAGGCGCTAGAGGAGATTGGAGCCGCATCGTGAGCTTCGGCTTGAGCCATATCGATCTAGAGGAGGGGACGGCTACGCGCCAAGCCTTCGGGGATGCGCTGGTCGCGGCCGGCACCGACGAGCGCATCGTGGTGGTCGACGGAGACGTCAACAACTCCACCTTCACCAACGGTTTCATGGAGAGGTATCCCGAACGGTTCTTCAATGCCGGGATCGCGGAGTCGAACATGGTCGGGATCGGCGCGGGCCTGGCCGCGGCCGGAAAGATCCCCGTCGTCGCTTCGTTCTCCACGTTTCTGATGTCGAATGCGTTCGACCAGATCCGGATGTCGGTGGCGTTTCCGAATCTCAACGTGAAGCTCGTAGGTACCCACGCGGGCATCTCGATCGGAGAGGACGGGCCCTCCCAGATGGCGATCGAGGACATCGCTCTTGCCTGTTCGCTTCCGGGCTTCACCGTCATCGTTCCCGCCGATGCCGCGAGCACGACGGCCGCGACGAGGGCGATGCTGGAGCGAGAGGGCCCGACGTTCCTCCGCTGCGGGCGCCCGAAGGTTCCCGTCATCTACCGGGACGGCGATGACTTCCAACTCGGTAGATCGAACCAGCTGCGCGAGGGGGCCGACGTCACCATCATCGCCAACGGGATCATGGTGGCCATGGCGCTCGACGCCGCGGCCGCCCTTGCGAAAGAAGGGGTCGAGGCGCGGGTGGTCGACATGCACACGGTGAAACCGATCGACACCAGCGCCATCGAGAGCGCCGGGAACGAAACGCGCGGCATCGTCGTCGCGGAGGAGCATCTCGCCTACGGCGGGCTCGGCGCGACGGTCTCGATGGTCGCGTCCGAGAAGAGGCCCGTGCGGATGGCGTTCGTGAATCTGGGAGACGTCTACGCGACCTCAGGCAAGCCCGACGAGCTCCTCGTTCAGTACGGGCTTACCCCCGCCGCGATCGTCGACGCCGTCCGCCGCGTCCTGAAGGACTGACCGGCCTAGAGACGGCCACCCGGCCGGTTGCCACGCTCCGGAGGCTCAGAAGCTCTTGTCGGAATCGAGCAGGATCGTGACGGGCCCGTCGTTGACGAGGGCGACCTCCATCATGGCGCCGAAGCGTCCGGTCGCACAGGGCACGCCGGCCTTCTCGAGCTCGGCCACACACCCCTGATAGACCTCCTCGGCCCCGGCCCCCTGCGCGGCTCGCATGAACGAGGGGCGTCTGCCCTTGCGTGCGTCGCCGTAGAGGGTGAACTGTGAGACGACCAACGCCGCGCCTTTCTCGTCCAGCAGCGAGCGGTTCATCTTGCCGGCGTCGTCGGGCCAGATGCGCAGGTGCGCGACCTTGTCTGCGAACCAACGGACCTCCACCGCGGTGTCGGTGGGAGCGATCCCCACCAACACCATCACTCCGGCGCCGATCCGACCCACGATCTCGCCTTCGACGGTAACGCTCGCCTCGGTGACCCTCTGAACCACTGCCCTCATCTAGATGAGCGGCAAGACCGCCGAGAGGATCCGCCCCGCCAGCGGCGCCGCGACCCGGCCCCCGATGCCCCCCAGCTCCGAAACCACCGAGACGGCGACCTTGGGAGCCGTAGACGGTGCGAACGAGATGAACCAGGCGTGGTTCTTCCTCTTGCCGTCGACATCGACCTCCGCGGTGCCGGTCTTTCCGGCCACCTGGGCCCCGGAGATCGCGGCTCCCGTGCCCGTCCCTCCCTGCACGACCCCCTCCATCAGACGCGTCATGGTGCGTGCGACCTTCTTCGACACCACCCGGCGGCCGGTGGGCCGGTCCCGGAGAAGGATGCGCGGCTCCATGCGCTTGCCGTCATTGGCGATCGTGGCCGCCACGGTCGCCATCTGCAGGGGGGTGGCGAGCACCTGAGCCTGTCCGATCGATCCCCACATCAGGTCGTAGGCGTCCTCGGGGAACGGGAACGAAGAGGTGGCTGCACCCAGAGGCATACGGGGAGCCCGGTTGAACCCGAACAGCTCTGCGCTTGCCGCCAGACGCTTCGCACCGAGGTCCTCTGCTATCTGGGCGAACGCGGTGTTCACGCTGAACTTGACCGCCGTGGCGAAGTCGAGCGAGTTGTACACCCCGGACTCGAAGTTGCGAACGCCCTTGTACTCGGCCGGGCCGGTGAGAGTGGTGGCCTCTGTGACCACTCCCTCCTCCAACGCGGCCGCCCCCGTCATCACCTTGAGAGACGACCCCGGGGGGTAGAGCCCCGACAGAGCACGGTTGAACGGGTCGATCCCATCGACACCCACGTAGTTCTGCGGTCCGAACGGTGACGACGAGACGATGGCGAGGAGATCCCCGGTGTGGGGCTGGATCACGACGGATCCCCCCGTCGTGTCTCCGTAAGCGAGCTCGGCCGCCCGCTGCACGTCGACGTCGAGCGTCGTCTTGATGTCCCGCCCGGGCGCGCCGGCAACCCGCCCCAGGGTCTCGATCACGGGGGACGAACAGCCAGAGCCCTCGCCCTCCGATCCTCGCCTGGTGGGCCCGCTCCGCCGGGGCCTCCGGCACCGCTCGGCCTTCGCTCCCAGAAGCACGAAGCGCCGGGTGGGGGTTCCCGCGAGGCGTTCGTCGAGAGCCTCTTCGAGACCGGAGCCGCCCTGGAAGCGATCTGCTTCCTCGGACGGCTCCAGGTGGCCGACCGTGGTCCCACCCACAGCACCGAACGGATACCTGCGCTCCTCGTCGGCGCCCGCGGCCAACCGCTTGCCGTGGCGGTCGAGGATCGCGGCGCGCCGCGGCCACTTCGTCTCCGTTCCGAAGCCCACCGCCCCGGGGTGCTCCGGCCACAAGAGGTCCTGGTCGAAGGCCACGCTCCACCTATCGATCGCGCGGTCGTAGGACAGCTCCATCTCGCCTTCGAAGGTGACCGGGCGAGTGGCCGCGTCCGAGTCATAGGTCACCTCGAACGGAGCCGTGGCGGTGGCCTGGGGGCCTTGGTCCTCGATCAATGCCTCGTCCGAGGGTTGCTCGACCTCTCCCACGAGAGAGACGTCCGTGGATGTCACGGCCGAGCCCAGGGCCCTCGAGAAGAACGAGTCCAGCCGGGCGGCGGTCCACCGCTTCCGGTTCGTCAGCTGCGTCGACATAGCATCGAGGTCCCGGCTGTTCCAGGCATCTACGAACACGTCCGCCGCGTCTTGTGCCCGGGCCGGGGGATCCACCACCTCTCGCTGCACCAGGTCGCAACCCTGCAGCAGCAAGACCGCGGCTACGAACGACCCCAGGGTCCGGATCTGCATCGGCGATCAGTTGCGAGCGCTCGAGGGAACCACGCGGTAAGCGTCGTAGACGGAGTCCACTCTTCGGATGCTCTGGATCACGTGATCCAGTTGGCCCGGGTCGGCCAGCTCGAAACTGAAGCTCAAGGTGGCGATCCCGTCTCTCCCCGACCGGGTGGACGAAGCCACGATCAGCAGGCCTTGATCGGAGATCGCGGTGGAGACGTCTCGCAGCAGCTTGGTCCGGTCGAGGGCTTCGATCTGGATCGTGACCACATAGGTGCCTTGCTGACGATCGTCCCACCACACCTCGATCATGCGCCCGCCCTCGTCCTGGCTCTGCAACGCCTTCGAGTTGGGGCAATCCTCCCGATGCACCGAGACGCCGCGACCCCGTGTGAGGAAGCCCACGATCGGATCACCCGGAACGGGAGTGCAGCAGCGAGCTAGGCGCACCAGCAGATCGTCAAGACCCTCGGCGATGACCCCCTTGCCCCGCCGGCTGGGGGGTCGGCGCCGCACCGGCTCGTCCAGGACGGCGAGTTCCTCCTCGGGCTCGGGCTCGAACAAGCGGATGACCCTGGTGGCGACGGATTGAGGGGACAGATGCCCCTCGCCGATCGCGACGAACATGGAGTCGGTGTCGGCGTATCTCAGTTGCTCGGCAACCTGAGCGAGGAGAGCGCCTTTCGAGATCTTGTCGACGGGTAGGCCCTGTTTGCGCATCGAGCTGATCAGCGCGTCCCGGCCTTGCGCCAGAGCGTCCTCACGCCGCTCGCGGGCGAACCACTGGCGCACCTTGTTGCGCGCCCGGGGCGTCTTTACGACGTGCAACCAGTCCCGCGAGGGAGACGCGGGCCCCTTAGACGTGATGATCTCGACCGAGTCTCCGGAAACGAGCTCGTGGCTCAAGGTCACCAATCGACCGTTCACGCGCGCCCCGGTGGTGCGATGTCCGACCTCGGTGTGGATCGAGTACGCGAAGTCGAGAGGTGTCGCACCCCGCGGCAGAGACAGAACGTCTCCTTTCGGTGTGAAGCAGAACACCTCGTCGGAATAGAGATCGATCTTCAAGGACTCCATGAAGTCGCTGGGATCGATCGACTCGCGCTGCCAGTCCATCATGCGTTGTAGCCACGCGATGTCCTCGCCGCCCGCCTTGCCCTTGCGCTGCTCTTTGTAGAGCCAGTGGGCGGCGATCCCCGTCTCGGCCGCCCGGTGCATCTCGTGGGTACGGATCTGGATCTCCATCGGTCGCCCGCCGACACCCATAACGGTCGTGTGCAGCGACTGGTACATGTTGAACTTGGGCATTGCGATGTAATCCTTGAAGCGTCCCGGCACCGGTGTGAAGAGCGTGTGGATGGCCCCCAGCGCGGCATAGCAGTCCTTCACGGAGTCGACGACGACCCGCATCCCAACCAGATCGAAGATGTCTTCGAAGTCTTTGCCGCCCAGCACGATCTTCTCGTAGATCGAATAGAGGTGTTTGGGGCGACCCGACACCTCGGAGCGGATCTTCACGTCACGCAGCTTGTTATGGATCTGATTCACGACGTCTTCGAGCAAACGCTCGCGCTCGGGCTGACGCTGCTGCACGAGGGCCTCGATCTCTTCGAAACGTTTGGGGTGCAGCTGTGCGAACGCGAGATCCTCCAGCTCCCATTTGATCGCGTACATCCCCAACCGGTGGGCAAGGGGCGCATAGATCTCGAGGGTCTCGCGAGCGATCATCTCTCTCTTCTCGGGGGCCAGGGGCGAGATGGTGCGCATGTTGTGAAGACGATCCGAGATCTTGATCAACAACACGCGGATGTCTTTCGCGGTCGCGATGATCATCTTGCGGAGGTTCTCGGCCCTCGTTTGCTCCGCCGATCGGAAGCGGATCTTGTCCAGCTTGGTGACTCCGTCGATCAACGCGGCGACCTCGAAGCCCAATACGGCCTCGACCTCGCTCAGACCGAGATGAGTGTCTTCTACGGCGTCGTGCAGAAGAGCTGCGGCAACCGTGGTCTCGTCGAGGCCAAGTGAGGCGACGATGCCCGCCACGCCGAGGGGGTGGACGATGAAAGGATCTCCGGACTTCCGAAGCTGGCCCTGATGAGCGCGCTCGGCCATCTCGTAAGCGCGCTCGATGAACTTGATGTCCGCTTTGGCCCGCTGACGCCGCACCTCCCTGAGGAGGTTCTCGATCGCGGAGATGCTGGGTTGACGCGGGGGCCGGACCTTCTTCAGCACCTTCTTGACCCCGCGCGGAGCGGCATCGGGAGGAGTCGTGTCGACGCGGAGAGACGGTTCAGGAGGAGGTGAGGCCATACCTCATCTTACGAGCGACCTGCCTAAACCTTCACCCTCACGAAGGGAGCCGAGGAAGTTCAGGGGTCCTGGGCGTAGACCTCGTCGTTCACGACCGACAGCGAGTAGATCTCTGAGCTGGGGAACTCTCGCAGGACCTCCGCAGGACCTCCGGGAAGAACGGCGCGGAAGACGAACCCCCACCCGGCGCCGTAGGCGGCCCCGTCCGTCACCTCTTCATCCAGCGTGTACCACCATCCCTCGAAGGTCTTCACCAGCGCGAGGTCGGCATCGAAGACCTTTGCCTTCGAGTTGTCGTAGCCGCCGGGCAGATAGACGAAGCGGGTGTTGTCGATCCAATAGGTCTCGCCGGAGCGACCGATGCCGTGGACCTTGACTTGCACCGTGGCCGGTGAGGTCGTCATGTCGATCGAGATCAGCTTCTCGCGGTCCGCACCGGTCGTCGTTACCAGATGGGTCTCGTCAGGCGAGACCGCGACACCCTGCGCATAACGGGGAACCCGCGCGACGAACGACTTCGTTCCGGTCGTCAGGTCGAGAACGCGGATCTTCCGCCCGTACCGGCCCTCGGTCAGGTACACCCGCTCGCCCACCACTTCGAAGCCCGAAGAGGTCCCTTCGTAGAGCAGGTGGAACTCGCCATCCTCATAGCGATACAGCTTGCTCTTCGAGATCGGCTCGTCGTAATGGATCGCCGGCACCAAGACCCGTGACGCGTCGTCGGCCAGGCATTGCTCCGGCCACGCCCCTCGGGGCGGATACACGACGTCGACGATCTCGAACGTGCTGGTCTTGCGGACCACCCAGCGCCGCTTCCCGGTCCACGGGACCTCGAGGAAATGGGTCGACCCCGGGCACACGTCGCCGACCGACGAACCCCCTGGGCGCTGTCCGTACTTGAGTGTGCGGCCCTCGGAGTCCAGCGCGAAGAAACCCATCTCGCCCCAGTTCCCTCCGACGATCATCTTTATCGGACCTTCGCCATCAGGCGCGGCATGGGTTTGGCGGCCTCCCGTAGATCTGCGGGACGTATCTGCTGGCACAGAGACGAGTCCCATCCCCTGGTGTGGGAGCCGGACAGGAAGAGTCCGGTCTGTTGCCCAACCCTTACGGCGAGGCCGCAGAAGGATCCCTCGCTGGCACTTCCAAACCCTTACGGTCTCGGCGAAATCACCTTTGATCTCTTCGTCGATAGTGAAGCGGAACGTCGCGTAGCCGCCTGAGTCGCTCCTGGAGATGAGGGTCCCGATGATGGCGGCATCGGCACGCGCCAGCGCGTCCCGATCGTCCCCGGTTGGGCAAGAACATGCCTTGGCCGGAGTCACCGTGGCCACGAGAAAGATGGCGACAGCCACGATCAAGTGCCGGTGTGCCCGCCTCATCCCCACAACTCCCCTGTTCGCTCCAAGACATATTAGAGGTGAGCCGGGCCGCGCGTGTTCCCGGCAAACTCTGCCTAAACCTTCACCCTCACGAACTCGACCTCGGGGCGCTCGCCCGCGATCTGCACGGCGCTCCAGCCCGCGGTGATCCAGGCACGGCTATGCATCTTGCGGTCGTCGTTCCGCCACCACGACGGAAAGCGGGCGTTGTACGGAAGGGTCTCGCCGAGGATCTGCTCGATCTCGGACAAGCTCAGGACGATCCGGTCCACATCGGGCGGCCGGTTCGCCAAAAAGGCGGCCAGCCGGATGTACTTGAGCGACCGGCGCGCGGTGCTGGCACTGTCCACGCCCCCACCGTAGAGAAGCCCACTCCCCACCGCCAGAGGGTCGGCGATATGCCCGGGAAAGTCAGAGAAGAGCTAGTAACGGATGAGGCTGAGGAAGTCGTAGCCCTGCAAACGCTCGCGCCCGTTGAGGAACGCCAGCTCCATGATCGTCGCGATCCCGGCGACCTTGCCCCCGCACCGTTCGGTCAACCTCGCGGTGGCGAGGGCGGTCCCGCCCGTCGCGAGGACATCGTCCACGATCAAGATGCGCTCTCCCGGCTCGATCGCGTCCTGATGCAGCTCGAGATCGTCCGTTCCGTACTCGAGCTCGTAGGTCTCGGTCTGGACCTTCCAGGGAAGCTTGCCCTTCTTGCGCACCGGGATCAGCCCGGCCGTGAAGCGGTAGGCAAGGGGCGCCGCGACCATGAAGCCGCGGGCCTCGATGCCCAGCACCTTGTCGATCTCGTCGCGGTCGTAGTGATGAGCGAGCGCATCGATCGTGTAGGTGAATGCCTTCTTGTGCGCGAGCAGCGGAGTGATGTCCTTGAACACGATCCCCGGCTTCGGGAAATCCGGGATATCGCGGATGTGCTCCTTCAGCCAGTCGTGATCTGGATCGAAAGGCATCGCCTTATCGCTTCTTCCTGCGCTTGGCCTTCTTCGACCCTGCCCGCGGTCGCGACGCCGGCGTTCCGGTGACCGGCTTGGGAGAGCTCGTCGAGGCTGTCTCCGGCGAGGCCACTCCCGCCAGTGCCGGCCGGCCTTCGGTGGCGCGGGCCCGCTGGAGCACCTTCTCTCTGATGTTCTTGTAGCGCGGCTCGTGCTCTTTCCACACCGACAGAACCGGGGTCGCCACGAAGATGGACGAGTAGGTACCGATCAGGGTGCCCACGAGGAGGGCCAGGGCGAGGTCCTTCAAGGTTTCGGCTCCTAGGAACCCCGCCCCGATGAACAAGAGAGCCGAGATCGGCAGCAGGGTCGACAGAGATGTATTCAGAGAACGCATGAATACCTGGTTCAGAGCGATGTTGGCGGAGTCCTGGTACGTCATCCGTCCGCTGGACGCAAGCGCAACGGTCGTCTCCTCGACCTTGTCGAACACCACCACCGTGTCGTAGAGCGAGTAGCCCAAGATGGTGAGGATCGCGATGACACTCGATGGCGTCACCTCGAAGCCGACGATCGAGTAGACCCCTGCCGTGATCGTCAGGTCGTGGACCAACGCGACGATCGCTGCGAACGCCATCTTCCACTCGAATCTCCATGAGATGAAGGCGAACACCACCAACAAGAAGATGACCAGAGCCCGAACCGCCTTGCGCGTGATCTCGGCCCCCCACTTGCTTCCGATGCGCGAGCTGTCGGTCTCCTCGACCGACGCCCCCACCGTTTCGCCGACGGCTGCCACCACCAATGCTTGTCGCTCGGGATCCGAGACCTCTTTGGTCTGCACGACCGCGGTCCTCTCGTCCCCGCTACTCGCGATCTGGATCTGAGCCTGCTCGGCCCCGAACTCGCCAAGTGCGGCACGGATATCCGTCGCTATCTCGGCGTCGCTGGCGTCACCGACCGGGCCGTCCACAGCGATCGGGGCTTGGATCGAGACACCGCCGGCGAACTCGATGCCGTAGTTAAGGCCCTTCGTGGCCAGCGACAGGATGCAGATGAGAACGATCGCGGCCGAGACCGCGAACCAGATCCGGCGCTTGCCGACGAAGTCGACCTCGGTGTCGCCTCGATAGACGCGTGAGAGACGGCCACTCATGACTCCACCCCCAGGGCTCGCTTCATGCCAAGGAATCGTCCCGACGACATCAGTTTGGTCTGTCCCAGCAGATTCACCGCAGAACGCGTGAAGAAGTACGCGATCAGCACGTCGATCAAGGTGGCGATCCCAAGAGTAAGGGCGAAGCCGCGTACGGGACCGACCGCCAAGAAGAACAGAATGACCGCGGCCGACCCCGAGACGAAGTCGGCAACGAGGATCGTGTTGAAAGCTCGGGACATCCCTCGATCGATAGCGGCGCGCATCGACTTCCCGGTCCGGATCTCGTCCTTCAGACGTTCGAACGCGACGATGTAAGAGTCGGCGGTGATGCCGACCGAGACGATGATCCCGGCGATGCCGGCGAGGCTGAGAGACAGCCCTGCCCCCGCACCAAGGAGCGACATGACCGTGTACAGGATCGCGGTGAAGACCGAGAGACCGGCCCAGACCACGAGGCCGAGGGCCCGGTAGTACAAGAGCACGTAGATCATCACGAGCCCCAAGCCGAGGAGACCTGCCGTGATGCCGGCGGTCAGAGAGTCGCGCCCCAGGGTCGGCGAGATCTTCTGGACCTCTGATTGGACGAGCGTGATCGGAAGAGCACCGGTCTCGAGGACGAGAGCGAGCTCCCTGGCCTCGGCCTGGTTGCCGGCGTCGATCTGGGTGTCACCGCCGGTGATCCCCACCCCGCACTCGACACCGCCCCCCGCGGAGGTGTTGGGATCCTGCATCCCTGCGGCCGATTCCACCACCCCGTCCAGCACGATCGCCACCTGGCTCTTGACCTGTTCCCCTTGGTCGCGTAGACACGCGAGCTTGTCGGTGAACTTCGCCCACTTCTCGGCACCCTCGTCGCTCATGTCGATCGAGACCGACCAGGCTCCACTCTGCGGGTCGGTCACCGCTTCGGCCCGCTCGACGATCTCTCCGGTCAAGACGGCCGGCTCCAGCCGGTAGAGGATCTCCGGGTTCTCCGCGTCCGGATAAACGACCTCTTTGAAATTGACCTCGGACCCCACCTCCTCGGTGATCTCGGGCGGTTCGGGCGCGTTCTTCTTCTTGCCCGACGGCGGCGGCGTTGCCGGGACCTGTTCGATCACCTGGCGGAAGGTCAACTGCGCGGTCGTGCCGATCAGCTCGAGCGCCTCCTTGTCGTTCTCGACGCCGGGAAGCTGGATGAGGATGTTCTCCTCGCCCGCGACGCTCACCTCCGGCTCGGCGACGCCGAGGGCATCGATGCGCTGGCGGATGATCTCGACGGTTTTCTCCAGGACCTGCGGATCGACCTGCTCGCCCTCGGCGGTGAGGATCACGCTGAGTCCGCCCTCGAGGTCGAGTCCCAGGCGCGGAGCGGTCCCCGTCGCCAGCACAGCAGCGAGGCCTCCGAAGGCGACCAGCAGCGACATCACCAGATACAGCTTGTAACGCTTCTTCTTCATCCCTCTCCTTTTAAAGCAGCTTTGCTCCGTTGATGTCGATCTTGAACTGACACTCGAGGAACTCCGCTGCGCGCCGGCACATCGCCATGCGCGAGAGGAATATCTCGAAGTACTCCATAACGCCCGCGAGCTCGGTGTCGATCGTGAGCTCCAGTGTCAGGGTACGGGCTTCGGAGTCCACCCGCAGGAAGGAATGCTCCACGGCATGGTTGACGCGGTCGTGGATGTCGAACAGGGTCGGATCCTTCACCCTCACCCGGCTGCGATGGACATCTGACTTGTCGGCCACTATCAAGGCGGCCGAAGCTGGATTGACCGGGTTGCCGAACTCCTCCTCGTGATTGCCGATGGCCGCCAGGATGATGCCGATATCCCCGTAGCTCATCCCTATGTCTCGCAGGATGTCGTAGGTGATGGCCGCTCCGGTCTGGGAGTGCATCGTTCTCGACACGAAGTTGCCCATGTCGTGCAGGTAGCCCGAGATCGCGGCCAGCTCCGCGGTGCGGTCGTCGAAACCGAGCCGGTGGATGACGTTGTAGGCGATCTTCGAAACCAGGCCGGCATGGCGGAACCCGTGCTCGGTGTAACCCAGCTCGCCTAGATAGCGGTCCGCCAGCGAGATGAAGGTCTGCACGCCCTCGTGGGCCTGGACGTCCGCCAGGGTCACGTCGGAGGAATGGTCGACCGGCTCCGGACCGGGAGCCGACTGCACCGGCGCGGCCTCTTTTGGCGTCCGCCCCAGCGGGTCGAGGATCTCTGATGCGCCCCTGGTGCGTCCTGCGCCGGGGTCGTCCTGCGCTACCCCCGGAAGTCCCGTCACGCGCCGGCGTCCCTTGCGTCTTCACCCTCATGGAGCTGCTCTTCCTCGGCAGGGTCCGCCACCTCCGGCTCGATGCGACGGGCGATGGCCGACTTGGCGAGCCTGATGGTCGTCCCGGGAGCGATCTCGATGTGGAACTGCTCGTCCGTTATCGCGCTCACCGTTCCGAACAGGCCCCCGATCGTGACGACCTCGTCACCCTCCTCCACGCTTTCGATCAGGGAGCGGTGTTGATCGATCCGCCGCTTGTTGGGCCGGTACAGCATGAGGTAGAAGACGGCTCCGACGAGGAGCAAGAAGATCAGACTGTCGAGTCCCGGCACTTCGATCCACTTCCCTTTGTCGCTGATGGAGGGCCGCGGCCTCCTGGGAGGTCACGCGAACAGAGCCGCGGGAGCGGCTCGTACCCATCATCCTAGCCGTCTTCGGGCGCTGTTCAGAGCTTTCTAGGAGCCGAACAGGCGTGCTGCTCCGGCCCCCGTCGGGGCGGCCACGCCCACGTGCCGGAAGGCCTCTTCGGTGGCGACGCGACCCCGGGGGGTCCGGCGGATGAAGCCCAGTTGCATGAGGAAGGGCTCGTAGACGTCTTCGATCGTGTCCGGCTCCTCGCCGACGGCCACCGCCAGGGTGGAAAGCCCGACGGGCCCACCCGAGAAGCGCTTGACGAGAGCCTCGAGGATGGCGCCGTCGGTGCGATCGAGGCCTTTGTCGTCAACCTTGAACAGCTCGAGAGCGGCGCGGGCGATCGGGCCGTCGATGTGGCCATCCTCTCGTACCTGGGAGAAATCCCGGACCCGTCTCAAGAGGCGATTGGCTATGCGAGGCGTGCCCCGCGAGCGCCGGGCGATCTCGTCGGCTCCGTCGGCGTCGAGGTCTACCTCGAGGATGCGCGCCGACCTCCTCACGATACGGGCGAGATCAGCGGGTGGGTAGTAATCGAGGCGTTCCGCGAGCTCGAACCGACTGCGCAGGGGGCCGGTGATGAGGCCCGCCCTGGTGGTCGCGCCCACGAGGGTGAAACGAGGAAGGTCGAGACGGATCGTGTGGGCGCTTGGGCCTTTGCCGATGACGAGGTCGAGCTGGCCGTCTTCCATCGCGGGGTAGAGGACCTCTTCCACCGTGCGGGGCAGGCGATGGATCTCGTCGATGAACAGCACGTCGCCGTCTTCGAGATTGGTCAGGATCGCGGCCAGATCGCCGGCGCGCTCGAGGGCCGGACCGGACGTAGGGCGCATATCCGCCCCCATCTCGTTGGCCACGACGTGAGCGAGACTGGTCTTGCCGAGACCGGGAGGGCCCGATAACAGCAGGTGCCCGGCGGGCTCGGAGCGCTCGCGCGCGGCCTGCAGAACGATGGCGAGATGCTCTTTGAGATCCGGCTGCCCCACGAACTCCTCGATGGTGCGGGGTCGCAGCGAGCCCTCGGCCTCGCGCTCGACCGGATCGGCCGCCACCGCAAGCACCTCGGCTACCTCCTCAGGTCCCTGCTCGGCTATCGGCTCCGGGGTCACCTCCCCGCTCATCCCGCCAATACCCGCAGCGCCGACTTCACCACGTCGGCAACGCTGTCTTCTTCGTCCGGCGACAGAGCCGCCAACGCCGCCCGCACCTCCGCGGTCGAATAGCCGAGGTTCCCGAGGGCCGAGCGCGCCTGGGCCACTGCATCCCGCCCAGAGCCCACCAGCTCGAGGTCGGGAAGCTGCAGCTTCTCTTTCAGGTCGAGAACGATGCGTCCCGCGGTCTTCTTGCCGATCCCCGGGACCGACGCGATCGTGTCGGTGTCGTCGGTCGCCAGCACGCGCCGGAAAGCCTCGGGAGCGAAAGCCGAGCACACCTGCAGCGCGACCTTGGGCCCCACTCCAGACACGCCCAGGAGCGCCTCGAACATGGACCGTTCGCCCTCGCTTACGAAGCCGTACAGAGCGAGCGTGTCCTCGCGCACGTAGGTATGGGTCCAGAGTCGGATGCGTTGTCCGGTGGCGGGCAGAGCGGACAGAGACGTGGTCGAGCAAGAGAGCTTGTAGCCGACGCCGCCGACATCGAGGTAGCAACCGTCCGGGAGCCGGACGGCCACCTCGCCGTCCAAGAATCCGATCATCGGCTCGCCGCCTTGATCGCGCGCGCCAGCCCGCTGCGATTGAGGTGACAGATCGCGAGCGCGCAGGCATCGGCCGCGTCGGGCGGCTGCGGTGGCGAAGTCAGCCGCAAGAGCGAGGCGACCATCGACTGAACCTGGTGCTTGGAGGCGTCGCCGACGCCTACGACGGACTGCTTGACCTCGGTAGGGGTGTATTCGTGCACGGCGAGGCCTTTCTCGGCCGCGGTCACCATGAGGGCCCCCGATGCTTGCCCCACCGCCATGGCCGTGCGCACGTTGGCGTTGAAGAAGACCCGCTCGAGCGCAACCACATCCGGACGGTGCGCCTCGATGACAGAGGTCAAGGAGCGCGCGAGCTCGAGCAGCCGGTCGGCGTGTGGCACCCCGGGCGAAGTCCTGATCGCTCCCAGCGCAAGGGCCTGCAGCCGGCCCCCGCTGCGGTCGACCACGCCGTAGCCGGTGGTCGCGAAACCGGGGTCGATCCCGAGGACGCGCACTGGGCCTCCTGTCCACTCTCAGTCGAACGCCTGTTCGCCTGTCAGGGTAGCCGAGACCCACCCCGAAACAGCGTCTTTCCGTTCTCTGCTAACTGAG
>JAUJPD010000010.1:11287-40025 GCA_030447315.1 Actinomycetota bacterium | reverse complement strand
GGGATGTCGAAGTTGGCGTAGACGTCTTGGACGTCGTCGAGCTCCTCTAGCGAGTCGATCAGCTTGAGGACCCTCTTCGCGTCGCTCTCGTCCAGTTCGACGGTCGTCTTCGGCAGCTGCGTGAGCTCGCCCGACTCGACGTCGATGCCGGCTCCCGTCAGCGCATCGCGCACCGCCTTCAGCGCGGCGGGTGGAGTGACCACCTCGAACGACTCCTCGCCCGCGCGCACGTCTTCGGCCCCCGCGTCGGCGGCGACGAGGAAGACATCTTCCTCGGAGGCCGAACCGGTCGGAACGAGGACGACCCCTTTGGGCTCGAACATCCACGACACCGCTCCGGGCTCGGCCAGCTTGCCCCCGGCGCCGTTGAATGCGCTCCGGACATCCTGCGCGGCCCGGTTGCGGTTGTTCGTCAGACAGTGCACGAGGAGCGCCACACCGGCAGGGCCGTAGCCCTCGTATGACGTCTCTTCGTAGTTCTCCCCCTGAAGCTCCCCCGTGCCGCGCTTGATGGCCTTGTTGATGTTGTCGTTGGGCACCGACGCCTGTTTGGCCTTCTGCACCGCGGTCGCCAGAGTGGGATTGTTCTCGATCACACCACCGCCGTCGCGCGCGGCGACCTCGACGAAGCGCAAGAGCTTGCTCCATACCTTCGCCCGCTGGGCGTCGGCTGCTCCCTTCTTGCGCTTGATCGTGGACCACTTGGAGTGACCCGACATCTAACTCTCCCTCTGGGAGATCATCCGTACGAACATCGCGTGCACCCTAGCGTCGGGCGTCATCTCGGGATGGAAGGTGGAAGCCAGCAGGTGACCCTGGCGCACCAGCACGGCTTGCCCATCGACCTCGGCCAGAACCTCTACGTCTGGCCCTGTTCCTTCGATCACAGGAGGGCGGATGAACACGGCCCGGAAGCTGTCTTCGAGGCCGTCGATCCCAAGATCGGCTTCGAACGAGTCCAGCTGGCGGCCGTAGCCGTTGCGTCGCACCGTCATGTCCATGACCCCCAGGCGATGAGGCGCGTCGTGCGGTCCGGTGACGTCGCGAGCCATGAGGATCGCCCCCGCGCAGGTGCCGTACAGGGGCATCCCACCGGCGGCCCTCTCACGTAGAGGCTCGAGGAGCTCGTAGCGATCTAGAAGCTTGCCGATGGTGGTGGACTCACCGCCGGGGAGCACCAGCGCGTCCACATCGGCCAGCTGATCCCTCCGCTTCACGACCGCCGTCACCGCCCCCGCCGCCTCCAGAGCGCGCACGTGCTCGCGCACGTCTCCCTGCAGGCCGAGAACGCCTACCTTCACCAGCCGCGGGTCGCCAACCTGTCGGACTCGGGGATGTCGGCGATGTTGATCCCGACCATGGCCTCGCCCAGCCCACGTGACACCTTGGTGACGAGATCGGGATCTTCGAAGTGGGTGGTCGCCTCGACGATGGCGCGCGCCCGCGCGGCGGGGTCGCCGGACTTGAAGATGCCGGACCCCACGAAGACACCATCGGCACCGAGCTGCATCATCAGCGCCGCGTCGGCCGGGGTGGCGATCCCGCCCGCGGTGAACAAGACGACGGGGAAGCGTCCGGTCTCGGCGATCTCGCGCACCAGCTCGTAGGGCGCACGCAGCTCTTTGGCCGCGCTCATGGTCTCCTCGGCCCCCAGAACGGAGAGCCTCTTGATCGCAGACAGGATCGCGCGCATGTGGCGAACAGCTTCCACCACGTTGCCGGTGCCCGCTTCGCCTTTCGAGCGGATCATCGCGGCCCCCTCACCCAGTCGCCGCAGGGCCTCGCCGAGGTTGGTGGCTCCGCATACGAACGGGACGTCGAAGCCCCACTTGTCGACATGGTTGGCTTCGTCGGCGGGCGTCAACACCTCGGACTCGTCGATGTAGTCCACGCCGAGGGACTGAAGCACCTGAGCTTCCACGAAATGACCGATGCGGCACTTGGCCATGACGGGGATCGAGACCGACTCGACGATCTCGGCGACTTTCTCGGGGTCCGCCATGCGCACGACGCCCCCCTCGGCCCGGATGTCGGCCGGGACCCGCTCCAATGCCATGACCGCCACCGCGCCTGCGTCTTCGGCGATCCTCGCCTGGTCCGCCGTGGTGACGTCCATGATGACGCCGCCCTTGAGCATCTCGGCAAGGCCTCGCTTGACTCGCGCTCCACCGGTCTCTCTTCGGATATCGGCCATGGGAAGTCTCCTTGTGAGGGCGATGAAGCGAACCTCGATCCTACCGGGGCGATCGGCGCGCCCCGCCCCCGGACACTGCCGACCGGGTTACTTGCCCAGAGAGAACGAGCCCTTGATCTCGCCCTTGCGGTCGGGAAGAAGCTCGACCCACACCGTGCCGGGCGCGAACACCATCGGGTCGCCGCTCTTGGTCACGAACCGCACCGGGCTCTTCTTCTTCTTGCGGATCCAGCGGCCCTGGATCGCCTTGCCGTCGCGCAGCAACATCGCGGCCCCCGTCCCGGTCTCGTTCGCGATCTCGATCGAGGGGTTGCCCGCGACGTCGAAGATTGTCTCGGAGTTTTTGACGGTGTGCAGCTCGATCACCACGTTGTCGACGGCGATCTGATCCCCGGCCTCGGCCGTCAGCGGCGATCCCCCGTCGAACCGGGCCCAGCGTCCTTTGGACCACCTGTAGCTCACGGGGGCGCCCGCGGTACCCCCGAAGTCCATCGTGACCGAGCGCGTCTTCTTGGCCGGGCCGTCGAAGGCGCCGAACTCGAAACTGGTGACGGGGGGCTTTGCGAACCTCTTCTCCCCCAGCTTCCGCAGCGCCACGGTGTTTCCGTACAGCGTGTGCTCCAGAGCGATGCCCTCGCGCGGGATCCGCCGCATCGCCTTGCCGGAGGTTTCCTCGTCGAGGACGACGACCTTCGCCTCCTTCAACGCACCTCGCACGAGGTCGTTGCCGCCGGCCGCGGCCAGGATCTTCGTGATCGGGATCATGATCCCGGGATCGACCACGCGAGCGCTGCGGACCGGACCTACCTTCCGTGCGTCGGTGCAGTGATAGATGGCCATGAAGCGCGTGCTCCCGCCCTCGACCAATTCCTCGAAGACGACCTCGGCTTCTTCGAGTCCCGACAGCGGATAGGCAACCGGGTTGTTCTCGACCTTGACCGCGACCGCCGGCCGGTCCACCAGCTCGGCTCCGGACGCGTCCTGCCCTGTGAGCGGGCAGATCGGGTCGGGGGTCGGGCTCGGCTCGGGCTCGGACGACTCCGCCGCAGGAGGAGGAGCGTCACCGCCGCTGCACGCGGCCCCCAGCACCAGCACCAGGCAGGAGGCGGCTGCGAGGACGCGCGGCCGCCTACTTCTTGGCATAGGAGAAGGATCCTTTCGCCTCGCCCGTGGCGCTCGGCACCAGCTCGATCCAGGTCGTGCCCGCTGCGAGAACCATCTCGTCTCCGGCCTTGGTCAAAAAGCGCACCGGTCCCTCTACCGTCTCTCGCTCCCACGTCCCTTTGATCGCCTTGCCGTCCCGGAACAGCACCGCCCGTCCCGAGCCGGTTACATCCTCGATGACGGTGGACTGCGCGCCCGTTACGTCGGTGAGAGGTGAGTAGTTGATCGTGTGCTCCTCGATGATCACGTTGTCGACCGCGATCTGCTCGCCGGTGTCGCTCATCAGAGGCTGGCCCTCGTCGAATCGCAACCACCGGCTTCCGTTCCACCGATAGCTCGACGACGCGGCCCCGAACTCGATCGCGATCGACCTCGCCTTTCTCGCCTTGCCCTCGAGATCACCGAAGCTGTAGAGGTCCTCCGGTGGAGTCTCGTCGTACTTCTTCTTACCCAACTTGCGCAGCGCCGCGGTGTCGGCGTAGAGGGTGTGCTCGCTGCTGATGCCCTCGCGGGGGATCCGCTGCATCGCTTCTCCCGCGCCGGACTCGTCCACCAACACGATGTCGTTCTCGGACAACACCTCGCGCACCGCGTCGTTACCACCCGCGGCCGCAAGGATCCGTGTGATGGGCGTCATGATCGCGGGGTCCACCTCGCGCGAGCTACGGACGGGGCCGGCCTGGGGCGCATCGGTGCAGTGATAGAGCGCCATGAAGCGGGTCAGGCCCCCCTCGACGAGCTCTTCGTAGACGATCTCGGCCTCTTCCAGCCCCGACAGCGGATAGGCGACGGAGTTGTTCTCGATCTTCACCGCGACCGCGGGCCTCTCGAGCAGCGCCTCCTTGCTGGGCTCGACCCCCGTGAGGGGACACGTCGCGGGCTCGGGAGCAACGATGTCCTTGATCGCGCCCAGCGGGCCACCGTCTCTGTTGCCCATCAGGAAGAAGGCGGCCGCGGCCAGCGCGATCACGCCACCGCCTATGGCCATCCCGCGCTTAGTCGTGCTGGTCACTGCGTTGGTCCTCCTCGAGTCAAAGGATGTGGACTTCCCGGAGACGTCAACGCCGCACCGGGTCCGCGCGCCGCGCCGGGTTGCCATCGTGTGGCCTGCCGTGGGCTGGTCGAAGCTATCACTCCCCCGGGCGGATATCGCGGTAATCGGTGGTGGAAGAGCGCGCTAGGGTCGCGCCATGAGGGGAAGGATCGGCAGGCTCACCTTGTTCGGCGCGCTCGCCGTGGCCATGGTTTCACTTGGGCTCGCATCCATGCCTTCGAGCCAGCGGGTCCAAGCTGCGGGCCGCTACCGCATCCGATCGGAGCGCATCGCGCAGGGGCTCACGCTTCTTCGGATCAAAGACCTCAGGGGGCCGAACCGGATCCGGGTTCTGAAACTCGACCCGGACAGCCGGTTCACACTGGACATGGAGCTGGCGACCGACGTCATCCCCGGCCACGAGCCGACCAGTTCCATGGCGTCGCGAAACGGTGCCATCGCGGCCGTCAACGGCGATTACACCCTTCTTCCCGCAGACCCACGAGCCGGGCGTCCCGTTCACACCTTCGCGCAGAATTCCGAGCTCATCACGTCGCCTCTCTTCTACGGACGCAACTTCGCGCTCACCCCCGACGAGCAAGCCGTCTTTATCGGCCATCCCACGTTCGGGGCGTCGCTCACCCAGCACGACACCTCCGAGGTATGGGATATCGCGGCATGGAACGAAGTGCCGGCGGACTTCAACGAGTTCTCGGTCTACACGCCGGCCGGTGGCTACAACCACAAGCCTCCTCGCAACGCGTGCTCGGCGCGGTTGTATCCAACCACGGCGCCCGCCCTGACTACCGACCAGACCTCGGTCGCGCGGTCGTTCACCGTCGCGGAGGCTCGCTGTGCCTCGCAACGTCTCGCGCGCAGGCGAGGCACGGTCGTGGCCGCTCCGTGGGGAAGCGCCGAGGGAAGCGAGATCGCATCGAGCCTCGTTGCCGGCGAGAGCGTCACGCTGGCGTGGACCACCGGGTGGCCGGGGGTCAACGAGACGATCGGTGGCAACCCGTCACTCTTGGAGAACGGTGTCGTCACGATCGGCGACTGCCCCACCACTTCTTACTTCTGCGCCCGCAATCCGCGCACCGGCATCGGGGTCAAGCCCAACGGCAAGATCCTGTTGATCACCGTGGACGGTCGCCAGGACAGCTCTGTAGGAATGACGCTCACACAGTTCGCGAGGCTCTTCCAGTACCTCGGCGCCACCTCGGCCCTCAATCTCGACGGTGGAGGATCGACCACGATGTGGGCACGCGGAGAGATCTTGAACAAGGTCTCGGATCCGTCGGAACGCCCCGTCGGGTCCGCGATCCTGGTCGTGCCCGACGCTCCCGGTCCCCTGCCCACACCGCTTGTCACGCCCTCTCCGGAGCCGACCGGCGCGCTTTCACCGACCCCAACCGGCACGACGACGGAACCGGCGATCCCGGTCCAGAGCCTGGCGGGATCGGACGGATCAAGCCCCGGCCCGGCGTGCGCCGCCTTGCAAGATCCCGGTTCCACCGGGGGCTTGCTGGACTATCTGGCCCGGACCCGTTCACAAGCGGCCGGGTGGTCGCCGCTGCTCCGCCACGTCCTCGACGTCTACCGCGGCCGCGCCGACTGCACGGGCGATCTCGTCCGCTAGAACGACCCCTGCATCGGTGAGCCGGCAGCCGCTCCTAGTCACCGGCTCCCACCGCTCCGGAACCACCTGGGTCGGGCGGATGCTGTGCGAGTCCGGCGAGGCCGCTTACATCCACGAGCCGTTCTGCCCCAACCGCTCACCCGGCTGGCTTACGGAGCCGTTGCCCTACTGGTACATGTATCTCTCGCCCGCGAACGGCGACGTTTACGAGACCGTGATCGAGCGCGTGCTGCAGCTGCGCTATCCGGTCGCACGATCGCTGGTCGCGTCCCGCCGCCCGCAAGACCTCGCACGCCAGGTCCCGGAGATCGCCCATTCGTTGTCTTACAAGACCCGCCGGCTGCGCGCTCTTCTGAAGGATCCCTTCGCCTTGTTCTCGACCGAGTGGCTGGCGGATCGGTTCTCGGTTCTTCCCGTCGTCATGATCCGTCGCCCGGTCGCCTTCGTCAGCAGCATCAAGCGACTCAACTGGGGCTTCGACTACGAGCAGAACTGGCTGGCTCAGCCGCTGTTGATGCGCGACCACCTCGGGGGCCATGCGGAGAGGTTCTCTGGTTACGTCGGCGAGACCGACCTCGTCGGCGAGGGCATAGTGATGTGGAACGCGTTGTACGACTTCGTCGCGAAGCTCCGCGAGCGCAGACCTGAGTTCGCCTACGTCGTCTACGAAGACCTGGCGGCGGACCCGCTGGCAGGCTTCGAGAGCCTTTACGCTCGCACCGGCCTCCGGTGGGACTCACGGACGCGCGCGCGCATCGCCTCCTTCAGCGACCACGCCAATCCCAAAGACGTGTCGGCTCGGAGGCGACGGGTGATCAAGCGCGACTCACAAGCGGCATCCCAGACGTGGAGACAGCGCCTGACGCCACCAGAGATCGAGCGAGTGACCAGAGAGACCGCGGCGGTAGCGGCGTTGTTCTACGACTAAGCGTCGCCACCGGATCTTCGGATGACCAGGTTCTTCACGAAGGAGACCTCGTCGACCCTCAGCACCGCCGCGGCCACGAGGTAAGACAGCACACCTGCCGCGGTCGCGGATGCGAGCGTGATCATCGATTCGATCGTGCCGCCCTCACCGACGATCGCTTCGCTGGCGCGGGCGACGGCCCAGACGACGGCGCTCATCACCACGGTGGCGACCCCGATCCGAGCGGCCGCGACCAGGAGACGCGGCACGTCTAGGTCGCCGATCCGGGCGGAAAGAGATCGCATCGACAGGACCACACCAAGGGTGTAGGCGACGGCGTGGCCCGCGGCGAGCCCCCGCACACCCAGCCACGCGTACATCGGGATGTTGATCGCGATGTTCAGTCCGATCACGGCGCAGTTGACGAGGAACGGAGTCTTTCCGTTCTGCATCGCGTAGAACGCGCGGGTGAGGACCTGGAAGAGCGAGAACTGGACGAGTCCGAGCACCAAGAAGGTCAGGACCCCGACGATCAGCTCGGTCGAGCCGGCGGTCACCACCCCGTGCTCGAGGAACGCCTCTACCAGCGGGCGACCGAGGACGAGGAAGCCGGCGGTTGCGGGGAGCATGAGGAACAGAGTGGCGCGCAGGCCGATGGAGAGATCCTCTTTGAACCGGTCCCACTCTTGCGCCAGAGCGCTACTCGACAGCGACGGTGCCAGCGCCGTGGTCAGAGACCATACGAACAAGCCGATCGGAAGCAAGAAGAAGGTGAAGGCGGCGATGTAAGCGGTGAAGCCACCCTGGCGCCCGTTCGCCAACCACTGCACCACGACGTATCCGACCTGGTTCGCCGCGACGGTGCCCCCGATGTAGATCGACAACGTCACCATCTTGCGCACGATCCGACGATCCACGGCCAGGGTGAAGCGATAGCCGCCGAGCTTGCGCACCGCCGGGAGAAGAGCCAAGCCCATGGGGGCGACGCTGGCGGTGGTGCCCAATCCCAGCAGCAACAACTGTGGCGTGGTCGCCGAGGCCACGGTGACCAACCCGTAGCGGTCGTTGAACACGACCAGGACGGCGATCAGCACCAGGTTGTTGAGGATCGGAGTGAACATCGGCAACGCGAAGCGCCGGTGCGCGTTCAACAAGGCAGCCCCCATGAAATAGATGCCGTACAGAACGACCTGTGGGATGAACAACCGCAACAGGAAGGTGATCACCCGCTGCTGGTCGGCCCCCAAGTCGCCGCCCAGGCGGCTCGCATAGAACCCGGCGATCCACGGGGCCGCCACGACACCGGCGACCGCGATGACCCCCAGCACCAGGAGCGACCAGTTGATGATCCCGCTCAGGTCACTCCAGGCACGGGCGGGCTCCTCTTTGGTCAACAGCTCTACGAACACCGGTACGAACACGGCGGTGATGAGGCCCCCCAAGACGAGCTCGTAGAGGATGTTGGGGGCCGAGTTCGCGAGGTTGTAGGAGTCGGTGAAGCGGGTTTCCGCCACGCCCAAGGTGGCGGCCAGCACGGCAAGCCGGAGGACGCCCGTGGCCCGCGAGACGACCGTTCCGGCGGTCATCGCCGCGGTGGACCGGCCTAAAGACCGCCCGGACTGGTCTCTTTCCGTCGTCGAAGCGATCTCGACCTACTAGATGCCGGTCGAGCCCGGACCGGTCGAGCCCGGCCCCGCCGGGCCGGGACGCGCCAGCTGCTCCTTCAACTGCCTCAGCTCCTCTTCCAACCGCTCGATCCGGCCCGCGAGCCCAGAGGCTTCGCGTCCTGCGGTGACTATCTCGCCATCCGGAACGTCTGTGGCGACGACCGCGTTCGCGCCGATGAAGCAGCCGGTCCCCACGCGGATCGGGCCCAGCAGCTTGGCTCCCGCTCCGATCTTGGTGTCGTCTCCGACGTCGGGGAAGCCGTCGGTGAAGGTCTCGTCGAAGAAACCCCGCGACGATCCACCCAGGGTGACCTCGTGCAAGAGCGTGACGTTGCTTCCGACCTTCGCCCCGCTGCCGATCACGATCCCACTCGTATGGGTCAGTCGCAATCCGCCGCCGATCGCGGCACCGGGGTGGATGTCGGCGCCGGTCAAGAGCAGGTTCAGCCTCCAGACGACCTCGGCGGGAGTGCGCAGGCCTGCGTTCCACATCCGGTGCGACAGCCGGTAGAGAACGATGGCCAGCGGACCGGGGCGCGTGATGGCGCGCTGGAGAGCAAGCCACAGCGACGGCCGTCCCTGGTGCGTCCCGCGGGCCGAGAAGAGACGAGCGATGTCACCGCGGATACCGGCGGGCGGACGCCCCGGCATGCGCGTCGGCTCTCCCATCAGGCCCTCACAGGTCGGTGACCGCAGCCACCCGCCGGGCGGTGGGCTCGTGCGAGGGCGCGTCGGCCGCGAACCACAAGGGCGCGTACCTCTTTATGCGCGGATCCGCCTTCTCGAGCGCACTCACCAGCGCGGGTGGGTAGCGGGTCAAGGCGGCGGCACGGACGTCGTCGGCGAGACCCACGCGGGGCGCCAGGCCGGCCCCGAGGTCGCTCCAGCGCGCGGCCAGGTTCGAGTGAACGAAGTCGGCGGAGTGCAGCCGCATGAGACAGTGCGCGACGACCGCTTCGATCTCGGTCCGCGTATAAGACGCCAGCAGCGATGAAGTCACCGCGATCACGCCGCCGGGGCCACCGTTGCGGACCAACGCGTTCGGCCCCCCTGCCGGGATGACCTGCAACTCGGGAACCGCCACCCCAAGATCGGCCGCCAGGCCCGCGGCGATGTTGCGCAGACGCGCCGCCTCGGCCCCCTGCGCCGGGCGCGCCTGCAACCTCCGCAACATGAGCGGGTCGCGCGAACGGGCATCCAGCCACAGCTTCGCCGCCCACGCGATCGTCGATGCCGCCGCCAGCCACCAGATCCCCGTGAAGACCGCAACCACCAGCACCACCAGCAGGGCCGGGACCGTCACCAACGCCACCAGCGCGATCCGATCCCGTGCCGGATAAGGAGACGGAGGGGCCTCCCAGTCCAGCGGCCGTCGCGCCGCCGGCCCGGGAGCGGCCGTCGCCACAGCCATCAGTAGCCCGGCCCCGAGCGCAGCTTCGTCGAGAACTCGGTCAGGTAGCGACCGAATGCGCTCGTGAGGTCCAGCTTGCCGGTCGTCTTCACGACCGCCTTCGTTGCGGGATCGAGCCAGATCAGGCTCTTGGCGGTGCCTTCGAACTGCCCCCGGAGGTCCATCACGCTCGAGATCTTGATCGCCTGCAGGCTCGCGCCGCCGACCGTCACGCCTTCGCTGCCGATCACCTCTATCGAGTAGCTACCGGATGTGTCGGCCTCCCACCGGCCCGACCACGCGGTGCCGGCGCGCAGCGGGAACCGCAGAGACTCGACCGGCGGGTCCGGCCGGTAGGTGTTCTCGAAGGTGAAGCCTTCGTAGCCGAACCGGGCGTAGACGTCGGTGACGAGCGCGTTGGCGCGCGTGTAGACCGCCCTGGTCCTAACCAGACGGTTGTCCGACGCCTCGATCTCGGTGACCACCGTGGCTCGCTGTGGGCTCTGGTTCCTGAGCGACACGTCGATCCGCTGCCGGGGTGGCAGAGCCCGCCTCTCGCAGCTCGTCCCCTGACAGAACCTCTCGTAACCCTGCTGCCCGTAGACGTAGAGCCCGGCGGCCGGATACACCGCCGAGGAGTGGTCGTCTTCGCTGCCCGAGTCGTTGAACGCGTTGTCGCCGTCGCCGCCGCCGGCCGCGCCCGCGTCACCCCCTTCGGTGTCGTGGCCGCCCTCGTGGCCACCCCCGGGGTCCTCCCCGGCCTCGTGCTCGGCTTGATCGCCGGTCTCGGCTCCAGGGCTCGCCTCGGGCCCCGTCGGCGTCTCGCCCGCGCTTGTCTCGGTGGAACCCGGACCCTCACCGCTGGTTTCGTCCGGGCGCGACTCGGCCTCGGCAGGAGCGGGCCCCGGCGGCACCGCGACCTCGGAGGCCTCGCTGCACGAGACCAGCGCCAGCGCCGCCAGCAACAGCCCTGCGAACCTCGTCACGTCGAACAGCCTCCCATCATTCGTAGCGCAGTGACTCGATTATCGGCGTCCGGACGGCGAGCCTGCTGGGGAACAGTCCCGCCGCGGCCGCCAGCAGGGTCGAGCCCACCACCGAGATCACGATCAGGACCACCGGCACCTGGAACGGGATCCTCCACGAGAACTCGGCCTCCATCGCCTGGGTCATGAAGAAAGCGGTCACGGTTCCCAGCAGAACCCCACCGATCCCGCCGATGACGCCGATGACGGCCGCCTCGAGCAACACGGTGCGTCCCAGCTGCGACCCGCCCATGCCGATCGCCCGTTCCAGCCCCATCTCCCACCTTCTCTCCAGCACCGCCGTGAACATGGTGTTGGCGATCGTCAGCGCGGCAACGACCAGCGCCGCGAGCTGCACCCCCTTGGCGAGCTGGAAGGTGCCCCCGACCACCTCGAGTATCCGCGCGACCAGCTCGTCCTTCTCGAACACCTCGGCGGCGGCCCCCGCATCCGCAACCGCTTCTTGAAGACCCGCCTTGGCTGCGCCCACCGGATAGCCCTCATCCAGGAGGATCCCGAACTCGTCGGCCTTGTCGTCCCTCCACAGCCGCTGGTAGGTCGACAGATCGAGATAGAAGGAATCGAAGCTCAAGAGGTCGTCGAAGATGGCGGCGACCTCGAACGTCTCCTCCCCCGACGGTGTCGGCAGCGTGAGATCGTCCCCGATGCCGGCGCCGAGACGCTCCGCGGCGAGACGCGAGACCGCGACCCCGCCGTCCTCCAGCCCCGCCAGGAACGCGCGGGGATCCGAGGTGATCGAGTCGAGCTCCGTCGTCGCACCTTCCCGCAATGCCCGCTCGACCGGGATCGCGTACACGAGACCTTGCTGCCGCCCCAGATCGAGCAGCGCGAAGCGGATCGGATAGACGTAGCGGACGCCGTCGACCTTCTCGAGGTCCTGGGCGAGGTCGAGGCGGAGAGGCTGATCCGACGTGAGGCCGGTGAACGATTCAGCGGTGACGTAGATGGGGGCGCCGATCAACGATGTCGCCGAGGCCTCTATCTGCGACTCGTAAGAACCCAGCGATCCAGCCACGCCGACCACCAGGCCGAGGGTGAGCACGAGAGCCGCAACGGTGAAGGTGCTGCGACCCGGGTTCTTGACCAGGGCATCGGACGACAGCCGCCCCACGGTTCCGAAGCCCCGCGCCATGATGGGACGGACCAGGCGCAGAGCGAACGGCACGATCTGTGGCAACAGGAACGTGACGCCGGTCAGGCCGAACAACAGGCCTATCGTCACGATCCACTTCTGCTCGGGGGCGTTCAAGAAGGCGATCAACATGAGAACCGACAGCGCGAGGGTTCCGAGACCTGCGAGCAGGATCCGTTTGGAACCAAAGCGCCGGCCCCCGTGGTCCCATTCGTAGGCCGCGACCGGGCGCAGAGATTCGACCGGGGCCACGTCGAGCACGCGTCGGGCGGGCACGAACGCGCCCGCTATCGAAACGACGATCCCTCCGATCGCGGCGACCGCGACGGCGGAGCCCTTCACGACGATGGGACCTGCTGCCGACAAGGACAAGATGCGGAAGTCGTCGGCGGCGCGATCGACGAGGACGCGGGCCAGCAACAACCCCGTGCCGATACCGAGCACGGACGCGCTCGTTCCCAACAGAGCTGCTTCGGCCAGGAACGCGCCGAAGACGTGGCGGCGTTGTGCGCCCAGTGCGATGACCATGGAGATCTCGCGCCGTCTCTCGGCCAGCGACATGGACATGGTGTTGTAAACGACGAACAGGGCGACGAACAGGGCAACGGTGCCCCCCATCGACAGGAGCGTCGCCAGAGAGGCGAAGACCCGCTCGAGCCCCTGCGCCCGCTCTCCGGGGGGACCCACCAGTCCCACTCCGCCAAGCTCTTGCTCGATCGCTTTGGCGACATCGGCGAGCGGCAGGGTCGGGTCCGCGACCACGTAGATCGAGTCGACCCGGCCCTCTTTCTCGAAGAGGCGCTGCGCGGCCGGAAGCAGCATCACGCCCACGTCGCCCCCGTTGAGCAGCCCGAGCGCGCCGCCGGAGATGGCGCCCGAGACCTCTATCTCTGTGGATCCAGCGGGGGTCTCCACCGTGGCCGCGGCACCGGGCCGGGCCCCGAGCTTGTCGGCCAGGGCGTCGGAGATCAACAGCCCGGACCCGGTGGGGCCGAAGCCGCCGTTCACCTCGAATCCGCGACCGGGACCCACGTCGTCGGGAAAGAGGGTGGCGATATCGGGGGTGACCCCGAGAACCAGCGCTCGCTGACTGCCGCGTGGGCCCCCGAGCTCGGCGGTGGTGCGGATCACCGGGACCGCCATGTCCACACCGGTGACGCCAGCGGTGCGCGCGACGAGGTCCGCAGGCAAACCCGACGCGTCGGTGGCCGCCACCTCCAGCTCGGCAGCGCCGGCGACGTCTCTGATGCTCGAGCGGAACGACGACAGCAGTGTGGCATTGATCACGGAGATCGAGAACATCAGCGCCACCCCCGCGCCGATGCCGGCGATCGTCAGAAGCGTGCGGAGCTTGCGTCCGCCTAGATGCCGCAGGTTGATGCGGCGAAGCAGCGCGGCGACGCCGGTCAGCACGGTTCCCCACCGGTGCGCGCCAGCACCTCATCGGCCACTCCCCAGGCCCCGGTCAGCATGATCCGGTCGGCACCAGCACCCCATCGACCAGCCTCACGGCTCGGTCGGCGATGGTCGCCCCCCGCTCGTCGTGCGTCACCATCACGATCGTCTGGCCGTCGTCGGCGGTGCGGCGCAACAAGCGGAGGATCTGCTCGCCGGTAGAGGAATCCAGGTTGCCGGTGGGCTCGTCTGCCATCACCACGGCCGGACGCGTCACAAGGGCGCGTGCCAGCGCGACCCGTTGCTGCTCGCCTCCCGATAGCTGGGACGGGCGGTGCTCGAGCCTGTGGCCCAGCCCGACGGAGTCGAGGGACGCAGCGGCGCGCTCCAAAGCGTCGTCGCGTCCGTCGAGCAACAACGGGAACGCAGCGTTCTCGCGGGCGTCGAGGGTGGGCAACAGGTTGAAGAACTGGAGGACGAAACCGAGTCTTCGGCGCCGAAGCAGCGCGAGCTCTTCTTCCGGCAGCCCCGCGAGAGAGCGGCCTTCGACCTGAACCTCGCCGCGGTCGGGCCGATCCAGAGCGCCCAGCACGTGCAGCAGAGTCGACTTCCCCGAGCCCGACGCTCCCGTGATCGCCAGGAACTCGCCCTGTCTCACCTCCAGGTCCACACCCCTCAAGGCGCGGATCTCGTCGGCGCCTTGCCGGTAGGTCTTGATGATGCCCCGGGCGGCGATCGCGATGGAGGCCTCGGACGCGGGGGCAGAGGCGCTGCGGGTGTGGGAGAGGCTCACTGTCTTGATTATGGGGGCTCGATTATGGGGGCTCGATATGGGTTAGCGGCGCGCAGGTAGATCGCTTCGACGCCGGTCACCAGACGGCTCCAGTCGAAGAGCTGAGCCATCCGCTTGCTCATCTTCTTCATCTCCGCCGCGCGCTGGTCATCGGTGAGGACGGCGCGCAGCGCGTCGGCGAGCGCCCCGGCCTCGCCCGGCGGCACCAAGTGGGCCGCTCCGCTCGCTACCGCGCGGAAGCCCGCAAGGTCCGAACACACGACCGGAGCGCCCGCGGCCATCGCTTCGACCAGGACGATGCCGAACGACTCTCCGCCGAGAGCGGGGGCGCAATAAACGTCGGCGCTGCGGTACAGGCGTGGGACCTCCTCGTCGGGGACCCTGCCGAGGAAGGTGACATCGACCTGTAACCGTTGCCCCAGCGCCCGCGCCGCCTTTTCTTCCGGACCGGAGCCCGCGACCACCAGCTCCACGCCCAGGTCGCGTAGGCGGGTCATCGCCTGGATCAAAACTTCGAGACCCTTGCGTCGCTCGACCCGGGCCAGGAACAGCACCTTCTTGCGGTCTCGTGGCTCAACGGGATCGGCCGCGGCGAAACGGGTGGTATCCACGCCGTTGGGGGTCAGCACGTAGTCGCCCGGGAGGTAGCGAGCGATCAGGTCGCGGGCGGCGTCGGAGACCGCCGTTCTAACCGCCAGCTTCCGTGCCGCCCTTTGCAACGCGGGCGCCGATATGCGGTAGCCGAAGCTGCCGGCCGCGGCCGCGTGAAAGGTTCCGACCAGTGGCGCATTCGCGTTCCACAAGGCGAGCAGCGACAAGCTGGGGATCAACGGCTCGTGGAGATGGATCACGTCCGGCCGCGTAGCGCTGAGGGCGCGACGCACGGCGGCGGCGGCGAGAGGGCCGAAGGCGATAGGGGCCACCGACCCGTTGGCGGGAATGCCGAACGCCTTGCCGACCCGCACGGCATCTCCCTGTTCTGGGGGCCGGGAGCGATAGGGCGCCAGCACGGTGACCTCGTGCTCGCGCCGTCGCAGGACCTGGGCGAGAGACCGCACGTGCGACTGGACCCCGCCATCCCGATCCCAGGCGTAGGGGCAAACGAGAACGATCCTCATCCACGGACCCGGCGATCCGCGGTCCAGAACGGTTGGAAGACATGCCATTCCTCCGGACGTCGACGGATCGCCACGGCCAGATGATCGGCAACCCGCTGGGTGAGCTCCTGGACGGCCGCCTCGTCCCTGGTCTCGGGCAGCTCCAGGGGGGCCGAGATATCTCCCAGCCACCCCCTCTTGCCGCCGGGCAATTCGACGCCGTACACGCCCGCGACCACCAGCGGCACCCCCGTGCGGAGGGCTATCGACGCGGGTCCGGCGGGAAAGGTCGTCTCCTCGCCGCAGAAGGTCACGACCGGGCCGGTTCCTTTCAGGTCCCGGTCGCCGAGGATGGCGACCACGGCTCCCTCCTCCACGCTGGCCACCAGTCGATCGGTCACGCCCTTGGCCGCCGGGAAGATCGTCATCCCGAGACGGGCCCGGTGGTCCACGAAGAAGTCGAACATCCGCCGGGGCTTCAGGACCTCCGCAACGGTCACCAGCGAGTTGCCCCGAGCCCCCACCCAGGCGCCCGCCGCGTCCCAGTTCCCGAGGTGGCCCACCACGATGATCGCGCCCTTGCCGCGCGCCAGCACGCCGTCGAGATGATGTTGGCCCTCGCAAGGGAACCGTTCGAGGAAGAAGTCCTTGCCCTCCCTGACCAAGCGGAAGGTCTCCAGCCAGTAGCGCGCGTAGGAGCGGTACGCGGCGACCATGAGGTCCTGAACCTTGCGTGAGTCCGGAGGCTCTCCCACCAGTCTCGAGATGTTCTTCGCGACCACGTTTCTCTTCTTCGATCGCGCCGCGGCCGCACCGCCCGCGAAGTGGGCGAGCGCATAGGCGAGCCGTTCGGGGATCGCCCGGGCGAGGGCCGAGAACAACAGGTAGGCGTAGTAGACGCCCTGGATGAGGATCCCCTCGTCCGCGGGGCGCTTCCTGTTAAGCAACCGACTGTTTGCGCACGTGCATCAGCCGCTGCACGAAAGTGACCGCCGAGGCCGCGGCCAACACGCAGATCGCGACCGGCACGAGGTCGAACAAGAGACCGAGCACGATGATGATGATGCGCTCGGCTCTCTCCGCTATGCCCACCTTGCAGGCGAAGCCGAGCCCTTCCGCCCGCGCCTTGACGTACGACACCAGGAACGAGAACACCAGAGCGGCGACGGCCACGGCCGCCACCCAGGGCTGGTCTCGCTCGACCACGTCGGGAGACACGCCGTAGAGCCACGCCACCGGAGCCAGATAAAGGGCCTCGGTCAAGCGGTCAGTGGTGGAATCCAGCAAGGCCCCGAACCTCGTCGCCGTGCCCTGGGCCCGCGCCAGCGCGCCGTCGAACCCGTCGAACAGCGCCGAAACCCCTCCCGCGACACCGGCCGCGGCGAGACGACCGTCGACGATCAAGGCAGCTACCGCAACCTGAAGGAGCATGCCCACAAGGGTCACGGCGTTCGGGCTCAAGCCGGTGCGCCCCAGGCCCCTTCCGATGGGCGACATGGCCCGGTTCCACAGCCCTCTGATCTTCTGATCTAACACTCATGCATCTTAGACACGCACCCCGTGAAGGCGGCGGGATCCACTCTCACGCGATCGAGGGACGCGGAATACGATGTCGAGAACTACCGCGGTTCTTACTCAGGGGGAGGTCGCGTGAAGAGTTACCCGACCGAGAACATCCGCAATGTCGTGCTCGTGGGCCATGGGGGTGCGGGCAAGACCTCGCTCGCAGAAGCCTTCCTTTACCTTTCCGGAGCGACCACCCGACTGGGAAAAGTCGCCGACGGCAACACGGTCTGCGACTTCGAAGAAGAAGAGATCCGCAAAGGCATATCGATCTCCACCGCGCTGGCGCCGATCGAGTGGAACGATCACAAGATCAACGTTCTCGATGCTCCCGGCTACGCGGACTTCAGCAGCGAGATGCGCGCCGCGATGCGCGTGGCCGACCTTGCGATCTTCGTCGTGTCCGGCGTCGAAGGTTTGGAAGTGCAGACGCAGGTCGCATGGAACTACGCCGAGGAGCTGGAACTCCCTCGCATGGTCTTCGTCAACAAGCTCGACCGTGAGAACTCGTCGTTCCGCAGCACGCTCGAGCAGATGCGAGAGACCTTCGGCAAGGCGGTCGCGCCGCTGTCGCTGCCCCTGGGGCGCGAGACGGATTTCCACGGGGTCATCTCCGTGATCGACGTGGCCGCCTTCGACTACAGCGACAAGACCGCAGCCGAGGTTCCAGTTCCCCCGGAACGTCAAGCCCGCGCCGACGAGGTACGGACCGATCTACTGGACTCCGTAGCCGAATCCGACGACGATCTGCTCGAGCGCTACCTCGAAGGTGGAGACATCTCGCGCGAGGAGATCGTGAGGGCGATCCACGAAGGCGTCGACGCCGCCCAGATGTTCCCCGTCGTGGTGGGCTCGGCAACCTCCTTGATCGGCGTCGACCGGCTGTTGGATGTCATCGTTGCCGTCGCGCCGTCGCCACTCGAACGACCTCCCGCGCAGGGAGAGGGAGACGAGGTCCGGGAGCCGAAACCAGACGCGCCCATGTCCGCTCTCGTGTTCAAGACGATGACCGACCCTTACGTCGGCCGGGTCAGCTTCTTCCGCGTGTACTCGGGCGCCCTGAAAGGCGACGCCCCGTTGCACAACGCCTCACGCAAGGTTGAGGAGCGGGTCGGGCACGTGTTCACGATGCGCGGCAAGACACAAGAGCAGGTGCCCGAGATAGTCGCCGGCGACATCGGCGCCGTGGCGAAGCTGGCTCAGACCGTCACCGGCGACACCCTGGCCGACAGGTCGTCGCCGATCGTGTATCCCGGGATCGAGTCCCCCGAGCCGTTGTTGCCCAAAGCCATCTCGCCCAAGACCAAGGGCGACGAGGACAAGCTGATGATCGGGCTCCACAAGATCATGGAGGAGGACCCGGCGCTGAAGCTCGAGCGGAGCGACGAGACCCACCAGACGATCCTGTGGGGGATGGGGGACGCGCATCTAGACGTGGTGATGGACAAGCTGAAGCGCAAGTTCTCGGTCGAGGTCACCGAGGTGCCGTTCAAGGTGGCTTACAGGTCCACCCTGAGCGGCAAGGCCGACGTGCTCGGCCGTCACGTCAAGCAATCCGGCGGACACGGGCAGTACGGGATCTGCAACCTCCGCGTCGAGCCACTCGAGCGCGGCAGCGGTTTCGTGTTCGAAGACAAGATCTTCGGTGGAGCGATCCCCAACCAATGGATCCCCTCGGTGGAGAAGGGGGTGCGTGCTGCGATGGACTCGGGCGCGGGCACCGGCTTCTCGATGATCGACCTGAAGGTCGAGCTGTACGACGGGAAGTTCCATCCCGTCGACTCGTCCGACATGGCCTTCCAGCTCGCGGGGTCGCAAGCGATGAAGGAAGCGGTCGAGAAGGCGGGGGTCACGTTGCTGGAACCGGTGTGGGCGCTGGAGGTGATGGTTCCGGACGACTTCACGGGCGAGATCATGGGCGACCTTCAGAAACGCCGGGGGATCCCCGAGGGCATCGACACCCTCGGTGGATCGCAGCAGATAGTGAAAGCGAAGGTGCCGTTCGCGGAGGTGGCCCACTACGCCACCGATCTTCGATCGATGACCGGCGGCAAGGGAACCTTCTCGTGGAGCTTCTCCCACTATCAAGAGGTGCCTCACAACGTCGCGCAGAAGGTGTTGGAGGCCGCGCACGCCGAGGCCTGACGGCCCCACAGCGCGGCTGACCGGCCCCCATCGCGGCCGGACCGGGACCAGGTTCTCCGGACGAGGAGAGGCCCAGCGGGTGTGCGTCAGAGCGCGTCGAAGCCCGGCTTGAGCTTCGCGTAGGTGTCGGCGAGCATCTCGGGCAAGACCTTGGTGTCGGCGGTGGTGGACATGAAGTTCGTGTCGCCGCTCCAGCGAGGCACGACGTGCATGTGGAGGTGGCCCGGGATGCCGGCTCCCCCGGCGGCCCCGAGATTCATCCCCGTGTTGAAGCCCTCGGCCCCCAGCGCGCCTCGCGCTATCTGGACGGCGCTGCAGGTCACCGCGAAGAGCTCACCACGCTCGGTGTCGTCGAGCTCGGTCACGTCGGCTGCATGGCGCAGCGGCGCAACCATGAGGTGCCCGGTGTTGTACGGAAAGGCGTTGAGGATCACGAAGACGCCGTCTCCGCGATAGAGGATGTTGGCGGCCGCGTCGTCTCCCTGTGCGAGATGGTCGCAGAACACGCAGCCGGTCGCATTCGACTCACCCGCGCTACTCATGTAAGCCATCCGCCACGGGCTCCAGAGCCGCTCCACGACCCGGTCAGCCGAGCGTGCGTTGGGAGATCTCGGACACGAGGTGCTCGACCAGATCCTCGACCTTGACGCCTCGATCCTCCCGGCCCGAACGACGCCGGACCGAAACGGTTCCAGAGTGGGCTTCATCGTCACCGACCACCAACATGTAAGGCACCTTCTGCATCTGGTGATGGCGGATCTTGGCCCCCATCGTGTTGTCGGACTCGTCGGCTTCCACACGCACGCCGCGGGCACTCAGTCTGGAGGCGACGTCGTAGGCATACGCGTTGTGCCGGTCCGCGATCGGGATGACAACGGCTTGAACGGGTGCCAGCCAGGTCGGGAACGCCCCGGCGAAGTGCTCGACCAGGACCCCCATGAAGCGCTCCATAGAGCCGAACAGCGCGCGATGGATCATGACCGGGCGAACCCTGTGACCGTTCTCGTCGGTGTACTCGAGACCGAACCGCTCGGGCAGCTGGAAATCGACCTGGATCGTGCACAGCTGCCAGTAGCGCCCGATCGCGTCTCGGACGTCGATGTCGATCTTGGGTCCGTAGAAAGCTCCGTCGCCTTCGTCCACCTGATAGTCGAGGCCCGCCTTCTCGAGGGCTTGCGGGATCGCGCTCTCCGCCAGGTCCCACATCTCCTGCGAGCCGACCGCCTTCTCCGGCTTCGTCGAGAACCTGACCATGTCGGGCCCGAGCCCGACGGTCGAATAGAGAGCCCTCAGGAAGTCCACCACTCCGACCAGCTCGTCCACCACCTGATCGGGCCGACAGAAGATGTGCGAATCGTCCTGGGTCAAGCCGCGCGCCCGCAGCAAGCCGTGCAACGTGCCGGAGCGCTCGTACCTGTAGACGGTTCCCAGCTCCGACAACCGCAACGGTAGCTCGCGATACGAACGGGTCTTCGAGCGGAAGATCAGCGTGTGGAAGGGACAGTTCATCGGCTTCGCGAAGTACTCGGCCCCCTCCAGGTCCATCGACGGGAACATGTTCTCGCGATAGAAGTCGAGGTGGCCGCTGGTCTCCCACAGGGTGCCCTTGCCCAGATGCGGCGTGAAGACGGGCTGGTAGCCGCGCTCGAGGTGCATGCCCCGCGCGAGGTCCTCGAGCGTCTGACGCACGAGCGCACCCTTCGGATGCCAGAGCGCCAGGCCGGGTCCCACCTCGTCCGCCCACGAGAACAACTCGAGCTCGCGGCCGAGCTTGCGATGGTCGCGCTTCTCGGCTTCCTCCAGGCGATGCAGGTATGCGTTGAGCGCGTCCTTGGACTCCCATGCGGTGCCGTAGATCCGTTGCAGCATCGGGCGCTTCTCATCGCCGCGCCAGTAAGCGCCGGAGCTGCGGAGCAGCTTGAACGCCTTTATGCGGCCGGTCCCCGGGACGTGGGGGCCGCGGCACAGGTCCACGAAAGCCACGACGCCGTCGGAGGCGACCGCGTTCTTGTAGATCGAGATGACCGTTCCCTCCGCGGCCTCGGACTGCGTGGGGTCCCCCGCGTCGGGAACGCCCTCGATGATCTCGATCTTGTAGGGCTGATCGCCGAAGAGCTCCAGCGCTTGCTCGCGCTCGACCTCCTCGCGCTCGAAACGCTGGTTCTCCGAGACGATGTTGCGCATCTCGGCCTCGATCCGCTCGAGGTCGTCGGGGGTGAAGGGCGCGTCGACGTCGAAGTCGTAATAGAAGCCGTCCTCGATCGGCGGTCCGATCGAATACTTGGCCTCCGGATACAACCGCAGTACGGCCTGCGCGAGCACGTGCGCGGTGGAATGGCGCAGTATCTCCCGGCCGAGCTCGGTGTTTTGGGTGACCACCTGCACGGTCGCTTCTTCGGGCGGAACGAAGGAGAGATCTCGCTGCTTCCCCTCCACGATCAGCGCAAGAGGGCCGGGGGCAGAAGCCTCTTTCGCCAGCGCGAACCCGTCTTTGATGCCGTCGCCGACGATCGCTGGGTTCATCCGGTGATGCTACTCGTCCACGCTTCCTGGAAACGGTCGTACGTCAACCCGATGGTGGCGCGCAGAGCACGGTCGAGGTGGAAGCGCGCGGTCCCGGGCGCGATCTCCACGCGGCCCAGCTTCCGATAGAAGCGATTGAAGGCGTTCAGACCGAACCTGTCGATGAAGTAGCGAACGGCCGAGTGCGACTCCTGATAGCTGCGGTAGATATCGGTCCCGTCGCCGACGGTGAACTCGAAGTCTTCGGGAAGCTCGCCGCTGAACAAACCGCTCGCGACATCGGAGTTGAAGAAAGCCAGCGCGTCGGGATCGGCGTCGTTGCCGACGTAGTCGGCGAAGCCCTCGTCCACGAAGATGGGGATGAAGGGACCCGCAGAGTCCCGGCTCGCGATGTGCAACATCTCGTGCGCCAAGATCTGAAGGACGGACTCGCCCGCGCGTCCCGAGAACGCATCCGGATTCGGGATGATCCGGTGACCCGTGTAATCGATGCCGTCGCTCGCATCCACCGTCGAGTAAGCGAAGGCCACGAAGTTCTCGAGATCGAACGTCGATTGGATCATCCGCTCGAGCTCGCGGCCCGATCGCGGCACCAACACCACGGTCGGCTCGCTCCACGGCCCCAACCAGTACCGGCGGGCCCGGTCGAGACCCTGCTCCGCGAGACTGAGGAAGTCGTCACTCAGGGAGCCACATGGCTTCTTCTTGCATGGGTGCGAGAAGACCAGGAAGTGCTCGCTGCGCTCCTTTTCGACCCGGCCGCCATCCCACAGGTGACGGGCCGAATAAAGGGTGATGTCGTCGAGATCGGTGTCCTCTGCGATCAACCACTCGCCGTCTTCTTTGACGTAGGTGTAATAGAGGTCCTCGACCGCATCTCTTCGGTCGAAGCCGGCGATCCGATAACGCTCCTCGGTCACCGGGATCGAGACGGCCTCGGCCCCCGGGTACCGGCGCACATCCGAGGGCCGAACCAGGTCGCCTCGCCGCTCCCAGGCGACGCGATAGCTGAACGAGTCCAGCGGTACGTTCCTCAGACCCGCGAACAACCGTTCTTGCCGCGCCGCGAAGTCCGTCGAAGCCGGAGAAACGGTGGATAGGAAGGCGGCGCGATCGCGCTCGAGCACGGCCCGCGCCCGTCGCTCGAGCAGGTCCTCTATGGCCGCCCTGTCGGAGGGCTCATCGGTCTGGGCAGAAGCGAGGCCCCCGGACAGCGCCGCGGTCGCCACTAGCAAGGAGGCGGTGACGAAGACCGCGGCCCACCGTTTCAGGCTGCCTCGTTCTCCATAGCGGGCTCGTAGCTGCCCGAGCGCGCGGCGCCGTTCAGCTTCGCGCGGTGATACAGAGCCTTCTGCCCGGCCTCGACGTTGGCCGCCTCGCCCTTCCACGCGGCCAACGCGGGCGCCTGCAGTGCCCGGCCGTAAGAGAAGCTGAGCTGCCAGGGGAACCCACCGATCCGGTTCATCGCGTTCAGGTGCGCCGTCGCCTGCTCGTCGGTCTGTCCACCGGAGAGGAACACGACCCCGGGGACCTCCGCCGGGACGGTCTCCGTTAGCGCGGCCACCGTCTTGGTGGCAACCGTTTGGACGTCGGCGCGATCCGAGCTCTTCTTGCCCGAGAGGACCATGTTGGTCTTGAGCAGCAGGCCGTCGAGTGCCACCCTGTGCAGCTTGAGATGCTCGAACAGCGAGCTGAGGACCGCCCGGGTGACCTCGTCACACCTGTCGATCGAGTGAGCTCCGTCCATGAGCACCTCCGGCTCGACGATGGGAACGAGACCGGCTTCTTGAGAAAGAGCTGCATAACGGGCGAGGGCGTGGGCGTTGGCGTTGAACGCGAACATCGTCGGCAGGTCGTCGCTGATCTCGATTACCGCGCGCCACTTGGTGAAGCGGGCCCCCACAGAGTGGTAATCCGCCAGCCGCCCCCGCAACCCGTCGAGACCCTCGGTCACCTTCTCTCCGGGAAACAAGGCCAGATCCTTCGCCCCCTTGTCGACCTTGATCCCCGGAATGATCCCGCGACTCTCGAGCAGCTCGGGGAACGGGGTGCCGTCGCTCGCCGACTGGCGGATCGTCTCGTCGAAGAGGATGACTCCGCTGATGAACTCCTCGAGGCCCGGCGTCGTCAAGAGCATGTTCCGATAAGCCTGGCGGTTCTCTTCGGTATTGGATACATCGATGCTCGTGAACCGCTTCTCGATCGTGGGATGGCTCTCGTCGGCCGCCAGGATCCCCTTGTTCGCAGCTACGAGATCGGCGGCGATCGAGGCCAGTTCGGTGGCGGGCATGCGTCCTCCTTGATGTTCGCGGATCACAGGATCTGTGGGTAGGGCCCCCCAAGCCTACGATTGGCGCGCATGGATGCGGTTGAGCTGGTGAGGCGGTTCCTGAGGGCCCAGAACCTCGAACAGCTGGGACGGACCGACGAGGCGATGGAGCTGTACGAAGAAGCCGTGGCCGCGGGGTTCGACTCGACCGGTCCGTACGACCGCCTGATCGCTCTGTATTCGGACCAGGCCATGCATGCGGACGTGGTGCGGGTGGCAGACGGGGCCCTGGCGCACGTCCAGACGCACGAGGCCAAAAGAGAGTGGTACGTGCGTATGCGGCGCGAGGCCGAGCGAGCCCGCTCGAAGGTTCCACAGGCCGCGAAGAAGAAGCGATGACCTCACCGCTCCAGGCCTACCTGGTCGAGCGGATCCGCCGGCACGGCCCGATGCCATTCGCCGCCTACATGCAGCTGGCGCTGTACCACCCTCAGCACGGCTACTACGCGGGAGGGGGCATCCGCACCGGCTGGAACGGCCACTTCGTGACCTCCGCCGAGCTCGATCCCGGCTTCGGGCGATTGTGGACCACTGCGTTCGAAGAGATCTGGGAGCTGGCCGGGCGTCCGGCGCGGTTCGACCTCATCGAGATCGGTCCCGGCGAGGGGGGGTTCGCGAAGGCGGTCCTGGAGGCCGCGACGGGTGACTTCGCGGAGGCGCTGCGGCTGCGCCTGATCGAGCGAACGCCGGACAACGAAGCCAGACAGCGCGAGCTCCTGAAGCCGGTTTCCAACGTGACGTGGCACCGATCTCTCGCCGAGGCTCCCAGAGGCGCCGCGGGCTGCCTGTTCGCGAACGAGGTCCTCGACAACCTTCCGGTGCATCTGGTGGAGAGCCACGGCGGAGAGATCTACGAGGTCTGCGTCGAGGCCGACGAAGACGCGTTGAAAACGACCTTGAGGCCCCCCTCGAACCCCGAGCTGGCCAACTTCCTGAAGCGTTGCGGCGTGGTGCTGGGCGACGGGAGGCGTTTCGAGATAGCGCTGGCGGCAGAGTCGCTGGTTGCACATGCATCGTCCAGGTTCGAGCGCGGCGCATGGATCTTCGTCGATTACGGCATGGAGGCCCAAGAGCTGGCGGAACGACCGGAGGGATCGCTGGTGTGCTATTCGGCAGGGGGTCCCGACGACCTCCCGCTGGTTGACCCCGGCACCAAGGACGTGACCGTGCATGCGAACTGGACGTCGCTGCGAGCTGCTTTGCGAGGAGCGGGCCAGGAGGTGCGGGGGCCGCTGACCCAGCGAAGCGTGCTGAAGCGCCTCGGCCTCGACGACCTGCACCAAGACCTCAAAGACCTACACGCCGAGGCCATCTCGAGCCGCCGGGGTGCGGCCGCCCTGCGGGCGCTGTCGCGGCGCCAGGCCCTGGGGGCGCTGGCGGACCCACAGGGGCTCGGTGGTCTCGGGGTGATGGTGGGCACCCGTGGCGTGGCGAGCCCTTCCTTCGTCTAGAAACAAAGAAAGAGCCGGCCCGGAAGCCGGCTCTTCCCGTAGGCGCCTCGGACGCTCTTATTTCTGGAGCGCCTTGTCGTTGCCCCGCTGGATCGAGATCTTCTTCGGCTGGACCTCGGCCGAGTAAGGGATCGTCAACTCGAGGACGCCGTTGTCGTAGTGGGCGCTGATCTGCTCGAGATCGAGCCCCTTGCCCAATGCGACCTTCTGGGTGAAGTCACCGTAGAAGGTCCCCCGGCGCACGAAGCGGATGCCCTCGACGTCGTGCGGGAAGGACCGCTTGCCGTTGATCAAAAGGGTGGACTCCTGGACCGTCACCTCGACGTCGTCGGGGTTGACGCCGGGAAGGTCCATGCGGATCACGAGCTGGTCGCCGGAGTGGAACACGTCGGTGGGAACGTTGAACCCGCTCCAGCCCGGGTTGGGGGCCACCTCGGACCCGAAGAACCTCTGGAAGACGTCGTCGACGTCGCGGCCGTTGGCGATGGTACCTAGACGCATGCTGCACCTCCTCTTACGGACTAGCTCTACTGCCGGTACGGCAAGATGATAACGCATATCTGTTGTGTGTGTCAACAGGTAACTTGAGTCCTCTACACTGAGATCTAGTAGCCGACCGCCGGATCCACCAGGCCCTCCAGCTCCGCGCCCTCGGCGAAGCGCCGGACGTTGCGCCCGACCAGCGCCCGCAGCTCGGGCAGGGCCATGTCCCAGGTGTTCGCCACGTGGGGGGTGACGACCGCGTTCGGCAGGGTCCACAGGCGGTGGCCGTCGGGAAGGGGCTCGGGGTCGGTCACATCGAGCGCCGCGCCGGCGATGGCTCCGCCCTCCAGAGCCGCGACCAGGGCGGCGGTGTCGACCAGTCCCCCGCGGGCGACGTTGATCAGCCACGCGTCCCGCTTCATCGCTGAGAAAGCCGCGGCCGATAGCAGCCCCCTCGTCTCCGGAGTGAGCGCCGCGGCCACGACGACGAAGTCGGCGTGGGGCAGGACCTCTAGGAGCCGGACGACGGGCACGGTCCGCTCGGCCCCTCCAGGCTCACGCCGGTCCTGTTCACCCCGATCACCCGGGGGCCGAGCGGCGCCAGCATCCCCATCAGGGCTCTCCCGATCCCGCCGGTCCCGATGATCAGCACGGTGCGATCCACCAGACGGCGCTCGGCGGTGCCGAAGCCGGAGCCGACCCTCGCCTCGGATGCCCACGAGGTCGCCCCCCAGTGGACGTGCAGTCGCCGCGCCGCCATCAGAACGAAAGCCAGGGCATGCTCCGCGGTCGCGGGCCCGTAGATGCCCTTGGCGCAGGTCCAGGTCCGCCCGGGGACGATCACTCCGGCCTCGAAGAAGGACTCGATGCCAGCGAAGGGGAGTTGCACCCAGCCAGCCGGGCTCTCCGGGAGCAGTCGCTTCAATCCGCCCGGGTCCCCCGGGTCGGTCCAGATGAGGCCGTCGGCAACGGACGGCTCGACCAACCTGCCGCCGGCGTCCGCGATCGGGGGGCCGAACATGTCTGCGGAGGCGGGGGCCACCGCTATCCCCGGCCCCCTCACAAGAGCGGCTCGTGAGCCGGGTCGAGGTCGGTCCCTCCACAGCTAGGGCAGCTCGCCCCATCGTCGATGTGCCAGGTGAAAACGTCCCCGCAAGAACCGCACTTCAAGACGATCAGCTCTCCTCTGCCCATCGACAGATTCGACCACGGCGAGGTGGTCCGGGAGCAACCGGTCGCGTGGCAGGAATGTGAACTCGACATGGCGAACCCCGTGGAGAGATCCAGACACCGACGCTGGCGGAGATCCAGACAGGACAGGAGCCCCCTCATGAATCGCGCCCTCGCCGCCTGCAGCGCGGCCCTTGTGATCGCCGCCGCCTCTCCCGCAGGGGCCCAGACCCTTCCTCCTCACGAAGCCACCAGGGTGGAGCTCTCCAACCCCGGTGACGCCCAGAAGATCGTGGTCACGGTCTTCCAGCCCAGCGCCTCTCTGGTCGACCCCGCTCTGGACGTCCCGGTGATCCTTCATTCCCACGGCTGGAACGGGAGCCGAGCCACCTCGGCCTCGGGAGACGTGAAGGCGATGCTCGATGCGGGCTTCGGCGTGGTCAGCATCGACCAGCGGGGCCACGGAGAGAGCGGGGGCCTGGCCCACGTGCAGGATCCGACCCGCGAGACCGAGGACATAAAGATCGTCATCGACCACATCGCCACGCTCGACTGGGTCGCACACGACACCGACCCCTCGGGCGCGCCCATCGCCGACGACCCCGTCCTTGGGGCCATCGGCGGGAGCTATGGCGGCGGCTACCAGACGATGACGACGCTGGACGAGCTCGCGGACCAGGGACGGACACGACTGGACGCATTGGCTCCGGAGATCACCTGGTACGACCTGCCCGAGAGTCTCGCCCCCCAGCGTGTTCCCCGCACCACGTGGTCGACACTGCTCTACGCGGCCGGAGCGGACATGCTCCCCCGGTACGTCCACGAGGCGCAGATCTGGGGAACCACCACTGGCCAGTGGCCGGATGGCACCCTCTTCGGCCAGCCGGCTCCCGGTGTTCCCAACCTGGACGCCGAGTTCCACAAGCACGGCCCCGTCCACTTCGCGGAGCAAGGCATCAAGATCAACGTCCCCGTGCTGCTTCGTCAGGGAACCTCGGACAACCTCTTCAATCTGAACCAAGGCCTGGACATCTTCCACAAGGCGCTTACCGATGAGGCCCGTGCACAGAGCTACTTCATCGGCTACAACGGCGGGCACGCTCTTCCCAACGCGCTTCCCGCCGGAACGGCCGCAGGATCAGACACCTGCGTGGGCGATGGGGCCGCCTGGAACAGGCTGCGGATCGAGTTCTTCCGCAAAGCCTTTGCCGGTTCGACGGGAGGCCTTCTTCCCAACCGCTACAGCTTCACGAACTTCGACGGGTCGAGTTGCATCCGAGGTGACTTCATCGATACCGCGGTCACGGCCGCGGTCAAGCCGCTGGGAGCGGGAGTCGTCACCACCGCCGGAGCGGGGGCTCCCCAGCACATCGAAGTGATGGAGGGTCCGGTGACAGTGACCGGCGTCCCCAAGCTCTCCGGAGCGGTGACCGCGCTGGGCCTCGACTCCCGCGCTTTCTTCGGCCTTTCGATCGGGACCTCCCCGGCCGACGCCAAGGTCCTGCAGAACAACCTGATGCCGCTCCGTGAGAACCTGCCGGTCGTCGGAAAACCCTTCGACATCGAGCTCCCCGGCGTCGCCGCGACGGTACCGGCAGGAAAGAAGCTGTTCCTGACCGT
>JAUJPD010000010.1:0-11187 GCA_030447315.1 Actinomycetota bacterium | reverse complement strand
CTCGCGCCTGCTCGCCACGCTGACCGACGCCGGGAGCGGTACAGGGATCGGCGGCGCCACGATCGATTTCTTCAGCTCGGGGACCCTGCTGGGCAGCGCGACCACAGACGCCGACGGCGTCGCCGCGCTTCCGCTGGAGGGACGCTACCGAGGCGGCTCGCATTCGTTCGAAGCCCGCTTCGCAGGCAGCGAGGATCACAGTCCTTCGTCGGCCTCCGCGACGAGCTAGACCATCATCATCAGGCGGGGGCTTCGGCCGCCGCCTTGCGGAACCCCAACCCGTCGCCGTCGAGGTCGACCTCGATGACGTCTCCCGGGCGGAAGGTTCCGTCGAGGAGCTTCAGAGCCAGCTCGTTCTCGATCTTGCGTTGGATCAATCGCTTCAACGGACGCGCACCGTAGGCAGGCTCGTAACCCTGCTCGGCAAGGTAACGGCGAGCCGCGGCGGTGAGCCGCAGCTCGAGGTCGCGAGCGGCCAACCGGGCGGTCAGATGATCCAGCTGGATCTCGACTATCCGCTCTAGATGCTCCATCGACAACCGGTGGAACACGATGATCTCGTCGATGCGGTTCAAGAACTCCGGCTTGAAGTGATCGCGCACGGTTGCCATGACCTTGTCTTCCATCGAGCGGTCCGATTCATCCGCCGACAGGATCCATTGCGACCCCAGGTTCGAGGTCATGATCACGACGGTGTTCTTGAAGTCGATAACGCGCCCCTGGCCATCGGTCAGGCGGCCGTCGTCGAGGATCTGCAGCAAGGTATTGAACACGTCCGGATGAGCCTTCTCGATCTCGTCCAACAGCACGACCGAATACGGTCGCCGGCGCACCGCCTCCGTCAGCTGCCCGCCTTCGTCGTAGCCGACATAGCCCGGAGGCGCACCGATCAGACGGCTCACGGTGTGCTTCTCCATGTACTCGCTCATGTCCAGGCGGATCATGGCGCGGTCGTCATCGAAGAGGAAGTCGGCCAGAGCCCGGGCCAGCTCGGTCTTGCCCACCCCCGTCGGGCCGAGGAAGATGAAGGAGCCTATGGGCCGGCTCGGGTCGCCCAGCCCCGCGCGGGCGCGGCGGATCGCGTTCGCGACCGCTTCAACCGCTTCGTCTTGTCCCACCACCCTCTCGTGAAGTCCCTCTTCCATCTTCACCAGCTTCGCGACCTCGCCCTCCATCAGCTTCGAGACGGGGATGCCGGTCCAGCGGGCCACGACCTCGGCGATGTCTTCCTCGTCGACCTCCTCCTTCAGGAACTTGCGGTCGTGCTGGAGCTCGGCCAGCCGAGCGTTGGCCGTCTGCAGATCGTTCTCGAGCGCGACCAGGTTGCCGTAGCGCAACTCTGCTGCCTTGGCCAGGTCCCCGTCTCGCTCGGCCCGTTCGGCCTGACCTTTGACCTGCTCGATCGTGGCTTTGAGCGAGCGGATGTTCTCGATCGCGGACTTCTCCTGCTCCCAATGGGCCTTCATGCCGTCCATCTCCTCGTGGAGACCGGCAAGCTCCTCTTCGATCCGCGCGAGGCGCGCCTTCGAAGCCTCGTCCCTCTCCTTGGCCAGGGCGGCCTTTTCGATCTCGAGTTGCTTCGCGCGGCGGTCCAGCACGTCTATCTCGGTCGGCATCGAGTCGATCTCGATGCGAAGCCGAGACGCGGATTCATCGACCAGGTCGATCGCCTTATCGGGGAGGAAGCGTCCCGTGACGTAGCGATCCGACAGCACCCCCGCCGCGACGAGGGCAGAGTCCTGGATCCGCACCCCGTGATGGACCTCGTAACGTTCTTTCAAGCCGCGCAGGATCGCGATGGTGTCGGGGACCGAGGGCTCACCCACCAGCACCGGTTGGAAACGGCGCTCCAGGGCCGGGTCCTTCTCGACATGCTTGCGGTACTCATCCAGAGTGGTCGCGCCGATCATCCTCAGCTCGCCACGCGCCAGCATCGGCTTGATCATGTTTCCGGCATCCATCGAGCCCTCGGCCGCGCCCGCGCCGACGATCGTGTGGAGCTCGTCGAGGAACGTGATGACCTCGCCCTGAGAGTCCGAGATCTCCTTCAGCACCGCCTTCAGCCGCTCCTCGAACTCACCTCGGTACTTCGAGCCGGCGACCATAGAACCGATGTCCAGAGACACCAACCGCTTGTTCTTCAGCGACTCGGGCACGTCACCGGCCACGATGCGATTGGCGAGACCCTCTGCGATCGCGGTCTTGCCGACACCCGGCTCACCGATCAGGACGGGATTGTTCTTGGTGCGACGAGACAGCACCTGGATGACTCTTCGTATCTCCTCGTCCCGGCCGATGACCGGGTCGAGCTGCCCCCGCCGCGCGGCCTCGGTGAGGTCACGACCGAACCGCTCCAGCGCCTGGTACTTCTCCTCGGGGCTCTGATCGGTGACCCGGTGTGACCCGCGGACCTCTTTGAGGGCCGCGAGCAGCTTCGTCTTGTCGACCCCCGCCTCGGCCAAGATGCCCGCCGTGTCGTCGCTCTGATCCAGCAGCGCCAGGAGCAGGTGCTCGGTCGAGACGTAGGCGTCCCCTAGGGCTTCGGCCTCCTGGAACGCAGACTCCAGCAGCGACCGCAACCCGTGCGACAGATAGATCTCGATCTGTCCGTACACCCGAGGCAACCGGTCCAACACCGCGTCGAGGCGGGTGCGCAAAGTGCGCGGGGATACGCCCAGCTTCTGCAGGATCGGATAGACGACCCCCTCCGCCTCGCCGGCCAAAGCAGCCAGCAGATGCGCGGTCTCGACCTGTTGATGATTGAGGTCGCCCGCCAGCTTCTGCGACGAGGCGAGAGCCTCCTGGGACTTCAGCGTGAGCTTGTTGATGTCCACGACTACCTCCTCTTACTCGTCTTGTATGGGAGGCACGATGAAGGTCCGGCGACGACCGGCCTGATCGAGGAAGTCCGCTTTCATCGCCCGCCGCACCCTGCGCACGTCGCGCAGCGGAACCATCGAGTGCCGGTCACGCGCACCCATGGCCTCGTGTACCTGCTGTTTCACGTCTTCGACCTCTTGGAGAGCGCGCTCGCAGCGGGTCTCGGCCCTGTCGAGCCGCCGTTCCAGATCCATGATCCGCATGACTCCCGCGAGATTGATGCCCTCGTTGGTGAGCTCTTGGATCTTGCGGAGACGAGCTATGTCGCTCTCGGAATAACGACGGGTGTTGCCCTCGGTGCGATGCGGTTGCACCAACCCTTTGCGCTCGTAGACCCGCAAGGTCTGCGGATGCACCCCCGCGAGCTCCGCCGCGATCGAGATGACGTACATCGCCTGGTCGTTGCGATCGGATCGTCTTGCCACCTTGTCCTCCTATGACGCTCCGCGTGCTGTCGACTCTTTCAAACTCTCCTCCAGGTGCCGCCGCGGTGACTCCGAATGCTCTTGCGCGAACCTCTCGAGCAGGTCCTTCTCGCGGCGGTTCAGCCGGGCCGGCACCTGAACCTGGATCCGCACCAGGAGATCGCCGGTTCCCCCCCTCGGGCGCGGGCCGCCACGGCCTCGTACCCGCAGGGTCTTGCCGTTGGGTGTCCCGGGCGGGATCTTGACGGTGACCGCTCCATCCAGCGTGGGGACCTCGATCTTTGCGCCCAGAGCGGCCTCGGTGAACGTGACGGGCAGATCCACGATCAGGTCTCCGTTCTTGCCCCGGGCGAAGACGGGATGCGGCTCGACCTCAACCCGGACGAACAGGTCACCTTTGGGCCCGCCGTTCGGGCCGGGGGCCCCACGGCCGGCCACCTTGATGCGAGCCCCGTCACCGACGCCGGGTGGGATCTTCACCTTGCCCCCCTGCGGAAGCGTCACGGTCGCCCCGGTCACGGCATCTTCGAAGCCGAGCTTGATGTGGGTTTCCTGATCCTGGCCGCGCGCGGGCCCCCGAGGACGGAAGCCGAAGCCTCCCAAGAGGTCTTCGAAGATCGTGTCCGCGCCAGCCGCGCCGGCGTCGCCGAACAGGTCGCCGATGTTGACGCGCACGTTTCCACCGCCGCCCGGCGCGTTATAGAAGCGGCGGCCGCCGGACGCCATGAACTGCCGGATCTGGTCGTACTCGGCCCGCTTTTCGTCGTTGGACAAGATCGAGTGCGCCTCGGAGACCTCCTTGAAGCGCGCCTCGGCCCCTTTGTCACCCTCGTTGGCGTCCGGGTGATACCTCTGAGCGAGCTTCCTGTAGGCCTTCTTGATCTCGTCTTTGCTCGCGTCCTTGGCGACACCCAGAACCTTGTAGTAGTCCTTGTCTGCCCAATCGCGTTGAGCCATGGCTAGCCCTCCACCGGCTCGGTTGCCTCGGATGCCGCCGCCTCCACGGGCCGCGCCACGACCACCGCGGCGGCGCGCAGCACCTGGTCGCCGACCTTGTAGCCACGCCGGTAGACGGAGCGACAGACGGTGTCGACCACCTCGGGGTCCTCGCGCGAGTCGACCGCCTCGTGGACGTGAGGATCGAACGGGACCCCTTCTGCCGGGATCTCTTCGAGGCCCTCGGCCTCCAGCGTGGTGCGCAGCTGCTTGGCGATGAGCTCGATCCCACCGGAGGCGTCCTCGTGGGCGAGGGCCTGGTCGAAGGCGTCGAGCACCGGCAGCAGGCGTTCGATCAGCCGGGCCTTAGCGCGTCCGGCGGTAGCAGCCTGCTCACGCATCATCCGCTTGCGATAGTTGTCGAAGTCAGCCTGCAACCGCCGCAGATCATCCAGAAAATCTTGCTTCTCTTCCTCTCCCTCAGCACCAGATGGGGAGACCGCCTCGCCGAGAGCGGCCGACGATGAGCCTGCTACGTCGGCGCCACGAGCCGCCGGCGCCGAGGCGTCGTCGTGCGGGTCATCGACCCCGAGGCCGGAGGCCGAGGCGTCTGACCCGGTAGGCGATGTCTCGCGCGCCGGTGGCGGGCTAGCGGAGGCGCGTTTGTCGACGATGGGGACTCGGCGGGGCTCTTCCATCAGGCGCTCTTTTCTTCTCCGCCTTCGTCGACGACCTCGGCGTCGACGACGTCATCGTCACTGGCTGTGTCACCTGTCGAGTCGGGCCCGGTCGCCGCGTCGGCCTGCGAACGCTGGTAGAGCACCTCCGCGAACTTCTGCGACGCCGTCATCAGCTGCTCGCTGGTGTGGCGGATCTTGTCTACGTCCGACCCCTTCAAGGCAGCGCGAGCCTCTTCCAAGGCGTCTTCGACCATCCTGCGGTCCGCCTCGTCGAGCTTGTCCCCGTGCTCCTTGATCGTCTTCTCGGTCTGGTAGATGACGTTGTCCGCCTGGTTGCGAACCTCGGCCTCCTCGCGTCGCTGCTTGTCCTCCTCCGCGTGAGCCTCGGCCTCTTTCATCATCGTCTCGATGTCCTTGTCGGCGAGCTTCGTTCCGCCGGTGATGGTCATCGATTGCTCCTGACCGGTGCCGAGGTCCTTGGCCGAGACGTTCACGATGCCGTTGGCGTCGATGTCGAACGCGACCTCGATCTGAGGCATCCCGCGTGTCGCCGGTGGGATACCCACCAGCTGGAACTTGCCGAGGGACTTGTTGCGGTAGGCCATATCGGCCTCCCCTTGCAACACGTGGATCTCCACCGAGGGCTGGTTGTCCTCGGCGGTGGTGAAGGTCTCCGAGCGCTTCGTCGGGATCGTGGTGTTGCGCTCGATCAGCTTGGTGAAGATGCCGCCCTTGGTCTCGACGCCGAGAGACAGCGGCGTGACGTCGAGAAGGAGAACGTCTTTCACGTCGCCCTTCAGCACCCCGGCCTGGATCGCTGCTCCCACCGCCACGACCTCGTCGGGATTCACGCCCTGGTGAGGGTCCTTGCCGCCGGTGAGGTCCTTCACGATCTGGCGGACCTGAGGCATACGTGTCGATCCGCGACCAGGATGACGTGGTCGATCTTGTCGACGCCGATCCCGGCGTCCTTGATCGCCTGGTTGAACGGGCCTTTGCACTTGTTCAGCAGGTCTTCCGTCATGCGCTCGAACTCGCTGCGGGTGAGCGTGAGCTCGAGGTGCAGCGGGCCTTGCTCGCTGGCGGTGATGAACGGAAGATTGATCGTGGTCTGCTGGGCGGAGGAGAGCTCGATCTTGGCCTTTTCGGCGGCCTCTTTGAGACGCTGCATGGCCATCTTGTCCTTGGAGAGGTCGATGCCGTTCTGGTTCTTGAAGGTGGTGACCAGGTGGTCGATCACGCGCTGGTCCCAGTCATCTCCACCGAGGTCGGTGTTACCCGAGGTCGCCTTTACCTCGAAGACGCCCTCACCCAGCTCGAGCAGCGACACGTCGAAGGTGCTGCCCACCCAGGTCGAAGACGAGGATCGTCTGGTCGCCCTCGCCCTCTTTGTCCAGGCCATACGCGAGCGCCGCCGCGGTGGGCTCGTTGATGATGCGAAGCACCTCGAGGCCGGCGATCTGTCCCGCCTCTTTAGTAGCTTGGCGCTGCGCGCCGTCGAAGTAAGCCGGGACGGTGATCACGGCTTCGGTCACCTTGTCGCCGAGATAGGTCTCCGCGTCGGCCTTGAGCTTCATGAGGATGCGGGCCGAGATCTCCTGCGGCCCCCACGGCTTGCCGTCGATGTCGTTCTTGTGGTCGGTTCCCATCTCTCGCTTGATCGAACGGATCGTGCGGTCGGGGTTGGTTATCGCCTGACGCTTGGCGACCTCGCCGACCAGGATCTCGCCGCCTTTGGAGAACGCCACCACCGAGGGCGTGGTGCGCTGGCCCTCGGCGTTGGTGATGACCGTCGGCTCGCCGCCTCGAGGGCCGCGACGACGGAGTTCGTGGTTCCGAGGTCGATACCTACCGCTTTCGCCATGATGTCCTCCTACTGTGCCTGCTCGTGACTGTGCTGCTCGTGTCTGGGCCTGCTCGTATCTGGGCTGCTCGCGTCTGCGCCTGCTCGTGTCTGGGCCTGCTCGTATCTGGGCCTGCTCGCGTCTGCGCCTGCTCGTGTCTGGGCCGGTTCAGATGTGAGTGCTGATGATTATAGAATCTGAGCGTATAGCTATCAACCTTTGGGAGGTCCGGACCATTCCCGCAGACGACATCCTGCTGATCAGCTGCGATCTCCAGGTGCGCACGCGCTGAGGGGACGGACCCGGCACCTGGGGCTGCGGCTGGCGACCCGCCCCGCCGACGAGCCTTTACCAGCGTCCCGGCCCGGCCCCCCCCGGTTGCTGATCCTCGATCTAGACGAGCTCGGACCGGACTTGGACCGGTGGCTCGAGGACGCTCGGCGCTCCGGCGTCGTTCCTCCCAGGTGATCGGGTTCTTCTCCCATGTCCACGAGGACACGGGCCGGCGCGCGCGGGAGGCCGGGGTAGAGGCCTATCCCCGCAGCCGGTTCTGGCGCGAGCTGACCGCGTTGGTGACGGCGTTGGTCGCGCCGGACGACCAGCGCTGAACGACCTAGCTGCGCGGCCCCTCGCCGGTGCTGTCTTCGCCCCGTTCGCCGTAGGTCTCGCGGCCGGTGGAGTCGGCCGCATCGTCGAGAGCTACGGCGGCTTTCTTCTCGTCACCCTCCACGCCCTGGACCTGATCGGCCTGGTTCATCACGTCGTCCAGACAGGTCGGACACAGCGTCTTCTTGATCTCGCTGCCGCCCTCGTCGACGAACGCTTCCTTCTTGTCGCTCTCGTCGTACTGCTTGCCGCATCGGTCACAGGTGAAGGTGGCGCTCACGAGTCGTCTCCCGGCCGTCCCTGGCTCATCGCTCCCGCGTCGTCTTCCTCGGCGCCTCCCTCGGGCGCATCGGTGGTCGGGGTGGCGAGGCCGCCGCCCGCGGAGGGGCCGTCGGCGGGTGCCTCGGTCGTAGGTGTGGCGTTGTCGTCCTGTTGCATGTCCCGATCGTCTCGCTCCATCACCGCTTCCTTTCCCTCGAGCCCGTGCTCGTGCAAGGCGTGCCTGAGCAGACCTTCCCCGCCGACCCAGCCCGGCAATCCTCCGGCGGCGTCACCACCTGCCGAGGTCAGGCGCCTCGCTTGAAGGGGCGCTCGCGGCCGGCTTGCTGGAGGGCCTGCGCCGACGTCGCCAGCGCGATGTGCGAGAAGGCCTGGGGGAAGTTGCCGACCTGGCGGCTCAACCGGGTGTCGTACTGCTCGGCGAGCAACCCGACGTCGTTGCGCAGAGACAGCAACCGACCGAACAGAGCGCGGGCATCGTCGAGGCGGCCCAGCAATGCCAGGCAGTCGACGAGCCAGAAGCTGCAGAGCAAGAACGTGCCCTCGCCTGGAGGAAGACCATCGGGCGTGTCGTCGAGGTAGCGCAGGACGAGCCCGTCGACCACCAGGTCCCGCTCGATCGCCTCGATCGTGGCCCGCATGCGCGGATCCGTCGCCTCGATGAAGCCGACCAGAGGCAGCGCCAGGAGGCTGGCGTCGAGACGATCGTCTCCGTAGCAACGCACGAACGAGCCCACGTTCTCGTTGAAGCCCCGGTCGAGGACCTCGGCCCGGATCTCGGCCCTCGTCTCCCGCCACCGCTCGACGGGGCCGGCCCTTCCGAACTGCTCGATCGCCTGGATCCCGCGGTCGATCGCCACCCACGCCATCACCTTGGAGTGCACGAAGTGCTCCGGGCCCGAACGCACCTCCCAGATCCCCCAGTCGGGATCTCGCCAGTGAGCACAGACGGAATCGACGATGCCGACCTGAACCTCCCACAGCTCGGCCGCCGGCTCCAGACCAGCCCGGCGAGCGGAATGCAACGTGTCCATGACCTCGCCGTACACGTCCAGTTGGAACTGGTTCACCGCGGCGTTGCCGATCCGCACCGGCTTGGAGTCCTCATAACCGGCCAGCCACGGGAGCTCGTGCTCGAAGAGCTTCCTCTCGCCGAGGATCCCGTACATGATCTGGAGATCCTCCGGGTCACCGGCTACGGTCCGCAGGAGCCACTCCCGCCACGCCGCCGCCTCGTCGGTGTAACCGTGCTCGAGGAGCACCTCGAGAGTGAAGGTCGAATCCCGCAGCCAGCAGTAGCGATAGTCCCAGTTGCGAACCCCTCCGATCGCCTCGGGCAACGAGGTGGTGGGCGCCGCAACGATGCCACCGGACGGCGAGTAGATGAGAGCCTTCAGCGTCAGCAACGACCGAACGATCTCCTCGCGCCATTCGTCCTCCACCTCGCACCGGCCGACCCAATCACGCCAGAAGATCTCGGTATTCCGGATGATCTCCGCGCAGTCGGCGGGCTCAGGCGAGACCTTCGCAGCAAGGTGCGACGGGTGATACGCGAGCAAGAAGCCGACCTCATCGCCGGCAACGACGTCGAAGGTGGCTGTGGCGGCATGTCCCTGGAGGTCGAGCTCGAACGGGGCGAAGAGATCCAACGAGTCCGGCCCCCCCACCGCCTCGACCGCACGGTCGTGTTTGCGCATCCACGGAAGGATGTCTCCGAAATAGAAGCGGGGCGCGTAATGCATGTCGACGCTGACGGTTCCCTCGATCCCGGTCACGACACGAACCAGGAGGTCGTCGGGCGCGGGCGCTGCCGCTCCCCCGGGATCGCGCTCTTCCACCGCCAGGCAGTCGGTCAGCTTCACGGTCCCCGAGGCCGTGCGAAACGTCGTCTCCAGGATCATCGTGTCGGGCAGGTAGCGGCGGCTGGTCTCCAGGACCTCACCGGCCGGGCCGAGGCGCCAGCGACCTCCCTTCGACTCGTCGAGGATCGCGGCGAAGCAGGCGGGCGAATCGAAACGGGGCAGACAGAGCCAGTCGATGGAGCCGTCGAGCGAAACCAAAGCAGCGGAATGGGTGTCGCCCAGAAGGGCATAGTCCTCTATGAGCACGAGGTGTATTCCGGCAAATGTGGTCGAATCGGGCTCGCTTGCATCAGAGCGTTATACGTCGTCGTGGAGATGCCGGCGAGATCGACAAGAAGCTCCCGTGAAAGGAAGTGACCGAATGGCCGTCCGCGCCCCCTCTCGCCGCAAACGTCGGGGCCCGTCCCGGCCCCCTGCTCGTCCCGAACCCGCGGCCATCCCAGGCATCAACCACCTCGACGAGGATCAGGCCAAGTTCCAGCGACGCGCCGTCCTGGTGATCACCATCGCACCACTGGCGGGTTTCCTCACCGCAATGGTGACCCTGTGGGGTACCGGACTGAGCCTCGTCGACGTCACGATCATGATCGCCCTCTACTACTTCGCCGGCCTCGGCGTGACCGTCGGCTTCCACCGCCTCCTGACGCACGGCAGCTTCCAGACACGACCGTGGGTGAAGGGTCTCTTCGCCATCGCCGGCTCGTTCGCCATCCAGGGCTCCGTCATCAGCTGGGTGGCGGCTCACCGTCGCCACCACGCCTTCTCGGACAAGGAAGGAGACCCGCACTCCCCGCACCTCGACGAGGGCGAAGGGATCGCGGGGATCGCCCGCGGGCTGTGGCACGCCCACGTCGGGTGGCTCTTCTCCCCCGAGACCACCGAGATCGATCGATGGGCACCCGACATGGTGAAGGATCCCGTGATCCGCAAGATCGACAGGTTGTTCCCGCTGTGGGTCGTGCTGTCGTTGAGCTTGCCGGCCGCGATCGGGTTCGCGATCACCCAGACCGTCGAGGGGGCGATCACGGCCTTTCTATGGGGGGGCCTGGCGAGGGTCTTCCTGCTGCATCACGTGACCTGGAGCATCAACTCGATCTGTCACTTCTACGGCAAGCGTCCGTTCGAGACGACCGATCACTCCACCAACAACTGGGCGCTGTCGATCCTGTCCTTCGGCGAGTCCTGGCACAACAACCATCACGCCTTCCCCAGCTCGGCCCGCCACGGCATCATGCGCGGCCAGATAGACACGAGTGCCGGGGTCATCCGGCTGCTCGAGAAGACGGGCTTGGCTCGTAACGTGAAGGCGCCCTCGCCCAAGCTGTTGAGAGCCAAGAGAACCTCGTAACGCCCGGCCGCGAGGCTTCTGTTACATCTGTGTGCTAATGTTTCACCTACGGACGGCGAACACGCCGACCCGTGAGGTTTTGATCCCGGTTCCTCCTGAGGGTGTCGGTACTAGAGCCTCTCCCGACACGAACGGCCGCCACGGCCGCGAAGGAGTTGAACCAAATGCATTCATTTGCTGAATTAGGCATATCCGAACGCGTGATCCAGGCCCTCGAACGGAAGGGCATCGAGGCGCCGTTCCCGATCCAGGCCCTGGTCATGAAAGATGCGCTGGCCGGACGCGATGTCCTCGCCAAGTCCCGCACCGGCTCCGGCAAGACGCTCG
>JAUJPD010000009.1:81003-89966 GCA_030447315.1 Actinomycetota bacterium | reverse complement strand
GAGATCACCTTGATCCTTGAGGTCGAGGACGAGTTGACTGCGGCCAAAGAGGAACTGCCGCGGTGAAGCGCTGTTCTGAGGTGCGGCGGATATCAAAAACTGGGCGTCGTGGACGAGAACATGCGTGTCTCGATCGAGAAGGTAGACCAGTTGAGCCCTGCCTGATTGAGAATTCACCTGCTCTCCCTCGCAACGCTCGAACTCCGGCGTTGTTCACGAACCTGGTGGTTCAATCCGTATGAATCCACCTAGGTGGGGCCTTCGAAGCTCCCTAGCACGAGGGTTGCTATCTCGGTCGCCGCTTCCTTCTGTAGGTGGGGGATGGCGTGGCTGTAGACGTCGAGGGTAAATGCGATCGTCGAGTGGCCGAGACGTTCGGACACGATCTTGGGATGGATGCCGGCCTGCAGCGCGAGCGTCGCGTGCGTGTGGCGCAGATCATGCAAGCGGATCCTCCTGAGCCCGGCCTTCTCGGTCAGTCGAATGAATCGTTTGGAGATATCGATCGGGTTGAGGGAGTCTTCGTCCGGTAGCAGGAAGACGAGCTCGTCGTCACGCTCCGGCGAGTTGCCCTCCTTGTAGATCGCCAAAGCCGCCACGGTGGTGGGCATCGAGCGCCACGACCCGGCGCCCCCGCATGTCTTCGGCTCGGACATCGCGATGACATAGTGGTGCGACACGACCGTCTGTCGGACAACCGCTTCACCGCGATGTAGATCGACGTCGCACCAACGGAGCCCTAGCGCTTCTCCTCGTCGCATCCCCGTGGTCGCGAGCAGCAGCCAGAGCTGGTAGAGCTTGTCGTTTCGCACGAAGTCCAGGAACCTTTTCAGCTCGCATGGGCGCTCCAGGTCGGAGAATTGCGCTTGTCGGCTCGCCCGCAGCTTCGGGGGATCCGCGGCGGCGGTGGGATTGCGTGCTATCAAACTCCAGCGCATCGCATCACGAAAGGCTCGATGGAGGACGACGTGGACCCGGCGTACGGTCGCGGCAGATAGGCATGTCCCGTCCTGCCGGCCTCGTTCCAACAGGGTGGCGTAGAGCTCGTTCAGCACTGATCCATCGATCCGGTCGAGTCGCCTGGCGCCGATGTAGGGGCAGATGTGGTTACGAAGATGCGACTCGTAGCTGAGATACGTACTGGTGCGGATGGAGGTCTTGATGGCGGGCAGCCAGGTCTCCCACAGGAATCGTTCGACGGTGATCTTCCGCTTCGGCATGCGTCCATCTCACCCGCCCACGGATGCGTGGCCTGTGGCTTACGCCACTTGCCGCAGATGGGTGCCAAGCGAGTCCGGTAGCCCTCTACTCCTTAGTCCGATTGTCTCGAAGTTCTTCGATCGCGATGCGAAGCGGCATAGAGCGACCACCCTCTTTGAGGGTCGGTCATTGCATTTGCCTCCGCTAGGACCTTGTCCTTGATCACCCGATGAAGAGCACCTTCGCTGACGGATTCGACACGGAGCCCTACGATCTCCTCTAGCTCCTGTTCAAACGCGATGACGTCGAAGAGACTCATCCCTGGCCGTATTCGACCAAGAGGTCGAGGTCGCTGTCGGCGAGGCATCGCCGCGGGCTCTGGATCCGAAAACTCGAACATTCGTTACGCCAAATTTTGCAGCCACGCGGAGAATCTCTTCCGCCGGTAGAACTGCTGTGGAAGGCGACGTTTTTAGCTCCATGTGTTAATCCTAGTCACACTCGGCCCTGAGAGGGTGGACGGTTCGAGCCGGTTTCACAACAACTCCACTTCATTACAAGGGAGTGGCCTTGATGACGCCCTCGCAGCCGCGGCACCGGTTGGCCGTGGAGGCCGGAGTCATTTCACCCAATGGGGTGATGGCTCGATGCGCTTGGGGGATTCGTCGCTTCTCTGAATAGCCCATGGTGTAGCGATGCGCAGCCGTCGCGGGCTGCTCCGACTCGGTGTTGTGGTCTCCGCGCTGGCTCGTGGGGACGATGGGCGATTGGGCCTGGAGCGAGCCTGCTTTCCATCGATCAACCGGCCCGGCGCCAACTGTGCGCTCGGGCCCACTGCCGCGCCCGGTTAGCCATTCGCCTCTGGTGGCGGACACAGCTCCGCTTGAGCGAAATCACCAGCTTCGAAGCGAAGCGGCGTTGCAGGCCCGCTGCGACCTCACCGCGCGCTGTTGGTGGAGGTCCCCCCGAAGCCTTGCCATCACGGCGCGACCTGGCGGAGAACGGGTGGTCGGTTATATGCCGGCGGGCTCTCCCTTCTATGACATCCCGACGGTCGCCTGGATCCATCGTCGTGACAGCACCGGACGCTACGGGTTGGTCACCGTGCCTTACAGCGGGACTCGCTCCACCGGCTGGATTCGCATTGCATCTCTCAAGTTTCGCCGTACCCCTTTTGCTGTTCGCGCCGATCTGTCTCGTCGCGAGATCGTCGTGATGCGGCTGGGCAACGTCGTCATGAGATTCCCGACGACGATCGGAGCTCCTGGGTCTCCGACGCCTCCCGGCCGTTACTTCGTTACCGACCGGGTCCCATTCGACCCGTCCAGTCCGCTCGGCGCATTCGCTTTCGGGATCTCGGGCATCCAGCCCCGTCTACCGCCCGAATGGCAAGGCGAGGATCAGCTTGCCATCCATGGGACAAACGACCCCAGCTCTATCGGTGAGGCAGCAAGTGCAGGTTGCTTGCGCGTCTCGGGTCGTGCACTGCAACGACTGAAGCCGTTGTTGACTCTCGGCACCCCGGTGATGATCAGGCCTTGAGCAAGATGGACTCGATATCGACCGGGTTGAGCGGCGTCTTCGTCCGGTAACAGAAGACGAGCTCGTCGGTCGGCCTGCGGCAGCTGCTCCTTCTTGTAGATCGTTAGCGTCGCCACGGTGTGGTCGTGGAGGGCGTGGGGCGGGAGTCCTCAGGAGTCGCGTTCTCGACTTAGCCACTCTTCCAGAAGCTTGCGCAGGGTGGGCACCTGTTGTAGATCGCGCTCCCTTCCGGCCGCTTCTTTCATTCTGATGAGGTCTTCCAATGCGGTGACCGGAACGCCCTTGCCCCCGACATCTATGACCACGCCGCTTTTGAGGTCGGAGAATCCTCGAGTCCCAGCCGGGGTAAACAGCACATCGAGCCGTCCGAGGCGCGTCCCCAGGAGCCATGTGTCGTCGACCGTCAGGCTTTCCTCGTTCCAGAGTCGGTCGACGAACTCGCCTTGTGCGGGTCCCACTCCTTCGCTTCGAGGTCTCATGCGCGGCCCCCAGGTTCTTGAGGTTGGAACGCTCGGCATCGGCGCAGATGTCTAGATCCTCGGTGGGGTAGGGGGAGCCGAAAAGCACGGCGGCGATGCCACCGATCACCACGTAGCGAACGTTGTGTGCATCCAGCACGTCGAACATTGCCTCGAAATCGTTAGACATCGCCACGGCGACCCCGGGAGGCGGCTACAAGCCTCATCAAGACCCTCGCGCACCTCATGCATCCGTCGGAGCCGCTCGGCGGGGAGAGTTTCAGGTTCTCCTTGATCAGGACATCGTGGTCGTCGTCGTAGGCAACCACCCCCACCGACAGCTCAAGGCCGCAGGCCGAACGGCCTTGAAGACGGTTCCGAAGCCCGTTCCACAGACCCGCGTTCCCACCGCGCGATGAGTGACTGTGACGTTTTGAGGCGTTGGGCAAGCTCGTTCTGAGTCAAACCGGCTCGCAGACGCGCCTGGCGGATCCACGAGCCTCCGTGGGGTGGGCAGTTCGATTCCATATATGGAATATACCAAATAGAGTATCAACTGGGTCTTATGGTTCCCCGCCGGGCTGATACGACGACGCCCCAGAGCGACGTGAGGAGTGGGGCGTCGAAGAAGTGGCGAAGCGCCTAACCGGATCGCCCAGCCACTAGCCTGTCAGCGCGTCGCCGTCCGTTCTGGATGCCTTACTTCATGAAGTTGTCGGGGTGATCCACCCCAGCTGGCTCAGCAGTACCAGCGGTAGGGGATCCCTTTCGGTAGGTCGACCGAGCCTCCGCTCCCCACCCACTCGCCGTCCGGGATCCACCGGTAGAGAACGGCCATCCCGTAGAGGTCGAGGCTGGTGAGGCACTTCATCTTGGTCCGCTCGGTGCCTGCGCCGACTGTTTGACCGTCTCCGTAGACGAACGGAGCCGGGCTGTTCATCAGGTCGGGGCCCAGCTTCGGGTGCCACGTGGTCGTGTGCCCGAGACCAAAGGTGTGGCCGAACTCGTGCGCGGTCACGATCTCGAGGTCGTTGACCTCGGGGAAGTCGTAGGCGACCTGGCCCGCTCGCGGCGAGGAGCCGAACAGGCTGAGCGCGATCACGCGCCCGCTGTACCTGACCTGGTCGCGGATCCCGACCGTCTCTAGGATCGAGTTGACCGTGTCCTTCGTGCCGAAATCGCCTGCCACTCCACGGAAAACGGGTCCGGCAGCGACATAGCCGAGGATTACGTCGTAGCCCGCGGGATCTACCGGGTCGGCGCCGTCGAAGATCTCGACGTGGAACTTGACCTTATTCAGGTAGTCGAACTGCGGGTAGTCGCGGGCGAAGTCCTTCAACGCCTTGCGCCACCGCTCGAGGCCGCGCAGGGTCGCGTCCAGATAATCCTTGACCGTCGGACCCGCGGGATTGCCGAGGTCTCCGTGGCTGGGCGGCACCATCAGGACGCGCGCGTCGGCAGTCTCCAAAGAGCCCCCGAAGATCAGGTCGATGGGCGCGTCGACGACGCCCTCGCAGTTCATGAAGCACATGGTGTAGTTGCGCACCTCGGCGCGGTCGCTCTGGATGTGCAGTCGGTACTCGCCTGCCGTCACGGCGCGATGCACAGCGAGACGAACCGCGCCGACCTCACTGGTGAGCGCCGAGCTCGCCGTCACACCCACGCCTTGGATCTTCGTCCCGACGTCGATGACGTTGCCGGAGGGATCGAGCATCGTGACGGGGTCGATATTGCTGTCTTCGAACTGCAGTAGCACGGACACAGAGGCGTCCTTCGCCAGACTGAACTTGTAGAAGTCGTGCGCGTCTCCGCCCTCTTTGTCGAGTGCGCCTTCGTAGTAACCGTGCGGTTTGACCGCGGTGGCCTCATCGAAGGAGTTGCCGGCATCGCGGCGCGATCCGCCGTCGTTCTGACGAGCGGCCCCCGCAGCAGGACCAGTCGTCACCGTAGACAGGAGCAGTGCGGCCGCTAGGGCCACCGTCAGGGGGCGTGTGAGAGATCGCTGACGCACGAAGGTCTCCTTATGTCCGATTTGCTACGTCTCTAGGTTCGGCACCGGGGCGGCCAATTCCTTCCGGACGGGGAGAGAGAACCCCGGTTCGGCTGCAGCCGCCGCGGGTACAGAGACTCCGTCAAACGAACACCGTCAGACGGTGCCGATCACTAACTCAGACGGAGCTGCGCTCGATCCGGCCTTGGTCATCAACGCAATAGCGCGCATGAGGCATGGCTTCCAGTCGAGCCTCACCGATCGGCTTGTGGCACCTCTCGCACTGCCCGTAACTACCGTCCTCGATGCGCGCTAGAGCCTCTTCGATCTCTGCGAGCTCGATATCGAAGCCCTGGAGGATCGATTCATCCTTCTCGCGCTCGAACACCTCACTGGCTACGTCGGCAGGATGCTGATCCATCGTCGAGAGCTCTTGTTGCTCCATCGTGTCGCCGTTTTCGTCGGTTGTTTCGCTGGAGACGCCGTCGCGGAGCCGGATCAGTCGCTCGCGTTCGGCTTCCAATCGCTGTCGAGCGGTGTCTAGGTCGGTTCCGTTCGTGGTCATCGATCCTCCAGGTTGGTGTCGAAAAGGGGAGAAGTAAAGCTCGGACGATCACTGCTGGCTTACCCGCGCCCCCCTTCGACAAACCCGAGCGGGCCGCCCTGGAGGCAAGTCAGAAAACGACTCCGCCGGATGTTCCAGCGCCTAGTAGTCGGGGCGAAGAACCGGCGAGAGTGAGGAAGGCCGCCGCGGGCCGATGTAGAGGACCCACCAGATCGCGAGCCGCAGAAACAAGAGGCGATACCGCATCACTCAACTGTAGGGCCGAGTCCGGTTAACTCGAACGACGAGTCCGATCTCGCACGAGACCGGCTTAGCTCTCGATGTCTTTGGTCGCGAAGTTCGCCCACGCCAGACCGAGGAAGATCCCGACGTAGAGACCTTGTATCGCGAACCCGCGCACGACGTTGCGCCACAGCACCGGATATCGAAACAGGTCGACGAACGCCAGCCAGTAGTGCGTGGGGAGGTACGGGCGCACGGACTCGGCCGCGACCAGCAGATCCAATACCTGCGAGGTGACCAGCGCGGCCAGAGCCCCCAGTGCGGCGCCCAACGAGGAGTCCGTCACGGTCGAAAAGAACAAGCCAACGCTGGCGACTCCCAGCATCGAAACGGCGATGTAGACCACCGTAACGAACGTCCGCCAGGTCGCGTCCTGGGCGGCGATGGTCCTGCCCGACACGGATGGAAGCGGCTTGATCCCGAAGAACGTGGAACCGACGACGTAGCCGACGCCTGCTACCACGATGACCGCCAAGAACACGAAGACGGTGACGATCGCCAGTTTCACGAACAGCAGCTTGGTTCTGCCCACGGGCCGCATCAATAGGTAGCGCAACGTTCCGCTGGAAGCTTCGCCTGCGATCGCATCGCCCGCGATCACCGATACCGCGATCGGAAGGAACACGGGCAGGATCAGCGCGAGGGCGGCAACGGGGAACAGGGCGCCGTTGTTGAGCACCTGGGACAGGAAGGGAGGCCCGGCCCCCGCGCGGGGCCCGATCCCGCTCACCTTGAGGAAGATCGCGACGATGGTGGGAAGTCCCGCCAGCAGCGCGCACATCACGTAAGTGCGCGGGCGGAGAAGGAGCTTGCGGAGCTCAACGCGGAACATCTGCACCTCCCCGTTCAGTTAGCCGAAGAAACACGTCCTCCAGCTTCGGTCGCTCCACCACCAGCTCTCCCACGGCGACCCCTCCCACTACGAGCCGACGATTAAGTTCCTGTGGCGTCGTCCCGTTAAGGCGAACCGTGACGCAGTCCCGTTCGCGCTCGAGCACGTGGGATCCAGCCGACTCCCCGAGCACCCGGAGAGCCGCGCCAGGATCGTCTGTCGTTATGCGCACGGTCCCGGTTGGAGCCAAAAGGCGCTCTACGCGATCCTGCGCGAGTAGCCGTCCACGGTGCACGATCGCCGCCCGGGTGCAGATCGTCTCGACCTCGCCCAGCAGATGGCTGGAGAGAACGATGGTCGTGCCCTCTGCGGACAGCTCGCCGAGGAGCGACCGGATGTCGTGCATGCCCCGTGGATCTAGACCGTTCGTGGGCTCGTCGAGCACCAACAGATCGTGCGGCCGCAGCAATGCCGCGGCCAAGCCCAGTCGTTGCTGCATCCCCGTCGAGAACGCCTTGAACGGTCTGCGGGCAACCCGCGCCAAGCCGACCCGTTCGAGAGCCTCGCCGATCCGCGCTTGGCGGCTGCGACGTGCTCCTCCCGGCCCCGTGGCATCTAAGAGCGCGAGGTTCCTGCGCGCGCTGAGGTGTGGGTAGAAACCCGGTCCCTCTACCAAGGCGCCAACGCGAGGCAGTACTCGGTTGACGTGCTTCGGGACGGACGCGCCTAGCAGTTCGATCGATCCGCTGGTGGCAAACACGAGGCCGAGCACCATCCGCAGCGTCGTCGTCTTTCCCGAACCGTTGGGGCCGAGGAAGCCGAAGACGTCCCCCTGGTGCACCTCGAGGTTGACGTCGTCGACGGCGCTGACGGGACCGAATCGTTTGGTGAGCCCGATCGTCCGGATGACCGGGGTCATGTCCCGCTCCCGTCGTTGTCCGCGAGATCGCTCGCTGCGCGTTCCAGCAGATCCACCGTCACCATGCCCGAGACGATGTAGGAGACGTCGCCGTCGGTGAAGAACATCGTGTTCACCAATGCGGTCTCTAGGACGTGGCCCGTTCCCCAGGCTCCCGTGACCGGCGGAGCCGTCCGGATGACCTCAGCGCGTTCCGGCGACAGGTGAGTCGGAAGCGCGAGAACGGTGAACCGGTCGAAGCCGTCGCCGTAGATGGCCACGCTCCGGGCGAGCCTTGTCCTCAGCTGCAACCCAGCGACAACGTCGGGCACCCGGTACGGCGATTCCTCGTTCACTTGTTGCGCGAAGTCCGTGGTCGTGCGTTCGTTGAGCGAAGCGCGGCGCGGCACCTTGAAGGTGAGATCTCGCGGGTGGGGCTGGCCGAAGTCGAGGTCGAGAAAGGTCGAACGCAGCACCGGACGCTCCTCGTAGCGAGCCCAGACTTCGACCTGCAGCGGGAGTCCTGACCTCGGCGCGACCCACATGTCGACGCGGTCGATCGTTGAGTCCTCTGCGAGCGGGCTCACCCGCACCCCCGGAGCGGTCACACCCGCTACGCGGCGCGCCCCGAGCGCTTCGAGCTCGCCGGGCTGGGCGGCGTCGGCGACAAGCCGCCCGATCGAAGACGGGAGCAGATCGAAGGCGCGAGGGAGATGGACCGGAGGATGTCCGGTGACCCGGGTTGCCTCGGTGCGGGCCGAGTCCCACAGCCACATCCCGGAAGGATCGAAGTACTGCGCTCTCTCTGCTGCGGGGAGAAGCTCGTCGACCCGCCAGCGGTCCGGCGACTCGAACCAGATGCGCATCCGCGTCGTCTGCGCGAACAGATCGGCGACCCGCCCGGCCTGGGGTACGTCCGGTAACGGCAGCGTCCCGGCGCTCTCCGCGTAGCCGCGGTAAGAGATGTGGCTCGAGCTGCGGGCCATCTCGATCAGCCGCGCCGCATCGACCTCATCCGTCCGCACCGGGATGTTGGCAACGGCAAGAGGTAGGGCCGCGAGCAGAGCGATGGCGGCGAAGACCACGACCCAGCGCCAGCGGCCGCCAGGCTTCGCCTTCGTCGTGTCGATTTCCTCGTTTTGATCCCGCCGGGGTGCCCCCATGAGCTTCCGACGGTAAGCGCCGCGCCGGCCACT
>JAUJPD010000009.1:70691-80903 GCA_030447315.1 Actinomycetota bacterium | reverse complement strand
ACCTTGCTGATCCTGGCTGTGGCATTGGTTCTGTCGATGTCGACCTGGTTCTCGGCCTCGGCCGTGATCCCGCAGCTGCGCGAGGACTGGGGGCTGAGCGACTCGGGGGCCGCCTGGCTGACGATCGCGGTCCAGCTGGGCTTCGTCGTCGGAGCCGTGCTGTCGTCGCTGTTCAATCTCTCCGACGTGGTGCCGGTCCGCACCGTCATGATCGTGTCTTCGCTCGGCGCTGCAGGCATGAACCTGCTGCTCTTGCTGGCCGACGGCCCGCTTCTCGCGGTACCTCTCCGCTTCCTGACCGGGGCTTTCCTGGCGGGCCTCTACCCACCCGCCCTGAAGCTGATGGCGACGTGGTTCACGATCGGCAGAGGCACCGCGCTCGGGGTGATGGTGGGCGCCCTCACCCTCGGGAGCGCGCTGCCTCATCTGGTGAACGCCTTGGGCGGCCTCGATTGGCCCACGGTGATCGTTGCCACCTCGCTCGCGACCGCGATCGGTGCCCTGATCGTGTGGATCTTGGTGAGGGAAGGGCCATTTCCGTTCCCGCGGGCCGTCTTCGACATGCGCCAGGCGCGACTGGTGTTCGGCAACCGCACGTTGGTCCTGGCCGCGGTCGCTTACCTCGGCCATATGTGGGAGCTCTACGCGATGTGGGCCTGGTTCCTGGTCTTCTTCCGCTCTTCCCTCGCGGTCGGGGGCATCGACGACGGAGCTTTCGCGGCGATGGCGGCGTTCGGGGTCATCGGCATCGGCGCTCTTGGTTGTTACTTCGGTGGTGTCGCGAGCGACAGGTGGGGGAGGGGCCCGCTGATCCTGTGGTCGCTGTCGGTGTCCGGTGCCTGCGCGGTGCTGATCGGGTTCACCTACGGGCGCTCTTCCTGGATCGTTCTGGCGATCGCCCTGGTGTGGGGCTTCGCGATCGTGGCCGATTCCGCGCAGTACTCGACGCTGGTTACCGAGCACGCCGACCAGCGCTACGTCGGAACGGCGCTCACCTTGCAGCTCGCGGGCGGGTTCTTGCTCACGATCGTGACGATCTGGTTGATCCCGTGGTTCGAGAGCGCGGTCTCGTGGCGCTGGGCCTTCTTGTTGTTGGTGCCGGGCCCGCTGGTGGGCATCGAAGCGATGCGTCGTCTGGGCCGCGCCTAACCGTCTCCGCTCAGATCCCGGCCCTCTGGTGGCGTGACTCGCTGGGTTGGATGTCGTCTAGTGGTTCGCCCCGGGCGATGCGTTCGACCGAGAACATCGACAGGTCCAGAGACCTGTAGGCGCCCTCGGTGACGAGCTCCGCGATGGCGCGGCCCACCGCGGGAGCGTGCATGACGCCGTGGCCACTGAGCCCGCAGGCGAAGTAGAAGCCGCCGACCTCGCGGTGGGGGCCGATGATCGCGTTCTGATCGAAGGTGTTCATCTCGTAGTGGCCCGCCCACGCCCGCACCAGGTCCACGTCTTCGAAACCGCGCACCCGCCGCGCCAGCGCGGGCCGGATGACCTCGTCGAAGAGGTAGTGGTCCGGCTCCAGGTCGGTGGTCGCGGGATCGCGCTCGGGAGGTGGAGCGGTAACCGCCATGAAGACGTCTTCGTACGGGCGCATGTAGAGGCCTCGCCCCTCGACGGTGGGATCGACGAGGTTCGGCAGGTCTTCGACTTCCGTCTTCGGCCTGAACAGGAACACCGTTCGCTTGCGGCCCTCCACCGGAACGGGGTCGCCCACCATGGCGGCGACGGTGCCGGCGGCGGGACCTGCGGCGTTGATCACCACCGAGCATTCCAGTGAACGCCCGTCGGAAAGACTCACCCCCGTCACCTGGCCGCCGTCGACGGTGACGGCTTCGACCTCGCCTTCTACGTAGCTCACGCCGGCCGCGCCGGCGGCTCGCCGCACGACGTCCAGCGCCTTGATCGGGTTGAACCAACCCTCACCGGCCGTGCCGAAGGTTGCAGCTCCGATGTCGTCCAGCTTCAACCACGGAAACCTCTTTTCGAGCTCGTCGCGTTGCAGCAACTCCACCTGGGCGCCGTTTTCGACCTGGCGTTCGTGTGCCAGCGCCAGACGATCGGTCGACTCATGCGCCGCCAGGACGAGATAGCCCCGCTCGACGAAGTCGATGTCGGCATCTTCTCCCTCGGGCAGATACGAAGCCAGGTCGGTGAAGAACTCGTAGCCGAAGTGAGACATCGCCACGTTGATGCCGAGGTTGAACTGCTGACGGATGGCTGAGGCCGAACGCGTCGTAGACGCGGCCGGAAAGGCGAGGTCTCGTTCGACGACGGTGACGGTTCCGGCACCCGCCCGCGCCAGGAACAGCGCGCTGCAGCTGCCGATGATGCCGCCGCCGACCACGACGACGTTGGCGTCTTGCTTCATGAGGCTGATTCCCTTTCCGTCGATGCTTGGATCTCCCTCTCGACAGGAAGCGCTTGACACAAGTGAGGTGCCCGCTGCGGAGTTAGGCCCCCAGGTCGTAGAGCTGGCCACGGTCCATATCGAGCCCGTTCGCTATCTGCCACAGAGCAGCCAGGGCTTTCAGCGCGTTGCGTTGTTCGAACGGCGCCAGCTCGTCACCGCGCTCGCCCAGCACTCGAGCAAGCTGGTCGTAGCAGGCGATCAAGTCTTCCTGTGCAGGGTTTAGCTCCTGTCCGATCGCGTTCTTCATCACGCCTGCTTCCTTTCTCCCCGGCCCCCTACGACCTCGCGCTCGTCCAGCACCCGTTTAGCTTTGAGCTCGAAGCGCGGGAGTGTCTCGTCGGCCACCTTCTTCACGCCGAACCTCAAGCCCTCATGGGCATCGGCCAGGGTCTTGGCGAGGTCGTTGCACAGAGGCTCGGCCTCCACGCTCGCGTCGGGGATCTCGACCAGCACCTCGATCTCGTCGCGGATTCCGTCGGCGGTGTAGAGGTGGATCTGGAACTCGTCGATCGCCTCGTACTCACGGACGATCGCTTCGACCGCCCTCGGATAGACGTTCGTGCCTCGCACCAGCTTCATGTCGTCGACGCGGCCCCTGATCCCACCGTCGTAGATGTCGAAGGTCCGCCCGCAGGCACAATTGGATCCTGGAACCTTCAAGACGAGGTCTCGGGTGCGGTAACGGATCACGGGGATGAAGCCACGCCCGAAGGAGGTGACGACCCGCTCGCCCGGCTCGCCGTAACCGACCGCCTCCCCGCTGTCGGGGTCGATGACCTCTTCTATGTAGTGGTCTTCGATGATGTGCGCGCCACCTGGCTGATGGTCGCATTCGAACATCATGATGGTGCCGAGCTCGGTCATCCCAGCAGTGTCGCCCGCCTTCGCCCCCCACTGCTCTTCGATCAGTTTCTTGGTAGCGGGGATAGAGCCCGCGGGCTCACCCGACAGGATCACGCGCTCGACGGGTCCCCCGGCCAGGTCGATGCCCATCAAGCGAGCCTCTTGCGCCATGCGCAACGCGTAGGTGGGCGTGGAGCACACGACCGTCGCCTTCATATCGAGGATCTGGTTGACCCGTTGCTCGGTCGTCATGTTGCCGCCGGGCAGCACGAGGCAGCCGATCTTCTCGCAGGCGTAGTGCGCGCCCCAGAAACCGACGAAGGTGCCGTAGCTGAACGCGAAGAAGACCCTGTCTGCCGGTCGCACACCGAAGCCCCAGAAGCCGTAGCACCACATCTCGGCGATCCACTCCCAATCCTTCATGGAATCGAGCACCCTGATCGGTGCCTTGCCCGTCGTGCCCGACGTCAGGTGGTAGCGGATCGCGGCGTCCTGCGGCGCGGCCAGGATCGGCCCGTAGGGAGGATGGCCCATCTGGCCCTGCATCCACTCGTCCCGGGTCATGAACGGGATGCGTTTTAGGCCATCCAGAGACGAGATCGAGTCCGGCGTCACGCCGGCGGATCGCAAGCGCCTGGAGTGATACGGAACCTGCGCATCGGCCCACGAGAGCAGGTTCCCGAGCTTTCTCACCTGCAAGGCTTCGAGCTCGTCGCGCCCCATGGTTTCGTGACGCGGGTTCCAGTACGGGGACTGCGTTGTCACCGCTGCTCCCTTCCTCACGACGCGGGTGGAGGCGGCCAACCTAATACGACTACGGGCGCGGACCCCGTCTACCGTTGTCAGCGTTGTTTCCTCACAACGCGGGTGGAGACGGCCAAGCTGATGCGAGTACGGTCGCGTCCTAATGGGCCTCGAAGACTTCCCTCGCTGGATGCCTGAGGAGCAGCGCGACAAGCTCCTTCAGACGAGGCGGCTCGCGCTGGAGGAGCTGGCGCCGGTCGCCATGAACGGCGAGCCCGGGCGGGTCAACCGGCCTCTGCTTCGCGCACTCGGTGAGCACGGGGTGTTGCCGCAGATCTTCCCCTCGGAGGGCCCCGTCTCGGCCCTGACCCTGTGTCTCCTGCGGGAGGGCCTCGCCGGCGGCTCGACCGATGCCGAGACGGCGTTCGCCCTGCAGGGACTCGGGAGCTACCCCATCTTGTTGTTCGGATCCGCCGAGCTTCGACAACGATGGATACCACCGGTCGCAAGCGGCGAGGCCGTGGCCGGCTTCGCTCTCACCGAGCCGGATGCGGGAACCGATGCCGGAGCACTTAGCGTGAGAGCCGACAGGGTCGACGGCGGCTACCGGCTGGTGGGCGTCAAGAAGTGGATCTCCAACGCGCCGGACGCCGACGTCTATTCGATCTTCGCTCGCACCTCAGACGGGGGAGCGCGCGGCCTCACCGCGTTCGTCGTCCCCGGCGACAGCGAGGGTGTGTCGGGCGAACCGCTCGAGCTATTGGCGCCGCATGCGATCGGCACCCTCGAGCTCGATGGCGTCTTCGTCCCCGACGACCACGTGCTGGGAGAGGTGGACCACGGCTTCTCGGTCGCGATGCGGACGTTGGATCTGTTCCGAGCGAGCGTCGGCGCGTTCGCGGTGGGGATGGCCCAGGTCGCCCTCGAGACGGCAACGGGCTACGCCGCCGAGAGGCGATCGTTCGGCAAGCCGTTGCGTGAGTTCCAAGCCGTCAGCCATCAGCTCGCGGAAGCTGCCGCTCGGGTAAAGGCGGCCCGTCTCCTGGTCTACGACGCGGCCGCGCTCTACGACGCCGGCGATCGCGTCACCAAGGCGGCCGCGATCGCCAAGCTCTACGCGACCGAGACCGCGCAGTGGGTGATCGACGCCGCGCTACAGATCCACGGCGCGGCGGGGCTGGAACGGGGTCACATCCTCGAACACCTCTACCGCGACGTCCGGGGGCGCGCATCTACGAAGGAACGTCGGAGATCCAGCGCGAGATCATCGCCCGCGAGCTGTATCGCTAGGGAACTACTGCGATGCACACGAGCTCGACCCGGGCGGCGGGGTCGAACAGTCCCGCCACCTCGAACAGGGCGATGGCCGGGTAGTGGCGCCCGAAGTGCTTGCGGTAGACCACCGATAGCTCCTTGAGCTCGGCCCTGTAGGCGGCGGCGTCCGTGACGTAGATCTGCATCGAGACCAGGTGCTCGGCCTTGGCTCCGGCGGCATCGAGGGCCGCGATGACGTTGGCTCCGGCTTGGTCGAACTGCGCGGCCATCGATTCCACGACGATCGTTCCGGAAGCGTCGTGCGCGGCCTGGCCCCCGAGGTAAACGGTGCGCCCGGAGGCCGCGACCACCGCGTGCGAGAAACCGGCCGGTTCCGCAAGCGCCGGCGGGTTCAAGATCTCGTGTGGAGAGCTCACGTGCCGGTCCATCTGGGTTTGCGGCCCTCGGTGAAAGCTCGGTAGAACTCGGCGTGGTCGGCGGTCGTCATGAGCAGTGCCTGGGTGGTGGCCTCGAGCTCGATCGCGCCGGCGAGATCCATGTCCAGCTCGCGCGACAACAGCAGCTTCGTGTTGGCGTACGCCAGCGCCGGTCCCTCTGCCAGCGCCCGTGCCAGCTCGGCCGTGACCGCCACCAGCTCGTCGTCATCAACCACCCTGTGCGCGAGGCCCAACGAGGCGATCGTGGCCGAGTCGATCTTCTCCCCGAGCATCAATAGCTCCGTCGCCTTGGACAGCCCGACCATGCGCGGCAACAGATACGACGAACCCATATCGGCTCCGGCGAGGCCCACCTTCGTGAACAAGAAGGCGAGCGACGCCGACCGCGCAACCACCCGGAAGTCGGCCGCCAGGGCGATCACCGACCCTGCTCCGGCCGCGATCCCGTTGATCGAAGCGATGATGGGCAGCGGGCACTCACGCATGTTCTGCACCACCGCGCCCGTCATGCGGGTGAACTCGAGCAGACGGTCGTGGTCGCTCTTCAACAGCTCGCCGATGATCTCGTGGACGTCGCCTCCCGAGCAGAAACCCCGGCCCTCTCCCGTGATAACCAGGACCTTGGTGTCGTTGCGTTGCGGAAGCTGCCGCAGCAGGTCGCGCAGGTCCGCGTAGACCTCGAAGGTCAAGGCGTTCAGTTTCTCGGGCCGATCGAGTGTGATGGTGGCGACGCCGTCGGCGACCGTGAAGCGGAAGTGCTTCCACTCGTCGCTCGGACGCGAGGTGCCTATGAAGGGCGTCATCGTTCGACTACCTTAGGCGCGGTCGAGCGTCGCCGGACGGAGGGAGCGGATCTGAACGTCGGGATCGGGTTGCCGAACGCGGTACCGGCGACGCCCGCGAGCCTCTTGGTCGAGTGGGCGCGCACGGCCGAGGGTGGCCCCTTCTCGAGCGTGGGCGTGGTCGACCGCGTCGTCTACGAGTGCCACGATCCGCTGACGACCCTGGCTGCGGTCGCCGAAGCCACCGAGCGGATCGGACTGGTCACGATGGTGGTTATCGGCCCGCTGCGCAACAACGCGGTGCTGGCCAAAGAAGCCGCGGCCATCGATACCGTCTCCGGTGGGCGATTGACCTTGGGCCTCGCCGTAGGGGCGCGTGCCGAGGACTACACCACCGTGGGGATCTCGACCAAGGCGCGTGGCGATCGCCTAACCCAGCAGCTCCTGGACCTGCGCTTGTTCTGGGAGCGCGACGAGGTAGCCGCCATGACGCAGGGCCCCCGCTTGCTGGTCGGTGGATCGAGCGACGTCTCGTTCCTGCGGATGGCTCGCTACGCCGATGGCTACATCCACGGCGGGGGGCCGCCCCGGACCTTCGTGCGCGCGGCCGACACGGCAAAGACCGCATGGAACGAGCTCGCGCGCACGGCATCGCCGCAGCTGTGGGCGCAGGGCTACTTCGCCCTCGGCGATCCCGACACCGTTGCGCGAGGGCGGGCCTACATGCGCGATTACTACGCTTTCACGGGGCCGTTCGCGGAGCGCATCGCCGAAGGGATGCTGGCGACCCCTCAGGCCGTGGCTCAGTTCGTGCGCGGGTACGCCGAGGCGGGCTGCGACGAGCTCGTGCTGTTCCCGGCGGTGGCGGAGCTCGCCCAGATCGATCTGCTGGCCGGAGCCTTGGCGGAGGTCTGATGAAGGTCACCGTCGTCGGGGCCGGGCCCGCGGGTCTGTACTTCTCGTTGCTCTACAAGAAGGCCCGGCCCGAAGCCGACATCGTGGTCTATGAGCGCAATCCCTTCGGCGCGACCTACGGGTGGGGGGTTGTGTTCTCGGACCGGACGCTGACGTCGTTCCGGGAGGCCGACTACAAGACCTACATCCAGATCGTGGACGACTTCATCATCTGGGACTCGATAGACATCTCTTACAGGGACCAGGTCCTGCGCTGCGGGGGCCAGGTTTTCTCGGGGATAGCGCGCAAGACGCTGCTGTCGCTTCTGCACGAGCGCTGCGTGGAGCTGGGAGTGACGATCGAGCACGAGCGCGCGGTCGCGGACGTGGGTGGTCTCTCCGGCGACCTGATCGTTGCGGCCGACGGTGTGCGCAGCGTGGTGCGCGATGCCCATGCCGACCGCTTCCGGCCCCGCTTCTCGTCGGGCCGCTCCCGCTACATCTGGTTCGGAACCGAGCGCACCTTCGATTCGTTCACGTTCGCCTTCCGGGCGAATAACGACGGCTTCTTCCAGGCGCATGCATATCCCTTCGACGGCCAGATGAGCACGTTCATCGTCGAATGCGACCAGGCCTCGTGGCGGGGGGCTGGCCTCGATCGGGGCAGCGAGGACGAAAGCATCGCCTACTGCGAAGAGCTGTTCGCGCCGGAGCTGCGCGGGCACAGCCTGCGGTCCAACAACTCGAAGTGGATCTCGTTCGAGACCTTGAGGAACAAGAGCTGGCACCACGACAACGTCGTGTTGGTGGGCGACGCCGCGCACACGGCGCATTTCTCTATCGGTTCCGGCACCAAGCTGGCGATGGAGGACTCGATCGCATTGGTCAACGCGCTGCTGGTCAAAGACACGATGCCGGCCGCGCTTAGCGAGTACCAGTTGGAGCGCAAGCCGCGGGTCGAGCGTTTCCAGGAAGCGGCTCGTCAGAGCCAGACCTACTTCGAGAACACCCGGCGCTACCAGCACATGGAGCCGTTGCAGTTCGGCTTCCATCTGCTGTCGCGCAGCGGGCGGATCGATTACGACGACCTGCGCCTCAGAGACCGCCACTTCGTCGGCGCGGTAGATCGCTGGTTTACGGCGAGCGTCGCCGACACCGAGACGACGCCTGCGATCGCGGCCCCCCCGACCTTCGCGCCCTTGAAGCTCCGCACCAAGACGATCCCGAATCGGATCGCCGTCCGAGCAGAGCGACCCGAAGAACTGGGGGCCGCGGCTCGCTCGGGCGCCGGTCTCGTGCTCACGGGCTTCGTTGCGGTATCCGCGCACGCCCGGATCAGCCCCGCCACCCCGGGCATCTATACGCAGAAACAGGGGGCCGAGTGGCAACGTGCTCTCAAGACCATCGCGGGCACGTGCGTGGCGATCACGCTTGGGCATTCCGGCGCCCGCGGCGCAACGCGGGCCCGCACCGACATGGTCGATGTTCCTCTTGGACCGGGCGAGGACTGGCCGCTGCTGGCGTCATCCGACATCGCATACACCCGTCGCAGCCAGACTCCGGTGGCCATGGATCGCGATCACATGGACGACGTCACCGAGGATTTCGTCGCGGCTGCTCGGCTCGCCCGCGCGGCCGGCTTTGACCTGCTCGAGCTCCACATGGGCCACGGCTACCTGTTGGGAAGCTTCATCTCGCCGCTGACCAATCAGCGCACCGACTCCTGGGGCGGGGCGATCAAGGACCGGCTGCGGTATCCCCTCGAGGTCCTCGAGGCGGTGCGGTCGGAATGGCCCGACGAGCTTCCTGTAGGCGTTGCTCTGAACGTGAGCGACTGGGCCCCCGGCGGCACGACGTTGCCAGATGCCGTGGCCGCGGCCCAGGCGCTGAAAGAGCATGGCTGCGACCTCATCCGAGTGCTCGCGGGCCAAACCACCACCGCCTACAGCCCCCGCTACGACGCTTATTTCCTCACTCATTACGCGGACCGGCTGCGCAACGAAGCGGGCATCGCAACGCTCGCCACCGGCGACATCACCACGGTCGATCACGCCAACACGATCGTTGCAGGGGGCCGGGCCGACCTGTGCCTCCTGCGGCCGTTGTGAGCACCCGGCCATGAGAAGGAGATCCCGTAGCTGTGACTGAAGCTTTCTTCGTTCCGGATGGTCCCGATCGGTTCATCCCGACGCAGTGGACGGTTGGCCCCTGGAGCGCGGATTCACAGCATGGCGGTCCGCCGGCTGCACTACTCGGACGAGCCATCGAGCGTGTGGTGGACCGCTCCGACGTTCGGCTAGTACGCGCCACGTTCGAGATCTTGCGACCGGTTCCCGTCACACCCCTTCATGTGCAGGCCGAGGTAGTTCGACCCGGTCGAAGTGTCGTGCTTGCCTCGGCGTCTCTCTCCGACGAGAGGGGTGTGGTGATGCAGGCGCAGGCCTGGTCGATCCGCATCGGGAACCTCGACCTCGAGCAGGTGGCGGAAGGAGAGGAACCACCATCTGGTCCCGAGGCCGGCCAGACGCGGGAGTTGTTCCCGTCGCCAGACGTCAGCTACCTGACGGCTATGGAGTGGCGATTCGTACGCGGCGGCTTCCTCGAGCCGGGACCCGCGACCGCGTGGGCGCGCATGAGGCATCCGTTGGTTCAAGACGAGGAGATAACGCCTCTGAGCAGGGTGCTCGTGCTTGCCGACTCGGGCAGTGGGATCTCGTCCGCGTTGGACTTCCAGCGATGGATCTTCATCAATCCCGATCTGACCGTCTACCTTCACCGCCCGCCGCGCTCGGACTGGGTCTGCCTGGACGCCCGGACCTCGATCGAG
>JAUJPD010000009.1:36139-70591 GCA_030447315.1 Actinomycetota bacterium | reverse complement strand
AAAAAAAGAGACCGGGCCGAAGCCCGGTCTCTCTTGAGTCCAGTTCTGTAGCTCTACGGCTTGGTGTACTTGTCCGTGGCCTCGCCCAGCCATACCGAGATCTTCATGGGCTCGCCGGGTGTCGCGTACGCCTTGCTCTCGATCGTGTAAGGGGAGCAAGGGTCGGCCGGGAACCCGGGGATCGTCTCGAAGCCCACGCCTCCATTGCCGTTGGAATCCAGCAAACCGGGGACGGCGACCGGGTTGAATGCGCCCGACAGTGCCACCTCCTCGCCGCTAGCGTCGTACATGTACAGGTCGATGTCGCTCATCTTGCCGGGCCACTCCAACTTGACGTACAGGCCCTGGCCGGGGGTCTTGGAGACCACCTGGTAGGCGAAGTACTGGGTGTCCTCCGCGTGAGCCTCGGACAAGGCGGGACCGTGCTTGAACTCGGTCACGAGAGGGGCCTCGGCGGTTGCCGCAGCGGTGACGTTGACGACAGCGGCCTTCGACGCGTCGGCGGCGTTGCTGGAATGGCCCTTGGCCGGCGCGGTGGCGGTGGCGGGGGCGCAGTTGAACGGCTTCTTTTTCTTTTTGGCGGCGTCGGCGGGGGCGGCGGCGAACGCGCCCACGATCATTCCGGCCGAGGCCAGGACTGCCAGCGTGCGAACCGAGCGAGACTTCATGAGCACCTCCGCTGGTGTTTGGGGTGATGGGCCCCCTGCTGGGCGGTGATTTCGTCGTCGGATCTCGATCTCCTGCTCTGCTGAAGATCCTGAGCCCGCAGTCGACCCTGGCGGCTATGTACACTTCCGCCCATATGTGGTCAAAGAAGACGCTCGCTGCCGCCATGGTCGGCGCTCAGCTCGGCGCCCTGCTGGCCGCCTCATCTCCCGTGAGGGCGGCCGCGGTCTATCCCCCCTCGGAATGGGTGATCGGCCCCCAGGCGCGAGTGGTCATGCTCACGTTCAACGGCGCGATCAAGCCCCAGGGCTTCTCGAAGGTGCTTCAGACCCTGAAAGATGGAAACGCCCGGGCCTCCTTCTTCCTACCGGGGTACTGGGTCCGCCACCACAAGAAGAGGGCCCGTTCAGCGCGGGCGGCCGGACACACGCTCGGTAACAGGGGCTACGGCGACCAGCGGTTCACATCTCTGTCGGACGAGCAACTGCGCAACTCGATCCAGAGGGCCGAGAACGTCCTACAGAACGTGGGAGAGCGCCCGCGCCCGTTCCTGCGCGCGCCGCAGAACGCCCGGGATGCCCGCGTCCTTCGGATCGCGGGATCGATGGGATACCGCTCGGTCCACTGGACCTACCGTCCCGGGGCCGGTTCGCCCAAGGCCGTCAAGAGACGCGTCGTGCGACAAGCCCGCGCCGGATCCATCATGTCGTTGGATCTGTGGCGCCAGAACCATCGGAAGGCGCTCGAGGGGATCATCGGTGGCCTCCGCCGCAGGGGCTTCGAGCTGCGCACGATCGAAAGTCTCACCAAGGTGCGCCCGATCCGCTACGACGTCACCCTGCGGCCGGGCAATACGGGGGCCGAGGTGAAACATCTCCAGAAGCTCCTGAACCGAGGAACCTATCCAGCAGGTGCGCCCGATGGTTCCTTCGGCTACGCCACGCTCCAGGCGACCTATGCCTTTCAGAAGACCAAGCGTCTGGCCCGTGACGGCGTGATGACACCGGGCGAGATGATCATGCTGGCCAAGACCGGTCCGCCGCAGGCCCCCCGGCGTAGCCCCAACAGATATGTCCACGTCGACATCTCTCGCCAGGTGATGTTCGAGGTCAGAGACGGCAAGGTCCGCCACACCACTCCGATCTCCAGCGGCAACGAGGAGTACTACACCGTCGACGGCGAGACCTACAAGGCACACACGCCGCGGGGGGACTTCAGCATCGTGCGGAAGATCGCCGGTAAGAGGGTCAGCCGCCTCGGCACCTTGTGGTGGCCCAACTACTTCGTCGGCGGCTATGCCGTGCACGGCAGCGACTCGGTCCCGACCTATCCGGCCAGCCACGGCTGCGTGCGCATCCCTCGCTACGTGGAGAAGAAGTTCTTCTACCGCAACCCGGTAGGGATGCCCCTCTACGTCCGCACCTAGCACCGCGCGGTGAGACAGATCCGGAGCTCAGCGCCGGTTCTGTCGCAAAGGCTTTACTTGATGATGCGGCGGCCCCACGCATATTGGTCGTTCCACCACGAGCCCGAGCCGATCTCCGCCAAGCTGATCCCGGCCCGGCTCCCAGAAGAGTGGACCATCCAACCGTTGCCGAGGTAGAGGCCGGCGTGATAGATGCTCGACGCTTTGGCGTCACGGCCGTCGGGCGCGAAGAACACCACGTCGGCGGGCCTGAGCTCTTTGAGTCCCAGACGCCGGTCGCGCGGGATCGCTCCGGCCATGTCGTACGAGGAGCGCTCCGGGATGCTCCAGCCGTCGTAAGGCCGCTCGATGGGGGAGTAGGAGGAGGACTTCTTCTGGAGCACGTACCAGATGAATCCCGAGCAATCCATCCCGCCTGCGGGCTGTGCTCCGTAGGGGTAGCCGGAGTGGGTTTGCGCCGGCCACTCGCCCCCCCACACGTACGGCGTTCCCACCAGGGAGAGCGCGAAGCCCAGCACTCGACGGCGCTCGCCGGAGTAGTTGGCAAGCTCGAAGCCCGTCAGAGCGTCCGCTGAATACAGCGACGGCGCGGTCTTGGCTTTCCATACCGCCCACACGATGTCGGCCTGGCGCATCGGTTGCCCGGCGGCGGCCTCGAACTTCTCCTCGGTGGTCGGTCGATCGTGGCGAAGGCCCAGCTCGCGGGCAACGACCTCGGAGCCGAACCGACTACCGACGCTCGGTTGCCACCCGTCGGGCGATTCGGCGGCGGTGAGCATGCTTGCGATCGAGCTCTTGCCGAGCTTCCGCACCAGAGCCGCCGACACCTCTCCCGCCAGAACCGTCCCGCGCTCCCTGGTGTAGCCGCCCCCGAAGGCTTTTTTCATGAGTCGCTTGAAATCGGCTCGATCCATCGATCGGTTGGCGCGGAAGCTGTCGCGCTCGAGGTAACCCTGCTCGACGAGGTAGCGCAGAGCCGGCTTCACCCAGTCCGGCACCGGCGAGGTCTGCGCCTGCGCCACGGGCATGGCGGACGCGACCATCACTGCAGCAAGTAGCGACAGGATCGTCCGAGATGTCCAGGTCATGAAGGTGCTATCGAGGCTCACCAGCCTCACCTTGATCAATGGCGCGCGTGTAATTCCCTGCAGAAACGGACTTTGGCATCGGTAGGTAACAGGAGTCACAGAAGCAGGAAGAAGAGGCTCGGCCACGAACCTAGGAGGCAGCCGATCCGCCACCGTCCGAAGGGCTCGTGCATGCGCAAGAGACTCCGTCTTCTGCTGGTTCCCGCCCTCTTCGCGGGCCTTCTGCCCCTCGGTTATGCGGAGTCGTCCACGGTCGCTTGCCCCTCGGTCAAACCGGCTCCCTTGAAGTTCTCGAAGCCGACGTTCATCGACAAGCAGCGGGCGGGAGGCGAGCCTGTCAGCGTCGTCGCTCAGGACGGATCGATCATCGTGTCCGCCCACGCCGGCACGACGCACATCTACAAGGACCCGCAGGCGGCTTCGGGAGGATCGGACTTCCTGCGCAGCTACTACAACCAGACGCTCAACTGGCGCAGTGACGACGGCGGCAAGACGTGGGACTACATCGGACTGGCCGGGGCTCCCGAGGGCCCGCACAGCGCGACCTCGAGCGGCTTCTCCGATCCCGACCTCACCATGGATGCGGGCGGCAACCTCTACAACGTCGAGATCAACCTGGCCAACGTCGCGGTGTACGGCAGTCCCGATGACGGCCAGTCGTGGCCGACCGCCAATCCCATCGCAGCGTCGGGAGACCGGCCCTGGGTCACGGGGGCCGAGGACGGCGAGGTCTTTCTTTACGTGAACCTTCCCAAGCAGCTGTGGCGCTCCACCGACCGAGGCCTGACCTTCAAGCTCGTGAGCACCAATTTCCCGGCCGACAGCAAGCTGATCGTCGACCCACTGAACCCCAAGGCCGGCTTGCTCGGCCCCCTCGACGCGGGTGGTGTTGCCATCTCTCCCGACGACGGCAAGACGTGGGAGAGCTACCCCGCGGCCCTGGGCGACTCCACGCAGTTCTTCGGAGCGGTCGCGGCCGACCGGGCCGGTTGGATCTATGCCGCGAATGCCGGGGGCTATTCCGGCTCGAAGGACACCGACCCTGACGGCGAGGTGACGTTCAACTACTTCAACCGCCAGACCAAGAAGTGGGCGAGCGCGCCTATCGAGATTCCGACACCGAAGGGCGACGCGCTGTGGCCGTGGATCGTGGCCGGCGACGACGGTCGGGTGGCGGTGACGTGGTACCAGACGATCGCCGGCAAAGAGAACATGTTCAATGTCTACGTCGCCTATACGACCAACGGTCACGGTTCTCGCGTCACGTGCACCGACGGGTCCAAGCGCTTCGTCGCACCTCAGTTCCAGACGGCCAACGCGTCCGGGCGTCCTATCCACCTGGGCAAGATCTGTCTGAGTGGGACCGCCTGCAACGCGAGCACCAGCTTCGAAGCCGGCGACCGTCGCCTCGGCGATTTCTTCACCGTGAACTTCGACCACCAGGGCAGGATCTTCGTGGTCTCGGGCGACACGACCCTGAAGAACCCGCTGGGGGGCCCGAAGCCCGTTGCGAACCCGATCTTCATAAAGCAATCGGCGGGCGACCGGCTTCTCGAGAAGCCGGACAAGATCCGCGAGACGCGCTGCCTCTTCCCACTGCCTTCCTGCTAAGGACGGTCCTCTTCTCTATCCCCGACAGGGGACGCGGGATCGCTAAGGAATAGGCTGACGGCGTGTCAGACAACGTGAACCCGGATCGCAACCTCGCCCTCGAGCTCGTGCGCGTGACCGAAGCGGCCGCGCTGGCAGCCGCGAGGTGGATGGGCAGGGGCGACAAAGAGGCGGCCGATCAAGCCGCCGTGGATGCGATGAGGCTCCTGATGGACACCGTCCCCATGGACGGGGTGGTGGTCATCGGCGAGGGCGAGAAGGACAACGCGCCCATGCTCTACAACGGCGAGAAGATCGGCAACGGGGAGCCCCCGGTAGTCGACATCGCGGTCGATCCGATCGACGGCACGACCTTGACCTCCAAGGGCATGAACGGGGCATTGGCCGTGGTCGCGCTGGCCGAGCGCGGAACGATGTTCGATCCCGGCCCCTGCCTGTACATGGAGAAGATCGCCGCCGGGCCCGAAGCCGCCGATGCGCTGGACCTGGATGCTCCCTTGACCGACAACCTCGAGCGGCTCGCGAAGGTGAAGGGCACCGATGTCTCGGGCATCACGGTCATGATCCTGGAGCGGCCCCGTCACGACCAGATCGTGAAAGAGGTACGCGAGGCCGGAGCCCGCGTCCGGTTCATCAGCGACGGCGATGTCGCAGGCGCCATCAGCGCGGCCCGCCAAAACTCCGGTGTCGACATGCTGGTCGGGATCGGCGGTACGCCCGAAGGTGTCATCGCCGCGGCCGCGATCAAGTGCCTGGGTGGCGTCATCCTGGGACGACTGTGGCCGCGCAACGAAGACGAGCGCGAGGCCGCTCTGGCGGCCGGCTACGACCTCGATCGGATCCTGACGGCCGACGATCTCGTGTCTGGAGATGACGTGTTCTTCGCCGCTACCGGGATCACCGACGGTGATCTGATCAAAGGCGTCCAGTACTCGGGCGAGAGCGCCCGCACCCAATCGATCGTGATGCGCTCACGTTCCGGCACCGTCCGGATCATCGACGCGATCCACCGCCGCAAGAAGCTCGCGCAGTTCTCCGACCTCTATTAGTCGCCAGCTAGGCGGAGATCCCCACCTGGTCCTTCACCCACAACGCGAGCAGTCCCCGGTAGTGGGCGATGAACCTCTCGTGCTCGTGGGCCGGAAAGGTGGATCTCACCGTCTCGACCAGTAGCCGATCGAATCCTGCCCCCGCCACGTACTCGAGCATCACCTCGTCTATCTCGGGCACATAGGTCTCGAGGAAATCCTGATAGCGCTCGGTCTGGAAGTGCTCGTCGGCGAGACGGCCGTACTCCGCCAACTTGTCTTCGTAGCTCAGGTCGGTGCGGTCGCCGATGTCGAAGTAACGCTTCATCGTCATCTCGATCTGCATCTGACGGTCCGTGACCGCACAGAACAGGGCCCACTTGATCAGCGACTTGATGGCCCACGGGAAGTAGTAGTGCAGGCTGGTCAAGGAGACATCCGGACACGCGTTCGCGTAGTCGATCGGGAAGACCTCGCCGTCCTTGATGAGGGTTTCGCACGAGTTGAACTCCCACAGGAAGAACGCATTGACGAGACGCCCGATCGTTACCACCTCACGCCCGACCGCGGGGGCAAGGAACCCGTGCTCCACCTGGTAGCGCCCGTGGATCGGCTGGGACGGGTCGTAACGCATGACCATCGTCTCCGCTCCGATCGACAGTGAGCGGGCGAAGACCTCGAAGTTCTCGACCGATGCCTGCAGATGCATCAGCCGCTCGCCTGATTCGTCGTAACGCCGATGGAGCTCGTCGACGTCTTTGATCCTGGTGACCCCGACCCAGGCGCCGCCGTCGAACGGTTTCATGAACAGGGGATAGCCGACCCTTTGTGCGATCTCATCCAGGTCGAATGGCTCGTTGTATCTGGCCGCTGTATAGGGGAAGCGTGGGTTGTCAGGTGGCTTCTTGCTGGGCAGCAGCCAGGTCTCGGGCACCTTTAGACCGAGCCGGATCATCGCGGCGTAGGCCGCATGCTTCTCCATCGACTGGAACGTGAAGGGATTGTTCATGAGATAGACGTCGTTCATCAAAGCAACCTTCTTCAACCATTCGCGCGGCACGTAGTACCAGTGGGCGAGGCGGTCGATGACGAGCCCGTAACGCGGCACCGCTCTCAGGTCGAACGGCTCGATGGTTATCCGCTCGGTCTGGACGGTGTGGGTCTCGCCGCCGTAGGAGATCTTCGGATCGAGCCGTTTCATCACCGTCTCGAACGCGCTCGGCCAGTCCTCTTCAGTACCGAGGAGCAACCCGACGAGGTGGTTCCGTGCCATCAGACGAGCATAGGCGGGGGGTCCCGGACGGGCGAGCGGTCTAGCAGAACCTCGGCAGGTGGTGCGCGATCTGGCGGCGCCACGACGGCCAGTCGTGAGGGATGTCATGCCCCCAGATATCAAGCTCGTGGCGGATGCCCTTGGAGCCGAGGATCGCCGCGAAAGCTCTGGTGCTATCCAGGGCGCCGGTGGTGTCTTCCCACTGGCCCTGGCCACATACCAGCACGAGGTTGGCGCGCCCGCGTAGCCATTCCAGGTGGTCCCCTCCGAGATGTTGAACGTAGACCATCGGGTTGTTGAAATAGAGGGCGTCGCCTTGTTCGCCCCAACCGAGGACCGAGACGTCATACACGCCGCTGAGGCAGATGGCCACGGGGAAGAGGTCGGCGCGCTTCAGGGCGAAGTTGGCGGAGTGATAAGCGCCGAAGCTGCAGCCGGTCACCATGATCTCGGTGAAGCCACCGCAGTCGCGATGGATCCACGGCGCCACCTGGCTCAGGATCCACTCTTCGTACCAGCCGTGCAGCCGGGCGCGCTCTTCGATCGAGACGTCGGTTCGGTCCCAGCTCCCCGCGTCGTAGCTGTCCACGCAATAGACCTTCAGCCGCCGCGCGTTCACGAGCTCGGCGACGGCACCGATCATCCCGTTGTTCTCGTAATCCCATGCCCGGCCCTGCTGCGAAGGGAACACCAGCAGCGGGCGTCCGTAGCTTCCGTATGCGATGACGTCTCCGTTGCCTCCGAGCGACGGCGCCGGGAGGCTGATGTGCTCGCGTCTCATGCCCACATCTGTTGCAACAGGCGAACGAGGTGCGGGTCGAAGGTGTCACGCCACCCCACCCAGTTGTGGCCGTCCCGGTTCTCTATCAGCGAAACCTCATAACCCTGGCGAGCGAGGGCGGCGCGCACGGCCCGGTTGTTGGCGAGGTTCTCTTCGATCGTGCCGCAGGTCATGGTCACCGGGATGGGATGCGCCCACTCCTCGGCCGTGAGCACCTGACCAACGAAGCGCGAGATGCGGCGGAAGCGCGGGAAGTCAGACTCCTGGCTGTCATAGCGCTGCCGGAAGTAGCTGCCGGACTGAAGGAACAGTGCCCCGAAGGTTGCCGGTCCGGAGCGGTGGATGTGGAGCATCGATAGCCCGCCGAGGCTCGCGCCCATGCCGATCCGCATCGAGCGGCCGTGGGGCGTGGGGGCAGAGCGCTCGATGCCGGGAAGAAGGTCGTAGGCGAAGGCGCGTGAATACGCGGCCGACGCCGACAGGCTGTTGTTGCGGTCGACCGGGGCGATCAACGCGGCCCGTAGCTTCGGCAACTCCCCGTCTGCGCATCTGATCTCCAGCAGGCTCGTCAGCAAGGAGAGCTCGTCGTATTCCGGCCCGTCGTGCACGACCAGCAGGGGAGCAGGAGCATCGTCTTCGAGGCCCGGCGCCGACCACACGATGACCCTGAAGGCGGCGCGGGGCGACCGGGTGGTGATCGTCATCTCTCTCTTGGTGCCCGACGGAGCCTCTTGTTGGAGCCACGGGGGTGGCGAGTAACCCGGCCACTCGATCACCGACTTCGCGCCGAAGGGCCCAGGCGCGACGAGTGGATTGCCCGGGTCACCGATCCACTCCTCCGCCCCGTCGCGGTGGATCAGGTGGAACATGTATTCCATGCGGTCGGCATCGGGGCGGTCGAACCGGAGTGCCCACAGGCGCGACTCTGGCTCGTACGCGAAGGGGGGGCCGAGGCGCGGTCGTCTCACCTCTTGAGACAGCTCGACCTTCTCGAGAGCGGCGTCTTGATCCGCCAGACGGAACACGACGTGGTGGTCGCCGACGAGCGGCTCCAGGGGATCGCGGACCGCCCGTTCCGTCAGCGGCGAGGTTCCCACGAAAAGAATCGCAATGCGGCGAGCAGTCCTGCGCCTCCCCAGATTCCGAGGACGACGAGGTCCGTGGATGTCCACGCCTGGAAGGTCGGATCGAACGATGCCAGCATCGCCTGAGCGAAGTGCTTGATCGGGAAGATGTCGGCGATCGTTTGCATCCATGCCGGAGCGTGGTCCGAGGGGATGAAGATGTCCGACACGAACGAAAGCGGCAGCACGGCCGCGTTCACTACCGCCGGAGCGGCCTCTTCGTTAGGGATCAAGGCCGTGAACCCCAGTCCCAGCGCGCAGAAGGACGCGGCTCCCACAGCGAGCGTCGCCATGAATCGGCCGGGGTCGGATGGCGGATCAACGCCGTAGAAGAGGGCACCTGCCAGGGTGACGATCCCGACCAAGATCAGAGCGATGAAGACCGCGTGAAGAACCCGCCCGACCAGGTAGCTGGCGGCGGGCAACGGTGTGCCACGGATCCGTTTCAACACGCCCTGGTCGCGCGCGATGGTCACGCCCATGGCTATGTTCGTAAAACAAGCGGTGATGACAGCGAAGGCCCCGATCGCGGGAACATAGAACTGGGTCTCCTCGAAGAGGCCGTTGAAGATCACCAGGAACATCAGAGGGAACACGAAGGTGAAGAACGCGGCCGCGGGGTTGCGCCAGAAAGCTTTGTTCTCGTAGCCGAATTGCTTCAGCGTCATGGCCACCGCGTTCACGGGTCGCCTCCGTGGTCCGGGCGCGTCAGATCCAGGTAGACGTCTTCGAGGGAAGGTTGACTGACCGACAGCTCTTGCAGCGCAACGTCGTTCTCGATCGCCCACTCGGTGAGGGCGTGCAGCACCGGCAGGGGCTCCGAGGTTCTAAGGGCCACCTCGTCGTGGCTGCGTGACGCCTGGGCGGCGGCGGACGGGAGTGGCGGCGACCCCGGGGGCAGCCTGAAGCGGATCTTGGTCTGCGTGGCTGAGTCCCCCACCAGCGAGCCGGGCGGTCCCTCCGCGACGATCCGGCCCCCCACGATGATCGCCACACGATCGGCAAGATGCTGGGCCTCGTCCATGTAGTGGGTGGTCAGAAAGACGGTCTTGCCGAGGCCGGCCAGGTTGCGCACCATCTCCCATGCGTTCCGGCGGGCGGTGGGGTCGAAGCCGGTGGTCGGCTCGTCCAGGAAGAGCAGCTCGGGATCTCCGGCTAGTCCGATCGCAACGTCCAGACGGCGTTGTTGCCCACCCGACAGCTTGCGCACCCTGTCGTTGCGTTTCTCTTGCAATCCGACGACCTCGATGATCTCGTCGAGCGGACGCGGGTTCGGATAGAAGCCTCGGAACCGATCGATGGCTTCGGCGACGGTCAGGAATCGCTCGACCCCGGTCTCCTGCAGCACGATCCCGATCCTGGCTTTGTACGAGCGCTCCCCCTCGCCCGGATCGTGGCCGAGGACCGTTACCTCGCCGCTGCTGCGCGTGCGGTGGCCTTCCAGGATCTCGACCGTGGTCGTCTTTCCGGCGCCGTTCGGACCCAGAAGAGAGAAGATCTCGCCCTGCTCGACCCGAAGGTCGATCCCCTTGACCGCGTCGAAATCGCCATAGGATTTCTTGAGCGCGCGCACCTCGATAGCGGCCGGGGTCATGTGTTGGAGAATAAGCTCGACGGCATGCCGCCATCCCTGCAGGCACCGCCGCTCTTGCCCGACGCATGGGGGGGCGACCGCGCCCTTAGGGAATCCGTGAACTTCCACCTCGGCGACGAAGCCTTCTCCTTCGCCGTGCCTGAGTTGTCTCGAGTGGGAGAGACGGCCACGGCCCCCGCCACGCTCGCTCTTGCCGCCCGGGCGGAGAGCGAGCCCCCCAAGCTCGTTCCTTATGCCCCGTGGGGTGAGCGCATGGACGAGATCATCGTTTCCGACGCCTACACCGAGTTGGGCAAGATCGGGATACGGGCGGGGGTGACGGCGCTGCCTTACGAGGACACGGATTACGCGGCGAAGGCGCGCATCGTGTGGGCCGCTCTGCTGCACATGTGGGGGCCTTCGTCTGCTCTCTACAGCTGCCCTGTCGCCATGACCGACGGAGCCGCGCGCACTCTTCTGTTGCACGGGGACCTCGATGACATCGGTGTCGTAGGACGCTTGACGAGCCGCGACCCGGCTACGGCGTGGACCAGCGGTCAATGGATGACCGAGACCACCGGCGGCTCCGACGTCTCTCGCACCGGGACGGTGGCTCGTCGGGAAGAGGGCGGGTCATGGCGCCTGTACGGCACGAAGTGGTTCACGAGCGCGACCACTTCCGAGATGGCCCTCACCCTGGCGCGGCCGGAGGGGGCCTCCGACGGTTCGCGGGGTCTTGCTTTGTTCCGCATCCATCGGATGCTCGACGACGGCCATCGCAACGCGATCACGGTGCGCCGTCTGAAGGACAAGTTGGGCACCCGAGCTCTTCCCACTGCGGAGCTAGAGCTGGAGGGTGCGCTGGCCTATCCGGTCGGAGATCCTCTTGACGGAGGGGGCGTCAGACGGATCGCGACGATGCTGAACATCACTCGTATCCATAACGCGCTGGGCGCTACGGGCGCCTTGGGCCGCGGCCTGGCCTGGGCGAGGGCTCACGCGGAGGTTCGGGAGGCCTTCGGGTCTCGCTTGGCGCAACTCCCGGCTCACCGGGCGACGCTCGCGGACCTGGCGGTGGACCATGCAGCTTCCCTCGCGTTGACGATGCGATGTTGCGATTTGATGGGGCGGATAGAACATGGCTCCGCGTCCGACGGCGAGGTGGCGCTCTTGCGAGGGCTGACTCCGATCACGAAGCTCGCTACCGGTCGCTGGTCGATCGCGGGTGTGACCGAGGCGATGGAGGCGATCGGAGGGGTGGGCTACTGCGAAGACTCGACGATCCCGGCCCTCGTGCGCAACACGCATGTCATACCGATCTGGGAGGGAACCACGAACGTCATGGCACTCGACTTCTTGCGTGCCGTCGTGCGCGTGGATGCGCTGAGCGTGCTGATCGAAGACGCCAACGAGGCCCTGGCCCGATGCAAGCACCCCTTGCTGGAGGCTCCCGTCCACGAGACGAAAGCCGCGTTGAGGCTGTTGGAGGAGCGTGCACGCATTGACGACGCCGAAGCTGCCGCCGGCCAAGCTCGCAGCTTCGCAGTCGGCGTCGCCGCGGCCTACGCGTGCGCTCGGCTCTGTCTGCAAGGCGAGTGGGCCTCTTCTCGGGGTGACCTGCGAACCATCGCCGCCGCCACGAGGCTCGCGGAACGGGGCCTCGTTCCGGCCCCGGCCCCCTCTCACCTCGAGCTGGCGATGGACGAGGAGCTCTCGACCCTCTAAGGGTTTCCTTGTTCGGCAGCGGCCCCCCGCAGGGGCCGCGGGTTCGCGCTCGCCTGGATCTTCTCTTCGAAGGGCGCGGTTTCGGCCTCTTTATGATGGCCCTCATGTCCTATGACCCGCACACCGCGCTGATCGTCGTTGACGTGCAGAACGATTTTGCGGATCCGAACGGGAGCCTTTATGTATCGGGGGCCCAAGAGATCGTCCCGGTTGTGAACGACGAGATAAAGAAGGCCGCCGAGGCCGGAGCGTTCTTGGTGTACACGCAGGATTGGCATCCGGCCTCCACCCCCCACTTCGAGAAGGACGGCGGTATCTGGCCGGTCCACTGCGTGCAAGAGACGTGGGGGGCGCAATTCCATCCCGATCTCGAGGTGAAAGGCGAGATCGTGCAGAAGGGCAGCGACGGCCAGGATGGGTACTCGGGATTCAACGTCAGGGACCCACAGACGGGTGTCACCGAACAGACCCCACTCGAGGACTCGTTGCGCCGGCAGGGGATGCACCGGGTCGTCGTTGTGGGGCTTGCCACCGATTACTGTGTGAAAGAGACCGCGATGGATGCGGCTGCTAAAGGATTCGAGACGGTGGTTGTGCAGGAGGCCGTACGACCCGTCAACCTCCAACCTCAAGATGGTGAGCACGCTCTGGCAACGATGAGTGCGGCCGGCGTCGCCATCGTCTGATGATCCGAACTAGCTAGGTGTCTTGGGTAACGGCAGCCAACGCAGCGCTGCTCACCGATCTCTACGAGCTGACGATGGCGGCCAGCTACCACTCGCGCGACATGAGAACCGAGGCAACGTTCGACCTCTTCGTTCGCGAGCTTCCGGCCCGGCGGAACTTCCTCGTTGTGTGCGGCGTCGAGCAAGCACTCCAGTACCTCTCCGAGCTGCACTTCGACGACGACGCGCTCACTTATCTGAGATCCCTGGGGATGTTCCGGAGCTCCTTCCTCGACTACCTCGCCGACCTGCGCTTCTCGGGAGAGGTGTGGGCGATGTCGGAAGGCGAGGTCGCGTTCGCTCGCGAGCCGCTGATGCGGGTGACGGCGCCGCTGATCGAGGCTCAGATAGTCGAGACCTTCCTTCTCAACTGCGTCACGTTTCAGACGATGGTGGCTTCGAAAGCCGCCCGCGTCTCGCTTGCGGCCGGCGCCACGAAGTTCTTCGATTTCTCGCTGAGGCGTGACCATGGCGCCGACGCAGGACTGAAGGCAGCTCGAGCTTCATTCATCGCGGGGGCCAGTGCGACGTCCAACGTCCTTGCCGGCAAGATGTTCGGGATCCCCGTCAGCGGGACGATGGCCCACTCCTATGTGATGGCTTTTCCAACCGAGGAGGACGCGTTCCGTGCGTACGCGCACGACTTTCCCGAACAAGCCGTGTTATTGATCGATACTTTCGATGTAGCTCAAGGGGCCGAGCGCGCGGTTTCGGTAGCGAGAGAGCTGGCTTCAGAGGGGATCACTCTGAGAGGGGTGCGGATCGATTCCGGTGATCTCCCCCGCCTGGCGCGGAGAGTGAGAGACATCCTGGACGAAGCCGGGTTCTCCGAGCTGCAGATCATCCTGTCCGGCGACCTTGATGAATACCGGGTGAAGGAGATGCTGGACGCGGGTGTACCCGTTGATGTGTTCGGGATCGGAACCCAGATGGGAACCAGCGCCGACTCACCCTTCCTCGGCGGCGTTTACAAGCTCGTCGCCGAGGGTGGCGTGCCGAAGGTGAAGCTTTCGACGGGGAAGGTGACCTTGCCGGGGCTCAAGCAGATCTATCGAAGCTACGACGGTGACCACATCGCCCACGATCTCATCGCCCTCGAAGGAGAGACCGTAGACGAAACCGTCCCCTTGCTGAGGCGCGTGATGCACCAGGGCCGCCGGGTGAGCGAGAGCGAGCCCCTCAACGTCGTGCGCGAGCGTTGTCTCTCGTCTTTAGCCCGGCTCCCAGATCCGCTGCGAGAGCTGACCGAGAGTAGCGACTACCCCGTCCACCTCTCCAGCGAGCTCTCGGCCCTCGCCAAGAAGGCGGAAGAGGGCCTCGTCGTTCAGTCCGGTTGAAGGGCCGCGGGGCGAGTCTCGGACATCGACCTCGGAGCAGTACGAGGAGGGGCCGAGGGTCGAACACAAGCAACAGGGTCGAGCCGCGGAGGACCGACACACCACGTGGCACCGCGGGAGGCAGGGGATCGTTTCGATGAGGGAGAGCTCATGAGCGTGTTGCAGGTCACGGCGGAGAACTTCCGCGCGGAGGTTCTCGAGAGAGACATCCCCGTCGTCGTGGACTTCTACGCGGACTGGTGCGGCCCGTGTCACCAGATCGCGCCGGTGCTGCGGGACCTGTCGGAGCGATGGGATGGCGAGATCGCGTTCGTAAAGGTCGATATCGATGGCGATCCGGAGATCGCGCAGGCGTATCGCGTGCGTTCGGTGCCGGCGGTCTTGCGATTCGAGGGGGCCGAAGTGAAAGCCTGGAGCCTCGGCGCCAAGCCCGGATACGTGCTGGAGCGCGAGCTTGGTCTGTCGCGCTCGGGTGTCACAAGCGACGCGAGCTCGAGACCCACGGGTGGCATCGTCGCCGCACTCCGCCGCTGGTGGGGCTCCCCCTGAATCTCCCAAAACCCGACCGTTTTGAGGGGCTCAGCCGACAAATAGCGCGGGATTGGGTCCACAGAACGCAAAAGACCTCGCGAGAAAGACCTAGAAACCAATCCTTTAGCGGCTCCAGGAGGGTAGTGGGAAGAAGTGAAGGTTCGAGAGATCGACCGGGACGAGGATCTCCTTGCAGATGTTGCACGGGGAGACACGAACGCGCTCCGCGAGCTGTACCGAAGCTTCGAGAAGCCGCTGTACTCCTTGGGTCTGCGGTGGATGCAGGGGGACCGGCAGCTGGCGGAGGAGTTGGTCCAGGAGGTGACGCTGCGGATCTGGCGGGCCGCCGGAACGTACGATGCCTCTCGCGGCGCCGCCCGCTCGTGGATCTTCGGGATCGCCCGCAACGTCGCCACCGACCTCTACCGGAAGTCTCTCAGGCAGCCGGTCCCGGTCGAAGAGGTAGAGGGTAGTGGTCCCGGCCATCTCGATGACCAGGCAGCCTGGCGGACCTGGGAGATCTCGAAGATCCTGCAGGATCTGCCCCTCGAGCAGCAGAAGGTGATCGAGCTCGCTTACGTGTGCCAGTTCACTCAGTCGGAGATGGCCCGCACCCTCGGGATCCCGCTGGGAACCGTCAAGACCCGCATCCAGCTGGCTCTCTCGAAGCTGGAGCCGGCGTTCCTCGAAGCGGGCCTGGTCGAAGGAGAGACTCGATGAGCGACGGCCATCTGGACGCGGAGCTGTGGGACCACGTTCTCGAGGATGACGGGGTTGCCCCCACGGTCCAGGCACATCTTGCAAGTTGTTCGCGCTGTAGCGCCGTGGCTCTTCGCCGCCGGCGAGTAGTGGAACTGTTGAAGGAGACGGAAGTGACCGAAGACGTGCCACAGAACCTGGAGGCCGATGTCTTCGAGTTGGTCCGGCTCGACCATGTTGCGCAGGTCGTTCGGGATGCGGCCCTGGCGCCACCGCCCCCCGCTCATCTCGAAGAGGCCGCGCTGAGCCGCGCTCTACAGGACACTCCGGTTGCGCCGGTCGTCACGCCTGCGGGCGGGTGGGGTCGCAGAACGGGGGCCGGGTTGCTGGCTGCTGCGGCAGTGGCAGCGGCATTGTTCGCCATCACCTCCTACCGCCAGGTAGGTGATCTGCGGGAGCGGGTGAAGGAGCTGCAGGTTGCATCGGGAGAGCCCGGTGTGCCCGACGGCCACGACATGCAGCTCGTCAGCTTCGATCCGCAGCAAGGTTCGGCGGATCTGGAGCTGGTCCACTTCCGTCATGACAACTACAAGTTCTTGCTTCGAACCCGGGATCTGGCGGTGACACCGCCCGGCAACCATTACGAGCTCTGGCTGGTGGGTCGCGGGGGCGATGTCTCTGCGGGGTCCTTCCGGATCGTTAAGCCCGACGACATCACATTCAGTTTCCAGATCGGCGTCGACCCCAAGGCCTTCCCCGACCTGGTGGTGACCGTGGAGAAGGACGATGGTGACCCTGCCAGGAGCGGGCGCGTGCTGATGCGAGGCGTGATCGATCCGCAACACGTCGATCACTGACCCCGCTGGGCCAGCAGGTCTGGACAGCTCCCGCAAGCAGCGTAGGTTGGTGCAAGGTACTACTTGGAGCCCTGTCGCCGTAGAAAGGGTGTGATTCCCGATGATCGAAGACAAAGTCAAAGAGCTGGCGCGGAAGGCGAATTTCGCCACGATCACAACGCTTCTGCAGGATGGTTCGCCTGCGACGCACGTGATGTGGGTGGATGCGGATGATGAGTTCGTATTGATCAACACCGAGACCGGAAGGGCGAAGTATCGCAACGTCCAGCGAGACCCGCGTGTGTCCGTCGTGATCTGGGACCACGAGAACTCCTATGACTATGTCGAGGTGCGAGGCCGGGTTGCCGAGACCGTGACCGGTGACGAGGCGCGCCGCCACATCGACGACCTCAGCATGAAGTACACGGGCAACGCTTACGACCCAGCCGCCATCCAGACCGAGCGCGTCATCCTCAAGGTCGCCCCTGACCGCCAGAGGGCGTAAGAGGTCCGAGGCTGCCTACTTCTTGCGGGCCTTCCACACCTCTTCCGAGGGCCACCGCCGCGCCCAGTCCAGTGAGACGTACCTGTACGTCGAGGTCGCGTCGGCGGGGGGCCGGATCTCGATCAGGTCCTCCACCTCGAAGCCGTTGGCGCGCAGTAGACGTATCCAATCCCCATAGCCGAGATGGAACTCGATCGCATCGTCGTCCGGCCACTCCACGCGATGGAGGCCGAAGTAGTCGCGTCGCATGGTCGGTTCAGCCGCGACGTTCTCGTCGTCCTCCGCACACAGCATGAGCAGCGTGCCGTTCACCAAGAAGATGAGGGCGCCGCCGGGCCGCAGAACGCGCGCTGCTTCCGGCAGCCACAGATACGGATCGCTCCAGATGCTGGCGCCGTACTCCGAGATGACGAGATCGAAAGAGGCGTCCGCGAACGGGATGGCCTCACCCGCGGCGGCGACCAGGGGGAAGTGAAGCCCGAACTCTTCCCGGAGCGAGCGGGCGGTTGAGAGCTGGGCCCAGGTCGGGTCGAGGCCAACCGGCCGCGCACCCCGGCGAAACAGCCAGGAGGAGACGTATCCGGTGCCGCACCCCAGCTCCAGCGTGTCGAGCCCCGCGACGTCGGGCAGCACTCCCACGCCTTCTTCCGGAACCGACCAGATGCCCCAGGCGGGCTCGCCCGCCCAGTTCCTGCGGCCTGCCTCGGCGTAGTCGGGAGCGGCCTTGGTCCAGCTGACCTGGTTCTGCTCGAGGTAATCGAATGAGCTCACGGGACCCCGATCCTAGGACGGGTCGATCTTCTCGCGCCTGCTGCACGGCCCCCCGCCGGCCGGTGAGGGAGCCCGGTTTGGTGTTAGCGAGGCTTACCTGGGAGCTAACGCGGCCGACGTGTAAGTGACCTTTGGGTCCCACAGGATCCACTCGTTGATCCCGCGGTCGGCGGCCGCATCTATCTGCGCCCGGACCTCCTTCGCCCCGTACGTCACTCCCAAAGAGAAGTCCTGCAGCCAGGGGATGAGTTTGGAGTCCGTTCCCTTCAGCTTCTTCTGGAAGTCTTTCAACGAGCGAAAAACGATGTCGTAGGGCTGGGACTCGGGCTGCGCCACGCCGTACTCTCCCGGTGCCCAGTGCGACGGGTAGATCATCGGCGAGATGTAATCGGCCCGGCGCGCCAACCGGTTGATCGGCTGCGCTATCTCTGTCGGTCGAGTAGCTGCGATGCCATACACCGATAAGCCGAGCTTCGTTCCATACCGCGCCAGCCGCTTCTGAGTCTGACCCACAAAGGTTTCGATGGCTGCTTCGGGAGAGCTCCGGAGACCGGGGAAGCGGAAGTTCGAGAGTGCGCCGTCGGGCCGACGTACATAGTCATACAGGACGTCGTCGATCCCGGCGCGGGCGGCTTCTTCTGCGACATCGATGTTGTAGTCACGGACCGACTCTTCGGCGAAGTTCGTGAAACCGCCGTAATCGGTGTACGGCGCGCCGGCTGCCGTCTGGATGACTCTCTCTTTGTGGTGAGGCCAGGAAGCTGTTGCCAGGATCGGGTCGCGGAAGCAGACGATGCGTCCCACTACACGGACGCCTTTTCGATGCAGCGTCCGGAGGGCGTCGTCGAGGTCATAGATCTGCGCTGGGGCCTCGATAGCGCGCGCAAGGCGGACCCTCGAGTCGTAAGCGATGGCCCCCGACTCGTCCTTCAGATCGAGCTGGATCGTGTTGATCAGGCGGTCGTCCACCATCTTCAACAACGTCCTTCTAAAGCTTGGGCTGGCCCACGCATACCCGCTGACGTGCACCGCTCTCATCGGGGGCCACTTGATCGAGAACTCGAGCATCTCTTCGGTCACGTTGCCCGAAGCGTCGCGGGCTCGTAGTTTGGTCGCTACGCGAGGCGGCTGGGGCAGGGTGATGGCGAAGGCACCCGCCGACACCTTCCTGCGCTGGCCTGCTATCGACAGCGTGGAGTCCTCATCCACCTCGCCTTCGAGCTTCACGGGATCGAAAGGCTCGAGCTGCTTCGTGTCGGAGGTGACCTCCACGCCAGGGGCCTCGGTATCGGGTTCGGGCGCAGGAGTGGTGAACGCGTCGGAGCCTGCCACGTTCGCCGACACCGGTTCTCTCCTCTTCTCGGTAACGATGAAGAGGACAGCGCCGAGCGAGAGGCATAGCGCGACCAGCGCTCCCGCGCGGCGGAACATGTAGCGGCGACGCGACACTCCACGCCCGGAGGAACGTTTGTCTCTGGCTTGCATCGCATGAAGATACGCCTGTTTCCCTCATACAGCCTCACGCAGGCGGGTGAGCGGGTCGGGGTGGAAGAGTCGGTGCGGTCAGAGCGCGCCTTCGAACTCGAGAAGCCACCGTTTCTTTGCACACCCGCCGATATAGGCGCCGACCCCTCCGGCCGAAGGAACAACCCTGTGACATGGGAGGACGATGGGGATCGGGTTCCTGGCGCAAGCAGTGCCGACCGCTCGTGCAGCCCTGGGCGCCCCGACCGCTTCGGCGAGTATTCCGTACGTCGCCACGGTCCCCGGCCCGATGTTGCGAAGGTCCTGCAACACCCGGCGACGGAACTCCGATGCGACGAGCGCTAGATCCACAGGCACGGCGAGGTCCTGGACCTGGCCGGTGAAATAAGCCTCCAAGTCCTCCGCGACGGCTCGCGTCAGCTCGCTTGACCACAAGATGCGTGGCCCGATCACACGAGCAACCTGTGCGAGAACATCTTCCTTACGCTCGTCGTCGAACGCGACCCGACAGATTCCGGACCTGCTCTGCACCACGATGAGGTTTCCCACCGGACTCAGAAACTCGGTGAAGAACGCGTCGTTGAGGCCCTCTTGAGACGCATCTTCGGCAAGCTGCTCGAGTAGCTCTTGGGACAGTGTCATGAGATCCTCCCGCGGAGTGTCCGGATCGCGCTCGAGACTCGTTGGCGGGCCGCCTCTGGAGATATGCCCAGACGCTCCGCCAGCTGGTTGTACGAAAGGTCCTGGACGAACCGGAGCTCCAGGGCCGCGCGGGAGGTGTCGGTCAGTCCCTCCAGCAACGAACCGAATGCGTCGTCGTATAGCTCGGGGTCGTTCGCGCGCTCGGGCACGGTAGCCAGCGGCAGGGGAGTGACCTTTCTGCAGCGGTCGAAAGCGGTCGTCGTCAGCACGCGGAAGAGCCATGCCCGCAAGTGATCACCGTTCCTGAGCCTGGGGTACGACCGCAGAGCCTTGAGCAAGGCCTCCTGCAAGAGGTCCTCGGCTTCTGAGCCTGCCAACCGTCGAGCATGCCGCAGCAACTGGGTGCCGTGCTCTTCCACGAGCAGTGCGAACGGCGGCAGGGTCCTCGTCATCTCCCTCTGTGTAACCCGCCGGGGCCGCCGAACGTGAGGAGGCCCGATGAGTGAAACTGCCTCTATCCCCTGACCTCGCTCGGGACTGCTGCACTGCGGGCAGCGCGGGAACTTCAACTGTCGCTGACACTGGCCAAGGGCACCGGGCAGAAGAACTCGCTGCGCCACAAGACGAAGTGCGCACCGTATGTGATGGCGCTCGACGATCTGTATCAAAGGCCAGCTCCCGAAGGAATGGGTCGAGTGAAAGAGCTCGAGGAAGAGATCGTCGAGCGCCAGGAGACTGCCAGCGAGCTACGTCACACTGACCAAACCGCTCGCCGCGCTCGGTCAGAAGCTGCTGCGCCTGCCCTGAGCCAGGCTACGAGGGCACCTCGGGCAGAGGCCACCGCCGCCATGCGTCTTGCAGGGAGCTGCCATGCTGCATATCTCAAAGCGAACCCCAAGGTACGTCGTCGATTCAACCAGGCCGTTCTCAAGGCCGTCTATGTTGAAGACGGCAAAGTCAAGCGGGCCGAGTTCACGGACGTGTTCGCGGCTCTCTTCTCACGCCCGAGTTCGAATAAGTGGATCAAGGTGCCCCCGGCAGGATTCGAACCTGCGCACCTCGCTCCGGAGGCGAGTGCTCTATCCCCTGAGCTACGAGGGCAGGGGAGGCCAACCTTAGCCTCATGAGTTGGAGGAATCGGGACGGGTAGCATCGAGCGGTCATGACTACCGAGGGCAAGCGCATCCTTATCTGTGACGACGACCCCGCGATATTGCGCGTCCTCGAGGTGAACTTAGAGGTCGAGGGCTACGATGTGCTCCTCGCGCATCACGGCGAAGAGGCCTACGAGGTAGCGGTAGCGGAGCACCCGGACCTGATCATCCTGGACATAATGATGCCGCGACTCGACGGGTATCAGACGTGCGCGAAGCTCAAAGCCAACGAGGCGATCAAGCACATCCCGGTTGTGTTCCTCTCCGCCAAAGCCCAGCAATCCGATGTCGACAGGGGCAAGAGCTTCGGTGTGGACGACTATCTCACCAAACCTTTCGACCCGATGGAGCTCCTGGACGTGGTCGAGCGCCTCCTTCCTTCCTAGCAGCCATGGTCGTCACAGATCAGCTCGTCGATCTCGTGCGAGCTGGCCTGGAGTCGTTGGTAGCGGCCGGATCGCTTCCCGCTGAGTCGGTTCCCGAGCCCTCGTTCGAGCGGCCCCGTAACCGGGAGCACGGGGATTGGGCGACCAACGTCGCACTTGTCGTCGCCAAGGGAGTGGGCAAGCCGCGAGATGTCGCTCAGGCTCTAGCGGACGCCATAGAGCCCTCCGGCCTGGTCGAAAGCGTAGAGGTAGCCGGTCCCGGCTTCCTCAACTTCCGTCTCTCGCCGGCGTGGCTGCACGATGTCGTGCGGCGAGCTGCACTGAGCGAGGGCTTCGGTCGTTCGACAAAAGGCGCCGGGAGAAAGGTGAACGTGGAGTTCGTCTCGGCCAACCCCACCGGACCGATCAACGTGGTCAGCGGACGTCATGCCGCGGTAGGGGACACCATCGCGTCGTTGCTCCAGGCGACGGGACACGAGGTGATCCGCGAGTACTACTTCAACGACGCGGGCCGGCAGATGCTGCTGTTCGGCGCGTCCGTGGGCGCTCGCTACCTCCAACACTTCGGCCGCGAGACGGACCTGCCCGAGGATGGCTATAAGGGCGACGACGTCATCTCCATCGCCCACATGATCGCCGAGCAGATAGGCGACAGCATGATCGAGGCCGAGCCGGCGAAGCTCGCGCAACGGATGCTCGAGCTGGCGTGGCCGCCGATCCTCGAGAACACGAAGCGCTCGCTCGAGCGCTTCGGGACCCGCTTCGACGTCTGGTTCTCCGAGAGCACGCTCCATGAGCGAGGCCAAGTCACAGCTGCGATCGACAAGCTGCGCGAGAAAGACTTGATCGAAGAGCGAGACGGGGCGGTCTGGTTCCTCTCTTCCCGGCTGGGCGACGACAAGGATCGGGTGGTCATCCGCTCGAACGGCGAGCCCACATACTCCGCTGCGGACCTTGGATACGTCGTTAATAAGTTCTCGCGTGGGTTCGACCGTCTCATCTACCTGTGGGGAGCCGATCATCACGGAACCGTGGCTCGCTTCATGGCCGCCGTCGAGGCGCTCGGTTTCGATCGGTCGTCTGTCGAGGTCCCACTGGTTCAGATCGTTTCACTGGTCCGTGGAGGCGAACAGATCAAAGCTTCCAAGCGAGAGGGGGTGTACGTCGCCCTCGATGAGTTGATCGACGAGGTTGGCGTCGACGCGGCGCGCTACACGTTCCTCACCCGTTCGATCGACGCCCCGTTGGAATTCGATATCGATCTGGTCAAGGAGCAAGCTCCCGAGAACCCGGTCTACTACGTTCAGTACGCGCACGCTCGTATCTGTTCGATCCTTCGCAAGGCGATCGACGAGGGTCATCAAGCGGACGCGTCGACGGCTCCGCTCGACGCGCTGGTTCATCCTGCCGAGGACGAGCTCATGCGCAAGCTTGCTTCCTACGAGGAGGTGGTACCGGAGGCCGCGGAGCGGCGCGCCCCGCAACGCATCACCCACTATGCGGAGGAGCTCGCCTCGACCTTCACCGCGTTCTATCGAGACTGCAAAGTGGTGAGCGATGACCGGACCCTGACCGCGGCGCGCCTGGCCTTGTGCGTCGCGACGCGAGTCGTCATAGCCGACGCTCTGGGGCTTCTGGGCGTGAGCGCTCCGGAGAGGATGTAAGGCGTGAGCAAGCTCGATTACAAGATCGTTTCCGTCTTCGTGGACCCGAAGGCAAACGACCCTTCCGAAAGCGGGAACCTGCTCGCGGTCTTTCCCGCTGCGAACGACTTCACCGCGGAGCAGATGCAGCAGATAGCCCAGGACCTACAGCCCCCAGGCGGATACCTAGAGAACTTCTCGGAGACGGTGTTCGTAAGCTCGGTCGACTCCGATCGCTACTCGGTCAGGATCTTCACCCCACGAGAAGAGTTGGCTTTCGCCGGTCATCCGACACTCGGCACCGCGTGGGCCCTTCGCGACCTTGGCCGGCTACCTGCGGGAAAGGTCCAACAGCGCTCGGCGGCGGGAGTGACCGACGTGGTTCTCGAAGATGAAGTGGTGTGGTTCCACCGGGCGGGCAAGGTGTCGCCGGACCTGCGCGATCGGCAGCCGCAGATCGAGCACAAGATCGCGATGGCCCTGGGTATCGACGTCGCCGATGTCGGCCTCGAGCCCCGGGAGCTCGGTCGAAGCGTCAACCGGCTTCATGCCGCCGTCTCGGATGCAGGCATCCCGCACCTGATCGTTCCCCTAAAGGACACCGCGGCGCTCGAACGCTGCCGACCGGTGGCCTCTCTGCTCGAGGATCTCTCCGAGGCGTCGGGGGCTTACTGCGTGACGGCGACGGCAGCCGGTTTTGTTCGAGCGCGCGGTTTCTTTCCGGCACTGGGGATTGCGGAGGATCCGGCGACCGGCTCGGCGGCCGCCTCTCTCGGCATCTATCTGGCAGCTCGTATCGGCCCCATCGACTTCGAGATCCAGCAAGGGATCGAGATGGGAAGACCGTGTCGCATCGGCGTCAAGGCGGACGCGGATGGGGTCCACATAGGAGGACGCTGCCAGCTCATCTTCGACACCACAGTTACAAGCGTGCCGTAACCTCGGTCTATGCAGAGCAACTTGTCTCAGGTGCTGCCCGACACCGCCGTGGTGGTCGATGGCAGGCTCCAGCTGGCGGGCGTGGATGTGGTCGATCTAGCAGATCGGTTCGGAACCCCTCTGATCGTTCTGGATCGGGCGAGTCTCGAAACTCGCGCCAAGTCCTACGCGGCTGCCCTGGAGCCGGCTCGCGTCTTCTATGCCGGAAAGGCGCTTTGCTGTGTGGCCGTGTGCGAGATGATCGAGGCCCTCGGGCTCAGTCTTGACGTGTGCACCGGCGGAGAGCTCGAGACGGCACGAGCCGCGGGGTTCCCGATGGAGCGCGTCCTCTTCCACGGCAACAACAAGTCGGTGGGTGAGCTCGAGGCCGCGAGGGACCTGGGCGTCGGCCGGATAGTCGTCGACTCCCACGACGAGATCTCCCGTCTCGCTCGAGTGGGTGTCACGTCCAAGCTCCTGGTACGGATAACCCCCGGCGTCGAGGCCCATACCCACCACTACATCCAGACGGGACAAGAGGACTCAAAGTTCGGATTCACCCTGGCGGACGGCGCCGCACTCGATGCCCTGCGTCGGGCGAGCGAGCTCCGGTCGGCCGGCTTGGTGGGTGTGCATGCCCACATCGGCTCCCAGATCTTCGAGATGGCCGCGTTCGATCTGGCGGTGAAACGGCTTGCCGTCTTCCTACGGGAGGCCAAGGATGCTTTCGCCTTCGAGCCCACCGAGCTGAACATGGGTGGGGGGTTGGGCATCGCTTACACCGACGATGAGATAACCCCGCCTCCCGCGGATTCGGTGCAGCGGATCCTGGCCGCGGTGGAGCGGGAGTTCTCGGCGCTGGGGCTGGCGGTCCCGGAGTTGTCGCTCGAGCCGGGTCGCTCGCTCGTCGGGTCCAGCGCGATCACGGTGTACAAGGTGGGAACGGTCAAGCGCATCCCGGGCGTTCGTACCGATGTCGCCGTCGACGGAGGCACGTCGGATGACTCATACCAAAAAGGTCTACCTAGTCCAGAGCAGACCGACCGGGTCTACGTCTCGGTCGATGGTGGAATGAGCGACAACCCCCGCTACCCCCTGTACGGAGCCAAGTACCAGGCCTTACTTGCGAACCGGATGAACGACGAGTCCACCCTATGGACGACCGTGGCTGGCAAGCATTGCGAATCGGGGGACATCCTGATCAAGGACGTGCCCCTTCCGGTGGACGTTCGGGAAGGGGACCTGCTGTGCATCCCCGCTACGGGGGCCTACACCTACTCGATGGCCTCCAACTACAACCGGATAACCAAACCGCCGATCGTGATGGTCGAGGACGGTAAGGCCGTTGAGATCGTGCGGCGCGAGACGCTGGACGACGTGCTGAAGCTGGACCGTCGGTTGGACGGGTCGGCACTATAGCCACGGGCAGGGCACCTGGTGCCCAGATCCACTGCCAAGCCGTCGCGCCTACTTCGGCGCCGGGCGTTCTGCACCACACGATGTACGCCACCACCGCCACGCGCCGTTGCTCTTAGGATCGAGATCCAGGAGAACCGGTCGATGAGGAGCAATCGGGATGCGGAGCAGAACCTTGACTACGACCAGTCTCCTGATCGTTCTCTTGGTGGTTGCGGGGGCCGGACCAACGACGGCGTCCGGAGGTGACTCCCGCAGCGGCCGTTGGTTCAGCACTGAGGCCCGCGGGCAGCAGTACTGGGAGCGGGTGGCAGACCTGGCGAAACCTCCTGACCTAGTCGCTCCCCCCGGGGGCTTCCGTGACTCGCCGACGGCAGCATCAGAGTTCACCGCTGAACCGGTGGCTGCCTCGGCCGGGGCTCCGGCACGGACGGCTTATGAAGTAGCGGGCGCGCTCCGCCGGGCACCCCTTCCGCGACCCCGGCTTCGTTACCAGCGAACGGAGGTCACCGACCCCTCCGTCTTCCCCTACGTGACTCACGGCCGGCTGTTCATCCGATTCCCGGCGGGGACCACAACTTGCTCCGGCACCATCGTGCCCGACCAAGACAACAGCCTCGTCGTCACAGCGGCTCATTGTTTGTTGGGTCCAGATGGGGTTGCCGCGGATGCCGTCGCGTTCGCCCCTGGATATCGCTTGGGGGAGGCGCCGTTCGGCTACTGGGAGGCCACTGCTTTCGGTGTGACGGATCAATACCATTCCTCGACCCAAGCCGGTAAGGGCGATGTCCGCTTCGATATCGGAGCCGTCGAGATAGCGCGCGACGACCAGGGGGTAGCACTCGGCGAGGCTTTTGGCTGGCGCGGCATCACGTTCAATCGGGATTGGGCTCAAACCTTTTCCTCCTTCGGTTATCCCAAGACAGTTCCGTTCGACGGCGAGAGGCTCTATCGCTGTCGGGCCACCGTGGAGTACCGCGACTCGGCTGGTTACACGACCGAGCCGTTTCCGCTCGCCATGGGTTGCGACATGACTCAGGGCGCGAGTGGCGGAGGGTGGGTCACCGGCGGAGGGATGGTCAACTCGGTATCGAGCTATGCCTACGAAGGTGATCCCGAGACTATTCACGGCCCTTACTTCGGGAGTGAGGCGCACGCGTTCTATGAGGCGACGTCGAGCGTCGACGTTCAGGCCCTGCCTACTCAACCGGCTCCTCACGACATGACCATCTCGCTCTCGCTGACCCGGCACGTCCTCGCATCCGGTTCTGTAAGAAGTCCCGACGGCTACCGCCCTTGCACCCGGTCGGCCACTGTGCGCATCTTCCGTAATACGACGGCTGGCAGGAAGCTTGTGACGAAGACCGTCTCCGACGACCTCGGGCGTTATCGCGTCCGTTTACCGGACAAGCCTGGGTCTTACGAGGCAGTCGCGCCCCGGGGGTTCGTAGACGAGCTCAATCCATGTGCCGCTACGCGATCGGGCGCGATAAGGCACCGGCACTAGGATCGTGGGCCGCAAGCCGGCACGGAAAAGGCCCCGGCGATCGCCGGGGCCTTTTCGTAGGAAACGTGGTGCTGCGAGCTACTTGGTGACTGCGGCGCCACCGGACATCGCGGAGGCACCGGCGAGGAACGGAGCCGCCGCGGCCAGCACCTCGTCCTTGCTCTGCGCCGTCTCGGTGGAGCCCATGTAGACCCCGCCTTCGGGCTCGAGGTCCAGCAGCTGGCCGATGATCGCGGCGTGGCGAGCTTCGACCCCGAAGATCCCGGCTGCGGCCTGCAGGATGTCCTTGTTCTGGATGGATCCCGCCGCGCCGAGATAGGCGGTGACGCCGAGGTTCTCGAACGTGTGTGCCGTGGTAAGGAAGTTCTCTCTGCTGGAGAAAGCGTCTCCGAAGTCCACGCCCGGTGCTTCTACGGGAGTGCCACCGATCTTGTTGATGGTGTCGGTGAGCGCCGCGACGTGAGCGTCTTCATCCGCACCGACGGTCTGGATGTAGTCGGCTTCCTTGCCGGACAGGAGCCCCGTCTCGTTGCCTTGACGGTAGAACTCGGACTCGAGGAACTCGAGCGTCAGGGCGTAGTTGAGCACGTCCTCGTCGCTCGCGAAGTCCGCGCTCTGGGCGAACGCGAATCTGGATGAAAGCATCGATAGTCCAACGGCACCTGGGATGACTGCCGCGGTTCCTTTCATGAATCGTCTACGGTCCATGCCAAGCCTCCTTAGCTCTTGATGAACGGCGTGGCGGCCTCGAGGACCTGCGCCATCGTCTTGGTTGCCTCAACGGGGGCCGGGAACGGGTTCCCGCCGGTGAGGTCGGCGAGGATCGCGGCGTGACGTGACTCCACTCCGGCGATCGCTGCGGCAGCGGCCAGGATGTCCAGCGTTTTCACCCTGGTGACCTGGCCTTGATAGGCGGCGACACCGAGCTCTTCGAAGACCGAGGCGGTCTCCAGGAACTTGGCTTTGTCTTCGAAGGTGCCTGATGGGTACTTGAACTTGGGCTCCTTGACGGGCTTTCCTCCGAGGTCGTTGATCGTGGAGGTCAAAGCTCCCACGTGAGCTTCCTCGTGGTCCCGGATGGGGGTGACCAGCGCGAGCTCGCGCGTCCGAGAGGAACCCTCCGTCGACGCCTCGCTTATAGTCGGCTTCCAGGAACTCGAGCGTGAGCGCGTAGTTCAGGATGTCGATGTCGCTGTCGGGGACCTGGGCGGTCGCGAAATTCTTTACGCCGCCAACGGCAAGTGTTGTGCCGACTCCGAAGATACCTGCCCACTTCATGAAATTACGACGGTCCACTTCGTTGTCGATGGTCATGACTGGCTGACCGCCGAACATGTCTTTTTCTTTCCACATTGCTGACGTACACCTCCTGATGGTTGCGGACGATTTTTGTGCAGCCTTCTTACTGAGCTGCCCCCTTTCTCTGGGTTATGCCCTCGTTTACCGGGGATGCTGCACGGGCCTCCGCTCGCACCACGATCCGATGGGTCCGGAACCCTTTTGGGAGTGCATGCGAACAGCGTTATCTGGCGAGCTCTCTTGTTCTTGGGTTGCCGTAGCACCGACCGCACGTACTCGGCTTCGGGGACGACATAGACCCTCAACACCCGGTACGAGGCGCTTGTTCTTGCCCACGGTCGTTCTGATGGGGTCCCCGCGGTCCAGGAGATCAAGATCGGCAAACGGCTTGGTGTAGGTCGTGCGGTGGCCGGCGAAGACGGCATTGCCGGCATTGCCGGGAAATGGGGTACCCGGCCAGTGGCCGGGGCCCATCTTGACCACCGCGCCGTGAACCCCTTCATAGAAAGCTCTCTTCAAGCCGATCGTGGGGATCTCGAGGGTCCCCAACTTCGAACGTGCACCGCGGCGCGGTGTCACGAAGATGCTTGCTTGACGCTCTTGGCTTTGGAACCTGCTGTGGGCGAGTCGCCGTTCTTGGTGTTCGAGGGGCCATCGCCCGTCTGCTGCTTGGCCTTCCTGAGCAGTCGAGTGACCTTGGGAGTCTCCGAGATCTCGGGGGCGGGGCCGACGAAGGCCGCGATAAAGGCCACCACAACCACCAGGAGAAACGGCGCTTGTCACGTTGCGGGCTGTGACAGGAGGCACCCTCAGCTTCATCGGGGGTGCCTCGAGGTGGAAGGGCTCATGCACATGGTTCGCAGTCGGTTGCAGGCCCGGATTGGGCGGGTGGGACCAGAAGTGGCCAAGAACGGCCAATCTCATATGGCCCCGCCTAACGAACGCCAGCTATGAAAACCAATCTCACCGCCGCAGCCGCCGTCTGTTTGCTCTTGCTGGGAGCTTGTGGCGGATCAGAGGAGCCCGCAGATCCAGTTGCAGCTCCTTCGCCGGAGGCTTCCACATCGGCCCCCGCCGATACGCCCCAGCCGGACGAGAGCCGGAGGAGACCAGCGACCAGAGTGATGGAGAGACCGCGGTCTCGGGCCGCTCCAAAGCCAAGGTCATCGACACCGCTTTCGTGCCCAACGAGCTGACGATCGAGCGGGGTACGAAGGTGACGTGGACCCAGATAGGGGATCAACCCCATTCGGTGACCGCGGTCGACGAGACGTTCGACTCGAGCCCGAAATGCAGCCCCCTCAACTCCGAGGTGTGCGACTTCGAAGGAGATACCTACTCGTTCACCTTCAAAGAGGCCGGCACCTTCGACTACTACTGCCGGATCCACGGCCTTCCCACCGGGCGCGGGATGACGGGCACCGTCGTAGTCAAGTAAGCCCGATCGTCGGCTGTTCTCGAGGCAGCCGGCGTCTAGATCCGGGCGTAGCTGACCACCTCGGCCCGAGGCCGTACCGGGGAGCGCACCCCGGAAGCTCCGATGAGCCGGATTACCCGGCCTCGCTGCCCCGTGTAGGGCTGGAGGAGCTCGAGCATCCTGTCGTCGGTCCCTCTGGGTTCCCGAGCCAGGAACCAGCAGACCGTATTCGGAACGTGGAGATCTCCCACCTCGACCGCGTCCGGGTCTCCCCAGGCCGTTCCCGCCACGAGCGCGGCCGTCCACACCCCAACGCCGGGCAACGCCAACAGCCGCCTGCGGGCGCTCTCGATATCCATGTCGCACGTTTCCTCGAGCCGTTTCGCGTAGGAGCAGGCGATCTTGATCGTCTGTGCGCGCCTGCGTTCGACCCCGAAGGGGTGAAAGTCTTCGTACGGAAGCGCCGCCAGCAGATCAGAGGCGGGCGGAAGGCGCAGCCCGAGGGGACCTGGAGCCGGCTCACCGTACTTGCACACGAGAGAGCGGAACGAACGGCGGGCTCCGGCCCCCGTCACCTTCTGCTCCAGGATCGTCGGGACCATCGATTCCACGACCGCACGAGAACGACCGATGCGGAGGCCCGGATGCAAGCGGTGGAGATCGCGCAGCGGCGGGTGTCGAGGAGCGAATGGTTGGGCGCGGTCGTCCATCCCAACGAGCGCGGGGGCCTGCTCGAGCAACCACTCCGCCCCCGGCCCCCAGGCCTCGGCCTCGACGATGCCGTTGACTACCCGGAGATGCTCGCTGGCCGGACCGAGGGGCGTTCGCGTCGCTCGCCAGGTCTCGTTGCGCGTCAGACGCATGGTGGGATCACCGCCACCATGGACGAGGGAACGCAGCGTCAAGCCCAGATCCAGGCTCCCTCCCGAGCTGAAGCTCCTCTTCATTTCAGAAGCCTCGACATCCTGCGGTCCGCCAGGACCCGTCCTCCGGTCTGGCAGGTCGCACAGTAGGTGACCTCATGCGACTCGTAGGAGATCCGGTGCAAGGGGTCTCCACAGCGGGGGCAAGGAGCACCGTGACGATTGTGAATCAGGAACCGATCTCCCATCTTGGCGGGGAGTCCGCCTGTTCGATCCCGCTCTCGCGTGGTCGCCTCGTCGAGCACGCTCCTGATTGACGCCACCAGTTGCCTCCTTCGGGCGTCGCCGAGCGATGCTAGTGAGTCGAAAGGGGACAACCGAGCGTCATGCAGGACATCGTCGCTGAAACCTCGTCCGATCCCCGCGACGAAGCGCTGGTCGCGAAGCAACGTGTGTATACGACGCCGATCGTCGCTCGACATGACGAGCTTCTCGAACTCCTGCGAGAAAGGCTCGGGACCAAGCTTCTCCAGCGGTCCCTCTTCGTCCTGAGCCAGGATCCAGACGGCGGCTTTGCGCTCCGTTCCGTATTCCTTGATCAGCAATCCGTCGTTAGGTTCGAACACCAAACGAGCGACAGAACCCTTCGGCTTGGTGGCCTTGGCCGGGGATTCGAGGTCGATCCGGCCGCCTTGCGACAGGTGTACCACCAGCCGCGTGTCCCCGAACTCGAACAACAGGTACTTTCCTCGACGTCCCACCCGATCGAGTCGGCGGCCCCGTAGACCAAGCGGGTTGGGCTCGACCGTCTTCAAAGAAGAGAACTGCTTGAGGTCGAAGCTCACGAGGGTCCGGCTCCCGAACGCAACGTCCAAACGCTCGGCTAGGGCTTGCATCTCTGGTAGCTCTGGCACATCGACACCCTAGATGCGCCCGCTCCTTGCTCACTGCATCTGGCCGACCGTCGCGCGGTTTAGCGTTCATCACGTGGATGGGATACGGGTCGGCTTGCTCGGCTGCGGAGTGGTCGGCGGGGCGACCCTGCGCATCTTGAGGGAGCATCGCGACGAGCTGTCGGCCCGAGTGGGAGCTCCGATAGATGTCGTCAGCGTCGCGGTGCGAGACGTGGCCAGAGCGCGAGAGGTCGATCTAGCCGGGGCAACCGTGACGACGGAGCCGGCGGAGGTCGTGGGTGACCCCTCGATCCAGGTGATCGTGGAAGCCATCGGCGGGGTCGAACCCGCCCGTGGCCTCATCCTCGCTGCGATCGCGTCGGGCAAACACGTGGTCACGGCGAACAAGGAGCTTCTGGCTACCGGCGGCGCGCAGTTGCTCGAGGCGGCGGCTGCGGCCGGCGTCGACCTGCTGTTCGAGGCCGCGGTCGGAGGAGGCATCCCGATCATCCGGCCTCTGCGAGAGTCTCTTGCCGGCGACCGGGTGCGGAGAGTCATGGGCATAGTCAACGGGACGACCAACTTCATCCTCACCCGCATGTCCGAGACGGGCGAGTCGTTGGCCGAGGCACTGGCCGAAGCCGACCGACTGGGTTACACCGAAGCCGATCCGTCCGCCGACATCGATGGGCACGATGCCGCCGCCAAGCTGGCGATCCTCGCCACGGTGGCCTTTGGCGCGACGGTCGTGTCGGGTGACGTCCAGCGTGAGGGCATCAGCAGCGTTACCGCCGAAGACGTGTCCGCCGCCCACGAGCTCGGCTACGAGGTGAAGCTGTTGGCGGTGGCCGAGGCGGACGGGGGGCAGGTCGCGGCTCGGGTCCACCCCGCGATGTTGCCTCGCACGCATCCTCTGGCCTCGGTCCGAGATGTGTTCAACGCGATCTTCGTCGAGGGCGACAACGTGGGCGAGCTGATGTTTCTAGGCCGAGGCGCGGGTGGAGCACCAACGGCCTCCGCGGTAGCGGGCGACGTCGTGGAGATCGCCCGCAACATAGTCTCCGGCGGCCGCTCCACCATCAGCGCCGGCTACGGGACCAAGGCCGCGATCAGACCCACAGCCGAAGCCCCGGTGCGTTACTACGTCGTTCTGTCGGTGCTCGATCAACCCGGTGTGCTGGCGGCGGTCGCAAGCTCCTTCGCTCGCCACGACATCTCGATCGCGAGCGTTCGCCAGGAGGGCTCGGGAGATCAGGCGACGTTGGTGTTGATCACCCACGTTGCCCCCGAGGGCCGCCATCGCGCCACTTTCGACGAGCTGCAGTCTTTGGATGCCGTCAAAGAGATCGCTTCGACCATGCGCGTGGAGGGAACCTCCGAGGCATGAGGACCGAGCAGCGGGCGGGGAGCGCCCCCACCGGCATCATCCGCCGTTACTTCGATCATCTGCCGGTGAGCGACGAGACCCCGATCGTCACCCTGCACGAAGGGGGCACTCCGCTCCTCCATTCGGAACGTCTCTCCGAAGAGATGAACGCGGAGGTGTGGCTGAAGTACGAAGGCCTCAATCCAACCGGCTCTTTCAAAGACCGCGGCATGACGTTGGCTATCTCGAAGGCGGTTGAGGAGGGCTCCGAGGCCGTCGTATGCGCCTCTACCGGCAACACGAGCGCGTCGGCTGCGGCCTACGCGGGAAGGGCCGGGCTGACGTGTGCCGTCTTGATACCCAAGGGCAACGTCGCGCTGGGGAAACTCGCCCAGGCTTTGGTCCACGGCGCTCGGGTCCTCGAGATCGACGGCAACTTCGATCTGGCGCTCAACCTCACGAAGGAGATGGCGCAGGCGTACCCGATCACTCTGGTCAACTCCGTGAACCCGTTCCGGATCGAGGGCCAGAAGACGGCCGCGTTCGAGATCGTGGAATCCCTCGGCCGGAGTCCGGACCTCCACGTTATGCCGGTGGGCAACGCCGGCAACATCACCGCCTACTGGCGCGGATACCGAGAGGCGAAACGTGCTGGTTGGTCGCAGACCTTGCCCAAGATGTTCGGCTTCCAGGCCGAGGGGGCCGCTCCCATAGTGCGCGGCGAGCCGGTTGCAGACCCCAAGACGGTGGCGACCGCGATCCGGATCGGCAATCCGGCATCCTGGATAGGAGCCACCGAAGCCTCGGCTTCTTCGGGCGGTGGGATCTATTCCGTGAGAGACAAAGAGATCGTGGAGTCGTATCGAAACCTGGCGGAGGAGGGGCTCTTCGTCGAGTTGGCCTCTGCGGCGGGAGTGGCCGGGCTGCGCCAGCTGAAACAGCGCGATCTCGTGCCACCGGGGTGCGTGGTGACCTGCGTCTTGACGGGGCATGGTCTCAAAGATCCCGACTGGGCCATCGCGGGGGCCGCTCGGCCCAAGCTGGTCCCGGCGGAGCTGGGGCCCATCCTCCAGGAGCTAGATCTGGGCTGACTCGGCGCTCCGGCTCATCGCCGGGAAGCTTCATGTTCGGGGATGTGAGGAAAGAATAGAGTCCGCACATGCCGGCAGCAGTGAAGGTACGAGTTCCCGCCACCGTTGCGAACCTCGGTCCCGGCTTCGATGCGCTCGGTGTGGCCATCCAGATGCACCTGGAGATAGACATCGAGCCGCGACGGGACTCGGTCGAGATCGTCGTCGAGGGTGAGGGCGCCGACAGCCTTCCCGCGGACGACACCAATCTCGTGATCAGGTCGATGAACGCTTTCTTCGACCACGTCGGACGGCGCCCGCCCGGGTTCGCTGTGCACGTGAAGAACCCCATCCCGCTTGCGGCGGGGCTGGGCTCGTCCGCGGCCGCGGTGGTGGGGGGTTTGTTCGCGGCGCGCGCGGTGACCGGGAGGACGGTGCCCCAGATAGAGATGGTTCAGCTCGCGACGAGCATCGAGGGCCATCCCGACAACGTTCTGCCGGCCCTCCTCGGAGGCCTGGTGGTGTGCTATCAGGGGGCCGCGGGAGATCTGAAGTACTTCCGCATCGACCCGAGCGAACGTCTTGTGCCGATCGTGGCGGTGCCCCGCGAGGGTTTCTCGACCACAGACGCGAGGAAGGCTCTTCCCGCCAAGGTCCCGTTCGCCGATGCTCAGTTCACGGCTTCGCGCGCGGC
>JAUJPD010000009.1:31254-36039 GCA_030447315.1 Actinomycetota bacterium | reverse complement strand
CTAGCTCCTAGGCGTGGAGGTGTGTTCGGTCCCTCCGGAGCGGGCGGTGGGGTCGCCCGCCGGCGCCGGAGGAGCGGAGGCGTGGGTGCTGGTGTCCCGAGGCGTCGTGGCTGTGGCTGCCGGCGCCGCGTCGTGATCTCGCACGTCGTCGTGGTCATCGCCGTGCATCTCTTCCTCTGCCGCGTGACGCTCCAGCTTCGTGTGCCATCTGGCTCCGAGTCCGCCGCCCAGGGCACCACCTAGGAACATCGCCACGAGTGAGGCGATCCCGATCCCGAGGCCCCCGTCCACCAGGGTGTCGTTCTCGAGCGGCAGCTGGTTGGTCGTGAACGGTAGGTTGAGATTGGCCGACGCCCCTAACGCGGTCGCGATCCCCGCGACTACGAGGCCGACGATGACGGCGGTGAGAGGGACCAGCAGGCCGTTGGCAAGGCCCGAGCCGCGCGCCATCCGGCCTGCGGTGTAGCCCCCCCAGAGATAGGCAAGGAGCTGGGCGACCACCAGGGCGATCCCGGCGCCGAGCCCGGCGTCGACCGTCTCGGCCTGCGTGACCTCCGTGTCGATCAGCCCCAGGCTCACGAGGATCCCGCCCACGATCGCGGACAGGAGGAACATGGCTCCGAAAGCGACCACGACGCCGGTCAAGATCGCGCCGAAAGAGACCCCTCCGCGCGCTCGCGCATCTATGATGTGGCTCCCGTCACGGGACGCGTAGCGGTCGCGAGCACCGGCGTTGGGCTGCGTGGAGTCCGTCTTCTTTCCGAACATGATGTGCCTCCATCGCTAGTTGGTCGCCACGTAGAGTTACCCCTCGCGGCTTTGCATTAATCGCCTTCCCCCCTCCACCGAGGAGCCCCCATGCGCTACGTGGTCGTCATCGACGGCGAGCATTACCCCCCCGTGGTCCAGTCCGCGCTCGACGAGCTGCACGCGTCGGGCCACCACATCGCGGGCGCGGTCCTGGCCGGGGGCAGGGAGAAGATCCCCAAAGAAGGCGTCCAGTCCTTCGGGGGGATAACCGTGCGAACCGGAGACGACCCTCGTGACAGCTTGGAGCGAGCGCTTGAGGAATGGGCGCCGGAGGCCGTCCTGGACCTCTCGGACGAACCTGTGCTGGACTACCGGCGGCGTCATCAGATGGCCTCGGTGGCACTCGTGCGAGGAGTGGCCTACGAAGGTGCAGATTTCCGATTCGAACCCCCGCCCCGGCCTCGCGTGGCGGAGAAACCCACACTCGCGATCATCGGAACGGGCAAGCGGACCGGAAAGACCGCCCTCGGTGGATTCACCGCTCGGACCCTGACCGAGGCGGGTCACCGCCCCGTCGTCGTGTCGATGGGCCGCGGCGGCCCGCCGGAGCCCGAGGTCATGGACGGCGGCCGGGTGGAGTTGACACCGCGGGATCTGCTCGAGCTTGCGGATGCGGGTAAGCACGCCGCGTCGGACTACGTCGAAGACGCGCTGCTCGGACGGGTGCAGACCGTCGGGTGCCGGAGGTGTGGCGGCGGCTTGGCGGGCGCGGTCCGCTTCTCCAATGTGGCGGAGGGCGTGGAGGTAGCGAACGGCCTCGAGGGCGATGTGATCGTCCTGGAGGGATCCGGATCCGCGATCCCCCCGGTCCACGCCGATGTCAGCGGGTTGGTCATCCCCGCCTCCATCCCGCCCGAGTACCTCAGCGGTTACATGGGCCCGTACCGCCTCTTGCTAAGTGATTTCGTCATGGTTAGTATGTGTGAGGAGCCGTTCGGTTCTCCCTCCCAGATCTCCGAGATCACCTCCCAGGTCCGACAGGCGTATCGCGGGATCGGCGAGTCCGAAGAGATCAGGGTCGTTCGAACGGTCTTCCGCCCGGCGCCGACCCGCTCGGTCGGCGGCCTCAAGGTGTTCGTGGCGACCACCGCACCCCAGGAAGCAGCGAAACCCATCACGCACCACCTGCAAGAGGAGCACGGGTGCACGGTGGTCGGGATGACTCACTCGCTGTCGGACAGAGCCATCCTCGAGCAAGAGCTAGCCGACGTAAGGAAAGAGGCAGACATCCTCCTCTGTGAGATCAAAGCAGCCGGGATCGACGTCGCGACCAGGAGCGCTCTGGCGTGCGGGTTGGATGTCGTCTACATGGACAACGTCCCCGTCGGCGTCGAGGGGGACGATCCGGCCGGCCTCGTCACCTGGGCGGGCGACCTCGCCAGAACGCGGTTCGAGGGGGCCGGATGAACGAGCCCCGGCGCAAACACATCTTCATCGCCGAAGAGGAGTACGGGCTTCCCTATTCCAAGGGTCTGGCGGCCTCGTCATTGATGGTGACCGGGCTCGGACCGGCCAAGTGCTACGCGGTGGCGAACAAGGTTGAAGAAGAGCTTCGTGGGCTCGACAACGAGGTCGTCTCCAACGACAGGCTGCGGGACCTGACGCTCGAGGTTCTTCGTCGCGAAGAAGGCGACCGCTACGCCGAGGCTTTCCTCAAGTGGCAGTCGGTGGCGCGGCTGGATCTCCCTTTGATCATCCTGATCGGTGGCGGCACCGGCGTGGGCAAGTCGACGATCGCAACGCAGCTCGCCGGCCGCTTGGGCATAACGCGCGTGGTTTCGACCGACGCGGTGCGTGAGGTCTTGCGAAGCGCCTTTACCAAGGAGATGTTTCCCACGCTCTACTCCTCTTCGTTCGAGGCGGACATCGAGATCCGCCAGCCGATCCCGCACTCGGGTGACCGGTTGATCATCGGGTTCCGCGAGCAGGCCGCCGCGGTCGCGGTGGGGGCCCGTGCTCTCATCGACCGCGCGATCGCCGAGGGAACGGACATGATCTTGGAGGGCGCTCATCTGGTGCCGGGGTTCTTGGAGAAGATCGAGAGCGGCGACGCCGTCATCGTGTCGTTGCTGGTGACGATCGAGGACGAGGAGCTGCATCGCAGCCACTTCTATCGCAGGGGCCGAGACAGCAGCCTCCGCGGGCAAGAGCGCTACCTCAACGCCTTCAAGAAGATCAGGCGCATCCAGAAGTACATGATGTCGTCGGCGGCGATGCGCGGGGTTCCCCAGATCGAGCACTACGACCTCGATGCAACCCTGACCCAGATCATCGATCACGTCATCACCAAAGCCCTCGACAGTGCCGAGCGGGGAGTGGAGCTACAGGGGGCCGACGAGACGCTTCTGGAGCAAGCGGTCGAGGTGGTCGGCAGACAACGTGGCGAAGCGAAACAAACCACGTCGCCGAATGGCGCCGGGGGATCCGAAGCAAGAAGGGAGCAACACGCGTGAAGCTTTTCCTAGACACCGCCAACCTCGACGAGATCAGGGAGGGGTTGAGGTGGGGCGTGCTGAAGGGGGTCACGACGAACCCAAGCCTCATCGGCAAAGCCGAACAAGGTTTCTTGCCGCTGGTCAAGGAGATCTGCACGATCGTCGACGGCGATGTGTCCATCGAGACCTCGGGTGATGAAGCGGACTCGTTGGTGCGTCAGGGCCACGACATCATGCAGATCGCAGACAACGCCGTGGTGAAGATCGCGCTGACGACTGAGGGTCTCTCTGCCACGAGGCGGTTGTCGGACGAGGGCATCAAGGTGAACGTCACCCTCTGCTTCTCGCCGGCCCAAGCGATCCTCGCCGCCGAGGCAGGTGCCTACATAATCTCGCCGTTTGTAGGTAGGCTTGACGATGTCGCGACCGACGGCCTTAGGTTGCTGTCGGACATCTGCGAGATCTATGCCGCTCAGGGATATGCGACTCAGGTGCTGGCGGCCAGTCTCAGGCACCCTCTTCATGTGGTTGAGGCGGCTCGGATGGGGTCAGACATCGCGACGATGCCGTTCAAGGTTTTCGAGTCGTTGGTGAAGCATCCACTGACGGACGCAGGTTTCAAGAAGTTCACAGACGACTGGGAGAAGGCGAAGCCACATCTAGGCGAGCTTCCTCCCTCGATGCAGGAGGCATAAGAGTTGGTAGCCATGGATCGCTCGGTTCTAGAGACGAAAGCAGTCGCCGAGCTGAAGGAGATAGCCAAGTCGCTGGACGTCAAGGTGACCGGTCTGAAGAAAGCCGAGATCATCGATCGCATCTCGGGCGGTGGGAACGGATCCTCCAAGCCGAAGACGGCCGCGCCTGAAGCCAGGTCGGCCCCCTCGACCCCGGCCCCCTCGACCCCGGCCCCCTCGAGTGCTCCGGCGGCATCCACGCCCGCGCCCGCACAGCGGGAGACGGCTCCTCCGGCCCCGAGTGGGGATGCGAACGCGACGCAGTCGACGCCACCCTCGGCCGGGTTGCGAGATGATTCTGCGGTCGACGAGCGGGACAACCGCAACGACGACCGGAACCAGCAGCAGCGCCGGCGTCCCCAGCCGGGGCGAGACAATCGCAACCGCCCGCGCGAGAAGGCCGAGCCCAGAGGCGAGGGCCGAGGCCGCAGGCGGCGCAGAGGCCGCGGAGGCCAGGCCGGCGGCCAGGGAGGCGGCGGCAACGTTCCCCACTACATCCGAGACGATCGCTACGACGACACCGACGTCGAGGACGATCCGAACGCCGAGGTTAGGACAGGGGTTTTGGACCTGCTACCCGAGGGTTACGGCTTCCTCCGCACCAGCGGATACCTTCCTGGCGACAAAGACGTCTACGTCTCGGTCTCGCAGGTACGGCGTTTCCATCTCCGCAAGGGTGACCAGGTCGAGGGCTCGGTTAGGTCACCCAAGGAGACCGAGAAATACCAGGCGCTCCTCAAGATCCGTCAGATCAACGGTATGGAGCCAGAGCTCGCCCAGAAGAGGCCTCGCTTCGCCGATCTGAC
>JAUJPD010000009.1:28240-31154 GCA_030447315.1 Actinomycetota bacterium | reverse complement strand
ACCGACATGCAGCGTTCGGTTGACGGTGAAGTCATCTATTCCACCTTCGACCGGCCCTCCGACGACCACATCCAGGTCACCGAGCTCACTCTGGAGCGCGCCAAACGTCTGGTCGAGATGGGCAAGGACGTCATGATCCTGCTGGACGGCATCACCCGCCTGTCTCGTGCATACAACCTGGCCACCCCTGCATCCGGGCGCATCCTTTCGGGTGGTGTGGACTCGACGGCCCTCTATCCCCCGAAGCGCTTCTTCGGCGCCGCTCGCAACATCGAGCACGGGGGGTCGCTGACGATCCTCGCCACCGCCCTGGTCGAAACGGGCTCTCGTATGGACGAGGTCATCTTCGAGGAGTTCAAAGGCACGGGTAACTGGGAGCTGAAGCTCGACCGCAAGCTCTCCGAGAAGAGGATCTTCCCGGCGATCGACATCTCGGCCTCGGGGACCCGGAAAGAGGAGCTCCTGCTGACCGGAGAAGAGCTTCAACTCGTGTGGCGGCTGCGGAGGGTCCTCCACGCCCTGGCCGACGGGGGAGCGCTGGAGCTATTGATCGACAAGATGAAGGCAACGGCCGGCAACGCCCAGTTCCTTCGGGAGATAGCCAAGGCCCCCGTCAAGGGGGAATAGCGGGTGCTGGGCTTGGGTTGGCCGCAATGGCTGCTTATCATCGGCTTGGTAGGCGGTCTGTGGCTTACGGTGCGCATCATGGGCCGGGCCTCGGTGGCTTACGAGAAAGCGCGCAAAGCGCGCGAGGCGAGAGAGCAAGCGCAGACGAGTTCAGGAGAGGGATCGACATGAAGCAAGACATCCACCCAGAGTTCAAAGAGACGCGCGTCAGTTGTTCCTGCGGGAACACCTTCGTCACCCGGACGGTGAAAGACGAGCTCCACGTCGAGCTCTGCAACCAGTGCCATCCGTTCTACACGGGCAAACAGAAGATGGTCGACACCGGCGGTCGGATCGAGCGTTTCGAGAAGAAGTACGGCAAGAAGAAGACGGCCGGCCAAAGCTGACGATCTAGGTGCCGGACCCCGATCACAAGCGTCCCTCTATAGGGGGCCAAGCCGTCCTCGAAGGCGTCATGATGCGCGGCCCGGCATCCTGGTCGGTCGCTTGCCGCCGCCCCGACCAGACCATCGCGGTCGAGCGACACGATCTTCCGACGCTGGCCGAGCGTCATCCCATCTTCAAGAAGCCGCTGGCGCGCGGGGTGCTGGTGCTGGTCGAGTCCCTGCAGATCGGGATCAAGGCGCTGATGATCTCGGCCAACCACGCCTTGGAGGAGGAAGAGCAGCTCACCGACAAGCAACTGGGTTGGACGATGGGCACCGCGATGCTGCTCTTCTCGGCCATCTTCATCGTCTTGCCGGTGTTCGGGACCCGTTTGATCCAGGAGTTCGTGGCCGGTTTCGTCGGCGAGTCCAAGCTGGCCTTCAACCTGATCGAAGGGGCCGTCCGCCTCACGATGTTCGTGGGCTATCTCTTCGTGATCGGACAGTTCAAAGACATCCGCCGGGTCTTCCAGTACCACGGCGCCGAGCACAAGACGATCTATGCCTACGAGAACGGGGACGATCTAGACCCGGCCGAGATCGATCGCAAGTACTCCACCTTGCACGTCCGGTGCGGAACGAACTTCCTCTTCATCGTTCTGTTCCTCACGATCCTGGCCCACTTCGTGATGGACCTCTTCTTGTCGGCTGCGCTCGTCCCGAGGATCGCGGTGCGCCTCGCGGCGGTTCCGGTGTTGGCGGGTATCTCCTACGAGGCGATCAAGCTGGGTTCCAAGAACGAGGACTCGTTGTTCTTCCGCGTGTCGATGTTGCCCGGCCTCCTGCTGCAGAAGATCACTACCAAGCCACCCTCGCTCGACCAGATCGAGGTGGCGATAGCCGCCATGCAAGCGGTCGCCCGAGACATCGAGGGCCCCGCGGCCTCGCCGACCGACGAAACGGCGCCCGAGCCTCTCGACTGAGGATCCTCGAAGATCAGCCCACTATGGGCACGATCCCTACCCCCCGAACGATCAGGTAGTTAGCGGTCCAGAAAGGGCTGCCGTCGGACGTTCTCACCGCGGTCAGGGTGAGGCTGCGGGTGCGTTGACCGCCCGCTTCTTGCTCGGCCCCCACTTCGACCAGGCCGAATCCCGAGCCTTTCGCTTTCTTCAAGAGGAACTGGGGGTCGATGTACTCGAAGAACTTCGTTTGCTCGGTTCCCGACGAGACGATCTCGACGATACGCGGGACGTCCGGCTTGAGGTTCTTCTGCGGGTACTCGTGCAACCTATGTCCGTGAGCGTCCCCGGACACGATCAGAACGGGAGCCCCCAGGGACTGGAAGAAGTCGATCATCTCGGACCATTCGAAGGAGTAGCCGCCGCGCCAGCTCTCGACGTTGGCGTCCGAGCCGAACGCTTGAGGGGACGACACCACGAGAAGCCCGACCTGCTCGTCGGCGGCCGCGCGCATCGACCTCTTCAGCCATGCTTTCTGGTCGGCTCCCAGTTTCGAACGAACCTCGATGGGAACCCGCTTGCCCGTCGAGAAGCGTCTGCAGTCGATGGAGAACACCGCGACGTCGCCGTAACGGGTCTGGAAGTAGGGACCTGGATTCGCGTTCAGCTGATCGTGCGCGTTGATGGTGAACCGGCGCAGCGAATCGCTATCTGCGAGGTCACGCCCGTAGTCGGCGTCGTCACGCATCAGGCTCACCGGCATCTCGCGAGTCATCGCCGAGAAGCTGGGATCCATCATCATCCGCGACCAGTGGTCCTGATAGGTATCGGGCGCATGGTCGACGACCCTGCTCGGGACGTAGCCGAAGTCCCCCTGGTGGAGATAGAAGTCGGCCACCTTGAGGCGGGCATGGTCGAACGACCTCTTGGGAGACGGCTGCCACTTCGTGCACGAGCCGA
>JAUJPD010000009.1:19340-28140 GCA_030447315.1 Actinomycetota bacterium | reverse complement strand
CCTGCACGTCCTGGGTGAAGGTCGGGTCGGCGGCCACCTCGAAGCTGATGTCGGCGGGCACCGCGGCCTTGGCGACGACGCGAGCCGACGAGCGGGCGGGAGGCCCTGCCATCGAGAACGCGAGAGCCGGCGAGGTAGTCGACGGCCTGTCGTTGGAGCGAGCGATGAAGTCGACCACTCGGAACGAGCACGAACGCCGGTCCGTGGGGGGCTGGAAGACCAGCCCGAAAGCGCCCCTGGTCGTGATGGCGTCGGTACCCGTGTCGACGGTCTCGATCATCCATCCCAGCGGTTCGGGTGTCCCCGCGGGCCATACCTTGGCCCGGATCCGCACCGGCCCCGCGCCTCTCACCTGCATCCGGATGCGGTAGCGACGGTTGGCCCTGTAGCGGAACCTTGCTTTCGCCAGACGTCGTTCCTTTTGGTGGCCGAAGCGGGACACCCGAAGCACCCCGTCCGGAGCGAGGTAGGTCGTGTAAAGATCGGCATATCCCACCGCGCGGGCAGCGAGACCGGCGCGGCCCGTCTCGTTGCTGAGCGAGATCGTCACCCGCACATCGACGTCGGCGACATCGTGATCGAGCACCAGGACCGGGTTCGGCTTATAGACGAGGCGGTTCTCGGTCGCCGGCAACCGGAAGAGGCCACGTTTGGAGTTGACCTCCCAGCGGCGGCCATAGCGTTGGTTGAACCAGTGGCCACCCCAACCGGAGCGGTCTCGACGCTGGAAGTCGTCTTCGAACAAGGTTGCTGTTGTGTTCTTTCGCCGGCGTGCGAGAACCGGTGTGGCGCGAGCGACTACCGCGGCCGCAAGAGCGGCCGATCCCTCTATGAACCTCCGTCTCGATAGATGCACCGCTGCCCCCGCCGACTGCCCGTGGTTACCTATGGCTTCGGAATCTCACATGTATCCTTGAGCCAGAACCGGAGGATACCCAGAGCTTCGACGCGCCTCTCTGATCCGGAGGCGGATCCTCTAGAGGAAAGGGGCCCGGGTTCTGACGTCGGGGAACCACCGCGGGCGGTGGCCCAGTTAGCAGAGAAGGGTTAGCCCTATGCATCTACCTGAGGCCCGCCTGAAGGAGCTGGAAACCCGCTTCGAGCAGATCGAGCGCGAGTTGGCAGATCCTTCGCTGGGGGCACGGCCGGACAAGCTCAAGGCGCTCGGCAAGGAGCACTCCGATCTGAAAGACACCGTCGAGGCGTGGCGGACCTACCGGCGCGCCTCGGAGGATCTTCACGAGGCGAAGCAGATGCTGTCCGGATCGGCCGGCGACGAGAAGGCCTATGTAGAAGAGGAGATCGCGGCACAGAAGGCGACCCTCGAGAAGCTGGAACGCCAGATAGCCGAGGCTCTGATACCCAAAGATCCCAACGACGACCGCGACGTGATCGTCGAGGTCCGCGCCGGCGCCGGCGGCGACGAAGCGGGTCTATTCGCGGCCCAGCTTTATCGCATGTACACGCGCTACGCCGAAATGAAACGGTGGAAGACCGAGGTCCTGTCCTCGAACGAGAGCGGCGTCGGCGGCTACAAAGAGATCGTGTTCGCCATCAAGGGCAACGGTGCCTACTCCCGCCTCAAGCACGAAGGCGGCGTGCACCGGGTGCAGCGGGTCCCGGTAACGGAATCCAGCGGTCGCATCCACACCTCCACGGTGGCCGTTCTGGTACTGCCCGAAGCCGAAGAGGTCGAGGTCGAGATCAACTCGAGTGATCTGCGCATCGATGTTTACCGCTCGAGCGGACCGGGCGGCCAATCCGTGAACACGACGGACTCGGCCGTGCGCATCAAGCACTTGCCGACCGGGGTGGAGGTCGCTTGTCAAGACGAGAAGTCACAGCTTCAGAACAAAGAGAAGGCCATGAGGATCCTGCGCGCCCGGTTGTTGCAGGTCGAACAGGAAAAGCAGCTGGCCGAGCAAGCGGCCGAGCGCAAGTCTCAGGTCAGGAGCGCCGACCGCTCGGAGCGGATCCGCACCTACAACTTCCCCGAGAACCGCCTCTCGGACCACCGGATCAACTTCACCGTGCACCGGTTGGGCGAGATCCTCGAGGGGGATCTCGACGATCTGATCGATCACCTGGTCGCGGAGGATCGAGCGGCAGATCTAGAAGGCGACTCCTGACCGATCCCGCCCTCGTTCGGCGTATAGCCGAACCACTGGCCGCCATCGGCATCCACAACTCCGAGCAGGAGGCGCGCTGGTTGCTAGAAGCTGCCTCCGACGACGAGCAGCGCGTGATGTCCCTCGTGCGGCGCCGCGTGGCAGGCGAACCCCTCCAGTACCTCACCGGGTTGGCGGGGTTCCGGCAGCTTCAGTTGCGTATCGGACCCGGCGCCCTCGTGCCGCGGCCCGAGACGGAGTCCCTCGCGGGACGGGCGATCGAGCTTGCACCCGAGGGGGCAACCGTCGTGGACGTCGGTACGGGGGCCGGTCCGATCGCTCTGTCGCTGGCGTACGAGCGGCCGGATCTGCGGGTGCTGGCGACCGAGCTGTCACCGGAAGCTCTCGAGTGGGCGCGCTTGAACCGCGACGAGCTAGGGGTGGAGGTCGAGTTGATCCTGTGTGACCTGTTCGAAGGGCTTCCCAACGCTCTTCGCAGGGGCGTACACGTCGTGGTGTCGAATCCCCCATACATCTCCGAGACCGAGCGCAGCTCCCTGCCGGTGGAGGTCGCCGACCACGAACCTGGGGTGGCGCTCTTCTCTCCCGGGGACGGCCTTCAGATCTTCGAACGGATCGCCTTCGGGGCGAAGGGCTGGTTGCGCGACGGAGGTGTGCTGCTGTCTGAGATCGGCGATCGCCAAGGTGACACGGTGCTCGGACTGTTGAGGCATCTCGGTTACGACTCCCCCCGGATCCGGGACGACCTCGTGGGACGACCCCGCATCGCAGAGGCCGTCTGGCGCCGGTGAATGACCTCGACGCAGCACTGGCCGCGCTGGACCGGGGTTCGCCGATCGTCATCCCCACCGACACCGTGTATGGGATCGCGGCCAGACCCGAGCTGCCCGATGCGATCGGGCGGGTCTTCGCGGCCAAGGGGCGTCCCGACGATCGACCGCTCCCTGTTCTGGGGGCCGGTCTCGACGACCTGCGCCCGGTTGCAGACCTGGACGAGCGTGCCGTCGCCCTGGCAGGGAGGTTCTGGCCCGGCCCCCTCACCTTGGTAGTGCCGCGATCACCTTCCTTCGCCGGTCACCTGGGCTCGGTGGACGACGGCACCGTTGCCGTGCGGGTTCCGGCTCACCCGTCGGCCCTCGAGCTCCTGGGTCGTTCGGGCCCACTTGCCGTCACCAGCGCGAACCTCTCGGGTCGCCCCCCCGCCACGACGGTTGCTCAGGCACGAGAAGCGCTGCAACGCGGGATCGAGGTCTTCGTCGACGGGGGGCCGAGCATCGTCGCCGCGCCCTCGACGATCGTCTCTTTGGTTGGGACCCCGAAGGTCCTGCGTGAGGGGGAGCTGTCGGCTCTGGAGGTCCTGCGGGAGCTGAGCTAGAAGGTCCTGCGTGGGGGCGCGCTGTCGGTTCCGGAGGTCTTGGCGGAGCTGAGCTAGAACGACAGGTCGTAGATCTCCGCGTACTTCTGTTTGAGGTGATCGAGGAAGGGCTCGTGGCTCAGCTTCGTCCCGATCACGTCCTCGGCGATCTCTTTGCCGGGTTTCACGCTGCCGCGCGCATGGATGTTGACCCTCAACCACTCGAGGAGCCGTGACGTGTCGCCGCGGCGAAGCTCGCCACTGAGGTCCCCGAGCTCTTCTTGTGCCTTGTCAAAGAGCGCCGCCGCATAAAGTGTCCCGAGGGTGTAGGTGGGGAAGTAACCGAGTGCCCCGACCGCCCAGTGCATGTCTTGGAGCACGCCGTCGCTGTGGTTGTCCGGCCTGATCCCCACGTATTTCTCCATCGCCGCATCGAACGCGTCGGGCAGGTCGGCCACCGCCAGCTCGTCTCGGAACAACGCGAGCTCGAGCTCGAGTCGCAAGGCGATGTGCAAGTTGTAGGTGACCTCGTCCGCCTGCACCCGTATCAGGCTGCGGCGCGGATGGTTCACCCCGCGGTAGAACTCCGCGGGCTCCAAGCGTCCGAGCTCCTCGGGGAACTTGTCTTTGAGATGCGGCAGCAGGAAATCGAGGAAGGGTCTGCTCGTGCCCACTTGGATCTCCCAGATCCGGGACTGCGATTCGTGAAGGCCGAGCGAGTTGATCTGCCCGGCCGGCAGACCCCAGTGCTCTTTGGGGAGGCCCTGTTCGAACAGCGCGTGGCCCGTCTCGTGGATCGAGGCTCGGATGGACATCAAGAACGCGTGGGGCTCGTATCTCGTCGTCTGGCGCACGTCGCCGCGGCCGATATGGATCGTGAACGGGTGCGGCGAGACATCGAAGCGGCCCTCGTCGACGTCGAAACCCAATACCTTCACCAACCAGTGGCAGAAGCTCTCTTGTTTGTCGGCCTCGTACGTCTGCGAGAGGAAGGCCGGACGGGTTCCGGCGGCAGCCAGGATCTCTTCTGCCACGGGCTTAAGCGCGGGAACGAGGTGTTCGAAGAGGACCTCCACCTCGCGCGCCTTCATGCCGGGTTCGTAGTCATCGAGCAGGGCGTCGTAGCGTTCTTCCTCCCACCCGATAGCGTCGGCGGCCTCTTTCTTGAGCGCAACCATGCGAGCCAGCTTCGGCTCGAGGATCGAGAAGTCATTCGCAGGACGCGCCTCGGCCCATGCCTGGAACGCGAGAGATTCGAGCTCCGCCAACTCTCGCACCAACGCCTCTGGCAGCTTCGTGGCCTTGTCGTAGTCGCGTTGGAGCAACTCCACCGATGCTCGCTGCATCGCGTCGAGGGATGAATCCGCCGCCGCCTCTTGCAGCAGCTCGCCCAGGGCGGGGTCGGTCAAGCGCCCGTGGGCCAGCGACTGAAGCGTGGCCATCACCGATGCCCGGCCCCCAGCGCCGCCGGCCGGCATCATCACGTGCTGATCCCAGCTCAACAGCCGCAGCGCGCTTCCCAGCTCGCTCAGCTCGAGCATCCGCGGCCGCAGCTGCTCCCACACCTCCGCCATGACCTCACCTTAACTATCGGCCGCGGGACTTGCCCGATGGGAGGCGATCCCGGGCGGGTATACAGGCTCACGTGAAGGTCTTGATGGTCTGCACGGGCAACATCTGTCGCTCGCCCATGGCCGACGCCATGTTGCGCGAGGAGGCGGCGCGCCGCGGTCGGGACGATATCGAGGTGGCCTCTGCCGGGACGTGGGCGGGATTCGGCAACCCGGCGCAGCCGGAGGCTCTCCAGGTTCTTCGCGAGCGCGGGATCGACTTCGCACAGCACCGCTCCCGCCCGGTGGACCCCAGCGAGGTCGCCGAGGCCGATCTCGTCGTCGCGATGACGAGTGTTCATTCCAGGGAGCTGCGTGAGCTGGCGCCGGGGGTCGAGTCCAAGATGATCCTCATGAAGGAGCTGGTCGAGATGGAGGTTGCCGAGACGACTTCCGCCGAGCCCACAGAGCGCCTCGCCAAGCTGCTGGCCGGGGTGCGGCCACAACCCCGGCGGGCGCTAGATCTCGATGATCCGATGGGGCTTCCGGTCTTCGCCTATGAACGGGCGGCTCAAGAGATCGAAGTCGGCGTGCAGCGCCTGGCCAACCTGCTGTGCGGACCCAGGGAGGCCTCCGAGCCGTAAACCGGACGTGCGCTTGGGTGCCTCGTTATGCTGCTCGGGTGAGGATCGCCGTCGGCGCCGACCATGCCGGATACCGCCTGAAGGTCGCCGTCGCCAAGCATCTCGCAGACGGCGGTCACGAGATCATCGACCTCGGCACCGATTCGGAATCGTCGGTGGATTACCCGCCTTTCTGCGCGGCCGTTGGTCGTTGCGTGGTGGAGGGGCGAGCCGATCTCGGGGTTGTGATGGGCGGAAGCGGCCAGGGCGAGCAGATCGCCGCCAACAAGGTGCACGGGGTGCGGGCGGCGTTGTGCCTGGACGAGTTCACGGCGCGTCTGGCGCGCCAACACAACGACGCGAACGTGCTGTCGCTCGGGGGCCGCATAGTGGCGGAACCCTTCGCTCTCACGATCCTCGACGTCTTCCTCACCACCGACTTCGAGGGGGGACGGCACGAGCGGCGACTGGCGCAGATCGCCGCCATAGAGAAAGAGGAATGCCAGTGACGAGGAACGAAGATGAGTAATCCGGGCTGGAGCGATTGGGCCGCGGTCGAGAAGGTCGATCCCCAGTTGGCCGATGCCGTGATGGCCGAGGTTCACCGCGAGAACTCCAAGATCGAGCTGATCGCCTCGGAGAACTTCTCGTCCCCGGCGGTTCTGGCCGCGCTCGGCACCCCCTTGACCAACAAGTATGCGGAGGGTTATCCGGGCAAGCGCTATTACGGCGGGTGCGAGAAGGTCGACATCGCCGAGAACCTTGCTATCGATCGCGCCAGGGCTCTGTTCGGGGCCGAGCACGTGAACGTTCAGCCTCACGCGGGAGCACAGGCGAACGCGGCCGCCTTCTTCGCCTTCCTGAAGCCCGGCGACACCTTCATGGGCATGGATCTCGCCATGGGTGGCCACCTCACTCACGGCTCCAAGGTCAACTTCACGGGCAAGCTCTTCAACGTGGTCTCGTACGGCGTCGACGAGACCACCGAGCGGATCGATCTAGACGAGGTCCGTGCCGTGGCTCTGCGCGAGAAGCCGAAGATGATCGTCGCCGGGGCCACGGCTTACTCCCGGATCTGGGACTTCGCCGCGTTCCGCTCTATCGCCGACGAGGTCGGAGCGATCTTCTTGGTAGACGCCGCGCACTTCATCGGTCTCGTTGCCGGAGGCGTCCATCCGAATCCCGTAGAGCATGCGGATGTGGTCACCTGCACCACCCACAAGACCTTGAGAGGTCCCCGGGGCGCCATGATCATGTGCAAACAAGAGCACGCGGCCGCGATCGACAAGAGCGTCTTTCCCGGCTGGCAAGGCGGTCCGATGATGCATGTGATCGCAGCGAAAGCGGTCGCCTTCAAAGAGGCCGCGGGCGACGAGTTCCGCGCCTATGCCCGCCAGGTCGTCCTCAACGCCAAGGCCCTGGCCGAGACGCTTTCCGAGGAAGGCCTGCGCATAGTTTCTGGTGGCACCGACAATCACCTCATGCTGGTCGATCTTCGTCCCGTCAACCTGACGGGCAAGGAGGCCGAGGCCCGCTTGGACGCCGTCGGCATCACCGTCAACAAGAACGCGATCCCCTACGACCCCGAGAAACCCTTCGTCGCCTCGGGCATCAGGGTAGGAACACCCGCCGTCACCAGCACAGGCATGAAAGAGGACGACATACGCCGGGTCGCCCGGATGATCGCTCGCACGCTCAAGGAGGATTCGGACGCGGCCCGCACGCAGGTGGCGGCCGAGGTCAGGGACCTGACCGATCGTTTCCGGCCGTACCCGGACGTGGTGTAGGAGCCCTCTGTTGAGACCATTCCTGACCGTCGGGCTCGTCGCCTTCTTGGTGACGTTCTTCGTGACTCCGCTGGTGTGCCGGATCTCGACGAAGGTGGGAGCGATCGACCGGCCCAACGACCGCAAGGTCCATGCGAGGCCGACTCCGACCCTCGGCGGGATCGCGATGTTCCTCGGCATCATGACCGCCGGAGCGATCGCCACGAGGCTTCCGGCCTTCGACGGCGTCTTCACGCAGACATCACAGATGCTGGGCATCCTCGGCGGGGGAGTGGTCATCTTCGCGCTGGGAACCGTGGACGACCTCCGGGACCTGCCGGCGCCGGTGAAGCTCGCGGGGCAGGTGTTCGCGTCGGGCATCTTGTTCCTCGCGGGCGTGAAGATGCAGTTCGTCCTGCTGCCGACCGGCGAGATCTTCTCGGTCAGCGACGACGTCTCCGTGCTGATCACGGTCGCGTGGCTGGTGGCCATGATCAACGCGGTCAACCTCGTCGACGGGCTCGATGGGCTTGCCGCCGGTCTGGTCGCGATCGCGGCGTCGGCTTTCTTCGTCTACACCTACCAGTTGAGCCTCAGTCAGGGCGCGAGCCTGCGCGCGATAGCGGCGGCGCCACCGCTGCTCGCCATGGCCCTGGTCGGGGCCACCCTCGGATTCCTCCGCTACAACTTCCATCCGGCCAGGATCTTCATGGGTGACTCCGGAAGCATGCTCCTGGGTCTCGTGCTGGGAGGCGCGACGGTCGCCGGGATAACGAACACGTCGGTGATCTCGACGTTCACCGCGGCCTCGGCTCCCCAGGTCTTTCTGGCTTACTCGCCGCTCTTGATCCCGCTGTTGGTGCTGGCGCTCCCGATCGCCGATTCCCTCCTGGCGGTGGCTCGCCGGGCGCGACGACGCACGAGCGTCTTCAACGCCGACAAGGAGCACCTCCATCATCGCTTGATGGATCTCGGCCACGGCCATCGTCAGGCCGTTCTCGTGATGTACATCTGGTCCGCGCTGGCTGCGGGGGCCGGGCTCGCCTTCACTTTCCTGGACCGCCACGACGTGATCTTCGCTCTGCCGGTCCTGGTGGCCGCCATCGTTCTCTACACCCTGTTCCCACTGCTCACGAGAGTGCTACAAGACCGTCTCGCCCCCTAGCCGCCCGGCGCGCCGGCGGGCCATCCCGTTGGGAGCAAGCAGGAGCAAGAGGAGAGCCGCCGCGACGCGGCCCAGAGGCCCGGCCGGTTGCGAGGCGACCCCCGACGTAGTAGCTTGTGAAAAGTTTCACAAGGTCGTTCCGTGGGTTAAGGTGCGTGTCTCGTGAGCCAGTATCCCCACCGGCGTCAAGGCTCTTCTCCTCCGCAGGGCAAG
>JAUJPD010000009.1:10682-19240 GCA_030447315.1 Actinomycetota bacterium | reverse complement strand
TCTCCTCCGCAGGGCAAGGGCTCGGACATGGCCCGAGGGATGTCGCAGGCGTCTCAAGGCCTCTCGGTCGCCTTCGGGTTCGTGCTGGTGGTGCTCGTCTTCTGGTTCGGGGGCCGGGCGCTCGACGACTGGTTCGGAACAGAGCCGTGGCTACAGATCTTGGGTGCGGTGGTCGGCTGGGCACTGGGCGTTGTCACCGTTTATTACTCCGTGCGCCATCGACAGGGATAAGAGGGAGCGGAACTAGGTGGTCGAGCTGCAGATGGTCCGGAAGATGATGGTCCGGAGCCTTGTGTTCGCCCCCCTGCTCGTGGCCGGCCTGTGGCTGTGGAACGGGCCGAGCTACGCGTTGTCCGGCGCGGTCGGCCTCGGCATGACTCTTCTCAATCTCGCCTTCGCGGCCCGCGTGATCGGTGGGGTGGCCGAGACCAGTCCTCGGCTCCTGCTTCCGGCGGCGATGGTTGCCTTCACCTTGGGGCTGGCTCTGTTGACCGGGATCGCATTCGTTCTGAAGGCGACCGAGGTCGTTTACTTCCCCGTGACTGGGATAACGCTGGTCGGCTCGCATCTCCTCCTCGTGATGTGGGAGGGCGCGGGCGCCTACAAAGCCGATCCGAGCAAGACCCAGGTCCAACCGCAACAGACCCAACCACAGAAAGCCTAGAGAGAAGGAGCGGCGATGGTTCTCGCGTTGGAGCTCGACATCAACCACCTGTTCTTCTGGGATCCCCTCTTGTTCGAAGGGACCCCTTACGAGCTCAACCGGGTCGGGATCCTGTCCCTGCTCGCGGCCGCCCTCTGTGTGGGGTTCTTCCTCTACGGCGCGGCCAAGAAAGCTCTGGTTCCGAAAGGCGCCGGGAACCTGGCCGAGACGCTCTATCTCTTCGTTCGCAACAACATCGCGATCGACGTGATCGGGCCCGAGGGCGCCAAGTACGCCGGCTATCTCGCTTCGGTCTTCTTCTTCATCCTCTTCTCGAACGTGCTCGCGATCCTGCCCGGGATCCACTTCGCACCCACTTCCCGCATGGCGATCCCGTTCATGTTGGCGATCCTCACGTGGATCATCTTCAATGTCGTCGGCGTGATCAAACAGGGGCTGGGCGGCTATCTGAAGGGCACGCTGTTTCCGCCGGGCGTCCCGAAGGCGGTTTACATCCTCTTGACTCCGATCGAGTTCTTCTCTGTCTTCGTGGTCCGTCCGTTGACCTTGATGGTGCGGTTGCTGGCGAACCTGATGGCCGGTCACGTGTTGTTGACAATCTTCTTCCTCTTCACCCACGAGTTTCTCGTTACGAACATCGGCCCGACCGCTCCATTGGGTCTCGTCACCCTGGCCGTTGCCACCGCGCTGATGATGCTCGAGATGCTGGTCGTGGTTATGCAGGCCTACATCTTCACGATGCTGTCGGCGTTCTATATCGCCGAGGCCGTGCACGGCCACGGTGCCGAAGACCACCTCACCCACGACGAACCGGCTCACGAAACGCCCCACGAAGACAGACGACCGCAACTAGAAGGCGTTGCCGCTTAAGGCGCGCACCGAACCAGGAGGGAGTAAGGAATGACGAGCGAGATCTTCCAGTTGGCCCAGGAAGTAGGCGGGGTGACCGACGAGGGGCTGCGGTCGGTGGCCCACGGCTTGGTGTACGGCCTGGCGGCGATCGGCCCGGGCATCGGCATCGGGCTCGTCTTCGCCAGTGCGATCGAGGCCATGGCGCGTCAACCCGAGACCGCCGGCGAGACGAGGACGACGATGTTCCTCGGCTTCGCTCTGATCGAGGCTCTCGCTCTGTTCGGTTTCGTCCTCGCATTCATCCTTTAGCAGGCAGGAGAACGGGATATGGGATACCTAGCAACGATCTTCTGGTTCGTCGCCGAAGAGGTAGAGGGAACCTCTAGCGAGGAGCCGTCCGGTCTCGATCTGATCCTTCCGGCGATCGACGAGCTCATCTGGGGCGCAGTGGCCTTCTCGATCGTGCTGTTCGTGCTGAACAAGTTCGCGTGGCCCAAGTTGCGCGAGTCGATCGAGGCGCGCGAGAAGCAGATCCAGGGCGACCTGGAGGCCGCGGAGCGATCCAAGAACGAGGCCGAGCAAGAGAAGCGGCGATACCAGCAGCAGCTGGCCGATTCGCGCGGTGAGGCGAACCGGATCGTCGAGGAGGCCCGCCAGCAGGCGGAACAGGTGCGCAAAGACATCATCGCCAAGGCCCAAGCCGAGGCCGAGCAGATCACCACCCGCGCGCAGGAATCGATCGCCGCCGAGCGTGCCAGCACCATGCAGGAGCTTCAGTCAACGGTCGCGACGATGTCGATCCAGCTTGCGGAGAAAGTGGTGGGACGCTCCATCGACGCTTCGGCCCAGAAGGAGATGGTCGACGCCTACATCCGAGACGTCGCGGGCATGGGCAACGGGAGCTCGAACTAGATGGCGAACTCGATGTCCGAGGAGCTCATCCACGGATACGCCGGCGCGCTGTTCCAGGTCGTGCGCGCTGAGGGAGAGCTCGACCGCGTGGAAGACGAGCTCTATCGATTCGGCAAGTTGCTCGACACCAATCACGAGTTGAAGCAGGCGCTGAGCGATCAGAGCATCGACAAGGACCAGCGCAAGAAGGTCCTGGGCGAGCTGCTGGACGGCAAGGTCTCGCCGCATACATTGGGGCTCCTCGGCTTCGTCGTCGAGCAGGGGCGCGCTCGTCAGCTCCCACAGATCCTGAGCGAGTTGAGCGACCTGGCGGCAGAGGCGCGCGACGCGGTGGTTGCAGAGGTGCGCAGCGCGATCGCCCTGGACGACCAGCAGAAGGCGAACCTGGCACAGGCGTTGTCCACGGCCACGGGCAAGAAGGTCGAGCTCAAGGTTCTGGTGGACCCAGAGGTTTTGGGAGGGATCGTAGCCAAGGTCGGAGACACCGTCATCGACGGCACCGTGAGGCGCCGTCTCGAACAATTGAAGGAGCAGGTGAGGAGCTAAGTGGCTCAGCGCGAACTGAACATCGATGCGTCGGAGATCTCTGCCGTACTTCAGCGTTACGTAACCGACTTCCGCCCCTCGACCGAGAAGGAAGAGGTCGGACGGGTCAACGAGGTCGGAGACGGCATCGCTCGTGTGACCGGTCTACCAGGCGTCATGGCGAACGAGATGCTCGAGTTCCCGGGCGGGATCATCGGCCTCGCTATGAACCTCGACGAGGACGAGATCGGCTGCGTCATCCTGGGCGAGGCGTCTCACATCGAAGAGGGCAACCCGGTGAAACAGACCGGCCGCATCCTCTCGGTGGGAGTGGGCGATGGGTTGCTGGGCCGCGTCGTCAACGCGCTGGGCGAACCGATCGACGGCAAGGGTCCCATCACGAACGAGACCACCCGTGCCCTCGAGGTGCAGGCTCCGGGCGTAACCGCGAGGCAGCCGGTCGGCGAGCCTCTCCAGACCGGCATCAAGGCCATCGACGGGATGATCCCGGTCGGACGGGGGCAGCGCGAGCTGATCATCGGCGACCGCCAGACCGGCAAGACCGCCATCGCGATCGACGCCATCATCAACCAACGCCAGTTGTGGGGAACGGACCAGGCCGTCAAGTGCATCTACGTCGCGGTCGGCCAGAAGGCATCCACGGTGGCCGAGGTGGTCGCCGCCCTCGAGGCGCGTGGCGCACTCGAGTACACGGTCATCGTTAACGCACCGGCATCCGACCCGGCCCCCTTCCAGTACCTGGCCCCCTTCTCGGGTTGTGCCATGGGACAGCACTGGATGGAGAACGGGCAACACGCTTTGATCGTCTACGACGACCTCTCCAAGCAGGCGATCGCCTACCGCCAGCTGTCGCTGCTGCTCCGTCGCCCACCGGGCCGCGAGGCTTACCCCGGCGACGTCTTCTACCTTCACTCCCGTCTCCTCGAGCGTGCGGCGAAGCTGTCCGACGAGAACGGCGGGGGCTCCATGACGGCTCTGCCCATCATCGAGACGAAAGGTGGCGACGTCTCGGCCTACATCCCAACCAACGTGATCTCGATCACCGACGGCCAGATCTTCTGGAGTCGGACCTCTTCTTCTCGGGGTCCGCCCCGCCATCAACGTCGGCATCTCGGTCTCTCGGGTGGGAGGTAACGCACAGATCAAGGCGATGAAGCAGGTGGCCGGTCGTCTGCGTCTGGATCTTGCGCAGTTCCGCGAGCTGGAGGCCTTCGCTGAGTTCGGCTCCGACCTGGATAAGGCGTCGCAAGCGCAGCTGGACCGGGGGCGCGTGGTCGAGGTCCTCAAGCAGAAGCAGTACACGCCTTATCCAGTCGAGGATCAGGTCATCTCGATCTGGTCGGTCACCAACGGCTACATGGACGACGTCCCCCTCGGCAAGGTCAACGACTTCGAGCAGGCCCTCATCGAGCACGTCAAGTCGCGCCACGGGGGCATCGGCCAGAAGATCATCGAGAGCGGCAAGCTGGACGACGCCACCGCCGAGCAGCTTCGTTCCGCGGTCGAGGAGTTCAAGGCGGGCTGGGTCGATCGCGAAGGCGCGGTCGAGACGACGGCTTCGACGGAGGGTGTTCCGGAGGCCAACAGTCCGGTCGTCGACGCGGCCGCAGTGGGCTCCGGCGGCGGTGCACCCACGAACACCACGACCCCGTCCGACGCCACGCAGTCGACGGGCCGTCGGCCACCGGCCAGTAGTAGACCCAGTAGACCCATAGATGGATAGGACGGGCAGCTAGAGATGGCTCAACAGCTCCGGGCGGTCAAGCGCCGGATCGGGTCGGTGAAGTCGACCCAGAAGATCACGCGCCATGGAGCTGATCGCGCCCCTCTCGCATCATCAAGGCCCAACGGCGGGTGGAAGCGGCTAGGCCCTACGCGGAGCAGCTCCGCAACCTCATGGCGTCGGTCCAGCGGAACGCGGGCAACATCGACCACCCTTTGCTCAAGCAGCGAGAGGCGAGCCGCCGGGATGATCGTGATCACCGCGGACCGCGGCCTCGCAGGGGCCTATAACTCCAACGTCATCCGGGCGGCCGAGCGCGACATGGCCAACCACGACGAGACCAAGCTGTTCCTGTCCGGCAAGAAGGCGATCTCCTATTTCAAGTTCCGGGGATACGACTTCTCGGACGGGTGGGAGGGTTACTCCGACCAGCCCAAGATCGAGAACGCTCGCAAGGTCGCTCGCGCCGCGGTGGAAGCGTTTTCCCGGGGCGACATCGACGAGGTCCGCCTGGCCTACACCACCTTTCAGTCGGCGCTGATCCAGAAGCCCACCGTCGTGAAGCTTCTGCCTGCTTCGACGGACGAGGCCAGCGACCAGGCAGATGCAACCAGAGCGAACTACGTCTTCGAGCCCGAGCCGGAAGACATCCTGGGATTCCTTCTTCCTCGGTACATAGAAGGAGCCGTTCTGCAGGCGATGCTGGAGGCGGCGGCGTCGGAGCACTCGGCGCGCCGGCGCGCGATGAAGGCCGCGACCGACAACGCGGACGAGCTGATCGAAGGACTCACGCGGGTCTACAACCAGGCTCGTCAGGCCGAGATCACCACGGAGATCATGGAGGTCATCGGGGGCGCGGAGGCGCTGTCGGGGGGTCGCGTGGACAAAGGCACACAGGTACACCGAGCAGCATTCAACGCTGACTGATCGAAGAGAGCAGGAGGTAGAGCAGTGGCCATCACCGAAGAAAGACTCTCCGGCGGAGACGAGCTCCGTACGAGCGAGGGCCGGATCCTGACGATCACCGGGCCGGTCATCGAGGTCGAGTTCCCTCCTGGGCAGCTCCCCGAGATCGGATACGCGCTGGTGGTCGACCGGACCATCGAGGGGGCGACCGACGTCATCACGGCCGAGGTCAGCCAGCACATCGGTGAGAGCACGGTCAAAGCCATCTGCATGAAGGCAACCGACGGGCTCGTACGCGGCGCCAAGGTCACCAACACCGGACAGCCCATCACGGTCCCGGTGGGCCCCGCCACCTTGGGACACGTCTACAACGTCCTTGGCGAGCCGGTGGACGGCTCCACCATCCCGGACGACGTCGAGCGCTGGCCGATCCACCGCCAGGCCCCCGACTACGAGGACCTGGAACCGCAGACCGAGATGTTCGAGACCGGCATCAAGGTCATCGACCTCCTCGAGCCCTACGTGCAGGGTGGGAAGATCGGGATGTTCGGTGGCGCCGGGGTGGGAAAGACCGTCGTCATCCAGGAGATGATCTACCGGGTCGCCGAGCAGCACTCCGGTGTGTCGGTCTTCGCCGGCGTAGGCGAGCGCACCCGCGAGGGCACCGACCTGTTGATCGAGATGCGTGAGTCGGGCGTTCTCGAAAAGACCGCGTTGGTCTACGGCCAGATGGACGAGCCCCCAGGCGTGCGCCTTCGGGTGGCGCTGAGCGCCTTGACCATGGCTGAGTACTTCCGCGACCGGGAGCACCAAGACGTCTTGCTGTTCGTCGACAACATCTTCCGTTTCGTTCAGGCGGGCTCTGAGGTCTCGACGCTCCTCGGCCGTATGCCTTCGGCGGTGGGTTACCAGCCCACGTTGTCCGAGGAGATGGGCGAGCTACAGGAGCGGATCACGTCGACCAAGGGTCGTTCCATCACCTCTCTACAGGCCATCTATGTCCCGGCGGACGACATCACCGACCCCGCTCCTCACACCACGTTCGCTCACCTCGACGCGACCACGGTGCTGTCTCGTGCCATCTCGGAGCTCGGCATCTACCCGGCCGTCGACCCGCTGGACTCGACCAGCCGGATCCTTGACCCTCGCTACGTCGGCGACGAGCACTACAACGTGGCATTAACTGTTCAAAGAATTCTGCAGAGATATAAGGACCTCCAGGACATCATCGCGATCCTCGGCATCGACGAGCTCTCGGAAGAGGACCGCATCACCGTGCAGCGGGCCCGGAAGATCCAGAGGTTCCTGTCCCAGCCGTTCTTCGTGGCCGAGCAGTTCACCGGCATCCCCGGCAAGTACGTGCCCGTCGACGAGACCATCGAGTCGTTCAAGGGTCTCGCCGAAGGCGAATACGACGACCTTCCGGAGCAGGCCTTCTACATGGTCGGTGGCATCGAAGAGGCGCAAGCCAAGGCCAAGGAGCTGAACGAGTGATGAGCTCCCTCTCGGCCGGCCCTTGTAGGGAAAGGGCCCGCAGGTCCCTTCTGCACGGAGGTCACGCGGGCGGGAGGGCCGAGTAGATGGCCACCCCCTTCGCCGTGTCCGTCGTGACTCCCGAAGAAGAGATCTTCTCCGGCGAGGCCGAGCTCGTCATCGCTCGTTCGCCGGAGGGCGAGTTCGGGATCATGAACGCGCACGTTCCCTTTCTGGCGGCACTGGTTCCCGGCCTGGTGACCATCGTGGGCGGCGGGAACCGGGAGTCCTACATCGTCCCCGGAGGCTTCCTCGAGGCATCCGGGGGCCCAGACGGTTATCACGTGATCGTTCTGGCGGATGACGCGCAGGGGGCCGGGGACATCGACGCCGCGGAGGCCAAGCGGCGGATCGCTCAGGCTCAGCGAGAGCGCGATGAAGACGTCGACGAGCGAGCCGAGGCCGGTATGCGGGCTGCCCTGGCGGGCCCCGAGCTGGGCCGCGACTAAGCTCGGCTAGGTCGGGGACCGGTTGAGCGATCAGCCAGAGAATCTACGCAACCGCGTCTTCTGCTCTTCGTGTGGACGCTCGGAGCAGCGCCGTCACGGGTCGGTGCCGATGGGGTGGCAGGAGATGCCGGACGCGAACCGCCGTCAGATGGCCCTGTGCCCGGACTGCGTCCGTCGCAACCTGTGGCTCATCGAAGCGCGACTAGACGTAGATCCAGGATCCGGGTTCTAGCCGGTCACCGTCGTCTCTGCGCCGCCGAAGGCGATCGCCGCGGCTTCGAGGCGGAACTCGTCCAGGCGCGCGTTCTGATCCCGTCCCCTCTCGATCAACCGGTCGAAGTCGATGCCTTGCAAGAAGGTGTGACGCGGCGCGATCTCTTTCAATGCCCGCCACAGAGAGACCTTGCCTTCGACGGCAAGGGCCAGTCCCTCTGTTTCCAGGACCCGGCTGAGGTCGGAGTAGCCGGTCGCCTGGCCGTTGAGCTTCAGGCGGCCCGCCTTCTCGGCGACCCATGCAGCCATGGACTTGATCCGGTTCGGCGTCGCGTCGATCGAGTCGAGCAGGTCTTCCAGCACCTTCTGGTCCTCTAGAAGTCCTTCGATGAACTCGACCAGGTAATCGCCCAGTGGGGTGCCGGCGTTGTTCGCTTGCGTTCTCCTCGCCAGCTCGTGGGCCGCGACGGAGCCGGCGAAATGGTCTTGCATGTAGATGCGGAGCAAGTTGGTGTTTGTCATGTTCGGTGTCATGCCCACTAACGGGGTTTTCCCAACTTGTTTCTTGAGTGATTAATGGGTAAACAGGGTGCTTGTATCTCCGACCTTCACGAAAGGGGAGGGCATGGCTGAAGATAGAGGTCTCATCGACCGAGCGCGAGAGACCGTAGCTAACGTCACCGAAACCGCGGGCGGGGTCGTGAGCGCGGTTGCAGAGGTGAGCGCGGACGTGGTGCGTCCCAGTGAGGGTGAAAGCTCG
>JAUJPD010000009.1:5546-10582 GCA_030447315.1 Actinomycetota bacterium | reverse complement strand
CGCAGCAAGTCCACCGGTCGCAAGTCCACGGGCGCCGCGAAGAGGACGGCTCGAGGGGCGGGAACGGCCGCGAAGAAGACCTCCCGCGGGGCAGCCGCCGGCGCTCGGTCGGCCGGCAGAGGTGCCCGATCCACGGCCACGCGTGCTGCGGGACGGGCGAGGAGCACCGCCAAGAACACGGGCAGGAAGTCGAACCGCTCTCGCTAGTCGACGGCACCACCCAGGAAAGAATCGGCCCCCCGAAAGGGGGGCCGTTTCTTCTTCCTCTGTTTCGGCTCCTAGGATGTTTCGATGAGGCATTACGCCCTGCGGGGCCCGCAGCCCCTGATGGGCGACGTCCACATCAGCGGCGCGAAGAACTCGGCTTTGAAGATGATGGCCGCGGCCTTGCTGGTTCCGGACCGGGTCACCCTCACCCGCGTCCCGCGCATCACGGACGTCCGCTTGATGGGCGAGGTGCTCGAGCGGTTGGGTGCCGTGGTGTCCTTCACAGACGACGAGCTCACCATCGACGCGTCGGGCGAGCTGGCCGGAGAGACGCCGTACGAGCTGGTGACGAAGATGCGAGCTTCGATCCAGGTGCTCGGCCCCCTGCTCTCGCGGCTGGGCAGAGCGCGAGTGGCCATGCCGGGCGGGGACGCGATCGGCTCCCGTCCGATCGATCTGCATCTTCAGGGTCTCGAACGTATGGGCGCGAAGATCACCTCACAGCACGGCTATGTCGAAGCCGTCGCCGATCGTCTGCGGGGCGCGCGGGTCTTGCTCGAATTCCCGTCCGTCGGCGCCACCGAGAACCTGATCATGGCGGCGGTGACGGCAGAGGGAACCACGACGATCGACAACGCCGCGCGCGAGCCCGAGATCCAGGACCTGGCGAAGTTCCTCAATGGCTGCGGTGCCAGCATCACCGGGGTAGGCACGCCGACCTTGAGCATCGAGGGTGTCGAGGAGCTCCACCGCTCGCACCATGAGGTGATCGCCGACCGGATCGAAGCCGGGACCTTCGCGATCGCGGCCGCGGCCACCGGGGGCGAGGTGCGACTCCTCGACCTGCGCCCCGAGCACCTCGAGCTCCCTCTGCAGAAGCTCGAGGCCACCGGCGCCGAGATCGGTCGAGGCGACGGCGAGATCCGCGTCGCCATGTCGCGTCGGCCCGGCGCTATAGACATGGTCACGCTGCCCTACCCGGGGTTCCCGACCGATCTCCAGCCTCCGATGATGGTTCTCCTCTCCCAGGCCGACGGCTCCTCGATCCTGACCGAGAACGTCTTCGAGGCCCGCTTCCTGTTCGTCGACGAGCTGAATCGCATGGGGTCCCAGATCCGCGTGGAAGGACATCACGCGGTCATCCGGGGGGTCCCGAGGTTGTCGGGGGCGCCGGTGCGAGCTCCGGACATCCGCGCCGGCGCCGCCTTGGTCGTAGGCGGACTCTGCGCCGAGGGCGAGACGAAGGTCTACGACGTTGGGCACATCGAGCGGGGGTATGAAGACTTCGTGACCAAGCTGCGCGCACTGGGTGCCGACGTGACGCTGGTGGAGGATAAATGACCAACCCCCCCAACTTCCACATCTTCGGAGCCCTCTTGAAGTGGCTGGGCCTGTCCGGAGTGGCGTTCGGGGGCGCCGGATCGGCCTATGCGCTGGTGGCTGCGGTTCAAACGCGCACGGGGTGGGGGCTCAGTGCAACAGAGGCCTGTTGCATGCGCGGTGACCTCAACAAAGCTGCCCTGGCCCTGTTGCTGGGATGCATGTTCTTCGTGCAGGCGGGGTCGGGTCTCATCCTCATCTCCCGGCCGCTCACGCGCTTCGGGCGCGATGCCGTCAAGTTGCGGTGGCCGCGTTGGGTGGCGGTGGCGCTCTACGTCTACAGCGCGTGCAGCATCGCGCTCGCGGTGATCTTGGTCTCGGAGTTGCGTGGGCATGTGGGATCGGGTGGGTCTCTGATTGGGCTGGTCTCTTACTGCGTTCTCGTCGGGATCGGCTTGTTGATCGCTTCATGGGGGCTGAAGCGCTACGCCGACGCCGGTTGAGGGGCGCCGGGCGCGCGATGAAGCGGTCTCTGGCGATCGGCCTGCTCGGCATCTTGGTCCTCGCCCACGCGCCGGTGACCGCAGGAGAGAAGCCACGCGATCTCGGGGCCGCGGTCGCGCCGATCCACCTCGTCCCCAAGGGTGCCGATCCCATCTCGGTCGGGGGACTGCACAGCTACTTCGGAACGATCGAGATCGGCTCCGCCGGAGACGGTTTGGTCATCTCGAACTCTCTTCCTTTGGAGAAGTACCTGTTGGGACTGGCGGAGGTCCCGCTCACCTGGCCGGGAGAAGCGCTGAAGGCCCAAGCAGTTGCAGCGCGGACCTATGCGCTCTACACGCTCGGGAGGCCCCCCGCAGGAGCAGCGGCCACTTACGGGTTCGATATCTGCGCGTCGGTCGATTGCCAGGTCTACTCCGGCGCCGACGTGGTCGCACCCATCGTCGGCGGAAGATGGAGAGAGGCGGTCGCGGCAACGGCGGGACAAGCGGTTCTGTACCGGGGGCGCCCGATCCTCGCGCGCTATCACTCCACCTCGGGTGGAGCCACGCTGGATAACCCGCAGGCGTTCCCGGAAGAAGGTGCTTATCCGTATCTCCAGGGCGTTCCCAGCACCACCGAGCAGGGCTCTCCTCTATATAGATGGACCGTCGGATTCACCTTGCGCAGGATGCAGCGTCTGCTGGAGGCCGCCGGGCGCTGGGGGCCGGGTGAGGGACGGCTGCTGGAGGTCATCTCGCGCCCGTCGCGGAGCGGCTTCCACTACCCGGACCTGGTCTTTCGCGGACAGAACGGATCGGTTACAGCGACCGCGGAAGAGATCCGCGCGGAGCTGAGAGATCTCGCTCCGCGACTCTTCCCACAGGACTACCCGTCGCTCTCCCCGGCGGGAACGGGGCGGCTTCCCGAGACCTTTCCTTCGAACCGGATCGATGTCTTCACCAAAGACAGGGTGGTCACGGTGATCGGCCGCGGGTGGGGACACGGCGTCGGCATGTCCCAGTGGGGCGCTCATGGGCTGGCCGCGCGGGGTGCCGGTTACCTGGACATCCTCACGCACTACTACTCGGGGGTTCAGGTCGGGGAGACCCCGGACCCCGGCCCCCTCGAGGTGGGGCTCGACTGGGCGGAGTCATCGGTCAGCGTGCAGGGTCGGTTCAAAGTGGTCGACGGCCGCGGCCGGACCCTCGTGAACGACGCGTTGGGCGAGTGGGACTTCGATTGGGGAGGTGCAGGAGTCGTGGCTATCGATCCTCCTCCCGGCTTCGGCCTGCCGCTAACGGTGGGGCTGGTGCAGGCCCCGCGTACGGTGACGGTGGGCGAGCCCGCCTACTTCACGGTCGCACTGTCGCGCCCGGCGAGGGTGCGAACGATGACGGCTGCTTCATCCGGCTACGACGATCCAGGCGCGAAGGTCGCCGCCGCAGGCAGGCGCAGGATCGTCTGGCTGGCTCCGCTGGAACCCGGTACCGTGGAGGTGCAGGTCGAGGCACGAGCCGGTCCGAAGACGAGCCGGACCGAGCCGATCTCCATCGAGGTCGCGCGCGCTCCCACGGTGCAAGCTCGTGGGGCGCCGGAACAGGGGGGGTCCCGGGCTCCGAGGGAGATGGACGAGGGTGGTTCGCCGGCCTTGGTAGCGGCGATCGTAGCGGCGCTGCTGCTCGTCGTCGGGTTCGTCATGTGGGCTTCTGCTCGCCGTAAACTGCCCCGGTGACTCAAGCGATGACCGTCGAGGATCAGGTGCGCGGTGCCCTCGAGCTGATCCGGCCCGCGATCCAGATGGACGGAGGCGACATCCGCCTCCAAAGCGTCGACGGGAACACCGTGACGGTTCAGCTTCTAGGCACCTGCGAGAGTTGTCCCTTGACCCCGGTGACCCTCAAGCAGGGGGTCGAGCGCATCCTGCGAGAAAAGGTCCCCGGCATCACCCGCGTCGTCGCCATCGAGGCCTAGGCCTCTCTCCTCGTGGATACCGAGACCCTCGTCGCGCGCGCTCTGGAGGGCCAGCGTCTGGCGGTCGGGCGACTCATCTCCTTGGTGGAAGACGGTGGGAGCGAGCTCGGCGGCGTGATGCAGAAGCTCTACCCGAAGACCGGATCCTCTTATTCGATCGGGATCACCGGTGCTCCGGGGGCCGGGAAATCGACTCTTACAGAGAAGGTCATCGCCCGCGCTCGCCGAGACGATCACAAGGTGGGGGTTCTTGCGATCGATCCCTCCAGCCCGTTCTCCGGCGGGGCGCTGCTGGGGGATCGGGTGCGGATGCAGAGTCACGCTCTGGACCCCGACGTCTTCATCCGCTCGATGGCGACGCGGGGACATCTTGGCGGGATCTCGCTGGCGACACCCGAAGCGATGCGTGTGCTGGAGGCTTCGGGCAAAGACATCGTCGTCATCGAGACCGTAGGCGTGGGCCAGGCCGAGGTGGAGATCACCGATGCGTGCGACACCACTCTCGTCGTCGTCACTCCCGGTTGGGGTGATGCCGTGCAGGCCGCGAAGGCAGGGTTGATGGAGATCGCCGACGTTTTCGTCGTGAACAAGGCAGACCGGGCCGGGGCGAAGGATGCCGTCCGGGAGCTGAAGCAGATGTTGTCTCTGTCGGAGGCAGACTGGAAGCCTCCCATCGTCTCGACGATCGCCACCAAAGGCGACGGTGTCGAGGAGCTGTGGTCGGCGATCGAGAAGCACCGGGCCTACCAAGAACACAAGGGCGTTCTAGACGCGCGCCGGCGACGCCGCGTGGAGCGCGAGATCAAAGAGATAGTGGCCGAGCGGTTCCGGCGCAAGGTCGAGATCGATGCCGCCGAGCTGCTGTCCCGGGTTACGGATGACGTTGTCGCCAGGCGCTTGGACCCATACGCCGCGGCCGACCGCCTCGTGCTCTCGCTGGGCTAACACCCCCGTCTCTCCGGCTGTCCTGCCGCTCGGTAAACTCGTTGCATGGCCGACGATCTTCAGAAGCGCTGGCGCGAGCGCTATGAGCAAGCGCAGCTCCGCGACGA
>JAUJPD010000009.1:2695-5446 GCA_030447315.1 Actinomycetota bacterium | reverse complement strand
CTCTCGGTCGCCTTCGACATGCCGACCTTGATGGGCCGGGACTCCGACGAGCCGCACTCCTTGGGCGAGGTCGGCCGCTGTGGGGTCGCGGTGGACTCGCTGGCGGACATGGAGATCCTCTTCGGAGACCTAGATCTCGAGCAGCTCACGACCTCGATGACGATCTCGGGCCCGGCCCCCATGATCTTCGCCTTCTATATCGCGGCGGCGGAGAAGCAGGGCGCCACGGTCTCGAAGCTGGGGGGCACCTGTCAGACCGACATCTTGAAGGAGTACATCGCCCAGAAGGAATGGTTGTTCCCCCCGGAGCCTCATCTGCGGATGACGGCCGACATGATGGAGTTCTGCGTAGAAAAGGTCCCCAAGTACCACCCGCTGTCGATCTCGGGCTATCACATCCGAGAGGCCGGCTCTACCGCGGCCCAAGAGCTTGCCTTCACCGTCGCCTCGGGTTTCGCACATGTCGAGCTCGGTCTCAGACGCGGCATGGACGTGGATGCGTTCGCGCCCGGCCTCTCTTTCTTCTTCAACTCCCATATCGACTTCTTCGAAGAGATCGCCAAGTTCCGGGCCGCGCGCAAGATCTGGGCCCGGTGGATGAAAGAGCGCTACGGGGCCAAGAAGGAGCGCTCCTGGATGCTGAAGTTCCACACGCAGACCGCGGGATGCTCTCTCACCGCGCAGCAGCCGTACAACAACGTGGTGAGGACGGCGACCGAGGCGCTGGCTGCGGTCCTCGGTGGGACGCAGTCGCTGCACACCAACTCGCTCGACGAGGTCTTGGCGCTCCCCAGCGACGAGTCGGTCGAGATCGCGCTCCGGACCCAGCAGGTCATCGCGTACGAGACCGAGGTGACCAACGTCATCGATCCCCTCGGCGGGTCCTGGTTCGTCGAAGAGCTCACGAAGCGCACCGAGGAGCAGGCCGAGGCCTACTTCGCCAAGATCGACGAGATGGGCAACGGGTCGATCCTCGACGGGATGCTCTACGGGATCGAGCAGGGCTATTTCCAGAAGGAGATGGCCGATGCCGCCTTCAAGTACCAGCAGCTCCTCGAACAAGGCCGCAAGGTGATGGTCGGCGTCAACCGCTTCACCAAGACGGTCCAAGAGATGCCCGAGGTTCTGGTGATCACCCCTGAGATCGAGGAGCGTCAGAAGAAGGCGGTGGCGGAGGTTCGCGCCAACCGAGACGCGGTCAAGGCCGAGGACGCGATGCAGGCCCTACGCGAGATGGCCCACGACGAGAAGCAGAACTCGATCCCGGTGTTGGTCGAGGCCGCCAAGGCCTATGTCACGCTCGGCGAGATGGTTGCGGTACTCAAAGAGGAGTGGGGGGTCTACACCGAGCCCCCGATGTTCTAGCCGCCTTTTACGCACATCCCCTAAAATCTGGCAAGGTGGGTTCAGGTTTCCTCGCGGGGGGCCGAACGTCACCAGAGACATGGTCAGGAGGAACAGGGTGGACAAGAACCACGCCCAGGCCGTCGCGTCCGGGGGGACCGATGCGTTCCGCACCGTTGCCGAGCGGCATCGGATGGATCTGCGGAAGATCCGCGAGGGCAACCGCCAGCGCAGGATCCGTTACCTCTTCTATCTGAACGTCGTGGTGTTCGCGTGGCTGATGCGCCGCGTGATCGAGGGTCGTCCGCTCGAGTTCAACCGGCCCGAGCTGGGCCCGGACGCCATGCTGTGGATCTTCCCCGTATTGATCCTGTTGATGATCGGAAGCATGCTCCTGTTGCCGCTCGCGAACGGACGGTCACCTCACGTCCGCTTCAGCCCGGAGCAGATCGGCATGACGTTCAAGGACGTGCGTGGGATCGACGTCGTCCTCGAAGAGGTGGCCCGCACGCTGCAGATCTTTTTGACCTACAAGACGTTCCGCGAGGAGCTCGGCGGCAACCCTCGTCGCGGCATCTTGTTCGAGGGAAAGCCGGGGACCGGCAAGACGCACCTCGCCAAAGCGATGGCCGCGGAAGCCGGCGTTCCTTTCTTCTTCGTATCCGCGCCGGCGTTCCAGAGCATGTGGTTCGGGATGACCGCATTCAAGATCCGGGCTTTCTTCAAGGCGTTGAAGAAGGCGGCTCGCAAAGAGGGTGGCGCGATCGGTTTCATCGAGGAGATCGACGCGGTCGGCATCTCTCGGGGGCCCGTTCACGCGGCCGCACAGGAGAGCGGCGTGCAAACACAGCGGATGGTCGATTCCGGCTCGGGCGGGATGGTCAACGAGCTGTTGATCCAACTCCAGTCGTTCGACGCGCCGCCCTTCTGGGCGAGGGCCCGCAACTGGATGAAGGACGTCGTCAACCTCTTCCTCCCTGCTACGCATCAGTGGAAGAAGAAGAAGCAGGACTACAGCAACGTGCTGATCATCGGTGCTACCAACCGCGCCGATTCACTCGATTCGGCCCTCTTGCGGCCGGGCCGCTTCGACCGGATCCTCTACTTCGACCTCCCGTCTCGGGCCGGGCGCCGCGACCTCGTCGACTACTTCCTCGGGCGCCGCGCTCACGACCCGGAGATGGATCGAGACGACCGCAGGAACGAGCTGGCCTCGATGACGCTCGGCTATACGCCTGCCATGCTCGAACACGTTCTGGATGAAGCCATCGTGTGGGCGATCCGTGACGGGCGCCGAGACATCTCGTGGCGCGACGTGCAGCGTGCTCGTCTCACGGAAGAGATCGGGCTCGGTCAACCGGTGGCCTATACGGATCAGGAGCGAGAGCTGATCGCGACCCACGAGGC
>JAUJPD010000009.1:0-2595 GCA_030447315.1 Actinomycetota bacterium | reverse complement strand
GGCGGCCCTCACGGCTCGCCCAACATCGTCGCGAAGGTGATGAGCAACGAGGATTCACGCGCGGAGGTCGACGAGTTGTTGCGAGCTCAGAAGGCGGCGGCGATCGCTCTGCTGGAAGAGAACCGTGACCTCGTGGAAGCGCTGCGCGATGCCCTGCTGGAGCACGAGGAGCTATTGGGCGACGAGATCCTGAGCGTGCTGGAAACCACCACGGGGAGCCGGCCGATTCAGACGCCGGCACCCTGAGAAGGGAACGGCTCAGGAGAGCCGGGTTCGGGCCGGTCTTTCAAAGAAGCGCGGGCAGGGGGAGGGTCGCCAAGACGATAGGTTGGTGCCACCGAAAGGATGTGGATGCGCTCGAGGCTCGTACTACTTCTGGCAGCTGCAATTGTCTTCGCTCCCGGCTGGGTCGGCAGCGCATCCGCCGCGCGAGACGGGAGCTCTTCTGATCTAGCGGCCCGGGTGCTGGCGCCCACGTTCGACGAGGCCACCGCCGACCGCACCACGAAGCGAGCGTCGACCAAACAACTCGATCGAAGTCACTCGCGCAGCCTGTGGCACAAAAATGTAATTGGTTTCGCTGATGCCGGAGGTTTCGCGCCTCCCTTGCTCGTTCTACTCGCAGCTGTTATCGGGCTCACCGCCGCCGCGACCCTCCGGCCTCACCTGTTCCGCCCGCAGCGGGCACCTCCGCCCCTGACCGTCTAGGTCACCCGCCGCGCTTAGCGCGGCTTGGCGGAAGGTGTCTGAGTGGCAAGACAATTCATTTGGCGCGCGCTCGTAGTCGTAGCGGTCTTGACGGCGGCGGGCGCGCTGCTGGCGACGAAGTCGGCTCGACTGGGGCTGGATCTTCGAGGCGGCACCCAGATCGTTCTGGAGGCTCAAGCGACTGCTGAAAGGCAGCTGACCGAGGACACGCTGGTGCGGACCCTCGAGGTCCTGCGTCGCCGCGTGGACCAACTGGGTGTGTCGGAGCCGAACCTGCAGCGTTCGGGAGATGAGCGCATCATCATCGAGCTTCCCGGTGTCACGGATCCCGAGGAAGCTCTCGAGGTCATCGGCAGGACGGCTCAGCTGACGTTTCATCCGGTTGTTGGCGTTGCGGGACGTGCACCTCAAGAGGGCGACGACGGGTCGCCAGACGAGCTCGTGTTCCCTTCCGAGGACGGAGGGTTTCTTCGTCTCGGTCCGCCTGCACTGACGGGCGATGGGGTGGGTGACGCCGAGGCGGTGGTCGACGCCCAGGCCGGTGGGAACTGGCAGGTGAGCGTGTCGTTTCGCGACGAGGGAGCGGATAGGTGGGCGGAGGTGACGGGTCAGGCCGCATGCGTTCCGGCCGGCTCGCCTGGACGGCGCGTCGCGATCGTCCTCGATGAGGAGGTGATCTCGAGCCCTGAGGTCGATCCCACCGTCGAGTGTGATGTCGGCATCACCGGCGGGCCGACATCGATCACCGGAGGATTCACACAGCAAGAGGCGCAGGATCTCGCTCTGCTGATCAGGGCAGGAGCGCTTCCTGTGCCGGTCGAGGTGGTCGAACAACGAACCGTGGGTCCCACACTTGGCGCGGCGGCGATCAGCGCGAGTATCCAAGCTGCGATCATCGGCGGCCTGCTCACGATCACCTACGTGATCGCGTACTACCGCCTCCTGGGTGTTCTTGCGGCGGTCGCGCTGCTGGCATACGGGTTGCTTTCGTATGCGGCTCTTCTGGCCATCGGCGCGACCTTGACGCTGCCGGGGATCGCGGGATTCGTCCTCGCGATCGGTATGGCGGTCGACGCGAACGTCCTCGTGTTCGAACGCGGCAAGGAAGAGTTCGCGAAAGGCAAGTCGGTCCGGGCAGGGGTTCTAGCCGGCTTCAAGAAGGCATGGAGCGCGATCGTCGATTCCAACGCAACCACGCTACTGGCTGCGGTCGTTCTGTTCTATTTCGCCTCGGGAGCCGTCAGAGGCTTCGGCATCACGCTCAGCATCGGTGTGCTCGTGTCGATGTTCACCGCCCTCGTGGTCACGCGTCTGTTCGTGGAGATCGCACTGCGCGGGCGTCGCCTCGCGAAGCCCGGAGTGATGGGGTTGGACGTAGGTGGGCGCCTGCGACGCCGCCTCGAAGAACGTCCGATCGACATCATGTCGCGCTCAAAGCTCTGGTTCGCTCTTTCTGGCATCGTCCTCATTCTGGCGGGGTCAGGGCTTTTCGTTCGACCTCTCACCTTCGGGCTCGAGTTCACCGGTGGTCGCTTGATCGAATTCCAAACCGCAGAGCCCGTCGATCTGGACGCGCTGCGCTCGGAGCTGGTCGACGTCGGCCTGCCGAGAGCGATCGTGCAGCAGACCGGGGAGGGCAATACAGCCATCCGCGCCGGCGAGATCACAGCGTCCCAAGAGGATGACTTGGAGTCTGCCGTGGAGGCGGCGGGTGGAAGCGCTACAGAGGTCCGGGACGAGTTCATCGGCCCCACGATCGGTGACGAGCTGCGTAAAAAGGCCGGGATAGCTCTTGCGATCGGCCTCGGCGTTCAACTTCTCTATCTCGCGATCCGGTTCCGGTGGACCTACGGGGTATCTGCAGTCGTTGCTCTGTTCCACGACATC
>JAUJPD010000001.1:449259-460644 GCA_030447315.1 Actinomycetota bacterium | reverse complement strand
ACGGGCCTACGCCTCAGACCTTCTACAAAGGGAGCCAGAGCCTTCCGCCCGGCCACGTACTGGTGCTAGAGCCAGATATGAGTGTCCGCCTGGAGCGCTACTGGTCACCTCCCTTGCCCGGAGTTGATGCGGAGATCTCCGGCCTGTCTTTCGAGGAGATGGCCGCCGAGACGCGCCGCCTCCTTGAGGAATCGGTGAAGACGAGGCTGATCTCCGATGTCCCTCTCGGCGCTTTCCTCAGCGGGGGCGTCGACTCGAGTGCAGTCGTGGGCGTCATGAGCGGTCTTATGGAACAACCGGTTAAGACGTTCACGATCGGCTTCGAGGATGCCGATGGTTTCGACGAACGGAGCCAAGCGCGGCTCGCGGCGAAACGCTTCGAGACTGATCACACGGAGTTCATCGTGCAGCCCGAGGCCGTGAGTCTGGTAGAGGAGCTCGTGTGGCATCACGATCAGCCGTTCGGCGATTCGAGCGCTATCCCCACCTACTTGTTGTCCCAACTCACCCGCCAGCATGTGACGGTGGCTCTTTCGGGCGACGGAGGTGACGAGCTCTTCGCCGGCTACGAGCGGTTCGCCGCGGCCCTCCTCTTGGAAAGGCTCAACACTTTGCCTGCAAGCCTTACCGGCGCACTACGCGCAGGCACCTCGAGCCTCGGGGCACGGGCTTTACGAGGCAGAGGCGACAGCGTGCGACGCCTCGTCAACTCATTCGGACGCTCGTCCCCCGAGGCGTTGCGGGACTGGGTCGGCTACACGCCCGAAGACGCGGTCCGCGCCCACACCTCGGCGAAGCATGGATCCACGACCTACGAAGAGCGATGGTCGCAAACAGCGGGGGCCGACCTCCTCGATCGGATCTTGCGCTTGAACCTCGACACCTATCTAGTGGATGACCTCCTTGTGAAGGTTGACCGCATGAGCATGGCCCACGCGCTAGAGGTGCGATCCCCCTTGCTCGATCATCGCCTTGTCGAGTTCGCCTTCACGCTTCCACGCGATGCGCGGATGAAGCGGATGACCTTGAAACGTGTTCTCAAAGCAGCAGTGGCCGACCTTGTGCCCCCGGAGATCCTGCGGGGCAAGAAACGCGGCTTCGGGGTACCGCTCGATCGCTGGTTTCGCACGGATCTTCAGAGTTACGTGCAGGACAGGCTGTGCGCAGAAGATGCGGAGATCAACCAGTGGCTCTCCAAGGACGCCGTGCGAGGTCTCGTTACGCGTCATCTAAGCGGCAAGGGCAACCACGGACACACCCTGTGGACACTCCTGACTCTGGAAGTCTTCCTACGCACCCGTCGCGTTTGACTCCCGGCACCCCCAGGACGGACGTCGTCCGGCTGATCACCCGTCTGAACGTCGGGGGACCCGCGCGCCAGGCCCTGCTGTTGTCGAAAGAGCTGCGTCCCAAGTGGTCCACGACGCTCGCTGCCGGCACTCCACCGCCGGAAGAGGGCGTGCTAGGCGACCCTGAGGTGCCCGTTCATGAGCTCCCACTCGTGAGACAGATCAGTCCGCGCGACGACGTGAACGCTTACAGGCGGACGCGCGAGCTCTTGAAGAGACAGAAGCCGAAGATCCTGCATACGCACATGGCCAAAGCTGGCGTGATCGGTCGGACGGCCGCGCACGGCTTGGGCATCCGGACCGTGCACACCTATCACGGCCACGTACTGGAGGGCTACTTTCGACCAGCGGTGCAGCGGGCTTTCCTGGAGATCGAGCGGCGCCTCGCTCAGCGAACGGACGTGTTGATCGCGATCAGTCCGGAGGTGAGGACCTCGCTGCTGGATCTCGGCATCGGGACGCCTCAGCAGTACCGGGTGATTCCGCTTGGGTTCGACCTGACACCGCATCTGGCCGTAGATGGTCGCTCCATGCGGCTCCGTTCCGAGATCGGTCTTTCGGCCGACGCGCACCTGGTCGGCGCGGTGGCGCGGTTGGTTCCGATCAAGGACCTGCGGACCTTCCTGCACGCGACCAGTCTGCTGCCCAACGTGCACGCGGCGCTGTTAGGAGATGGTCCGGAGCGCCCCCGGTTGGAACGGTTCGTTCGCGAGATGGGGATCAGCGAACGGGTTCACTTCACCGGATGGTGGCACGACATACCAAGCGCGATGAGCGACCTCGATGCGGTCGTTCTAAGCAGCCTCAATGAGGGAACTCCGGTTTCGATCATTGAAGCCCTTGCCTGCGGTCGACCAGCGGTCGCGACTGACGTCGGCGGCGTCCGCTTCGTCATCGAGCACGAGCAGACCGGTTTGCTCGTGAAGCCTGGTGACTCGAGCGCGATGGCCGAAGCGATCGGGCGGTTGCTCGAGTCACCCGATCTCGTCGGGCGCTTCGTCAGAGCTGGCCGTGAACTCGTCACGGCCAGGTTTCACAAGGATCGTCTACTTGCCGACATCGACAGCTTGTACTCCGAGATGGTCGCGTAGACGCGACTCGTATTGCCTCTTCGTGCGCCTAGGCTCGGGGATATGAGGAGATGTCTCGGGTGAGAGAAACGATCCTGCGGGAGGGGCCCCGCATCCGTCGCGCGCTCCTCCTGGCGCTGATCGTGCTGATTCCCCTCGTCTTTATGAGGAACCTCAGCGATCCGATCAACATCCCGAAGCTGGGCGTGTTGATCGTCGGAGTCTCGGTTGTCGCAGCGATACGAGTTGCAGAAATCCTCCAAACCAGAGACGTCACTGGGTTCAAGTTGCTGTCGATCCCTGCGGCAGCCCTGGCCACTCCCTTGGTCGTCGGGTGGGCGTTCTCCCCGTATAAGGGGTGGGCGCTATGGGGTGTGTATCCGCGTATGTTGGGCCTCCTTCCCTATCTCTTCGTGATCCTTTTCGGAGTCCTGATCGCGGACGCGTTCCGCGGGGACGCGGATCCGGTCGCTTGGGCGATGTTGGGAGCGGGGGGAGTGGCTGGAGCGTACGCAGTGATCCAGTTCGTGGGACTCGACCCGTTCGAGTGGAGTGTCAAAGGCAGTGACGCCGAGGGTCTTGTGGTGTCGACGCTCGGCAACCCGAACTTCGCAGGGGCTTTCTTTGCGACCGTCATGCCCCTCGGACTGACGTTGTTGCTGCTCAAGCCGGAGCGTCGCATCGCGGCAGGTGCAGCGACAGCGCTCGCGGCGGCCGGATGGCTCGCCGCCGGTAGCGAAGCCGCGTGGGTTGCGGGCGTCGCCGGCGTCGCAGTGGTGGTGGGCTTCTTACTTGTGCGACGGTGGCGCTTTGCTCGTGTCGCCGCGGCAGTTTTCGTGGGCTCCCTCGCTGTGGTCGTCGTCGGGAGCGTCGGTCTCGCCATCGCCGATGTCGCCAAATCTAAGATCCCGGCCACGATTCAACGGCGGGCGGATTGGTGGGAGGCCGCGATCGACATGGCGGCCGCCTCTCCGATCGTGGGCCGCGGCCCCAACGCCTTCGCTTTGGAACATCCGCAGTATCGGACCGAAGAAGATGTTCGCCAGGTGGGACTCGATATCACCGACGACCCGCACTCTGTGTTCCTCTCCTTTGTGACGAGCGCGGGGTTGATCGGCGCGATCGGTTACCTGATCGCGGTCGGTTGGGTAGTCAAGACCACGCGGGAGATCCCGTCGACCGCGCTTTTGGCCGCAGGGTTTCTGGGGGCGCTCACCGCTTACTTCATCCAGTCCCTGGTCAGCATCGACACCGTCGCGTTGCGGGCCGCAGGATGGGTCTCGATAGCCGGGCTGGCGGCGACACGAGTCCCTCCACCGGAGGTCCCTGGCACGTCAAGGACGAAGAGGAAGCGCTCTCGCCAGGAGCCGCTCAGGGCTCTGCCCGCGATTGGTCTTGTGACCGTTCTCGGTCTCACCGGGGTGTGGGCGGGGACGCAGCTGATCCTGAAGGACGCTGCCTTTCTCCACGCCGCACATCTGTTGCGCGACGGCGAGGGACAACCTGCGCTCGATGCTTACGAGGACTCGATCTCATTCAGCGGGAATGTCCACTACCGCCGCTCCTACGGCAATGTTCTAGGCGATGTAGCGGTGGCCGTCGGGCCAGAAGGTGACCCATTCATCAACCAGGCCGTCGAGGCTTTCGATTTCGTTGAACGGTTGCCGCAGGTGCATGCGGCCCTCGACCTAGCCGCAACGTTGAAGGACTGGGCCGCGATCGATCGTTCAGCCGTTCCAGACGCTGTCCAGGCGTACCTACGAGCCGTCCGATATGACCCCATCGACACCGCCCTTCTAACGGACGTCTCGTCCGCTTTGCTGGACCTGGAGGCGGACCAAGAGACCGTCACCCTGCTGGAGCCTGTTGTGGAGCGATTCGCTAGCGCCGAGCTCTGGGGGAACTTTGCGTTGGCCCAGGCGCGCTTGGGCGAATCCGACGAGGCCCTAGAGGCCATTGCTCGTGCCCTCGCGCTGGCCCCCGAAGACCCGAAGGCGTTGCAGGCGCAGGAGATCTTGAAGGGATCTGCGCCTTCCCCGTAACGAATCAGGTTCCCGCAGCGTTAGAGGGTTCGACGGGGGCCACGGTTCGCGCTCAAGGTCTAGCCGCCGCCGTCCGATTTGGTTCTTTTGGGCTATTCCCGTTCTCGGGCCGGGGCTTCTGATCGTCTTCGGCGAGACGGGCAGAGAGGAACGCTGGGCAATGTGGCTCGGCGAATGGAAGAGCACCCGGGCGCTGGGCATACGCGGATGGCTCCGTGGAAGACAAGGAGCTCACCGCATACTCGCCTTCCAGGCCGGCGATACGGGGCGCCTATCGAAGCGATCTACGACCGCTACTAGCGAGTCCACAACGTCTGTAGGCGGATGCTCGGCTTAACCCCAAGACGCCCAGGAGGCCGCCCGGAAAGCTTTTTGCGGATCTACCAGGCTCTCGGTCGCTTCAACGGCCGCTATAAGCTCGGTGCCTGGATCACCCGCATCGCCACCAACGTCTGCCTCGATCACATCGAGCTTGGACACCGTCCCGCCGATGTAGCGCTCCAGCTCGATGTGATCGAGCTCGGCGACGATCATACCCCGACATCGACGGGCCCGAGGTCGCCATCATCCGCAACGCTGAGAGCCGGGTGCGCAAGGTCTTGTCGGAGCTTCCACCTCTTCACCGGGCCGCGATCGTGCTGCGCGACTTCGAGGGCCTGTCCTATTCAGAGGTCGCCATCGCGCTCGATCTGTCCGAATGCCAGGTAAAGGCCTTGATCCACCGGGCCCGGCAGAACTTCAAGCGCACCTGGACGCCTCTTTCCCTGCTGATGCCGTGGCGACTGCTGGGTCGTTTCAAGGACGCAGATGCAACCACCGGCAATCAGGTCTCCCACGTGGTGGCTACGTCGGCCCAGATCGCACCCACGTGCACCACGGCTTTCCAGCAATGCGGTCAGTACATGGCCGAGCGGGTCGCTCCCGTCTTCACCGCAGCGGTCCTCGGCGCCACCGCCGGAGGGGTCGCGGTCGCCCAGAACAGCAGCCCCCCAGCTGCACCGCAGCCGCGACTCGCTTCGACGCAAGACCTTCCGCCCCAGGGGAGGTCTCGCCCCTTGCGGGCGGCACCTGTGAAGATCAAGCCCCGGGTCAAGAAGGTGGCGGTGGAAAACCACGAGCCACAGCCCCAGCGCGCGGAGGAGCCCACGCAGACGCCGCCCGCCGCAGCCCCCAGCCCGGCGGCTTCTCCCACCCCGGCGGCTTCTCCCACCACGCCCCCCACTCCCTCGCCGCAGCCGTCGCCGTCGGCCAGTGCCACCAAGACCCCTCGGCCCCAGTTCGCCGCGGCACTCGGATTCGAGCGGGGCGGGCCTCCTCCGGCGGTGGTGCCGACCAGCAACCGAACCTGGGTCGACTGCGATCCCGTCGGTGTCGAGCAGCGCCTCGAGACCACCTTCAGCGACGGGTCCGAGAGCTATCCGGCGGTCTTCTCTCTGACTGTGGACGGCACCTCGGCCACCTTGGGCCTCACCATCTGGAAGGGCGGGAGGGAGATCTATTACAGCGGACAAGGTTCTCCGAACGGCGGGTCGCGCAACGGAGACGATCTGAGCCTCGCCTTCGAGGGCACCTACCGGACCGGTGACCAGGAGGGCCGGGATTCCCTCGGCCTGCCACTTTCTGGAAGCTTTACCGCACGTCTTGCCCTCGACTGCGCCTACCAGGAGCTGGTCTCGGAAAGCGTGACTTTCAGCGGGTAGTAGCCCTGGGGTCACGTTGTGTGGTTATATGCCCCCGGGACTGGGAGGCCCAGGTATGGGTTCGCCCGATTTCTCCCGAAGTTGAGACGCAACTTTTGCTGCACGCTCTCGTTGGACTCATTGATAAGGGTTGTATGCAAGTTGTAGTAGGTGCCAGTTGGAGAAGCAAGAACACCTTGAGGAGGTGCGGATTGTCAGTAAGACGAAGAGGTACTAGGTCATCGGCGTACGTAACGGCGCTGATGGTTGCATTCGCGTTGATCATTCCCTTTACGGGAACCGCGTTGGCGCAACAGGCATCGGGTATCACCATCACGCCCACATCCGATACGGCACCAGCGGGGACGTGTAACAACTTCACCGTTACCCTCACCGGTCCGACCAGCGGCAATGACCCCAACCCTGGCGTCCCAGGTGAGACGATCGACGTCCGCATCACCGACACCGACCCCGACGACAATGGGTCCACCGTCGGTGGAGCCAACGAGAGCGACATCCGGTTCTGTCAGCCGACCGCTCAGGCGACGGGGGTCGAGGAGAGTGGCCCGAACCCAGCTACCAGCCAGACGAACGACAACCCCGCTGACGACAACCTGGGCGATGACAACATCACGAACCAGCTCAACGGCGAGGTCGGAGTCACCGACGAGAACGGGCAGGTCACCTTCGGTATTCAATCCAATGAAGCGGGCAACTTCTCGGTGTTGGCCTTCTTCGACGCAAATGGCGATGACAGCCCTGCCGGTGAGTTCACCGCCAACGCGACCAAGACATTCGGTCCTGGCTTCCAAAGTGGCGGCGAGGCAGTTGAGAACCTCGACTGTGAGCCTGAGACGGACACGAACCCAGAGGGCACGAGGCACTCATTTACGTGCACCGCGACAGATGCGAATGGGAACCCCGTTCAGGGAGCCGAGGTGCGGTTCGACGTAACCGCTGGTCCCAACGCCGAAGAAGTCAACAACCAGCCCTGTTCCGGAGGCACGACTGCCAACCCGGACACGACACCTGCTGTGGCAACGGACACAACTGACGCGCAAGGTCAGATCGTTTGCTCCTTCCAGGACACTGAGCAGGCCGACACCGCAACAACTACCGACACGTCGCCTCCGGGCACTGACACCATCGTCGCCTTCGTGGAGCAGACGCCTCCCTCCGGTCAGACTGGCGGACCTGGTCCCCAGGCGTTCGAGGCGCAGGACACCATCACGAAGACGTTCGTTGGAGACGCCAACAACATCGAGTGTNAGGTACTAGGTCATCGGCGTACGTAACGGCGCTGATGGTTGCATTCGCGTTGATCGTTCCGTTTACAGGAACGGCACTCGCGCAACAGGCGCAACGGCAACCGGTATCAGCGCTTGACGTGACTCCGAATACGGACACGGCACCTGCGAACACATGTAACGCCTTCACGGTCACGCTGACGGGCCCTCAGGCTCAAGGCGACAACAACCCCGGCGTGGAGGGGGAGACGGTCGACGTTCAGGTTCAGGACGCCGACCAGGACAACACCGGGACCACCGGGACGAACGAGGCGCAGAGCGACTTCTTCTTCTGCACGCCCCCGAGCACGCAGCAGGGCTCGAGCGACGAGTTCGGTCCGAACCCGCAGGCTCCTCGTCCCGGCCAGAACGTGGGGACACAGCAGCCGGCAAACAGCGGCAACTTCACGTCGGGCAACGGCCAGACCGAGTTCTGCTGCACCGACCAGAACGGTCAGCTGACCTTCGGTATCCAGTCGAATGAGGCGGGTAACTTCAACGTCACGGCCTTCTTCGACGACGAGGACGACGACAACCCGGCGGGTGACCTGGCGGAGACCGTGACGAAGACGTTCACTGCGCCTCCTGCTACGGGGAACGAGGGCGTCGAGAATCTCGATTGTGAGCCGGAATCGGACACGAACCCCGAGGGCACCGAGCACACCTTCAACTGTGTCGCGACCGACGCGAACGGAAACCCAGTCTCGGGAGCAACGGTTCAGTTCGATGTGACCGCCGGTCCGAACGCAGAAGAGCAGGGCGTTCAGAACTGCCAGCCTTCGACGACCGACAACCAGGGCAACACCACGCCTGGATCTACTAACCCGAACGGCACCCAGAACCCCTCGGGCTCTAATGTCACCGGGACCAACGGTCAGGTGACATGTCGCTTCACGGACGTCGAGACGGCGGACAACCAGACGACGGCCGACACGTCTCCTCCGGGTACGGACACCATCGTGGCGTTCGTGAACCAGACCCCCCCGGCAGGACAGACTGGTACCGGCGGCGCTGACGCCTTCGAGCCGCAGGACACCATCACCAAGACCTTCGTTGGGGACGCCAACAACATCGAGTGTGAGCCGGACAACGGAACGGCCACCTCTGGTGACATCGTCACGATCACCTGCACGGTGACCGACGAGGCCGGACAGCCCGTTCAGGGTGTCCAGGTGAACTTCACCGAGTCCGGCGCCGGCACCTTCCGTCAGGCTGGCACGACTCAGAGCGACATCACGGACGAGAACGGACAGGCCTCGGTTGAGATCCAGACGGGTAATACGGAAGAAGGCACAATCACGGTCACCGGCACCATCGTCGACCGAGTCGATGACCCGAATACCCAGAACGTGAATGAGGCGACGCAACCTGGGGCCGACACCAACTGTCAGGGCACGACGGGTACTGCCGAGACCGGCACCAATGCGGACTGTTCCGACACCGCGACGGTGACGGTTACCCAGCGGGAGCCGGACCCGGACCCGACTCCGCAGCCTGCTGAGTGCAACGACGGCGTTGACAACGACAACGACGGGCAGACTGACTTCCCGAACGACGAGGACTGTCAGGACGAGCTGGACAACGCCGAGCGGGACATCGGTGGTCGCTTCAACACCACCATCACCATCCGCTACAACCGCAAGGCTCGTCCTTCTGCCTTCAAGGGATCGCTCGCCTCGCAGCGAGATGAGTGCACCCAGGGCCGTCGCGTGATCTTGAAGAAGGCCCGACCGGGTCGGGACCGAGTGGTTGGTCGTGACCGGAGCGGCCGTGCCGGTAACTGGAAGATCGTCAAGAGGCGTGCACGCGGCCGTTTCTACGCCGTGGTCCGACGTCAGCAGAAGAACGCTGCCTCGGGTGCAATCCTGATCTGTCTGAGTGACCGGTCGCCGACCATCACGGTCAGGCGCCGCAGGTAGCTAGTAAGCAGTAGCTCGCTGATCTAAGCGAGAAGCTTCAGAAAACCGGCCCCCGCAAGGGGGCCGGTTTTTTTCACCCCAACCAAAGCCACGGGAGCCACATTTGAAGAAGCCGGCCCTGATCGTCGTGGTCGCGGCAGCCGTCATCGTCGCGGCCGCCGCTTACGTTGTGCTGCGCCCCCGCAACCAGTTCGCCAACGTGCGCGCCCTGGTGTCGGCTCTCGAGTCCGAGGGGATCGAGTGTGAGGAGCTCAACGTCAGCGCTCCCGATCCGACGCCCGACATCGTTGATTTCGGCTCGTGTCAGATGAACGGTAAGACGGTCAACCTCCACGTCTACAAGAGCGGCGACGCGGTGGCCCGGCACATCGAGGGCAACGTCTCCGCACGTGAGATCGGCAACCCCAACTACTTCACCTCGCTGGTGGCGGGAGACAACTGGGTCGTCGATTCCTATTCCGAAGAGACCACCGAGCAGATCCGTCGCGCGATAGGCGGCGAGATCCACTAACTAAGCCCTGGCTCCGTTAGGTTGCCGCCGTGATCAAACGCTTCTTCATCCTCGGTGTCGTGGTCCTCCTGGTGGCCGGCGCGGTGAGCATCGCCCTCTCGTCGGGACGCGGCCGCAAAGCGGCTCCGATCGAGCGGGACCCGGTGGCCCGCGGCTGCGCGCTCGGCCCCCAGATGCTCGTCCGGATAGAGCGAGGTCGTGTCCCCGGACGCTCCGAGGACATCATCACGGTCCCCCAGGCCCCCAACTACCTCGGCTCGTTCTCGGTCAACAGTCACTCGGGGCCCTGGGACTACCTGCAGCGGGTGCCGCTGGTCGCCTACGGTCCCGAACGGGTCCCGGCCGCCGGCCGGGTGGACGGCGACGCGACCCTCGCCGACGTCTTCCCGACGGTCGAGGACTGGACCCATACAGAGCTAGGCGACCGCGCCGGCACCAGCTTGACCGAGGCCGTGAGCGCCGCTCGCAAGCCGGCAAAGCTCCTCGTGTTCGTCATGTGGGACGGCGTCGGGCGAAACGTGCTCGAGCGCTGGCCGGGGCGCTGGCCACACCTCGAGCGTCTCGAGCAAGAAGGGACGAGCTATCTGAACGCCACCGTCGGAAGCAGCCCCAGCATCACACCGGCCACCCATGCCACGCTGGGCACCGGGGCCTTCCCCGTCACGCACGGGATCACCGGCATCCACTACCGGGGTGACGACGATGCCATCACCGTGGCTTTCGAGCGCCGCAGACCGGCGGATCTCGCCCTCACCACCTTCGCCGACGAGCTGGACCAAGCTCTGCGGAACAAGCCCAAGGTGGGCCTCGTGGGCCTGCGCAGCTGGCACATGCCGATGATGGGCCACGGCGCGGCGATCGCCGGCGGCGACCGGGACCAGCTCGCCCTCATCGGCTTCGACCAGACCATCAACGGCAACAACGAGCTCTATCAGACCCCTTCCTACCTCCACGACTTCCCCGGCCTCCAGGACCACATCGACCGCCTCGATCAGGCCGACGGGATCAACGACGGCCGCTGGCGAGGACATGACATCGCGGCGACCCAGGACAACCCCGCCTGGGTTCGCTACGAGACCGATGTCGTCCGAGAGATGTGGGATCGGGAGGCCTACGGGAGAGATGCGATCACCGATCTGTTCTTCGTCAACTACAAGATGACCGACACCGTCGGCCACTACTACTCGATCGACTCGCAGGAGATGGCCGAGACGCTCGAAGCCCAAGACCAAGCCCTGGGCGAGCTGGTCTCGTATCTGGAGGCCGAGGTCCGCGACTACGTCATCGTCGTCACCGCGGACCACGGCCACACGCCGTCTCCGGAACGAAGCGGCGCCTGGCCCATCGGAGCGCAAGAGATGGAAGACGACATCAACGAACGCTTCGAGATCCCCGGCTCGCAGAGCCTCGTCAGCCAGCGCAGCGCGGTGGGTCTGTTCGGTGACCGGGACGTGATTGAGCGAAGCGGCGTCACCGATGACGACATCGCCCGATTCTTGAACGGATACACGATCGCGGACAACTGGCCG
>JAUJPD010000001.1:446446-449159 GCA_030447315.1 Actinomycetota bacterium | reverse complement strand
TCGATGTTGGCGACGATGCGTTCGTCCACCGCGCCCTCCTCGAACCACTGCGGCCCCCGCGCCAGCAGAGGGATCTGCGCCGAGCCCGTATAGGGAGCCGACTTCTTGATCAGTTGATGGTCGCCCCACATGTAGCCGTTGTCCGAGGAATAGAAGGCCAAGGTGTTCGAGTCCTCTCCGAGGTCCTTGAGCGACGACATGAGCTGGCCGACCAACCGGTCGACGTGTACCAGCGTCCGCAGTTGGCGCTGGCGCAGCTTCCCTCCGAGCCTCACCGAGTTCGGCACCGTGCGAGCGAACGGAGGCTTGTCAGAGAGGTCCGTCTCGGTCACCGATGGGTCCGGCTCCCACGATGGCACCTCGGCTCCCTCATCTCCCTTCGGCAGCGTGTAGGGAAGATGCGGCGCGTAGGGATGCACGAACATCACCCAGGGACGATCGTCGTCTTCCTCTGCCGTCTGCACGAACTCGAGGGCTCGTCTCTGAACGTAGTGGGTCGAATAGCGGGTGATCTTCTTTCGCTTGCCGTTGACGTTCCACACCCCGTCGAAGTAGCCGAGCGGCTTGCCTCCTTCGAAGATGGCCCAGTCGTCGAAGAAGGGCGGGTCCCGGTCGAGGTCCCAGTGGTTCAGGTACTTGCCGTAGATGGCGCTTCGGTAGCCCTGCTCGGTTAGGTATCGCTGCAACGTGGAGTCCTGGTCCAGCTTTTCCGCCTGCCCCGCGGTGCTGCGATACACCTTGTGGTTGTGGGTGTAGCGTCCCGAGAAGAACGACGCGCGCGAGGGACAGCACAAAGGTGTGGTGGCGTACGCGTTGGCGAAGGTGGTGCCACCGTCGACGAACCACCTGCGGGTGCGAGGCATCACGCTCAAGGTGTCTTTGACCGGCTGGTCGTCGGTCATGATCACCAGGATGTTCGGCCGGCGCTTCTCGGAAGCGGGCTCTTGCTCGACCGTCGTCGTGCAGGCCGCGGTCACCAGCAGCGAAGCAAACATGGCGCGGAGCCACAGTCGGTTCATGCGCGCGCGGATCATCTCAAAGATGGTGACAGATGGGCACGCGTGTATGCCACCATGCTGAGATGTTGCTATCGACCCACCTCAGGATGCTTGCTCCGTCTAAATCAGACGGGAACGCGGCCGAAGATAGACGGATGAAACGTCTCCTGATGGCCCTCACGCTGCTTGCTTCGCTAGCGGTCGCCGTGCCGCCGGCCCAGTCCGCGATCCCGCAGCGGCCGTCTCCTCCGGGCCAGCTCTACGTGGTGACGGTGAACGCGGCCCAGAACAAGGTGATCGGCACGCAGCGCTTCGCCATGATGCTCGAGCTCGCTCGCGCGGTTCTCAAACGTCCCGCGGCCTTCGACGGAGGCAGTGACTCGATCGGGGCGGCGCCCGACGTGATCATCGTGCAAGAGATGCGCGAGTCGAACCTCGACATCTTCGAGAAGCTCCTTCGCCAACGCTCGGACTTCCGCTACGAGATCGCGGGCTCTACCGCTCCGCACGGCCAGTTCATCATCAACGCCGACACCGTCGCGCTGCAAGGAGATACTCACGTGTGGAACGATCCTTGTTACGAAGCCGGCGAGACCGAACGCACCCGCAGCTACCAGTGGGCGCAGCTCACCGACCTGGACACCAACGCTCCGTTCGCGGTGGCGAGCGTCCACTTCGACAAGGCATACGTCGCCAACACCGGAGAGTCCAACTGTCTGGACCGCAACGTGGCCGAGCTTCGCCGCCAACTGGAGCGGGTCACGGCGCCGACGATCATCGGTGGAGACTTCAACAAACGGGCGATGGAGACTCCCAGCGAATGTGACCCCAACGAAGAGTCCGCGCCGCTGTCGTGGTGGTTGGCGCTGACCGCACCCGACAAGGGAAGGGTCTACACCGACACGGTCAGGGACTTCCACCGGGCAACGGGTGTGTCGATGGCCGACGAGTGGACCCACGAACCGAAAGCGGCGACCGTTGCGTGCGACGCCTCTACTCGTTTCCGCCGCAACCGCATCGACTACCTGTTCAGCGCCGGTATGGAGACCGCCACCGTGCACGCCGATCATCCAGGCTGGGCCGGCGTGGAGCCGGGCACGCGTCATCCGACCAACCCTCGTTACTCCGATCACCGTTTCGTGGCCGGTCGCTTCAAGATCGCAGGTCCCGCACGTCCGGCCCCCCCAACCGTCGTTCAGGCAGCGGATGGGGTCCTGCGGCTGTCGTGGGCGGCGCCCGAGACTCCGGTGAGTGGCTGGTTGTTGTACCGGGCCACCGGGTCGCGGCCGTACTCGCTCCTGGCCCAGCTACCGCCCGAGACCTTGGCCTACGACGACTTCTCCACCGAGCACGGTCAGCTCTACCGCTATGCGCTGGCCGCCGTCGATGCAACGGGCGCTCAGAGCGTGGAGTCTGCGGCGGCCGTCGGCCTCGCCGATGCACGCGGCCCCCAGATCGCCAGCCGGACGCCGGGCCGCAACGGGGTCGACATCGAGCGCGGCATCGAGATCGTCGCCCGCTACGACGAGCCGATCGATCCCACCAGCGTGTTCGCCGGCACGATGAATCTCTACCGGGATGGCCGGCGCGTGTGCGGCAGCACCTTCCAGGTGAGGCCCCGGGTGCTTTCTTTCGATCCCTGCTCGCGGCTGCGACGCAACACCGACTACAAGGTGGTCGTCTACGCGGTGAGCGACCGTCTCGGCAACCGAGGC
>JAUJPD010000001.1:397105-446346 GCA_030447315.1 Actinomycetota bacterium | reverse complement strand
CACGGGATGGCCTCTTTGAAGATCCGAGACAAGAACTACGAGCAGGTCGATCCCTTCGGAGGTCTCACCGCCGACCGTTTGAAGGTCACGACCCTGTCCGACGCCTACGACCTCGCGCTCGACAACGAGCCCGTCACCGGGATGCTCGGCTCGAAGACCTGGCACCTGGGCATGATCGGACACGGCTCCGCCTTGCCCGGAGCAGACAAGGACCCGGTCGCCATCCTCGAGAAGCTGACGGGGCTCACGAACACCAACGAGAACATCTACACCGTTCCCGACATCTCGGATCTGGATCGGCTCGCGGCCTTCGGCGACGAGTTGGACACCCGTGATGGCTCACGTGACGGGAAGTGGCGCGGCCATCCCCTCGCCGAACCCGACGAGGTCCACTACACACCCGCCATCGCGGACTACGAGGAGTGGCTTCTTCGGAGAATGATGAGGGCCGAAGGATTCGGGGCCGACGACATCTCCGACCTGCTCTACGTCAACTTCAAGACCGCGGACGTCGCGGGACACAAGTGGGGCATGACCTCTCCCGAGGTGGGCGAGATCATCAAAGCCCAAGACACCAACCTCCGTCGCTTCATGGACTTCCTCGACCAGCGCGTCGGCGAGGGCGAGTGGGTCCTGTTCCTCACCGCCGACCACGGCCAGACGCCCTACCCGCACGAGTCCGGGGCGTGGCCGATCTTCGGAGGAGAGCTCGCCGCCGACATGAACGCGGTCTTCGACAAGACCGACGACGACATCAACCTGATCAGCAGCGTGGGCGCCGCCGGCGTGTTCGTGAGGATCGACCAGCTAGAGGCTAACGACGCCAAGCTCGAGAAGATGGCGCGCTGGGTCTCGGGCTACACGATCGGAGAGAACATCAAAGAGGGGGCCGAGGTGCCCGAGGGGTTCGAGGGCCGTGAGGACGAGCTGTTGATGGACGCGGTCCTGGTCAAGGACCGGCTGGTGTCGGTGGTCTGTCGCAAGACCTAGCAAAGCCAGGCCCTGGGCGTCGGTCCCGTGACCGACACGGCACCCAGACCCGTGACGGGAGGCTGACCGACGACGTGACGGGGGCCGAGCCAGCGAGGCCGACCGCCTCTACCCCCCTTGCTCGTCCGACTCTTTGTCGAGGAAAAGACAACTTTTTATCGTCGGCGTGCGTAATAACAGATACGAGACGACTCCGGAATAGGACCGCAGGCGGGGTCGTTGAGTGGAAGTGAGTAGGCGGTTACGAAGCTAGCCCTCGCCTCACAACCTCTATCAACCAAGCAACGACCGACAGCGAGGAGGGCCCTCAAGTGGCCATGGTTGAGTTCGACGAGCATCTCGAATGGCAGGAAGAGGCCGCTTGTCGCCAGTACGACAACAACCTGTTCTTCGGCGCCGAAGAGGGCGAGTCCGAGCTCGAGCGTCAGACCCGCGAGAGCCACGCCAAGTCGATCTGCCACACCTGCCCCGTCAGGAACCCGTGTCTGGAGTTCGCCATGGACACCAACCAGAAGTACGGGATCTGGGGCGGCTACACCGACAAGGAGCGAGGCTCGCTCAAGCGACGCCGCGCGAGGGCCCGCAGAGCCTCCTAGCTCCTGGTCCAGTCGCGGCCAGAAAGCGGCCGCTCCATCGCTGTCAGACAGAACCGGCGCCCACCGTGGTTTTGGGCTCATAGTTACCCCAGCAAGGCAAACAATTCGCCGACGGCGCACCTTGAAGACAACCTTCCGCCCCTTGGGGCCGTTGTAGAGAGATAAGGGCTTATTGTCTGGATACATCTATCGCTCACGCCGGAAGATGGCGACTCCAGGAGGTGGCAGTTTCATGACCGCTCAGCAGATCAGGGAAAAGACCAGCGCACGCAGGGTCCTGGCGATCCTCGTCGGCCTCCTCGCCACCGTCATGGCGCTGCAGGGCCTCGCCTCGGTCAAGCCGGGCGGCTTTCAGGCCTTCGCTCAAACCACCAGCAGCCCGACTCCATCGGATCGAGTTGCTCAACCCGGACTCGACCACCAGCGACGAGAGCTCCAGCAAGAGGGCAACTCGAGACGGGCCGAACGGCACAGCCGGAACCAGACCCGCCTATCACCTGGTGGCGTGGGTCACGCAGGTGCCCGAGAACGCCGATGGTCGAGTTCCAGTTCCAGGCGTCGGGCAGCACACGCTCCGACACGATCCCCTGCCAGAACAACGACTGGGCTCCACCGTGGCCCCGACACCTTCGAGTCGGAACCTTCGAATGTGATTGGAATGTCCCCGCGGCCCAGGGGGCACCTTGCGAGCGATCTTGTTCGCGCCCACCGGGGCGCTGCGAGCGATCTTGTCCAGCAACAGGCGGTCATCATCAACGAAGAGCCCGTGTCTATCAACAACCAGGACCCGGCCCGCGGCCCCGGCCCGAGAACTTCAGTCGAGAACCAGAACACGGTCGAGATCACCTATCCCCAAAACGGCGGACAGGTCGGTTTCTATACCCCTCCAGGCAGCAACGTCGCCACCGGCGTCATCGACGTCGTAGCCTCAGCGCTGGCACCGAGGAGAGTGCGGGTGCTTTATTCCGAGTCCGCTCCGGGAACGGAGCCCGCCTTCCAACCCTGCGGAGAGATACCTCGAGCGAATGCCGCAGATGGCGTCCGCTGCCGGCTCGGCTGGTGCGACAGGCCTTCCCAGTCACCGCCATAGCCGCCCGGGCGGACGACTTCAATGAGGACCCGGTGGGGCACCGAAAACCGCCTGTGACCCAGAGTCTGCCGACGCTCACAGAGCGTTCGGCTACGAGCAGGATCCCACCAGTGTCTTTTCCTCACGCCCCAGACGCAGCGGGTCGACGCCAACAGCACGGAGGGCCGCCGCCTGCAGCAGGGTCATGACCGCGCAGGTCTTCGACCAGCAGACGGTCCAGCGCAGGGTCGCCGGTCAACGTAGACGTCAGTGCGGAGGGCCCAGCGACGGCCTGTCCTTCGACGACGACGACTCCAGCGGCAACAACACATCGCGCTCGCAGGCGCCGGATCAAGGTGGACACTCCACCGAAGGATCCATCAACTGCGAGGGCAACCCCCCCCTGGGGACCTCCAGCACGAGCCTTCAAGGCGAGCACGAGCGGGCCGGAGAGTCGGACCGGAAGCACATCGAGTCCCAGGCCGGGGGGACGAACGACAACGGCGCCTTCACCTTCCAGCTCTTCAGCCCGAACGCCGGTGCCACACAGTTCACCGCGTGGGCGGACGAGGACGGCAACGACCTTTTCTGCAGCGAAGAGGCCGCAGGCGTCGCCAGCATCGGCTTCGGTCAGGATCCGCCGAGCCCCACGGGCATCTCCACAGAGCAGACGACCTGCCCGAGGCCCACTCCAGGTCAGACCACCGGCAGCCCGAGCGGGACCCCGACGCGGGACTCCCACCGGGACGCCGACAACCAAGCGGCACCAACACCGCCAGTCCGACCGGCACCAACACGACGAGCCCCGGCAGCCAGCGCACCGTGACGCTCGCGGCCGACGACGGCGAGATCCGCGCGGACGCCAGGTCACGTTCTCGGGACAGATCCTCAGCAACGACCAATCCTGCGCCGACGGCAACGAGTTCGTCCAGATCCGCCGCCGCGTGCTCGGCACCACCGACTTCAGAAACGTCTTCTCGGCCTCGACCGACTCCAGGGCCGCTTCAGCGTGAACGACCGACCGACCAAGAGCGCCGACTACATCGCGGTCGTAGAGGCCGAGGACAACTGCGAGGGCGACATCTCCGACGAGGTCACGGTCCTGGTGCGGGTCAAGCTCCGGATCACGCCGAGCGAGAACACCCCCGATCGGGGCGAGCGCATCCGGATCAAGGGCTCGGTACGTCCCCAGCACGACGGCACCAAGATGATCCTGCAGCGCAAGAAGAACGGTCGCTTCGTGAGGTTCAAGGTAGATACCCTCAACAGGCGCTCGTTCGCCAACTACGTGTTCCGGGCCAGGTTCAACAGGGCCGTATTCCGGGTCAAGTGGAGAAGCCAGGACGACGACCACGTCGGCAACACGAGCCGTCAGATCACCATCCGGACCCGATAGGCACAGGGTCGTAGAGTCTGACCGTATGTAAAGACAAAGGGCCCGGCGTTCTGCGCCGGGTCCTTTCATTTTCAGATAGGGCGAGCAAGCGGGGGTAACGGTGGCGGCTGGATCGAGGACGAAGGCCAGGACGGTTCTGGCGACAACGGTCGGGATCATCCTGACGTTGGCTGTGACGGAGGGATTGGCTTTCCTGGTGTCGGACGAGCGGTCCGCCCTAGCGCAGGGGGCACCAACGCGGACCTCGATCGGTCCTTCGATCGAGTTCCTGAACCCCTCCAAGTCCACGTCGCTCGAGGTGTCGAACAAGTTCGACGTCGACAACCTGTACCACCTGAACGCTTACGTAGGTGACGTGCCCTCCCAACCCTTCGTCGAGTTCGAGCTCCAGCGTCAGGACGGGACCAAGATCTTGATCGGCGACGGTGTTCGCCGGGGCGACGACACCTTCGACTTCTTCTGGAACCTGAACTCGGCTCCTTCCAGTCGCTGAGCGATGGCACCTACACGCTCAGGGCCACGCTGTTCTCGAGCGGCTCTCGTGTGGACGCAGACGAGGAGACCGTGACGCTCAATCGCAGCGAGGGCAGCGGTGACCCGGAGCCGGCGGCGGAGACGGTGGAGATCACCAGTCCCGCCAACGCGGGCGGCCTCGGCTACTTCATCTTGGAGAACGGCAGCAGCGCGTTCCTGGTCGAGGGGACGGCGAGCGTGGGAACGACCTTCATCCGGGCCTTCTATTCCACCTCGCCCCCGGGGGACGAGCCGAACTTCGTCGCCTGTGGGCCGCTGACCCGGGCCGTCGACGTCGATGCGGGCACGTTCGGAAACCAGGTCCGCGCACGTTGCGATCTGACCGCGAGCCAGGCGAGCGTCGTGACCGCCGTGGCCCTTCTTACGAACGACACGGCTACGTCCCAGGTCAGCCCCAGCGACGTCTTCAACGACTCCTCGGACGCGCATCGGGTCTTCCCGTACCGACAGGATGCGTCGTCCGTCACGGTCACCCCCTCCGGCCAATCAGTGCAGCCGAACCAATGCGCCTTCCTGACCGCCCGGGTTTCGACCAGTTCGGCCGCTTGGTCACAGGCGCCAACGTGGATGTCCATGCCCAGGGCCCCACCGACCAGCTCCGCTTCGACACGAGCGGCAACGGGACCTCGCCCAACCAGCCTCCCAACTCCGGAGGTCATACGACCGAGGTGGCTTTCAGGTGTCCCGCCAACTCGACCGGCGGCCAGCAAGGGGAGCACAACGTGCTGGCAGGTCCCGACGTCAAGCACATCGAATCCACCTCCACGGGTACCGGCGTCAACGGCGACTTCGTGTTCGGGCTCGTCAGCGACACCTCCGGCGGCACGCAGATCACGGCGTTCGCAGACGAGGACTTCGACGACCTGCACTGCACGGCGGAGGCGTCGGCAACGCGACCGTGGGTTCGGGTCAGGCCGCTCCCAGCCCCACCGGCGTTGCCCCCGACACCTCAGAGTGTTCCGCCGCCACCCCCACTCCTACAGGGTCTCCATCGACAACCGGGACCGCGTCGCCCACCGCTGACGGGAAGCCCCACCGGAACCGCCACCACCACCACTCCGGCCCCGGCGCAGCGCACTGTGACGCTTACGGCCGACGACGGCCAGGTCCGCGAGCCGACGCCAGGTCACGTTCTCGGGACAGATCCTCAGCAACGACCAATCGTGCGCCGACGGCAACGAGTTCGTCCAGATCCGCCGCCGTGTGCTGGGCACCACCGAGCTTCATAGACGTCTTCTCGGCCTCGACCGACTCCCAGGGCCGCTTCACGGTGACGGATCGCCCCACCAAGAGCGCCGCTTACATAGCGGTGGTAGAGGCCGACGACAACTGCGAGGGCGACACCTCGGACGAGGTCACGGTCCTGGTGCGGGTCAAGCTTCGGATCACCCCGAGCGAGAACAACCCCGAGCGGGGCGATCGCATCCGGATCAAGGGCTCGCTCCGTCCCCAGCATGACGGGACCAAGATGATCTTGCAGCGCAAGAAGAACGGTCGCTTCGTGAGGTTCAAGGTCGATCATCCTCAACAAGCGCTCGTTCGCCAACTACGTGTTCCGGGCCAGGTTCAACAGGGCCGTCTTCCGGGTGAAGTGGAACAGCCAGGACGACGACCACGTCGGCAACACGAGCCGCCAGATCACCATCCGGACCCGGTAAGACTTCGCCGCCCAGCAAAGAGGCCCCTCTGGGGGCCTCTTTTTTCGTCCCGGCGGGAACTTTGAGCCCTCGTGCAACGTTTGAGTGGATGTGGCGGTCCTTACGGAGAGTAGTGGCTCCCGAACGGCCCCTCAGCCATACTCAGTGGACGCGGATCTCTCTTAGAACCAAACCAGTTCCACTCATTCTTCGGTAGTGCCCTTCCAGGAGGTGTCGGTGAAAAAGTTCTCGAACGTGACGGTGATGAGGGCCCAACATCCGCAGGCTGTGGCCCGCTTCGTGTTGGCCTTCGTGGCTTCGCTGCTGGTGATGTTGCTCGGCCTCATCGGGGCTTCCTCCGGTGCAGGGGGGGCAGTGGTGTTCGCTCAGGCGACCGAGAGCCCGGCCCCCGAGACGGGTCCCGCGATCAAGCTGCTCAACCCGAGTCCTGCGTACGACCCCAATCTCACGGCGCCCCCGCGTCCGCCGGGCAGCGGGGATCCCCCCAAGCTGAGCGACAAGTTCGACGGATTCGATCGGCAGTATCACGTCGTGGCGGTGACGCGCGATGCGCCGGCCAACGCCGTCGTGGAGGCTTATTTCCAGCCGACGGGGCTGAACGAGATTACCGTCGGAACCCTCAATCAGGTGTCCGGATCCAGCGACACCTGGGAGTTCTTCTGGGACATCCCCGACGCCCTTTCTGGCGGCGGCACCTTCAAGGTGCGGTTGTTCCAGGCCACCCCGGGGGGATTCGAGGAGGTCGCCAGCGACGAGACGCCCGCGGAGATCGACCAAGGCGAGGAAACCGCGGAGATCTCCTTTCCGACCAACAACGGCCCGCTGGGGTTCTTCAAGCCCAAGGTCGGCTTGTTCAGAACCGTCGTCGAGGGCTCGGCGAGCGGTGATTCCCAGCGGGTCTTCGTCTTCTACTCGACGAGCGCGCCGGGATCTCCGGTCAAGTACACCAACTGTGCTCAAGTGCGTCTGGGCGCCTTGAACTCAGAGACCAACACCCGGCCCTTTGCCGCAACGTGCGGTCTCAGCGGCAAGGACCTTCCGTCGCAAGTCACCGCCATAGCAGCCGTAGCGATCGAGGACGACAGTCCCGAGTTCGTCACGACGGCAGCGTTCACTCAGGACTCCGCGGATGCTCACCGCGTTCAGCCATACCTTCAGCGGGTAGAGCAGATGACGGTCGAGCTTAGAGGCGTCGACGTGGGCGGGACCGCGATCCAGCCGACGAGCCAGCGGCGACAGGCGGTCCCGCCGCGAGCAGCGACTTCCCCGAATGCCCCCAACGGCTGTCTCAGGTTCGACGCGATCGTCAGGGACCAGCTGGGTCGGCCCGTCCAAGGGGCCAACCTGGATGTCCACATCCAGGGCCCCGACGACCAGGTGGGTTTCGGCTCCGACCAGAACTCGAACACGTCCAGCTCCGACAGCAACTACAAGGACCCGGACGGGGCCTCTCATGAGAAAGAGAGCGCCAGGAATTGTCCGGACTTCATCGACGTGCCAGGAGACGATCGTGGGGACCCGGCCGAAGCCCAGGGCGACCACAACGTTCCCGGCGGACCCGACATCAAGCACATCGAAAGCCTGGCCGGCACGGGGTTGGACACTGCCTCGCCGTCGGGAACGCCCTTCAGGTTCGGCCCCGGGATCTTCCGGTTCTTCGTGTTCTCCAGGAGCCCCGGTTTCACCGAGATCACCGCGTGGGTCGATGACGAGCCCATAGCCACCGAGACCGATGTCCGTGCGCCCGAAGACGACATCCTTGAATCCGGCGAGGTATTGGGAAGCTTGAGAGCGCAATGGCTTCCGGCGCCTGCGTCGCTGTCGATCGTTCCGAGGGCCACCTCGTCCGCAGTGGGCGAGTGCACCAAGTTCATCGCGCGCGCAAGGGCGGGAACCGCCGTCCTGCCGAACGTGAACGTCGACGTCCATGCGTCGGGACCCAACAACGACCTGGACTTCTGCGAGCTGGACACCAGTACCCCGCGTCGCGCTCCGGATCAGGGGGAGCACGATCCCGAAGATGCCGGTGAGTCCTCGCACAAGAGCAGCTCGCCGGATGTCCCCCAGCTTCAGCACACCGAGGGTGAGACGGACGGCGAGGGCAACTTCGTGTTCGGGCTCATCGCAACCGCCAGCGGCACCACGCAGGTCACCGCCTGGATCGATGGCGAGAAGAACCAGGACAACGACGTTCAGGGATCCAGCGAGCCGGCCGGTAATGCCAGCAACAAGTCGGCGGCCACGGCACAAGACGCCGAGGTCCGTTTCGTCAACCCGTCGGGCTACGGCGGGGGCTCAGGAGACACCATCTCCAGGAGGCGTGACGCCGACGAGCGCTTCCATATCGTGAGCCGGGTCGACCTGCCCGATGTCGTTCCGGGCGTCGAGTACTTCATCGGCTCGTCATCGAGTGGGCCGTTCACGAAGATCGGCGACGCGAGCCGGGTCGGTGACTCCGATGCCTTCGAGTTCTTCTGGGACGTCAACGTCCCTGACGGCAGCTACACGCTCCGGGCCCAGATAACCGGCACCGACAAGCGTGAAGACCGCGCCGTGGTCGTCAACAACACCCGGGAGACCGCCGAGATCACTCGCCCTCTGGATTCAGCAGTGGCACCTTTCGACAAGGGAGAGACCACGGTCGAGGGGGTCGCGAGCGCGGCGGCACGGGGGGTCGAGTTCTACTACACCAAGACGGCGGCCCGTGAGTCTCGCTCCAGCGCCAACTGGATCAGGTGCGGCTCCGTGACCCTGTCGGGGGGCGGAGCGACGCAGAACTTCGCGGGCAAGTGCAGCCTGCAGGATCCGGACGGCGACGGCACCAAAGACTTCCCGGCGGAGGTGACGGGTATCGCTGCACTGTCTTTCATCTGCGAATCCTCGGGATGTCAGACGATCGAGGGCCGTGAGGTCGGCAGGATCCGGCAGTCGGGCGACGCTCACCGGGTCTTCGGCTTCGAGGCCAACCCCGTCGTCTCGCTCGAGCCGGCGGAGACGGCTGGAAAGACCGCCGAGTGCAAGAGGTTCGAGCTGTCCGTCAATGACGGCTCGGGCCTCGGGATCGCCGACGTGAATGTCGACGTTCACCTCACCGGCCCCACCGACACCGATCCCGAGTTCTGTGATCTGGAGGATGGTTCCCCGCGGCGGTTCCCGGACCGGGGCGAGCACTCTGCGTCCTTTAACCAGTTCGACGAGGGTATCCACCAAGAGGACGGCATCGACAGTCATCACACGGAGGGCGAGACCAACGACGGCGGCAAGTTCGTCTTCGGTGTCACCTCCAGCAGCAGCGGAGATTCGCAGATCCTGGCGTGGGTGGACCAAGACGACAACGACGTGTTCGACGCCAACGAGAGATCGGACAACTCGATCGTTCACTGGGGCGGCGGAAGCGGAACCCGCTGCACGATCACGGGCAACGCAAAGAACAACGTCCTCAACGGCACGAGCGGCGACGACGTCATATGTGGCCGGGGCGGCGACGACAGGATCCGAGGCCGCGGCGGCAACGACACGATCATCGGCGCCAGCGGCAACGACCTCTTGCGAGGCAATCGTGGCAGGGACCTTCTGAGGGGCGGACGCGGCAGCGACCGCCTCGACGGTGGCAGCGGCCGCGACACCTGCCGGGCCGGCGCAGGCCGAGACTCCAAGATCCGCTGCGAGCGATAGCTCCAAGTCCAGAAGCACCTAGGAAGGAAGAGAAGATGAAGAGCAGTGCCTTGTTAGTGCTGGCGGTGATGATCGGCGCGCTGTTGCCGCTCTCACCGGCTCACGCAGCGCCGTCGATCGAGTTGTTGAACCCGTCCGATTACAACCCCAGTCCGGAGCTGTCGACCAAAACCGACATCGACGGCGCCTATCACTTCGTCGCGTGGGTGCCGAGCGTTCCGCCGGATGCCTTCGTCGAGTTCGAGATCCGGCCCGCCGGCGGCAACTCGGTGACGATCGAGGCCAGCCGGGTAGGCAAGTAGCGACACGTTCGAGGCCTTCCATTCGCTCGCAGGGTTGGTCGACGGGCAGTACACCGTCAGAGCGATCCTCTTCAGCGGCGGGATCCAGATGGGTCAAGCCGACGAGCAGACGGTGACGATTCGAAACGGGATGGTGGGGCAGTCGGAGACGGCCGAGATCCTGTTCCCGGTGAACGGGGGCCAGCTTGGATTCTTCACGCCGAAGGACGGTTTGCCGCGCACCCTGGTGGACGTCAGAACGAGCGATGGCGCTCGTCAGGTCCGTGTCCTCTTCACCACCTCTCGACCGGGCACGGATCCCGAGTGGGTGCAGTGCGGGAGCGGAAACGTCAGCGGAGGCTCGGCCAGCGTCCGGTGCACGTTGCCGGAGAAGATCTCCTTCTCCGGGGTCACCGCTATCGCCGCCATCGCGAACCAAACTCCCCTCCGACGGCCGCGAACGCGGCGGCCGACGACGCCGGTGATGCCCACCGTGTCACCACCTTCACCTCGGTGCCAGCGCGGGTCGCCATCGACCCGGAGGCGGCCCAAACCAAAGTCTCCGAGTGCAGCAGCACGTTCGTCGCCCGGGTGTTGGATCAGCAGAACCGTCCGGTGATCGGGGCGAACATCGACATCCACGCCGTCGGCCCCAACGACCAGCTTCAGTTCGCAGCGATCGCCAACACGACGAGTGACTTCCAGCCACCGAACAGCGGGCCCCACAGCACCGAGAACACGCGCCGGTGCTCGGATCTGGCGCCGGCCGGTATGCAGGGTGAGACCAACAGGGTGGGTCAGGCCGACGAGAAGCACATCGAGTCGAGAGCTTCTGGCACGAACAACGCCGGTGCGTTCACGTTTGCTTTGTTCTCCGACAGCATTGGGGGCACCACCATCAGCGCGTGGGCGGACGAGAACGACGATGACGTTCAAGCTGCCACAGAGGCCAGCGGGGGCTCCCGGCTCGGTTTCGGTCAATCGCCTCCGCCGCCTCTCCGCCAGGTGTTCCTGGAGCCGGGAAACTCTTCGGCCACCGTGGGTGATTGTCAGCGTTTCGTTCTGACCGGGAAGAGAGCGGCAACGCTCTCCCCGGCGCCAATGTGGACGTGCATGCGTCCGGCGAGGGCGCCACGTTCTGTAGCCCGGACGATGCCACTCCCACTCGTGTGCCCGACTCGGGCGAGCACGTAGCAGGCATCCACTCCGACGGTACCCGTCACATCGAGGGCGAGCTCGATCCATCGGGCCGGTTCGTCTTCGGAGTCTCTACGGCTTCGGAAGGCCAGCTCGATGTCTTCGGTTGGCTCGACGAGACCGACGACGACACCTTCGTCACCGGTGAGCCCTCGGCCGGAACCAGGATCACGTTCGCGGTGAGCGGCGAGCGAGACATCTCGCTCGACGCCAGCCGCCGCCGGTCCCCAAGGGTCGCCGGGTGCGGTTGTTCGGCCAGATCTCCTCGGGTTCCGAGGCTTGCTCTCCTAGCAACCAGACGGTGAGGCTGAAGGCTCGCCCTGCCGGGCGGCGGACGCTTCCGGACGATCGGGACCCGAACAACCACCCAGGGCGGCGACTACTCGTTCCGTGTCCGGGTGCGTCGCACCAAGGACTACCGGGCGATCGCTCCTCGCAACGGGGTGTGCGAGTCGGCCAGGTCACAGATCGTCCGGGTTCCGAGCTCGCTGATCTTTTCCATCTAGCTCGATGTTTGCTTGAAAGAGGGTCCCTCGGGGCCCTCTTTCTGCGTTTAGGCGCCATCCGCCCGGGTAGCCCCTGGGGCATGCCCGTCTACGGATACAAGCTCTCGAGCGAGGAACACGGTCCACGGGACTGGTGCGTTACGCGCAGAGGGCCGAGGAGATCGGTTTCACCTTCGCGGCCATCTCGGATCACTTCCACCCGTGGATCGATCAGCAGGGCCACAGTCCGTTCGTGTGGGGGGTGTTGGGCGCGGTCGCCCAGGCGACCGAGAGGATCGAGGTGATCACCGGCGTCACCGCGCCGATCATCCGGACCCACCCTGCGATCGTGGCTCACGCGGCCGCGACCTGTGCCCAGTTGTTCGAGGGCCGTTTCTCGTTCGGCCTCGGGACCGGTGAGCATCTGAACGAGCACGTGCTCGGCGACAAGTGGCCGCGCGCCGGCATCAGGAGAGCCATGCTCGAAGAGGCGATCGACGTCATGAGGAAGCTGTGGAAGGGCGAGAACACCAACCACTCCGGCCGCTTCTACACGGTCGAGAACGCCCGCATCTACGACGCCCCGGACCGGCCCATCCCGTTGTTGATAGCGGCGAGCGGCGACAAGGCTCTCGAGCTCGCAGGCGAGAAGGGCGACGGACTGATCAGCCTGCTCCGGACTCCGAGACGCTCGGCACGTTCGACGAAGCCGGAGGCCGCAGCAAACCCAAGTACGCCGAGATCCAGAACTGCTGGGCCCGCAGCGACGACGAGGCGCTCGAGACGACGCTCAAGTGGTGGCCGAACATCGGTGCGCCGGGTGAGACGACCCAAGAGCTTCCGCTACCGCGGCACTTCGAGCAGGTCGGCGGCAGCGTCACCGCCGACGACATCAAAGACAAGCTCGCCTACGGTCCCGATGTCGAGCGTCACGTAGCGATGGTGCGCAAGTACGCCGACGCCGGTTACACCCACATCTGGATGCACCAGATAGGCCCGGACCAAGAGGGTTTCTTGAGGTTCTGCGAGACCGAGCTCCTCCCGGCCCTCGCCTAGTCGAGCCTTGCTTTGCGAGGTATCCCGCGCCTACGCGGGAGATGTCTCACAGCACCGGGGTCAGCGGACCGTGGCGAGCCGGGCGGCTACCTCTTCGAAGCGGCCCACCGGCACCAGGTGGACCCCGTCGAAGGCTCCCGATTCCTTGAGCGTTGCGATCTGTTGGCAGGCGAGGTCGACGCCGACGTGCGGGCCGTCGTCTAGCTTGTCGATGATGTTGTCGGGGATGCGGATCTCCGGGATCGAGGCGTTGACGCTGCGGGCCATGCGAGCGCTCGCCAGCACCAGCACTCCCGCGTAGATCTTTCCGTCGAAGGTGAGCGACTCCCGCCACCGGATCAACCGATCCAACGAATAGCTGATCTGAACGAAGATGAAGTCGGCGCGGGTGCGCCACCCCAGGGGTCGGTTCACCTTCGCCACCGTGCCTATGCGGAAGTCGGGGTAGCCCTGGAACAAGGGGCCGGTGCCGAAGGAGCGGACCTCGTCGAGCATCCCTCTCACGGTCAGGTCCTCGGTGCGACGGCCCTCCTTGGGGGCGTCGCCGTAAACGAACAAGAAATGGTCGACGCCGTAGGCGGCCGCGGTCAACAGGTCGCGGCGGAACCCGAGCAGGTTGCGGTCGCGGGCATTCATGCACGCGATGGAGAGGCCCCCCATGTAAGCGACCTCGTGCGCGACCGACACGCTGGACACGGTGGCCCGCCCGAGATGGTTGTCGGGGATCAGGAAGCCGTCGGTGACCGGAGACAAGACCTCGATCTGGTGACGAACGTGCTCGATGTCGGGTCGGCGAGGAGGTTCGATCTCGCACAGGATGCGGAAGGGACCTTCCTCTAAGAAAGAAGGCGGCGGAGCGGGGGGGCCGGGGATGGCCGCGTACCGGCCAGGCGGCCGGTTGGTCTCGTGGCTGTGGGTGGGGCTCATCTCCTGGATATACCAGGGCGCGGACAGAAGACGCGGTTAGGGGGCGACCGCGTCCTGGACGGCGGTCACCGTCTTCCTCACGCGCTTGACGACCTTGTCGGCCTCGGCAGCGGTAGGCCCAACGGGAGATTCGTTCTTGCTCTCCTTCCTCGCACCCTCTTTGGGTGAGCCGCCCCCGTCTTGCAATGTCTTGCGGACGCCTCGGGTGAGACCCGCGGCCAGGTCGGTAGCAGGCGTCTCGTCGAGCGCCACAGGAGCGGTCATGGTCTCCGGCGCGGGAGGAGCCTCGACGTAGGACCGTGCCCTCTTCTCAGCGGCAGCGACCGGAGCCTCATCTCGAGGGGGGAACTGGACTTTCACAGCCGCCGGAGCGGCGACCGCCGGCTTTCGGCGAGGGGGGGGCGTCGCGGGGCCCTCGGGGGCAGAGGGAAGCCCCGTCAAAGCGGCGGCCACCACTATCGCGGCGGTCGCGGCCACCTTCTCCATGAGGAACGGCCCGGCCGACGGTGTGAACGACGCGAGACGTCCCGCATCTGCGGCGGCCCGGTCGTTGATCAGGTATCTCAACCCGATCACCGGAGCCAGGGCCCAGCCCTCGGCTTTGTCCCATGCCTTGCGCAGCGAGGATCGGGCTCGGTGGAGAAGAGCTTTCACCTGGGTGGGGGTCATGTCGAGACGTCTGCCGATCTCTTGATGCGACATCCCCTCGAGCGCTCGCAGCGCGAGCGCGCTGGCGTGAAGCGGTTGGATGCCTTGGATCGCCTTGACGAGGCGCGGGTGCGCTCCGACGACCAGATCCTCGGGACCCTGCTCGGTGATCAGATCGTCCTGGTCTTCTGGAAGAGCCACCAGGTTCGATCGCGACTTCGAGCGGAGGTGGTCCACGCAAACGTTGGTGGCGATCCGGCTGAGCCATGCCCCGAGGTAGAAGCTGCCGTTGAAGCGGGTCAGAGCAACGTAGGCCTTGAGGAAAGTTTCCTGAGCCGCCTCTTCGGCGTCCTGAGCGGTCGGCAACATCCGGCGGCAAACGGCTTCCACGCGCCCGTGGTAGCGCTTGAAGATCTCGTCGTACGCGGCCTCGTCTCCGTCCTGGAACGCGATGACCAGGGCGCGGTCGGAGCCGTCGTCGGACCACACTTCAGAGGCCATAAGGGGGGGTTCTCCCTTTCTGTCGGGTTTCCTACCTCCGCCCCCGGGCGAGGTCTGCTTCCTCGGCCCCTAGTTGTGGGACGGCTCGAGAGGCCGGTCTACGTCGGCCGGGTCCACGGGCCCGCTGGTCTCCAAGGTGGGACCAGAAGGGTAGGCGGCCGGCTCGGGCTGAGGCGACGGGCGGCCCATGAGGCCCTTGGCCTTGTCCGCGAGCGGCCCCAGCTTGCCGTTCTTGTAGAGGTACCCGACACCACCGAGGAGGCCGGCCCACAGCGCCTTGCTCTTGTTGCGCGCCACGAACGACTGCTGGGGGCGTCGAGACTCCTGGAACCTGTCGAAAAGCTCTTTGATCGCTAGAGCTGCCGCGGCCTTCTTGACAAGGGGGTTCATCTTTCGCCTCCTGGTTGGACGGTTCTCTTCTTCGGGTGCCTTACCCAGCCGACCGTCCGGCCAACCTTTGAACGGATGTTCAGAGGACTCGGGCGGGTGCCCAGGTGATTAGGCGTCGTCGTGGCCGACAATGGGGACATGATCCTTTTCCAGCAGTTCGAGACCAAGACCGGCGGGCGTCTCGACACGGTAGATATCACCGACGAAGTGATGCGGACGGTCCAGGCGTCGGGTGTGGAGGAGGGCAGCGTGTTGATCTTCTCCCCTCACACCACCTGCTGCGTTCTGCTTGCCGCCCCGACCTCGGCCATGCGGGCGGCGCTCGAGGAAGCGATGCACCGCCTGGCCCCTGAACAGGCTTATTACGCGCACGATGACCTCGGTATCCGCACGGAGAACCTGGTCGACGACGAGCCCGCCAACGCCCCCGCGCATATCTTCCAGGTCATGGCGGGAAAGGCTTCCGAGTGCATCCCGGTGGCGGGCGGCGAACTGGCGCTCGGCCCCCAGCAACGCGTGTTATTCGTCGAGCTCGATTCCTCGCGCTCGCGTCGCTACTGCGTACAGGTGTTGGGCAACGGCTCCTCGGGCCGGTGATCGGTCCCTCATGGCTCGTCGAGGACATGCTCCGGGTGGAGAAACTGCTGCTCTCGACGGCGGGCTCGTCCGACGTTCCTCTCGTAGGTGAGGCGTCGACCCACCTGATCAAAGCAGGAGGCAAGCGCGTGCGCCCGGCCCTGGTCCTGATCGCGTCGAGAGCGGGCGAGGTCGGCAGGAGCGAGACCGACCTGGCGGCCGCGGCCATCGAGCTGGTTCACCTCGCCACGCTGTATCACGATGACGTCATCGACGAGACCGAGACGCGCCGTGGCGCTCCAACGGTTCATTCGAAGTGGGGGCTCGAGGTGGCGGTCCTCGCAGGCGACTATCTCTTCGCGAAAGGCTGCGTGCTCGCGGCCACCGCGGGAGGAGACGTCACCGGGATCCTGTCGAGGGCCATAGCGGAGGTCTGCGAGGGCCAGATCGTGGAGACCACCGCGGTCGGGGACCCGCGCCGGGATGCGGATGAATACCGGCACACGATCGAGCTGAAGACGGCCGCGCTCTTCGGTGCGGCCAGCGAGTTGGGGGCGGCCACCTCGGGCGCTCAGCAACACAGGGAGTCCCTGAGATCGTATGGGCGCCACCTCGGCCTCGCCTTCCAGATCGTCGACGATCTGCTGGACCTGATCGGTGACCCCGAGGTGACCGGCAAGACCCCGGGCACGGATCTGAAAGAGGGCGTCTTCACGCTTCCGGTCCTCATAGGAGCGGCTCGTTCCGAAGAGCTGGCCGCGCGTCTGGGGGCCGGTGAGCACGATCTGGATACCGTTCTGCCCCTGCTGCGTTCCAGCGGGGGCCTCGATCTCGCCCATGAAGAGGCGGCCGGCCATGTCGAGCGGGCGGTGGCCGCCCTGGAGGGTCTTTCGGACTGCGACTGGACGGCATCGCTGCGTTCGATCCCGAGCGGCGTCCTGGCCCAGGTGGCACTTGTTTAGCTGTTGCTAGCGGTGGTATAACAGTTGCAAGCACCCGCAAGCACAGGAGGTAACCATGGCCAGCAGGCTCGAATCACTGGGAAACATCCGTGAGAAGGCGGTCGAGCTCGGGTTGTACCTGCCTCTCGGCGCCTACTCCAAGGTCCGCGACGAGCTCTCCGACCTGAACGGTCGCCGCATCCGCCAGGCCTTCGAAGGTCTGATCGAGCGTGGGGAGGACCGTATGGAGCCGGTCGAGCGACTGGTCCGTCGCCGCACCCGCCAGGTCGAGAACAAGGTCGAAGACGCCGTCGACGACGTCCAACGGGAGGTCAGCAAGACCGCTCGCAAGACCACTGAAGCGGGCCACGGCAGCAGCCGGCTCGGTCGCTCCGAAGCTTCCTCGGGTCGCGGCCCCCAAGAAGGCCAGCGAGCTTGCCATCAAGAGCTACGCGTCTCTGACCGCGGCTGAGATCATCTCTCAGCTCGCCGGGCTCACCCAGACCGAGCTCGCCAAGGTCTACAAGTGGGAGCGGAGCCACGAGAACCGCTCCACCATCTTGGAGGCCGTCGAGGCGAAGTTCGTCGACCTGCCGATCTCGACCTACGGCGCGCTGACGGTCGGCGAGATCAACGACCGTCTCGACACGCTCGAGAGCAACGAGCTCAAGACGATCCGTCGTTACGAGGAAGGCACGAAGAACCGCATCACGGTGATAGAGAAGATCGACTCCCTGATCTGACCCCTTCTCTGCTAACTCAGCCACCGCCGGCGGTGGTCAGTTAACAGTGAACGGTTAGAGGGCTTTGGGTCCGGTTGATCTCGATCGGCCGGACCCCAGTCTTTTCACGAACATGTCGACGAGGTGCTGGATGTAGGTGCCCTCGTCCGCCGGGAGCATGTGCTTGCCGCCCAGGATCTCTTGCTCGACGAAAACGCGAGCAACGCGTTGAAGAACAAGCGGGCGGCCACCTGAGGGTCCACCTGGGTGCGCGCCCGCTCGTTCATCCGGCCCTCGAGTATCCAGGCCAGCTCCATGATCGATTCGTTGACCGCGTCGGCGAAGAACGCCTCTTTCTCTTCGGGGAAGACCTGCACCTCTTGCAACAACAAGCGGGCCAGCTCGGTGTTCTGCTTCAAGACGTCGAAGAACCCGCGCGCCAGCACGATCAACAGCGCGCAGGTCCAGTTGCTCGGCGAGGTCGGGAAGCGTGCGTAACAGCGGAAGGAACGAGTACTCGTCGATGATGGCGCGGAACAGGTCGCTTGGATTCGAAGTAGTGGTAGATCAGGCCCTCGGTTATCTCCCGCCTCGCGCGATGTCGCGCATCGAGGTTCCGTGGAAGCCCTTCGTGGCGAACAGATGGAGACTCGCCTGCAGGATGTCCTCGCGCCGATCCCGGCGCGTCTGCTGAGCATCCCGCATATGGAACCCCTTAGAGGTGCTTGGAGGCGCGAGCTGTGTCCCCGCGAACGATCCTTCATCTGTCGCAGCAGCTCTTCGCGGGCGGTTCTAACCGCCTGTCCCCAGTCGGCGTGGTCGGCCTTGGCGACCAGGTGATTGCGTCCGTAGTTCAGCTCGATGACCACGTGCTTCTGCGGCGCTCCGCTCCCGTTGGAGATGCGCACGTCCGCGGTCACCTCTTCTTTGAAGTCCTTGAGGTGCCGGTCGATCTTTTCCAGGTCGCGCTCGATCTGGTCGATGTCTGACTCGAAGGGCATGACCGGGGTGCGCAACTCGCAGTCTCAAATGGGTTCTCCTCGCTCGACGGCGGACCCGCCCGATGCTATCCCTCCGCCAGCCAATCGAGCAGTGGTTTCGGTGGTATCGAAGCAGAGAAGCGCGCGGTCACGTGGCGACGAGCTGCGGCCCCCATGGCGCGCCGCTTCGGTTCGTCGGAGAGGAGCTCGATGATCCGGTGCGCCAACTCGGCGTCGCGGCGGGCATCGACCACGAAACCGGTCTCTTCGTGGATCACCGCTTCTGGTGTTCCCCCGACCGCCCGGTGACACACGGCGTCTCGCAGGCCGAGGCCTCGAGCAGGACGACACCCAGTCCTTCGATCTCGAGCCCGAACCAACGGTCCACCACCGGGAGAGCGAACACGTCGGCGGTGGAGTAGACGACGGGCGCATCCTCGTCAGCAGCGCGGCCCGCGAACACGACCGGCGCGCCCACGCGCCGGGCCAGCGCACGCAGCTTGGCCTCCTCGGGCCCCATGCCACCCACCACGAGGGTCGCGCCGGGAACCGCCTCGGCCACCTGAGGCATCACGGCGATCAAGCGGTCCACCCCCTTGCGGGGCACCAGGCGCCCGAAGCAGAGCACGATCTTCGATCGTTCGTTGAGCCCGAGACGAGACCTGACGTCGCCGGCGTCCAGACCGGGTCGGAAGCGATCGATGTCGGCGCAGGCGCAGCCGCTGCGTCGATGGCACCGGCAAGTGCATGCGGCGCAGCAGCGCCGTGGTTGCTGTGCCGTGTAGTCGCTCACCGGCAACAGCAGCTCCGCATCGCCAAGAGCCCGGGCCACCAGCCGGCGCAGGAGCGGTACCGCTGCGGGCACGGTCAGCTCCGCTCCGTGCACGATGACGGAATAACGCAAACCGGCCGCGCGTAAACGGGGGCCGAGCAACGCCAGCGGCCACGGCGTGCCGAAGATGATCTTGTTCGTGCGGTAGCGGCGCGCGTTCTCCACGATCGCGGCCGTGACGGCTTTGCTCGGCCACAACATCGAACCCGGTCCCGGCGTGGTCGGGTAGGCGAGGTCCGAGGGCAAGGCCTCGCCGTCCCGCTGCGGTGGCGCCAGCACCGCGACCCGCGGCGCCAGCAGCTCGCAGAGCTCGGCGAGGTAGCTCTCTATGCCCCGCGGCCCGGAAGGAATGAAGAGGTCACCATCAGAGCGTCGGCCATGCGGGCGACCGTACCCCGCCCCTATCTCCGGGCCCCTGCCCGCAGCTTCTTTACGGAAAAACGCCGGCATCGGGTCGTTCCGGTACGCCAACCGGTCCAGACGGGGTAGACAGGGGTGATGCGCATCGTTGTGTTCGGAGCCAGCGGCAATGCCGGAACAAGCCTCATACGGGCCGCGTCCACCGACGACTCCATCGACGAGATAGTCGGGGTCGCCCGGCGCCTTCCGTTACAGCCGATGCCCAAGGCGCGCTGGGTGGCCGCCGATATCTCGAAAGAGGATCTCGGCCCCCTCGTGCAGGGAGCCGATTGCGTCGTTCACCTCGCGTGGTTGATCCAGCCTTCTCGCGATGGTGGCGCGCTGCGCGCCACCAACGTGGACGGCAGTCGCAGGGTGTTCCAAGCGGTCGTGGACGAAAAGGTGCCGGCGCTCGTTTACGCGTCTTCGGTAGGGGCTTATTCGCCGGGGCCGAAGGACGCTCCCGTGGACGAGGCCTGGCCCACCCACGGGGTCGAGACCTCGTTCTATTCGCGGCACAAAGCGGCCACGGAAAGGATGCTCGATGTTCTGGAGGCCGAGAACCCCGGCACGAGGATCGTGCGCCTTCGTCCCGGCCTCATCTTCAAGGCGGCTCTGCCACCGAGCAACGTCGCCTGTTCGCGGGGCCGCTGGTGCCGCGTCCTGGTGCGCCCGCGGCTCATCCCCCTGGTCCCCGACATCGATCGTCTGAGGTTCCAGTGCGTTCACTCGCACGACATCGGCGAGGCCTATCGTTTAGCGGTGACTAGCGACGTGCCTGGCGCCTTCAACGTCGCCGCGGATCGATCCTCGGCCCCCGAGCTTGCCCGGCTCTTCGACGCGCGGCCGGTGAAGATGAGGGCCGAGACACTGCGGGCGCTGTGGGCGTTGGCCTACAAGGCCCGCCTGCACCCGACGCCTCCCGGATGGATCGACCTCGGCTTCCAGACGCCGGTCATGGATACGGCGCAGGCGCGGACCGAGCTTGGTTGGCAACCCCGCTATAAGCGGGTGATGCTCTTCTCCGAGCTGGTGGACGGGATGCGCAAGGGGGCCGGCATGGACGCCGCCGCTCGAGCGGGACTCGTTCGGGATGCGCCTGCGCGAGCTGGCCGGTGGGGTCGGCAACTCCAGCCCGTACTAGGGGCCGGTCGCCGGCGGAAGTTAGCGGCGCCCGCTCCAGCCCGACGCCGGCAACATGACAGCGCCCGGGATGTCGTCGAGGAAGCCACACCGATAAGCCTCGTGCATCGCATCCGCCAGGGCGGGTCGAACTGCTTGCCCGAGCAGCGGCGCGGAGCTCTGCGAGCGCCTCTTCGGCCGGAAGCTCCGAGCCCGCAGCCCCATACGACGTCATCGCGTCGTAGGCGTCTGCAACGGCGATGGCGCGGGCCTGGACGGGGATATCGATCTGCTTGGATCCACTGGGATAGCCATTGCCGTCCCAGTGCTCGTGGTGATGCAGCACGACTCCGACCGATCTCTGCATCCCAGGCATGCGCGACAAGATGCTGGCCCCCATGATCGGGTGGAGCCGGACGAGGTGCATCTCCTCGTCGGTGAGCGGGCCCTTCTTTCGAAGCACCGGTGTCGGGATGCTGATCTTGCCGATGTCGTGAACAAGAGCGGCGCGCTGACGAACAAGCGGTCGTGGTCGCTCACCCCAACACGCGCTAGGTCCGACGCCATGCGAGCTACCCGGCCCGAGTGTCCGCCCTTGTACGAATCCCGTTGGTTCACCGCGGCCACCAGCGTTCAGGTCTCCACGAGCGGTCGTGCTCATCTCTGTTTGAAGCGACTGTCCGGCCTTGCAAGGAATCCGGGGGCGATCGACTTCATGGGAGCACCTGCCTTGGCGCTAGGAGGACTAGTTAATAATGACTATCGGCAGGGCCTTCAGATCTCTTGAGCGATCCGGCCTTCGGCGGCGATCTCGCCGGTCAGCAGCGCCGGCGGGCGGAGCTGGTGGCGGCGCGTCCGTGTTAGGGCGAAACCGGCGGCGCCCAGTGACGAAAAGCGCGGGCGCGGCACGTAAAGCGGGACCGGGGAAGGCCCCGCTGCGTTCTGTGTACGAGGAGAAGGCATAGGCCTCGTCGTTCTTGGCGCACACGACCGCGACCGCGAACTGCAGTACTTCTGCTCTTGTTTGGCTACGGCCCCCTGTGCCTGCGCCGCCGACTGCGTGGATGTGATCGTCTCGGGCACCGGCGGGGACCCGGCGGCGGCGGAGCGGGCACGATCACGGGTGCGGCCCGGAGCAACGCCAGCGCGACCAGAGGAACCGCAGCAGGAGGCGGAGGCAGGCGGCGGCGTGCGGGCTTCCCGCCGCTTCACCAGCCCGGCGCGACCGGAATCTCTTGACATACGACCTTGGCGGTGGCTGGAGGCGACCGGAGTTCCCGAGACCTCGGCCGCCAGCGTGAGGTTGTGGGTGGTTCCGGCCAGGCTGCGCGGCAGGTGAAGGTCAGATCGAACCCGAGGCTGTTGCGATCGGTTATGTCGACGGAGGGGTAGCGCGGGAGCCACCTCGACGACCTGCTTGTTATCGCTGGTGACCAGCTCCACGTCGACGTCGGCCGCGATCGCTCTGACGGTCGCGATGATCGCGGGGAGCCGGGTTGAGGACCCCCATCGCTTTCGACATCGCTGATCTCGCGCACCAGAACACTCCCGGCCGAGATGTCGATGGAGCCGTTGCCGTCGCAGTCGACCCCCTCGGAGCGAGCGTGCCGGTGTCTTCGGCCATGGCGGTGAGGTCCTGGATCGCGGAGCTGATGCCTTGGGAACCGAAGACAGCAAGGCCGACCTGTCGGATGCCGTTGTCGCTCAGAGTTTTCGAAACGGTGCCGAACGGCGGCGAGGATGAGCGGCCTGGTCGTGGAATCCGAAGTCCGTGATGTTGATGATGACGGGCAGGGCATCGGGGCGGAACCCGCTCCACGGCCGGGGACAACACACGGCGGTGACTCGGTACCGGGCGCAACGACGGGCTCGCCTTCCCGGTGGCGGCCTGATGAGACCGGTCAGCTGCGACTCCTCGTAGTCCCCCCCGGCCCCGCCCGATGCTTCGAGTTGCTCGAGCGTCTGCCAGCGAGTCGTCGGCCGGACCGATCGCCCCGGTTCAAGCGGTAGGGGAAGTCACCCGCAGTGGGATCGCCGAAGCCCGGGATCGGGTAGTCCTTGATCTCGCCCACGCCGAACTGCACGTCGATCTTCGGCGCGGCCAGCGCGTCCACGATCCTCTGCATCCCGTCGCGGAGCTTGTCGATGCTCATATCCATGCTGGAGCTCGTATCCACCAGGAAGAAGACATCGAGCGGCGTCGGGTTGGCCGGCAGAGAGAAGCGGTAATCCACCTCTTCGGAGCGGCCGGCCTTGAGCTTGAGGGTGGTGGCCCTGGGCCGGAGGCTCGAATCTCCAACCACCTGCGGTCGAGATCGTTGAAGCCGGGGATCTGGATCTCGTCGTTGAAGCCGGTATAGCGCTCGATGGCGCGCGCGGTGAGGCCGTAGACCGACGGTTGTGCGGTCCTGTCCGAGTCGAATCCGTGAGGTTGGGCTGCTCGTAATCAGGTGTGATCAACGTCCAGAAAGCTCGGCGGCTTGAAGCGGTCGGCGCGTTTGTTGGCCGGGCCACGAGGTCGTCGACCGTGGCTCCGTGGGCGAGGAGATGACGGGCCCTCCCGGCCCGGCGAACCTGCTGACAGGTCGCGCCGCCGTCTCTGGTGATGCTGAAGCAGCGTCTCCGGCTCGTAAACCATCACGCGGGCGGGAGCGCCAGGGGCGTGGAAGACATCGACCGCGCCGATGCCCGGCGCGACCTCCTCGACGTTGGTCCGCGAGCGCCCGCCGTCGAGGAGACCGCCACAACCCGTTGGCCCCCAGGTCCGCAGCTCGTTCGCCGAGAGGGGATCGACGGTCATGTCCTGGCTGGCCGTATCACAGTCCTGGTTCCTCTTGGTCCAGGTCCTGCCCCCGTCGGCGCTCGCATAGATATCGTCGTTCAAGGCGATCGGCGTCTCGCACGCACCTGGAGATAGACGACGTCGGGATCGCTGGGGGCCGCATGGAGGCCGTAAGCGCCGCCGGTGACCGCCGGAAGACCGTCGACCGTGGTCGTGAAGCGGCCGTCTTGGCCGCTGCTGATCAAGACGTGAGGGCGAACCGCCGGACCGGCGCGCTCCTCGATCAGGATGTAGATCTTGTCGGCGGCGGCTGGATGCTCGGAGATCTCGATGTCGGTGATGGTCGAGTTGGCGGTGGAGACCGGAGCGATCAGGCTCGGGAGCAACTCGATCGAGAAGAAGGGTCGCCAGTCGCAACCCGAGTTCTCGGTCACGAAGATCTGCTCGCCGTTGGTGGCGAGGATCGTCGACGGAACCAGCGGATGGACCGCGTAGGCGACGAGGTCGGCCCCCCTCTGGAGAAGGCCCGGGCCGCGATGGTGCTCCACGATCCCCGCACCCGGACGTTGGCACAGGTGATCTCCGCGGTCTTGGCCGAGAGCGCAAGGGCCGAGCACCAGCAACACGAAGGGCCGGCCATCGCCGCCCGGGTCGCTCTCATCAACTGGCTGCTCCTCGGCATGTACTACAACCTTAGGTTCTCCGACTGCTGGGCCTCTCTGGCCTGAGCGGCGGGCGGCGAGGGGGCGAAGAAAGAAAAAGGCCCGGGGCTCTAGAGCCCCGGGCCTTGTTGGTTCGACGTTCGGAAGGGTTACTTGCCGGTGACCTTGTAGATGTCGAAGCCCCGGTTGATGTCGTTGGAGAAGATGTACTTCGGGTTCTTGTAGATCTTGGAGCTCCGAGTGCTTCCGCCCTCGGGGATGAACCAGCCGGCCTCTTTGATGGTTCCGGCCGACTTGTCGCCGATCGTAGCCCCGGTGCGGTCGTTGATCTCGAGGTAGCGGGTTCCTGCGGTGTACCAGGAGATCGAGATGTGCTTGCCCGGTCGTCGAAGTCGAACACGTGGCTGGTGCAGCCGCCGAGCCCACCTGGCCGCCACCTGCGAACACGAACTCGTCCGGCTCGTAGATCCCGGTGAGAACCGGAACGGTGTCACCTGCTGGCGCGTAGAAGTAGAGAGCGCCACCGGTTCTGCACGGGTAACCGCCACCGCCACCGCCCTCGTCACCGATCACGGGAACCCTTGTCGTCCGGCGTGAACTTGGCGTCGTGGGTGATGGAGCAGCCGGGGCGCTGGGTGACGAACTTGAGCTTCGGGTTGGCCGCGTCGCTGGTGTCGAAGAGCTCGATCGAGTCGATGCCGGCGATAACCGCCATCGTGCCCTTGCTGTTGAAGGAGATGTCGTGGGGGCTCATGCCGGGGGTGATGACCTTGTTGACGAGCTCCCGGCTTGGCGGGATTCTTGATCGACCAGACCTGGATCGCCGCCGGTCCTGCCGAGGTCAGGTCGAGTTGTAGACGAACGGCTGGGTGGGGTGGTGGTGACGTTGTGCAGGCTTGCGGGTGATGTCGGCGAATCCGATGGGCTTGGGCTTCTTGGGAGTTGGGAGATGTCCACCGTCATGAAGCCCTTCTTGCCGACGGCGAGACGGGACTCGGGGCTACCCGCGGAGTCCGCTGCCATCAGCAGGGTCTTCTTGTCGTGGCTGATCTGGATGTCCCGACTGGTACACCGTACCTTCAACCAGGCGACTTCCTTGGCCTTTTCTGGGTTGGTGATGTCGATGACGTGAGGCCGCCACCATCGCTTCACGGCGGCGAAGGAACCGGCGAAGGCGTAGTCCCGGCCCTTGAGGGTGGCGAACTCCATGTCGGAGCCGCTGGACCAGGGGATGTTGCCGATGATCTTGAGACCCTCGCCCTCGCCTTTCGGGGGGAGAGGGGTTGGTCGCGCGCCGGCGGCCGTTGCCCAGCAGGCCGAGGATCCAGCCAGCCACCGCGGTGGTGGCTACAGCGCCTTCCTGCTCTTGAACGCTTTCATCGATCTTCTCCTTGTGAGGGATGGTTGGTCTCTGTAGGGACTTGGTTCGCCGCCCGTATCACGTGTCCTGCCTTCGCACGGGGCATTTCGGGGGTCCGTTAGTATGGCCGGGCCAGGCGCGAGAAAGGGGAGGCCGAAAGCCTCCCTTTCGGAATGCTGATCTAGGGGTGGTGCTTACTTCTTGCCGCTGGCGACCACGAAGGTCTTGGTGATGGCGAGGGTGTCCAACGGCATGGCGCTGCTGGTGAAGAAGGCCGAGGGGCTGGCGCTGAGCGAGCCGCCGAAGATGTTGGCCCAGGCGTGATCTTGCTGCCGGGCTTGGCGTTGATGAGCGCCAGGGGGACGGTCACGGTGATCGTCTTCTTGGCGGCGTCGAGGCGCCCTGCACGATGCCGCTCTCGCAGATCGTCAGGTTGGCCTCGTTGGGCGCAGTTGCCGCGAACGAAGGGGGGCCATCCCGGGTTGCGAGGCCCTTCTGCGCAGGCCCGAGGTCGGGTCGCCGCGCCCCGGCTGTAGTTGGTGAACTTGCCGTCAAGCTCCACAAATTCGCCGTTCACGTCCATGTCCCAGACGTAGCGGCTGATCTCGAGACGCCGCCTGATGGAGCAGGCTGTTGACGCCGATGATGAAGTCGACCTTGTCGGTGCCGTTCACGTCGCGATGGCGGCCGAGGTGAGGTCCTGTCCGAGCGTCGCCGATCGGAGCGATGAGCAGGTCCGCGCCCCAGTCGCCGGCCTCGTCTACGCCTACGGTCTGCGGGCCCGATGCCTTCTTGCCGGCCGAGGCCGAGGTCGAGCTGCCGACCAGGGAGCCGACGAGCAGTCCCCGTGAGAAGCAGTGAGATGATCGACTTGCGCTTCATTTCCCTTCTCCTTGTGAACGTGAGCTTCTTCCCGTGAGGTGGATTCGCCGGTGTCCTGCGGAGTCACCAGCTTGCGTATCGGAGGCCACTCAGGGAAGGTTGCGGGCGGCAGCGGCGAACTGGGACAGAGCAGACAGTCCCTCTCTCCAGGAGTCGTCCCCATGATCTCGGTACAGGCGCATCCTCGCCCTCGCCGTCGTCGGAACCCTCATGGTCCCGGCCTTCGTTGCCGGAGGCGCCAGCGGCGTTGCCGCAGGCAAGTCGCCTAACCCCAACAGGTTCTACGACCTCGATAAGGCGCCCAAGCCCAACGTCTCGGGAAGCAGATCGTGGCCGGCCTCGACGAGTTCGTCGCGAAGTTCCCGCTGCGCCACAGCGGCCCTTCGAACAACCGAATAACGGCGGGTTCCTCGCCAAAGAAGCCAAGGGCTACGGCTTCCAGACCAAGATCGCAAGTTCCAGGTGGGCACTCCGGCCCGAACGGTCCGAGTCGTCGAGTCCGTCAAGCGGGGCACCAAGAAGCCCGACGAGTGGATCTCTTTCGCCGCGCACTACGACGTCGTCGCCGGTGGAGGCGCGACCATCCAGGGGCCTACGACGACGGCAGCGGTACGAACATCCTGCGCTACTTCGGAAAAGCGTTCTCCAAGGTGAAGACGAACCGTTCGATGCGCTGCTGTGGTTCGACGCTGAAGAACGGATTGCTTGCCTCCGAGGCGTACGCCGAGTACCTGGAGAAGAAGGGCCAGAAGATGCGCCGGCCTGGGCTTCGACATGGTCGGTATCGGCTACCCGGCCCGTTACTGCATCTGCGTCTATCACGGACCTTCACCCGAGGGGCGCAAGGCCCAGGCCGTCCCGATCACGGACTACGTCAACGCCGAGTACCTGAAGTTCCCGATGGGCGACGGAAAGCGGGGTGGCAAGCGGTTCCCGATCGGAACCGACGGCCATGTTTGCAACTGCGGGGTCAACATCCGCAAACTCAGACGGGTCGAACTTCGCGGGCAAGGGTTGGTTCGATGCGCTGGACCGGTATGCGCACGACGCCGACTACCCCGGCTACCACATGCGCTGGACACCATCCCACGTGGAAGAGGCGGTGGCGGGCGGTCGCAAGAACCTCGAGGAGGGCGCAAAGAACACCTTCAACTCGGCCTGGTACACGACCTTCGTCTAAACGACCTCTAACCGTTATCTGCTAACTGGGTCACCGCCGGCGGTGGTCGTTACGCAGAACGGCTGATGAGGCTCATGCGACGAAGATTCATCGCTCGTTCGCCCTTTGTAAGGCCTCGTTAATCCAGTAGTTCCTACTGTCTATGTGCACATCAACGTCCTACCCGAAGGTGGATCGCATGGTGGTTAGCAGGAGAGACTTCATAGTCAAGGAAAGCGCAGCAACGGCGGGCGGGCTGGCGCTTGCGGGCCCGCTCAGTGCGTTCAGTCAACGGGTGGCGGCCGGAGTCTCGCTTGAAGCTCCCGGCTACGGCCCCCTCGTGGATAAGGGCGAGCTGTCGCTTCCCAAGCGATTCAGCTTCAAGGTCATCTGCTGCGAGGCGACCCCGCGACCGACGGCCCAACACCGAGCTCGTTCGACGGATGGGCGCGTTCAGAGGGCCAACGGCAACGCCATCTTGATCCGCAATCACGAGAACCGGGCTCTGGTCTTTACCGAGATACGTTGTTGTTCGGAATGAGATGCGATACGACCTGGCGCCGCTGGCAGGCGGCTGCACCAAGTTGGTGGTCAACGAGCGTTTGGAGATCGTCAGAGACTTACGCCGGTGCTCGGGGGCACGATCACGAACTGTGCGGGCGGAAAGATGCCGTGGGGCGGTTGGGTTACCTCCAGAAGAGCAGTTCGTCGACGGCGAACAGGCACGGCTACAACTTCGAGGTCCCAGCTCGTCGCAAAGGGCAACGAAGCCGGAGCCGATCGTCGCGGCGGGTCGCTTCGTCCATGAGGCTGTTGCGTGGCATGACGGAGCCCTCTGCGAGACCGAGGATCAAGGAGATTCCTCCTTTTGCCGCTATCTCCCGGACACGAAACCGACCCAGCCGGAGACCTCGCCGAGAGCACCGGCCGGCTGCAGGCGGCTGGTCGTCAGGGCCAGCCCGGCAGACACGCGCAAGGATGGCCGGTCGTCTGGAGCTTCCCGGTGAAGTGGTGACATCGACGAGCCGGATAGAAGCACCGACACGCAGTCCGTCGCCAGGCCCAGGAGAAAGAGGCAGCCATCTTCGCTCGCGAGGAGGGCATCTGGAAGGGCAACGGGAGGATGCTGCGCTTCTGACTGCACGTCGGGAGGCAGGCCAGGCTCGGTCAGATATGGGAGTACCAGCCGAAGGCGAGGACCTCGCCTCATCTTCCGAGTCCAAGTCCGAGGAAAGGCGGAGAGCCCCGACAACCCGACCGTTGCACCTCTTACCGGCGACATCTTTCTGTGCGAGGACAAATGCCGCCCAGTTCGTGCGCGGCCTCACCAAAGACGGGCGCATCTTCGACTTCGAGGAGGCCAACGCCTTGGATAACGAGTTCTGCGGGCACGCTTCTCGCCCGACGGGCGGACCCTTTTCGTCAACCAGCAAGGTGGGCGACGGGGCGGCGGCGACAAGGCCGGGAGGACCTGCGCGATCAGGGGCCTGGCGCTAAACCGTTCCTTAGCCAGAGTTGGAGTTGGGGGCGCTTTTCGGGGATCGGCTCGGGGGCCAGAAGCGACCGAGTTCGTTCCCGGTGGCCACCTGCCGCGGTCCCGAGGACGCAAGGCGTCTTCTCCGGTGCGATCCGAGATGTAGTACCAGTCCATCTGTGCCCGCTCTCTGGTCACATCGAGGATCGGTATCCGTGTGAATCCAGCTCGACGTGCTTGATGTAGGGGTTGTCGGCCTTGAGCGCGTTCTCTACCGCTATCGACGTCGTCGGGAGGGCTGTTGGTGATCTCGTCGAGGTTGTCGGAGATGATCGAGGTTCCCACTAGCTCGGTGGCCGCCGGTGGTGGCAGCGGGGTAGGTGGTGGCGTCTATCGGTACGTCGCACGCCCACGTGGAGTGGATGTCGCCGGTCACGAACACGACGTTGTCGGTCTCGGTCTTCTGCAAGTGCTCCAACAGCTCCTGGCGGTCCGGTCGATATCCGTCCCAGGAATCGACGTTGAAAGGATTGTCCTCGCCGTTCTCGACCGGCGTGATCATGTTCTGGTTGCCCACCAGGTGCCAGCGGGCTTTGGGCGCGACAGTCCGCTCTTCAGCCACTCCATCTGCAGGTCCCCGGTGATCGTGCGATCCGGGTCATCTTTCTCGCCACTGTTCATTCCGGTACTGGCGCAGGTCGAGCATGCGCAGGTCGACCAGATCACCGAGATTGAAGTGGCGATAGATGCGGGTGGGGTCGCTGTTGGGCCGGTGGATCCGGATCAGTATCCACTCGAAGTAAGCGCAGTAGGCACGTCGGCGTCTGCATGAAGTCACCTTCCTCGCCGGGCTGATGGTTCTCCAGCACCGTTCTTGTAGGTGTCGTTCGTGACCTCGTGGTCGTCCCACGTTGATGAAGAGGCGCGCGCGTGCGGGTCTGCAGGTCGGGGTCCGTCCATACTGCGCGTGGCGGCGGCGGTAATCTCGGGAACACCATCTCGGTCTTGGGGTCGTGCACCCGCCCGATCTCCGGCCCGGGCCCGTAGCGCCCCGCTCCGTACTCGTAGATGTAGTCACCTGGGTGAAGAACGAAGTCGATGTCGTCGCGATCCGCCAGGTGGCGGTAGGCCGAGAAGAATCCGCCTTCGTAGTTGGGCGGCAAGCAACCCCTAAGCGAACAGGAGGCCGGGTTCGAACCAGCGGCCGGCGAGGTCTTGGTCTCACCGGCGCGGGATGTGACTCCTTTCGCGCGGAAGCGGTAGAAGTAACGGGTCGAGAACTTCAGACCCGCGACATCAACTTCACGGTGTGGTCCCGCCTGCGGGTCGCCGTTACTCGTCCTTTCCAGGCCACGTCGCGGAAGCGCCTATCCGTTGCCATCTCCCAGGCCGACATCCGTCGCCCCCTTTCCCGGACCCGGGAGTTGCCGTGTCCGTCGGCGTGACCTGGTCCCACGCGGATCAGGCGCTGCGAACGTGGATCACCGGGCGCGACCCCGTACTGGAACGGCCCGTCGGGAAGTGCCGCCGGCGCGCTAAGAAGTTGACCCGGCTTGCGCGGTTGCCGCAAGTGCGCCCGCGCCGGTTGTTGCCGATGCAACCGAGGAATTCTCGTCTGTCCATGCCCGCTGTTTAACGGACTGCGTTGAACCCACCGTTACGTAGATGAAATCCCTCTCCTGCAGCGAGTTCCACGATGTTCGCCAGCGCGCGACTCGCGGTTCACCTCGCTTATCTGGCCTGCACGACAGACACAACGGCTTGCTATCTCTGGAGGATGTGACCACCGGATCGATCCTGAAAGCGACTCCTGCCCTTGTTTTCGCACGGAGGGGCGGCCGTTCGGCGATGACCTGCCGTTATCGCTGCGGCGATGCCTGTTTGCACGGGGCTCCCTGTACCTCGACCAGCAGGTATTTCGGTGACGTGGTGATGGCGGGTCGTCAGCCGTCGCGGCCTTCGAAGGGGGCGCCGCCGGGGCAGTCGTTCTTGCTTTGGGAAGATTCGCCTGGACGTCCTCGCCGGCGCAGGCCTGAAAGCCCCGATCACATTCAGTCCGGTGCCGCCGAACAACATCGACGACGTGGTCGTCCCGAACAGGTACGACTACAAGGTCACGGCGAGATGATGGCGACCCCATCTTTCCTAAGGCCCCGGAATTCGACTTCGACAACCAGACCCCGCGGGCGCAGGCAAAGCAGTTCATTGGCACTGCGATTACGTCACCTTCATCCCCTTGCCCGACGATCGAAAGGACGGACGCGGCCTCTTGGTCGTCAACCACGAAATACACCGATAGCGAGCTCATGTTCCGCAACTTCGACCCGGAGAACGACTCCAGAAGGACCTCGAGCGGATCCAGATCAAGCGATGGCTCACAGGATGTCGGTCGTGGAGGTCGTCCGGAGTAAGCAGCGGGGCGCCTACAGGATCGGCGTTCGTCGAGGAGTTCAACCGCCGTGTGACGGCTCAAGCCCAGATGCAGCTCACCGGGCCGGCCGCGGGCCACGACTGAACTCAAGACCTCGGCCGATCCGAGCGGAAAGATCGTTCTAGGCACGCTCAACAACTGCGCCGAGGGCACCTGCCCCGTGGGGCACCGTCTTGAGCGCCGAGGAGAACTTCAGCCAGTACTTCGTCAACGCAGACGCAGTGACAGACGAGGCCAAGAGGGCGTCGTATGACGCTACGGCTTGCAGGGCTCGGCCCCAGCCAGCGGGGCTGGGAACGAACCGAGGACCGCTTCGATCTCGCCAAGAGCCGAACGAAGCGTTCCCGTTTCGGCTAGGTGGTGGAGTTGGATGCCAGGATCCCCGGTTTCGTTCCAAAGAAGCGGACCGCTCTCGGGCGCATGAAACACGAGAGCCGAGACGACGCTGACTGCGGATCGGCGTCCCGTCTCCTACATGGGCGACGATGAGCACTTTGACTACGCCTACAAGTTCGTGGGTTCCAAGCGCATGCGCCGCAACGGAACCAAAGAGGCGCACAGGCACAACCTCGCTTCTCGACGAAGGAACGCTCTACGTCGCCAGGTTCAACGGCGACAGCCCGAGCCTCGGAGATCACCGGGAGACGGCCAGTTGCCCGACGGTGAGTTCGACGGTACCGGTGAGTGGATACATCTCGTGTCCGGTGACCAGGCTTCGTTGCCGGGATGAGCGCCGCCGACGTCCTCATCAACACCCGCGTGGCTGCCGACTCGGTCGGGGCCACCAGATGGACCGGCCGGAAGATTTCGAGCGCAACGAGGTAACGGGCCAGGTCTACCTGGCGCTCACCAACAACACCCGCCGGGGCATCGAAGCGAACCCGAACGTGGACGAGCCAACCCGTCAGGCCAACAAGCACGGCCACATCATCGAGATCGAAAAGGCAGGCAACGATCCTGGCGCCACCACCTTCATCTGGAGGATGCTTTCCTCCTCGCCGGCGATCCGAGCGACCCCTCCACCTACTTCGCCGGCTTCGATAAAGCTCAGGTGAGCCCGATATCTGCCCCCGACAACGTGGCTTTCGACAGATCCAAGCAACCTCTGGATAGCCACCGATGGCAACAAGTTGGGCTCGCATGACGGGTTCTTCGCGACTCCCGTCGAGGGTCCGGAGCGAGGCCACGTGGAAACAGTTCCTCACGGTCGCGGTCGGAGCAGAGGCCTGTGGTCCGTTGATCACCCCGACCAGGAGACGATCTTCTGCGCCGGTTCAGCATCCAGGGAGGTCGACGGAGCCACGCCGGACAGCCAGGCCAGCACGTAGCCGGACAGCAGCCAGCCGCGATCCGTCGGTCGTTTCAGTCTGCAGGACGTCGCCGGGTCGAGGATCGGGACCTGGCCGGCGGTTCGCCTAGAGCAGGGGCCGGGGCGGAGGAAGGAAACTGGGCGGTGGTGGAAAAGCTTTCGCCCCCACTTCTTTCATGACCTCGATCTCCTTCTGCGGCCACACTGCGCACGGGGGCCTCTCTGCTCAGCGCGGTCAGGATCTCGTTAGCTCGCGCTCGCGCGATCCTTTCGCCAGCGACGGAAGGATGCGCTTGAGACGGAGGTCCTCGTTGCGGATCTCGTCGATCAGCGCTTTCTGGTCGAAGAAGGCCTGTGCCATCTGCGAACGACCTGCGTTGTGATTGCATACGAAGAGGACGACCTCGATCACCTCATGGGGCTCCGCCTTCCGGTCAGCAGGAGACTGTGAACCTTGTGTGAGACTGTGAACAACGCTACCGCGGGCTACGGCCTGTCCTCACGAAGGGGTGAACCGGCGGCGGAGCAGCCTGCTCGGCATTCCCTCGGCTGCGCCGGCAACCCCTCGCAACGCCCGCACGGGGTTGGTCAAAGCTCGGTCCCCCAACGCGATGTCTAGCCGCTGCGGGAAGTTCGTGAACATGCCGTCCACCCCGCCGCAGGAGCCGACGCATGTTCCTTTTTGCTATTGACGGTGTGGGGGTGGACCTTCAGGCAGAGATCATCAGGCCTGCGGATGACATCTTCGGTGGCGTCTTCGAACGAAGGTCCGATGCCGATCGCGCATTCGGAGGCCGCCTCGAGACTGTTCTCGACGAAGTCGCTTCCTGCACCGGGATACAGCAGCTGGATCAACGGCAGAGCGCATCCGGGGCATCTTCTGCAAGCTGGTGGGGAGCGAAGGACTGGATGAGCACCCGCCAACTCCGGCGTGCGGGCCGCGAGCCTGTGCTTCTCGATCAACGCCAGCAACGCCTTCTTTCTATCCCTGGTTCAGCTCGGGGTTCTTCACCTTCGATGTAGTAGTTGACGCCGCTTCCGTAACGGGTGAACACCTCGTCGAGGGTCGGGATGCGGAGACCTCGGTAGCTCTTCCTGGCGCGTTCGAGGTAGGTGTCGTTGAACCATGTGCCGACATCGCATCTCTTGATCTGCTCGAGCGTCTTGTTCGCTACCGGCCCCCTGCATCTGCGGCCGGCCCCCGAGCGGTGCGGTCGAGGATCGGATCGTGAAGGGCCACGAGCACCCCGTCGCTTGTCATCTGGAGGTCTTGTTCGATGTAATCGGCCCCCTGTTTCAGGGCGAGGTCGTAGGCGGGGATGGTGTGCTCGGGGGCCGCCCCAGGACGCGCCCCGGTGCCCGATGTTGATCACGGCCGACCTGGAGCTGAAGGTTTCGGTCGGCGACGACGGTGCCGCTCCCGGACATGGTCACCATCGCCCCGACGATGGATAGACAGAGAAGTCGTGAACGAGACATGAGATGCCACCTCGCAAGGATGAGAACGCCATGGAGTCTCATCTTCAGTGTCGTTAAACGACTCTAGTAATTGCAGCCAAGGTTCGCCGGTTCTTCATAGAGAGGTCACTCGGGAATGGTCCGTTCTTGAACGGGACGTGAATAGAGCTGAAGTCTCCCAATCCCGTCCACACTTGTGGAGAGACTGGGGGCGGATCGTTCTCCTGTGGAGACCACCGCCGGCGGTGGCTGAGTTAGCAGAGAACGGTTCTAGTCGGATTGTTTGGGCGGGGCGAAGTACTCGGAGCTGAAGAGCCGGGGAGCCCGTCGAACGTGAGGGGAGCAGAAAGCTGCCCTTCTTGATGGCAGCAGCGGCCGGGTGCGCCAGTCGACCTGGTCCCTCTCGCTGATCCGAGCCAGAGGTCTGGGATGACGTCGCCCTGGCCACAGACCTGCTGGTCTCCAGGCGTTCGCCCAGCTTGCGCAAGAGATGCTCGGCCTCGTCTTCGTGCGCCGGATAACCTTTTCTCCGAAAAAGAGGCCTCTCGCGGATCAGGACGCCGATCGCCTCGCTCAGCGGCTGGACCGTCTGGATGCAGCGGACGAAGTCCGCGGAGATGATCTCGTCGACATCGAACTGCGACAGGCTCCGCACGAGCTCCCGGGCTTGGAACCATCCCTGCTCGTCCAGCGGTCGGTTCCTGTCGTCGCCGGGCCAGGCCCCCGGCTCCCTGCGCTCGCGTAGCGAACGAGCAGAAACCGCGCCGTACAGAGCCGGGCCGCGGATGAACCTCTCGAGGACATCTCGGTCGTGATCGTGGGTGAGCAATGTCTGTGCCTCCGCGGGAGAGAGCCACCGCAACAGGTCCACCCTGCGCGGTTGGGGGTGAAGGTGCCGCTATCGGCCTGCATAGCCCAGTAGCGCACGACCTTCGGCCTGCTTCCTCCCGGCCCGGATTTCATGTAGCGGACCTCTCCCAGAGGACGACCCACCTGAACCCGGAACCCGGTCTCTTCGAGAACCTCGCGAGGGCCCCTCGAGATCGGATTCACCCGGTGCGAGCTTGCCCTGGGGATACTCCAGTCGTCGTAGCGAGGGCGGTGGATGATGGCGATCTCTACGGAATCCTCTTCGGGGAGTCCTGGGCCACCGAACGCCACAGGACGCCGCCCGCGGCCCGGATCACCTGTCGTCGCTGACTAACCAGAGGATGTTCTTTCTGCGATCCAGCTTTGCCCATGATCTGGCAAAGCTAGCCCGACTTCGTTCGGCGGAATGGGATTCCCTTTCGAAGAGTCGTCCTGCTTCGAAATGCAGCAGAGGATCCCTGCCCGCGCTTCTTTAGACATCTCGAGATCGTTTCACGCGCGACGGCGGCGTCCTGAAGCCCCCAGCGACTCCTGGACGGCGGCCGCTCGCAGCGCGAACCGTCGAGCCGCTTTCGCGCCGCTTCCGTCTAGAGCCGGGACCACCGCTTCGGCCGCGTAGCGAGCCCGCTTGGCCTTGATGCGTACCTGGTGAAGCTCCTCGTCGGGGCTGGTGTCATCAACAGCGCGTGCGCTCTTCTTGAGCTTGCGCCAGGTCGGAGCAACCATCTGGGGGCCAGAACCCTCGCCGGTTGCTCGGATGCCTCCGTCACGAGGGGGAGGCGAGCCGCTTCGATCAGCCGGTCGAGCACCTCTCGATAGCGTTCCCCGGTCAGTACCGACCGAAGCTCCCTCGCGAGCCGCTTCGTGTTCGTCGGAGAGCTTGTTGAACAGCGGTATCAGCGCGCCCGCTGCCCTCGGCGGAGCGCTCGAGCCGGGCCCGCAACACGTCCAGGTCCCGCACCTGTCCCAGCGAGTCGCCCAGCCAGCGGAGCTCCCTCTATGAGGTCGGCGGCCCAGGCTTCGTCGACGAGGGGGGCGAAGGTGCGAAGGTCGCTTCTCATCCGGCGAGCCGACACCCGCATCTGGTGGACGCCTTCTGGCTCCCCGGCGAGGTGAGGGGTCGTTTCCGATCAGGCGCTGGAGACCGCGGGCCAGGAGACCCTTTCACCAGATCGGCCCCCGTGGGCGGGGTCCGAATGCAGGCGGGGTAGGCGGGTCTGGGAGTGCGGTGGCACGGGGGCCGAGCACCCCTCACCACTTTCGGTATGGGCTCGGACTCGGTAGCGCCCGCGCCGAAGCTTCGCGACTATCGAATCGAACACGTCCGCCGGGGCATCTCGTTGTTCCAGCTCGAGCTCCCGGAAGCGGGTGACTACCCGGCCCTTCTGCAAGACCGACACCTCGTCGTCGCTCAGCTCCGCCAGTGAACCCCCGTCGGCATCGGTCAACAACCAGCGGCGGCGGCGCGCTTGCATCGTCTCGACCGGAACGACCTTTTCCCGCCGCGCGTAGGGCGGTGATCATGTCGAGGACGTCGGCGGGCACGGCTCGAGGCGGACCGTCGAAATGAAGCTCGTTGCGGGTTCTGCCACCATCTTGGTCCAGAGGGAGCTTCAGGTGCCAGCCCGAGGCGTCGCCCTCGCCGGTTCTGTAGCGCAGGGTGATCCCGCTGCGCGCCAAACGCAGGTCGGCCGTGTCGTAGTAGGTCGCTTTGAGGTCCTGGTCGGGCAGCTGCTCTATCCCCCGCGACGACGGGATCGTCGTCGAACTCAGGGATCGTGAATGATCCGTGGGCGGCGAACTTGACCTCGGTCTCATGCATCGGGAGATCGCCGCTTCATCAACGACTTCTGCAGATTCACACAGTCCTCCCTTCGGCGCGCACCCACTTGGTCCAGGAAGCCGAGGCGTCGAGCTCCCAGGAGGAGTCGTTGTCGGCGAGTGCGAGCTCGAGCGTGTCCAGTAGCTCGGCCCGGATCTTCGGCGAGCGGATGTGCACGAGGGCTTCCACGCGCCGATCGAGGTTCCTGTGCATCATGTCCGCGCTGCCGACGTACACCTGTTCGTCGTCGCCGCGGTGGCGGAAGTAGAAGATCCGGGAATGCTCCAGGAAGCGGCCCAAGATCGATCTCACCCGGATGCTCTCGCTGAGATTCGGGACGCCCGGACGTAGCACGCATATCCCGCGGACCACCAGATCGACGGAGACTCCGGCCTGCGCCGCTTCGTACAACCCCTCGATGATCTGTTCGTCGACGAGGCTGTTCAGTTTCAGCACGATGCGTGCTTGTTGCCCAGAACGCGCGATCGCGGTCTCCTCGTTGATCAGGTCCAGGATCACCGCTCTCTCATAGCGTCGGGCGCCACGATCAATGACCCGTAGCGGGTCTCTCTCGAATAGCCGGTCAGATAGTTGAACAGGTGGCTCACATCGGACCCGATCTGAGGATCGGCGGTGAGAAGACCTAGATCCTCGTAGATACGAGCGGTCGTGGGGTTGTAGTTACCGGTTCCGACATGTACGTAGCGGCGCAGCTTGTTTCCTCTTGGCGCACCACCAGGCAGAGCTTCGAATGGGTCTTCAGACCGACCACCCCATAGACGACGTGGCATCCGGCTCGTTCCAGGGTGCGTGCCCAGTTGATGTTGGCGCGCTCGTCGAAGCGGGCTTTGATCTCGACCAACACGACGACCTGCTTGCCGGCCTCGGCCGCATCGATCAGCGCCTCGACGATGGGGCTTCCTCCGGAAGTGCGATAGAGCGTCTGTTTGATCGCCAGGACCCCGGGATCTTGCGCGGCGTGTTCGATGAAGCGCTGAACGCTCGTCTTGAAGGAGTCGTACGGATGGTGAACGAGGACGTCCGTCTCGCCGAGGACACCGAAGATGTCAACCGTTTCCTCCTCCGCGGTCGCCAGATCGACATGGGTCCGGCACGAAGGGATCGTCTTTCAGCTCCGGTCGATCGAGGTCGTAGAGGTCCATCAAGCCGCGCAGATCCAGCAATCCAGGGATCACGTGGACGTCGTCCTCTCCTACTTCCAGCTCACGCATCAGCAGGTCGAGGATGTGCGGCGGCGTGTTGGTCTCGACCTCCAGCCGGACGGCCGGCGAGAAGCGACGCTTGCGTAGCTCCACCTCCAAGGCCAACATCAGATCTTCCGCCTCGTCGTCTTCGACCTCGACGTCGGCGTTGCGTTACTCGGAAGGGTCTGTGCTCGAGGATCTCCATCCCAGGGAAAGAGCTCGGTGAGGTTCGCGGCGATCACGTCTTCGACCGGGACGAAGATCTCGTCGGGGGACAACTCGATGAATCTAGGAAGGACCGGGGGAACCTTGACGCGGGCGAAGTGGATCCTCCTGTCGACCGGGTCGCGAACGAGCACGGCCAGGTTCAGCGACAGGTTCGAGATGTAGGGGAAGGGGTGGCCGGGATCGAGGGCGAGAGGGTGACCACCGGGAAGATGCGTTCGCGGAAGAACTGATCGAGCGTCTCGCGCTGGTCGTCGTCAAGCTCCTTCCAACGCAGGATGCTGACCCCGGTCTCGGCCGAGAAACCGGCACGACCTCTTCGCTGAAGATGCCGGCGTGGCGCTGCACCAACGGCTGGACCTTCTGGGCGAGCGCTCGGAGCTGTTCCTTGGGGGTCATACCGTCCACCGACCGGGTTGGAGATCCTCGGCCGCTGCCTGCCTCTTGAGACCGGCCACTCGAACCATGTAGAACTCGTCCAGGTTGCTGCAGAAGATGGCCAGGAACTTGGCTCTCTCCAAGAGAGTGCGTCGGATCCTCTGCGAGGCAGAGGACCGCGTTCGTTGAAGTCGACCCACGACAGCTCGCGGTTGATGAAGCGTGTCTCATCCATAAGGGCGCAAAAATCTAGCCTCGCAATGTGAACGCAATGTGTATCGCCACGAAAGAGAGGGCCTCGGGGGATGTGAGGCCCTCTCTTCGGCTTTGAGCCGAGCGGCCGGGGAAGGAGCACTCGGCTGTCTGAGTCCTTCCGAAGCTAGCGACCTATTGCTAACTACCGGTTAACGGGGCTTCTCGGTCTGGTGAACTCTGGTGAGGCTCTTCGCAGGAAACGTTAAAGCAAGGACGGCATGAAAATCTCCCGTCCAGGTCCCGGTCGGCGATGTTCACGTGAAGTTCATGAAGCGGATGCGAGAGGGCAACATCCCGTTGCTAGCTTCCTGCCGTCGAGCGGCTTCCGCGGGGAGGCCACAGTGCTCTTGTGAGCGCAGAGAAGGAGGAGCAAGCCGTATGAGCAGTTTGTCAGCCAGACCTTGGCGCATCATCATCCCGGTCGTGCTGATCGCTTTGGTCGGCGCAGCTTGCGCACCCGAGGAAGGGACGGACACACCGGGGGCCACCGAAGACGGGAGCGAGGAGGCTCTCTCCGGTTCCATCGCCGTCTCTGGTTCTTCGACGGTAGAGCCGATCTCGGCGGCGAACGCCGAGAAGTTCTCCTCGCAGAACCCCGGTGTCCAGATCTCCGTCGACGGCCCGGGTACGGGGGACGGCTTCGAGCTCTTCTGCAACGGTGACACTGACATCGCAGACGCTTCTCGTCCGATCGACCCCGAAGAGGAGATCCCCGCTTGTGAGAAGAATGGGATCGAGTTCGTCGAGCTCAAAGTAGCGGTCGACGGCATCAGCGTCCTCACCTCCAAGGACAACACCCAGGTGGAATGCCTCAGCTTCCAGGACCTCTACGCACTACTGGGGCCCGAGTCCGAGGGTTTCGAGAACTGGTCTGACGCCAACACGCTCGGCAAGGAGGTCGGCGGGAGCGGGGACTATCCCGACGTCGAGCTCACCATCACGGCTCCCGGAGAGGAATCCGGGACGTATGACTCGTTCGTCGAGATCGTGCTGGAGGGGATCGCGGTCGACGAGCGCAAGCAGCCCGAGGACGGACCCTTCGTTCGCCCGGACTATCAGTCCTCAGCAGACGACAACGTGATCATCGAGGGCATCTCGGGGAACGCGACATCGTTGGGATGGGTCGGCTATGCCTTCTTCGAAGGAGCTCGACACGGTCCGCGATCCCCGTTGAAGAAGAGGAAGGCGCAGGTTGCGTGGAGCCCACCGACGAGACCATCGCAACGGCGAATATCCCATCGCCCGCGACCTCTTCATCTACGTGAACAAAGCGAAGGCCGAGGAGAACCCGGCGGTCGCCGCCTACGTCGACTTCTATCTTTCCGAAGAGGGTCTCGCCTCGGTGTCCGAAGCCGGCTACGTGGACCTAACCGAGGACGCCGTGGCCGAGTCGGAAGGTGTTTGGGAGAGCCTGGAGACGGGTTCGCGGGAAGCCCGACCGCCCTGCCCGTCGTACAAGCCCGTTCGGAGCGGAGACTGTGGTCTCCGCTCCGTTTGGTTGCCGGAGTCGCCTGATTCGATGCAGATCGTTCCTTCAGAAAGGCTAGGTTCGCTTGATGCAACACGCAGGTGTAGATGGAGTGACCGTTGTCGGGGATCTGACCGGCAATCGGGCGCGCCACCGCCGCGAGAAGATCGTGCGCACTGTCTTCAAGGGAGCCGCGATCCTGTCGGTCGTGATCAGCGCGGCGATCATCCTGTCTCTCGTAGGGCGAGCTTTCGCTTACATCACCTCGGTGGATCTGGGAGCCTTGTGGTCGTCGGGCTGGTTCCCTCGTCGAGGCTTGTACGACCTGAGGACGATCATCGTAGGAACACTGGTGATCGCCGGTATAGCGATGCTGGTCGCCACCCCCTCGGCCTGGGCGCCGCCATCTATCTCTCGGAATACGCCAAGCCGAGGGTGCGACGCACGCTCAAGCGATCCTGGAGATCCTCGCCGGCATCCCCAGTGTCGTCATCGGATTCTTCGCTCTGACGTTCATAAGCCCGGAGATCGTGCAGCGATTCCTTCCGGGCGCCTCCTTCTTCAACATGATGGCTGCCGGCATCGGCGTCGGCATCTTGGTGACCCCTTTGGTGGCGTCGATCTCCGAAGACGCGATGACCTCGGTTCCCTCGTCCCCTGCGCGTGAGGCCTCGTACGGCCTCGGCGCTCGCAAGCGGTCCACCACGACGAGCGTCGTCTTTCCCGCTGCGGTCTCGGGCATAGTTGCATCTCTGATCATCGGACTGTCCCGGGCCATCGGAGAGACCATGGTTGTGGCGATAGCGGCTGGGGCCAGCGGAGGGTCGTCCCTCACCTTCGACCCGACGGAACCAGGTCAGACCATGACCGCAGCCATGACCGCGCTTGCCATCGGCAGCGACCAGGTGAAGGGGGCGGAGAACACTTTCGAGAGCTTGTTCTTCGTCGGGCTTCTCCTCTTCTTCTTCACCCTGGTGCTGAACGTCATGAGCGAGCGCTTCGTACGCCGCGTCCGGCAGCGCTACTAATGAGCTCTACCTCCCGGCCCTTTCCGCCCAAGATGTCGTACGCCAGAGCCTGGCCGGTCGCAGGTTCGATCCGAAGGAGTGGGCGTTCCACGCGCTGTTGCTGCTGGCGTTGTTCGCCTCTCTCCTGATCCTCATGGTCCTCCTCTTCGACGTGGTGCGAGGAGGCATAGGTGTCCTGTCCGCGCGGGGACCGGTTTCTTGACCTCCGGGATCTCGTCGTTCAACGCCGAGGGCGCCGGCGTCAAACAAGGTCTGATCGGCTCTGCCGTCATGTTGGTAACGGTGTTGCTCGTGGCGATACCCCTGGGGGTGGCAGCTGCGGTCTATCTCGAGGAGTACGCGCCCGGAACGGCTTTTCACGTTTCATCACAGTGAACATCCGCAACCTCGCGGGGTCCCGTCGATCGTGTATGGCCTCCTCGGGCTTGCAATCTTCGTCGAGCTGATGCGCCGTGTGACGGGAGGCAAGACGATGATCGCGGGCGGCCTGACGCTGGCTGTGCTCGTTCTCCCGATCGTGATCATCACCGCCTCCGAGGCGCTGCGCGCCGTCCCCCACAGCATCCGCGAAGCCGGCTTCGGGGTGGGCGCCACGAGGTGGGAAGTGATCCGTTACCACGTCCTGCCCTCGGCCGCCCCGGGGATCCTGACCGGCATCGTTCTGTCGCTTGCTCGCGCCCCTCGAGAGACGGCCCCCATCCTTCTGGTGGGGGCCGTGACAGGCTTCCTCGCGATCGGTGGGGCCAGCATCTATCAGCAGCTCTACGACCCGTTCACGACGCTGCCCACGATCGTGTTCCAGTACTCCGGGCTGCCGAGTACCGCTTTTCGGGCCAATGCCGGCCGCGATCATCGTTCTGCTCGCGCTGATCTTGAGCGCCAACGCGATAGCGATCTACCTGCGAAATCGATATGAGCGAAAGTGGTGAGATGGAGATGATGGATACACGCTCGGCCGCTTCGCCGACGGCGAGCGATACTTGGCCAGGTATGCGTCTCGAGTTTCAGCAGGAAGAGAGCTCCAACGTCGGCCAACGCGGTTCCGTCTTCGAGCTGGCCGACCTCTCCGTCTATTACGGCAGTTTCCGCGCCGTTCGCAACGTGGAGCTGACGGTGTTCGAGAACAACATCACCGCCCTGATCGGTCCTTCAGGTTGCGGCAAGACAACCGTGCTCCGCTGCTCAACCGGATGAACGACCTGGTGGAGACTGCGCGCATCGAGGGCCAGGTTCATTACCATGGCGTCGATCTGTATTCGTCCAAGGTCGATCCGGTCGAGGTCCGTCGGCGCATCGGCATGGTCTTCCAGAAGCCGAACCCCTTTCCGAAGTCGATCTACGACAACATCGCCTTCGGCCCGAAGATCGCCGGGTTCAAAGGTGACATGGACGAGTTGGTCGAGCGCTCGCTTCAGAAGGCTGCCCTGTGGGACGAGGTGAAAGACCGGTTGAAGGAGTCGGCCTGGTCTTTGTCCGGCGGCCAGCAACAGCGTCTCTGCATCGCGCGTTGCGTGGCGGTGCAACCCGATGTCATCCTGATGGATGAACCCTGCTCGGCCCTCGACCCGATCGCGACGGGTCGTATCGAAGACCTGATGCAGGACCTGAAGAGCGACTACTCCATCGTCATCGTGACCCACAACATGCAGCAGGCGGCCCGCGTCAGTGACATGACGGCTTTCTTCACGGCCGAGGTGAACGAGGAGCAGGATCGGCGTACGGGGGTCCTGGTCGAATACGACAAGACCGAGCGGATCTTCACCAATCCCACTGAGGAGAGGACTGAGAACTACGTCACCGGACGGTTCGGCTAGCCAGGTACCGCAGCCACTCCGCTCCAGCTTTTCGCTGGAGCTCGATCAGCTGAAGCTCCAGGTCGAGATGATGGCATTGAAGGTCGACGAGGCCCTGGAGCAAGCCTCTGAGGTGCTCCTGACGGGCGACCTCGATCTAGCCGAACGGGTGATCGCAGGAGACGATGCGATCGACGCCATGCTGGTTTCTCTCACCGAGCGTTGCTACGACCTGCTCGCCCGGCAGAGCCCCGTCGCCTCGGATCTGCGGTTGATCGTTTCGGTCGTGCGCATCTTGAGCGACCTCGAGAGAACCGGCGATCTATGCCTGCGGATCGTCAAGCTGGCCCCCGAGCACCACCTCTTGGCCTCACACGTGGAGACGTTCGAGATCCTGCGCCGGATGACGTTAGAGGCCCGGCAGCTGTTCCGACTCGCCGCGCAGGCATGGTCCACGCAAGACCTGAACCTGGCGAAGACGTTGGAGACGAGGGACGAGTCGATGGATGGGTGCAACACCTCTCTGATGCAGGCGCTCTTGCGCTTGCAGGGCCCGGATGCGGTTCATGTTGCAATCCAGACGTTGTCTGCGGGGCGGGCTCTGGAGCGGATCGCTGATCATTCCGTGATGATCGGCGAGCGGATCCGCTACCTGTTGACGGGGAGCTCTGAGTCTCTCTCCAAGGAGATCGGGCCTTAGACCGACCCGCCAACCCACCCCAAGCCGCCTCAGGGGACGAACTTGTAGCCCAAGCCTCTGATCGTGATCAGGTGGGCGGGTTCGTGCGGCGTCTCTTCGCATTTGGCGCGCAATCTCTTGATGTGGACGTCGAGGGTGCGGGAGTCGCCGAAATAGTCAGATCCCCAGATCCGGTCGATCAAGGTGTCCCGGCTAAGCACGCGACCGGCGTTCTCCATGAGGAGCTCCAGCAACTCGAATTCTTTGCGGGGTAGGTGCACGTGCTCTCCTCGCACGGTCACCTCGAAACGGTCGGCATCCAGCCTGACTCCGCCGGCCTCCAGCACCCCGTCGCCCTCTGCTGAGATCCCGGAGGTCCGGCGGAGGACGGCCTTGACCCGGGCCAGCAACTCGCGCGCGCTGAACGGTTTCGTGACGTAGTCGTCCGCACCCAACTCGAGTCCGAGGACCTTGTCGAATTCGGCGTCCTTCGCCGTCAGCATGATGATGGGCACGTTCGATGAACGTCGGATCTCCTTGCAAACCTCCTCGCCTCCCATCCCGGGAAGCATCAGATCCAACAAGACGAGATCGGCGCCATCGGTCTTGAACTTCTCGAGTCCTGCCGCCCCATCCATCACACGCTCGACCTGGTACCCCTCTCTCTGCAACTGGTACTCGAGCGCCTCGCCGAAGCTCTCTTCGTCCTCGATCAGCAGCAGCTTGGACACCCACGGCTCCTTGTCTCGATCATCCCGCTATCGATTCGGCTTCTGGTTGTTGTGGAAGGGCAGGGATCCGGATCGTGAAAGTCGACCCCTCACCGAGCTGACTTCGCAGACTGACGTCTCCACCGTGTAGCTCGGCAACGTGCTTGACGATCGCCAGTCCGAGGCCCGTTCCACCGCGGTCGCGGCTCCTCGCCCTGTCGACACGGTAGAAACGCTCGAAGATCCTTCCTTGAGCTTCGAGGGGGATGCCTATGCCGTCATCCGAGACGCTGAGGACGGCACTGCCGGCGACGATGCCCACCTCGATCGAGAGGCGACCTCTCTCGGGGGTGTAGCGGACCGCGTTCTCGAGAAGGTTGCGGATCATCAGGCCCAGTTGCTGCTCATCTCCAAGCACCCATACGTCGGTTTCGATGGAGGTTTTGATCTCCATATGCTTCGCGTCGGCGAGCGTTCGCGCCTGGGCGACTTCCGAGCGAGCGATCTCGGACACGTCGGCGGGCTCGTCCGGGATCCTCGCGGGGTCCTCCAGCTTCGAGAGATCCAACAGGTCGCTGATCAGGCGCCCCAGCCGGGTTGCCTCTGTAACCATCTTGTGTGAGAAGCGGCCCACAGCAGCGGGATCGTCCTCAGCCGCTTGGTGCACGGCTTCGGCCAGGACCTGCAGGCTCGCGACCGGTGTTTTCAGCTCGTGTGATGCGTGCGCGACGAATTCGCGCCGGATCTGCTGGGAGAGCGATTCCTCGGTCACGTCTTGCAGGATCAAGAGCACGTTGTTGCCGGCCCCCAGCGGCATGGCCCGGGCTTTGATCCTGGAGCGAGTCGGGTACCAGAGCGTCAGCAGCTCCTCGACCTCGGTGCCATCCTCCAGAGCGCTTCGGGCGACCACCACCACCTCTTCCGACGGGAGCCTGGCCGGTAGGTCTGTGCCCTGGAGCCCGAGGATCCGCCCGGCGGCGGCGTTGGCGAGGATGGGACGCAGGCGGTCGTCCAGCAGCAGGACGCCCTCACAGATCTGATCGAGCAGCGCCCACGGCTCCGGCGTGACCGAAGGTGCGTCGCTGGGCTCGCTGGCGCGAAGCGAGGTGGGGGGGCCGTGCGCTTGGCCCCTGCGGAACAAGAGGAACCCGATGGTCAAGCCGATGGCAAGGCCCAGGGCCAGCAAGGCGATCTCGGTCACGCTGCGTTCACATCCGCCTCATTCTCCAGAGAATCCTAGTGGGCACCCCCTTGCTATCTCTGCTCCTTGCCCTGTTGAGAGCCACATTTCCGGCAATGTTCACACCGATTTCATCTCTCATTCGAACGTTTCTGTCCAGGGAGCGGAGGTAGGGTTCAGTGATGGTTCGAACCAGCTTCCACGACGAGCTAGAAGCCGCCGAAAGCCGGCTGCTGGCGGAGGGACGGCTGGTGCGCCAGCAGCTCGAACGCGTGATGAAGGCGCTCAATGACCGCGACGATCAACTGGCCCAAGAGGTGATCGACGGCGACGACTCCGTCGATGACGTCTACCTGGCGACGCAGGCCAGGGTCCTGAACCTGCTGGCTTTGCAGGCGCCGGTAGCAGGCGACCTCAGGCTGGTGAGCGCCATCCTTCACTCGAACATGCACGTGGAGAGGATGGGTGACCTCTGCGTGAACATCGCCAAGTTCGTCTTGAACCGGCACCCCTATCCTCACGACTCGCCCCTGATGGATCGCCTGAACGAGATGGGTGCCCGGGCGGCAGAGATGATCGACCTGGCCTTGTCGGCGTTCGCTCAGCGCAGCGACGAGCTGGCCCAGCAGCTGCCTCCCAAGGACTCGGTGCTGGACCGGCTCAACCGGGGGATGCTGGGCGACCTCAAGACATACGCGGGTGATGAAGAGGCCTTCGAATGGGCCACGAAGCTCGTCCTGGTGGCTCGGTATCTGGAGCGTTTCGGCGACCACGCGGTCGACGTGGGCGAGCAGATCTCGTTCATGGTCACCGGTGTGTTCCGCGAGTTCACCGACGCGTCGCACCCGGAGCTAGAGCTCGAGCATCCGTACGCGGGCAACGGAAGGGGTTCATCCGAGCAGTGAGCGAGGACGAGGTAGCGGGACTCCGGCGTCAGCTGAAAGAGGACCGGAAACTGATCCAACGGGCGGCCGAGGTGCTGGGCGAGATCGATCGGGGCCCCGGTCTGTCCGGTCCACAAGCGGATGTGCTCGCCGCTCTCCGCATCCGCGTGGAGGGAAAGCCTCGGGGGTCATTGGAGGATCTGATCTCGGCAGCGGGGGATATCAGCTCCAAGAAGGACCTGGGGGACGTGCTGTCGGACCCACGGGAGAGCTCCAGCGAGTGGCCGGTCATAGAGGAAAAGAAGAGGGACTGGCCCAGCCTCTAGAACAAGGTCTCCCACCCCTCCAGCCGTGGGGGGGTATCGACGCCTGCAGGCCTAGCTCGGCTCGTCGCGCTCCCTGAGGAACTTCTCTAGCTCTGCCGCCAGAGCGTCGCCGGACGCCAGCTCCGGCAGGCTTTCGCTCTCTTCGGCCCTCTCGTCTGCTCGTGACTCCAGAAGCTCCACATAAGCCTGGACATCTTCGTCGGTGGCGACCATCTCCGATACCCGTTCTTCGTAACTCAGCGTCGCCCGCTGAAGATCGTCTATCTCGGCGGGGGCGCCGATCAGGCCGACGGCTTTGTCCACGAGGGCCAGGGCCGCTTTGGGGTTAGGGGTCACCGCCAGGTAGTGAGGCACCGCGGCCCAGATGCTGGCGGACGAGATGCCTTGCGCGGCGAACGCGTCGTGCAGCACTCCGACGATGCCGGTCGGGCCTTCGTAGCGGGACCGTTGTAGGTCAAGACGTTTGATCAAGGCTTCGTTGCCTGCGGTTCCGGTGACCGGCGTCGGGCGAGAGTGCGGAACGTCCGCGAGCAGGGCGCCCAGAGTGATGGCCAGCTTGACCTGGTGGCGCCGGGCCATATCCACGATCAGTCCGGTGAAGGTCTTCCAACGGACGTTCGGCTCGGTCCCTACGAGCACGATGACATCGTGAGGCGCTCCGGGGATGAGGGCGGCAGAGAACTCGTTCTCCGGCCATTGGATGACTCTGGTCACACCGTCTACAAGCTCGACCTGGGGCCTAACCGCTTGAAAGTCGTAGAACTCCTCCGGATCGATCGAGGCGATCTTGGTGGCCGACCACACTCGGGCGAGATGCGCGGCCGCGTAGGACGCCGCGTCTCCTGCGTCGTTCCAGCCGCGGAACGCAGCAACGAGGATCGGGTCGCGCAGCAAGGGCCGCGAATGTTCCGTGAGCATCGCGCCGGGGTCGGTCATCCGCCCAGATTATCGGCGGCTCATCCCAACCCGAGCGAGTTAAGAAACCGCGACCTCGTCGGCGTTGCGGGTCACGATGTGCCGCTGCAGCTTGCGCTTGATGCGCTGAAGAGCGTTGTCGATCGACTTCACGTGGTTGCCCAGCGCCCCTGCGATCTCTTCGTAGGACTTGCCGTCCATGTAGAGGCGCAAGACGTCGCCCTCGAGGTCGGTCAGGTTGTCCTTCAGGTTGTCCCGGATCGCTTCGATCTCTTGTGCCGAGATGACGAGCTCTACCGGATCAGTCGAGGTGGAGGCGACCAGGTCGTCTCCCAGCGAGCGATCGCTGTGGTCGTCGCCGTAGGCGGGAGCGTCGAGCGAGATCGACGAGTTGAGAGGCTGGTGCTTCTGGCGGTTAGCCGTCTTGATCGCAGTCAGGATCTGTCGGGAGATGCAGAGCTCGGCGAAGGCCCGGAAGGGCGTCTCCTGAGCGAGGTCGAAGTCGCGGATCGCCTTGAACAGCCCGATCATGCCTTCCTGAACGACATCTTCCTTGTCCGACCCGGCCAGGAAGTACTGACGAGCCTTCGAGCGGGCGAAGTTGCGGTAGCGGGTCAGCAGGATCTCGAGACAGCGCTCGTCCCCGTTACGAACGCCCTGAACGAGGTCGAGATCTTCCATCTCGCTCGTCTGGGTCTCTTGCTGCGTCCAAACTGAAGCCACGTTCTTCCACTCCCCCGTGCGAAGATCCGGCGTATATCTGTTGTTCTTATCGGCAGCCGCTTCCGGATGCCTTACCAACGTGTTTAAGGGTATTTGTCCGTATTACGAACAACAATGGCCCATACGGGTGGTATTCCCTCAACCCTTTATGACTAGCCCTTATCATCTTCCAGGTTCTGGCTCGGCTAACGCGTGGAGGCGAAAGGGGACTGGTGTCCCTCCCGGTCTTCAAAACCGGTGCGCCGGCTAATCCCGGTGGGCGGGTTCGATTCCCGTCCGCCTCCGCTA
>JAUJPD010000001.1:395592-397005 GCA_030447315.1 Actinomycetota bacterium | reverse complement strand
CGACGTTTGCCGGGCGGCGCCACCGCTGAAGCAGCTCGCGGGCAGGAGTGGGGCGGCCTGTGGCGAAATGGGCGTTATGGCAGCAATCCGCTATGTTCTCGTCGTCGTTGCTCTGGCCGCCGCGGTCCTCCCTACGTCGGGACTCACACGCGAACAGACCTCGCTTCCGGCCGGGAAGGTCGCCTTCCCGAGCAACCGGCTCACCGTCGCCGACGCCTCCCAGCTCACCGGCCGTCGGCTGAAGCTGCCTCTGCCCAACTGCAACGTGTTCGTAAGCGAGTGCCAGGAGCTGCGGTTGCTCAACCAGCTCGACGGCTTCGACGTCGACCCGCGGATCAGGCTGAGGTTGAGCGGACCCGTCGATGGTTCCATCGAGAAAGCGTTCGGCAAAGACGTTTTGTTCGTACAAAAGATCGGAGGCGGCAGGCGCATCGGGCTCAACCGCTTCGTTTACCACCCCGGAACGACGACGCTTTACGGTCATCCCCGCCGGCAGCTCCGCGAGGCGGCGCGTTACCGGGTCGTCTACGACAACGGACGAAAGCGATCCGCGACCACATTCACGACCATGAGCACCACAAGGGTGCTGACTCAGATGCGCCGCCAGCTCGACAGCGGATCCGCCTATAGCGCGGCGGGCATCGCAGGGAGCGACAGGCGGCTCGACTTCGTGCGTCCCGACGGGACCCGAACCGTATTCGTGGCTCGCAACGTCTCGAGGATCGACCGCTACAACCAGACGACGACCGACGGGGAGCTTCAGCAGGCTCTCGTTCCGAACTCCGCGATCGCCGATGCCGGCTTGTACGCCTTCGGGTCGTTCTTGTCCCCGTCGTGGCTCGACCACGACCAGACCATCCCGCACACTCCGACGCGCAGTGGGGCTCCACAGGTGACCGGGTTCGAAGAAGTCGGCGTCACTCTCATCGTCCCCTCCGGCGCCACTCCGGAGGGCGGATGGCCGGTCGCGATCTTCGGCCCGGGCATCACGCGCTCGAAATACGACCTGTTCCTCGCGGCCGATGCCAACGCCGAAGAAGGCATCGCGACGATGTCGCTCGACCCCGTCGGACATGCCTTCGGTCCAAAGAGTGAGGTCGGTGTCACGCTCATCGCACCGCCCGGACAGGTCCGCTTCTCGGGATTTGGGCGGGGTCGCGATCTTGACGGTGACGGGACGATCACCGACCGGGAGGGGGTCTCGGCGCCCCCCCAGCCCCATCCCAAAGCGGCTGTCGCGCTTCGAGACGGGCTGCGCCAGACCGCTGCCGACGTCATGGCGCTCGTGCGGGCGATCCGGCGTGGTGTGGACGTCGACGGCGACGGCAGCATCGACCTCCGCCGCAAGGGCGTGAGCCTCTACGCCCAGAGCCTCGGGGGCATCTACGGAACGATGATCATGGGGGTCGACCC
>JAUJPD010000001.1:289833-395492 GCA_030447315.1 Actinomycetota bacterium | reverse complement strand
GCGGGACACCTCGTCAAGCGAACCTCGTTCTATCGCAACGACCGGACCGCGAGCGCGCCCGCCAATCCACACGGCTTCCTGCTCGACCCGCGCATCCAGGGGCGCAATCAGGCTCAACTGCAAGTGGTCGAGTTCATCGACTCGCGGGGCAAGCAGGTCATCGACCCCGACGGCGGCGCCCCCACCTGGGAGGTGCCGATCGCGCAAGCCGACACCCTGGAGCGGATGAACTTCTCTCCGAACTACGGCCCCGACGAAGAGCCCCGCTGCTCCCCGGAGTAAGTAACGTCGCCGGCCCCCCACACTTGGATCGGCAGTCCAGCGGCTCTTGGTTGGAGTCACGGGACCAGCGTCTTGTATGACTATAATAGTAGTCAAATGACCGACACCACGCTCCCCCTCGCTGAGATCAAGGCCAAACTGTCCGAAGTGGTGGACCGCGTGGAGAATCGTCACGAGCGGATCACGTTGACTAGGAATGGGCGGCCTGCAGCGGTCTTGATCAGCCCCGACGATCTCGATGCCTTGGAAGACACGCTCGAGATCCTGTCGAACCCGGATGCCATGCGGGAGATCAAGCAGGCTCGTGAGGAGATAGAAAGAGGGGAAACCGTCTCCGCGGATGAGCTCCGGGCGAAGTATCTGTCGGGTTGAGTGGCCCGAAATGGAAGCTTCCCGTTGCGAGCTCTGCGGAGCGAACGCTTGCGAGGTTGCCTGAGAAGGCAGCCGCCGCGATCGTCGAGCTCGTCCTCGGCCCACTCCTCGAAGCGCCCAATCGGGTGGGACATCAGCTTGAGCAGGAACTATCGGGGCTGTGGTCCGCGCGACGCGGGGCATACCGAGTGATCTACGAGATCCATGATGAGGCCCGGCAGGTTCGTGTAGTCCGGATCGACCATCGTGCGGACGTCTACCGGCCACGGTAAAGAGGCGACGCGCAGGAGGTGACGGCCCGATACCTCTTGTACAGGTGGTTTAACCGATGTGGCTTCCCCTGTAGGTCCCAGGCTGAGAGTAGGTTTCGTTAATGGCATGTCGTATCAGTGAGCTCGTGCTCGGTTGCCGGGACCCTGAGGTGCTGGCGCGGTTCTGGTGCGAGGTGCTGGACTTCGTCGTGCTCGATCGCGCAGGACGACGGCTCGGTGGAGATCGGGCCGCGCGAGGGCTTCGGCGGTCCGCAGCCGACGATCATCCTCAGTCGCAGCGATCAGCCGGAGAAGGGGAAATCCCGGCTGCACATCGACGTCAACGCCACCGACCGCATCAGGACGCCGAGCTCGAACGCCTTCTTGAGCTCGGTGCGCGCCCGGCCGACATCGGCCAGACAGGGGAGGAGCAGTGGCATGTCCTGGCGGACCCCGAAGGCAATGCGTTCTGCCTGCTCATGGCCCGCCTCGACCCACTCTGATGCTCATCGGTCACGCCTCAACGCCAGAGACCTAGTTGAAGAAGGCGGTGAGCTGAGCTTAGACGTTGTTCTCGAGCCAGCCGCCGATGCCGCTCCCGACGGCCGTCACGGAGATCGCCGCGGCGATGAAACCCAGGACGCGTGACCTGCTACGTAGCGTGGGCGTCAGTCCAAAACCGAGCGCGCCGACGACGATCAGGAGACCGAAGAGCACCAGGCCGGGAGCGTCATCGGCTTCTCCGAAGATGATGAGGGCCGCTCCGACGGTGGAGCCGAGTGCCAGGATCGGAATGTTGGGTTTCACGATGTCTCCTTTCAGTGGCCGGAGTGGCCGGATCTGCCGCCGCCATGAGACGTCGGCGATGATGCCGCGAACCATCCGCGACAGGATGCTGAGGGCGATGCGCCGGTCGCTCGTCCCGCGGGCGCTCGAGCGCAACGTGATCGTGCACGTCGGCCCCGATCTCTTCCACGCGCCGCTGGTTGATCGGAGGCGGGAGCCCCTGCGTGTAGAACCGCACCCACCGTGACACCAGTTCTCTCGCGCGGTCCGGTGTCACGTGGGTTTCGGAGCGAGAGGGGAGAACGTCCAGGGGCCTTCTCCGCCAGGGCACCCTTCGGCCACCTGGATCCCGTGGCCGGTGAGCTCGTACAGTCGTCGACGAGGTCGCCCTTCAACCGCCACCTCGTCCCATCGGGACGCGAGCAGGCCCAACGCTTCCAGTCTGCTCAATGCCTTGTAAAGGGTTCCGTGGGCCGTCAAGGCTCGTGACCCGCTCTTTTCCCGCAAGGTTCGGGCTAGACCGAATCCATGGAACGTCCCCTGTCCCGAGCGAAGCAACGACAGGCCCGCCTCGAGGATCTCGGTCTCGAGCGGCAGCAGGGTTCCGAACTTGCGGCGGGGCACCGGAAAAGAATAGGAAGATATAGTCCTGTAGTCAAGGGACTGGTGCGCCCACAAGGTTCCTTTCTGAACGCCGAAGCTTATTGAAAACGGGTCTCATTAGCTGTTAGGTTCGCCGCTCATGGAGACCTCGGTCGTGCTGGCCACGTTCGGCAGCCTGCTGGCCATCAGCGCACTCTCGTTCGTGGGAGGCCTCACCCTCGTGGTGGCGCCCACGACGCTGCGCAAGGGCCTCATCGTCCTCGTGGCCTTCGCAGCCGGAGCCTTGCTGGGGGACGCCTTCATCCACATCCTGCCCGAGGTGGCCGAAGAAGAGAACGGCTTCGACCTCACCGCCTCTTTGTTGTTGGTTGGAGGGGTGGTCGTCTTCTTCATCCTCGAGAAGGTCCTCCACTGGCACCACTCGCACATGCCTCCGGACGAGGTGCTGCACCCGGTGGCCACGATGAACCTCATCGGCGACGGTCTTCACAACTTCATCGACGGCGCGATAGTCGCGGCCGCCTTCACGGTGTCGCCGCAGGTGGGTGTCGCGACGGCGGTCGCGGTGGCCCTGCACGAGATCCCTCAGGAGCTCGGCGACTTCGGCATCCTGGTCCACGCGGGAGTAGCCCCGCGACGAGCCCTGTTGTTGAACTTCGCCACCGGGCTAGCAGCGATCGCGGGTGGGGGGATCGCCCTGGTGGTGGCTTCGCAGGCGTCCATCGCTCGGGCCTTGCTCCCGTTTACGGCGGGGGCTTTCGTGTACATCGCGAGCACGGATCTGATCCCGGAGTTGCACAAAGAGCCCGAGCCGGTGAAGTCGGCCATCCAGGTGCTGGGCCTGCTGGCCGGAGTGGGGACGATGGTCGCGCTCCTGGCTTTCGAATGAGCGCTGTGATGCCGGCCGGCTCTGATGACCCTCGACCGCGACCCCAGCGGCGCTCGACGCGGCAGCGGGCCGCCATCGCGGCTGCACTGCAAGAAGCGAACGGCTTCAAGACCGCGCAGGAGCTCCACGATGATCTTCGGCGAGCAGGGCAACGGGTCGGGCTGACGACGGTTTACAGAGAGCTGCAGACTCTGGTGCAGAGCGGGGGCATCGACGCTCTGGCGAAGCCGGAAGGCGAGACGATCTACCGCTTGTGTGACTCGCGGCATCATCACCACCACCTCGTGTGCAGGTCCTGTGGCCTGTCGGTGGAGATCTCGAGCGACGAGGTCGAACAGTGGGCCCGGCGGGTGGCCGATGTCCACGGCTTCACCTCCGTGGCTCACGTGGCAGAGCTCTACGGCCTCTGCTCCTCGTGCGGGGACGACAACCCGGTGAATAGCCGAGATAGCCGAGGTGTTGGCCGAGATGTGCAACAAGAACGTGACGTGATGGGCCCCGGCTCCGGATGAGCTCGCAGCGCCCGCTGTTGAGCGAGGGCTGGTACCTCATGAGCGTGAGCGATCTCGAGATCGAGCTCGCTCGAGTACGAGACCCAAGTCGTCGTGACCAGGTGTCGGGCGCGGAGGCGCTGAGCGTGGCCCAGGCGCTTCGTTATCGCGACGCGGGAAACCTTCCCGATGCCGGCGGGCGTTCGCTGCGCTTGGTCCTCGAGGCAGATGGCGAGGCGCTGTCGTTGAAGCGGTTGCGCTTCGAGCCCGACTACCACGATCCTCCGACTTGGAAGCGGCCGGGAAGCAAGCCGGTCAATGTCGTTCCGCTGGTCGCGGGTGTGTCCGAGCCCCGGCGAGATCCCGAAGCGGCGTGGTGGGACCAGCCCGATGTTGCCGATCTCGAGAATGAATGGCGCGCGACCGGAATGGTGGCAGGCGTGCGGGTGCCGGGGGACTACCGAGGATTCGTGCTCAAGACGGTCGCCTCGCTGAGCGCGGCCGGGGCCGCAATAACGGTGGAATCGATCGTCGCTTCGCTCTCGCGCTGGCTCGCGCCCGACCAGGTGGCGGAGATCCGCGCGGTCCTGGAGCGAGAGAACCGATGAAGGCTTAGAACCCCGGCTGGGAGGGCGGGGTCACTGCCCGCTAGCTGTGGTCTTGGGTGACCTCACCGCGCCACTGGCCGGTCTCGGCGCCCCGGCTCTCGATGAAGCTCTTGAAGCGCTCCAGATCGCCCTTGACGCGGCCCTTGACCAGGCCGAGCGCATCGGCGGCCTTCTCTGCAACGCCGTCGGGATCGAACTCCAACTGGAGCATGATCTTCGTGGTGTTGTCGTCGATCTTGTGGAAGGTCACCACGCCTGCATTGGTGGCACCGTCGACGTTGGTCCAGGCGATCCGTTCATCGGGCAGCTGCTCTGTGATCTTGGCATCCCACTCCCGGTGTTGGCCGAGGATCTCTGCCACCCAGTGCAGCCGCACGTCGTCGATCTGGTGGACCTTCTCGACCCCCTCCATGAAGTGGGGAAAGTCTTCGAACTGGGTCCACTGGTTGTACGCGGTGCGTACCGGCACGTTGACTTCGATCGACTGTTCGATGCTCGACATGAAGACACCTCCTGGACGTTGGGGGCCGATGGATCCCGTGAAACGGTCCCTCTTGTGCCGGCTATGTACCCGCTCGCTTCCGCCTGACACCTGTGTCGGCGCTCGGGCCGGAGTGTGGGGTGGCTCGGGGGCGGGTATCACAGCGGCCACCACGCCGTCGTCGACCGAGGATCACAGATGCCGAGACTTCGCCGAGTCGCCTGTTCCGGTCCCGGCTTGACGCGCCGGCGTCGCGGCAGGGGGTTCGAGTACCTGGACCCCACCGGCGCCCCGATAGAGGATGTGGCCACCCTGCAGCGCATCAAGGACCTCGGCATCCCGCCCGCCTGGATCGACGTGTGGATCTGCGAACATGCCAACGGCCATCTGCAAGCGGTGGGGACCGATGCTGCCGGGCGCAAGCAGTACCTCTACCACGAGGCCTGGCGCACCCGGCGTGATCAAGAGAAGTTCGACAAGATGGTGGAGTTCGCGGCCGCGCTCCCGAAGATCAGGCACTTCACCGACCTACAGCTCGAGCATGAAGGTATGCCCCGCGAACGGGTGCTGGCTTGTGCGGTGCGTCTGCTGGATCGTGGGTTCTTCCGGATCGGTGGGGAGACCTATGCCGAGTCGAACGAGACCTACGGTCTCGCGACGATGCGCAAGGAACATGTTCGCTTCGAGGGCCCGCAAGTCGTCTTCGAGTACATCGCCAAGAGCGGCAAGGATCGCTATCAGGCGGTGGTGGACCCCGCCGTATACGAGGTGGTTCGGTCATTGAAGCGCCGGCGGGGAGGAGGCGATGAGTTGCTCGCCTATCGCTCGGGGAATCGATGGATCGACGTGAAGTCGTCGGACATCAACGCCTACTTGAAGCACATCGCGGGTGGCGACTATTCGGCGAAGGACTTCCGCACCTGGCACGCCACGGTGCTGGCGGCCAAGGCTCTCGCGGTTTCGTCGGAGGCGGTGAGGTCGCCGACGGCTCGCAAGCGTGCCGTCGCTCGCGCGATCAAAGAGGTGTCCCACTACCTGGGCAACACGCCGGCGGTGTGTCGCAAGTCCTACGTCGACCCGCGCGTGATCGACCGCTTCGAGTCCGGATGGACGATCAAGCCGGTGATGGAGCAGCTGGGCGAGGACGGCTTCGAGGAGTCCCGCTGGCTGGAGACCTTCGAACACGCGGTGCTCGATCTGATCGAGGAGCCACGCGCGAGCGAACTCGTAGTGAAAGAGGCCAAGAGAGCCAGTTAGCTTCTCGTCGTGATCGAGAAGAGGCGTTCCCCCCTCGCGGAGCTGGCCCTGATCGGCATCTGCGCGATCTGGGGCCTCACGTTCGTGATGGTGCAGGACGCGGTCGAGCTGATCCCCGTCACCACGTTCCTCGCGTACCGGTTCATCCCCGCCGCGGCCGTGGTGGCGATCATCTTCCGGCGCTCGTTGGGGGAACTTGGCCGAGCAGGAGCTCGGGCAGGTGTGGTGATGGGGGCTTTCCTGACCGCCGGATACTTCTTTCAGACGCTGGGCCTGGAACGCACGACCGCCTCGAACGCGGGCTTCATCACGGGGCTGTTCGTGGTCCTCACGCCTCTCCTCGGTGCCTTGTTGTTGGGCCACCGAGCCGGTGCGGCCGCCTGGGTCGCGGCGGCTTTATCGACGCTGGGGCTGTATCTGTTGTCCGGGGCCGGCGGAGAGGGCGCGCGGCTGTTCGGCGACGCACTCGTGTTCCTGTGCGCATGCTCTTTCTCGTTGCACATCCTCGCCACGGACCGGGCTCTGGAGCGCCATCATCACGGCGCGCTTCTGGCGGTGCAGTTGGGGGTCACCGGCGCATTCAGCCTCGTCCTGGCGGTGGCGCAGGGTGACCTCGTGGTGCCTCGCTCGTCAACGGTGTGGTCGGCTCTCGTGGTGACCTCGCTGCTGGCGAGCGCGCTGGGATTCTTCGTTCAAACCTACGCGCAGAGACATGCATCTCCGGCGCGCACCGCCTTGATCCTGACGAGCGAGCCGGTCTTCGCCGGTCTCTTCGCCTACCTCCTCGCCGGAGAGTCGCTGACGGCTGTGTCGTGGGCGGGCGCGATCCTCATCATGTTCGCGATCGTGATGGTCGAGGCCGTGCCTCGTCTGCGGGTCTCTGCGCCGTTGCCAGAACGTTAGGGCGCGCGCCGGGCCGGACCTTCGTTCGCCCTTGCCGTCGAAGCCGTCGGGAAGGTAGGCCTCCGCGCCCTCCAGCAGGGGGGCGCATCCGACCGCCGCAGGGCGGCGCGGGAACTCGCTGAAGCCGAAACGAGCGGGAGGATCGAGGGGTGCAAGGGGGCCGAGGTCTCTACCATCGATCGTGGCGGTGGCGGCGCGGATCTTTCGATAGGACTCGATGCAGTACCACTCACGTACGCCGCTGGGGCTCCGGCCGTAGAGGTGGACCCGGGATGCTCCGCCGAGGAGGAGGCGACCCGCCAGCGGCCGGAGCAGGAGATCTTCTATACGAACCCAGAGGGCCGAGCGACGCAGGAACCTGGGGCGAAGCGAGAACAGCCGGAGCGGAGACGACATCTCGAGGTCCAGGCGCAGGGGGCCGGCGATGACCACGATCCGCTCGTGGGTCCGCTTCACGGATGTCTCGACGACCAGGGTCTCGTCGAACCCGTAAACGCCACCGACGAATGCAGCTACCTGCGGTCCGCAGGCCAGCAGCACTTTCCTGCCGTCGGGACGCGCCCACATGACATCGGTTATCGGGCCCAGCGGGCTCTTATCCCACAGCCCGACGACGAAGCGGTCACCGGAGGTGAAGCCGGCGGCGGCGATGTGGCCCTCGAGCCTGATCCGCGGCTTCCTCATCTTTTGTATGGACCCCACGCTCGAGGAGGGTCTTTGTGAGCGGCGGTCGCTTTAGCGAGCGGCCAGAGGCGCCCGCAGGCGGGCGATCCGCTCCTCCATCGGAGGGTGCGTGGAGAACAGCTTCGCGAACCTGGCTTTGCGCCCGGTCAGCGGATTGACGATGAACTTCGAAGCCTGTGCAGGCTCGACGTTCATCGGGATCTTCTGCGCCCCCAGGTGAAGCTTCTCGAGCGCACGGGCAAGCGGCTCGCCGCTGTTGATGAAGGACGCGCCGGCGCGGTCGGCCTCGAATTCACGGGAACGTGAGATGGCCATCTGGATGAGACCGGCCGCCATCGGCGCCAGCATCAGCGTCGCAAGAGCCGCTATCGGATTAGCTCCATCGTCGTCGTCAGATCCACCGAAGAAGAAAGCAATATGGGCGGCGTAGCTGATGGCGGTCGCGATCGCGGCGGCCACCGAACCGATCAAGATGTCCCGGTTCTTGATATGCGCGAGCTCGTGTGCGATGACTCCACGCAGCTCGTCTTCGCTGAGTAGCTCGGTGATCCCGCGTGACCGCGACCACGGCGGTCTTGTCGTTGCGCCCGGTCGCGAATGCATTTGGCTGGACGTCCGGAGTCATGTAGAGCCTGGGCATCGGCATCCGGGCGGCCATCGCCAGCTCTCTCACCATCCGGTAGAGCTGGGGCGCTTCGGCCTCCGACACCGGTTGCGCCCGCGAGGCTCGGATCGCGATCTTGTCGGAGAACCAGTAGGAGCCACCGACGGTCACGAAGGCGATGACGAGCCCGATCGTTGCTCCGCTCGGCCCCAAGAACCTGCTTCCGAGGAACACCAGGAACCCACCGAGAGCCGCCAGAAGGACATATGTCTTGAGCGTGTTCATGTGCATGCAACCATTATGGATCCATGGAGGAAAAACACGTGACGATGACGGTCGAAGCCCGGTCCCTTCGGCTGGCAGAGCGATTCACGATCGCCACCAAGAGCTGGGACGTCGCCGACAACGTCTTCGTTCGGTTGAGCTGGGGGGCTCACCGAGGAATAGGTGAGGTGAGCCCGGAGGACCGCACCGGCGACTCGGTCGAGGCGGTGGTAGCCCAGCTCGAGTCGCTCGACCTCGGCTCGATGAACGGGCCCCACGACCTCGAGTCGATCGGCCGGCTGCTACCCGCCGGTCCTGCCCGGTGCGCACTCGATATCGCCGCGACGACCTGGCGGCGCGCGTGGGCATCTCGGTCGCCCAGTTGTTGGGGATGGCCGGCCATCGTCCTCCCCCCACCTCGGTGACGGTACCGATCGGCCCGGTCGAGGACATGGTCGCTCGAGCCCGTCACCTCGCCGATCATCCGGTCATCAAGACCAAGGTGGGTTTCGAAGGTGATGTGGAAGCCCTGGCCCGGATCCGCGAGGTCTATCGGGGCAAGCTCCGTATCGACGCGAACGAGGGCTGGGAGCCGGACGTGGCGGTTGCGGCCTTGCGTGAGCTGGAGCCACTCGACATCGAGCTATGCGAACAACCCATAGCGTCCGGTCGTCACGATGCTTTGAGGGACATCACTCGATCCACCTCGATACCCGTCTTCGCGGATGAGGACGTCAAGACGGCATCTGATGTCGCTTCCCTCGCCGGCGTCGTAGATGGCGTCAATCTGAAGCTTCGAAAGACGGGCGGGATCAGAGAGGCCGTTCGAGCCGTCGCAACCGCGCGGGCTCTGGGTCTCAAGGTCATGATCGGATGTGACCTGGAATCCGGTGTCGCGGCGACGGCGCAGGCGTGCGTGGCGACGCTCGCGGACCATTGCGACATCGACGGCCCCTTGTTGCTGGCCGAGGATCCATTCCCTGGTGTCACCTATGACAAAGGCATCGTGACGCTGCCGCAGGGGCCGGGACTCGGCGTTCGGGAGACGGCGGCGTGAGATCGCGTTCCTGGATCGTTCTGACGGACGGATTCACGACGGCCCGCAATGCGAAGACCGCTCACGGGGTTCTGCGCTACGCCCGCGATCCCGTGGTGGCCGTTCTCGATCGCGACCACGCGGGATCCAGCATGCGCGACGTGATGCCCGCTCTCGGCTCCGACGCTCCTGTGGTGGGCGAGCTGCGAGATGCGGTGCGTCTGGGCGGCACCTCTCTGCTCTTGGGGGTCGCGACTCCGGGAGGCTGGATCCCAGAGCACTGGCGTTCGTGGTTGCTGGAGGCCGTGGATGCGGGCCTGGAGATCGCCAACGGCCTGCACCGCTTCCTTGCCGACGACGGAGAGGTCGTTGAACGCGCCGCCGGGAGCGGAGCTCGTCTGTGGGACGTGCGCCAACCGCCCGATGATCTACCGCTGTTCTCGGGCAGGAGCCTGAAGGTGTCGCAGAAGACGGTTCTCACCGTCGGGAGCGACTGTGCGGTCGGCAAGATGACGGCGAGCTTGGAGATAGCGGCGGCGGCCGCCGCGGCGGGTGTCCGCGGCGAGTTCGTCGCCACCGGCCAAACCGGCATCATGATCGCGGGCAAAGGCATCGCGGTCGATCGCGTCATCTCGGACTTCTTGGCAGGGTCCGCCGAGACGCTGGTCTGCGAGGCAGATCCTTCGAGCGAGGTCTTGTTCGTCGAGGGCCAGGGCAGCCTGTGGCATCCGGCCTACGCCGGAGTCACCTTGGGGTTGTTGCACGGCAGCGCTCCGCACGCGCTGGTTCTCTGTCATCAGGCCGGCCGCACCGCGATCGAGGAACCGCCCTACACCGTGCTTCCTTCCCTTACAGACATGCGGCGCTCGTACGAGGAAGCCGCAGCCACGGTGCGGCCCGCGCAGGTGACCTGCGTTGCGGTGAACTGCCGAGGCCTCGACGACGCCCAGGCGGCGAAGGCCATAGAGGAGATCGAAGACGAGCTCGAGCTTCCCGCTGCCGACGTCTTTAGAGGCGGCGGACCCAAACTGTGGGAGGCAGTGGCGGCGGCGATCGATCAGAGGTAGCCGCCGGTGACCTCACGGTGAACGCTCCAGGCGAGTCTCCACGTCGCGAGGCGCCCGGCCCCCACGCGCAGCACGACCAAGCTCAAGATCATGTTGATCACCGCCAGGAGCGGTTGCTCCCAACCGATCGAGAAGCCGGCCAGGATCGCGTCGATGACGAAGTAGATGGCCGAGGCCGCGAAGAACGCTCCGGCCACCACCAGCAACGCCGGCCCCCACACCCAACCGATGGCGAACCGAGTGCGCAAGGGGGCCGGGCACGACTCCAGCGCGCTCGCGGCGGGCTCGAAGGAGGCAAGGTCCGTCAGCGGACGGCGCCACGGCTCCACCAGGCGGGCGGCGGCCTCCGCGATCGGTCGCCGGCGCAACATCACGGCTACCACGCATAGAGCGACGAGCAAGCCCAGCGCCCACCACTCGGGCCCTCCTCCCGCGCTGCTGCTCTGCGAGCCGAACCGGCTCGGGCGGATCAAGCCGATCCCACCGAGGACGAGGGTTGAACCGACCATGCAGGCCCGGAAGATGCTGCGGGTCAGGCGCCACGGCCGCAGACCACGAGGCCGCGCCTTCTTCATCCAGCGCACCAGATCGGCATAGGCGCGACCGGCTGCTATGACCATCGGATGACCTTAAGTCTCGAAGGCACGCTCCCGGCCGCAGCCTGGGCGCTGGAGGGCCCACCTTCGCTTCTTCGAACCCGGCGCTCTTCCGGAATAGGTTCCCTGGGGGCCGGGTTGCCGCCATCATGACCTCGTCACGGGAGCAGGCTGCGCCTTCATGGATGGTGTGGTCCGCGCTGTGGACGGTCTACATCGTGTGGGGCTCGACCTATCTGGCGATCCGGGTAACGGTCGAGACCCTTCCACCCTTCTTGGCGGGAGGCGTGCGCTTCCTCATCGCCGGGGTGCTGATGTACGGCTTCCTGTGGTTCCGCAAGGGCCGCGAGGGCATGAGGGTCACCGCTCCGCAACTGCGATCGGCGGCCATCGTCGGGTCGCTCTTGCTGCTGGGGGGCAATGGCCTGGTGATGACGGCCGAGCAGGAGGTGCCTTCCGGACTGGCCTCGCTCATCATCGCCTCCACGCCCCTGTGGGTCGTCCTCTATCGGTTCATGGCTCGCGACAACGTCTCCTCGGGCACCTTGATCGGCGTCGGCGTCGGATTCCTCGGCGTCGCGGTCTTGGTCCTGCCGGGCGAGCAGCCGGACGGGGTGTCGCTGGGCGGGATCCTTCTGTTGCTCATCGCGGCGGCTTCGTGGGGCAACGGATCTTTCTTGTCCAGTCGCATCGACATGCCACGAGACCCCGTGGTCTCGACCTCGTACCAGATGTTGTTGGGAGGCGCCGCGATGGTCCTCGTTGGGCTTGCTCTCGGCGAAGCGGGAGGTCTGGACGCCTCCAAGTTCTCCACGCGCTCGCTGGTCGCTTTCACCTACCTCGTCGTGATCGGCTCCCTCGTCGCCTTCACGGCCTACGTGTGGGTGTTGCAGCATGCACCGGTGTCCAAGGTAGCGACCTACGCCTACGTCAATCCCGTCATAGCGATCTTCCTGGGGTGGCTGGTGCTCTCGGAAGAGATCACGTCTTCCATTTTCGTCGGCGCATCGATCATCGTCGCCTCGGTGGCCTTCATCGTTCGGAAGGAAGCGAAGCCTCCGGCGACAGAAGACGTGATCGAGGCGCCCGCCCGGGGTCTTGCGGGCGCGGACGCGGCCCCTTAGAACGACCTGTAGCGTCGGGGCATGAAGGTCCTTGCCGCGGTCCTGGCTCTGGCTCTCCTTTCGTCGTGCACCCCCGATAGCGCGGTTCCACGGGCCGAGCCACCAGCGGCTCGCCCGAGGACGCTCGCTCCGAGCGATGATCCGGCGTCGGACCCCGCGACGGCTCAAGAGCCCAAGATCCGGTTCCCGTCGCCCGGCTCGCCCGTGCCTCGCTCTCCGAAGGCGGTGGCCGCGGAGTTGGTTTCGGTTGAACGCGACCTCAAGCGAGCGATCGATGTCTGGCTGCAAGAGGGCGGGTCGCTGCGGGAGCCCACCTCGCGCATCGTTGCGCTGGGCGCACTGCGTCAGCAGGCCCTTTACCGTCTCCTGGTCACCCGCCCCCGTACCACCCAGCGGGTACTGCGCTTCGCGGGTCCCCGGTGGGACCGGATCATCCAAGACCACGTGAGCGCGGGCCGGGGTTTGCGCTCCCTGGTCACACCGCTCGAACGGGCCGGCACGTTGCCGATAACGCCGCCGGACGACCCCAGGTTGTTGCGCCGCCTCTACGACAAGGCCGCGGCCCGTTTCGGTATCGACTGGGAGGTCCTGGCCGCGCTCAACTTCGTCGAGTCCAAGTTCGGGCGGTTCATGGGGCCGAGCTCCGCCGGCGCGATGGGCCCGATGCAGTTCATCCCGTCGACATGGGACATATACGGAGATGGAGGCGACATCCTCGATCCACGCGACGCGATCCCGGCGGCGGCTCGTTACCTGGCGGCGAGCGGCGCACCCAAGGACATGCGCGGGGCGCTTTACGCCTACAACCACAGCTATGCCTACGTCGACGCGATCCAGGCATACACCCGTCACATCAAGCGCGATCCCCGCAACTTCCTGGCCTATTACTTCTGGCAGGTCTTCGTGATCACCACCAAAGGCGACGTCCAGCTGAGCGGCCCCGGAACCGGAACCCGATAGGAACCGGGCGGGAGTTCGTCACGCTGGTTAAGTGGGTACGTCTGTTCCGCAGGCTGCGACCCAACCCAGGAGGAGAGACATGAAGGAGCGGTTCCTGAGGCTCGGCCTCGTCGCCATCTTGTTGATGGGGGCCGGCACGGCCACGGCGTGCGACAGAGAGGACCGGGACGATGTGAACGAGGTCGGCAACGACCTCGAGAAGGGGGCCGAAGACGCGGGCCAGGAGGTCGAAGACGCGGTCGACGACGCCGACACCGATGGGAAGGACGACTAGAACCGCCCCGACGATCTACACGCCCGGCCGGCCGGCTCCGACGTAGTCGGACCGGTAAGCGCTCACCACCTGCACCTGGCTCCCCGTATAGGGGGCCTGGACCATCTGTCCGTTGCCGATGTACATGGCCACGTGATGGATAGGGGTGCCGAAGAAGAGCAGATCCCCCGGCTGCCAGTCGCTCTGAGCAACCCGAGGCGTCGCCTCGTACTGCATCCCCGAGTTGTGCGGCAGGGATACATCGGCGTGCGCCCACGCCCACAGCGTCAGCCCCGAGCAGTCGTAGCTGTCGGGCCCGGCCGCTGCCCACTGATATGGCTTGCCCACCTGGGTGAGAGCAGCATCGACCGCAACCTGAGCCCCGGCGTTGGGCGCGGCCGCAGGTCGGGCCGAGACGGAACCGATCACCGACGTGGTTGGTGCAGCAGATCCCCTGGATGACGCCGCGGCGGCGGCGCGGGCCGCGGCCGCGGCCCGCGCTTGGTCGCGTCGCCGGGCCCTCTCCAGCGCGGCGTTCAGGTCGCTGATCTCGTCCCGTTGCGCCGCGATCTTGGCCTCTACATCCACCCGCAGCCGATCGAGCTGAGCCTGGGCGGCCAGCGCGTCTGCCTTCTTGCGTTCCAAGGTGGCGAGATGAGCGTCCAGCTCGACCCGGTCGGCGGCGAGCCTTTCGAACACCGCGGCGTGCGCGTGGTTGGAGGACCTGAGGTACTGCACCCTGGTCTCGATCTCGGCCAGGCTCTCCGACGACAAGATGGCCTCCACGTCCGAGGCGGCGGGGCCGGCCTTGTACAACTCGACGGCCAAGGCCACCGCGGCCGCCTGCTTGGTGCCCATCCGCTCCTGGATGTGGCGAACGATCAGCTGCGACGTGGCCATGTCATGTTGGATCGCAGACAGCCGCTCGTTGACCGCGTTGTATTCCTCAACCACGATCTCGAAGTCCCGTTCGATCTCCATCAGCCGCGCCTCCGCGGCTGCTATGTCGGCTTGCGAAGGAGCGGCCTGCAGCGAACCCGAGGGGGCGAGGGTGGCCACACATAGCAGCGCTATGACGCCGACCCTCGAGCCGCGTGCGAACCCGGCTGGCTTGTTCATCTCGATCACGCTAGATCCGAGGCCATCGCTCTGCGCCGAGAGACCCACCACGCGGTCCCCACACCCACGAGCACGGCCGCTGCGATGCCGTTGTTCCGGGAGACCTCCGGGGTCCTCAGCCGTGGCAGACGATCCCGGATCGACACGGGGTTGCGGAAGAACTCGATGTCCCAACCTCGGTCCGCCGCCAGCTTGCGCAGACCCTTGTCGGGGTTCACCACGACCGGATTCCCCACCACCTCCAGCATCGGAAGGTCGGTGACCGAGTCCGAGTACGCGAACGAGCTCCCGAGGTCGATGCCGGCTTCTTCTGCCAGACCCATGATCGCCTCTGCCTTGTGAGGGCCGTAGGCGTAGAAGTCGAGCTCGCCCGTGTACCTGCCGTCCACGATCTTCGGGCGGGTGGCGATGTAACGGTCGACGTAGAGCATCTTCGCCAACGGCTCGACGACCTCTTCTGGGGAAGAAGAGACGATCACGATGAGGCGTCCCGCGGCCCGGTGGTCGTGCATCAGCTCCAAGGCTTCCGAATAGATCAGTGGAGACATGACCTTCTCGAGCACCTCGGTGACCACGTTTCGGACCTTTTCTTGCTCCCATCCCTCGGTCAGCTTCGCCGCCTCTTGCCGCATGCGCTCCATCTTTCCTTCGTCGGCGCCCATCAGCTGAAACATCAGTTGCGCGTAGAGCGACTTCATCAACGCGGAGCGGCTGATCAGGCCTTCGTTGAAGAAGGAGCGCCCCAGCGCAAGGGGGCTGGAGCGAGCGACGATCGTCTTGTCGAGGTCGAAGAAGGCGGCTTCCACGTCTCCTAGTTTGTCGCCTCGGCGTGGCCCGCGCCACAGTCGTCAGCGCGAGGCCGAGATGAGGTCTTCTCGTGGATCGACTGCAGGTGGCCATCGTCTGTCCGGCAGACGAAGCGCGCATGACCGTCGCTAAAGCGTTCGACAGAGCCCCTGCGGGATGGGAGGTCCGGTTGCATCGCGAGGTGCCGGTGGAGGCCGATGTGGTGGTGGCCGCGGGTGTGGACGTGGACGGGGCGATCGTGTTCGATCCTGCCGAGCCCCACCGGGTGATCGCGGATATCCAGGGGTGGATCGAGCGGCTGTCCCGCCGGGTCTTCGTCGTGACGAGCGCTTCCGGAGGCAGCGGGGCAACGACGCTGGCTCTACACCTGGCGGCATCCGGCTCCGAGCCGACCTGTTTGGTCGAGGTGAACGATCGTCCTCAAGTGGCGCTTCGGCTCGGTCTCGTAGCGGCGCCCGAGTCTCCCGCCGAGGATGCGATCCCGGTGCCGGTGCCGGGGGGATTCAAGCTGATCTCGCTCGCACCGGGGGCGTCCGCCTCGATCTTGGAGCGCGCTCTCGTGACGACTCCGCGTGTGGTGATCGATGCCCCTCCGGATGCGTTGTCGGGGGTCGTCGAGAGGTGTGACGCCGGTGTCTTGGTGATGCAGCCCACGGTGACCTCCGCGGCCGGTGCGATCAGGGTCCTGGATGAACACCCAGATCTCCCGTGGGCGCTGGTTTCCAACCGCGTCGGGCCGGGCGGCGAGACCTCGCGTGCAGAGCTTCAAAGGGCGGTCGGGCGCCGCGTGACGATGGAGCTTCCCTGCTCGCGAGCGGTGAGGGACGCCGAGGGCGACAAACGGCTCGTCACGGCGCCGTGGTCGCGGTGGCGGACGAAGGTCCTGCGTCTCGCCGGGGCGCTGGAGGCGTGAAGGAACCGCTCCTCGACCTCTTGCGGGGCCACGAGGGTCTTGCGGAGCTCGATCCGCCGTCGCGCCGGCTGGCTCTGCGCGCCGTCGTGCGAGAGCACGCGGCTGAAGAAGACCTGGGCGACGCGCTGGAACGGATCTGTGACTGGATCGATGGGTTCGGGCCCCTGTCGGCGGCGATGTCGGACCCCGAGGTGACCGACATCCTCGTGAACGGGAACGACGAGGTGTGGCTGGAGCGAGCCGGGAGCCTCCAACGTTCGTCGCTTGCCATGAGTCCCCCAGAGCTGACGCATCTCATCGAACGGATGTTGGCTGCCTGTGGGGCCCGAGCCGACGTCCTGGTTCCCATCGCGGACGGAAGGTTGCCGGACGGATCGCGCATCCACGTCGTGGTGCCTCCGATCTCGGGCCACTCGCCGGTCGTCTCGATACGGAAGTTCCCGCAACGCGCCTACACACTCGACGCCCTGCTGGGCTTCGGATCCCTGCGACCAGAGGAGGCGGTCTTCCTGCGAGCCGCCGTAGCCGAGCGCAAGACGATGGCCATCAGCGGCGGGACGGGGTCTGGCAAGACGACGCTCGCAAACGCTCTCCTCGCCTGCGTTCCCGCGCACGAGCGTGTGATCGTGATCGAAGAGACTCCTGAGCTCCGGCCCGTGTGTGAGCATCACGTCTCACTGTTCACCCGGCCCCCCAACATCGAGGGCCGGGGACACATCGATCAGACCGCTCTGGTGCGGGCAGCCCTGCGCATGCGGCCCGATCGGATCGTGATCGGTGAGGTTCGCGGGCCCGAGGCACTCGACGCGCTTCACGCGATGTCTACCGGCCATGAGGGCTCGCTGGTGACCGTGCACGCTCGTTCCGCCTCCGACGCGCCCGAGCGGTTGCTGGATCTAGCTCTGATGGCACCGGATGCTCCGGGTGAACAGGCGCTTCGAAGGAAGGTCGAGAGATCGCTCGACATCGTGGTCCACATGGAGCGACGGGGCGGGTTGCGCCGGATCGTCCAGATCATGGACCTCTGAGTGAGCGACGCCCTGCGAGCCCTCGCGTCACTTCTCCGCAGCGGCCTCACCCTGCGTCACGCGCTGTTGTCCTGGCCGGCGGAAGCTGGTGGAGTCTCCGAAGACATCCGCGCCGTAGCGCAACGGGTGCAGCTGGGCTATCCGCTGGCAGATGCTCTCGAAGGCGCGCACTTCGAATCGCTGCTGCGCCCGCTATTCGAGCTTCATCTGGCGAGCGGGATCGATCTGGCTCGGTGGCTGGATCATCACGCCGACGAGATGGACGACCGCCGGGCCTTTCTGCAGTCGGCGCGCGCGGCGAGCTCGGGTGCGGCATTGTCGGGACGGATGGTCGCGGGCCTGCCGTTGCTGTTCATCCCTTTCACTCCCATGACGAGGGCTTCCTTGATGGATCCGCTCGGCCTCGCCATGTTGTCGGTGGGGATCGCGCTGGCGCTCGCGGGTCTGCATTGGATAGGGCGGTTGGTTCCTCGCGCTCCGGCTGACGACCCGATCGCCTCGTTGTGCGGCCACGTCGCCGCCCTCCTTCGGGCCGGGCTCTGCTTGTCGAACGCGCTCGACCTGGCGTGTGCCGGAACGGTGCCGGCTCTCGGGTCCTCCCTGGCGCGAGCCCGGGCGCTGGTCCGCCTCGGGGCGAAGTGGCCCGAGGCGTTGCTGAGCGCGGATCCGCGCTTTGCTCCCCTCTCCACAGTGCTGGAGAGGTCCACGCGAATGGGTTCGCCACTCGCGGGGCAGCTGGAGGAGCTGGCGGCCGCTCGACGAGCCGAGTCGCGCCGGAGCTTCGAACGCACGATGAAGCGGGCGCCGGTGCTCATGGTGGTGCCGCTGACCTGCTGCATCCTTCCCTCGTACGCCCTGCTCGGCCTCGGCCCGTTCCTGCGGAGCATCTCGCTGGGATGACCCGCCCCACCGAGGTGGGAAGCTTGGTCCCATGAAGATGAAGCTTGCGGTCCTTCTTTCGCTGTGCGTGATGCTGGCTGGGTGCTCGCGCGAGCAACAAGCCCCACAAGCTGCAGCCTCGCCTCCTGCATCGCCCAGCGCGCAGGCAGTGCCCGGTCCCACGCCCTCGTTCGCGCCTGCCAGAGTTCTCATCGACACCGAGGAGGGCTCGGTCATCATCGACGCCGAGAAAGCCGAAACCCCCGAGCAGCGTTCCGTAGGACTGATGCACAGAACCTCGCTGGACGACGATGCCGGGATGATCTTCCTGTTCTTCGAAGAAACGACCGGCGGGTTCTATATGAAGAACACCCTGATACCTCTTTCGATCGCCTTCATCGACGGCCGCGGCAGCATCGTCAAGATCTTGGACATGGAGCCGTGTGAGGCCGACCCCTGTGAGATCTACGAACCCGGCGTCCCCTACGAGGCCGCTCTCGAAGTGAACCAGGGCGCCTTCGACGAATGGGGCGTCCAAGAAGGAGATCGCGTCACCGTCACGCACTGATCCCCTGCGCGCCTGCCCTATCCGTGGTGCTTGCCACAGACACCCGTTCCGTCGCGGCATCTCATAGCCGCCAGTGCCGCTGAAGAGCAGCGGCCCGGCAAGGAGGTGGCTGGTGCAGCGTGTGAGATCTGCGTTGTTGGGGCAGTCGGGACAGACGACGGCCGAATACGCCCTGGTGTTGTTGGTGGCCGGGATCGTCGTCGGTGTCTTCGCCGCGTTCGTGAAGTCCGGCGCCCTTACCGACATGTTCCAAACCATCGTGTCCTCGCTCGTCGAGCGAGCCCAGGGCTAGCGATGAACCGGACGCGCAAGGGGGCCGAGAGTGGGCAAGCGACGCTCGAGCTGGCTTTGGGATTGCCCATCCTGGCCCTCTTGCTGGCCGGGTTGGTAGAGGTCGGCTTGGTGGCGGGCGACCAAGCGCGTCTGTGGCACGCAGCGCGCGAGGCCGCACGCATAGCGGTCGTCGACCCCGACAGCTCCGACGTGCAAGCCGCGGCGGAGCGAGGGGGCCTGAAGCCGTTGCGGGTCGAGATCTCTCCTGCCGCCGCTGAGCGCCGTCAGGGCGACCCCCTCACCGTCAGCCTCACGTATGAGCCGGCGGCTCGCGTGCCTGTGTTCGGAACGCTCCTGCAACGCGTTGCCCTCTCAGCCGAAGCGACGATGAGGATCGAGCAGCCGTGACCTTGTTGCTGGGCGTCATCGGCAGCGTGCTGGCCCTCTTGCTCGGCGGCTTCTCGGTGAACCTGTCGGAGACGAGCGCGCTGAAGGCCCGGGCGCAGATAGCCGCCGACGCCGCCGCTCTCGCCGCGGTCGCCGAATCCGGGCCCTACGGAGACGGCCAACACGAGCGAGTGGCAGCGCTCTTCGCCGATGCGAACCAGGCCAGGCTGCTCGAATGTCTCTGTGAGCCGGGCGCAACCGCGGTGCAGGTCAAAGTGGCGGTTGAAGATGTGGTCGCGGAGGCGCGAGCCGTCTTCGACCCGGAGGCGCTGATGTTCGCCGGATCGTCGGCGGATCTCGGTGGCCTCCATCCACTGTTGAAGGCGGCGGTCGACCGCCTGATCCGGGCTTCCGCCGGTGCGGTTCATATGGTCAGCGGACTTCGTTCGACGGCCCATCAAGCGGAGCTGTGGAGCGATGCGGTGGCGAAGTACCGAGATCCGGAGATCGCGGATGACTGGGTTGCACGCCCGGGCACTTCCATGCACGAGAAGGGTCTGGCCGTTGACCTAGGCGGCGACCTCACCCTCGCCGCTCGCCTCGTGCAGGAGCTCGACCTTCCGCTGCACCGCCCCCTCGGGCACGAGCCTCACCACTTCGAGTTGAAGCCGGAACCGTAAGGGGCGACCTTTAGGATGCCGTGCATGCTGCGAGGCCTCGGCTTGTGAACCGCGCTCCCCATCGTTTGGTCGATGAGTACGAATCCCGTTTGCAGCCTCTGGAGACCGAGTTCCACCGCGCGTACTGGGACTCACAGGTCGAAGCGACCGCGGAGAACGATCGGCGAAGAGAGAAGCTCGAGCTAGAGCTGAGGAGGCTGAAAGGTGACCCCGCGACGCTGGCTGCGGTCACCGCGGCGCTGGACGAGGGCGTCCATGAACCAGTATTGGCGCGCCAGCTCGAGGTCATGAAGCTGTCGTTGATGGGCAACCAGATGACCGAGGCTCAGCGGACCCAGCTGGTGGAGGTCTCCAGCGAGGTCGAAGGTGAGTTCAACCGCTACCGGCCGCAGGTCGACGGCCGGCAGTTGAACGAGAACCAGATCGTGGAGGTGCTTCGCACCTCGGATGACGAAGACCTTCGGCAGCGAACCTATAGCGCGTCGAAAGAGATCGGTCACAGGGTGAGCGGCCGCGTCCGAGAGCTTGCTCGGCTCCGCAATGCAGTGGCTCTCAAGCTCGGCTTCGCCGACTACTACACGATGTCGCTCGAGCTCCAGCAACTGTCGGAGGAATGGCTCTTCCGGCTATTCGATGAGCTCGACGAGCTCACCACCGAACCCTTCCGGCGATGGAAGACCGCCCTGGACGAGAGCCTGCGCTATCGGTTCGGAACCACCGAGCTGTTCCCCTGGCACTATCCCGATCCTTTCTTCCAGCACCTGCCACCGGGCGTCGGAGTCACCTTCGACCAGGAGCTCAAGCACCTGTCCGCCGCGGAGCTTTCGCTGCGGACGTTCGATAGGTGGGGCATCGACCTCCGAGCCGTGCTCGAGATGAGTGATCTGTTCCCGCGCGAGTCAAAAGCGGAGAACGCGTTCTGCCTCGACATGGATCGCTCCGGTCGCGACGTCCGGATCCTCGCCAACACCGTCCCGGGGGAGCGCTGGGCTCTGATCATGTTGCACGAGTGCGGGCACGCGGCCTACGACACATCGTTCGACCGCAGACTGCCTTACCTGTTGCGCCGGCCCGCCCACACCTTCGTGACGGAGGGAGTGGCCATACTGGCCGAAAGGTTGGGCCGCAATCCTCAGTGGTTGGTCGAGATCGCGGGGATATCGGAAGCGGCGGTCGAGGCGCGCACGCGGGACCTGGCCGAGTCGTCGGCGGCTCAAAGCATCTTGTTCGCCCGCTGGGTGTTGGTGGTGTCGCATTTCGAGCGAGAGCTTTATGCCGATCCCGAGGCGGACCTGGACGCCCGCTGGTGGGATCTTGTCGAGAGGTATCAGTTGGTGGGACGTCCCGACGTGGAGCTTTCCGGGGCGTGGGCGTCAAAGATCCATGTCGCCGCCGCGCCCGTCTACTACCAGAACTACCTGTTGGGCGAGTTGGTCGCGTCGCAGTTGCAGGAAACACTGACCGAGCGAGCGGGAGGTCTTCTGACCCCGGAGGCGGGCGAGGTCCTCGCGGAGCATCTCTTCCGCCACGGCAACCAGTGGCGATGGGACAAGCTGATCGAGGAGGCCACAGGGCGGCCCCTTTCTCCCAAACCTTTCGCCGCCCAGATAGCTATCTAGGCCGAGAACGAAAGGTTAGAGGCTTCCGTTCTCCCGGAAGCGTCGGTAGATATCGGCGGCCCCGGGGGAGATGAACACGACGCTGGCCGCCCCCACCGAGCCGAGGCTTGCCGGCACGGTTACTTTCCCGACGTCTGCCGCGTTGACCTGGGTAGCCAAGATCCCCAAGCGGAACATCTCGTCGGCCTCTATGTCGAAGCGCGCATGCTCCCTGGTAGCCGCGATCCAGCGGAACAGGGCCGCGGGGCTCTCTCGCGTTTCCTGGTTCAGCTTTCGCAGCAACGCGACCAGCATGTCTCCCTGGTGGGTGGTCCTGGCGATGTCTCCTCCGCTGAAGGCCTTGCGGGCCCGAGCGTAGGCGAGGGCCTGGTAACCGGCGAGTCGTTGCTTGCCAGCGTCGAGAACCGATCCGGAAGCCCCGATGTCGTTCACGGCTTGGGGGATATCCATCACCACCCCGTGAAGGTCGTGAACGATCTCTTGGAAGCCGACGAAGCCGGTCATGACCCAGTAGTCGAGCTGGATGCCGGTGAGTTTCTCGAGCGTCTGCGCCAGGAGCTCGGGACCGCCCCGGAAGAGCGCTTCGTTGATCTTCGCCGACCCATGGCCGGGGATGCTCACCCAGGAATCGCGGGGGAAGTTGAGGACGCCGCCCTTCATGGTTTTCGTGTTGACGCCGACGATGTGGATCGCGTCGGCAAGCGAACGATCGGGGTTCCCGAACCGGGCATCGTTGCCGATAACCAGGACGAAGATCTTGCCTTTCTCAGGCTGGAAGCTCTCGTGCACCCGCCCGAACAAGGGGGCCCCGGCGAAGCTGGGCTCGGGTGTGCCCACGAGTGGCACGAAGGTGCATACGAGCGCCAGCACCGCGAGGAGCGCCGAGGTCCTCTTGATCATCGTCGTTCACCCTTGCTCTGCTTGTGGCCGCGGCGGGGTCCGGCGCGCCCGTCCTTCCTACCTGGAAGCGGTCCCTGGTCGACCTCGAAGGCCACTACCTGCCAGCCGGTGTCACCCCGCGCCAACCACAGCGTCGATCGGTGCAGCGTGGATGCCCCCCGGGCCGGGGCCTTGGCGCGGATAGAGACCTCTGCAACGGCGCTCCGCGCGCCTCCGGCGCCCTGGATGCCGATCCGTGCCCGCCGTACGGTGGTTGTGGTCACTCCGGTCACGTGCGCGCCGGCCCCCGACCTCTTGAAGGCGGCGGCAGCGGCCGGCGCGAAGTCCTCTGCGATGGTGGCGTCCAGCTGTTCGGTGTGGACGAACAACGCGTCGAAGACCCTGCGAACCAGCCGCCCCAATGGAGCCCGCTGGCGGTCCACCGCCCGTGCGTCGGGCGGGGCGAGCTTGCCATCCGTGGAAGGAGCGAAGGTGGTGATCTTCCAGGCGGCCTGAGGCAGCGCCCTTTCTTGCACCTGCACAACGGGCGCCTCTGCTGGGGGTTGCACCGTACGGTGGGGAAGGTCCCGGATGACGAAAACGGCGCCGATCGCGACGAACAGGGCGACGACGGCCGCGACCGTCAGCCATATGCGTGTCTGCTCGGGCAGCACCGTGCTTACCGCCATCACCTCCGGGTCCGGCGTCGGATCTTCGTTCAAGAGACGCCGCGAGGGTAGTCAACGATGCTTGCTAGATGACGGATATCGGTAACAGCCCAGCTCTGGCCGCCGTCCTGCCGTTCGCGGTCGTGTCCCCTGGTCGAGGGGCCCCCGAGGGGGCCGGTTTAGGATTGCGCCCTCTTCGCTTACCCGACGCGTGGATCTAAGAGGAAGGACTCCCTATGGAGCTGGGTCTGGATGTTCGTAAGGTCGGTTCGCATTCCGTCGTTGACGTGAAGGGCGAGATCGACGTCTACACCGCGCCGAAGCTACGCGAGAAGCTGATCGAGCTCGTATCGGAGGGCTCCTACAACGTGGTCGTGAACCTCGAGGGGGTCGACTTCCTGGATTCAACCGGACTGGGAGTCCTGGTCGGGGCGTTGAAGCGGGTCAAAGCGCACGACGGCAACCTCACCCTGGTGTGCACACAGGACAAGATCTTGAAGATCTTCAAGATCACCGGACTGACGAAGGTGTTCCCGATCCACACCTCGGTTGAGGAAGCCGCGGACGGCGCCGCCTGAGTCTCGAGGTGCACCAGGTCGACATCGCCATCCCGCCGGCGTCGGTTTACGTCGGCATCGTCAGGTTGGCTGTGGCCTCGCTGGCTCGCTCGGCTGGTTTCGACGAGGAACGGATAGATGACATCCGCATCGCGGTGTCCGAGGCCTGCACCAACGCCGTCCTCACTAACGAGGACGCCGGTTGCTCCCATCCGGTGACGGTGGGGTGGAGCGAGGAGCCGGATCGCGTCGTGGTCGAGGTGACCGACGGCGGCGGGAGCCCCACCGATGATCCACCCGTGGAGGACAGCCAGGGATTCTCCACCCGGGTAGTCATGTCGGTCGCCCTGCTTCGCGAGATGGCCGACGGCCTCGACTTCGGCCCGGCCGAGCGTGGAGGCAGCTCGGCGAAGCTCACCTTCAGCCGCCCGACCCTCTAACCCGGACCCCTAACCCGGCGCCTCTCTCCGCAGGCAGGTTTTCAGGGGCTCAGACGGATCCGGCAGGCGTCAAACGCTCCCTCAACGAGGGTCATTTGACGTTTTGGGGTGCCGAAAGGTACCTTGCTGCTCCTGAAAACCATGGAGCACACCCTCACTAGATCCGATCGCGAGATGCTGAAGGCGATCTATCGCCTGACCAAGGGAGCGCGTCCCGCGGTTCCCGCGGCTCACACCGGTGCTCTGGCCGAATCACTCCGGGTCTCGCCGGGAACCGCCACCGCAGCGGTGAAGAAGCTCGCGGAGCGGGCTCTCGTCCAACACCAGCCGTACCGAGGCGTCGAGCTCACCCACAGTGGGAGCCGGGCCGCGGTGGCGGCGATCCGACGGCACCGCATCGTGGAGCGGTTCCTCGCCGACATGCTCGGCTACGCCTGGAACGAAGCGGACCGGCTGGCGGGCTCGTTCGAGCACGAGCTGCCCCAAGAGGTGGAAGACAGGTTGTTCATGGCGCTCGATCGCCCGGCAACCTGCCCCCACGGTTTCCCGATCCCTGCCTCCGACGGCGTCGACATCCCTCAGATGCCGCCTCTCTACGCGTTGGAGCCGGGGGACCTTGCGGTCGTTGCCGTACCGGGCTCGACCGATGCCGACGTGGTCGCCTTCCTGGACACGCTCGGCCTGCGCCCCGGCGTCACGGTCGAGGTGCGAGAGAAGCATCCGTTCGACGGACCGCTCGTGCTGCGCGTGGCAGGGGAGGACCGCACCGTGTCGGAAAAGGTCGCCAATCAGATCTACGTCAAGAAAGAGGCGTCGACAAACAGGGGGCCGGTGGATGAAGCCGTCCCCGAGGACAGAAAGGAGCAGGCGGTATGAATCACCTCCAACTAGCTGCGGAGGGGGGTTATCAGGAGTTCGAGCTCGGCGGCGCCGAGCTGTTCTGGCTGTACTTCTCGGTCGGCACAGCCCTTCTAGCGATCTTCGTCGGGTTCGCGCTGATGAAGGGCGTGTTGGCGGCGGATCAAGGCACCCCGAAGATGCAAGAGATCGCGGCCGCGATCCAGGAAGGCGCCATGGCGTACCTGCGTCGTCAGTTCAAGACGATCGCGCTGATCCTGATCCCGCTCGTAGCCATCGTTTTCTTCACCTCTACCGAGGTGCTCAAGCCGGACGGCAGCACCGCATTGGGCTTCACCGAGTCCGGCATCTTCAGAACGGCTGCCTTCTTGGCGGGCTGCTTCATGTCGGGTCTGACCGGATTCATCGGGATGGGCCTGGCGGTGCGCGGCAACGTTCGCACCGCCGCCGCGGCGCGTTCGGGCTCTCTCCCGGCCGCGCTCAAGGTCGCGTTCCGCACCGGTGGAGTAGCGGGCATGTTCACGGTCGGGCTGGGTCTCCTCGGCGCAACCGTGATCATTCTGATCTTCCAGAACACCTCGTCCGCCATCCTGGTCGGATTCGGTTTCGGCGGATCGTTGCTGGCCCTCTTCCTGCGGGTGGGCGGCGGCATCTTCACGAAAGCTGCAGACGTGGGCGCCGACCTCGTCGGCAAGGTCGAGGCGGGGATCCCGGAGGACGACCCCCGGAACCCCGCGACGATCGCGGACAACGTTGGTGACAACGTCGGCGACTGCGCAGGTATGGCCGCCGACCTGTTCGAGAGCTACGAGGTCACCCTCGTCGCGTCGATCATCCTGGGTGTTGCCGCGTTCGACTCGATCGGCGCCAACCCTGCGCTGGGGCTCGTCTTCCCGGTCGTTGCTCGTGCCATCGGCGTTCTGGCGTCGATCGTCGGCGTCTATGCCGTCAAGGCGACCGACAAGGACAAGTCGGCGATGGCGCCTATCAACCGAGGATTCCTGACCGCTGGTGTGCTGACGATCATCGGTACGGGCATGGTGGCCTTCACCTACGTCGGCGACAAGGCGCCGGGTGGCGGACACGAAGGCTTCAAGGTGTTTGCCGCCGTGGTCAGTGGTTTGGTCCTGGCACAGATCGTCAGCCGCCTGACCGAGTACTTCACGTCCACCGAGACGGCTCCGGTGCGCGACATCTCGGAGGCCGCACGCACCGGCCCCGCCACGACGATCCTGTCGGGCATCTCGTCGGGTCTGGAATCGACGGTTTACGCGATCCTGGCGATCGCGGCAGCTCTGGGTGTGGCGATCGCTCTGGGTGGGGGAAACATCCAGTTCTCGCTCTACCTCGTTGCTCTCACAGGCATGGGGATGCTCGCCACCACCGGCGTTGTGGTCTCGGAGGACACCTTCGGTCCCGTCTCGGACAATGCCGCCGGCATCGCCGAGATGTCGGGCGAGTTCTCCGGCGAGCCCCAGCGCATCATGGTCAGCCTCGACGCGGTCGGAAACACCACCAAGGCCGTGACGAAGGGGTTCGCGATCGGCTCCGCCGTGATCGCGGCCGTGGCCCTGTTCGCCTCGTACATCGAAACGATTGGAAATGAGCTCGCGCTGGGCCTCGAGGGCTCGGAGCTGTTCCGCGACGTCGCCACTCAGATAAACGTGGCCGACCCCAAGACCTTCATCGGTCTGTTGATCGGTGGATCGGTCGCGTTCCTCTTCAGCGCGCTGGCGATCCGGGCCGTAGGTCGTACGGCCGCGGTCGTGGTGCAAGAGGTACGTCGTCAGTTCCGCGAGAAGCCGGGCATCATGCAGGGGACCGAAAAGCCGGAATATGGACCCGTCATCGACATCTGCACCGCGGCTTCCCTGCGCGAGCTTGCAACTCCGGCTCTGCTTGCGGTTCTCACCCCGGTCATCGTCGGGTTCGGCATCAACTACTTCGCGCTGGGCGCGTTCCTGGCGGGCGTCATCTTGACCGGTCAGCTCATGGCCAACTTCCTGAGCAACTCCGGTGGCGCATGGGACAACGCGAAGAAGCACATCGAGGACGGTGCCGAAGGCGGCAAGGGGTCGGAGGCACACAAGGCCGCGGTCATCGGTGACACCGTGGGTGACCCCTTCAAGGACACCGCGGGTCCCGCCCTCAACCCCCTGATCAAGGTCATGAACCTGGTGTCGCTGCTGATCCTTCCGGCCGTGATCAACCTGCAAGACAACGACGTCGCCCGGTTCAGCATCGCAGGGCTTGCGCTCGTGATCCTCATCGGGGCGATCATGTTCTCCAAGCGCAAGGGCGAAGCGATGGACGCCGGTGTGGACGCCATCTCTGGCGAGGCCGTCATGAACGACCAGAAGGCGGCCTTGCAGGCTGCTTTGGATCGCTGGATGTTCGACCTCAGCGAGGAGGAGGGAGACCTCAAGACGAGGCTGCGGGAGGTCAGGGACAAGGTCGAGTCTCTGCCGATGAGCAGATAGCTCCACGAGCTTTCAGAGAAAAGGCCCCCCGGTCACCGGGGGGCCTTTTCTTTTACAGGTGGTAGGGGACCGACACGACCACGACGCCACTCTCGAAGAGCATCCGTCGCTTCACGATCAAAGCGGTCTGGCCATGGAGCACCTGGTGCCGGCGCTTGCGGACGATGAACTCCGGGATGACGACGGTCACGACCCGGTTGACTCCGTCCGGGGCGAACCGCTTGATGTAGCGCACGACCGATTCACCGAGGTCGCGATAGGGAGACTCCTCGATCTCCAAGGGATGTGGCACGCGCGCCTCCAACCAGCGATCTCCCAGCCGCTCGGTCTCTTCCGGGTCGAGCCCGAACGAAACCGCGCGGATGTCAGTCGGTCGCAGCGTTTCGGCGTACTCGATCGCTTCCAGAACCGCGTTGTGCACTGCAGAGATGAACACCACCACGTGGTGACGCGCCGGCTCGTGAGCCTGGTCGACAGCGGGGTCGATGTCTGCGGCGACCAGAGGGATGTCGAGTACCTGGATGTCAGCCTCCTTCACCAGCTTGGCTTTCAGCCTGTGGAGGCCGGGGTGCCGGATGATCTCGAGCAGACCCTCGCCCTTCAACACCTCCGGCGTGATGACCGTAAGGAAGTCGTTCTGCGGCAGCGAGGCGCGTCGCTCCCGGAGGCGCGCCAGCACGGCATCGTGTGTCTTCACGCTCAGAGTCTCGAGAGGGATATCGGGGGCCAACCGCCGCCAGGAGCCGTGATTCGCGGCGTCAAAGGTAAGCGCAGACATGTCGACCGACCTGGTGGAGCGGGCGTATCCCACGGCACGGGCAGCTGCCGCATCGACTCTCCCGACCAGGATCACGAAGTGCGCGTTGCCTGGTCTTCTATCAAGAGGTTTCCGTTCAGGATGACCGAGCTGGTCCCCTACGTACGTGTAGTGCTTGTAGACAGCGCGCATCAGGTACATGACCACAGGCGTCGCCACGATGATGATCCAGGCACCTGTCTCGAACTTGGTGAGTATCACCACTACGAGGACGATGCCCGTCACGCTGCCACCGAACGCGTTGATCAGAGCGCTTCTCTGCCAGCCGGGCTCGCGGGTCCTTCGCCACCTCATCACGGTTCCGGCCTGGGCGAGCGTGAAGGACAAGAAGACGCCAACCAGATAAAGCTGGATCAACTTGTTGAGGTTCGCGTCGAAGACGACGACGAGAATCGACGCGGCGATCGCCAGGATCACGATGCCGTTGGAGAAGACAAGCCGGTCCCCCCGGATCCTGAACTGGCGCGGCATCATCTTGTCTTTTGCCAGGATCGAGGCAAGCACCGGGAACCCGGTGTAAGCCGTGTTGGCCGCCAGGATCAGGATCAAGGCGGTTAGGACCTGGATCACGTAGAACATCGGTCCACCACCGAAGACGGCATTTGCCACCTGCGCGACCACGGTGCGTGTCGCTTCTTCGGTGTAGACGACGTTCGTCTGGTCGGTGAGCCACGAGACCCCGATGAACATCGAGATCGACAGCACGCCCAAGATCCCAAGCGTGGCCGCCGCGTTCTTCGATTGAGGGAAACGGAAGACCGGCACCCCCTCGGCTATCGCTTCGACTCCGGTCAGAGCCGTGGTGCCGGCCGCGAAGGCTTTCAGCAGAATGAACGCCGTAAGCATGCTTTCCGGCTCGAGATGCTCGCCCGCGCTTTCGGCTTGCGGGCATCCACCGACACATTTCACGAGTCCAGTGACGATCAGAACGTAGATGGCCACCACGAACCCGTAGGTGGGCACCGCGAAGATCCGCCCGGATTCCTTCGAACCCCGCAGGTTGGCGAGCGTCACCAGTGCGATAAGACCCAAAGTGAGAGCAACCTTGTGCTCGGCCAGGCTTGGGATCGCTGAGACGATAGCGTCCCCCCCGGCGGTGATCGAGACCGAGACGGTGAGGATGTAGTCGAGAAGCAGGGCGGCGCCCACCGCTAGACCTGCCGTGAAACCGAGGTTCTCGTAGGCAACGACGTATGCCCCTCCACCCCCGGGATAAGCCCTCACGATCTGGCGATAAGAAACGATGACGATGGCGAGCAGAGCGGCTACCGCGAGCGCGATCGGGACCACCAGTGACAGGGCAGACACCCCCACGAGGGCGAGGACCAAGAGGATCTCCTGGGTCGCGTAAGCCATCGACGACAAGGCGTCAGAGGCGAACACCGGTAGAGCGATGCCCTTCGGCAGCAGTGTGTGCCCCAGCTCGCCGGAGGACATCGGTCTGCCGAGCATGACCCGCTTCAGGGCGGCGGGTGCCTTCCCCATCCGGTGCCTCTACCCGTGTTCCGGCGCCGGAAGCAGCTGGTATTCCGGGTTCAAGACCTGCAGGTGCTTGGCCCGGCCCTCTCCCACTGTTCCCTCCAGGATGAGTCCCGCGCCAAGGCGGATACCGGAGAGCTTCTGTCGTCCGAGCCACTTCACGATGAGGAGACCCGTCCCATCGAAGATCGTGGCTTCGATCGATCCGCTTCCCTCACGGGGATCGATGCGAATGTTCTGAATGACCCCGGCGATCTTGCAGCGGCACCGGGACTGGGCGTCCTCGATCCGAACGGTCCCGGGGATGGAGGCGGCCCACTCTTGGAGGTGCTCGGCTCGAATCTCCTGCGCCGGGCGGGCCAGCTTTTCAACCAGCTCGTTGAGGAAAGTCACGACCGGCAAGTATGGCAGTATCGCCGCGCTGCTAGGTCGCCTTAGAAGGAGCGCAAGACGTGCACGTCATCATCGCCGGGTGCGGCCGGGTTGGCTCCGAGCTTGCCACGAACCTCCAACGTCTGGGTCATTCGATCGCCATCGTCGACAAGAATCGGAAGGCGTTCGAGCGACTGAAGCCGGATTTCTCCGGCAAGACGATCGTGGGCTTCGCCTTCGACCGAGAGGTCCTCACCGAGGCCGGGATCGAGGAGGCGAACGCGTTCGCCGCCGTCACCAGCGGAGACAACTCCAATATCCTTGCGGCCCGTGTGGCCAAGGACCACTACCGCGTCTCGCAGGTGGTGGCCAGGATCTACGACCCTCGGCGGGCGCAGATCTACCAGCGCCTGGGCATCCAGACCGTTGCCACGGTTCGGTGGACGACTGACCAGATCCTGCGGTCGATGATTCCGGACGAGGTTCCGGTGGAATACACCGTCGATAACGGCGAGGTAGTCGTGACGGCGGTGCCCGTTCCAGCCGAGATCGTCGGTAAGAAGGCCTTGCAGGTGGACACGCCGGCCCTTCGCCGTGTGGTCGCCATCAGTCGATTCGGCGTCCCGCGTATACCGGACGGCGACTTCACCATCCAGGAGGGAGACATCCTCTATCTATCGGCAGCCCGGGGTCATCTGGCAGACATGGACGAAGAGATCAAGAAGATAGGTCAACCCGAATGAGCCCGAGATCGATCCGGATCGCCATCGCCGGTGCAGGAAACGTCGGCAGCTTCGTGGCGAAAGACCTGCGCGCCAAGGGCCACGAGGTCGTCGTCATCGAGCAGAACGAAGCCCTCATCGAGTCTCTCAAGGAGGAGTTGGACGTCAGCTGGGTACGCGGCGACGCGTGCGAGCTCCATACCTTGGACGCGGCGGTCCTGACATCTTGCGAGGTCATGGTGGCGGCGACGGGTGACGACGAGGACAACCTCGTCATCTCGCTTCTGGCCAAGCAGGAGTTCACCGTTCCGAGGGTGGTCGCGCGCGTGAATCATCCCGACAACCAGTGGCTGTTCACCGAGACCTGGGGCGTCGATGTTGCGGTGAGCACGCCACACCTGTTGACCGCTCTGGTCGAAGAAGCCGTCTCGGTGGGTGACCTTGTCAAGCTTCTCCAACTCGAGCAGGGCAAGGTCTCGCTACTCGAGGTCACCCTGGCGGAGGGCTCCCCTGCGGACGGCAAGACGGTGGGAGAGCTGGCCATGCCTCCCGACTGCACGTTGGTTGCGGTCGTGCGCGACCGACACGTGGTTGCTCCTACGAAAGAGACTCCGCTGCACGTCGGCGACGAGGTCATGGCTCTCGCCTCGCCCGAGGCCGAGGCCGACCTGAAGCGCGCGCTCGCCGGCGACTAGAACCACACAGATGGAGCGCGAGGACGCCCTCGGGTTGGTCCGCAAGTACACGGACAAGGAGATCACCTACCGGCACCTCATCTCCGTCGAGGGAGTCATGCGATCACTGGCCCGCCATTTCGGTGAGGACGAACAGCGATGGGGCTACGCCGGTCTCTTCCACGACCTCGACTACGATCGGACGGCAGACGATTTCGACCGGCACACCGAACTGGCGCTCGAGTGGCTGCGCGAGGAAGGTTATTCAGATGAAGCGGTTCTGAACGCGATCGTTGCCCACAAGGATCCCCGCTACCGCACCGACCTCATGTCGCGAGCCATCGTCCACGCGGACGCCATCGCCGGCCTTCTCGTCGCCAGTGCGCTCGTACGTCCGGAGAAAGCTGCGGGGATGAAAGTCTCCTCGGTCAAGAAGAAGCTGAAAGAGAAGTCCTTCGCCCCCGGCGTCGAGCGGGAGGAGATCCGTGACGTCGAGGACAAGATCGGGATTCCGATGGACGATTTCATCGCCATCTCGATCGGGGGCCTGCAGGAGATCGCCGAGGAGATCGAGCTGGCCTAATCGGCGACCTTCGTCTCCGCAGGCGCTTTCGACTGCTTGCGACGTCGCAGATACCAGATCCCGACGATCACGATCAAAGCCCCCGCGATCAACAGCGTGGGCAGGTCGAAATAGGCCAGGACCCGTTCCCAGTTCTCGCCGACGACGACCCCTAGATAAGCCAGCCCGTACGTCCAGGGCACGACCCCCAAGAACGTGTAGATGCTGAACTTCCCCAGCGGCATCCTCGCGATCCCTGCGGGCAGCGAGATGAAGGTCCGGATGACCGGCAGCAATCGGCTGAAGAAGGTGGCCGCCTCTCCGTGACGCTCCCACCACACCTCGGCTCTATCGACGTCATGGCTCCGGATCAGCACGAACCGGCCGTAACGGTCGAGCACGGCACGGCCGGTCTTGCGCCCGATGGCGTAGGCGATCCAGGACCCCACCATGTTGCCCAGCACCCCGGCCGCCCCCACCCAGAAAAGGTCGAGCGAGCCCTCGGCGGCGTAGAAACCTCCCGCCAACATCGTCACCTCGCTGGGGAAGGGGATCAGCGCCGACTCCAACAGCATCAGCAGGAAGATGGCGGCGTACCCGTAGTCCTCCACCCACCGCTCCATGAGCGTTATCAGGGGTTCGACCAGGGCGTCCACGGGGCGGATGCTAGACGCAGAGTGAGGCCTATCCGTCCTCTCGTGGAACCGGGCGGCGTGCCCGAACGGTTGACAGCGACTGATATCAATGGGATACCGGCGGCAGCCAAGAGGCCTGCCTGCCCCAGCGCCCCCGGCAAGCCCCCCGGGGCCCGCTACCCGCTACCAAGGAGATCCGTGGCTAAGAACCTGGTCATCGTCGAGTCACCGGCGAAGGCGAAGACGATCGGCAAGATCCTGGGCAAGGGTTTCGTCGTCGAGTCTTCGATCGGGCACATCCGGGACCTCCCCGAGAACGCGTCCGAGATCCCCGCTGCCTACAAGAACGAGCCCTGGGCCAAGCGGCTCGGGGTCGACGTGGACAACGACTTCAAGCCCCTCTACGTGGTCCCGCGCAAGAAGAGACCGCAGGTGACCAAGCTCAAGGAGCTACTGAAGGGCGCGGAGAACCTCTACCTCGCGACGGATGAGGACCGCGAGGGTGAATCCATAGCCTGGCACCTTCTAGAGGTCCTGTCGCCACGGGTTCCGGTCAAGCGGATGGTCTTCCACGAGATCACCCCCCAAGCGATCCAGGAGGCCGTGGACAACCCGAGGGACCTCGACCATCGTCTGGTCGACGCTCAAGAGGGCCGGCGCATCCTCGATCGCCTCTTTGGCTTCGAGGTGTCCCCGGTCCTGTGGAAGAAGGTCATGCCGGGCCTGTCCGCGGGTCGCGTCCAAAGCGTTGCCACCCGCATGATCGTGGAACGCGAAGAGGCGCGCATGCGCTTCAGGTCTGCTTCCTATTGGGACATCGAGGCGCACCTCGCACCGGCCGGCTCTCCAAGCGAGATGTTCGCGGCAACCCTCCTCTCGGTCGACGGCACCCGCGTGGCCACGGGCAAAGACTTCGACGCACAAGGTCAGCTCTCTCGGGGCGACGTCTTGGTCCTGAGCCAGGATGCCGCCACGGCCTTGGCGGCCGCGTTGGAAGGGGCGTCGTTCTCGGTTACCTCGGTCGAGCAGAAGCCGTTCAAGCGTTCACCGTACGCGCCGTTCATCACGTCCACCCTTCAACAGGAGGCCGGACGCAAGCTGGGGTTCACTGCCAGTCGCACGATGCGAGCCGCGCAGACCCTGTACGAGAACGGGTTCATCACCTACATGCGAACCGACAGCGTCACGCTCTCGGCATCCGCGGTGTCTGCGGCGCGCGCTCTGGCGAAGGAACGCTACGGCTCCGACTACATCCCCGACCAACCTCGCCGCTACACGAACAGATCGAAGAACGCCCAGGAAGCACATGAAGCGATCCGCCCCGCCGGCGAGACGTTCCGGATGCCCGAGGAGGTATCGAGTGGCGTGTCGGCAGATGAAGCTCGTCTCTACGAGCTCATCTGGAAGAGAACCGTCGCTTCCCAGATGTCCGACGCGAGGGGCCAGAGCGCCCAGGTGAGGGTCGAGGCCCAACCGAGCGCGGGGCCGCCGGCCGAGTTCGCCGCGAGCGGGAAGGTCATCACCTTTCCCGGCTTCTTGAAGGCCTATGTGGAGGGGAGCGATGATCCGGATGCTGCCCTCGAGGACCGAGACGTTCGGCTCCCTGCCCTCGAGGTCGGCCAGGGCGTGAGAGCCGCCGATCTGCAGCCCAGGGGACACGAGACCAAGCCGCCGGCTCGCTTCACGGAAGCCTCCCTCGTCAAGGAGCTAGAGGAGATGGGCGTCGGCCGGCCGTCGACCTACGCGAGCATCATCCAGACGATCCAGAGCCGTGGCTACGTGTGGAAGAAGGGCTCGGCCCTCGTCCCGTCGCTGACGGCCTTCTCGGTGGTCAAGCTGCTCAAGGAGCACTTCTCGAGGCTCGTCGACTACCAGTTCACCGCGTCTATGGAAGAAGACCTCGACGGGATCGCGGCGGGGGAGGAAGAGGCCATCCCCTGGTTGCGAAAGTTCTATTTCGGCAACGGCCAGGCGGGCCTGCACGCCATGGTGTCCCAACGCCTGGAAGAGATCGATGCGCGCGAGGTCAACTCGATCTTGATCGGTGTGGACGCGGACGGCGTCGAGATCTTCGCCCGTCCCGGCAAGTTCGGCCCCTACCTACAGCGCGGCCGTGAGGGAAAGGACACCGTGTCGATCCCCGACGATCTGCCGCCGGACGAGCTCACGGTTGCCAAGGCCGAGGAACTGCTGGCGGCGCCGAGCGGGGACAGGAGCCTCGGGCATCATCCCGGCTCGGGCGAGCCGATCTATCTGAAGATCGGGCGTTTCGGTCCCTACGTCCAACTGGGCGAGATCGAGGAGGGATCCAAGAAGAAGCCCCCGACGTCGTCGCTGTTCTCCACCATGGATCCTGCGACGCTGACGCTCGACGAGGCCTTACGTCTGTTGAGCCTCCCGAGAGTGGTAGGTGTCGACCCCGCCGACGGGCGGCCGATCGAAGCCTTGAACGGACGCTTCGGCCCCTACGTCCGCAAGGACAAGGACACCCGCTCCATAGATAGCGAGGAGCAGCTGTTCACCATCACGCTGGAAGAGGCTCTCACCCTGTTCGCCCAGCCCAAGAAGGGCCGGGGCAGAGCCGCATCGCCTCCGCTCGCGGAGTTGGGGCCGGACCCGGCGACCGGGGAGAACATCGTCATCAAGGACGGTCGCTTCGGGCCCTACGTGACCGACGGCACCACCAACGCATCTCTTCGGAAGGGCCAATCGCCCGCGACGATGACGCTCGCGGCCGCGGCCGAGATGCTGGCGGAGAAGAGAGCAGCAGGGCCGGCGAAGTCACGCAAGAAGACGACCCGCAAGTCGTCCGCCGCCAAGAAGACCACCCGTAAGAAGACGACGGCGAAGAAACAGGCCACTTGATGCGGTGCGGCCCTAGGATGTTGCCCAGGCTCGACTAGGAGGGACGCATCCAGCCAGCCCACGATCGACCCGACCTGCGAGTACTCAGCAGCGAACCCGAGGGGGCCTCTTACCGCTCTCTGCTGAGGAACGGCAACTTCCTCCGATTCTTCCTGGCCCAGTTCGTCTCGAGCCTGGGGGACTGGATAGGGGTCATCGCGATCGCGATCTTCGCCAACAAGATCGGCGGCGCAACTGCGGTCGGCACCGTGTTGACAGCGCGCGTCCTGCCCGGCTTCTTGGTCGGCCCTGTCGCCGGGGTCATCGCCGATCGCTGGGATCGCAAGAAGACCATGGTGGTGGCGGACCTGATCAGAGCGGTCGTCATCTTCTCGTTGCCGTTCGTGCCGCGGCTTTGGTATCTGTTGCTGGCCTCCGTGCTGCTCGAGAGCTTGACCTTGATCTGGGGCCCGGCCAAGGACGCGTCGCTTCCTCATTTCGTGACGCCATCGGAGCTCACCCACGCGAACTCTTTATCCCTGCTCGGCGTGTACGCACCGTGGCCGCTGGCCTCGTTGGTGTACGCGTCGCTGGCGACCTTTGGCATCTTTCTCGGCCGCACCGTTCCCGCCCTCGAGGGATTGACCGACAACACCGAGGCGCTCGCGTTGTGGATGGACTCGCTGACTTTCCTGTTCTCGGCGGTGATGATCTCGACCCTGGCGATCCCCATGACCCTCACCCGGGATGGTCACCTCGATCTGAAGCAGATCCGTAGAGACCTTGTGGAAGGGCTTGCCTTCGTGGTGAAGCACAAGCAGGTTCGCCCGTGGCTGCTCGGCATCGCTTTCACCTTCACTGCCGCCGGTGCCGTCTTCTCGCTTGGTATCGGCTTCGTCAAGGAGGTGCTGGGTGGTGGCGATCGCGGCTTCGCGTTCTTGGTCGGTTTCCTCGGCACTGGGATGATCATCGGCCTGCTGGCGGTGGGGCTCCTGGCCAAGTTGATACAGAAGGACGTCCTGTTTTCCTCATCGATCCTCTTGCTTGGCGCGGGGTTGATCGGTCTGGCCAGCATGAACAGCCTCAACACGGCGATCCCGCTCGCCAGCGCACTCGGGTTCTTCGGCGGCGCGGCTTACTCGACGGCCTACTCCCTGATGCACGAGAACACGACGGACGAGCTGCGCGGACGAACGTTCAGCGCCGCCTACACGGTGATCAGGATGGGGACTCTCTTGGGGCTTGGGATCTTTCCGCTGTTCGCTGGAGCGATCGGAGACAACGTGATCGCCGGGGTGAACGTTCCGGGAAGCCGCGCGACGTTGTGGCTCGCGGGTCTGGTTGCCATGGGTGGAGGGATCCTGTCGATGAGGGCGATACGCGCTCGCACGTTGGAGCCGTCGTTGGTGCCCGACCAGCAACGCGGCAACTTCATCGTGTTCGAGGGCGGCGAGGGGGCAGGCAAGACCACGCAGATGGCGGCCCTGGTGAAATGGCTGGAGGCGCGAGGCGAGCGTGTGGTGACGACCCGGGAGCCGGGTGGCTCTTCGATCGGCAGCCGCATCCGCGACATCTTGCTCGATCCCGCCGCCGCCGAGATGGATCCTCGAGCCGAGGCGCTCTTGTACGCGGCCGACCGCGCTCAACATGTGAGCGAGGTGATCCTTCCCGCACTGCGCGCGGGCAAGACGGTTATCTCAGATCGTTTCGTCGATTCCTCTCTCGCGTACCAGGGCGTGGCGCGGGGACTCGGGGTGGAAGAGATCTACCGGATCAGTGAGTGGGGGACCGGGGGCGTCATGCCCGATGTCGTCTTCTATCTCGATATAGAACCCGCCGCCGCTCTGGACCGGATCGGCGACCAACCCGACCGGATCGAGCAAGAAGAGCAGGAGTTCCACGAGAAAGTCGCGCAGGGTTATCACCAACTGGCGCAGCGGTTCTCTTCTCGCTTCGTGGTCCTGGATGCCACCAAGTCACCATCTCAGGTGCATGCACGGGTCATAGAAGTGATAGGCGAGCGGAACCTCCGACAAGTCGCCCCACTGTCCGATGGCGGCCGTTCCATCGGTCGTCCCGGCCCCCTGCCCCGATGAGCGTCTGGGATCCTCTACGCGGGAACTTGTCGATCGAGTCGCTGGCCAGGCAGATGTCGGCCGATGATCTTGCGCATTCCTGGTTGCTCTTGGGCTCGAGTGGCTCCGACAAGGGGGCCGCAGCAGTGGCCATGGCGGCGGCTGTGAACTGCGAGGTGGCGCCCATGCTCGGGTGCGGCGACTGCTCGACGTGTCTACGCATCCTTCGACATCGCCATCCCGACGTCCATCACGTGTCGCCGGAGGGAACCTTCATCCTGGTCGACCAGATACGAGAGAGCGTCATCGCGGAAGCTACGCGTTCTCCGTTCGAGGCGACCAGCAAGGTCTTCATCCTCGAAGAGGCCGACCGGATGAATCCAGCCGCCCAGAACGCGCTTCTGAAGACGCTCGAGGAGCCGGGTCCGGCAACCATGTTCATCCTGCTGTCGGCACGAGAGGAAGAGCTTCTCGAGACCATCAGGTCGCGTTGCCGCGTGATCCATCTGCAGCGGGTTCCCGAGGAACACATCGCCACGGTTCTGCAGGCTGAGGGGATAGCCACCGACAAAGCTCTGCTTGCCGCCCGCGTTTGTGAGGGCGACCTCCACAGGGCTCGTTCCCTCACGGGCTCCGGGCGCGCGTGGGAGCGCCGCTCGCTGTGGTTATCGATCCCGCGCCGGCTGACGTCGCCGGTGGACGGCCTCGATCTGGCGGCCGAGATCGTGAACGAAGCCCGGGAAGCCGTGAGGGACCGGGAGATGCATCAGAAGGACGAGGTTGTGGAGCTGGCCGAGGCCCTCGGAGAGGGCCGAGGCACTACGTCTGCTCGCAACGCTCTGGCCAAGCGGCACAAAAGGGAACTACGTCGGGTCGAAGAAGCCGTGCTCGCGGAAGCGCTGGACACTATGGGGTCGTTCTATCGCGATGTGCTGGCGCTTCGCAGCGGAGGAGAGTCGGTAACGAACCTGGATGTCCTGGAAGAGCTGGGGGGGTGGGCGGACTCCGGTGTGAGCGACCTCGGCCTGCTGGCCGCGGTGGAACGGTGCGTCTCAGCACGCTCCGCTCTGTCGAAGAACGCGAACGTCCCGCTGACGATGGAGACGACGATGTTGGAGCTGACCGAGCGGGTTCCGCCCGATTCAAGGGCCGGGGTCAGAAGCTAGTCCGACCCTGCGGACCGGCGGCTGATAGCCGACCGATCCGCAGGCGAATGGCTCTAGAGGTTCTGCAGGTTCCACACGTTGAAGTTGGCTTTCAGGGGAGCGTCGACCCATGAGCGATAGACCCTCTCGTACTTGCACCCCTGCACCAGCCGCTTCTTCGTCACTACGAACTCGCGTGATTTGTGCCACATGACCAAGCGCGCGGTCTCTCCGCGAGGAACCTTCTTCTCGTAGGCCCACGTGCCCGACTTCGACCACTCGGCCCCGACGGTCACTCCGAGCGACGCGCTTGCCTTCGCGAACACGATCCCGGCCTCGGCCTCGACCGTCGCGGTCATCGACGCGTGCGCGGTCGCGGTCTTGGTCGCGGTGTAGGTGATCGTCCCGGGACCCTTCATGTAGTCGCTGCGGAGGTTCGACAGACGCCTGGACTTGCTGACGTTGGTGAACTTGTAGGTGACGTTCGGGGCATCGCACTGAGCCGACGCGGGCGTGGCGGCCATGCTGGGAGCCACGAGCGCCGACATGAAAACCATCGTCGAAAGGAGCCTCATCTTCTTGCTCCGTGTGCTTGCCATCGTCCCCATAAGCGTCTCCTTCCGGGAGAGGATGCGGTCAACTCACCGCCACCCCGGAAGCTTCTCCCAGATGCACGAAGTCCTCCTTGATCACGCACTGTTGCCCTCGTGTGCGATGCAAGCGAACGCAAACGAGAGCAAGCGGCAGAAGTGGCCCTGGGTAGAATCGCCCTCCCAGCCGGGGTAGCTCAGTCGGCAGAGCGATTCACTCGTAATGAATAGGTCAGGGGTTCGATTCCCCTCCCCGGCTCGAACGAAGTGAGGGGATGATCTTTTCGCGTTCAGCGTCGCTGCGGGGCGTCAGACGCGAAGAGAAGGGAGGAGCGGACGTTGCTAGTGGCTGTCCTCGGCTTTGCCGTCGCTGGCTCTCTGCTTCTCCAGACAGGCGTGTCACACGCCGCGCCGCCAGCAGTTCACATCGAGGACCAAGCTGGCGATGCCAACGGCGTCAACGCTCAAGGTGAGTACGGCTTCGGATTTGGATTGCCGACGGGGCCGGCGCAGCTACCGGAAGCGGACCTGGTCGAGGTGGACTTTAGGCCCGCCCGCCGCGGCTACATGTTGTCTTTCCGCACCTCGGCCCCGGCCAGTACCGGCTACGTGTATGGCATCACCGCCTCCCTCGGTCGCTGCAGGATGTTCCTCCACCACGAACGAGAGGCCGAAGAATCACGAACGGTCCTCTACGGCTGCGGCTCCAAAGGAGTTGTTGTCGGTGAAGCCGAGCAGCAGCGAGGGAACATGCTGCGTGTAAGCGGCATCCCTCGCTGGATCGGCGTCTCGATGGCCGGTGGCACGAGTATCCATGCCGAGACGCTCAAGTTGGTAGGGCGTATCCCGACCGGAACCTTCTCGCCGGTGTACATCGATAAGGCGGCGGCACCTGACGCCTAGTCCGAGCCAGGTAGGTGTGCGCGGAGTCGATATCTAGGGCTCGCTACCAAGCGACGATGGCAACGTACGCGAACAAGCCGAAGACGACCCGGACGGTGTGGGACGTGAAATGACTACATGGGATGAATGGTTGCCCAAGACTCGTTCTCGTAATGAAGTAGGTGAGGGCTTCGAGTCCCCAAGAGATGATGGCAGGAGATCTAGGCGCTCACGGAGAAGGTCTGTCCCTATGCCCTCTCTGAAGAGGTTCTTGATCTCTGTTGCGGTTGCAGCGGTCATCGCTGGACCGGCCAGCGCGTCAGCTCCAGAGCGCTGGGACGAGGTCGGACGGTCCGATATCCCGCTGTACTACTACCAGGGGATGACGCACGACGAGGCGGGCAACCGGTACTTCACGGGCATCCACGTCGGCCTCTACCGGACCGACGCAGCGTTGAACGAAACCGGGCGGAATGATGACGTGATCCCGCCGGAGGTTCACCTGCGGGAGCAGTACAACCACGTAGGAGACCCTTCCTATTACGGCGGGAAGGTCTATCTGCCGCTCGAGTGCTACTACCCACCCGCCGGCAACACCTGCAAGACGGGTGCGATCGGTGTGGCCGATGCCGGCACTCTCGAGATGGAGCATTACGTCAAACTCGACCCCACTGAGATAAAGAAGGCGATGTGGTGCGAGGTCTCACCCGACGGCCAACTCCTATGGACGCAGGAGGGCGACGACCTGCTCGCTTACTCCATGAGTGACATGACAGCCTCTCACGCGGCCCCCGACAACACTGCGGTGAGGGCGGTGCGGAAGCTGGTCGGCGCCGTACCGGAGAGCGGCATCACAGGTGCAACTTTCGTGGGGAACCGGCTTTTCGTCGCAGGGCAGAGTGACCACGGCGGAGTGATCTCCTCGATCGATCTTCTTACTGGGGAGTCGAAGGTGGAGAAGGCGGTTGCGTATATCGGTGAGTCCGAAGGTCTCGATGATGATTTCGATCTCAAGGGGGATGCAGATCAGCTACCTGGGTCGCTGCACTACATGGTGCTGCCGTACAACCAGGAGGCGCTCTACGAACGGCGTCACCAATTGTGGTGTATCACTTCGAGCGGAGGCAAGGACCGAAGCTGTAGCGACTATTGCTTCGGCTGCCTCTCTCGTGCAGCGTCGCCCGGCGGCGTCACACGCGAAGAGAACGGGGTTAGGCCGCGCCTCCGGTCGGCGGCTTGATCTTGTCGCGCGCCATCTGTCGGGCCGCCCCCGACGCCGCGCCGACCAACGCGATCCACGCGGCCTTCTTTCCCGGAGCGACATCCATGTCGATCTGGGGCGGGTCCTCACGGGTGACCAAGCGCCACAGCGTGGTGACGACGTAGGTCGCCAGCTTCACGGCCAGGATGCCGGCGATCATGGCTCCCATCGTCTGGCCAAGCGTCGGCTTGACCGGGATCGAGCCGTCGGGCTGGATGTCTTCGTTCCACTTGATCTTGTTCTTACCGATCTTGTCTTTCGCCATCACTGCTCCTTCCGTTCGAGCAGTATGCCCGCCCCGGGTTGCCCCTACGCCTCCGCGAGCTCGCGCTTCATGCCCACGAGCTCATCGAGCTCCTCGGCCCCCTCGGCGGGACCCACCGCGATGATCCGATCGCCCGGGCAGAGCGTCAGCCCCGGCTTGGGGCGATACATCCAGCGCCGTCCCCGCTGGACGGCGAGGACGAACATCCCCGTCTCCGTCTCGATCGACAGCTCTTTGATGGTCTTTCCCTGCGCGGCCGAGCCCTCGCCCACGACGGTTTCGTGACCGAACTCATCGGATTCGACCAAAGCGGCTGCGATCACCGGATGAAGCTCTTGTCCCTGTTCGACGAGGCGCGTCATCTCGCGAGCGGAGTCGAAGATGATCTCGGATGCGTGCGCCAGATGAAGCAGTCCCCGCAGGTCGTCGGGGTTGCGAGCTTCTTGCGAGCTTCTGAGCACCCACGATTCGAGCTCGTCGTGTACCGCGTCGGACCGGGCCTCGAGGTTCCCCACCTCGGCCGCCAGCGCAGGATCGTTGAATAACAAAGCCGAGTACGCAAGACCGACGGCAACCTCTGCCGAGTTCTTCATCTCGACCAACAGGTCGACGGCGCGATCGAGGTCGGACAGCACCACGGTGGACGGCTCGGGCGTGTCGGGCAGCTCCGGAGCACCGAATAGCTCCCGCGCGAGCCGAACCCCGTCCTCGGGCCCTTTGATCAGCATCACGTCGTTGGTCGCCACGACATAGTCCGGACCCGGATCGAGATCCCAGTCCCCGCCTCTTCGCGTCGCTATGACCCACATGCCGATCTCGACCGGCAGTGATAGGTCGCGCAGCGAGCGCCCGCCCGCGGGAGCGCCTTCTCGAACCTTCACGCGCGACACGATCTCGTCCGCGTAGCGCAGGTCCTTGCGAAGGTCGTCCAGGATGCCCAGGCCTGAGTGCACGACGTGAGCGATGTCCTCGGCGGCATCGGCGATCTTCTCCACGGCGGAAGCTATCTCCAGAACGCCGGCCATGTGCTCGGCATCCTCGGGGCTGCGCGCCGACAAGATGACGAGCTTCCGCAATTGGCGGAGGTCCGAGAACATCCGTTCTTCGAGGCGCACGACCTCTTTGGCCAGATCTGCGTCCGCGTAGAAGACCGCCGCGTACGCAAGGTCCACCATCAGCTCCGAGGAGTCTTTGATCTCCGCCAGGAGCCCTTTTACGGTGCTGGTACTTCGACCCTCTCCGTGATCCATCTGTGTCTTGTTCCCCTTTCCCCCTGCCGGGGCGTTTTCAGGCTACTCCGAACACGACCAGCGCTATCACCAGGCAGATCACGCCCAACAGATCCATCCCCGAGGTCACGAGTGGGATCGTGTGGTTGTCGGGATCGAGACCGAAACGGTAGGTGGTGGTTGCCGCGTAGTAACCGATGAAGGCTGCAAGGAAGGTGGCCATCAAGCCCCCCAGCAAGGTGATCCCTATGAACCTGAGGACGCCGGGGTAGTTCACTCCCAGTAGCTCGGCCAGCAGCAGCGTCGCCACCGCGGTGATCGTGTACACGGTCAGGCCCAGAACCAGCACGATGCTCCCGTCCAGCAACGCCGCGGCGTCGGGACGAGCGCTGGGAGTGACCGCGCCCAGGTGCAGCTTCGAGCCCAAGCGGGCGGCCAAGATCGACCCCAAGGCTCCGGTGTTCTCCAGGAAGCCCGGTACTACGATCAAGAGCGCGGGGAACACGAGGAACACCTCGTCGACGCGCGGCTCGACCACGGCACCCGCGAGGATGTCCAGCAGGATGGCGATGCACAAGACCGGGAAGCTCTCCCGCACGATGCGCTTGGAGACCAGCCTGACGCTGGTCCAACCCCGGACGAGGGCGACGATCGCGACCGCCAGCGCGATCCCACCGAGGATCGGGGTGAGGAACCGGATCCCCACCAGGTACGAGGCGAGCAAGAGGAACGGGAGGGTCACGACGTCTCCCATCGCCGTGATCAGAGGAGAGCCGACCGAGTCCAGGTCCCAGCCTCGTTCGTAAGACGTGATCGAGAGGCGAACCGTCACCGCCAGCACCACGGCTGAAGACAGCAACCCACCGACTACCGCGATCAGGATGAAGTCCCAGACCGAGACGGTATCGAGGCCGAGCAGGCCCCCGATGGCACGGCCCAGCACCCCCATGGTGGCCGAGGTGCCCATCGTGAGGAGCGCGGCCGCGTAGACGTTCTGGTAGAGCATCCCGTTCCTGTCTCGGGAGACCTCGAACAAGCCGGAGTGGATCGAGGTGCCGAGGCGGGCGGCCAGCGCGCCGAAGATGTTTCCCCTCATCCCGATCGATACCGGGATCAGGATGAAGAGGCCGTCGACAGCGTCGATCCGCCCGCTCATGCCGGCCAGCGTGACCCCCGCGATCAGCGACGTCAGCGACGCTATGCAGACCGCGATGAATCCCTGCTTCATCGTCACTCGCTCCGAGGACCAGTAGTCCACCACCTGGCGGGCCGGATCCGATACGGCACGGGTGGTCCCTCGAGCGGCCCTCGCCGGCGTCCCCACCACTGCTCGGACGGCAGCGCCCAGCCACCGGATCGGAACCGGGAGCCGGGTCAGGCGAGGTGGACGGGGAGGCTTCACGTAAGACACATTTAATAAGGAACTCCAAACCGCCCGGCGCCGTCGAACCGAATAGATGTCGAGACACAGACATCCGGACGTTCCGATCGCCCCCAGGGCACCGGCCGGCGGTCTGGAGAGGAGCTCGTGAGATGAGCAAGGACAACGCCATCCGGGGATCGAGGCCCCAGGCTGTGCCCCGGGCGTCGCAGAAGTTCGCCAAAGGCCGGAAGTGCGCCGCACCAGACTGCGTGACCCGGCTGTCCACCTACAACAAACGCGACAAGTGCTGGGCCCACGCGGAGATGAAGGTGCCCCGGCTCAGAGGGCGCAAGCCCGCAGCCGGCTCCGCCTAGCTCCCCCCTTCCCTCGCACCGCCGGCCGGGCGAATGAGAGGACGCTTCTCCACGGTCCTGTCCTGCCCGGCCCCCAAGCCCGCGAGATATCCTGTCGCCGTCCAAGCTTCCCTATGACCGGAGGATCTCACCGGATGCGTTGCCGGCTGGCCCGACTGCTCTTGTGTGCCATCTCGCTGGTGGTGGCGGCCGCTCCCTTCGCATACGCCGCTCCGGTCAGCTTGGCTCAGGTCGAATCCGAGGAAGGGACCGAGGTCGAGAACGAGGGCGGCAGTCAAGCGGATCCTGGAACCGATACCGACCAAGGTGAAGGCGGCGGCCAATCGGACGACTTCCAAGGCGGTGAGGGCGACCCCGACGCGGAAACCGGCGCGGGCGAGGGCGAGCAAGCAGAGGCCGTCGAGGAAGAGGGGCCTCAATGGACCTACCAGATGTCCAAGATCGTCCTGGTCATGCTCCTCATGCTGTTCCTCGCGATGGGCGGTCTCTATTACAAGATGATCGCCAGCCGCCAGCGCCGCGGGTTTTAGCCGCCCCCGCCGCGGGCACCCCAGCGTGATGAGGATCGACCCATGGCTAATCTGATCGAACCGCGCCTCGCGGTGGCCGTCGCCCGCCGCGTAGCGGGGGCCGGCGATGCCGACGACTCCTACCTGCTCGAACGACTCCGGCGCGGCCTCGAGGTAGCGGTGCCCCGTTCGGAGCAGCTGGTGGGCGAGTTCAGCGGGATCCCCGCTCCGGCCCCCGTCGAGTGGGAGATCATCGACCGCGCCCGGTGGGCCGAGATCAACATCAAAGGCATGACGGCGATGCTCGGCCCGATCCACGACAAGATCAGCAAGCGGCTCGATCAGGTGCCGCTTCCGGCGAGGTTGCTGCAAACGACCGCGGTTTCGGTCGAGGTAGGGGCTCTGCTGGGCTATCTGTCTCGGAGGGTGTTGGGTCAGTACGACCTGTTGGTCTCCGAGGAGTCGGCTCCGCGGTCTGCGTCTCGGCGAGCGCTGGGGCGCGACTCTCACGCGGCCCTCTTCTTCGTGGGGACGAACATGGTCGAGACCGAGCGTCGCTTCGGCTTCGTCCCGGAAGAGTTCGCGCTATGGGTGGCTCTGCACGAGGTGACCCATCGGTTCCAGTTCGAAGGCGTCCCCTGGCTGCGCCCCCGCTTCCTGTCGCTGGTGCACGACTACCTGGATTCGGTCGACATCGACGCGAAGGGTTTGGCGCAAAGGCTTGCCGTCGCGGGGAGAAAGCTTGTTTCGAGGTCGGTTCCCGCGGAGGAGAAGAGCCCGATGTATCTGTTCGCCAACGAGGAGCAGAAGGTAGTGCTGAACCAGATCCAAGCGTTGATGGCGGTGGTCGAGGGACATGGCAATTTCGTCATGGACAGCGTGGGCGCCAAGGTCATCCCTTCGTTCCCCCAGATGCGTCACATCTTCCAGCGACGCCGCCAGCAACAAAACGTGGCCCAGCGCATCGTGGCTCAGGCGATCGGACTCGAGATGAAGCTTCGTCAATACGAGCTCGGGCAATCCTTCTGCGAGGGCGTGGCCGCGCAGGGAGGTGTAAGCGCTCTCAGCCACCTATGGGTGGATCCGGCACACCTTCCCTCGATGGAAGAGCTGCGCAGGCCGGAGTCGTGGCTGACGCGCGTAGCGGCCTAGCGATCGGCTAGTGCGCAGCCTCGGGGGGGCCGGGTTCGACCTGGTCGACGGGGTCCTGGCCTCCATCCTGCGCCGCCGGATGTTGAACGGTGGCGAGTCCGTGCTGGTGGCCGTGTCGGGGGGGCCGGATTCGACATGTTTGTTGGACGTGCTGGCCCGCCTCGAAGAGAAGCTCGATCTGCAGATCGCCGTCGCGCACGTCGATCATGGTCTGTCGCCTGAGTCGTCTGAAGTAGCGGCCCGAGTCGCTCGCGACACTGCAGCTCTCGGGTACGACGTACACGTCGCTCGTGCTCACGATCTCGCAGGCCCCAACCTGCAGGCCCGCGCTCGCGACTTCCGCTACGCCTTCTTTGCTTCGATCGCCGGAGACATAGGGGCGGCCCCCATCGTGACCGGCCACACCCTTGACGACCGTGTGGAGACGACGCTGGCTCGGTTGCTTCATGGCTCGGGAACCTCGGGACTCGCGGGTCTTCGGCCCGTAGAGGGGCCGAGGATTCGGCCGTTGATCGACGTGCGGCGATCAGAAACGAAGTCTTACTGCGAAGAGGTGGGTCTGGAGTTCTACGAGGATCCCGCGAACGAAGACCACCGCTTCGATCGCGTACGGATCAGGTCGCACCTCGTCGAGACGATCGAATCCCATTGGGGCGCCGGAGCGGTCAAGGCGATCGCTACTTCCGCGGAGCGTCTGGCTGAGGATGCTGCGGCTTTCACGCTGCTGGGCGAACGGCTCTCGGCCGACCTGATCCAGTCCGGTCAAGACGGTCCCGTCATCAAGCTCGATCTGTTGAGGGGCCTGCCGCGGGCTCTGCGACGACGGGTGCTGGAGTCGGCCATCGGACGGGTACGGGATCGATCCGGCGGGATCGATGCCGCGCTCGACGCGCTCGATGACGAACATGCGGTCCCGCCGTTGCGGTTCTCGGTCGCGTCCGGCAAACAGATCGTGCTCGACAAGGACCACCTGACCGTTCTGGACCCCAGCCACGGCTGAGCTTCGGGCCCGTCTCGACCGGGCCACGCGGACGGGACCTTGGAGAGGGAGTGGACACTAGGATGCGGCCATGAGCTTCGAGGTCCACCCCGACGTCGCAGAGGTGCTGATCAGCGCGGACGAGATCCAGGACAAGATCAACGAGCTGTCCAAGCAGATCACCGAGGACTACCGGGGTCGCGACCTGCTTCTGGTGGGGGTGCTGAAGGGCGCCTTCGTGTTCATGGCCGACCTCGCGCGTGGGATCAAGCTGCCGATCGAGTTCGACTTCATGGCGGTGTCCTCTTACGGTTCGGCGACCAAGTCGTCCGGAGTCGTGCGCATCCTCAAGGATCTCGATTACGAGATCACCGACCGGGACGTCCTCCTGGTCGAAGACATCATCGACTCCGGGCTGACGATCTCGTACTTGCTTCGATACCTCGAGGCGCGCCGACCGAGGTCGCTCGAGATCTGCTCGTTGTTCTGGAAGAAGGGCGAGCAAGCGGTACCGATGGACGTCAAGTACCCGGGCTTCGAGATCCCTCCCGTCTTCGTCGTCGGCTACGGGCTCGACTACGACGAGAAGTACCGGAACCTTCCCTATATCGGTGTCCTGAAGCACGAAGCAAGCGCTTTGTAGGGCGCCTTTCACAGCCGTATCTGTCGGTTTCGTAGCTACGCAGCCCTGCTACCCTTTGCTAACCATGAATCGCATCTTCCGATCCGCCGTCTTCTATCTCGTTCTCATCGTCGCGGTCGTTTGGGTCTTCAGCATCTACCGGGGCGGCGCGGACAAGCCTCAAGAGCTGGAGTCCGTCAACGACTGGATCCAGAGGGTCGAAGCGAACGAGATCGCCACCGCGGAGTTCTTGACCCGCGACGAGAGGGTCGTGGGCGAGCTCGAGGGCAGTGAGGGCCGCTACGAGGTCGCGCTGCCCAAGGACACGATCGACGAGTACCAGCAGGTGGCGCTCGAGAACAACGTCTCCGTCAGCGCCGATCCACAACAAGGTTCGCCGTGGCTCTCCTTCCTGTTCCAGTTCCTTCCCATCATCATCATCGTCGGATTCTTCTTCTTCCTCATGCAGCAGATGCAAGGCGGTGGCAACCGCGTCATGTCGTTCGGGAAATCGCGTGCGAAGTTGGTCACCAAGGACCAGCCGAAGATCACTTTCGCCGACGTGGCCGGTCTCGACGAAGCCGTCGAGGAGCTCCAGGAGATCAAGGAGTACCTGGAGGCGCCTCAGAAGTTCCAAGCGATGGGCGCCAAGATCCCCAAGGGCGTTCTCCTGTTCGGCCCCCCCGGAACCGGCAAGACGTTGTTGGCTCGTGCGGTCGCCGGTGAAGCGGGGGTCCCGTACTTCTCGATCTCGGGTTCAGATTTCGTCGAGATGTTCGTCGGTGTCGGCGCCTCGCGGGTCCGTGATCTGTTCGAGCAAGCGAAAGCCAACTCCCCGGCGATCATCTTCATGGACGAGATCGACGCCGTGGGGCGTCACCGCGGCGCCGGCATGGGCGGCGGCCACGACGAGCGTGAGCAGACGCTGAACCAGTTGCTCGTCGAGATGGACGGCTTCGACGTGAAGAGCGGCGTGATCTTGATCGCAGCTACGAACCGTCCCGACATCTTGGATCCGGCACTTTTGCGTCCCGGCCGTTTCGATCGTCAGATCGTGGTGGACCGTCCCGACCTCAACGGTCGCACCGGCATCTTGAAGGTTCACACGCGCGGCAAGCCCATCAACAAAGAGATCGACATAGAGGTGCTCGCCCGCCGTACCCCCGGGTTCACCGGAGCTGACCTCGCGAACGTCGTGAACGAGGCAGCGTTGCTCGCGGCTCGGTTCAGCAAGAGCGAGATCGGCATGGAGGAGCTAGAAGAGGCGATCGATCGGGTACTGGCGGGGCCCGAACGCCGCAGCCGGATCATCTCGGAGAAAGAGAAGAAGGTCATCGCCTACCACGAGGCAGGTCACGCGCTCGTGTCACATGCGCTGCCCAACGCCGACCCCGTGCACAAGGTCTCGATCGTCTCTCGTGGACGGGCCCTCGGTTACACGCTCACCCTTCCGACCGAAGACCGCTTCCTGGTTACCCGCTCGGAGCTCATCGACGAACTGGCGATGCTTCTCGGGGGCCGGGTGGCCGAGGAGCTCGTCTTCGACGAGCCCACCACCGGCGCCCAGGACGACATCCAGCGCTGCACGCGCATCGCGAAGCAGATGGTCACCCAGTTCGGCATGTCGCGGCTCGGGCCCCTGGCTCTCGGGGAGAACGAGTCACAGCCGTTCCTTGGACGTGACTTCGGCCACGTGAAGGACTACTCCGACGTGGTGGCCGCCAAGATCGACGAGGAGATCCGCCGTCTGGTCGAGGAGGCACACGACGAAGCCCGCGAGATCGTGACCAAGTACCGGGACAAGCTCGATCTGATGGTGCAGAAGCTGATCGAGCAAGAGTCGCTGGAGAAGGCGGAGGTCGCGGAGATCCTGGCCGAGGTTGCAAAGCAGTCTCCCAACAATCCGCTCGAGCGAACCCGCATCCGTCGCCAGGCCCGTGACGAGGCCGACGCCGACGCGGCCGGCGTGGTCCCGGAACGCAAGCGGCTGCCGCGCCCACGACCCACGCCACGACTCGGCGAGGCCTAGTCTCTTCTCACCCTGTACGTGCCCACTAGGGTTGGGCCATGAGTGATGCCGAAAGGGTTCATCCGCTCCATGAAGGTATGGATAAGGCGCGCATCGAGCGCGCCATCCGAGAGATCCTGATCGCCATCGGTGAGGATCCCCAGCGAGACGGTCTCGTGGACACGCCTCGGCGGGTGGCGGATATGTACGAGGAGGTCTTCGCCGGGTTGCTCACAGAGCCGACCCAGGAGCTAGACGTTCTGTTCGAGGCGGGTCACGACGAGATGATCATGGTGCGCGACATCGATCTGCACAGCATCTGCGAGCATCATCTGATCCCCTTCATAGGTAAAGCTCATGTCGCCTACATACCGAACAAGAGCGGCAAGATCACCGGCCTGTCGAAGATCGCCCGGTTGGTGGACACGCTCTCGAAGCGGCCTCAGGTACAGGAACGGTTGACGACGCAGATCGCGGACGCGATCGAGACCGAGCTCGATCCTCGCGGAGTCCTCGTGGTGATCGAAGCCGAGCATCTCTGCATGAGCATGCGTGGGGTGCGCAAGCCCGGTAGCCGAACCGTCACGTCTGCCGTACGGGGACAGTTCCGCAGTAGCGAAGCGACGCGTGCCGAAGCGATGGGCTTCATCCGGCGCGGGTGAGCCCCGTGCCCCTCGAGCTCCGCTGCGGCTCCCATACCTTGCTTCTCGATAGGCCGCTGATCATGGGTGTGCTCAACGTCACTCCGGACTCCTTCTCCGACGGGGGCCTTTGGTTCCAGACCGGAGAGGCTGTGGCGCATGCGCTCGAGATGGTGGAACAGGGCGCGGACATCCTCGACGTCGGAGGTGAGTCCACGCGCCCGGGGGCCGAACACGTCTCCGAAGAAGAAGAGCTGCGCCGTGTGCTGCCCGTCATCGAAGCAGTGGCCGCACGAACCCAGGTGCCGGTTTCGATCGACACCCGCAAGGCATCCGTTGCTCGCCGGGCGGTGGAGACAGGCGCCTCCATCGTCAACGACACGTCGGGGGAAGAAGCGGATCCAGAGATGGCCTCTGTAGCGGCCCACACGGGGGCCGCGATGATCTTCATGCACTCCCGCGGGACCCCCGCCACGATGCGTTCCCTGACCCGCTACGACGACGTCGTCACGGACGTTTCCTCCGTCTTGGCTGCGGCCGCGGAGCGGTTCCTGGCGCGTGGTATCGCTCGCGATTCCATCGTTCTCGACCCCGGCTTCGGGTTCGCCAAGACCCCGCGGCAGAACCTGGAGCTGCTGGACAGGCTCGACGAGATCGTTGGGCTCGGCTACCCGGTGCTGGCCGGGACCTCTCGCAAGTCGTTCATCGGCGCTGTTCTCGATCTGCCGGAGACACAACGTATGGAGGGAACGGCGGCCACGGTGGCGTGGGCGATCGCTCGAGGCGCGCACATCGTGCGGGTGCACGATGTCCCGGAGATGGCCAGGGTTGCTCGTATGTCCGCGGCCATCGCAGCGCGAGGTAGAACACTCTGATGGATTCGATCATCGTTCGGGATCTGCGAGTGAAAGGTCATGTCGGCGCGACCGAAGAGGAGCGCTCTGAAGAGCAGCTCCTTCTGGTGGGTATAGAGATCGCATTGGATCTTCGACGGCCCGGAAAGACCGACGACCTCAACGACACGGTCGACTATGGCACCGTCACCCGCGAGATCGAGGAGGTGGTGGCCACCACGACCTGCGCGCTGCTGGAGAATCTCGCGGAGAAGATAGCCGGGCACATTGCAGCGATCCCCGGCGTGAATGGGGTTAGCGTGGAGGTGGCGAAAGATGCACCACCGATCGAGCAAGACGTGGGCAGGATCGCGGTAAGGATCGAGAGGCTGTAGACGATGAGGATCTCCTACATCGGCATCGGTTCCAACGTCGGCGACCGCGCCGGGTTCTGCCGCTCCGCCGTCTCCGCGCTCGATGCCGCCGCAGGTGTGTCGGTCCTAGCTACCTCCAGCCTCTACGCCACGGCTCCCCTAGGAGGTCCTCCTCAACGTTCGTTCGTCAACGTCGCGGCCAGGATCGACACCGCGTTGGAGCCGCGCGCTCTGCTCGAGACCTGTCAGCGCATCGAGCAGAGACTGGGACGCGAGCCGAGCGATATCCGGTGGGGGCCCCGCGTTGTTGACCTCGACATCCTTCTCTACGACAACGAAAAGATCAGCGAGCCCGACCTGGAGATCCCTCACCCCCGCCTGCGGGAGCGCCGCTTCGCCCTCGTCCCCCTGCTCGAGATCGACCCCGGCCTGACCGACCCGTGGGAGACGCCGCTGGCCGACTCCCTGGACGAGGCCGAGGGAGACGTGGAGCTGCTCGAACCCTTCTAGCCAGCCCGCCTCTTTTCGCGTCTGCCACCTCCAGGCGACCCAGGTCGCGACAAGAGCGGCGGGGTCCGCTCCGGCGAGCCGGCCGCACCCCTCCGTCGCGGTCCTCACAACTACTCGCTGAAGCGAGTAGTTGCTGCGGAGGCTCCTCCGGGATGCGACACGTCTCGCCTGCGCTCCAAGAGCGGGGAGGCTCCTCCGGGTGCAACACGTCTCGCCTGCGCTCCAGCAGGGAGGCAGTGACTCACCCTCTTATGCTCTCGGTCTCGACCGGTACCCCCCCAGGACTGGAGCGATCTTGCGATGACGTCTCTTCCCGCGGCCCCCTTGCGCGTTGCGCTGGTGGGGGCCGGACCGGTCGGTACCGCCGTGGCCCTCCTTCTCCGCGCCCGGGACCACCAGATCGTCTCGGTGTCTTCTCGTACCTCGTCCTCGGCCGAGGCCGCGGCACGGCGTCTCGACGCCCCGGCCTGCACGCTCGGAGAGATCCCCGCGGTGGACCTCGTATTGATTGGGGTTCCGCACGCCGCGGTGGCGGACGTCGCGGCCGAGCTTCCCGGTATGGATGCCGTTGTCGTGCACTTCGCCGGCTCGGCCGGGATCCAGCCTCTCGCCGCGGCTCCCTTTGCTCGTGCGCGCTGTGCTTTGCATCCCGTCCAGGCGTGTCCCGACGTCGATACCGCCGTCGCACGGTTACCGGGCTCGGCGTGGGGCGTGACTTGCTCGGAGGGAGCCCGCGAGTGGGCCCATGTCCTGATCGAACAGGACCTTTACGGTGTACCGCTCGACGTGGCCGAAGATGATCGGGTGTTGTGGCACGCGGCTGCCGTCACCACCTCTAACGGCATCGCGGCCCTCATGGCCCTCGGCGAAGAGATGCTCGCCTCGATAGGCGTCGAGGCGCCTTCTCGAGTGCTCGGTCCGATCGCGGCCGGTACGGTCGCCAACGCGGGCCGGGCAGAGCGAGCGGCCCTGGCCCTCACCGGGCCCGTCGTGCGCAGGGAGATCGAGGTCGTCCGGCAGCACGCCGGAGCGGTTGCCGCGCGTTCCCCTCACCTGCTGAACGGATATGTGCACACGATCAACACCATCGTGGCGGCGGCGCTCCTAAGCGGTCGTATCGGGCCGGAGGATCAGGAGGCGCTTCAAGACGCGCTGCAGACCGGATGAAGGTCGTTCGCACCGAGGGCGCCCTGCGGGATGCGCTTACCCCACACCGGCGGGCGGACCACTCGATCGGGTTCGTTCCCACGATGGGAGCGTTGCACGAGGGTCACCTGTCTTTGCTTCGAGCCGCGCGCCTCGAGTGCGACGTCGTCGTCGTCAGCATCTTTGTCAATCCGCTGCAGTTCGGCCCCCGCGAAGATCTTGCGGCCTATCCCCGCTCTGAAGAGCGAGATCTGCACCTGGCTGAAGGCGCGGGGACCGATATCGTCTTCGCGCCCACCACGGAGGAGATGTATCCCGCGGGAACCTCGACGATGGTTACGGCTGCGGACGTCGCCCTCCCGCTCGAAGGCGAGGCTCGCCCCGGCCATTTCGACGGGGTAGCGACCGTGGTCGCGAAGCTCTTCAACCAGGTCCAGCCACACAAGGCGTACTTCGGCCAGAAGGACGCCCAGCAGGTGGCGGTGATACAAGCCATGGTCCGGGACCTGTCGATCCCGGTCGAGGTGGTTGTATGCCCGACGGTGCGCGAGCCCGACGGGCTGGCGATGAGCAGCCGCAATGCGTACCTTTCGAGCGAGGAGCGCGAGCGTGCCACGGTTCTGTGGAGAGCTCTGGAGGCAGGGCACGCGGCCTTGTCCGAAGGGGCTGCGCAAGAGGTGGCCGAAAAGGTGATGGAGGACGTCGTGGAATCCGAGACGGGAGTGGTCCTTGGATACGCGCGCGCCGTAGACCCCACTACTTTCGGGCCCTCCGACGGAACCAGCCCCATCCTGCTGGTGATCGCCGCTCGTGTCGGTTCGACCCGGCTGATCGACAACCTTCCGGTTTCGGAGGCGTAGTGCTGCTTGCCGTCGATGTAGGGAACACCCAGACCCACCTCGGCGTCTTCGACCGCGGGCAGCTGATACACGAGTGGCGGGCGTCCACCGAGCAGCGACGGACCGCCGACGAGCTCGCGCTGATGTTCGGCGAGTTCTTACGACTCGCTGAGCTTTCTTTCTCGAATGAGATAACGGGAGTAGCGATCGCTTCGGTTGTGCCTCGGGCCACCCAGCAACTGCGCGCGATGGCGCTCAAGTACTTCGGCTTTCCGCCCGTCGTAGTCGAACCCGGGGTCAGAACCGGGATCGTGATACGCATCGACAATCCCAAGGAGGTCGGGGCGGACCGGGTGGCCAACTCGGTCGCAGCGCACGAGCTATTTCCGGATGAACCTGTGATCGTTGTCGACTTCGGAACCGCGATCAACTTCGATGTAGTCACCGGGGCCGGCGAATACATCGGGGGCGCCTTGGCTCCCGGGCTAGAGAGCTCGGCGACCGCGCTGTTCCAGGCCACAGCTCGCCTGCCGCGCGTGGAGCTGGTCGCTCCGCCGACGGCGATCGGCAAGAACACCGTCTTCGCGATCCAGTCTGGCATCGTCTTCGGCGTTGCTGCACTGGTCGACGGACTGGTGGAGCGCACGATGAAGGAGCTGGACGACGATGCGCGGGTGGTGGCGACGGGAGGACATGCCGAGACCGTGATCGAACACTGCAGGACGATCGAGAGGGTCGAACCGACCCTGACCCTGCTCGGCCTGCGCTTGATATTCGAGCGCAACCCGGTGGGAGAAGCGGGATGACGCAGGCGTACCCGTACCGTTACGAGCGAACCTTTTCGATCGGAGACGTCAGAGACCGCTTCGCCGAGCTGGAGCCGGGGACCGAGACCGGAACAGAGGCGCGTCTGGCCGGACGCATCATGACGATCAGGACTCACGGCAAGGTCGCCTTCGCAGATCTGATGGACGCATCGGGTCGCATCCAGCTGTTCGCACAGCACGCGGTTCTGGGAGACGAGGGCCTGGCGGCGTTCAGCGCCCTCGGCGTCGGAGACATCGTCGGGGCCGGTGGCGAGGTGGTCGTCACGCGCCGGGGAGAGCTCTCGTTGAAGGTCGCAGAGACGACGCTGCTCGCTGAGTGCACGCGACCCATGCCGGACAACTGGCACGGCATCAGCGACATCGAATCGAGATACCGCCAGCGGTACCTGGATCTGTTGCTCAACGATGGCGCGCGTCGTGCGGTCGAGGCCCGCTCCGCGGCCAACTCCGCGGTGCGCACCTTCTTCGGGGAAAGAGGTTTCCTGGAGGTCGAGACGCCTCTTCTCCAGCCGCTCGCCGGGGGAGCCGTAGCCCGTCCTTTCGTCACGCACCACAACGCCCTCGACATGGACCTCTTCCTGCGGGTGGCGCCGGAGCTGTATCTCAAGAGGCTCCTGATCGGCGGGATGGAGCGGGTCTACGAGCTCAACAGGAGCTTCCGCAACGAGGGGGTCTCCCGCGGCACAATCCCGAGTTCACGATGCTGGAGGCGTACGAGGCGTACGTCGACTACGAGGACACCATGGCCGTGGTCGAAGACCTCGTGCGCTCTATCGCGCAAGCGGTAACGGGTGGACTCGTGATCGAGATCTCTGGGCGGCAGATCGATCTCGCGACTCCCTTCGAACGCTCCACCATGTTCGAGATCATCGGGCAGGCCACCGGCCGGGACCTGATGGCTATCTGGAACGACGGCGACGCCGCCGCCTTGTCGACGGCTGCCACCGAACTGGGCGTCCGCATCGACGAGAGATGGTCGCGGGGAAAGGTGCTCGCCGAGATCTTCGAACAGACGAGCGAGAAGACGCTGATCGCTCCCACCTTTGTAACGGGATTCCCCACGGACGTGTCTCCGCTGGCCAAAGACCACCGCAGCATCCCGGGGTTCACCGAGCACGCCGACCTCATCCTGGGCGGGCTCGAGATCGCACCGATCTATTCGGAGCTGAACGATCCCACCGAGCAGCGGCGTCGTTTCGAGCAGCAGGCGGAGGCTCGCGAGGCCGGCGACGACGAGGCCACGGTCAAAGACGAGGAGTTCCTGGAGGCGCTGGCGTACGGGATGCCGCCCGCCGGCGGGTTCGGGCTCGGGATAGACCGCCTCCTGATGCTGCTGCTGCAGGCCGATTCGATCCGCGAGGTCGTTCTGTTCCCGACCCTCCGGCCGGAGGCAACCTAGCCTCTTCCTCGTAGGCGACCTCGCCGGCATAGTGCGGAGCCGATGGCAGGATGCCTCCATGCGACCGAGACCGCTCGCGGCGGCCTGCGCCGTCTTGTTCATGGCCTCGTGTCAGGCGAACGACGGTGGCGCCGTCACCTTCCCCTCGCGCTCACCCGAGGCGTCGCCGACCAGCTCCGAGAGCCTGGTCGTCGCGTTGGTCGGGACTTTCTCCGGCCCCGACTCCTGGCGTGGTGACGATGCCTTCGAGGGCGCGCACCTGGGCGTCCATCTCTTGAACCGCGATCGTTCCGAGGGGAGCCGGCGGTCGAGCTCGTCACGGTCGACGACGAGGGCGATCCGCGCAAGGCGACCGAGTTGGTCGCGCTCCAGGCCGCCTCCCAGCGAACGCTCGGCATCGTCTACGCGGGTCCCCCGAGGCTCTGCCCCCGGCGGAGGAGGTGTTGGCCGAGGCCGGGATCCCGGCCCTGCTGTGCTTCGGAGACCTCTTTGGCGCCGGGCTTTTGAGCCAGCACGTCTTCCAGGTGTCGCCGTCGTACGTCTGGGAGGCTCAGCGGATCGTCGACTACGCGTTGCGAGACCGTCGCTATCGGAAGATAGGTGCCCTGACGACCGATTCACTGTCGGGCGAGGTGGCGCGCCGGTCGCTGACGGAGGCGTTGGCAGGATCGGGTCGGCGTCTGGTTGCGTCCGAGACCTACCCGGAGTCGCCGCAGAACCTGGCTGTGCAACTTCGGCGGCTTCGGCGTCAGAAGGTCGAAGCGCTCGTGCTGGAGGGCCCTCCCACGGCCATGGTGGCCACCATCGACGCCCTACGCCGGCAAGGCAGCGCCTACCGATCCACGGCTCTCGCACGCATCGCGTCGGCCCCCTCGGGCCGCAAGACCCGCCTGAACGCCCGGCAGTGGCGGCCCCAGGTGGTGGGATTCGACTCCTTGCTCACCTCGTTCCCCACGGGCTCGATCCCGGCTCCCGGCACCATCGCGGCGGATAGCTATGCCCGCGGAGCCCACTACCTGCCGATCCCGAGTCTCCAGTCCTTCAGACGGCGTACGCGAACTGGTGGGAGAGCCCACCTTTGGGGTGGGAGCGCCGTGCCTATGAGGCTGTTCAGATGATCGGGTGGGCGGCTCGCAGGACGGAGCCGGGGGGTGACGCCGCACTGACTCTGGAAGCACTGTCCGGAGGCCGGTTCGGCGGCCTCGATGTCACCTTCGGACCGGGTGACCACACCTCGGTCGAGCCCATCAACGTAGGGCTGTGGGTGGTGCCGAAGCGCGGCGCCGCGCGCGAGAGTCGCCGGCTACCCGGCGCGCTTCCGTGGGTGCCGCTGGCCAGGGGTTTCTCCACGTCCGGCGGCAGGACCCAGATCTCCGGTCGCGACCGGCGCTTTCTGTTCCGCGCGCACCCCGCGCCGATGGCCCCGCGCCCACTATCGGCGGCATGATCTTCGGCGTGACGACGCCGCGCTCGGATCCGGTCCACTGACCCGCCACGAGCTACTTCGGGAGGCCTGAAGTGTGCCCATTCGGGGATGGAGACCCGGAACGTTTCTGGTCGTTTCGACGTTCTTATGGGTGGCGACTAGAGACCGAGGGTAAAGACTCCCTCTTCCTATAATGGGAAACAGGAGACGGCTGATGGTCAGCCCTCTCCGGAAGAAAACGAAGGAGGCCTGGATTGTTCGAACGGTTTACCGACCGGGCCCGCCGAGTTGTCGTTCTCGCCCAAGAAGAGGCGAGGCTTCTCAACCACAATTACATCGGCACCGAGCACATCCTGCTCGGGCTGATCCATGAAGGCGAGGGCGTCGCCGCCAAGGCGCTCGAATCACTGGGGATCTCGCTCGAGAAGGTCCGCCAGCAAGTGGAAGAGATCATCGGAGCGGGTCAGTCACCCCCATCGGGGCACATCCCCTTCACACCCGCGCCAAGAAGGTCCTGGAGCTTTCGCTTCGTGAAGCGCTGCAGCTCGGCCACAACTACATCGGCACCGAGCACATCCTGCTCGGGCTCATACGCGAAGGCGAAGGGGTGGCCGCTCAGGTGCTCGTGAAGCTCGGGGCGGACCTGAGCCGTGTGCGCCAGCAGGTGATCCAGCTGCTCTCCGGCTACAGCGGCAGCAAGGAGTCGACCGGCGGGGGGGCCGGAGAGTCTCCTCAAGGTTCGCTGGTACTCGATCAGTTCGGCCGCAACCTCACGCAACTAGCCCGCGAGAACAAGCTCGACCCCGTCATCGGGCGCGAGAACGAGATCGAGCGGGTGATGCAGGTGTTGTCGCGCCGCACGAAGAACAACCCCGTGCTGATCGGCGAGCCCGGTGTCGGCAAGACGGCCGTGGTCGAAGGACTCGCCCAGCGCATCGTGAAGGGCGAGGTCCCAGAAACGCTTACGGGTAAGCAGCTCTACACGCTTGACCTCGGTGCCTTGGTCGCCGGCTCGCGCTACCGGGGCGACTTCGAGGAGCGCCTCAAGAAGGTGCTGAAGGAGATCAAGACGCGCGGCGACATCATCTTGTTCATCGACGAGTTGCACACGTTGGTGGGCGCGGGGGCCGCGGAAGGCGCCATCGACGCCGCCAGCATCCTCAAGCCGATGTTGGCTCGAGGCGAGCTCCAAACCATCGGCGCCACCACCCTCGACGAGTACCGCAAGCACCTCGAGAAGGACGCGGCCCTCGAACGTCGCTTCCAGCCGATCAAGGTTCCCGAGCCGACGGTGGCTCACACGATCGACATCCTGAAGGGATTGCGCGACCGCTACGAGGCGCACCACCGCGTGCAGATCACCGATCAAGGACTGGTCGCGGCAGCGAACCTGGCGGATCGCTACATCTCGGACCGGTTCCTCCCGGACAAGGCGATCGACCTGATCGACGAGGCCGGGTCCCGGTTGCGGATCCGTCGCATGTCCGCTCCGCCCGACTACCGCGAGCTCGAAGAGAAGATCGCCGACATCCGTCGGAAGAAGGAAGAAGCTATCGAGGCGCAAGACTTCGAAAGGGCTGCTTCGTTCCGAGACGAAGAGAAGCGTATGACGACGGAACGCGGGGAGCGCGAGTCGGAATGGCGCGAGGCCGAGGGCTCCGCGTTCGCGGAGGTCAACGAAGAAGAGATCGCCGAGGTCCTGGCCTCCTGGACGGGCATCCCTGTGACCTCTCTCACTGAGGAAGAGACCGCCAAGCTGCTGCGGATGGAGGACGAGCTCCATAAGCGGATCGTCGGTCAGCACGACGCCATCGGGGCAGTGTCACGTTCCATCCGTCGAACCCGTGCAGGCCTCAAGGACCCGAAGCGTCCCGCCGGCTCGTTCATCTTCCTGGGACCCTCGGGCGTCGGCAAGACCGAGACCGCGAAGACCCTGGCCGAGTTCATGTTCGGTGACGAAGATGCGCTCATCCAACTCGACATGTCCGAGTACATGGAGAAGCACACGGTGAGTCGTCTGGTCGGCTCGCCTCCGGGCTACGTCGGTTACGAAGAGGGCGGACAGCTCACCGAAGCCGTGCGACGACGTCCCTACTCCGTGGTTCTCCTCGACGAGATCGAGAAGGCTCATCCCGATGTCTTCAACACCTTGCTACAGATCCTGGAAGACGGACGCTTAACGGACGCGCAGGGCAAGTCCGTCGACTTCAAGAACACGGTCATCATCATGACCTCGAACCTGGGAACCCAGAACCTGCGCAAGCCCGCCATGGGCTTCGGCGCGGGCGGTTCCGAGATGAACTACGACAAGATGAGAGAGCGAGTCAACGAAGAGCTCAAGCGCAATTTCCGCCCCGAGTTCTTGAACCGCATCGACGAGGTGATCGTGTTCCACGAGCTCGAGAGCTCCGAGATCAAGTCGATCGTCGACCTGTTGATCAGGAGGGTCGCGGCCCAGCTCGAGAGCCAGGACGTCGGCATCGAGTTGACCGACGAGGCGAAAGGGTTCTTGGCGCAGGTCGGCTACGACCCCTCGCTGGGAGCCAGGCCTCTGCGCCGTGCGATCCAGCGACTCATCGAAGACCCGATCTCCGAGAAGATCCTGTGGAAGGAGTACGAAGCGGGCGAGATCATCGTCGTCGACGTCGGGGTGAAAGAGGACGGCGAGAACGGCATCGTCTTCAAGAAGGGCGAAGCCGTCTCCGCCCCCGACCACCCGCCGGTCGAGCTCGCAGGAGCCGGAGCCCCGGGAGAGGAAGCTCCTCCCGAGGCGTAGACCACCAAGCCAAGGCGACTTAGACCCGGTCCTCGAGGGGGCCGGGTCTTTTCGCGCCCACTCCGCTCCGCTGGCCGACCGCCGCCGCCCCGCGGGGGCGCGACGGCCGCCGCCTGATCGGCGGGGGCCTGCTCCTTCCGGCGCACGGCGACAGGGTCGCTTCGGTATCGACGCCGTGCGCCTCCAGAGCCCCGCTCCGGCGACGTCGGCTCGCCCGGCTCCGCTCGCTGCGCGGAGGCTCCTCCGGGATCGAACACGTCCCGCCTCCGCTCGTTCCGCTCCGCCGGTCGACCGCCGCCGCCCGCGGGCGCGACCCCGCTCCGTCCCTCCGCCTCACAACTACTCGGCGACGTCGGCTCGCCCGCTCCGCTCGTTGCGTCCGCTCCGGCGACGGTGGCGCCCGCTCCGCTCCCTGCAACGAGTTGGTCCAAATCTCAGTCGGTCGTTAGCGTCGGCCCTAATGAAGACGGCAACCTGTTTCTCCTGTGACGGATGTGGGCACAGCTCGCCGCGATGGTTCGGGCGCTGTCCGGCCTGTGACTCGTGGGGAACGGCGTCTGCGCCTGCTCCCGGCGTCTCCAGCGCGCGACCCGGCGCGGTCACCGCTGCCGAGATATGCCGGTTGGATCGTCCGGGTGGTCCGGCTCCGCGTATCCGTACCAACATCTCCGAGCTCGATCGAACGCTTGGTGGTGGGATCGTTCCGGGATCCGTGATCCTGCTCTCGGGCGATCCCGGCGTTGGAAAGTCGACCCTGGTGCTTCAGATGATCGACGCGATCCAAACAGGCGGCAACCAGACCTTGTTGGTAACCGGCGAGGAGTCGCTCGATCAGGTAGCGATGCGTGGATGTCGCCTTGGCATCGCGGGCGAGCGACTGAGCGCCGCCGCGTCATCCTCTCTTCCGGCGATCCTCAGTGCGGCTGTCCAACAGAACCCCGCCGTGCTCGTCGTTGACTCGATACAAACCCTGGAGGATCCCGACCATGACTCGGCGCCGGGCTCGGTGGTCCAGGTGCGAGAGTGCGCAGGAGCCCTGGTCCGATTCGCGAAGACCACCGGCAGCGCGGTCGTCTTGATCGGTCACGTGACCAAGGAAGGGACGGTCGCGGGGCCGCGGACCTTAGAACATCTCGTAGACACGGTTCTTTCTTTAGAGGGGGAACGCAGCGGGACCTTCAGACTTCTCCGCGCCTTGAAGAACCGGTTCGGTTCATGTGATGAAGCCGGTGTTTTCATCATGGATGAGAAAGGGCTCCAGGGCGTTCAGGATCCTTCTGCGATGTTCCTCGCGGATCGTTTGCCAGACGTTGCAGGTTCCACGGTGTTCCCTGCTCTCGAGGGCGTCCGGCCGGTGCTGATCGAAGTGCAGGCCCTCGTTGCTGCTTCCGGCCTCCCTCAACCTCGACGGGTGGCCATCGGTTACGACGCGAAGCGGCTGTCTCTCTTGATCGGCGTCCTCACCCAGAGAGGGCTCTGCAAGCTGGTGGAGGACGACGTGTTCGTTGCGGCCGCCGGGGGCTTGCACATCAAAGAGCCAGCCGCGGATCTGGCTCTGTGTTTGGCGCTGTTGTCATCAAAGAGTCTCCGACCGGTCGATCATCGGACTCTGGCGGTGGGCGAGGTCGGACTTGCGGGCGAAGTACGTCGCGTTCCAGGCATCCAGCGGCGACTCACCGAAGCGGAACGTCTGGGGTTCACTCGGGCGATCGTTCCGCGGGGAGCGCAAGCAAGCTCGGACCGGATACGCGTGATCGAGGTGGCGGACCTTCCGGAAGCTATCCGCGTCGCCGGTAGCCCGGCCGCAGCGTGACCGCTTCAAAGAGGCTCTGGGACGCCGCGTGCTACCCTTGAGCCTAGACACAAGCTCTTCTCAGGGCCCTTTTCCGTGTCTGACCGCCTCTTCAGGCGTTAAAGGTACTGCTCGCAGGGAGGGATGTTCAGAGTGACGCGTTCTTTTCGTGTAGGCGACAAGGTCGTCTACCCCCATCACGGTGCAGCCATCATCGAGAAGCTCGAAGTCAAAGAGATGTTTGGCGAGAAACGCGACTACTTCATCTTGAAGCTGGCTTACGGCGAGTTGACCCTCATGGTTCCCACCGACTCCACCGAGGAAGTGGGTCTGCGACAGGTCACTCCGGCCAAAGAGGTCCCGAAGGTGCTCAAGGTCTTGAAGAAGAACGAGCCCACCACCAACACGACCAACTGGTCGCGCCGGTTCAAAGCGAACGTCGAAAAGCTGCGGTCGGGGGACATCTATCAAGTTGCCGACGTCGTTCGTAGTCTTCATCAACGAGATAAAGAGAAGGGTCTTGCGGCCGGCGAGAAGCGGATGTTGACCAAAGCGCGTCAGATCCTTGTCTCGGAGCTGACCTTCTCCAAGAACTGCGACGAAGAGGCCGCCGAGAAGATGCTCGACGAGGTTCTCGGATAGCCCACGATCCAGACCACGCGCCGGCAGCGCTTCTCGCTGCAGGTGGAAGCGGCCGTCGCGTCGCCGGCGGTGCCCCGAAACAGTTCCTGAACCTCGCCGGACGTCCCGTGCTTCGATGGAGCTTCGATGCGATCTTGGCCGCGGAGATCCATGACATCACGGTGGTGGTTCCCGCCGATCGAGTCGACGAAGCCACCCGCCTGCTTCCCGAGGCGACTCACGTCGTCGCCGGTGGAGCCACGCGTCAGGAAAGCGTTCGTGCGGGTCTCGAGCATGTCGTCTCGGACGTGGTGATCGTCCACGACGCCGCCAGACCGTTCGCTCCCCCGCAGGTGTTCGCGGCGGTGATCGAGGCGCTGCAGCATGGTGACGCGGCCGTTCCCGCGTTACAGATGAAGGAAACGGTGAAGCTCGTTCGTGATGGGTACGTGGTCGAGACCTTGGAACGTGAACAGGTGTGGAACGTGCAGACCCCCCAGGCATTCAGAACCCGGTTCCTGCTCGACGCTCATCAGCGTGCCGCGGCCGAAGGTGTCACGGGCACCGACGACGCCCAGCTGATAGAGCATTACGGCGGGACCGTGGCAGTAGCTGTCGGATCGAGCCTGTCCTTCAAGATCACGGATCCCGACGATCTGCAGCGTGCAGAGGCGCACGCACGCGAGGTGGGGCGGTGAGGATCGGTTTCGGTTACGACGCGCACAGGTTCGCGGATGATCGCGCCCTCATCATCGGGGGCGTCGATCTCCGTCATCCCAGAGGCTTAGCAGGTCATTCCGACGCCGATGTCCTCAGTCATGCCGTGGGCGACGCCATCTTGGGCGCGGCGGGACTTGGCGATCTGGGTGTCATGTTTCCCGGTTCAGAACGATGGAAGGACGTGTCGAGCCTGTCGCTCCTGGAACACATAGCGGGCGCCCTGCGAGAGGGGGGATACGAAGTGGTGAACATCGATTCCACCGTCATCGCCGAGGCTCCCCGGATCGGACCCCATGCGCCAGAGATGAGGGCGAACCTGGCCCGGTCTCTGCACGTCGACGGCAACACCGTCTCGGTCAAGGCGACGACCACCGATGGGATGGGCTTCATCGGCCGTGGCGAGGGCATCGCCGCCACGGCCGTTGCTTTGATCAAACCTTTAGTCTGAACCGCATGCCGATCCAGCTCTACGACTCCATGACGCGGAGCGTTCGGCCCTTCGAGCCGCGCGACGAAGGCAGGGTGGGGATCTACTGCTGCGGCATGACCGTTTACAACTACGCGCACGTCGGCAACATGCGTACGATCCTCTGGTTCGATCTGATCCGTCGGTACCTGACCTACCGGGGTTACGACGTCACGTTCGTCATGAACTACACCGACGTCGACGACAAGATCATCGAGCGCGCCAAGATCGAAGGGATCGCTCCCGAGGAAGTCACCGCGAAGTACTCCGCGGCGTTCGAAGAGGATCTCGCCGAGTTGGGCGCGGATCGTCCGAGCGAGGTTCCGCGTGCGACCGAGCACATAGCGGGGATGATCGAGGCGATCGCCGGGTTGGTGGAGAAGCAAGTTGCATATGAAGCCGGCGGCAACGTGTGGTTCTCTGTCGAGAGCTTCCCGGACTACGGCAAGCTCTCGGGAAGGAGCCTGGAAGACATGCGGGCAGGTGGGCGCGTGGAGCCTCATCCCGGCAAGCGGCATCCTCTCGACTTCTCGTTGTGGAAGGCCGCCAAGGAGGGAGAGCCCGCATGGGAGTCCCCCTGGGGCCCGGGCCGCCCGGGGTGGCACATCGAGTGCTCGGTCATGTCCGAGAGATACCTGGGGATGGGCTTTGACATCCACGGGGGCGGGAGCGACCTCATCTTTCCTCATCACGAGAACGAGATCGCCCAGTCGGAGGCGCTTTCAGGACACCAGCCTTTCTCTCGCTACTGGCTGCATGCAGGGATGGTGCAGATGGATGCAGAGAAGATGTCGAAGTCACTGGGCAACGTGGCGCTGGCTCGCGAGGTGCTGCAGAGATTCTCCGGAGGGCCCGTTCGGTATTGGATGCTGCAAGGGTCTTATAAGAGCCAGGTGGTGTTCTCACAAGCCGCTCTCGAGGACGCGGTGCAGAGCTATGAACGATGGCGCACGTTCGCGGAATCGTCGCGTCACGCGCTGGGCGAGCTACCGGAAGCGCCGGTGGCCACGCGCGGATCGGATGACGGACTTCCCCGTGGAGCTGCCAGCGGGTACATCACCACCTTCATCGCGGCGATGGATGACGATCTGAATTCCGCAGAAGCGTTCGCTTCCGTCCACGAATTGGTAACGGAGGGAAACAAGCTTCTGTCCTCCACCCTGGAGGGCGACGATTCCGCGCGAGAAGACCTCGAGGACTACGTCGCCACCTTCTTGGAGCTCACGCGGGTGCTGGGTTTTAGCTTTTCCGAATCCTCATCCGATGGCTCACACCTAGCCGCGAGTTTGATCGAATACCTGCTGGAACGGCGCGAGCGCGCCCGTAAGGAGCGAGCCTTCAACGAGGCGGATGAGATCAGGGACAAGCTCACCGCCCTCGGCGTAGTGATCGAAGACACTCCGACCGGAGCCCGCTGGCGGGTGGATGTCGCGCCCCGGTAAGGGCGACGGCAGCGGGCAGTCGATCCTCTCGGGCCGGCAGCCCGTTGTGGAGTTGCTACGCGCTCGACGGCCGGCCGAGCGGGTCATGTTCTCCAGCGGATTGGCGCCGTCGCCGGTCTTGGCCGAGATAAGGAAGAGGGCCCAGGAAGCCGCGATCCCGGTCAAGGTTGTGCCGCGGGCAGAGATAGACCGCTTGTCGGAGGGCGAGAACCATCAAGGTGTCGTCGCCGTGACCGGTCGCTTCCGCTACGCGACCCTCGAGAACCTGCTTGTGCCCGAGGCGTGCGTCGTGTTCCTCGATGGGGTAACAGACCCACACAACTTTGGGTCTCTGATCCGCACGGCGGAGTGTTGCGGGTTCCACGGCGTCGTGGTTCCTGCTCACCGGTCGGCGGGAGTGACCCCATCGGTCCGTCGCGTTTCGGCCGGTGCGGCCGAGATCCTCCCGGTGGCGCGAGTGACGAACCTCGGCCGGGCGATAGATCAAGCGAAAGAGGCCGGGGTGTGGGTAGTGGGACTGGACGCCGACGCCGGCGAAGATGTGTGGACCTCCAAGCTGATGGAGCCTTCCATCGGGCTGGTCCTGGGGGCGGAGGGTCGCGGGCTCTCCAAGGCTGTGCGCGAGCGCTGTGACGGCCTGGTGCGCATCCCCCAAAGGGGACATATCGGCTCGCTCAACGTGGCGGTCGCAGGGGCCATAGCGATGTTCGAAGTCGCCCGGCGCTCCGTTGCTTCCGATAACCTGTGACCGATCGCGCTGAGTCACAGAGAGCTAGAACTAGATCCACGGGGATCAAAGGGGCAACGTGGTAGATCCGGGGCTTTCCTTGAAAGACACCGAAGACAACGCTCTGGTCGAGCTAGCTCGCGCCGGACAAGACAAAGCGATCGACGAGCTCTTGAATCGTTATCGCCACTACGCCCGGGCCAAAGCTCGTACCTACTTCCTCGCTGGTGCCGACAAAGAAGACATCGTGCAAGAAGGCATGATCGGGCTCTTCAAGGCGATCCGGGACTTCCAGGCCGACAAGAGCACAGCCTTCCGCGTGTTCGCCGAGCTATGCATCACGAGACAGATCATCACCGCTATCAAGAGCGCGACCCGCCAGAAGCACATCCCGCTCAACTCCTACGTCTCCCTCAACAAACCCGCTGGTAACGATGACGAGCGCCCTCTCGAGGAAGCCCTCGTGCACGGTGCCCTCGATCCGGCCGATCTGGTGATCTCGGCGGAAGAGATCTCGAACATCAAGTCATCGATGGGCCGCCTGCTCTCGGACCTGGAGACCGAGGTTCTTCAGCTCTACATGGACGGGAAGTCGTATCAGCAGATCGCCGACATGATGGGTCGCCACGTGAAGTCGATAGACAACGCGCTACAGCGGATCAAACGGAAGCTCGAGCAGCACCTAGCAACGAGAGACGTAGAAGCCGTCTAGCGCCTGCTGCGTTGTTGAGCTGTCGTACGCTGGATCGCAATCATCTCTGGAACGCCGGGTTAGCTCAGTTGGTTAGAGCAACGGTTTTGTAAACCGTAGGTCGTCGGTTCGAATCCGACACCCGGCTCTATGGCACCCGACACAGTGGCAGCACCCGCGCCCGACGACTCCTCGCATGACACCGCGTGGGAGACCGCGCTGGCGCAGCTAGATGAGGTAGCGGAGCTCATGGGGTTGGCCCCCGGCGTTCACGCCATCCTCCGCAGCCCGAAACGATCTCTCAGCGTATCGGTGCCTTTCAAGATGGACGATGGCTCCACGCGGGTGTATCAGGGCTACCGCGTTCATCACAACGTGACCCGCGGACCTGCCAAAGGCGGTATCCGGTATCACCCCGCCGTGGGGCTCGACGAGGTGAAAGCACTCGCGATGTGGATGACGTGGAAGTGCGCCATCGCAGGCATCCCGTTCGGCGGCGCCAAGGGCGGCGTCAGCGTAGACCCCAAGGAATTGACGCGCTCGGAGCTCGAACGCATGACGCGGCGCTACGCCTCGGAGATCCTTCCCTTCATCGGCCCGGAGAAAGACATCCCGGCCCCCGACATGAACACCAACGAAGAGATCATGAGCTGGATCATGGATACCTACTCGATGAACTCCGGGTACTCGGTTCCGGGAGTGGTGACCGGCAAGCCTGTCAGCATCGGGGGTTCCAAAGGCCGTGGTGGTGCCACCTCACGCGGCGTCATGTACATGATCTTCTCCACGCTCAAGGCCCTCGGAGTCGGAATCGACGAGGTCTCGGTTGCGATCCAGGGCTACGGAAAGGTCGGCGGTCATGCCGCTCAGCTCCTGCACGATGCGGGTTGCCGGGTGGTTGCTGTCTCGGACGCGGAAGGCGGTCTCTACCGGGAGAAGGGTCTGGATCCAGAGGCCATCAATCGACATGCCCAAGAGGCCGGCACGGTGGTCGGTTACGGAGCCGCCGAGCCCTTGACCAATGAGGACTTGCTCGAGATCGACTGCGACGTCCTCGTCCCGGCCGCTATCGAAGGTGTCGTTACCGTCAAGAACGCCGACAAGGTCAAGGCGACCGTGGTCTGTGAAGCGGCCAATGGACCGATCACGTTCGAGGGTGACAAGATCCTCCATGACCGCGGGGTCTTCGTGGTCCCCGACATCCTCGCCAACTCGGGTGGAGTAACCGTGTCCTACTTCGAGTGGGTCCAGGACATACAGGCGTATTTCTGGGACGAGGAGGAGGTGAACGACCGCCTCCGGTTGATCATGGAACGCGCGTTCGGCGAGGTTTACGAGCTCGCTTCATCCAAGGGCCTGTCCATGCGGCAGGCTGCACACTGGATCGGCGTGGGCCGGGTGGCCGAGGCGCATCTGACCCGCGGCCTCTTTCCCTAGAAATCCAGCCTCGTCCGAAAGCCTAGGTCTAGTCTGACCTCATGGAGGAGCTCGAGGCGCGAGAGAAAGCCGTACTTGATTTCGAACGATCCTGGTGGAAGCACGCCGGGGTCAAGGAGCAGGCGATCAAGGAACGGTTCGATATGTCTGCCACTCGCTACTACCAGCTCTTGAACGAGTTGCTCGAGAAGCAGAGCGCCATGGCCTACGACCCGATCCTGGTGAAGAGGTTGAAGAGGCTTCGGGTTTACCGGCAGCGGCAGCGGGTCGCTCGCTTGCTCGGCGGGGAATACTCCCCCAGCAAGCGATAGGTCCTCCCGCCCGGTGGGCCGGCATTCCGCAGGAGAACAAGGTCCCTTCATACGTTCCGTCGTGGGTTGGTTCCTGCCCTGGCTGCTGATCGCAGCGGTGGTGGGGGTGGCGGTGTGGCTGCTGGTCAACGCCCTCGGGGGAGACGAGGCAACCCGGACGGCGGCGACCCAAGCTTCGCCCGCGCCCAGTGTGAGTCCGTCTGCGGTCGAAACCGAGCCGGAGGTCGTCGTTGCCTCTCCAGCCCCCCGGCGAAAGCCCACGCCCACGCCCAAGGCATCCAAGACCAAGGCGTCTAAGAAGAGGTCTCCGAAGCCGCCCCGGTTGATCACCCAGGACATAAATGTTCAGGTTCTCAACGGGACCTCCGACGGGGCCCTGGACGACGCGGTGGCCGAGCGATTGGCCCGGCTCGGGTTCCGGATCGAGGCCATCGACGACTCGTCCGTGGACTACACGAACACCACCGTGTTCTGGTCTTATCCCGAGGCTCAAGAGGCCGCCGAGATCCTGGCCGAGCGACTGGGGTGGGTCGCGCGGTCGAAACCGTCCAACCTTTCCGACACCGTGGCCATCCACGTCGTGGTGGGTGCAGACGAGCTCTAGCTACCCACCTCGGAACCCGCGGGCAGCTGTTCGAGCGTGACATCCAGATCTAGGGTCAGGCGGCCCACGATCGGCGCGGTTTGCCCGGGAGGGGCGACGCGTACATCGAAGTCCCCGGTCGTGGACGAAGACGCCGTACGAAGGAGACCTTGATCGATGTCCATCTCGGCATCGCTGGAAGTTGTAGCGGACCCGGTCAACTCGGCCTCCCCTTGTGGAAGGTCCGTCGTCCATACGAGCGGCCCCTCTCCGGCATAAGCGATCTGGGCGACGCTGCGTCCTTCCTCTCGCCGCAGCCCCTCCAGCTTCCCCGTCGTCATCACCTGCTGGAAGACCGCTTCCAGGTCGACCTCCTGCTCGGCGTTCCAGGTGTCGCGCAGCCGCACTCGCTCGGTAGGAAGAGGAGGCCGGTAGGTGCCGATGAACGCGAGCTCGTCGGCGTCCAGGGCTTCGGCCGGGACACCATCCACCTCCAGGATCTCGAGGACTTCGCCGTCGGGGCCGATCCGAAGTGCGAACGCGCGCTCCCTCGAGCCGGGGGACGGCAGACCTCGCTCTTCAACTTCGATCGGGACCATCACGACCGAGACCACTACGTCTTCGCTGGTGGTGGACTCCACGGTCTCGGTCACTTCGAAGGTGACGTCGTACGAGCCCTGACCCGGCCCGCCTATGTCCCAACTGGCCTGAGCGTTGGCGTGCATCCGATAGGTGACCGAACCATCGGCCGGATAGCGATACGCCAGCTCGACGGTATCGGGTCTGCATCCTCCGGTGGCCAGGACGACCAACAATCCCGCCGTCCAGTACCACCGTCTCATCCGGTGAGTCTAAGAGCCGTGGCGGGTTGAACGTCTACGCTGACTCGATGGTGGTTTCGCTCCCAGATCTGAAAAGAGACGCCCGCACGACCGGGATCTTTCTCGATTTCGACGGCACCTTGTCGAACATCGTCGACATGCCCTCTCAAGCGCGTCCCGTGGACGGCGCGGCCGAACTGCTGCCGGTTCTGGCTCGGATCTATAGGACGGTGACGATCGTCTCGGGCCGTTCCGCCCACCAACTGCTGGACTGGCTGGGTCCCGAGCTAGACATCTGGGGTTTGCACGGGGCCGAGCGGGTCATCGACGGCGTGGTCACTCTGTCTCCCATGGCCTCTCCCTACGTGGACCTGATGCAAACGGTGTTGGAGGAAGCGACACGGGCGGTCGCGGAGCTCGATCATCCCGGAGTGATGATCGAAGACAAAGGCGTGATGGTGGGCCTCCACTTCAGGGCGGCGGGCGATCAGTTGCAAGCTCAGCGATGCCTTGACGAGCTCGCGGCTCGTCTCGCGCAAGAACACGGCCTGCGCCGCGCGGGCGGCCGCATGGCTTTCGAGCTTCGCCCCCCTATACAGGTGTCGAAAAAGGATGTGATCCTTCAGGTGGCGCGAGAGGCGCACCTGACCGCGGTCTTGTTCGCGGGCGATGATCGGGTTGACCTTCCCGCTTTCGACGCGCTGGATCAGCTCGAAGAGGAGGGGGTCGGGGTCGTGCGTGTGGGGGTCGAGTCCGACGAGGCACCCCCCGAGCTCACGCAGCGTGCAGACATGGCGGTCCCGGGCCCCGCGGGGATGGTGGAGCTGTTGCGCCGGTTGCTCTAGGGGCCGTGGGGGGGCTCGGTAACCGGCTCTCGTCCGGCTTGTATCTCACTCAGGTCCTCTAGTTGCGGGTCTATCCAATCGGCCGGTCTTCGGGCGGCGGCCGTGGCACGCAGAGCCGCGGCCCGCCTGGCTTTCTCCGCCGGATCCATGTCGAGGGCGCGCTCTAAAGCCTCACCCGTCGCATCGACGTCCAGGGCATCGGATATCTCCACCGCGTGGCCACCGAGCTCGTCGAAAGAACCGGCTCCTCGCGATAGAACGAGCACGCCTCCGACCTCGTTCACGACGGGCCCCTCCTTGGAGACGAGGTTCATCCCGTCCATGATGGGGTTCACGAGCAGGACGTCGTAGATGCGCAGAGCCGCGAGCGTCCTGTCGTAGTCGTCGTGCATGAACAACTCGATGGAACCGGGATGACGAGCTTGCACCTCGCCCACGACCCGTTCGATCGCCTCGCTGTAACGACGGTATTCGGGCATCGACTGTCGGGACGGATAGAGACAGGCGATGAACCGGGTGGTGGCAGCCAGGTCCGGACGCCGGTCCAGCACGGTGCCGAACGCCTCGAAGCCGCGGATGATGTTCTTGGATGGCTCGGTTCGGTCGGCTCGCACGATGACATGGCGCTTAGATGGTCCCCCTTCGGTCTGGTCGGCGAGGAAACGTTCGCGCCAGGACTCGGCCACCTGATCGCGGGCCCGCTCTTGGAGCTCCGCAGCGTCGATGGGGATCGGATAGGCGCGCACCCAACTGCGCCGGCCCAGGTGCTGCACCGACGCCGCGGAGCGATCCACCTTCGCCCCGATCCGTTCACAGCAATCCAGGAAGCCGTTGGCCCAGTCGGGAACGTGGAATCCGACCAGGTCCGCACCCAGCATGCCCTCGATCACGCGCCTGGGCAGCGGGCGAGGGAGCCGCTCGAGACCCTCGGGACCGCAGAAGGATGAGTGGGTGAAGTGGAAGATCGTCTGATCCGGATGGAGCCCGCGCAGGTAGCGGGGTGCAGTTGCCAGGTGGTAATCCTGGAACAAGACCAGCGAATCGGGGTCGGCGTAGTCGGCGGCCGCGTGGGCGAACCTCTCATTGACCGGCTCGTAAGCCTCGTCCCAGGCGTCGAGCTCGTGCTGACCGAACTCGCGGATGTCGAGCTCATCCCACAAGCAGTGGTTCGCGAACCACAGCATGCGGTTCGAGACCACGTCGTAGTAGCGGCCGTAGGTCTCGGGTTCGATGTCCAGCATATGGACGGGGTATCCCAGTAGATCGCTCAGCCCCTCTGCCTCACCCGCCACGAGAGCTTTGCGATCAGCCTCGGAGGTCGCGGCAGAGATCCAGATGGCGTTCTCACCCAGCCGGCGGGCGACGGGGTCCAACGCCCCGGCAAGGCCCCCCGCCCCCCTCTTCTTGTCGAAGCCATCGGAGGTCTGCACGAACGAGACCGGGCCGCGGTTGGAGACCAACGCGACCTTCATGTCTTCGACCATGTGTCCGTATCGTAGGTGGCCGTGCGCATCCTGATCGCTCCCGACAAGTTCAAGGGGACGCTGTCCGCTCCCGCGGCCGCCCTGGCGATCGCAGACGGCATCCGTGGCGTCTATCCCGACGCGGTTCTGTCCTCGTCTCCCGTTGCCGACGGAGGGGGAGGGACCTCGGACACGCTGCTGGATGCGTCGGGGGGAAGGAAGGTGTTCGTGACCACGGTCGATCCCTGGCGCGCGCCGTGCAGAGCGGCGGTTGCCGTTCTCGCAGACGGCTCCGTGTGTGTAGAGACGGCTGCGGAGGGACGCGGGGATCCGATGCACGCGAGTTCGGAAGGCGTCGGCCGAACGATCGCGCAGGTCGGCGAGATGTTTGCTCCTGCCACCGTGCTCGTCGGGGTCGGTGGTACGGCTTCTACCGACGGAGGAACGGGTGTGGCCCGAGCGCTGGGGTGGAGCTTCTTGGATCAACAGGGCCGTGAGACCTCGCCCGGCGGAGCGGGTCTGATCGACATCCACCGGGTGCAGCCGCCCGCGGGTGAGGGCCAGATGAAGGTCGTCGCGCTATGCGACGTCGATTCCCCCCTGACCGGCGATGGCGGAAGCGCCCGCCGATTCGGCCCCCAGAAAGGTGCCACTCCCGAACAGGTTGAGTTGTTGGAGCGCGGCCTTCGAAATCTCGCCGCCGTCATACGCGAGCAGCTGGGCATCGAGGTCGAAGACGTGCCCGGAGCGGGCGCCGGCGGCGGGCTGGGTGCAGGGCTGCTCGCTTTTCTGGGGGCCGAGCTGACCTCTGGGTTCGCTTTCATCGCGCAGAGGCTGGGCCTGGAGCGCCTCATCTCGAACGTGGATGCGGTGATCACAGGTGAAGGGCGGTTCGATCCTCAGAGCCTGGAGGGGAAGGCACCGGTAGGCGTTGCCCGGATGTCGCGCCGACTGGGGGTGCCTTGTCTCGGAGTATTCGGGCAACTCGACGTCCCGAAGAAGACCCCGCTGACGGCGGGGTTCAGCGATGTGATCGCGCTGGACGGGTCCGAGTCGTCCTCGGCCCTCGCTTCGGCCGGCGCTCTCCGCGACGCGGTCGGCTCGTTGTTCACTCGTCAGCCCTGGTGACGGTTCTCCCGCCCCGTTGGGGGGGATACTGCGTGCATGGCCACGTCACAGCTCCCGAGGTTGCCGGCAGGGGAAAGACTGAGGCGTGCCGGCATCGCGGCCTGGTCGCTGATCGGCCTCCTGATCCTGGGCTCGATCCTGGTCTGGGTGTTGTTCAAGATCAAGATCATCTTCCCGCCGCTGGTCCTCGCCCTGATCATCATCTATCTGTTGAACCCGATCGTGTCTCGGCTCGAAGAGAGACGGGTATCGCGCACCGCGGCCACCTTCATCGCCTACGTGTTCGTGCTCGGCAGCCTCACCTTGCTGATCCTTGCGGTGAGCCCGCTCCTGTCGGGCCAGATCGATCGGTTCAGCGAGGAGTGGCCCCGGTTCAAGGTCGAGCTGGCGGATTCCATCACCAGCGCGGGAGAGGGAGTAGAGGACCGTTTCGGCGTCAGGGTGGATACCGCGAGCGTGACCTGTCTCCTGGGTGCGGATGACACCGAAGATGCAGACGCCCCCTCACACCAGCGGTGCGATGAGGTAACAAGCGGATTCCGCGACCGCATCGCGGCCTCGACTTCGCGACTCACCGAGCTCGGTTCTTCGGTGCTCGAGGTCCTCTTCATATTCGTGCTCGGCCCCCTGCTCGCCTTGTACCTCCTCATCGACCTGCCCCACCTGCAACGGGACCTGCTGAACCTCGTGCCGCCCGCCCATCGAGAAGAGCTGGCCGACCTGGGTTCCAAGGTGGGCCGCACGGTGGGGGGCTTCTTCCGGGGTCAGTTCCTCGTGGCCTTGCTCGTGGGGGTCATGGCGGCCACCGGGTTCGCGATCATCGGTTTGCCCTTCTGGTTGGTGATCGGCGCGATCGCCGGCTTCACCAACCTGATCCCGCTGGTCGGCCCTTTCATCGGGGGAGGCCTGGGTCTGTTGATCGGATCGGTCACGGGAGGTGGCGCTCGGACTCAAAGCCGCGCTGGTCGCTCTGATCGTGCAACAGATCGACAACCACATCATCAGCCCGAACGTGATGAAGAGGGCGGTGAAGCTGCACCCGGTGACCGTGATGCTCTCGATCCTGGCGGGCGGCACGGTGGCCGGGTTCTGGGGCGTGCTTCTCGGGGTGCCCGCGGTGGCCGTGGCCAAGCTCGTGATGAGCCACTTCTGGTCCACGTTCTCGGCAACCAGCCCTCACCCCATGCAGCGACTGCTGCCGTCACGCCTCCGTCGGTGGTCCCTGAGCGGGATCCGGTCGTGGCCGTCACCAGCCCGGACGCGTCACCGCCGCCTGCCACCCCGGAGACGAAGAGCCTGTTCAACCGATTGCGAGGACGTCCTTCATAGGAGGAAGCTCCGTCACGCTTAGATCGTGAGCGTGCGGCTGCGCCGTCACCGGCGTGAACTGGATCATCTGAGCGGGCCACTCGGCGTCGAGCTTGATACGGCCGAGGTCCTCGGCGCGGCGGGTCATGACCTGCATGACCTGGAAAGCCATCCGTCCCAGAGCAGCCAGGTCCCGGTTGCGGTGTACCCGCACCCCGAGATCGACCTGCCTCACCGGATCCAGCCCGTGGCGGGTCACGAAGTCGATCATCAACCCGATCTCGACGCCGTAGTCGGTGAAGAAGGGCAGCGCCGCCAGGTCGCCGCGGTACCCGGCGCACTCTCCGGACAGGGTTGGAGGAAACCGATGAGCTCTGGAAAGAGCAGATGCGCCAACGGGCGCACGACCAACTCGGTGACGCGGGCGCCCCGTCGGTCAAGCTTCCGTCGGGAGCTTGGATCGGACGGTCGTAGAAAGCTTTGGTCAAGCGGACCTTGCGGTCCATGAGCAGGGGGCCGAGCAGCTTCGTCACGGACCCCGGCGAGAAGTTCCGCACATCGGAGTCGAGCCACACCACGATGTCGCTGGTCGTCGCCGCGAGGCTCTTCCATAGCGCGCCGCCCTTCCCAGTTGGGGCGAAGGGCCGGTCGGCGAGGTCTTCACCGGCCCCGATGACGGTGGCGCCGGCGGCGTCTGCCAGCTCCCGCGTGCGGTCCGTAGAGCCGGAATCCACCACTAACAGGCGATCGACCAATCCGTTTTCGAGCAGTGACGACCTGATCGATGCGCAGATGGAAGCGATGGTGGCGGCTTCGTCGAGCGCAGGCAGGCAGACGGTTACCGTGAGCTCCCGTTGCTCCTTCTGCCTCACGAGGCTCTCCGCGGTTGCTCCAGAGGGTGTGGCAGACACGAAAGGCAAGCGGGGCTCGGTCACCTCTCCGAGCGTAATCGGTGCGCCTGGGCGGGATGGCCTCGATGGGCGCGGGGCGCGGCTCAAGTGAGCTTGGGGGCGTCCCGATGTTTACGGCGATCGCAGCGACGAGCAGATCACCCAGCCGCCGAGAGAACTGGAGTCATCGAAGGGAGGCCTTAGGCTCGCTCGGTCGAGAGCAGGAGCGCGAGCCCCAGGTCCAACCTCGGATCCATACCCGGCGACGAGATGACCCGACCCGCAGTACCCAGTGAGGCTTTGAAGGGAGGCGCCTGATATGACCCGGATCCTCATCGCCGAAGACGATCCCGCGATCAGGAGCTTGCTGAGCACCATCCTCGTCGAAGAAGGCCACAAGGTCAGTGTCGCTCAGAACGGACGCCAGGCTCTCGACATGCTGGCCGATGACCCCACCGACGTCCTGGTTCTCGACATCATGATGCCGCAGATGGACGGCTTCACCGTTTTGAAAGAGTTGAAGTCGTCCGGCATCAAGGATCGGGTGAAGGTGCTCATCCTCACCGCGAAAACCTCCGAGTCCGATTGGGTTCGCGGCTACAAGCTGGGTGCCGACACCTATCTCACGAAGCCGTTCGACGACGACGAGCTCGTGAACTCGATAGAAGACCTGCTGACGTCTTCCAACGAGGAGCTGCGTGTGCGGCGTGAGGCCGAGCTGGACAAAGCCCGGCTGCTGTCTCGTCTCGAATCGATCTTCGAGTCCGACTAGACGCCGCCCGCGGGCTGGCCCCTTGAGCGACAACGTCGGAGGGGCCCCTGTAACCTCGGCCCACATGAGGCGTCCAAGCGATCACCGGGACGGAGCGTCGTCCGAACGTGTCTCCGCAGAGATCGTCGAACGTTGCAAGAACGGTGACGAGCGAGCGTGGGCCGAGTTGGTCAAGGCAACGCACCGGGACGTCTATACGTTGTGTCTCCGCATCTTGGGAGATCCGCAGGATGCCGCCGAGGCTACGCAGGACGCGTATCTGAAGGCATGGCGAGGTCTTCATGGGTTCCGGGGAGACGCCATGTTTCAGACGTGGCTGTATCGGGTCGCCAGCAACTCTGCCTTGTCCAAGCACCGCAGCCGCAGGCGTAGGCAGAGTCACGAGTCGGGTTCGCAAGACGATGTCTTGACGGAGCTTCCATCTTCGGGATCCGTCGAGGCCACGGCAGGAGCACGTATCGAGGTGCAGGCGTTGCAGGCAGCGTTGGCTCGGTTGCCGGAGCAGTACCGAACCGCAGTCACATTGAGAGACGTCTATGGGATGAGCATCGAGGAGATGGCGCAACAACTTGGGATCAGCGAGACCGCAGCGAAGGTCCGGGTGCATCGAGGCCGTAAGAGATTGAGAGGCATGTTGTTCGAAGGAGAAGAGCGATGAGGTGTGAAGAGGTGCGAGAGGCCCTTCCGAGCTACACGAGAGACGGCGACACGGGTCTCGGGGTACGGCGACATCTTTCTTCGTGCGCTGGTTGCGCCGACGAGCTTGTCCACTACCAGACACTGTTCAGCTCCCTCGAACAGCTGAGGAGCGAGACCGTCACTCCCCCTCCCGAGCTGTTCCACCAGCTCGCTTCGATCCCCTATCGGACCTCTCGCGGGCAAGACGTGCGCAGCCATGTGGTCCGCCATCGCAACAGGTACGCGGCGGGCCTCGCCGTAGCCGCCGTCGGTGCCGGCGCCGCGGTGTGGAAGACCCGCCGCGGCCGCGTCGCCACCGCCTAGGGCGACTAGACTGCTGCCTCATAGGGCGGTAGCTCAGTCTGGTCAGAGCGCTGGTCTCCAAAACCAGTGGCCGGGGGTTCGAATCCCTCCCGCCCTGCTTAAAAAAGCTGCTCCAGCCGCGCCCATGGGCCGGGGTTCGAATCCCTCCCGCCCTGCTTAAAAAAAGCCGCGCTGGTCTCCAGCCGCGCCCATGGGCCGGGGGTTCGAATCCTCCCGCCCTGCTTAAAAAAGCCGCGCTGGTCTCCAGCCGCGCCCATGGGCCGGGGGTTCGAATCCCTCCCGCCCTGCTTAAAAAAGCCCGCTGGTCTCCAAAGCCTCCAGCCCCATGGGGTTCGAAAATTCGAATCCCTCCGCCCTGCTCCACCTCCTGGATCGATCGCCGCCACCGATCTGGACAGGTCATGATGAGGGCATGCTTGGACGGATCCGGGTGCTGATAGCCGACGACCTGGCCAACCTTCGTACGCTGATCCGCACGAACCTCGAGTTTGACGGCCGCTTCGAGGTGGTAGGTGAGGCGACGAACGGCCTCGAAGCCGTTGATCTTGTCCAACAGCTGAACCCCGACGTGGTCGTCCTGGATGTCGCCATGCCGCAGATGGACGGCTTGACCTCCGTATCCAAAATCAGACAGTGCTGCCCGAAGACGAAGATCCTCGTCCTGTCGGGCATCGACGACGAGCACCATCGGGGTCTGGCGCGCGAGCTGGGCGCGGACGGATTCCTCCCGAAGGATCGACCCATGGAAGAGGTGGTCGATACCCTCGCCGAGGTCGTCGGCTTTCCGGCCCCGCAGTAGAGGGGTCGCGCCTCGCCGAGGTCCCTGCCCCCCACGAAGGAACCGGGCTCGTGGGGGCGAATCCTTCGGCATGACCCGAACCCATCCGCGCTCAGCCCTCGCCCTGCTGCTGTCGCTGATGTTGCTGCAGGCTCCCTACGCTGCTGCTTCGAAGCGAAACTCCCGTTCAGCTCCATCCGGTCCCGGCCCCGTGTGATCGAGGTCTCCAAGAAAGCCGGTCTCGGCCGCGTCGAGGTTCATGGCGATATCGGGGCCGTCCTGCAGCGGGATGAGGGCACCGTCGCGATCCTCGACACCAGCGACCCGCGGTCTCCCAAAGTGGTCGGCCGCTATGACACCGCCAAGGATTCCCTCGACGGTGATCTGTCGTTCTCGGACGACGGGAAGTGGCTTTTCTACGCCCGGCAGACCAAGACCTTCGACGAGGAGGGACTGCACGTCTTAGACGTCTCTGACCCGAAGGACCCGAAGCTGGCCTTCTACCTTCCCGCCGGCGGCTCCTACCGGGTGCAGCACCTCAGCCAGGGGGGCGCCGAGTATGTCGTGCTCCTGGACGCGATCGACGGGATGGTGGTCAGCCGTTTCGAGGCGACGACCGGAGCTCTCGTTCCCGTGCACGTCGATGCCCTTCCGGCCCTCAAGGTCGGGGGCCCGGCTTCGGCGGGTCTGTTCTACGACCCGAAGGACCCCATGACCGGACGACCGTTGCTCTACGTCTCGACCGGGAGGACCGGGCTACAGATCTTCGACTTCTCCAACCCCGCCCATCCGGTCGAGGTCGGGTCCTGGAGCGAGGTCGGCCTCGCCGAGATAGAGGTGGCTTCGACCAAGACGTCCCGAACGGTCTATGCCGCGACCGAATACTGGTTCAACGACCAGATCCCGCCGCAGGTGATGGTGCTCGACGCCGGCGACCTCGGGGATGTGAAGAGGACGGGGCGACTGCATGTCGGTGTCGACCCCGCCGAACATCTGTTCCTCCAGGGGATGGACCTCGTGGGCAGCCGTCTCTATGTGGCTCAGTCGTCGCTTGGTGTGGGCGTCTTCGATGTTGGCTCGGGCCGGATTGCTCCCGCGGGAGGGCTACCGGGCCAGGGGCGCGCGCAACGAGCTCGCCGGCGTGATGGGCTCTCCTTACGCGATCGACGTGGAGGTGGTGGGGCGGTATTACTACGTTACCGACGCCAGCCTCGGAACGCTCTCCGCGGTTCCTCGCTAACTCACTGCGTTTACACCCGCGGCCTCCGGTTATGAACCGGGGGCGACTTCACCTATAGAGAAGCCCGGCCTCCGCGACCACCACTCGCAAGAGAGCTCGCCGCCGCCCGAGGAATCGCCTTAGTGCCCACCACCGGCAGGAAGCGGCTGGCGGTCTCGCTGGGGCTCGGCTTGATCTTGATCTTGACCTCTTGCTCAACCGGTCCCGGGGACGTGGTCGCAGAGACCGCCCAGAACCTCGAAGAGCTGCGAAGCGGCATCCTGGAGCTGCGCGTGCAAGCGGAAGCGGCTCCGGGTGAAGACGCGCGCAATGCGCAGGTCGCCGGGTTCGAGCTGATCGGGAGCTTCCAGCTACCCGAAGAGGGGCAACTTCCGATAGCGGACCTCGAATACACCGATCTCGGAGCCGACGGCGCCTCCCAGGGTTTCGTCTCCACCGGCGAACGCGCTTTCATCGAGGTGGACGACCAGGCCTACGAGCTCCCCCCGACCAGAGCGAGGGCCTCTTGGGCGGGTCCGGCGAGGGAGGCAGTCCCTTCGAAGACACAGATATCGGCTCGTGGCTCGTGGATCCCCAGCTCGAAGAGGGCGAGGGCCTCGACGGCGAGGAGGTGGATCGGATCACCGGCGAGCTGGATGTGGTGACGGCTCTCAACGATCTCTTCTCGATCGCCCAGAGGTTCGGGTCCGGCACCGCCTTCCAAACGATCGAGGACGACGAGGCCGAGCGGGTCGAGAACGCGGTCCAGTCCTCCCACATCGAAGTCATCACGGGCGCCGAGGACCGGCTGCTTCGCCGCCTTCTGATCGAGGTGGACCTCGCGCTAGGCGAAGAGGTGGGCCTGAGCGAGATCCTCGGCCCCCTCTCAGGAGCGAGCTTCACTTTGGACATGAGCATCTCGGAGCCCAACCGACCGATCGAGGTGCCGGAGCCGCCCGATCCTCTGCCGCTCGACGAGCTCGTGCCCGAGAGTTGAGATCGTACGCTCGCCCCCTTCTCGTGCTAACCTTGCATCTCATCCCCCCGCAGCGGACCCTGGTTTCTCGCGTCCGGCAGCGGTCGATAACGAAAGGGTCTGGGCCGTGAATAGGCAGTACAAGCGGATGATGAAGAAGGAAGAAGACCGCAAGAAGACCGCGGGGCGTCCCGCCGTCAAACCTCCCGGCGCGCCTACCAAGAAAGAGCGCACGAAGCCGGGCCAGTTCTTCAAGGAAGTGATCGCCGAGCTGAAGAAGGTGGCGTGGCCGACCCGCTCCGAGGTCGTTGCTTACTCGACGGTGGTTCTGGTCGTTTCCATCGTCGTCGCCGCGATCATCTTTGGGATGGACTTCATCTTCACCAAAGCGGTGCTGGCTCTCTATGGAGTCGAGGTATGACCGAAACCAGCACCGAGACCGACACCACTACGTCAGAGCTCGTGGGTGACATCTCGGAAGAGACCACCGACACGGGCCAGCCGAACGAGGACGCGCCGCAGCCGGGCGCCGTCGATCCCGCCGACGTCGTGGCGCCCCAACCCGATCCCGATCGCGATGCAAGCGAGGCCGCAGCCGGATCCGACGCCGATACCGCCACTATCGATCCCGCCACCGCCGCGGCCGAGACCGGCGGCGATGACATCCCCTCTGATGCCGACGCGCCGCGGGACCAGGGTCCTCTCGCGGTCGGCGTCACCGACGCGGGAACGGACTCCGAGGCGGCTCTTCCCGCCACCAAGAAGCAAGAGGCCGAGGCCGCGGTCGACGAGGGCGGGGCAGACGACCCGGCAGCCGACGACGCGGTCGCCGAGCTCGACGAGGACCAACCCGCCGAGTTCTACGAAGACGACCAACGCATCCCGCCCAACGAGCGCCCCGGTGATTGGTACGTGATCCATACCTATGCCGGCTACGAGAACAAGGTGAAGGTGAACCTCAAGTCTCGTATCCAGTCGATGAACGTAGAAGACAGCGTCTTCGAGGTCGTGATCCCGATGGAAGACGTCATGGAGATCAAGCAGGGCAAGAAACAGATCGTTCAGAAGAAGGTGTTCCCGGGCTATCTGCTGTGCCGTATGTACCTGGAGGACGACTCCTGGTACGTCGTTCGGAACACGCCCGGCGTCACCGGATTCGTCGGCTCCGGCGCCAAGCCCACGCCTCTGTCGGACAAGGAGGTCGACCGCATCCTGCAGGTCAAGGCCGATCAGAAGAAGCTCAAGCCGCGCCTCGAGTTCGAGGAACAAGAGAGCGTCAGGGTGACCTCGGGACCGTTCGCCAACTTCACCGGATCCATCTCCGAGATCAACGTCGACCAGAGCAAGCTCAAGGTGCTCGTCAACATCTTCGGGCGAGAGACGCCGGTCGAGCTGGGCTTCGACCAGGTCGCCAAGCTCTAACACCGAGAAAGAGGAGACGACAGATGGGTGGCGGACGCCGCAAGAAGATCGCACAGGTATTGAAGCTCCAGATCACGGGGGGCCAGGCCACACCGGCCCCTCCGGTCGGTCCTGCTCTGGGCCAGGCGGGCATCAACATCATGGAGTTCTGCAAGCAGTACAACGCCGCGACCCAGCAGGACACCGGCACCACGATCCCGGTCGAGATCACCGTGTACGAGGATCGCTCGTTCACCTTCGTGACCAAGACCCCTCCCGCCGCCGTTCTTCTGCGACAGAAGGCCGGGGTCGACAAGGGCTCGGCGGAGCCGCACAAGACCAAGGTCGCAACGGTGACCAAGGACCAGGTGCGCGAGATCGCCGAGACCAAGATGCCCGACCTCAACGCCAACGACATCGACGCCGCGATGAAGATCGTGGAAGGCACCGCCCGCAGCATGGGCATAACCGTCAAGTAACGAGGCTGTCCAGACACACCTTGACCAGTGGGAGGAGCGCCTTTGAGCTCTCCGCCGACCACGAAGGAGGACCTACACATGCCGGCAGGCAAGCGTTACAAGGAAGCCATCGCCAAGGTCGATCGCGAGCGTCTTTACTCGCCGCGGGAAGCCGTGAAGCTCGTCAAGGAGTTCCCGCCTTCGAAGTTTGACGAGACCGTCGAGCTGAGCATCCGTCTGGGCGTCGATCCTCGTAAGGCCGACCAGATGGTGCGCGGCGCGGTCACGCTGCCGAAAGGCACCGGCAAGACCATGCGCGTCGCCGTGTTCGCGAAAGGCGAGAAAGCCAAGCAAGCCGAAGAGGCAGGGGCCGACGTCGTAGGTGACGACGATCTGGCCGAGCGGATCTCGGGAGGTTGGCTCGAGTTCGACGCCATCGTCGCCTCTCCGGACATGATGCCGGCGGTCGGAAAGCTGGGCCGTGTGCTGGGCCCCCGGGGCCTCATGCCGAACCCGAAGTCCGGCACCGTCACCGACGACGTGGCTCGCGCGGTCGGCGACATCAAAGGGGGTCGGATCGAGTACCGCACCGACAAGCACGGCAACCTGCACATGATCGTAGGCAAGAAGTCCTTCGACGAGGCCGACATCATCGAGAACTACGCCGCGATCATCGACGAGGTCATCCGCGCCAAGCCTGCGGCCTCGAAGGGCCGCTACCTCAAAGCGATCGCGATCTCGACCACGATGGGCCCGGGGGTCCGCATCGACCCCCAGAAGTCCAAGGACCTGGTTGACGAAGAGGTAGAGAGCGCCTCCGCCCCCAGGTGACCGAGGAGCCCACGCCCGAGGTCTCACCGAGCGAGTGATGGACGGAGATGCCGAGCGGATCGTGGCGGCTCTGGCCGATCGCGATCGCCTCCGGGTCGCCGCCGCTCTGGTCTTGGGAGCCTCTTCCGTTGCCGAGATCGGTGTGACCACGGGGCTCGACGCCCGCTCGATCGAAAAAGCGATGAGCCGATTGATCGCCGCGGGCCTGGTCACCAAGGCTCGGACGGGTTACCGGTTCGAGCACGACGAGATCCTCGGTACCGCCCGCGCCGCATCCGAACGACGAGACACAGAGGAAGGACTCGGGCATCCGCCCAGCTCCTCGGCCGTCTTGCGCACCTTCATCCGCCACGGCCGCCTGGTCACGATCCCGGCCGTCCGCTCCAAGAGGTTGGTCGTACTCGATCACCTCGCGCAGGAGTTCGAGCCCGGTCTTCGCTACCTGGAGAGCGACGTCAATCTGATCTTGGCTCAGTACCACCCCGACGTCGCCTCCCTGCGGCGCCATCTGGTCGACGAAGGCTTCATGGAGCGTGAGGCGGGGGAGTACTGGAGAGCAGGCGGTACCGTCTCGCTGGATTGAGAGGGCCCCTCCCTAGGCGTCTCGCTCGTTTGGTAATCTGTCTTTCGTAACGAAGCCCCAGACCGCCGGCGGGACCTTTGTCCCCTAAGCCCTCACGGGACCGGCGCAGGCGAGAGATCGGCGCAGATCCAAAGCGCGGTCGCTCCTCTATGGGGTGGCCGCTTTTTTGATGCCCGAGAAAGGACAGCCTCATGGCCAGAGCAGGCAAGGCGCAGGCGGTTGAAGAGATCGCCGGGCGCTTCCAGGAATCGAACGCTGCTCTCTTGACCGAATACCGGGGCCTCTCCGTCGCCAACCTCGCCGAGCTACGAGTCGCGCTACGAGAAGCCGACGCCGATTACAAGGTTCTCAAGAACACCTTGGCCCGGATCGCCGCTCGAGAGGTCGGCATGGAGGATCTCGCCGGGATGCTGGAGGGCCCGACCGCGATCGCCTTCTGTAGGGGCGACGCGGTGGCCGCGGCCAAGGCTCTCGACGACGCGGCCAAGAAGTTCCCGGTGCTGGTCATCAAGGGCGGGATCCTCAAGGGCAAGATCCTCGACGGCGACCAGGCCCGGGCTCTTGCCAGCGTCGAGCCCAGAGAGGTCCAGCTGGCCAAGATCGCCATGATGATGAACTCTCCGCTCCAGCAAACCGTGAACGTGTTCGCGGCGGCCCTTCGCGACCTCGGCTCCATGCTCGCCCAGGTCCTCGCTAAGAAGGAGTCCGGCGAGCTCCCCGGCGGCACGGGCGACTCACCGGCCGCTCCGCCCGCCGCAGAGGCGACCGCACCCGGCGCCGAGCCCGCGCCAGAGGAAGAGCCCGCCGGAGGCGGCGATCGCGGGGAGGCCGAGGTGGCCGACGCGGTCGCGGACGTGGCCGGCGAGACCTCGTCGGAGGCCGCCGACTCCGTGGAAGCAGCGAACGAGGCACCCGATCAGGACTCGACCGACACTGAAGCCGCCGCCGATGGCGGCACCGAGAAGGAGGAGTAGGGATGGCGATTTCCCAGGACGAAGTACTCGATGCGGTAGCGGGCTGGACGGTTCTCGAGCTGTCCGAGTTCGTCAAGGCGTTCGAAGAGAAGTTCGGCGTCACGGCGGCGGCCCCCGTAGCCGTGGCAGCTATGGGCGCCGGCGGCGGAGCCGGTGGAGACGGCGCTGCAGCAGAGGAGGAGAAGGACGAGTTCGACGTCGTCCTGACCGGTGCCGGCGACAAGAAGATCCAGGTCATCAAGGAGGTTCGGGCCCTCACCAGCCTGGGCCTGAAGGAGGCCAAGGACCTGGTCGACTCGGCGCCCAAGGCGGTGCTCGAGAAGGTCGCGAAGGACCAGGCCGAGGAGGCCAAAGCCAAGCTCGAGGGTGCGGGAGCGAGCGTCGAGCTCAAGTAACACCGACGCGCTCGATATCGAAGGAACGCGGGCGAAGTGGGCCTCGTCGGAGGGAGGAGCGCGCCGTTCAGGCGCCCCCGACCGTTCCAGCGATTCCCCTGCCGACGCCGCCGGAGCGGGGGCCGTGCCGACGCCTGGAGCGGGCTCCATCCGGGCCCTGTGGATATTTAGGCTTGAAATCATCAGGGATGGGGGATAACGTCCGCACCACGCTTCACAGCTGAATAGACATCTCGCCGGGGGTGAGACCCCTGGTTGACGGCGTAGGGCGCTGCCCCTATACTGCCTCTCTGCTGTGTCCAGCCCCCGATCGTTCGATTCGCCTTGTCGCGCGGCTAAGAACCGCCCATCGCGAGCCGATCGAGGCAGGCCAGGAAGGGTTTAACGGGGCCCCTTCTTGACCCGGTTCTCTGACCCCACGAAGGCAACTACAGGAGGCACGTTTGTCGTCTAACGCGCTGCGCGAACGCCGTTCTTTTGCCAAGCTCAAGGAAGTACACCCTCTCCCCAACCTGATCTCCGTTCAGAAGGAATCCTTCGATTGGTTCCTCGAGACGGGCTTGGGCGAGACCCTGAACGACATCTCTCCGATCGAGGACTTCACCGGGAACCTCGCGCTCCAGTTCCTCAGTCACCGGTTCGAGGACCCGAAGTTCGACGAGGACGAGTGCAAAGAGAAGGACATGACCTTCTCCAAGCCGCTGTTCGTCACCGCCGCCTTCATCAACAAGGAAACGGGCGAGATCAAAGAGCAGACCGTCTTCATGGGCGACTTCCCGATGATGACGGCGAAGGGCACCTTCATCATCAACGGGACCGAGCGCGTCGTGGTGTCGCAGCTGGTCCGTTCGCCCGGGGTCTACTTCGACCGCTCGATCGACAAGGCCTCGGACAAGGACATCTTCGCCTGCAAGATCATCCCGGCTCGAGGAGCCTGGCTCGAGTTCGAGACGGACAAGAAGGACATGGTCGGGGTCCGCGTGGATCGCAAACGCAAGCAGAACGTCACCGTTCTCCTCAAGGCGCTCGGTTACGGCGGTGACGACGACATCCTCAAGCTGTTCGATGGCGCCGAGTCCATCGCCCTGACCCTCGAGAAGGACGCGATCCAGACCGAGGAAGACGCCCTCATGGACATCTATCGCAAGCTTCGTCCGGGCGAGCCTCCGACGGTAGAGAGCGCCCGCGCCCTCCTCGACAATCTCTTCTTCAACACCAAGCGCTACGACCTTGCTCGGGTGGGGCGCTACAAGGTCAACAAGAAGCTCGGTTTCAAGAGCGACGAGAAAACAATCCAGGAGTACGGATCGGTTCTCCGCAAGGACGACATCCTCGCGACGATCCGTTATCTGGTCGAGCTCCACGCCGGCAACGACGACTACGAGACCGACGACATCGACCACTTCGGCAACCGGCGGATCCGTCCGGTGGGCGAGCTGATCCAGAACCAGATCCGGGTTGGCCTCTCCCGCATGGAGCGCGTGGTTCGCGAACGCATGACCACCCAGGACGTCGAGGCCATCACCCCGCAGACGCTGATCAACATCCGTCCCGTGGTTGCCTCCATCAAGGAGTTCTTCGGTTCGTCCCAGCTCAGCCAGTTCATGGACCAGACCAACCCGCTGGCGGAGCTGACGCACAAGCGCCGCCTCTCGGCGCTCGGGCCTGGCGGTCTGTCGCGCGAACGGGCGGGGTTCGAGGTGCGAGACGTTCACTCCAGTCACTACGGTCGTATGTGCCCGATCGAGACTCCCGAGGGGCCGAACATCGGCCTCATCGGCTCCCTCTCCACCTACGCGCGGCTCAATCGTTACGGCTTCATCGAGACCCCATACCGGATCGTCAAGGACGGCAAGGTATCGAACAAGGTCGAATACCTGACCGCCGATGAAGAGGGCCGGGCCGTGATCGCTCAGGCCAACGCCACGATCGACGACGACGGCAACTTCACCGAGCCCAAGGTGCTGGTGCGGGGCCGCTTGAACGAGGTCGAGTACGTGGAGCCGTCCGAGGTGGACTACATGGACGTGTCGCCGAAGCAGATCGTCTCGGTTTCTACGGCTTGTATCCCGTTCCTCGAGCACGATGACGCCAACCGGGCTCTGATGGGTGCCAACATGCAGCGACAGGCGGTTCCGTTGTTGCGTCCACAGGCTCCGATCGTGGGCACCGGTCTCGAGCACCGCGCCGCCGTTGACGCAGGTGACGTCATCGTCAACGAGTTCAACGGCACCGTGGAAGAGGTCACCGCGGAGCGCATCGTGGTCGCTCCTAGTGGATCGGGCGCCGGCGAGCGCCGCGTCTACAAGCTCGACAAGTTCCGTCGCAGCAACCAGTCCACCTGCATCAACCAGCGGCCGGTCGTGCGTGAAGGGGCCAAGGTCAAGAAGGGCGACATCCTGGCCGACGGGCCTTCGACGGACAAGGGAGACCTCGCCCTGGGCGCGAACCTGCTGGTCGCGTTCATGTCCTGGGAGGGTTACAACTTCGAGGACGCGATCATCCTGTCCCAGCGTCTCGTCAAAGACGACATCTTGACCTCCATCCACATCGAAGAGCACGAGGTGGACGCCCGCGATACCAAGCTGGGGGCCGAGGAGATCACGCGGGACATCCCCAACGTCTCCGAAGACGTTCTTGCCGATCTCGACGAGCGCGGCATCATCCGCATCGGCGCCGACGTGGGACCCGGAGACGTCCTGGTCGGCAAGGTCACGCCCAAGGGCGAGACCGAGCTGACGCCAGAAGAGCGTCTCCTGCGAGCCATCTTCGGTGAGAAGGCTCGCGAGGTGCGAGACACCTCGCTCAAGATGCCGCACGGTGAGACCGGCAAGGTCATCGGCGTGCGTGAGTTCTCTCGAGACAATGGGGACGAGCTGCCTCCGGGCGTGAACGAGCTGGTCCGGGTGTTCGTGGCTCAGAAGCGGAAGATCTCCGAGGGTGACAAGCTGGCGGGGCGCCACGGCAACAAGGGCGTCATCTCGAAGATCCTTCCCGAGCAGGACATGCCTTTCCTCGCGGACGGGACCCCCGTCGACATCATCTTGAACCCGCTGGGTGTTCCTTCGCGTATGAACCTCGGCCAGGTGCTCGAGACGCACCTTGGCTGGGTGGCGAAGCAACGCTGGGAAGAGGAGGTCACCGAGGCTCCCCCCGCAGGCGCGTGGCGGAAGCGCGAGGCGACCCATGTCGAGACCCCCGTCTTCGACGGGGCTCAGGAAGACGAGTTGCTCGCCGCGATGCGCACCACCGCGAACAAGCCCTCCGAGTACCCGCTGGTCAACGAGATCGGAAAAGCCCAGCTGTACGACGGGCGGTCCGGCGAGCCTTACGACGGGCTCATCACGGTCGGCTTCAAGTACATCTTGAAGCTGAGCCACATGGTCGACGACAAGATCCACGCCCGCTCCACCGGCCCCTACTCGATGATCACGCAGCAGCCGCTCGGCGGTAAGGCGCAGTTCGGCGGGCAGCGGTTCGGAGAGATGGAGGTGTGGGCCCTCGAGGCCTACGGCGCTGCCTACTGCCTGCAGGAGCTGCTCACGATCAAGTCCGACGACGTGCTCGGCCGCGTGAAGGTGTACGAGGCCGTGGTCAAGGGCGAGAACATCCCCGAGCCGGGCATCCCGGAGAGCTTCAAGGTGCTTATCAAAGAGATGCAGTCTCTGTGCTTGAACGTCGAGGTTCTCTCGGCCGAGGGCGAGGAGATCGAGATGAAAGAGATCGACGAAGACATCTTCCGTACCGCGGAGGAGTTGGGGATCGATCTATCCCGTCGTGAGCCGTCATCCGTCGAAGAAGTCTGAGGAGGTCACTGAATAGTGTTAGACGTCAACTATTTCGACGAGCTACGGATCGGCCTCGCGGTCGGAGATCAGATCCGAGCGTGGTCCAACGGCGAGGTAAAGAAGCCTGAGACCATCAACTACCGGACCCTGAAGCCCGAGAAGGACGGACTCTTCTGCGAGAAGATCTTCGGGCCCACCAAGGACTGGGAGTGCTACTGCGGTAAGTACAAGCGTGTCCGTTTCAAGGGCATCATCTGCGAGCGCTGTGGTGTCGAGGTCACTCGTGCCAAAGTGCGGCGCGAGCGCATGGGCCACATCGAGCTGGCAGCCCCTGTAACCCACATCTGGTACTTCAAGGGCGTTCCTTCCCGCCTCGGTTACCTCTTGGACATCGCTCCCAAGGAGCTCGAGAAGGTCATCTACTTCGCGGCTTCCATCGTGACCGAGGTCAACGAGGACAAGCGGCACAAGGACCTTCCTCGTCTCGAGGAAGAGGTGGGGAAGGAGATCGCCAAGATCGAGGGCGATCGCGACCGTCGTCTCGAAGAGATCCTCAAAGAGACCGAGGTTCGTCTCGAGGAGATGGAGGCTCGCAAGGCCCGCTCTTCGGAGAAGACGGCGGCGAAGAACCAGTCGGAGCGCCAACAGAAAGAGGTGCGTGACCGCGCCGACCGCAACATCGGTCTGGTGCAGGCGACGATCGACAAGTTCAAGGACCTCGGTCCGAAGCTGATCGTCGAGGACGAGGTCCTGTGGCGTGAGCTGAAGGACCGGTACGGCGACTACTTCAAAGGTGGCATGGGGGCCGAGTCCATCAAGGACCTACTGGGCTCCCTGGATCTAGAGGCAGAGGCCGAAGAGCTCCGCGAGCTGATCAAAACGGGCAAGGGGCAGAAGCGCCAGCGGGCCATCAAGCGCCTGAAGGTCGTTGCTCCTTTCACGGACACCGCCAAGAGGAACTCCCCGATGGGGATGGTCCTGGACTGTGTTCCGGTCATCCCACCGGACCTTCGTCCGATGGTGCAGCTCGACGGCGGGCGCTTCGCAACCTCCGACCTGAACGACCTGTATCGCCGTGTTATCAACCGCAACAACCGTCTGAAGAGGCTCCTCGACCTGGGGGCCCCCGAGATCATCGTGAACAACGAGAAGCGCATGCTCCAGGAGGCCGTTGACGCCCTGTTCGACAACGGTCGTCGTGGCCGTCCCGTAACCGGACCCGGTAACCGGCCCCTGAAGTCACTTTCGGACATGCTCAAGGGCAAGCAGGGTCGATTCCGTCAGAACCTGCTCGGAAAGCGCGTCGACTACTCGGGTCGTTCTGTGATCGTCTCGGGTCCCACGTTGAAGCTCCACCAATGCGGTCTGCCGAAGCAGATGGCGCTCGAGCTGTTCAAGCCGTTCGTCATGAAGCGTCTCGTTGATCTGGGTCACGCCCAGAACATCAAGAGCGCCAAACGCATGGTCGAGCGCAGTCGTGCCCACGTGTGGGACGTTCTCGAGGAGATCATCCACGAGCACCCCGTCCTACTGAACCGTGCGCCTACGCTTCACCGTCTCGGCATCCAGGCTTTCGAGCCGGTGCTGGTGGAGGGCAAGGCGATCCAGGTGCACCCGCTCGTCTGCGTTGCGTTCAACGCCGACTTCGACGGGGACCAGATGGCCGTCCACGTGCCTCTGTCATCCGAGGCTCAGGCCGAGGCTCGTCTGTTGATGCTGTCGGCTCACAACGTGTTGTCGCCGGCGAACGGTGATCCGATCGTGGCTCCCACGCAGGACATCATCCTGGGCGTCTACTACCTGACGGTCAGCCACGAGGGAGAGCCGGGCGACGGCAAGATCTTCTCGTCGCCGGACGAGCTCTACAAGGCCTACGACGCGAAGGTGGTCGGGATCCATGCGACCGTCAAGGTCCGGGGGCTCAAGCGATTCCAGGACGAGTCGCAGGAGGAGTTCGACGCCAACCCGAAGCGTCTCAAGGAGACCACCGCCGGGAGGGTCATCTTCAACGACGCATTCCCTGCCGACTTCCCCTATCAGAACTCCCTGTTCAAGAAGAGGGAGCTGACCGCACTCATCGACCGGATCGCTCGGACCTACGACAAGAAGGAGCTGTCCGAGACGCTGGATGCCCTGAAGGACACCGGGTTCCGCTATGCGACCAAGGCCGGAGTCACCGTGGGTCTGGAAGACGTGACCACGCCGACGAAGAAGCCCGAGATCATCGCAACCCACGAGAAGATGGCCGACAAGATCGAGACCCAGTACCAGAAGGGCATCATCACCGACGACGAGCGTCGTCAGGAGCTGATCGAGGTCTGGACCGAAGCGTCCGAGCAGGTCAAGGACGAGATGGAGAAGTCCTTCGAGTCTGATGAGCTCAACCCGATCTGGATGATGGCGCATTCGGGAGCCCGAGGAAACATCATGCAGATCCGTCAGATCGCGGGTATGCGTGGACTAGTCGCCAACCCCCGGGGCGAGATCATCCCGCGGCCTATTCGCTCGAACTTCCGCGAGGGCCTCACGGTTCTCGAGTACTTCATCTCCACTCACGGTGCTCGTAAAGGACTGGCCGACACCGCTCTGCGAACCGCCGACTCCGGCTACCTGACGCGCCGTCTGGTAGACGTTTCCCAGGAAGTGATCGTTCGTCAAGAAGACTGTGGCACCGACCGCGGGATCTCCTTGGACGTGCAGGTCGAGCGAGGCCACCTGAAGCAGAAGCTCATCGCCAGGGTTCTTCTAGAAGAGGCAGCCAGCCCCGACGGGACCGTGGTGGCCGAGGCCGGCACCGAGGTATCGGCGGAGCTCTCGGCTCGGATCGCGGAAGCCGGTGTCGAGCGGGTCGTCGTGCGCTCGGTCCTCACCTGTGAGGCCAAGTACGGCGTCTGTCAGAAGTGCTACGGCGTCTCGTTGGCGACGGGCCGCCTCGTCGAGATGGGTGAGGCCGTGGGTATCGTCGCCGCTCAGTCCATCGGCGAGCCAGGAACGCAGCTCACGATGCGTACCTTCCACACTGGTGGTGTGCGTTTCCGCGGTGGTTCCGACATCACGAGCGGTCTGCCGAGAGTGGTCGAGCTCTTCGAGGCCCGCACCCCCAAGGTGAAGACGGAGATCGCCAAGGCATCGGGTCGCATCCAGATGCACGAGGACGAGAAGACCCGCTCCATCGAGTTGATCCCCGACGATGGCAGCGAATCGGTCACATACAAGATCGGCCGCTTCGATGATGTGCTGGTCAAAGACGGCCAGACCGTCGAGGTGGGGGCTTCTCTCACCGAGGGGTCCCGGGACCCGGACGAGGTGCTCGAGGTGATGGGTACCCGCGAGGTTCAGCTCTACCTGGTCAACGAGGTCCAAAGGGTCTACCGCAACCAGGGCGTGCCGATCCACGATAAGCACATCGAGTTGATCGTTCGTCAGATGTTGCGCAAGGTGAACGTGATCGAGCCCGGCGACACCGAATTCCTGCCGGGCCAGCTGGTGGACGCGAAGTCCTTCGCCGATACGAATGAGGGCGTGGTTTCGGGTGGCGGCGAGGCCGCCACCGCTCGTCCGATCCTGATGGGGATCACCAAGGCTTCGCTGGCAACTGAGTCCTGGCTCTCGGCAGCCTCGTTCCAGGAGACCACCAGGGTGCTCACCGAGGCCGCGATCAACGGGAAGTCCGATCCGCTGTTGGGCCTCAAGGAAAACGTCATCATCGGCAAGCTGATCCCCGCCGGAACCGGGATGAGCCGCTACCGCTCGATCCGAGTGGTAACCACGGGCGAGGGAGCGATGTCCGACGACGAGGCGAGAGCGATGTTCGGGCTGCCGCCTCGGGAGGAGGCCGACGAGGACATGGCTTCGTTCATCGGACTCACCTCGGTGCCGTCGGAGGACGGCAACGGCGAGGTAGGGGTGCCGGAAGAGGCGACGTCGGCGGCCGAATAGTAGTCGTGGTGGGCTAACGGCCGACGATTCGTGCCAGGTCCCTGGCTGTCGGCAGGGCCTAGGAGTAGTCATGGCCGGCTAGCGCCGACCATTCGTGCTGCCAGGTCCCTGGCTATCGCCAGGTCCCTGGGAGTAACGGCGAACAGTCAAGCAGTAAGCAGTGCGTCGGGGTCGAGTCGGGTTGACCAGGCCTGCCTGTTTGACCGGGACGGTCCGCACGTTTATCCTTGCTCGTCTGCGCCCCTCCGGGGGCGTCATCCGCGCCGTGACAACGCCCGCGGACTAGCAACAACCCGAGCTCGGTGAGCTTCGGCGAGCCCGGTCGCCCCGGGAACCGCTGAGGTTGGGGTGTATCGCTGAGCGACGAGTCGTCCGGAGGACAAACCGGCTGCGCCGGCCCCTATCTTCGGGCTAGACCGTAGAAAAGCGCCCTTTGGCGTGCATAGAGGTGAGGTACGCCTGCGCTCTGTCGGCAGGCGATGTGATCGCCGGGCTTCAGCCCGGCCGGAGAACGAAGGAGCTGTTAGTGCCGACCATCCAGCAGTTGGTCCGCCAGGGACGTGAGTCCAAGCGGGAGAAGTCGAAGTCGCCCGCTCTGAAGGGCTCGCCACAACGGCGCGGCGTCTGCACGCGTTTACACGACGACACCGAAGAAGCCCAACTCCGCCCTCCGGAAGGTCGCCCGCGTCCGCCTCACCTCTGGTATCGAGATCACCGCCTATATCCCCGGGATCGGCCACAACCTTCAGGAGCACTCGATCGTGCTGGTGCGCGGGGGTCGAGTCAAAGACCTCCCCGGCGTCCGCTACAAGATCATCCGAGCGGCGCTGGACACCGCAGGCGTCCGGGACCGGGTTCAATCTCGCTCCAAGTACGGCGCCAAGAAGGCTGGTGCCTGATGCCACGGAAAGGACCGGCAACACGCCGCGTATTGCTCCCGGACCCCATCTACCAGTCGCTTCGGCGACCCAGATCCAGAACCGGCTCATGACCCGGGGCAAGCGGACCCTGGCCGAGGCGATCATGTACAACGCGTTGAAGAAGGTTGGCGACAGGACCGGCAAGGATCCGCTTCCTCTGCTCAAGAAAGCCGTCGACAACATCAAGCCGCTGCTAGAGGTCAAGTCGCGCCGTGTAGGTGGGGCCACCTACCAGGTTCCGGTCGAGGTGGACTCCCGGCGCGGGACCACCTTGGCGATCCGGTGGCTGGTCACTTTCTCTCGTAAGCGCCGCGAGCGCAGCATGGCGGACCGCCTTGCAGGCGAGATCCTCGATGCCTCCGGCGGGCGGGCTCGGCGGTCAAGCGTCGCGAAGACATGCACAAGATGGCCGAAGCGAACAAGGCGTTCGCTCACTACCGCTGGTAAGGGATAGAACGAAAATGGCTGAAGCAGCGCAGAGACCGCAGGATAAGGGGCCCCAACTCCGAGAGGTCAAGGGAACCGGCACGCAGATACGTGAGTTCCCCCTGAGCCATACCCGCAACATCGGGATCATGGCGCACATCGACGCGGCAAAGACGACGACCACCGAGCGGATCCTTTATTACACCGGCAAGACCTACAAGATCGGCGAGGTCCACGAAGGCGCCGCGGTGATGGACTGGATGGTCCAGGAGCAAGAGCGGGGCATCACCATCACCTCTGCTGCGACCACAGCCCACTGGAAGGGCTACTGGATCAACATCATCGACACGCCGGGCCACGTCGACTTCACCGTGGAGGTCGAGCGGTCGCTGCGCGTGCTGGACGGCGCCGTAGCTGTCTTCGACGCCGTCGCCGGGGTCGAGCCCCAGTCCGAGACCGTGTGGCGTCAGGCCGATCGTTACAACGTCCCGCGCATCTGCTTCGTGAACAAGATGGACCGAACCGGCGCCGACTTCTACCGGACCGTGGGGATGATCGAAGATCGCCTCAACGGCACCCCCGTGGTGATCCAGCTTCCGATCGGCTCCGAGGAGAACTTCCACGGTGTCGTGGACCTGGTGACCATGGTCGCCCACTACTGGCCCGACGGCGGCCACGGCGAGCAATGGGAAGACCGCCCGATCGCCGAGCACATGCAGGCCGACGCCGACCGTTATCGCCACGACCTGATCGAGGCCCTCGCGGACCATGACGAAGAGCTGATGGAGCTGTACGTAGCCGAGGAGGATCCTTCGGTCGAGCAGCTTCGCAAGGCACTGCGGCGAGCCACCGTAGCGGGCGAGATCACACCCGTCCTCTGTGGCACCGCGTTCAAGAACAAGGGCGTGCAGCCTTTGCTGGACGCGGTCACCTGGTACCTCCCCAGCCCCCTTGACCTCCCGCCGATGGTGGCCACGCGGCCCGGCAGTGGCGAGAGCATCGAGCGGCCTGCGGATGACGCGGCGCCGTTCTCCGCGCTCGCCTTCAAGATCATGAGCGACCCTTACGTGGGACGCCTGACCTACCTACGCGTCTACTCCGGAACCCTGAAGAGCGGAGAGAGCATCCTCAACGCGCTCCGGGATCGCAAGGAGCGGATCGGGCGCATCCTCCAGATGCACGCGAACCACCGGGAGGACAAAGAAGCGGTATTCGCCGGTGACATCGTCGCCGTGGTCGGTCTGAAGAACACCCTGACGGGCGACACCTTGTGCGATCCCAAAGACCCGGTGCTGCTGGAGGAGATGGTTTTCCCGACTCCGGTCATCGATGTCGCCATCGAGCCCAAGTCGAAGCCGGACTCCGACAAGCTGGGCAACGCCCTGCAGCGTCTGGCTGAGGAGGACCCCACCTTCCGCGTCCATACCGACGAGGAGACAGGGCAAACGATCATCTCCGGGATGGGCGAGCTTCACCTCGACGTCCTGGTTGACCGGCTGATCCGTGAGTTCAAAGTCGGTGCGAACGTCGGAAAGCCGCAGGTCGCTTACCGAGAGACGATCAAGAACCCGGTCGAAAAGGTTCAGGTCAAATACCAGAAGCAGACCGGTGGTAAGGGTCAGTACGCCGACTGCGTGATCAGGATCGAGCCCACAGGTCCCGGAGGGGGCTACGAGTTCGTCAACAAGATCACCGGAGGCCGCATCCCGTCCGAGTACATCCCGGCGGTCGACCAGGGCGTGCAGGAAGCCATGTCTTCCGGCGTTATGGCCGGGTATCCGGTGGTCGATGTTCGCGTAACTCTGATCGACGGCTCCTACCACGACGTGGACTCGTCGGAGATGGCTTTCAAGATCTGCGGCTCGATGGTCTTCAAGGAGGCCGTCAAGAAGGCGAAGCCAACCCTGCTCGAGCCCGTCTTCGACATCGAGGTCGTCACGCCCGAAGACTTCATGGGCGACGTGATCGGAGACATCTCGAGCCGGCGGGGCCGCGTTGAAGCTATGGATCAACGAGGGTCCGACCGCATCGTCAAGGCTCAAGTACCGCTGTCGGAGATGTTCGGTTACGTCACCGAGCTCCGCAGCCGCACACAGGGCCGCGCCAGCTCGTCGATGCAGTTCAACTCGTACCAGGAAGTGCCCCAGTCCATCGCTGAAGAAGTCGTAGCTCAGGTCCGTGGCGAACCAGCAGGTAAGTAGGAGGAGAGAAGGCCATGTCTAAGCAGAAGTTCGAGCGCACCAAGCCTCACGTAAACATCGGGACGATGGGTCACATCGACCACGGGAAGACGACCTTGACCGCCGCGATCACCAAGGTCCTTAGCGACGCGAACCCCAACGTGCAGGCCATGGCGTTCGACCAGATCGACAAGGCTCCGGAGGAGAAAGAGCGAGGTATCACGATCGCCATCGCGCACGTCGAGTACGAGACCGACAACCGTCATTACGCCCATGTCGACATGCCCGGTCACGCGGACTACATCAAGAACATGATCACGGGTGCTGCTCAGATCGACGGGGCCATCCTGGTTGTCTCGGCGGCAGACGGTCCCATGCCTCAAACCCGTGAGCACGTGTTGCTGGCTCGTCAGGTCAACGTCCCTTACATCGTGGTCGCTTTGAACAAGGCCGACATGGTGGACGACGAAGAGCTGCTGGACCTGGTCGAGCTCGAGGTGCGGGAGCTCCTCACCGAGTACGAGTACCCAGGCGACGACACACCGGTTACGCGCGTCTCTGCTCTCAAGGGTCTCGAGGGCGACGCCGACGCCGCCGCGCAGATCCTGGAGCTCATGAAGACGGTAGACGAGTACATCCCCGAGCCCGAGCGCGACACCGATAAGCCGTTCCTCATGCCTATCGAAGACGTCTTCACCATCACGGGTCGTGGCACCGTGGTCACCGGTCGTGTCGAACAGGGCCAGCTGAAGGTCGGCGCGGAGATCGAGATCGTCGGGATCGAGGAGAAGACCTCGAAGACGGTCGTCACTGGTATCGAGATGTTCCGCAAGATGCTCGACGAGGCTCAGGCTGGAGACAACGCCGGGATCCTCCTGCGTGGAACCAAGAAGGACGAAGTTCAGCGCGGCCAGGTCTTGGCGCAGCCCGGGTCGGTTACGCCCCACACGAAGTTCAACTCGCAGGTCTACATCCTCAGCAAGGACGAGGGTGGTCGTCACACGCCGTTCTTCAACAACTATCGGCCTCAGTTCTACTTCCGCACCACCGACGTCACCGGCTCGATCCAGTTGCCGCAGGGGACCGAGATGGTCATGCCCGGCGACAACACCGAGATGGAGGTCCAGCTGATCCAGCCGATCGCCATGGACGAAGGCCTGCGATTCGCCATCCGCGAAGGTGGTCGCACCGTCGGCGCCGGTCGTGTCACCAAGATCATCGAGTAGCCAAGAGCATCTAGAGAAGGACGAGACGTGGCGAACAACGGAATGAAGATCAGGATCAGGTTGAAGGCGTATGACCATGAGGTCATCGACCAGTCGGCGAAGAAGATCGTCGAGACGGTGACGCGTACAGGCGCGAGCGTCAACGGCCCGATCCCTCTTCCGACCGAGCGGTCCGTTTACACCGTGATCCGTTCGCCGCACAAGGACAAGGACTCTCGCGAGCACTTCGAGATGCGCACGCACAAGAGGCTGCTCGACATCGTCAACCCGACACCCAAGACGGTCGACTCGCTTCAGCGTCTCGACCTACCGGCGGGCGTCGACATCGAGCTCAAGCTCTAGGAAGAGAGAGACAAGTTGGCCACAGAGACAAAAGGGATCCTCGGTCACAAGATCGGGATGACCCAGGTCTTTGACGACGCCGGTCGCGCGGTTCCGGTGACGGTCGTCCAAGCGGGGCCGTGTCGAGTCGCGCAGATAAAGACCCCTGATGTCGATGGTTACTCCGCGATCCAGCTGGCTTTCGGCGCGGCCAAGAATACGAACAAGCCGATGGCGGGTCACTTGGGGAAGGCGAGCATCGATGCTGCGAGGCATCTCGTCGAGTTGCGCCTGGAGGACATGGCGGGCTACGAGCTCGGCACCGAGATCAAAGCCGACGTCTTCGAGCCGGGCGAGCGGGTCGATGTCATCGGGGTCACCAAAGGCAAGGGCTTTGCCGGCGGGATGAAGCGGCACAACTTCAAGGGTCAGTCGGCTACGCACGGGACCCAAGCCAAGCACCGCTCGCCGGGTTCGATCGGCGCTTGTGCAACCCCCGCCCGGGTGTTCAAAGGAACGCGGATGGCCGGGCACATGGGTCATCGACGCGTCACTACGTTGAACCTAAAGATCATCAAGGCCGACGCCGACCGCAATCTGCTTCTCATCCGCGGGGCAGTTCCCGGCCCCCGCGGCGCGTTGGTCATGGTGCGGTCCGCGGTCCGCCTTCGTCAGCGCAACGACAGGAAGGCCGGCTGATGAAAGCTCCCGTTATAGATGCCACCGGTAAGAGCACCGGCACCCGAGATCTTCCCGACGAGATCTTCGGCGGCGAGGTCAACCTCCCTCTGATGCACCAGGTCGTCACGGCCCAGTTGGCGGAGGCGCGCTCGGGCACGGCTTCGACCAAGAAGCGTTCGGAGGTCCGGGGCGGCGGTAAGAAACCGTGGCGTCAGAAGGGCACGGGCCGCGCGCGCCATGGGTCCAGCCGGAGTCCCATATGGGTCGGCGGTGGTGTCGTGTTCGGACCTAAGCCCCGCAGCTACGCGGTCAAGGTCAACAAGAAGATGAAGGTGGCAGCCCTGAGGAGCGCGCTCGCCGACAAGGCGACCAACGGCGGGATCTGGATCTTGGACGGCTTCACGGAGACGAGGACCAAAGCCGCCGCGACTGCCTTGAAGACGGCCGGCATCGGAGGACGCATCCTCATCGTTCTGGATCCCGATGATGAAGCGTCGGTCACGATCGATCGCGCCTTCCGCAACCTCGACGGTGCGGGGTTCTCGTTGACCGGCTCGCTTGGGACCTATGACGTTCTGGTCGCGGACGCGGTCATCTTCACGAGCTCGTCTTTGGAGCGCCTCACGAACAAGAAGGTGGCCACATGAGCACCAAGAGCGATCCTCGAGACGTCATCTTGGCGCCGGTTGTGAGCGAGAAGTCCTATTCGCTGCTTGACCTGAACTCGTACACCTTCTACGTCCATCCCGGCGCGAACAAGACCGAGATCCGGCAAGCGGTCGAAGCGATTTGGGACGTCAAGGTCGTGAGCGTCAATACGGTCAACCGCAAGGGCAAGACGAAGCGGTTCCGCTACACCCAGGGCAAGCGCCCCGACACGAAGCGAGCTGTAGTGAAGCTCCGTGAGGGCGACAAGATCGAGATCTTCGAGCAACAGGGGTAGACATATGCCGATCCGTAAAGCCAAACCGACATCTCCAGGACGCAGGTTCCAGTCCACCTCGACCTACTCCGAGCTCACGCGGGCCGAACCCGAGAAGTCTCTCCTCGAGCCCCATCCCAAGAAGGCCGGGCGCAACAACTACGGCCGCGTGACCACACGTCATCAGGGCGGAGGGAACAAGACCCGCTATCGCATCATCGACTTCAAGCGCAACAAGGATGGCGTGCCGGCGAAGGTTGCCCACGTCGAGTACGACCCCAACCGGAACGCGCGTATCGCTCTGCTGCATTACAAGGACGGCGAGAAGCGCTACATCCTCATGCCCAACCGGGTGAAGGTGGGGGACTTGATCCAGTCTGGCCCCGGTGCGGACATCCGGCCCGGCAACGCCCTGCCTCTGCGGAACATCCCGGTCGGCACCGTGGTGCACAACGTCGAGCTCAAGCCCGGCGCCGGCGGCAAGATGGCGCGCTCGGCGGGCTCGTCCGTCCAGCTCATCGCCAAGGAGGGGGCCCGGGCTACTCTCCGTCTGCCCTCGGGCGAGATGCGGATGGTCCAGATCGAATGTCGGGCGACCGTCGGCGAAGTGGGCAACGCCGAAGCCGAGCTGATATCTGTCGGAAAGGCGGGTCGTGCTCGCTGGAAGGGCAAGAGACCGTCGGTCCGGGGCGTCGCGATGAACCCCGTCGACCACCCTCTCGGTGGTGGCGAAGGAAAGTCGTCGGGCGGACGGCATCCGGTCTCCCCGTGGGGCCAGCCCGAGGGCCGGACGCGTAAGAAGAAGGCGTCGGATCAGATGATCGTGCGCCGACGTCGCAGCAAGAAAAGAGGCCGGTAATGGCGCGTCTTCCCGCAACAAGCGTAGGTGCCGTGACGTCTGCAAACCTCCAGGAGGTCCGCTGATGCCGCGGAGTCTGAAGAAGGGGCCGTTCGTTGACGACCATCTCATGGTCAAGGTCGTCGAGATGAACAAGCGTAACGAGAAGCGTGTCATCAAGACCTGGTCGCGCCGCTCCACGGTGACGCCCGACATGGTCGGCCACACGATCGCTGTTCACGACGGGCGCAAACACGTCCCGGTGTATGTGACCGAATCGATGGTTGGGCACAAGCTCGGCGAGTTCGCGCCCACCCGCGCTTTCCGCACGCACGGCGGAGGCGCCGAGAGAACAACGAGGGCTAAATGAGTCACCACGACCCACACACGCTGATCGACCGCGGCCGGGAGTCGAAATGATGGCGCACCGCATAGCTCCCGACGCCCAAGAGGTCGCCGCCACGGCCAGGTTCGTGCGCATCTCGCCCACCAAAGCCCGTCAGGTGGTGGACCTGATCCGTGGTCGTCATGTCGAAGACGCCCGTCGGGTACTGCAGTTCACTCCTCGCGGCGCTTCCCCGGTCGTGGGCAAGGTACTGGAGTCTGCGATCGCCAACGCGGAGCACAACCGCGGTCTGCCCGGTGACGAGCTGGTGGTTGCTCGTGCGTGGGTCGACGAAGGGCCCACCCTGAAGCGCTTCCGCCCTCGTGCTCAGGGACGCGCCACTCGCATCCGGAAGAGGACCTGCCACATCTCGGTCGTCGTCGGCCGCCCCGCGGAGCTGTCGCTGCCTGAGCGGCCGGCTACGAAACAGACCGCACGGCGGGTTCGAAAGGACACCGCGGGCAAGCCCGCGCCCAAGGCTTCTGCCACCGAGGCGAGCCAAGCCAGTGAGGCCACACCCGCCAAGACCTCCAAGAAAACGACTGCCAAGAAGACGACCGGTAAGACCACGAAGAAGACCGAGGGGAAGGACGAGTAATGGGCCAGAAGGTTCATCCTTACGGCTTCCGCCTCGGGATCCACACCGATTGGAAGTCGCGTTGGTTCACGGACAAGCAGTATCGGGACTATCTGGAGGCGGATCTGCGGATCCGCGAGTACCTCCTGGGACAGCTGCCGCATGCCGGCATCAGTCGCATCGACATCGAGCGCACCCGTGAACGCGTCCGCATCGATGCTCACACCGCGCGGCCCGGCATCGTCATCGGCCGGCGTGGGTCCGAGGCCGAGCGACTGCGCTCGAAGCTCGAGGAGATGGAGTCGAAGATCCACGGCAAGCCGACCGACGTTCGTCTGAACATCATCGAGGTCAAGCAGCCGGAGCTGGATGCGCAGCTGATCGCCCAGGGTGTTGCGGAGCAACTTGCAAGCAGGGTCTCTTTCCGGCGCGCCATGAAGAAGGCCGTCGGCACCACCATGCGCCACGGCGCCAAGGGGATCCGTGTGCAGTGCTCGGGACGTTTGGGCGGCGCTGAGATGAGCCGGACCGAGTGGTACATCGAAGGCCAGATGCCGCTGCACACGCTGCGCGCGGACATCGACTACGGGTTCTCGGAGGCCAAGACGACGTTCGGTCGCATCGGCGTCAAGGTGTGGATCTACCGAGGACCCTTCCAGGACATCTATGCCTCGGCCCGTGACGCCGCGAGACTCCGTCGGGAAGCGGCCTTGGCTGCAGGCGAGACCGTCGGTCGAGGAGCCGATGATCGAGCACGCAAAGCGCGCACGACCAAGGCGGGAGCCACCTCCACGGGAGGCGCGGCCTCGTCGCCGTCACCGGGACAGAAAGCCGCCGGTGGTGGCAAGGGTTCGGTAGCGACCGGAGCTGCAACGGCCGGCGCCAAGCAGGGCGACCAGCTCGAGAAGGGCACAGCCAAAACCGAAGGGGTCTCCGTCACCGCCGCCAACGAGACCAGCACGCCCAGTCCCACCCGTGACGCCACTGCTCCCGGCGGCATCACGCCGCAAGGAGGGGAGAGCTGATGCTGCAGCCGAAGAAGGTCAAGCACCGCAAGCAGCAGCGGGGCCGCATGCGCGGCAAAGCCAAGGGTGGGACCACCGTCAACTTCGGTGATTACGGTCTGATGGCTCTAGAACCCGGTTGGATAACCAACCGCCAGATAGAGGCAGCCCGTATCGCCATGACGCGCCACATCCGTCGTGGAGGCAAGGTCTGGATCAACGTGTTCCCCGACAAGCCCTATACGAAGAAGCCCGCCGAGACCCGGCAGGGCTCCGGCAAGGGGAACCCGGAGGGCTGGGTGGCCGTGGTGAAGCCCGGCCGCGTCATGTTCGAGATCGCCGGCATCCCCGAGCCCTTGGCGAAGGAAGCCATCCGGCTGGCCGCCCACAAGCTCCCCATCAAGTGTCGATTCGTGGCACGCGAACAAGTGTTGGAGGTGCAGTAGTGGCGGGCCTGAAGGGCGCGGAGATCAGGGACCTCTCGGTGGACGAGCTCGAGTCGAAGCTGGGTGAGGTCAAAGAGGAGTTGTTCAACCTGCGTTTCCAGAACGCGACGGGCCAGCTCGACAACTACAAGCGGCTGGGCGAGCTGCGTCGGGACGTGGCTCGGATCAAGACGGTCCTTCGGCAGCGAGAGCTCAGTGGAGATAGGGAACTGACATGAGCATGAGTGAGACGGAGCAGCTTCGAGGCAAGCGGAAGGGCGAGACCGGCCGAGTCGTGTCCGAGGGCATGGACAAGACGGTCGTCGTCGAGGTCCGTGACGCTGCTTCCCACACCACCTACAAGAAGATCGTGCGACGTACCAAGCGCCTCAAGGCACACGACGAGGCTAATGATGCGCACGTCGGCGACACCGTGCGGATCGCGGAGACGCGCCCGCTTTCGAAGACCAAGCGCTGGCGCGTGGTCGAGATCCTGGAACGGGCGAAGTGATCCAACAAGAGACCAGATGCAGGGTGGCAGACAACACGGGCGCTCGAGAGGTGCTCGTCATCAAAGTGCTGGGTGGGTCCAGGCGCCGCTACGCGGGGGTGGGCGATCTCGTGGTGTGTACTGTCAAGGACGCGATCCCCGGCGGCGCCGTTAAGAAATCCGACGTGGTCAAGGCGGTTGTCGTCCGCACCGCCAAAGAGCGCCGGCGTGGCGACGGTTCGTACATAAAGTTCGACGACAACGCGGTGGTCATCGTGGACGGTCAGATGCAGCCTCGCGGCACTCGCATCTTTGGCCCTGTGGCACGCGAACTACGCGATAAGCGTTTCATGAAGATCATCTCGCTTGCTCCGGAGGTGTTGTAGGTGCCAGGATTGATCATCAAGAAGGGCGACACGGTCCGCATCATCGGCGGGAAAGACAAGGGCGCGGATGGTCGAGTCCTCGAGGTCATCCCCAAGAAGCGACGCGTGATAGTCGAAGGCGTCAACACGGTCACCCGTCATGAAAAGGTCCGCATGTCTCGGCGTGGCTCCCAGGAAGGCGGCATCGAGCACAAAGAGGCGGCGATCGATATCTCGAACGTAGCGCTGTTGTGCCCCACCGATGGAGCTGCTCGCGCTGGCTATCGGATGGAAGAAGGCGGCGGCAAGGTGCGGATCTGTAAGAAGTGTGGAACGGAGATATAGACGATGGCAACCAGCACTTACTCACCACGACTGAAGGAGCGCTTCAGCACGGAGCTACATCCGCGTCTGAAGGACGAGCTCGGCCTCGACAACGTGATGCAGGTTCCCAAGCCCCAGAAGGTGGTTGTGAACATGGGTGTGGGCGAAGCATCCAAGGACGCCAAGCTCCTGGAGGGGGCCGTCCGGGACCTCACGAGCATCACGGGTCAGAAGCCGTCGTTGAGGCGTGCCCGCAAGTCGATCGCCACTTTCAAGATCCGCGAGGGGATGCCCCTTGGGGCCAGCGTGACGATCCGGGGTGATCGGATGTGGGACTTCATCGACCGGATCACGTCGATCGTGCTGCCCCGTATCAGGGACTTCCGGGGATTGAACCCCAAGTCTTTCGACGGGCGCGGCAATTACAACTTCGGGCTCACGGAGCAGCTGGTGTTCCCGGAGATCGACTACGACGACATCGATCAAACCCGAGGCATGGACATCACGATAGTTACGACGGCAAAGAACGACGCGGAGGGCCGAGCGCTGTTGAACGCGCTGGGGTTCCCGTTCAGGCAAGAGGGCGACAGGTCTTAGGGAGCGATGGCGCATGGCTAAGAAGGCATTGATCAACAAAGCAAAGGCGAGGCCGAAGTTCAAGGTTCGCCAGTACACACGATGCGCGCGCTGTGGACGACCGCGCGCCGTGTACAAGCGTTTCGGGCTGTGCCGTCTCTGTTTCCGTGAGATGGCCCATAACGGCGAGATTCCCGGCATCACGAAAGCGAGCTGGTAAGGATGGTGAACTCACGATGACGATGACCGACCCCATCTCCGACATGCTGGCTCGTATCCGCAACGCTTCGACCGCGATGCACGACGATGTTCTGATCCCGGCCTCCAAGATCAAGGAGAACATCGCCCGGATCCTGCTGGATGAGGGCTACGTCAACGGGCTCGAGGTGCTCGAAGAAGGCGTGCACCCGATGATCAAGATCAATCTGCGATATTCGGAGGAACGCGAGCGGGCGATTTCGGGCATCCGCAGGATCTCGAAGCCTGGGCGGCGCGTTTACCGGGGAGCTCAGGAGCTTCCCCGCGTATTGGGGGGGCTGGGTGTGGCCATCATCTCCACGTCCCAGGGAGTAATGACCGACAAGCAGGCACGACGCGCGCGGGTAGGCGGCGAAGTGCTCGCGTACGTTTGGTAGGAGGATT
>JAUJPD010000001.1:274588-289733 GCA_030447315.1 Actinomycetota bacterium | reverse complement strand
GCACGACGCGCGCGGGTAGGCGGCGAAGTGCTCGCGTACGTTTGGTAGGAGGATTGGGATGTCACGAGTAGGCCAGGCCCCCATCCCGCTGCCCGACGCGGTAGCCGTCAGCGTGGTCGGTCAGACGATCACGGTGAACGGGCCCAAAGGTGAACTACAGCGAAGTCTCCCAGAGGGGGTTGTCGTAGAGGAGGCCGAAGGCGAGCTTCGGGTAACCCGGGAGAGCGAAGCCCGCGAGGTTCGCGCCCTTCATGGACTAGTCCGCAGCCTCGTTGCCAACATGGTGCAAGGCGTGACGGCCGGCTACGAGAAACGGCTCGAGATCCACGGGGTTGGTTACCGCGCGGCCAAGCAAGGAAACGACCTTGAATTCTCGGTCGGTTTCTCGCACACGGTCAAGAAGCCCGCTCCCGACGGCATCGAGTTCGAGCTCCCGACGCCGACGAGGATCACCGTGCGAGGGATCGACAAGGAGTTGGTGGGTCAAACCGCAGCCGAGATCAGGGCGATAAAGAAGCCTGAGCCGTACAAGGCCAAAGGCATCCGCTACGAAGGCGAGCACATCCGGCGCAAAGGCGGCAAAGCAGCGAAGGCGGGTGGATAGGAGTGGCGACCAAGTCCGACAGATTCAGCTCCCTGGACCGGCGTCACCGCCGGGTCCGGAAGAAGGTAACCGGCACTCCGGAGCGGCCGAGGCTGGCGGTGTATCGGTCGAACAAGCACATCTACGCGCAGGTCATCGACGATCTGGCGGGGCGCACCCTGGCGGCTTCATCGACGAGCGCGGCCGGCGAGGGCGCTCCGAGGGAGAAAGCCAAGAACGTAGGAGTCGACATCGCGGCCAAGGCCAAGGAGGCGGGGATCACCCGAGTTACCTTCGACCGCGGGGGCTTCCGCTATCACGGCCGCGTTCAGGCGGTTGCCGAAGGGGCGCGCGAGGGCGGGCTCGAGTTTTGATGGATCTCAGAGAGGTGTGTAGCTGATGGCACGAGGTGGAGGTTCTGGAAGAGGCCGCGACGACGATCGCTCTCAGTATGAAGAGAGGGTTGTTTCCATCAACCGCGTAGCGAAAGTGGTCAAGGGCGGACGCAGGTTCTCCTTCACGGCCCTGGTTGTCGTTGGCGATGCCGCGGGCCAGGTCGGCGTCGGCTACGGGAAGGCGCGGGAGGTTCCCGCCGCCATCCAGAAGGGTGTCGAAGAGGCCAAGCGCAACTTCTTCAGGGTCCCGCTGATCCAGCAGACGATCCCTCACGAGATCGTCGGCGAGGACTCCGGCGGCGTCGTCCTCCTCAAACCCGCTTCTCCGGGTACCGGGGTCATCGCCGGCGGGCCCGTCCGCGCGGTGCTCGAGTGCTCCGGGATCCGTGACATCCTTTCGAAGTCGCTGGGCTCGGACAACCCGATCAACATCGTGCATGCGACGGTCAAAGCCCTCAGGGGACTACAGACTGCGGATCAGGTCGCCAAACGACGCGGCAAGACACCCGAGGAAGTAGCGCCGCGGCACCTGCTCGCCGGTGCTCACAGCACGTCGAGTAACTAGCGAACGAGGACTGAGAAGATATGACGAAGCTGAAGGTCACCCCGGTCCGGTCGGCTACCTCCCGCGGCAAGAAGCAGCAGGGGACGATCCGAGCCCTGGGGCTCAAGCGGCTCGGTCACACGGTGGTGCACGAGGACAAGCCCGAGATCAGAGGGATGATCCGAGCGGTCGGGCACCTGCTCGAGGTTGAGGAGACTGATTGATGGTTAAGCCCCACGAGTTACAGCCGGCACCCGGCTCGAACAAGAAGAGCAAGCGGGTGGGACGCGGTCCGGGATCGGGCAAGGGCAAGACCGCCGGACGCGGGACCAAAGGAACCAGGGCTCGAGGCGAGGTCCACCTCTTCTTCGAGGGCGGTCAGATGCCGTTGGCTCGGCGTCTTCCGAAGCTCAAAGGGTTCACTCCTCCCAACAGGGTCGTCTACGGTGCCGTGAACGTAGGAGACCTGGACACTGTTGGTCTGAGCGAGATCGGTCCCGACGAGTTGCGGGCTTTGGGCCTTGTGCATAAGCGAGACAAGTACATCAAGATCCTCGGCACGGGCGAGGTAACGAAGAAGCTGAGCCTGAAGGCGCACGCGGTGAGCGAGGCAGCTCGGACCAAGATCGAAAGCGGCGGTGGCACCATCGAGCTGATCGATATCCCGACTCGCAAGAAGGCCAAGAAGAGGAAGGCCAGATGAACCTCCTAGGGGCGTTCGTAAACGCGTTCAAGGTCCCGGACCTTCGCAAGAAGATCCTCTTCACGTTGTTGATCATCGCGGTCTACCGGTTCGGCGCTCACGTGCCTACGCCGGGGATCGACGTGCAAAGGGCGCAGGAGTTCGCACGGGGCGCTCAGGGCGGGGTCTTTCAGTTCATCAATCTCTTCTCCGGCGGCGCCCTGACGCAGTTGGCGGTGTTCGCGCTCGGGATCATGCCCTACATCACGTCTTCGATCATCATGCAGCTGCTCACCGTGGTGATCCCCAAGCTCGAAGCCTGGTCCAAAGAGGGCGAGCAAGGGACGAAGAAGATCACGCAGTGGACCCGGTACCTCACCGTGGTTCTCGCCGTTCTCCAGTCAACAGGCCTCGCGTTCCTGTTCCATCGAGGCCAGATCCAGAACGCTCAGGGTCAGCCGGTCGACCTGATCCCCAACTTCACGCCGGGCCGGGTGGCGATCGTCGTGATCTCGCTTACGGCAGGTACGGCCTTGATCATGTGGTTAGGCGAGCTGATCACGCAGCGCGGCATCGGCAATGGGATGTCCATCTTGATCTTCGCATCGATCATCTCCACCCTTCCGTCTGAAGGCAAGGCGATCCTCGATCAGAAGGGGCTTCCCTTCTTCCTCGCGATGCTCGTGATCGGGATTGGCGTGATCGTTGCCATCGTGATCATGGAGCAAGGTCAGAGACGGATACCGGTGCAGTATGCGAAGAGGGTGGTCGGCCGGCGGATGTACGGCGGCAGCTCGACCTATATCCCCCTTAAGGTGAACCAGGCCGGGATCATCCCGATCATCTTCGCCTCCAGTGTTCTTTACATCCCGAGCCTCTTGCAGAACGTGGTGCAGAACCAGGCGATCCAGAACTTCATCAACAACAACCTGGTCAACCCGGCCAGCTCGGTCTACATGATCCTGTACGGAACCATGGTCGTGTTCTTCGCCTACTTCTACACGGCCATCTCGTTCAACCCGGTTGACGTGGCAGACAACATGAAGAAGTACGGCGGGTTCGTACCGGGGATACGGCCCGGCCGCCAGACCGCGGATTACCTCGACAGGATCCTGACCCGGATCACATTGCCCGGAGCCTTGTTCATCGCTGCGATCGCGTTGATCCCATCCATCGTGTTGGCGGTCTACAACGTGCAGGCACTGCCCTTCGGTGGCACATCGATCCTCATCACCGTTGGTGTGACCCTCGAGACCATGAAGCAGATCGAGTCGCAGTTGATGATGCGCCACTACGAAGGCTTCTTGAAGTAAGTGACCGGTAGATGAGGTTGGTGATGCTCGGCCCCCAGGGCGCGGGCAAGGGAACCCAGGGCGCGTTGATTGCGGCGAAGTACGGCGTCACGTCGATCGCTACCGGCGAGATCTTCAGGTGGGCCATCAAGGGCAAGACGGCGCTTGGTCTCAAGGTTCTCGAGTATGTCGACGCGGGACGGCTGGTGCCGGACGAGCTCACCATCGAGGTGATCACCGACCGCCTCACCGCAGATGACTGCATGGACGGGTTCCTGCTGGATGGCTTCCCGCGCAATGTCGGTCAGGCCCGCGCTCTGGATGCCCTTCTGGATGACCACGGCACCGCTCTTGATGGCGCCATCGTCCTGGAGGTCCCGGAAGAGGTGTCCTTGCGCAGGATCCTCGGCCGTCGAGCTTGTTCCAACTGCGGACGCAACTACCACGTCGACGCTCCGCCCGAAAAGAACTGGACCTGTGATGAATGTCAGGGAGAGGTGGTCGAGCGAACCGACGACCACGAGGAAGAGACCGTCAAGCAGCGTCTCAGGCTCTATCACGAGCAGACCGAGCCTCTCAAGAATTACTACGAAGACAAGGGTTTGCTGAAGGCGATCGACGGCGAGGGATCGCCCGACGAGGTCTTCTCACGCATCGTCGCCGAGCTCTGACCTTCCACCGGTGATCTACAAGAAGTCCCCCGAAGAGATCGCTGCGATGCGCCGCGGCGGCGACATCTTGGTCCAGACCTTCGAGAAGATCGAGGCGGCCCTTCGCCCCGGCGCCACTACCGGAGAGCTGGACGAGATCGCGGAGACTTCGATCATCGCCGCAGGCGCCACGCCTTCTTTCAAGGGCTACCGGGGATTCACCGGGTCCATCTGTTCGTCGCCGAACGAGGTGATCGTCCACGGGATCCCCGGCCCCCAGGTGATCGAGGAGGGCGACATCATCTCGATCGATGTCGGCGTGTACTTCGAGGGCTTCCACGTGGATTCTGCCTGGACCTTTCCAGTCGGCGACGTGACGGCCCAGGCCGCCGAGCTGCTCAAGGTCACCGAGGCCTCGCTCGACGCGGCCATCGCCCAGTGCCGGCCCGGTGCTCGTCTCGGGGACGTGGGTCACGCGGTCGAGGAGACCGCGGAGCAGGCGGGCTTCTCCATCGTCCGCGAGTATGTCGGCCACGGCGTGGGCCGCTCCCTGCACGAGGATCCCCAGATCCCGAACTACGGACCACCCGGGCGGCGAGAGGTCTTGGCGCCCGGGATGACCCTCGCGATCGAGCCCATGGTCAATGCCGGGGGCGCCGGCACCAAGACTCTCGGTGACGGCTGGACGGTCGTCACGGCCGACGGGTCCTTGTCGGCGCACTTCGAGCACACCGTGGCCGTGACCGAGGACGGACACGAGGTCATCACCAAGAGGGGGCCCCGCTGAGGCGCCGGGAGGTCTACGCGAGCTGCCGCGGAGCCACTGCAGGGAGTGGGCTCGACCCGGGTGCGCCGGTCTGCTATCCTCGTTCGTCGGCCCTTCCCCCGGTTCCACGCGCCCCTCGCCGGGGCGCTTCTCTTGGGTGGGCCTCGTCTGATCGGTCGAGTTGAGGATGTTGCGCGTGGCGAAGGCAAAGAACAAGGACAAGACCTCTTCTTCGGGCAAGGAAGAGGGCATCCAGGTAGAGGGGACGGTCATAGAGCCTCTCCCGAACGCCATGTTCAAGGTCGAGCTGGACAACGGCCATCAGGTTCTCGCTCACATCTCGGGAAAGATGCGCATGCACTACATCCGCATCCTGCCGGGAGACCGAGTGCTCGTGGAACTGTCCCCTTACGACCTGAGCCGCGGTCGTGTGGTCTACCGCTACAAGTAGGAGCCCGAATAGTGAAAGTGCGTCCGAGCGTGAAGAAGATCTGTGACAAGTGCAAGGTCATCCGTCGCCACGGTCGCGTGATGGTGATCTGCTCGAACCCACGGCACAAGCAGCGTCAAGGCTAGAGGAGGACTTTGTAGATGGCACGTATCGCCGGAGTTGACCTGCCTCGGGAGAAGCGTCTTGATGTCGCGTTGACCTACATCTACGGGATAGGGCGCACGAAGTCGATGGACACCTGCATCTCGTCGCGCGTCAGCCCCTCCACCCGTGTCCGCGACCTCACCGACGACGAGGTGGTCCGGATCCGCGAGTGGATCGGCGCCAACTATCGCGTGGAGGGTGATCTGCGGCGCGAGGTCAACCAGCACATCAAGCGCAAGGTCGAGATCGGCAGCTATCAGGGCCTCCGGCACCGCCGGGGACTTCCGGTGCACGGTCAGAGAACCCACACCAACGCCCGCACCCGAAAGGGACCCAAGAAGACCGTTGCGGGCAAGAAGAAAGCCACCGGTAAGAAGTAGGGAGGGGAAGGACAAGCTTGGCATCTCCAAAGAAGAAGACGAAGACCCGTCGCAGGGAAAAGAAGAACGTCGTCCACGGCGTGGCTCACATCAAGTCCACGTTCAACAACACGATCATCTCGATCAGTGACATGGACGGCAATGTTCTGTCCTGGGCTTCCGCGGGAAACGTGGGCTTCAAGGGATCGCGTAAGTCGACGCCCTTCGCTGCTCAGCTCGCCGCCGAGGCGGCGTCTCGTAAAGCGCAGGAGCACGGGGTGCGCCGGGTCGACGTCGAGGTCAAAGGACCGGGCTCGGGCCGGGAAACCGCCATCCGCTCCCTCCAGGCGTCTGGTCTCGAGATCATCGGGATCAAAGACGTGACCCCGGTGCCGCACAACGGCTGCCGCCCCAGGAAAAGGCGGCGGGTGTGATGGCAGCACAGAGACTTCTATCGTCCCCCCGCTCCCCCGAGGCCGGTGATCTGCATGGCTAGATACACCGGTCCCGTCTGTCGTTTGTGCCGGCGTGAGAAGACCAAGCTCTTCCTTAAAGGCACCCGTTGCGAGTCTCCGAAGTGCCCGATCGAGAAAGGTCGGCCGCCGCCCGGCGAGCACGGACGCGGACGCGTGCGCGAGTCCGAGTACCTGCTGCAGCTGCGCGAGAAGCAGAAGGCCAAGCGCTTCTACGGGATCTTAGAGAAGCAGTTCCGGGGCTACTACACCGAGGCGGCGCGCTCCAAGGGCATCACCGGTGAAGAGCTACTGCGGATCTGTGAGACCCGGTTGGACAACGTCGTCTATCGCTCGGGCTTCGCTATGAACCGGGCTATGGCGCGCCAGCTCGTGTCACACGGCCACTTCCAGGTGAATGGGCGGAAGGTCAACATCCCGTCCTTCCGAGTGAGCCCGGGCGACGTCGTTACGGTCCGAAGCCGCTCGCAGAAGATCGGCCGGATCATCGAGAACACGTCCTATGCCGAAGGCCGCGAGATCCCGGACTGGCTCGGTTCCAATCTGAAGCAGATGGCCGTCGAGGTTCGCGCCCTGCCGGAACGCACCCAGATGGACGTTCCCGTGCAGGAGCAGCTCATCGTCGAGTACTACTCGAAGTAACAGCAAGAACCGCCGCTTCGCGCATCGCTGCGAGGTAGCGAAACCCGCTGCTTCGAGGCATTGCTCGAGGTAGCAAAGCCCCGTAGCGGGGAGAGGAGAGGAGCTTTATGGATCTGCTTATCGTCCAACGTCCACACATCTCTGACGAAGAGGTCTCGGACGTCCGCCGGAAGTTCACTATCGAGCCGCTCGAGCCTGGTTTCGGGTACACCCTCGGCAACTCGCTGCGGCGCACCCTTCTCTCCTCGATCCCCGGCGCCGCGATCACCCAGGTGAAGATCGACGGTGTCCTTCACGAGTTCTCCACGGTCGAGGGTGTGGCCGAAGACGTCACCGACATCGTCTTGAACCTGAAGAGTCTCGTGTTACGCAGCGACAACGAAGACGTCACGACGCTTCATCTGCGGGCGACGGGTCCCGGCGACGTGACCGCGGGCGACATCGAGCTGCCTGCCGGAGTCGAGGTCCTTACCCCGGAACACCACATCGCGACCCTCAACAAGAACGCAACTCTGTCGATGGAGCTCCGTGTGGAGCAGGGCCGGGGTTACGTGCCGGCTACCACTGCCCCCAAAGAGGCGATCGGAAGCATCCCGCTCGACGCGATGTACTCGCCGGTCAAGCGCGTCACGTACCAGGTCGAGCCCACCCGCGTCGAGCAGATGACCAACTACGACCGCCTCATCCTGGACGTCGAGACCGATGGCTCGATCTCACCGTCCGACGCGCTGTCGGCTGCGGGATCGACGCTCGTCAACCTGTTCACGCTCTTCTCGGATGTCGGCGCCGGTCCCGGCCTCGACCTCGGGCCCGAGCCCGGCGAAGATGAGGTCTCGGGTGTCCTGGCCAAGCCCATCGAGGACATGGACCTCACCGTGCGGTCCTATAACTGCCTGAAGCGGGAAGGCGTCAGGACGTTGGGCGAGCTCGTGCAGAAGTCCGAAGACGACCTCTTGGAGATCCGTAACTTCGGGCAGAAGTCCATCGACGAGGTCAAAGCCAAGCTGGAAGAGATGGACCTCGGCCTCCGGACCAAAGACTTCTAGGGAACGGGGATAGTCAGATGCCTACTCCGAAGAAGGGCGCACGCCTCGGCTCCGACTCCGCCCACCAGCGGCACATGTTGTCGAACCTCGCTCTGTCGTTGTTCGACCACGAGCGGATCAAGACCACCGAGGCAAAGGCGAAGATGTTGCGCCCGTTCGCCGAGCGCCTGATCACCAAGGCCAAGAAGGGCAGCATCCACGACCGGCGTCAGGTCCTGTCGGTGATCGAGGACCGCGCCATCGTGCACAAGCTCTTCAGCGATATCGGGCCGCGCTTCGAAGATCGCAACGGCGGCTATACACGCATCCTGAAGCTCGGACCTCGCAACGGAGACAACGCGCCCATGGTTCTCATAGAGCTCGTGGACGAAGGCCGCGCCACGGTCGTCACCGCGGACGAGGAGGACACGGGCAAGAGACGACGCTTACGTGCACCGCGACGGCGCAAGGGGGCCGACGGCCTGCCGCAGGACAAGCCGGCTCGGTCGCAAGCCGCCCAAGCGGCGGCCGAGGGGACGCCCGGATCTGACGACGTCTCACCCCCACCGGGTGCGATCGAGGAAGAGGCATCCGCGGCGGCCGGCGCCGAGGAGTCATCGGCCGCAGCCGCTACCGACCAGGCCGAGCAGGGAAGTCAAGGGACGGTGCCGCACGACGCGTCCGCGGGGGGCGTGCCCGAGGGGAACCAGACCGACAACAAGTAACCCTGGCGGTGAATCTGCGCCTCGATCTCGCCTATGACGGACGCCCGTTCCACGGGTTCGCCCGCCAGCCGTCGCTCCGTACCGTTCAGGGTGACCTCGAAGATGGGCTCAGCCGCATCCTGGGCAAAGAGATCCGGATCAACGTCGCGGGCAGGACCGATGCCGGGGTTCATGCGGTCGGACAAGTGGTCAACGTTCCGGATGTCTCCGGCGACGTGGACGAGGTGCAGCTACGCGATGCGCTGAACGCGATCCTGGCGCCGCACGTCTCGGTGTGGGGATGCAGCCGCGCCGCCGATGACTGGCACGCCCGGTTCAGTGCTCGCTCGAGGACCTATGTCTACGCGGTTCTTCGATCCGATGTGCCCGATCCCTTCCTCGCACCGACGACTCTCTTCCACCCCGGAGACCTCGATGTCGCGGCGATGAACGAAGCCGCCGGCCATCTCGTCGGCCCTCACGACTTCAGCTCTTTCGGCCGGGTTCCGGACCCGCAGGCGACCGCACAACGTGATCTGTTCGAGCTCCGGTGTTGTCGCGACGCACGCTTGATCCGGATCAGGGCCCGTGCGAATGCGTTCATCCAGCAGATGGTCCGCTCGTTGGTAGGGACGCTGCTCCAGGTGGGCGCCGGCCGCCTAGCGCCGAGCGATATGCGCGCGCTGCTCGCCGCGCGGGATCGCTCGGCCGCCGGGCCTGTGGCTCCGCCTCACGGCTTGTGTCTAGTAGCGGTCGAATACGACGAGGGCTGGAAGGCTCCGTTCCAGGCCGCGTCTCGTCCTGGTGAAGCGCCCAGATGATGGCGACGTTCTGGAGGCGGCGGCATGGGTTATCCTGCTCTTTCTCTGGAACCAGGCCTTGCGGCCCAGATCGAGGTAGGGAATGAACACCCACTCAACGAAGCCCAGTGAGATAACGCGCGACTGGTGGCTGGTCGACGCCGATGGAGTCGTCCTCGGCAGACTGGCCTCTGAGGTCGCGAAGAGGTTGCGCGGCAAACACAAGCCGAATTTCGCTCCTCATCTCGATACCGGCGATCACATCGTCGTCATCAACGCCTCCAAGATCGTGCTGACCGGAAACAAGTTGCTCCAGAAGCAGATGTACCGCCACTCGGGTTATCCCGGTGGCCTCAGAACGGTTCCGTATTCGAAGCTCATGGCGACCAAGCCGGAGCTTGCGATCGAGAAGGCGGTTAAGGGGATGCTTCCGAGCAATCGTCTGGGGCGCGCGATGCTGAAGAAGCTGAAGGTGTACGCGGGTCCCGAGCACGCCCATTCGGCTCAGAACCCGCAGCCGCTCGACCTCAGAGACGTAGCGGCCCCGCACAACCCGGACCAAGCGCACACGATCGAGGAGGTTCTCTAGTGGTGTCCTCCTCTGCAACCCAGCGTTACCAAGGAGGGCACTGATGGCTGATCTACTAACCCGCGCCACGGGTCGCCGCAAGGAGGCCGTCTGTCGCGCTCGCATCCTCACCGGGACCGGACGCTGGGAGATCAACGGTCGTCCCCTGGAGGATTACTTCCCGAGCGCGACCCATCGCATGATCATCTCCGAGCCTCTCCGGCTGACCGAGACCGACGGCCGCTACGACATCATCGCCAAGATCGAGGGCGGTGGCACCAGCGGCCAGGCCGGCGCGCTGCGCCACGCGATCTCGAAGGCGCTCGTCGACATGGATCCGGATCTTCGTCCGGCCTTGAAGAAGGCCGGGTTCCTCACCCGCGACGCTCGGGAGAAGGAGCGACGCAAGTACGGCCTCAAGAAGGCACGCAAGGCGCCTCAGTACTCCAAGCGCTAGTCCACTTGCCGCTTGCGGCGAGGCCGCGCCCATGCCGCCGTTCCGCGGAGGCTCCTCGGCAGAGAACACTTTGGCTCGTTACTGCGCAGGCTCGGTTGAAGAAGATAGTGCTGCGGATGCTGCGGGCGCGATCAGATCGGGCGGATCAGCTGGGGGAGCTTCAGGGCCAGCCAGGGTTTGCGTCCCCAGGCCAGGACCTTGCCGGTAAGCGCCGGTCCCCATTGCCCGATGCGCTGGAAGCCGATGAGCAAGAAGGTCTCCGCATCGGCCAGGATCACGACGTCGGCGGGCCGCTGCGTGGTGCTCACATCGAGGTTGCCGTCGGCGAAGCTCAAGAACCTGCGCTCGCCCCCCTTCGCCCTCAGATCCAAGACGGCGCTGAAGTTCGCTGCGGCCTCTCGGTCGATGTAGTGGGGCAACAGGTTCGTGACGTTGGCAAGCACGGCCGCGGCGTGGGAGCGGTCCACCCGGGTCCGCCTGCCCTCGGCGGAAGCGATGTCGTGGCCGTGCACGATCGCTTCGCTTCCGGGTATCCCCGCGAAGGTGGCCGGATCGACCTGGATCCCGGCGTGCCAACGGACCAGCTCGTTCGCGCCCCTGCTGGCTAACAGTTCGTCTGTTCGAGTCGCGGCCGCGCTGATCCGCTCGGCCGCCTCGGCCAGGGAGAACCTCTTACCCGCCGCCACGACCTCGTCATTGTGCCGGCCGATCTCCGCCGTGTCGGCGAAGAGCTCTGCTTCGTCAAGCAGGAAGCGTGGAAAGTTCTCGTACGAGTCCGTGAGGTGCATCGCCAGGTCCTCTATGGACCACTCGCCTACGGCTCGTGCGCGGGGGTCCCGCACCGATCGAAGCAGCTCGACCAATCGAGCCGACGCGGCCCGGGCCGCCGTTCTCGCCCGCTCCAAAGTCACCGTGTCACCCAGTGCACCGGCACTCACGAAGCGGAACCCTTCAGCATCCGCCGCAGGACCATCTGCAGGACGCCCCCGTTGCGGTAGTAATCCAGCTCGACGCCGGAGTCGATGCGGCATTCGGTGGTGAACTCCGTCGTGGCTCCGTCGGCGGAGGTTGCCCTCACCTGTAGCTCGGCGTGGGGCTCGAGACGATCCGCGATGCCGGCGATCTCGAAGGTCTCCTCGCCCGTCAAGCCGAGGGCGTCGGCGCTTTCGTTGTTGATGAACTGCAATGGGAGAACACCCATGCCCACGAGGTTGCTGCGGTGGATCCGCTCGAACGTCTCCGCGATCACGGCTCTTACCCCGAGAAGGTTCGGTCCTTTAGCTGCCCAATCGCGCGAGCTGCCCGAGCCGTACTCCTTCCCGGCGAGGACGATCAGCGGTGTGTTCTCGTCGGCGTACTTCATGGCCGCGTCGTAGATGCGCATCTCCTCGCCATCGGGCAGGTGGCGGGTCCAGGCCCCCTCTTTGCCTCCCACCAATCTGTTGCGAAAGCGGATGCTGGCGAAGGTTCCTCGCACCATGACTTCGTGGTTCCCGCGCCGGGACCCGTAGCTGTTGAAAGCCTGTGGCTCCACGCCATTGTCTTGCAGGTATTCGCCGGCTGCCGAGGACGGCGGGATCGCGCCGGCCGGGGAGATGTGGTCGGTGGTGACGGAGTCACCGACCATGGCAAGCACGCGCGCACCTGCGATGTCGATGGGCGGCTCGGGCTCCTCGGTCAGGTTCTGGAAGAAGGGAGGTTCTTTGACGTAGGTCGACTGCGGGTCCCAGTCGTACAGGTCTCCTTCGGGAGAAGGGAGGCTCCGCCAGTTCTCCTCGCCGTCGAAGACCCTTCCGTACTCCTTGGTGAACATCTCCGAGGTGAGCGAGGCCAGCGCGTCGGCGATCTCCTCGCTGGTCGGCCACACGTCCGAGAGGTACACCGGGTGACCGTCGGCATCTTCACCCAGCGGATCCTTCGTGAGGTCTCTGTCCACTGTTCCCGCCAGTGCGTAAGCCACCACCAGCGGAGGGGAAGCCAGATAGCTGGCTTTCACCTGTGGATGGATGCGGCCTTCGAAGTTGCGGTTGCCCGACAAGACCGATGCGACCGCCAGATCGTTGTCGTCGATAGCACCGGCGACGGAGGCAGGCAGAGGACCGGAGTTACCGATGCAGGTCGTGCAGCCGTAACCGACGACGTGGAAGCCCAGCTGTTCGAGGTAGGGGATCACCCCGGCCGCCTCTAGATACTCGGTCACCACCCGGGACCCAGGAGCAAGGCTGGTCTTTACCCACGGCTTGCTGGTGAGGCCGCGCTCGGCCGCTTTCTTCGCAAGGAGCCCTGCCGTCAGCATCACCGTCGGGTTCGAGGTGTTGGTGCAACTCGTGATCGCGGCTATGACGACGGAGCCGTTTTTCAACTCGACTGTCTCGCCCACCCGATCCGCCAGGCCCCCGGACTCGGGGGCCGGTGCTTGGCCCGCCGTGTCCGGAACCGGCTGCTCCTCGCTGGGGGCGCGGCGTGGGTCGATCGTGATGCTCACTCCGGGATTGGTGGCTGCCTCCTCGGTGTAGACGTCGGTGAAGCTCCTCCACACCTCCGACAGCGCCGCTCGGTCTTGTGGACGCCGGGGCCCGGCGAGGCTCGGCACGACGGTGGCGAGGTCCAGCTCCAGGACCTCGGTGAACTCGGGATCGGGAGTCTGGTCGGTGCGGAACATCCCCTGGGCCTTCGCATAACGCTCTACCAGATCTATGCGGTCGTCGGAACGTGCCGTCAGCCGCAGATAGGAGAGCGTTTGATCGTCGATCGGGAACAACGATGCGGTGGCGCCGAACTCGGGTGACATGTTCGACAAGGTCGCCCGGTCGGCGACCGTCAAGCTCGACAGCCCCTCGCCGTAGAACTCGACGAACTTTCCGACCACGCCGTGGGAGCGCAGCATCTCGGTCACCGTAAGCACGAGGTCCGTCGCCGTCACTCCCGTTCGAAGAGACCCAGAGAAACGGAAGCCCACTACCGTCGGCGTGACCAGAGGGATCGGTTGACCGAGAACGGCGGCCTCTGCCTCGATGCCGCCGACGCCCCACCCGAGGACACTGAGGCCGTTGATCATCGGCGTGTGCGAGTCCGTGCCCACCACCGTGTCCGGGATCGCCACCGGTCTGTCACCAGGGAGCGTCCGAACGACCTGGCCGAGGTACTCGAGGTTGACCTGATGAACTATCCCCATCCCCGGGGGCACCACGCGGAAGCCGTGGAAAGCCTGCTGCGCCCACTTCAACAATGAGTAGCGTTCCGCATTACGTGCGTACTCGCGCTCGACATTGAACTTGAACGCCCACCGCGACGCGAACGCGTCGACCTGCACCGAGTGATCCACCACCAGGTCTACCGGGACCAGCGGATCGACCCGCGACGGATCGCCTCCGGCTCTCCGGATCGCCGAGCGCATGGCCGCCAGGTCGACGACCGAAGGAACGCCGGTGAAGTCCTGGAGGATGACGCGGGCCGGCGCGAACGAGAACTCTTTGTCCTCGAGTGGTTTCTGGCCCCACATCGCCAGCAGCTCGACGTCCTCTTCGGAGGCGAACTCGGTCCCGGCGGTCCGAAGGAGATTCTCCAGGAAGACCTTGATGGTCATGGGGATCTTCGACAGGTCGGACCCGAAGCGATCCTCCAACACGGCCAGGCGGAAGAAGTCCAGCGTCCCGGAGCCGGTCTCCAGGTCCGCGCGCGCTCCGAGGGCGTCTTTGGTAGCGGTCATAGGGGTCCTCCTAGGGCTGCAGCTCGGGGCATTCCTCGGCGTACTGCTCGAGGACGCTCGGCGGCGCGCCTTTCAGGTCGTCGCAGTTGAAGCCGGCCCCGACGTCTCCGGCGGGGGCCGAACCGGTGGCGCCACCGAGGCCCGAGAAGATGCTGCCGATCAGGCCGAAGATCTGCTGAGGGTCAATTGCGACCGCGTCTTCGGGGGCTTCGACCTCCTCGTTGAACTCATCGATCTCGGTGCGGAAGGCGAACCGCTCTACCCCCTCGGGAACCTCTTCTTCCTCGGCGATAGCGGCTATCTGCAGGAGGTCGAGCTCGAGTTGGGTGACGCGGTCGTCCTCGATCCATACGTCAAGGGTGATGTCTTCGTCGGGGACCTCGCTCGCGTCGGGGAAGCGCGCGCCGGGCGGAAGTTGGGCGCCCAGGTTGGCGAAGTCATTCAAGAAGCGCTCGTAGGTCTCCCGCAGAGGAAGCGCCACGGTGAGGTGCTCTCCCGCGTCGTCGGTGCCCTGGGATGTGACGGTGGCATCTTCCTCGAACGACTTCGTCAGCTCGTCGATGATCTCTTGCTGCTGGGGGACCGCAGGGGGGCTCTGCCCCGTTAGCTGCTGCGAAGCCTCGCCGAAACCCTCCAGCGAGACCCACTCGCCTTCGGCCAAGGGCCGGACGAACGTAAGACCCTGTGCCTCCAGTGCTTGGACGCCCTTGGCGATCTCGGCGGGATCTCCGCCGAAGGTATCCACCAGACCGGTCACGTCCGCCCGCAGGTAGAGAGTCTGGCCGACGGACTTCAACTCGAAGTCGTCTTCACCGGCGACATTGACGGCCATCTCGAACGAGCCCTCGTTCCCCTCTCCCTGACCCGACAGGGTGATGGAGGAATCCAGGATCTTCTGGGC
>JAUJPD010000001.1:232526-274488 GCA_030447315.1 Actinomycetota bacterium | reverse complement strand
AGCTCTTTGCGTATCCCCGTATAGAAGGGGATCTCGACCTTCGTGTAGAGGCGGGCGTCGGTGGCGCGGAGCCGCCGGATCAGCTCAACTATCCGCTCGGGGCCGTCCGCCTCGAAGCACAGGATCCACTCGAAGTCGCCCAGACCGAATGCGCTGGTGGTATTCGCCAGCACGTCGGGAAACTCTCGACCTGCGTTTCCGTGCTCGCTCAGCAACCGCCCCCGCTCCTTGGGCTCGAGGAGGTACCACTCCGGGGTTCGCACGAAGGGGTAGACCGTCATGTACTTCTTCGGCTCCTCGCCCTTGACGAACGCGGGCTGGTGGTCCTTGGCGAACTCGGCAGGCTGAGCCACTCCGAGGAAGGTATCGACGGGTTCCAAGCCGCGCCCCAACGCGGTCCGGCGCAGCTCGACGAGCAGATCTTGGATCCGATCCACCGAAGAGGACGTGAACCAGAACATCAGGTCCGCGGTCGCGCTGAACCCCGCGGTCGAATAGACGCCCCGGAGCTGAACCGTGTCGTGTGCTTTGGCGAGGAGGTCTTCGACCTCAGAGGTGAGCCGGGCGGGATCGGCCTCCATGCGATGGGGATGGGCTTTGAAGATCGGATAGCTAGCGAACGCGAGGTCGGACACGGTGTTCCTTTCCTTCGGCCTCCATGACGAGACTAACGCCGCATCGCACCCGTCACGGTTGCTACCGCGCGCTGTGCCTGAGCGATGCAGTCGGGTATCCCGGAGCCTCTGTAGCTGGCTCCCGCCACCGCGATGCCGGGGGTCTCGGCCAGGGCCCGTTCTATGGCCGTCACCCGCTGCAGGTGGCCCACGGTGTAGCGCGGCATCCCCTGGTCCCACCTGGTGGTGTGGGAAGCGAGGGGATCGCTGTGCACGCTCGTGATCCGGGACAGCTCTCTCAGTGCCACTCCTTGCAGGTCGGCATCGGACAGGTTCAAGGAGGACTCTCGTCGGTCGCGACCGACGAAGCAGCGGATCGTCACGGTCCCCCCCGGCGCCGCCAGGGCCGGCCACTTGGACGAGAACCACGTACAGCCGGAGATGGTCATGCCTTCGGAGCTCGGGACCAACAATCCGCTGCCCGAAGGAAGCAAGCCGATGCCGCCGGCAGGGAACAGAAGGTTGATCACGGCCGTCGACGTGTGCTCGATCGTGCGGAGCCCCTCAGCGGCTTCAGGTGAGATCGGCTCGAGTAGAGCCGCGGTCACGTGTGCGGGAGTGGCCACGATGACCGCGTCGGCCGGCACCGACCCCGTCGCCGTGTCCACCTCGAAGGCTCCCCTGGTCTTGCTTACCGATCGGACCCTGGTGTCGCGGCGTAGGTGGACGGCGGGCATGGCCTCCTCCAGCGCTTCGACGATCCGGTGCATCCCCGCCTCCGGCGCGTAGAAGCGGGGCGCGGCGGCGCCGCTTGCCCTTCGGGCTCGGCGCAACCCTGCGATGACGCTGTGATGGTTCCGGGCCGCGTGATCGACGGGAGCGATGGCGGCCGCAAGGCTCATCTCGTCCACGCTTCCCGCCCGGGTTCCGGCCAGGATCGGGTCGATCATCCGCTCCAGGACCTCGGCCCCCAGACGCGCCCGCGCGAACTCGCCCACGGAGACATCGGGACCGGACAGCGTGTGGCGAGCCAGGAGCTCGGCGGCAGCACGCAACTTCCCCGCGGGAGACAGGAGCGTTGTGGTAGCGAGGCTTCGCAGCGACGCGGGGAACCCGAGGACGGTGCCCGCCGGGAACCTGTGCGTCCGGCCTTTCAGATAGATCCAGGCGCCGAAGTCCGCCGGCGACACCAGCTCCCCGCCGATCCCGATGTCGCGGCACAGCTGCAGCGCCACGTCGTCGCGCGGGAGGAACGAATCGGCGCTCAGCTCGATCCGAGCGTCGCGCAAGGAGATGGTGCCGATCTTTCCGCCGACCTCGGGCCGAGCTTCCAGCAGCGTGACATCTATCCCCGGTGTCCTCGACGCTGTGAACGCAGCCGCCAGGCCGGTGATGCCACCTCCGACGACGACGAGGTGCATCAGGTCGTAACGGCGAGAGACCGCTGCACGACGGATGCGACGGCGTCCAGGAAGCCTGGATCCGTGTTGGGGGACCGCGTGCGCGTGAACTCGATGCCCGCGGCCGTTGCGGCCGCGCGCGCCTCGATATCGAGGTCGTAGAGGACCTCCAGATGATCGGCGACGAAGCCGCATGGGCACGCGACGATCGCCCGTGTACCCGCCGCCGCTTCTTCCTCGATGATCTCGAGGATGTCGGGGCCCAGCCACGGATCTTCGGTCCGCCCCGCGCTCTGCCATCCGCACCGCCAGCGGGTGAGCATCGCCGCGGACGCGACCGCGTCCGCGGTCTCACGCAGTTGAACCGGGTAGGGGTCGTTCCTCTGCAGGATCCGCTCGGGAAGACTGTGCGCGCTGAAGACCACCAGGGCTTCGTCGCGGGTCTCCCGCGACAGAGACGCCACGGCTTCGCCCACCCGTTCGGCCAAGAGCGCGATATAGCCGGGCTCCAGGTGCCAGCTCTCGATCATCGTGAGCCGCCCGGGCCATCCTTTCTCTGTGGCAGCGAGACGCGCTCTGCGCTCGTAGTCGCCCACGCTCATCCGCGAGAAATGAGGAGCAAGGACCAGGCCCACGGCGGAGCCGATGCCGTCGCGGGCCATCTCTTCGACCGCGTCGGCGACCGACGGCGGCGAGTGCTTCTGACCCAGGTACGCCCGCACCCCGTCCAGCCGCTCTTCTAACCCGGCCACCTGCGCCCTCGTGATCTCGAGCAACGGAGACCGTCCGCCGATGGCTCGGTAGCGCTCCGTCAGCTCCTCGAGCAGCTCGGGAGGAGGGGGCCGGCCCCGCCTGATGTCCGTGTAGTAACGCTCGACGTCGTCGAGGTCGGCGGGCGTGCCATAGGCCATGACCAGCACGGCCTGCCCGCTCAGCTCGGCACCTTCCACGAATGCACCAGATCCACGAGCTCTGCCAGGACGTGCGGATCCGTCTCCGGGAGGACCCCGTGGCCGAGATTGAAGATGTGACCTCGGCCCCCAGCGCGCGCGAGCACTTCGGTTGCTTCTGCTTGGACCACATCCCACGGAGCGAGACAGACCGCGGGATCGAGGTTCCCCTGCACCGCCATCCCTGGGGGGATCCGCCTCCGGGCTTCATCGAGAGGAACGCGCCAGTCCACCCCGATGACGTCGGCGCCGCTGCGGCTCATGAGCGAGAGCAGCTCTCCGGTGACGATCCCGAACAGGATCGAAGGAACCCCAAGGTCTCGGATCCCGTCGAAGATGGATCTCACCCACGGCATCACGTGAGCTTCGTAGGTGTGCGGGGCCAGGTGGCCCACCCAGCTATCGAATAGTTGCACCGCCTGCGCGCCCGCGTGTATCTGTGCGCGGAGATAGGCCACCACGCTTTCAGACAGCACCTCCATCAACGCACTCCATGTGGGGGTGTCGCCCAGCATCAGCGCCTTCGTGCGGGCATGGTTCTTGGACGGCCCGCCTTCGATCAGATAGCTGGCCAGGGTGAAAGGGGCCCCGGCGAACCCGATCAACGGGATCTCTAACTCCTTGCGCAGCAACTTGATCGCATCCAGCACGTGGCTCACGTCGTGGTCCGGCTCCAACATCCGGAGCCGGTCGACATCTGCTCGAGCTCTGATCGGTTCGTCGATGACCGGTCCGATTCCAGCTTTGATGTCGAGGGCGATCCCCATGCCCTGAAGCGGGACGACGATGTCCGAGAACAGGATCGCCGCGTCGACTCCCAGACGCCGCACCGGTTGCAGGGTGACCTCGGCGGCGAGCTCTGGATCGCGACAGAGCTCGAGGATCGTGTGCCGGTCTTTCAAGGCGCGGTATTCCGGCAAGCTGCGCCCGGCTTGTCGCATGAACCAAACGGGCATCCTGTTGACCGGCTCGCCTCGACACGCGCGCAGGAAGCCGTCGTTCACGAGCGCGGCCACTCTTCGGACGGATCCTCGGGGGGCCGCAGCCCCAGGGTGGCAAGCTCCAGCGCGGCCAGGCGCTCATAGTCCCCGGTTGCCAGGGCGTGGGCAGGATCTGCCGAGACACGCTGCAACTCGTACAGGGGTTGCCGAGCTACGGCCCGAAGCGCGAACAGGTGCAGGTCTTCGGCATCGATTCGGATCGATGTGGCCGCACTCGCCTCTCGTATCCAGCGCCACCGATCGGGGACGTAGCGGTACAACACATAAGAGATCGGGATCAGCGCCAACAACACCCCGAGCCATAGAGCGAGGCTTTCCACGACCTCTTGTTGAGCTACTCCCGCTTGCTGCAAGACCTCGGCGGCGTCTCCCGCCGCGGAGAAGGGCGTTCGGAGGGATCCACCGACCAGTGGGACCTCGGCTACCCGGGAGCCGATCTCCGCCAGCCTTCCCGACAGACCACGGCCGGCTCGTTCGATCGTTCGACCCGGCTCCGCCAGACGCAGGACCAGGTCGTGGACGTGCACACCCACTCTCACCCAGAGCAAGCTCCACAGGCCGAGGCCGAGATCTTGGAGCAGCTGACGGTTCCGGTAGCGAGGGACTTCGGCATACAGCTTCAGAGCGTTCATGGGCCCGAGGTTATGTCGCTGTCGCCATGGGGACGCACCTGGGAAGATGCCGCCATGGGGAACCTGTTCGGAACCGACGGGGTGCGAGGTGTGGCCAACGCGGATCTCACGCCTGACCTGGTGCTGGCGCTGGGCCGGGCCGCGGGGCATGTGGTCGCTCCCGACGGCGTTGTCATCGTGGGGCGTGACACGCGGATATCGGGTCCGATGCTGGAGGGCGCCTTGGTAGCCGGGTTGTGTTCGTCGGGTGTCGACGTGCGCATCGCCGGCATCATCCCGACGCCGGCGGTGGCATTTCTGACGACCCAGCATGGGGCTGACGCGGGCGCGGTCATCTCGGCCTCCCACAACCCCGTGCCCGACAACGGCGTCAAGTTCTTCTCGCGGCAGGGATACAAGGTGCCGACCGCTGTGGAAGATGCGATCGAGGCGTCGCTCGGCGCCCCCCCGGAGGCGCTGCCGCAGGGGCCGGGGGTGGGTACGGCCGAGTCACTCGACGGCGCGGAGGAGTCCTATCTCGACCACCTGCTGGGTTCGATCGACGAGTCTCTGAGCGGTTTGCGGGTCGTTCTGGATTGTGCTTACGGAGCTGCTTACTCTCTCGGTCCACGAGCCTTCAAGGAAGCGGGGGCCGAGGTGACCGTCATCAACGCCGAGCCCGACGGTGCCCGGATCAACGTGGGATGTGGATCCACCGACCTTGCCGCTCTCGCGGCGCAGGTGGTTTCGTCGGGCGCGGATATGGGCTTCGGTTTTGACGGAGACGGGGACCGGGTCCTGGGCGTGGACGAACGCGGACGCGAGGTCGACGGTGATCGGATCCTGGCCTTGTCTGCTCTGCGGCTCAAAGACAAAGATGCGTTGACGAACAACATCATCGTTGGAACGGTGATGGCCAACCTCGGTTTCCGTCGCGCGCTTGCCGAACGAGGGATCGAGGTCGTGACCGCGCCTGTGGGCGACAGGTACGTCGTGGAGCAGATGGTGGACACCGGGGCCGTCCTCGGAGGAGAGCAGTCGGGTCACGTCATCTTCGCGGAGCACTCCACCACGGGCGACGGCATCCTCACGGCTCTTCAAGTGGCTGAAGCGGTCGCGGCCTCCGACGCAACCCTGTCTCGTCTCGCCCACGTCTTCGAGCCTTTCCCCCAGGTGCTGATCAACGTTCCGGTCAAGAGGCGGGATGGTCTCGAGGACGCGGCGGACCTCTGGCAGAGGGTTCAAGCCGCCGAGACGTCTCTTGGCGCAGACGGCCGCGTCCTGCTGCGAGCTTCCGGGACCGAGGCGGTGGTGCGAGTGATGGTCGAAGCCGCCGACGAAGAAACCGCCCGGCGCACCGCGAGCGACCTGTCCGATGCGGTCCGCTCGCAGCTGGGCTGACATGCGAGGACGCAGAGGGCCGCGGCAGGATCTGACTGCTTCACGATGTGACCTCCAGATCGTCGGCGGGCACCGGCTCGTCGAGAGCGCTCAGGTATCCTGACCCATAGAGAGGAGCAGCACCCAGTTCGGATCTAGCGCCAGGGCTCGCTGTTGGAGGCGGCGAGTCGACGAGGTAGGGGATCTCGGAAGACAAGCGGAAGGTGAGCTTGTCTACTCGGCGGGTGACCCTCGGCCGGCCACGGTCGTGACGGTGTCGACAAACCCCGCGAGCGATCGCGGGTCACAAACCGGCACCGGCGGGCCCTCTCTCATCACGCAGGCTGCTGCGCGCCATGAGCGCGCTCGCACATAGAGAAGAGGTGACGCCCATGTGTGGGATCGTCGGCTACGTAGGGGCCGACCAGGCTCTGCCGTTGTTGGTCGAGGGCATGGAACGTCTGGAGTATCGAGGCTACGACTCCGCCGGAGTCGCCATCATCGAGAACGGGAAGATCGCGACCGCTCGCAAAGCGGGGCGGCTGGATGCGTTGATCGACGAGGTCGAGAGGCGCGATCTGCCGGGGACCATCGGTATCGGTCACACCCGATGGGCGACGCATGGCGGTCCGACCGATGAGAACGCGCACCCGCATGTGGACTGCAGCGGGACGATCGCGCTCGTCCACAACGGGATCATCGAGAACCACGACGTCTTGAGGGCGCGTCTATCTCGCGAGGGACACCGTTTCGCTTCGGCTACCGACACCGAGGTGGCTGCGCACCTGATCGAGTCGATCATCCACGAGCGTTCCTGCTCGCTGCGAGAAGCGGTGTTGGAAGCCGTCGATGTCTTGGAGGGCGCCTTTGCTCTCGTGTGCATCAGCTCCGACGAACCCGACCGGATAGTGGTTGCCCGCCAAGAACCACCGATCATCGTGGGGGCAGCAGATGGCATCGGCCTGGTCGCATCCGACATACCCGCGCTCTTGAAGCACACGCGCGATGTCATCCCACTTGACAACCGCCAGGTCGCGGAGGTCCTCCGAGGCGCCGTCACCGTTTTCGACTTCGAGGGCAACGAGGTAGAGCCGCCGGTAGTGCATGTCGAGTGGGACATGGAGGCGGCCGAGAAGGGCGGCTACGAAGACTTCATGTTGAAAGAGATCTTCGAGCAGCCGGAGGTAGTGCGGAACACCCTGCGGGGTCGGGTCGACCTCGGCGGCCGCGTGCGCCTCGACGAGGTGCACTGGGATGACGAGACGCTGCAGGGGATCACGAAGGTGGTGGTGGTCGCCTGCGGCACGTCGTTCCATGCCGGAATGGCCGCCAAGCACTCGATCGAGCATTACACGCGCATCCCGGTGGAGCTCGATCTCGCATCGGAGTTCCGTTACCGAGATCCGGTCCTGGACGAGACCTGCCTCGTCATAGGGATCGCGCAGTCCGGCGAGACCGCGGACACCTTGGCGGCTATCCGCTATGCGAAAGAGATGGGGGCGAGCGTGGTCGCCATCACGAACGTGGTCGGTTCCTCGATCACCAGAGACGCTGACGCGGTCTTGTTCACGCACGCCGGCCCTGAGATCGGGGTTGCAGCCACCAAGACCTTCTTGGCCCAGCTGGTCGCCCTCAATCTGTTCGCTCTCTACCTGGGACAGCAGCGATTGAGCATGGAGCCGCAGAAGGTCGCCGAGACCCTCGCCGCCATGGAGGCTCTGCCGGACCAGGTCGAAGAGGTTCTGCTGCTCGAGGACGAGGTCCGACGCGCCGCGAAGAGGTACGCCGACGCCCGAGACTTCATCTTCATCGGCCGCGGTGTCGGGACTGCGGTCGCGCTGGAAGGAGCGTTGAAGCTGAAGGAGATCTCCTACATCCACGCTGAGGGATATCCCGCGGGGGAGTTGAAGCACGGTGCGATCGCGTTGCTGGAACCGGGTGTCCCCGTGGTGGCGGTGATGACGGGCGCGAAGCTCTACGACAAGATGCTGGCCAATGTGGAAGAGGTCCGCGCTCGCGGGGCCGAGGTGATCCTGGTCGCGCCTCGGGGAGACGAACGCGCTCGCGCGCTGGCCGATCAGCTGCTCGAGGTTCCGTCGACGAAACCGCTGCTCAGCCCGATCCTGGACACGATCCCGCTCCAGCTGCTCGCCTACTTCATAACGAAGGAGAAAGGACTGCCTCCGGACAAGCCGCGCAACCTCGCCAAGAGCGTCACCGTCGAGTAGTGCGCCCCCTGGTCACGCTCGACGAGATGCGTCGGGCGGATGAGACGGCGATCGCGGCGGGCAGCCCTCCGGAGCTACTCATGGAGCGAGCAGGAAGAGCGGTTGGCGGTGTGGTGCTCCGGGAGCTGGGCGCTCGGTATGGAAAGAAGGTCACGGTCGTCTGCGGCAGCGGCAACAACGGAGGCGACGGGTTCGTCGTCGCCCGGATGCTGCATCTCGAAGGGCTCGGAGTCGTCTGCTGCACCGCGTTCGACCCATCCGAGGCGAAAGGCCCGCCTGCGGACCATCTGGATCGTCTCAGGACCAGCGGTTGCCCGGTCCTCGTCTTCGACAAGCGCCATCTCTCTTGCGACCTGATAGTGGACGCTGTTTTCGGCACCGGGTTCGAGGGCGAACCTCGGGGCCTGGCCCGCGAGGCCCTGGCCGCGATCTCTCAGGTGGCCCAAGGAGAGGAGACCCTCTACGGGGCCGACGGCTCAGAGGCGGCCCCCCTGGTCTCGCCACCCCCCAAGATCGTGTCGATCGATGTGTCCTCGGCCGGCCGGGTCCCCGCCGACGTCACGGTCGCCATCGGAGCAGAGAAGCTCGAGACGTTCTTCCGTCCCCCGGATCTCGGCGGGCGCGTCGAGGTCGTGGATATCGGCATCGGGGTGCACGACTACGAGGCGGGCGTCGTGGAGGAAGCCGATCTGTGGCCCTACCTGCCGCATCCTGGACCCGACGACCACAAGACGTCTCATGGGTCGGTGGCCGTCTTGGCGGGTTCGGATGCGATCACAGGCGCTCCGATGCTCAGCGCGCGCGCGGCCGCACGCATGGGCGCGGGCTACGTCTCGCTCGGATCCACCGCCGGGGTTCTGCAGGCCGCGAGCGCGCTGTTGCCCGAGATCCTCAAGCACGAGGTGAGTGACGAGCCCGACCTCGGCGCCGAGGCTCTTGATGGTTTCGCGCCGGTGCTCGCCAGAGCCGACGCCCTGGTCATCGGTCCAGGATCGGGAACGCGCGAGCGGCAGAAACAGCTGGTGGCAAGGACGCTGGACGAGGTCGAGCTTCCCCTCGTTTTGGATGCCGATGCCCTGAACGTCGTTGCTGCCTCACCCGAGCTTCTGGACCGCGAGGCCCTCACCGTGATCACTCCTCACGCGGCCGAGCTGGGCCGCCTCCTCGGCATCGAGACCGCAGAGGTGCTGCGGGACCGACTCGCGAGCGCGCGCGCGGCCGCCGAGAGGTTCGGCTGCATGGTCGTGTTGAAGGGCCGCAACACGATCGTGGTGGACCCCACCGGAGGCGTCTTCCTGCCGTCCGGGCGTCGAGCCGTGACTCCGTCCTCGCGGCGCGGATCGGCGTCGGCCGCCGTGATCCCCGTCGGGGGAGCGGAGTTGGCCACCGCGGGCACGGGCGACGTTTTGGCGGGAGCCATCGGCGCTCTCCTGGCCCGCCACCACCACCCGGGCGCCGTGATCGCGGCGTGCTACCTGCACGGGGTGGCGGGAGCGGTCGCAACGGAACGGATAGGTGCGACGGGCGTGGTCGCCTGGGACGTTGCCGAAGCTCTGCCCGAGGCGGTCCGGCGCATCCGCAACCCATACCCTGCCTGAGCATGTCCTTCACTGCTGAAGAGATAGAGGCCAGGGGCCATCCCGTGTGGGCGGAGGTGGATCTCGACGCCATCCGCCACAACGTCGGCGCGTTGAAGATGCAGCTCGCGGGGGCCGAGATCATGGGCGTCGTCAAGGGCTACGCCTACGGGCACGGTAATCCGCAGTCCGCGCTCGCGATGCTGGAGGCGGGTGCCACCAGGCTCGGCGTGGCTCGGGTCGCCGAGGGTCTCCATCTTCGAGAAGCCGGGATCACCGTTCCGATCCATGTCTTCACCGAGCCCCCCGCGGCCGCGGTTAGAACGATGCTCGAGCACTCGTTGACGCCCACCGTGTACACGCAGGCTTTCGCCGATGCTTTGTCCCGGACCGCCACGGAGATGGACAGGACGGTCAACGTGCACCTCAAGCTCGACACCGGCATGCACCGTGTCGGCGTGCCGCCGGACGAGGTCGCCGGCGCCGTGAAGTCATTGCTCTCCGCCCCCGCGCTGGTGGTGGAGGGCGCATGGAGCCACCTTGCCGTCGCCGACCTCCCGGGACATCCGTTCACCCGTCAACAACTGGATCTCTTCCACAAGCTCACGGATCAGATCGAAAAGGCGGGGGCGAAGCTCCGCTACCGGCATCTTGCGAATTCGGCTGCCACCATGGCCGATCCCGACACACACTTCGATGTCGTTCGCTGCGGGGTGGCGTGCTACGGCCTGTGGCCGAGCCGGGACCTGCTGGGGACCCTCGACCTCAAGCCGGCGCTGGCTCTGCGGGCGCGGGTGAACATGACGAAGGGGGTGAAGGCGGGAGAGGGACTCTCTTACGGATTGCGTTATGAGGTCAAGAAAGCCAGTCGGATCGTGACGATCACTGCTGGTTATGCCGACGGATACGACCGGAGGTTGTCGGGTCGCGCGGACGTGATGATGAACGAGCTTCGCTACCGCGTCTCGGGCACCGTCTGCATGGACCAGTTCATGGTCGACGTGGGCCAAGACGAGATCGAGGTGGGCACCGTGGCCACCTTGATCGGCGACGAGGGCAGCGATCGCGTCTCGGCAGAGGAACTGGCCGCCCATATCGGCACGATCAACTACGAGGTGACCACCAGGATCCCATCGCGCGTTCCGAGGGTGTTCTTAAACGAAAGAGCGGGCGGATGAGAAGGAAAGTCTTCGCGTTGGCGGGTACGGCCATTGGGGTGGGTGCGGGGGCGATCGCTTCTCGCTCGGTCGTCAGGCGGAGGCGCCGCAACGATCCGGAGGCCGGGGAAGGGTTCGGTCAGAGGCGGGGACAGCGGGCGCGCCTCGTGCATCGTCCCGACGGCGCCGCTATCTACGTGGAGGAGGCGGGACCCGCGGTTGCCCGGGGCGCGGTGTTCATCCATGGATCGGCTCTTCGCACCGACCTGTGGCACTACCAGATGCCCGGCGTGGGAGGACAAAGGCTCGTCTTCTATGACCTCCGCGGCCACGGGCGGTCACAAACGAAAGGCGACGCCGACTTCACGATCGAGAACCTGGCGCATGATCTAGAGGCGGTGATCCGCGATGCGGAGCTGGAAGAAGCCGTCCTCGTCGGGCACTCCATCGGCGGCATGATCGCTCTGCAGCTGTGTTGCATGCGCAACGACTGGCTCGGCCCCCGGATCAAAGGCTTGGTCTTGTCGAACACGACCTATCGGCCTGCGTACGACACCAGCATCGGCGGCGCCGTCGTGTCCAAGCTCGAGCGGGTGGTGCGCAGCCCGCTCGACATGCTCGGCGGGCAGCACGACCGGATCCAACGCCTCCGCAAGATCATCAAGCCGACCGACCAGGTCTTCCTCGCGGTCTCGTTCGCCGCGTTCGGACCGCACGCGTCCGCGAAGCAGATCGACTTCACCTACGACATGCTCGCCGACACCTCGGCCGACGTGCTCTTCGACCTCGTAAAGTCCTATCGCGACTTCGACGTGACGGAGCTCCTTGACAGGGTCACGGTCCCGGTGTTGGTGATCAGCGGCACGCACGACCGGCTGACCGTGCCCCGGGCCTCGGAATACCTCGCGCAGCGGCTTCCCAAGGCAGAGCTGCGGGTGCTCGAGGAGTGCGGACACATGACGATGTTGGAGCGGCACGAGGACTTCAATGACATGCTGCAGCGGTTCCTTGCCGACGTGTTGGGCCCTCCCGCAGAGCCGTTAGGAGCTCATCCATGAGAGACCCACGCGTCGAGAAGATGGCCGACGTCCTGGTCGACTACTCGGTCGAGGTGCGAGCCGACGATCGAGTTTCGATCAGGGGCTCGTACGTCGCCGAGCCCCTGATGTTGGCGCTCTACCGGCGGTGCCTCGAGCGTGGGGCCCACCCGATCCTGCGTCCCTCACTCCCGGCCGCTCAACCACTTCTGTATCGGGTGGCAACCGATGAACAGCTGGGTTACATCTGGGAGCCCGAGCGTTGGTACGTCGAGAACCTCGACGTCGACTTCTCGATCATCAGCGACATAAACACCAGGCAGCTATCGAGGGTGGATCCTGCCCGCCAGATCGTTGCCTCCAAAGCCAGGCGACAGCTCATGGACCGTCGCATGGAGCGGGGGGCAACGGGCGAGCTCAGGTGGAACGTGACGTTGTTCCCGACCGAAGCCATCGCCATGGATGCCGAGATGAGCCTGGAGGAGTACGAGGACTTCTTCTACGACGCGTGTCTCGTCTCTGCTCCGGACCCCGTCGGCGAATGGAAGAAGGTCGCGCGCCATCACGCCCGCTTGCTGGAGTGGATCGAAGGGCGTCACGAGGTGCATGTAGAAGGAGAGGGGACCGATCTCTATCTGGATATCACCGATCGCACCTTCATCCCGGCCGACGGAACCGCGAACTTCCCCGACGGCGAGATCTTCACGGGCCCGGTCGAGACCGGCACTCGAGGCGTCGTGTCGTTCACCTATCCGGCCATCTACGGCGGCCAGGCCGTGGAAGGGATCCGGCTCACGTTCAGCGAGGGCAAGGTCGTGGAGGCCACCGCCGCCAAGAATGAAGCGTTCCTCATCAAGACGCTCGACACCGATCCCGGCGCGCGGACGCTGGGCGAGCTTGGGATCGGGACCAACTTCGGGATCACCGGTTTCACCGGCGAGATCCTGCTCGACGAGAAGATCGGTGGAACCGTTCACCTGGCCGTCGGCGCCTCCTATCCCGAGACGGGAGGCACGAACCGCTCCGCGGTCCACTGGGACATGGTCTGCGACCTCCGCCGCGGCGGGCGCATCAGCGTCGACGGCGACACGTTGATGGAGGACGGCAGACTCACGGTCTAGGCGATCGGGGCCGGCTGATCCTCGACCAAACCATCCCGCAGACGGTGTCCCGGGCTGGTGGTCCGGCCCCCTTCGTTGGAGCCTAGTCACCCGCCCTCGTTCTACAGACCCGGCCCTCAGGCTGTGTACGTACACTGTCACTCCCATGGCGCAGTCCCCCGGGCCCCCGGTCGACATCGACCTCATCCGCACCCAAGCTCTGAGTTGCACCAGGTGCCGTCTCTCGGAGAGCCGGACCCAGGTGGTGTGGGCCGGAGGCAACCTCGACTCCGACGTGCTGTTCATAGGAGAGGGCCCGGGCTTCCATGAGGACCGCCTCGGTGAGGCTTTCGTCGGAGCGTCGGGCCAGCTCCTCGATCGGCTGCTGGCAGAGGTCGAGCTGGATCGATCCTCGGTCGGCATCGTCAACGTCGTGAAGTGCCGTCCGCCGGGCAACCGCAACCCGTTGCCCGACGAGATCGAGGCGTGCCGCCCCTATCTGGAAGCGCAGCTCGACCACATGCGCCCGGATGTCATCGTCACGCTCGGGAACTTCGCGACGCAGTTCGTGATCGGCCGCCCGATCGGCATCACGAAAGCCCGCGGGGCCACGTTCGGTTTCCGCGGAGCCACCGTCGTCCCCACCTTCCATCCCGCCGCGGCCCTCCGCGGAGGAAGCGACGGTGGCGTGAGCCGGCTGGACGCGATCCGCCACGACATCGGCCGTGCCAGGGCGATCGTTGACGAGGCGCGCAGGAGTCGAAGCGCCTCGAGCACTGAGGCCGAGCAACTGGGTCTGTTCTCGTGAGCCATCGCGCGCTGGTCTGTAGCACCTACTCGGCGGAGGAGACGCGCATCGTGGGAGCATCGTTGTCTCCCGTCCTGCTTCCCGGCGACGTGATCAGCTTGAGCGGCGATCTGGGAGCCGGCAAGACCGCCTTCGTGCAGGGCGTGGCGGTGGCGCTTGGAGCGGAAAGGGCAGTGACCAGCCCCACGTTCACGATCGTTCACGAATACGAGGCGCGCTACCCCATCGTCCATCTCGACGTGTACCGACTGAACTCCTTCCAAGAGGTGCACGACCTCGGCTTCGAGGAGTACCTCGACCCCCGGTCGATCGTCTTGATCGAGTGGGGGGAGGCGATCGCGCCCATGTTGCCGCGGCGTCATCTAGAGATCGAGATGCGCCGGGCCAAGGATCCCGAGTCCGACGACGAACGCTGCTTGATCTTTCGTCCACACGGGCCGGAATGGATCGGGAAGGTGCAGGCGATGCGCTCGACGGCCGAGACGCTGTTGAACGCCGCAGCCCTCCACAGCGACGGTCCTCGGTTCGTCGTCACGCCCGAGCCGCACGCACGCGACCATAGGCATCCCACATCCGAAGGCGAGGAGGCCTGATGCTGGTCCTGGGCATAGAGACCTCTACGCCTCAAGCGAGCGTGGCGATCGGCTCCGAACAGGGAGTCGTCGCCAGCGCGATGGTCTCGCGCGGGGCCAACTACAACGAGTTCCTGCTGCCCGCGATCCATTTCTGCCTCGAAGAGGCGCGCCTCGGTTACCGCAATCTGGGTGCGGTGGCCGTGAGCCTCGGCCCCGGCCTCTTCTCGGGGATGCGTGTCGGCGTGGCCACGGCCAAGGCGGTGGCGCAGACGCTTTCTCTGCCCATGGTCGGCATGGCGAGTCTCGACCTGGTGGCATACGAGGTCCGTTACACCGCCAAGACCATCTGCGCCGTCCTGGACGCGAGGCGCAACGAGGTCTTCCACGCTTTCTATCGAGCCTCGCCTGGAGGCATCCAGCGGATGACGGAATATCGCGTCGAGAAGCCGGGTCAGCTCGCGATCGGGATCGCGTCGCGGCCGGAAGAGGTGTTGCTGGTCGGCAACGGCGCCTTGCTGTACCGGGACATGTTCGAAGAGCTGGGCACGGTGGCCGAGATAGGCACCATGACACACGCCTTTCCCGATGCTCGCGCGCTCGTGGAGCTGAGCCTGCCTCGGCTGTTCCGGGAGGACTTCGATTCTCCCTATGACCTCAAGCCGCTCTACCTGCGGCAGTCGGCGAGGCGGATCCGGTGGGATCGCATCCGTCAGGAGCGGTCAGCGTGAGCGCCCAGGCCCGACGTCCGGAGTTCAGGCCGGGGCCCGCCGAGGAGATCGAGCTGACCCGGATGCGCCGGCGCCACCTGCGCAGGGTGCTGGCGATCGAGTCCCGGGTATACCCGCGGCCCTGGAGCCCGTCGCTGTTCCTGTCGGAGCTGGCGCAACGATCGTCGCGCTCATATCTCGTTGCTCGCCACGAAGGAGAGGTCGTGGGATACGCCGGGATGATGTTCATGGGACGCGAGGCGCACGTGACGAACATCGCGGTGGATCCCGATCTGCACGGCCGCAAGGTCGGAACCCGGTTGCTCCTGGCCCTGATCACCGAGGCGATAGCCCGCAGCGCCCAGGTCGTCTCTCTCGAGGTGCGTGTGTCGAACCACGTCGCGCAGTCGATGTACGTGAAGTTCGGGTTCTCGGTCGTCGGGACCCGCAAGGGCTACTACATAGAGACCAACGAAGACGCCTACATCATGGAGGCCCCCGAGGTGGCATCGACCGCATACAGGATCCGCCTTGGTGGGATCCGCGACGAGCTGGATGCCGCGGGGGCCGAATGAGCGATATCCCGCGCGACCCGATGGGGCGGCCGGCGACCGCTTCAGATCTGGGATCTTTCGAGGGCGAGTCCGTGCTGACCGCGCCCGCACCCGCCACTCGGGAGCTTCCCATGCAGGAGTGGGACGAGAGCACCCTTGTCCTCGGCATCGAGACATCGTGTGACGAGACCTCGGCCGCGGTGGTCAAAGGGGGCCGCGAGATCCTTTCCAACGTCATCATCTCCCAGGGCGACCTGCACGGCGAGTACGGCGGCATCGTGCCTGAGGTGGCGGCCCGTGCTCACGTGGAGGCGTTGACCCCCGTGATCGGTGAAGCCCTGTTGCGGGCGGATGCGACGTTCTGGGATCTAGACGCGGTAGCGGCGACCATAGGTCCCGGGTTGATCGGGTCTCTGCTGGTGGGAGTGTCGGAGGCGAAGGCCATCGCGGCCGTTCTGGAGCTCCCGTTCGTGGGAGTGAACCACCTCGAGGCCCACCTCTACTCGAACCTGCTGGTCGATCCCGACGCGAGGTTCCCGGCCCTGGCCCTCATCATCTCGGGAGGCCACACCCTGGTCGTCCACGCCGTCGACCACGGTGATTACGACATCCTCGGAAGCACGATCGACGATGCTGCCGGAGAGGCCTTCGACAAGGTCGCTCGCTTCCTGGGGCTGGATTACCCGGGGGGGCCGGAGATCGACCGGATGTCGTTGCTGGGCAACCCGACCGCCGTGAGGTTCCCTCGAGCGATGTCGGGCGAGCCCGGCTTCGACGTTTCTTACTCCGGGATCAAGACGGCCGTGATCAACCACGTCCGGAAGCTGGAGGCCCGGGGGGAACCGGTGGTGGTCGAGGACATAGCGGCGTCGTTCCAGCAGGCCGTGGTCGACATCCAGGTGGCCAAGACGCTGGCGGCGGCCGACCACGTGGGGGCCGAGCGCGTCTTCTTGTGCGGTGGGGTGGCCGCGAACTCCGGCCTCAGGCAGGGACTCGCGACGGGATGCGCCGAGCGAGGCATCAAGATGACGGTGCCTCCCCTGGAGCTGTGCACCGACAACGCGGCGATGGTCGCCGCCTGTGCCACCGCGATGATCCGCCGGGGCCGCACGACCCCCTTGGATGCAGCCCCCCACCCGAACCTCCCGTTGACCGGAGGCTGACGTTGTTCGAACGTTTCACCGACAGGGCCCAGCGAGTCATCGTTTTTGCCCAAGAAGAGGCGCGGCTTCTCAACCACGACTACATCGGCTCCGAGCACATCTTGCTGGGGCTGATCCATGAAGGCGAGGGTGTCGCCGCCCAGGCGCTCGAATCACTGGGCATCTCGCTCGAGAAGGTCCGCCGGCAAGTGGAAGACATCATCGGAGCGGGTGAGTCACCCCAACCGCGGCACGTCCCTTTCACACCCCGTGCCAAGACCGTGCTGGAGCTTTCGCTGCGCGAAGCTCTGAAGCTCGGCCACAACTACATCGGTACCGAGCACATCCTGCTGGGCTTGATCAGCGAGGGCGACGGAGTCGCCGCCCGTGTCCTGGTGGACCTGGGGGCCGAGCTCGGCGCCGTTCGCCAGCAGGTGATCGGTTTGCTGAGCGGCTCCTCCCCCGGACGCGGCGGTCAGGGGAAGAGGCTCTCGGGCCGAGCCGAGGCCCGGGCGTGGGCCACGGGCAGCTATGCGAAGCCGCGCGCCGCCTCGCCTCCCATGTGCCCGATGTGCGGAGATAGCTTGACCGAGCACCTGCGGGTCGCCGTCATAGAAGCGGGGACGGACGATGCGACCCCGGGGGGATCTGCGCCCGAGGGCGCGGCCAACGAGGGCCGTCACCAGGTCTCGATCCCCTACTGCGGTCGCTGCGGGCACGCGGTCTGAGCGGCAGCGCGGCTTACCGCGATGATCCGCAGAGGGCCTACCACGGTCCTCGACGCCGCACCCGACCCGAACCTCCGACCCGTCTAGAGGGCGGCTTAGACGCCGATATGGCGGCTCGGGCAGGATATCGACCCGTTGGGGCGAACAGTTGGACCAGAGGCGGTTCATCTACCAAGGAGCGCACGATGAGGTCTAAGTACATGTTGATGGCTCTGGTTGTTGTGATGGTGGCGGCGCTCGTCGCGCCGGCTGCGGCAGGCAAGAAGAAGCCCAAGCCCTACACGAGCCCGGATGGCGTCATAGCGATCGCGCACACGATGCTGTACTCATCGACCGGAGAGGTGAACTCGATCACCGCCAACGAGTTTGAAGCCCGCTGCGCCATCCCCGCATCGAACGGGCTCGACGCCTTCGTCTACGAGGTCCCGAAGGCGTACCAGAAGATCCAGTCGACGATCACAGCGACCGCGGACTCCGTGGCGCTCGGACACGACCTCTACGCCTTCTTCTACGACAAGGACTGCGTCCTGTTGCCGACGTCGATCTCGGCCGCGGCCACCGTGGGAGAGAAGAGCGACGCCGAGGGGATCATGCCCGCGGGAGTCAGCTGGGTGCTACTGGCGAACTTCGCCGGCGACCCCGCCCCGGTGCGCTACGAGCTAAAGCCGTAAAAGGCCCGGGCGCCTCCAGCGCCCGAAGCAGCCTCATACGCTGACAAAGAGCGGGCCCCCTGGGGGCCCGCTCTTTCGCGTTTGACCATCCCGCGCACGGGGGGCTATCCTTAGCACTCGCACCATTGGAGTGCTAATCGCAGGACAACCCCGCAGGAGGTAGGTAAATGGCTACTGCTACGAAGACGATCAAGCCGCTGGAGGACCGGATCCTGGTCCGTCCCGACGAAGGTGACGAGACCCTTCCGTCCGGCCTGGTGATCCCCGACACCGCCAAGGAGAAGCCTCAGGAGGGCACCGTTTTGGCCGTTGGTCCGGGAAAGCGCAGCGACACCGGCGACCTCATCCCGGTCGACGTGAAAGAGGGTGACCGGGTCCTCTACTCGAAGTACGGAGGCACTGACATCAAGGTCGAAGGCGAGGACCTGCTCATCCTGTCGGCCCGCGACGTCCTCGCGATCGTCGGTTAATCGGTCCCTCAACAGAAACGGAGAAACTGAATGTCGAAGATAGTCAAGTTCGATGAAGAGGCTCGGCGCGGGCTCGAAGCCGGCGTCAACCGCCTCGCCAACGCGGTCCGCGTGACCCTCGGCCCCCGCGGCCGCAACGTGGTCCTGGACAAGAAGTGGGGCGCTCCCACGATCACAAACGACGGCGTGACGATCGCCAAAGAGATCGAGCTCGAGGACCCGTGGGAGAACATGGGGGCTCAGCTGGTCAAAGAGGTCGCGACCAAGACCAACGACGTCGCCGGTGACGGAACGACCACCGCTACCGTTCTCGCTCAGGCGATGATCAAGTCGGGTCTCCAGAACGTCGCGGCCGGCGCCAACCCGATGTCGTTGAAGCGGGGCATCGAGAAGGCCGTCGAGGCCGCCATCGGCTCGATCAAGAGCCAGTCGCGCGATGTGGAAGGGCGTGAGGAGATCGCTCACGTTGCTTCGATCTCTGCCAACAACGACCCCGAGATCGGCGAGATGGTCGCCGAAGCCATGGACAAGGTCGGCAAGGACGGCGTCATCACGGTCGAGGAGAGCAACACCTTCGGGATGGAGCTCGAGCTGGTCGAGGGGATGCAGTTCGACAAGGGCTACATCTCCCCGTACTTCATCACGGACCAGGACCGCATGGAGGCCGTCCTCGAGGACGCCTACATCCTCCTTGCCCAGCAGAAGATCTCGACGGTGCGGGATCTGCTGCCCGTCCTCGAGAAGGTCATGCAGTCCGGCAAGCCGCTGGTCATCATCGCGGAAGACGTCGAGGGAGAGGCTCTGGCCACCCTCGTCGTCAACAAGATCCGCGGCACGTTCACCTCGATCGCGGTGAAGGCGCCCGGGTTCGGTGACCGCCGCAAGGCCATGATGCAGGACATCGCCATCCTCACCGGCGGACAGCTCATCTCCGAAGAGATCGGTCTGAAGCTCGAGACCGTGGGCCTCGAGATGCTGGGCCGGGCTCGCAAGATCGTCGTGACCAAGGACAACACCACCGTGGTCGAAGGCGACGGGAACGCGGACGAGATCAAGGGCCGCATCGAGCAGATCAAGGCCGAGATCGAGCGCACCGACTCCGACTGGGACCGCGAGAAGCTCCAGGAGCGCCTCGCGAAGCTGTCCGGCGGCGTCGCGGTTCTGAAGGTTGGAGCGGCGACCGAGGTCGAGCTCAAAGAGAAGAAGCACCGCATCGAGGACTCCGTCTCGGCGACCCGTGCTGCGGTCGAAGAGGGCATCGTCCCCGGTGGTGGCGCCACGCTGGTTCGCTCGCGGGAAGCGGTCGAAGCCCTGGATCTTCAAGGTGACGAGCTCGCCGGTGCCCGTGCGGTGATGGAGGCGCTGGATGCGCCGCTGCGGTGGATCGCTCAGAACGCCGGCCTCGAGGGTGGCGTGGTGGTCGACAAGGTTCGCAACGAGAAGCCCGGTCATGGTCTGAACGCTGCCACCGGCGAGTACGTCGATCTGCTGGCCTCGGGCATCATCGACCCGGCCCGGGTGACACGCTCTGCCCTGCAGAACGCGGCTTCGATCGCCGGTCTGTTCCTCACCACCGAAGCCACGGTCGTAGACAAGCCGGAGGAGAACGACGGCGCCGCTGCCATGGGCGGTCACGACCACGGCATGGGCGGCATGGGTGGCATGGGCGGCATGATGTAGCAAATGAGGTAAGCGCAAAACCCGCGCTAACCTCATTCCCCTGGATGCGGTAAGGCCCTTCGGCCTAACCGCACTTTCGGTCTACAGAGTGAAAGGGCCCGGTCGACAGACCGGGCCCCTTTTCGTGCGCGGCTCCGCTCCGGGGCCGGGGGCACCCGTCGTACGCAGGGGGGCGCGACGGCGCCGCCTGAACGGGCGGGGCCTGCTCCTTCCGGCGCCCGCCCACCTTGTTCGTTCGGCTGAAGAGGGCGGGCGCCTCCAGAGCCCCCTGCTTCCACGACGGGACCCCCTCCCTCCGCTCCAGAGCTGAAACCTGCGAAGGGCTCCAGAGCCCCCTGCTTCCACGACGGGACCGCCTCCCTCCGCTCCAGAGCAATAAACCCGACGTGAAGGTCGTTGCCCCGCGTGGGCCCCTCAAGGCCCCCCTGCTTCCACGACGGGACCCCTCCCTCCGCTCCAGAGCTGCAAACTCCAAGGTGCTTGTGCCCGCGTTGGCATATGGGGAAGCTGGTGATCGTTCTCGCGGGAGGGTGATTTGGACAGCGATCTGCCGGATGGTTTCAGCCTTCGTTCTGCCCGTCGCGGCGACGCCGGTGCGATCGCTGCGCTGGTCAACTCGGTCGATGTATCGCTGGGATCGAGCCCATGGGTGACGGAGGACGATGTCGCCGAGGACCTCGGCGATCCCGATTTCGATCTAGAGATCGACACGTGGGTCGTCGAGCAGGGTGGCGAGATCGTCGGATACGCGGAGCTCTGGAATGCGCGGCGTGAGGACGCTGAGGCTCTTGAAGCGCAGGGGTGGGTATCGCCCACGCAACGAGATCGGGGCATCGGAACCTTCCTCGTGGACCGCTTCGAGCAGGCAGCGACTCACGCGGCCCCCTTTTTGGGGCGGCGCCCCGTCCTGCTGCGCACTTACTTTCCCGGTCGAGACGAAGGAGCTCGTGCGATGTTCGAGCGCCGGGGGTACAGCTTGGTTCGTCACTTCTGGCATATGGCCATCGACTTGAACGATCTTCCGCAACCCCGTTCCGTTCCCGCCTCGATCACACTGCGGGCATTGGATCCCGACCGAGACGCTCGAGCGCTCCACGAGCTGATCGAGCACGCCTTCGCCGACCACTGGGGGTGGACGCCGACTTCGTTCGAGAGCTTTTGGCGACGGGTTGCCGGGAGGCATGACTTCGACCCTGGACTGAGTCTCGTGGCTGTCGAGGACGGTCGGCTGGTTGGCGCAGCCATCAACGTGGTGAAGCTCGGAGAGGGATGGGTGAATGATCTCGGGGTGCGCAAGGAAGCCAGGGGCCGCGGGGTCGGCGAGCTCTTGCTGACCCATTCCTTCGCGCTCTTCAAGCGCCGGGGGCTACCGGCGGCGGCTCTGGGTGTTGACGCGGGTAACCGGACGGGCGCGGTTCGTCTCTATGAGCGGGTCGGTATGCGCGCGCGAAGAACGGTCGACAGCTACGAGAAGGTGTTGCTCCCAGCCAACGGCTAGGGCAGGTAACCCAGCGGGTCCACGGGCGAGCCACCGACCCGAACCTCGAAGTGCAGGTGGTCTCCGGTGCAGGATCCGGTGCATCCGACGTTGCCCACGATCTCGCCCTGGGACACCTGCTGACCCTCGCCTACGCCGATCGACGACATATGTGCGTAGAGCGTCTGGGTCCCGCCATGATCGATTATCACGGCGTTGCCGTACCCGGAATATGGAGCCGCCAGGATGACGGTGCCCGAGTTCGACGCCACGATCGGCTGACCCGTGACGGCGTCGATGTCGAGACCCGTGTGCATGCCCCCCCACCGGGGCCCGTAGTAAGAGGTGATGCTTCCGTTCAGAGGCCAGATGTAGCCGGCGCTGGACTTGCCCAGGACGGCCACCGAGTGGAGCGTGGTCTTTTCCAGGATCGTCTGCTCGATGTCTTGGATGGCGTTCTCGAGGTCGCCCTCGTGCGCATGCTCCTCACCCAGCTTCGCTTCGATCAGGGCGAGCTTTTCCTGAAGCACGACATGACGCTCGTCGAGGCTGGCGAGGACCCCCGACTGCCGCTCGTGAGCCCCCTCGAGCCGCTCCTTCTGGTCGAACAGCTCCTGATGGGCGGCCTGTATCTCGACCTGAAGACGGCCGAACTGGACCAAGGCGCCGGTGTTCTGTTGGGCCGCCACGCCCAGCATCTCGACCCTGTTGTCGAGCTCCGTGAGCGAATGCGCATTCAACAGAGCGTCGAGCGTCTCTGTGGCTCCCGATTTGTACAGGGAGACCGCCTGGCGCGTCGCGACCGCTTCGATCTCGTCGATCTGGGCCTGAAGGTCGTCGATCTTGGCCTGGGCGTTCCTCACATCGGATTCGATCTGGGCGATCTCGATGGTGAGCCGGGAGAGCTCGTTGCGGAGCCGGATCATGCTGTCGTTGATGGCGTCCGCCTGCTCTTCGAGCGAGCCGGCCTGGGCTTCGTGGGCTTCGATCTCGGCTTGTACCTTCTCGAGGGCCGCCTTCTTGTCGTTCAGCTCGTCCTTGGGCCCGGCGAAGACGCCCGCTGCGGGGATGAGAAGGGTCATGAGGATGGTCAGCGCGATCCATGCGCGTCCTCCTCGATAAAGCATCCTGGCGGTCAGCTCCTTCGGTCGGTCACCGGATCCACAGGCCCGCGAAGACCCTTTACGTCACCCCGTCTACCGGCTCGGCCCGGGCGGATGATCGCTCGGCATCCTGCCACAGGCTCGATCGGCGGGCAACCTCTAACGGATTCGGGCGAAGTGTGAGGAGACCTGCCTGCCTCGGCTCTTTTTTCGCGCGTCCCTGCCCTCGGGGACTCCCGCCGGCCTGGGAGGGAGACCGGGCGACTCGAGAGTGGGAAGAAATCGTGGAAGTCGCGAAGAAACTCGGGCCGAAGCCCTTGTTGCCGATCTCGGACACGACTAGATTCCCCCTTGCACCCGTTGAGTCGTAAACCGGTTTCGGCCGGGACGAAGGCTCGGCGGGTGCATCTCTTTGCCCCTTTGCTGGGCCCCAGGGCACTTATAGTGCGGAGGTGACCGAGCCCCGGGGGGACGATGAGCCATACCGACTTAGAGGATCTCGAAGCCTCCATAAAGCAGCTGCCCGGGGTGCTGGGCTGCGTCATCCTGCGCACCAGTGACGGGACCCCCTCGGAGATCCAGGCGTTCACCCAGGTAGGAACGGACCGGGACGCGGTGCAATCCCAGATCTTGAACGAGATCGCGCATCGGGACCTCGGCGGGCCGGTCAGTCAGGTGTTCGTCTTCGAGCTCGAGGCCGAGTCGTATTTCGGCGACCTCGAGTCGCTGGAGCGAGCCGCCGAGGTCGCCGAGCAGGACGCCCGATCCCACGGCCCCCTGACCCCCTCGCCCGCCGCCACGACTCCTGCTCCTGCTTCGACCCCAGCCCCGGCCGCGCCGGGGAGGAGCCGCCCGGCCCTGCGGCGAGTCGCCCTCACCTCTAGTAGCTGGCAGTCCCAGGCGGTCGTCGCCCTAGGAAGCTCCGAAAGCGAGGTCGTGGGAACGTCGTCGTCGGAGAAGACGCCCCACGGGCTCAAGGTTCTGGCCGAGGCGACCCTCGGCGCGGTGCGAACCCTGGTTCCCGAGGTCCACTTCAAGCTGAAGACGGCCGCTCTGGTCAGCTTGGGCGAGCAAGAGGCCGTCCTGGTCGTCGTGCAAGAGGAGCAGAAGTTCGATGTGCTGGGCGGCGCCCTCACCAGAGGGGGGCCCGTGACCGAAACGTGCGTCCGCGCCACTCTCGACGCCGTCAACCGTCGTCTGGGAGGCGTGGTTCCCTCCTAGCTGGCGTCTGCGGCGCGTGTTTGCTACCCTAGGAGTGCTATAGGAGTGCGCTGGGAGTGTGCGCCCGATGGTGCCTCTCTCGCCTCCCGACCTCGTGAATCCGTCGAGCGATTGGAGACAGCTATGACCACGCTGAAAGACGTCCCGGGCAACGAGCCTCACGGTGGAGCCTTAGAGCTCCGGATGGCTCCTCGCGAGGAAGCCGCACGTTTGGCGCAAGAGGCCGCTTCGCTTCCGACGATCGAGGCGGGCTCTCGCCGCATCCTCTCGGACCTCGAATTGCTCGCGGTGGGAGCGGTGTCTCCCAACCGGGGCTTCATGAAGGAGGCGGACTACACCTCGGTGGTAAACGAGATGCGTCTGGCGAACGGCGTGCCCTGGAGTCTTCCGATCACCCTGTCTCCCACCGAAGAGGAGCTGGCGAACCTTGCGCCGGGGAGCCGCGCGGCCATCGTGCATGAAGGCAAGCCGGTCGCGATCATCGACATCGAAGACATCTACTCGTACGACCCCCAGGATGAGGCGACCAAGTGCTACAAGACCACCGAGGACAAACATCCAGGCGTCGCGCACATCTATTCGCAGGGCCCGAAGTACGTCGGTGGCGAGGTAACGGTTCTGGAGAACGTCTTCTCGCATGAGTTCGCGGACTATCGCCTCACGCCGTTGCAGGTTCGTGAAGAGATCGCGAAACGCGGCTGGAAGACCCTCGTCGCTTTCCAGACGAGGAACCCGATCCACCGCGCCCACGAGTATCTGACGAAGGTCGCGCTCGAAGGTGTCGACGGCCTCTTGATCCACCCGCTGGTCGGTGGGACGAAGGGCGATGACATCCCTGCAGAGGTGCGCATGAAGTGCTACGAGGTCCTGATGGAGAACTACTACCCCCACGATCGGGTGATCCTTTCGGTGTTCCCCGCGGCGATGCGGTACGGGGGGCCGCGGGAGGCGATCTGGCACGCGCTGCTCCGCAAGAACTACGGCGTCACCCACTTCATAGTCGGGCGCGACCACGCCGGCGTTGGTGATTACTACGGCACCTACGAGGCACAAGAGATGTTCGACCGCTTCGACGAGCAGGAGCTGGGCATCCGTCCGCTGAAGTTCGAGCACACGTTCTTCTGCAAGGAGTGCGAGGGCATGGCGTCCGCCAAGACGTGTCCCCACGACCGCAGCCATCACGTGCATCTCTCGGGCACTCAGGTCCGCGAGATGCTCGGCGAGGGCACCGAGCCCCCGTCGGAGTTCTCGCGTCCAGAGGTCGCGCGGATCCTCATCGAGGCCGAGCGTGCGAAGGCATCGGCGTAGCCGATGGGTTTACTCGACAAGCTCAAGAAGAAGGGGGAGGAAGCTGTCTCCTCTGCCTCTCAGGCGGTGACCGAGAAGAAGAACGCGGTCTCCGCGCGTGCCAAGGGCGAGCGCCGCGTGATGGTGATCGGCCTCGACTGCGCCCCGCCCGAACACATCTTCGACGAGTACGCCGGCGACATCCCGAACCTGACCAAGCTGCGGGAGAACGGCGTGTTCGGCCCCCTGGAGTCGATCGTCCCGCCGATCACGGTGCCGGCCTGGGCGTGCATGATGACGTCGAAGGACCCGGGCACGCTCGGCATCTACGGCTTCCGCAACCGCAAGGACCACACCTACGACGGTCTCGAGTTCGCGACCTCCTTCAAGGTCAAAGAGCCGGCGGTGTGGGACATCCTTTCGGACAACGACAAGCAGTGCATCGTGATGTCGGTGCCTCCGATGTATCCGCCGAAGCCGGTCAACGGCATCCAGATCGGTTGCTTCCTGACACCCAACAATCAGGCCGAGTACACCTACCCCAAAGAGCTAAAGCAGGAGTTGGAAAGCAACGTCGGTGAGTTCATCTTCGATATCCGTAACTTCAGGACCGACAACACGCAATACATCCTGGATGAGGCCTACAAGATGACGGACATGAAGTTCAAGACGGCGGACTACCTGCTGTCCAACAAGCCGTGGGACTTCTTCATGATGGTGGAGATGGGCCCCGATCGTCTGAACCACGGGATCTGGAGCTTCATCGACCCGAACCACCCGCGCTACGAGCCGGACAACCCGTACAAGGAATCGCTGCGCGACTACTACCGCTTCCTCGACGGGAAGATCGGCGACCTCTTGAAGCATGCAGACGAAGACACCACCGTTCTCGTCGTTTCCGATCACGGCGCCAAGGCGATGGTCGGCGGCGTGTGCTTCAACGAGTGGTTGCGGTCTGAGGGTTATCTCGCTTTTTCGAACGAGGCCGACGGCGTCACGCCGCTCAACAAGATGGAGATCGACTGGTCCAAGACCACGGCGTGGGGCGACGGGGGTTATTACGGACGGCTCTTCTTGAACGTCGAGGGTCGCGAGCCGGAGGGGATCATCCCGGCGGCCGACCACGAAAAGGTGCGCGACGAGCTGATCCGCAAGATCGAGGCGATGGTGGATCATGAAGGGAACCCCATGGGCAACAAAGCCCTGAAGCCGGAAGACATCTACCAGGTCCAGAAGGGCGTGGCCCCCGACCTCATCGTCATTTTCGGAGAGCTGCGCTGGCGAAGCGTGGGATCGCTAGGCCACGGCTCGCACTACACGTTCGAGAACGACACCGGTCCCGACGAAGCAAACCACGCCGAACATGGCATCTTCATCATGAACAACGCCCCGGTCACGGCGGGGGCACGATGAAGGAAGGTCTGCACCTGTGGGACGTCCACTCGACCATCTTGGACCTGTTCGGCCTCGAGCCGGCCGCCGACGCCCTAGGCACCAGCGCACTACGAAAGTAGAGGCGTAGCGAGAACGGCGTCCGCGTGAGAGCACAGAACAGTTCGGAGCAACCGACACGACCTCTTGGAAGGAGACGCACCATGAAGCAGGCGAACAGAGAGCGCGGCACCGTGTTGTGGTTCACGGGACTTTCCGGTTCCGGCAAGAGCACTATCGCCCAGCTGGTCGAAGAGAAGCTCCTCGACGCCGGGGTTCCCGTCGAGATCCTGGACGGCGACGTGGTTCGCGAGAACCTGTCGAAGGGTCTCGGATTCTCGAAGAAGACCGCAACACCAATATCCGGCGCATAGCGTTCGTCGCTCACCTGCTGCAACGCAACGGCGTCTTCGTGATAACCGCAGCCCATCTCTCCTTACAAGGCGATCCGTGATGAAGCCCGCACGATGATCAAGGACTTCATCGAGATCTATGCGGACGCTCCACTCGAGGTGTGCGAGGAGAGAGACCCCAAGGGCCTCTACGCCAAAGCTCGTGCCGGTGAGATCAAGGGCTTCACCGGGATCGACGATCCGTACGAGCCGCCCGAGAACGCCGAGGTCGTGTGCAAGACGGGAGACGAGACGGTCGAGGAGTCGGCCCAGAAGGTCATCGACAAACTCATCGAGCTCAAGTACCTGGAGGCATAGGTCTTGGCCGGTCGGGACAGGCGCATCCCTCCGGGGGCGCAGGCGGCTCCGCTCCGGGGGCGCCTGATCGGCGCCCGCCTCCTCGCGGTCCGGCACACGGCGGCTGCACTCCTCCAGGACGGGGCACGCCGTGCGCCTCCGGTTGCCCTCCCCACGGGATGACCCGGCCCTTCCTCGTGGGTTAGCAGCTCAGGGACGACGGCTACTCGTCCCGTCGTGACCTAATATCGTCCCGGTGTCGATGAGCGGGGTTGTGGATCGACTTTGTGCCCTTCCTCGTTGGATAGAAGAGAAGGTTTGATCGATCTTCATGCTCATACGACTGTTTCTGATGGCGGGGACTCGCCGAGGAGTTGGTTGCAAAGGCCGCTGCTGCTGGATTGACCGCTATAGCGGTTACCGATCATGACAACGATGCGGGTTGTGCAGCGGCGATCGCCGCGGGTCGAGAGCATGGGGTCGAGGTCGTGGCGGGTGTCGAGATCTCGTGTGATGTCGAGGACTTCGCGGCCCGGGGGTGGACCCCCAGCGCGCGTCCCACGATGCATCTCCTCGGCTACTTCGTGCCCCAGGAGGACAACCCGTTGTCGGCTGCGTTGGCGGAGCTTCAGCGTGCCAGGGCCGACCGCAACCGGCTCATGGTGGAAAAGCTCAACGAGCTCGGGGTCGAGGTGACGTTCGAGGAGGTCGAGGATGAAGCGGGAGGACCCGGCGCCCAGATCGGCCGTCCTCATTTCGCCGCGGTGCTCGTTCGCCACGGTGTGGTCCCGGATTATCAGGCGGCGTTCGACACCTACCTCGCCAAGGGAGCCAAGGCGTACCTCAACCGCAAGCTCTACAAGCCGATCGAGGCGGTCGAGCTGATGGTCTCGGCCGGCGTCGTGCCCGTGCTCGCCCATCCCTTCACGCTGAATCTCGGCTTCGAGGAGCTCGAGCGTTTCGTGGAGGATCTGGCCGCTGCAGGTCTAAGCGGCATCGAGGGTTACCACGGTGACCTGCCGGAGGTGGAGCAGGAACCGTTCCGCGCTCTGGGCCGGGCCAAGGACCTGATCGTCTCGGGAGGCAGTGACTATCACGGCGAGATGCGGCCGGATCGGGGCCTACCCGGTGGTAAGAACCAGGTGATCGTGCCGGAAGAGGTTCTCGAGCAACTACGTTCGAGGGCCATGGAGCTGCAGCGACGAAGGCGGGCCGGCTAGATGTTCATCACCAGAGCGACGCGCCACGACAGGTCGGACCTGGAAGAGTTCTTCGCAGCCCAGCAGTGGGATGACCCCGTGCTGGACCGAGGCGCGGCCTATATCGCTCGAGACGGGGCGATCGTCGGCAACGTGCGCCTGATCGAGATCGAACCCCAGACGGTGATCGTCGACGACGTCTTGGTGAAGGACGACAGGCGCGGCGCCGGCATCGGAGCCCAGCTCATCAAAGCTGCCATGAACAGCCGAGGGGGAACCTTGTATCTCTGCTGTCACCCCGAGCGGTTGCGGTTCTACCGCGACCTGGGGTTCGGCGAGGTGTCCTTCGAGGAGCTGCCGGGATCGATCCAGGCGTATTTCACCGAGCGGGGAGATGCGCCCTCCGAGCTTCCACCGGATCACGTGCATCACTTCATGAAGGCCCGCTAGGGCCGCGGCGACCGCCCGGTCCCTCTTCCCGTCGCACCGACCGCAGCGGGAGCGGTCAGGTTGTCGACCACTTCGCCAGAGCCGTCCGCCTCGAACGAGAAGTCGAGTACCCGTGGTTCGATCAGGCGCAGTTCGGCCAGTGGCCCGCCATCCCGGCGGCGAGCATCCGTGCGGCCGTGCGCCCCTGGGCCACCGGGTCGTAGATCGACCCGTACCCGTAGGACGCCCAGGTCGATTCCGCGAACTGGAAGAGGCCGTGGTACCCGGCCGGGTTGACGGCGGCGGGGTTGAGCCCCGATTCGCAACTCGCCACCGATACCAGGTAAGCGCCGTCGAGTCCGAACTCCGCTGCCGCGGCATACAAGATCTCGGATACGGAACCGGCAGGAGCCGGGGCCGCGACGGCGACGGGCTCAGGCTCGGCCTCGACCACGGGAGCAGGTTCCGGTTCGGGCTCCGGTTCCGGTGCGTGGGTGGGCGTGGGGGTGGGGGTCGGGCGGCTCTGGAAGAGGTCCCCCCGTAGCCTGAGGAGTCCTTCGGCGCTTTGACTGGTGGTGATGCCCCGCAGATCGCTTCTGCTGAGGGACGGCGCCTCGCCGCTCGCAAGGCCGTGGCCCAAGAGCTCGAAGCCGAGGTTGACGCCGGGGACGCCGAGGACCGCCGCGAGGAGACACGCGACGCCGAGGCGAGCTCTGAACCTCTTGCGGCGCGCCTTGGTCCGGGCGTCGGTGCCGAAGTGCAACTGCGACAGGTTGCCGGCGGCAGCGGGCCGGGGCTGGGCCGGCGCCATCGGGACCAGCGTCGGCTGAGGCCGGGCGGCGGGTGCGATCGGGACCGGCGCCGGTTGCGTCCGGGGGGCGGGTGCCACCGGGACCGGCGCAGGTTGCGGACGGGCGGCGCGGGCATGCCGGTGCTTCCTGATGCCCTCACAAGCCACCAGGATGACGAGCGCCACGTAGAGCTTGTTCCTATGCTTGTTCATGTCGGGTCCTCCGGTGCCGCGTCGCCATGAGCGTCCCGGTCTGGTCGCGGCACTTGTGAAATGGTTCACAAGAGTCCGGGACTGGATACCACACCCGTCCTGGGGAGGGGCGACGCTCCGTAGTCGCCCGGATACAGGTGTTGGTGGAGGGGGAATGATGCACATATCCTGGCGGCCATGAAGAAGGCGCTGATCACAGGGGTTACGGGACAGGATGGGTCGTACCTGGCCGAGTTCCTGCTGGAGAAGGGCTATGAGGTCCACGGCCTCATCCGGCGGGCATCTTCCTTCAACACCGAGAGGTTGGAGGAGATCTACCGGGACCCCCACGAAAGCGGAGTCCACTTCCTGATGCACTACGGCGACCTGTCAGATTCAGGGTCGCTGGTCAACCTGATCCGCGCTCTCGAGCCCGACGAGATCTACCACCTGGGGGCCCAGAGCCACGTCAAGGTGTCCTTCGACATCCCGGAGTACACCGCCGACGCCAGCGGGATGGGCACGATCCGGATGTTGGAGGCGATCAGGGCTTCCGGGGTGGACACCCGGTTCTATCAAGCCTCGTCCTCGGAGATGTTCGGCTCGGCCCCCCCACCCCAGAACGAGGAAACCCCGTTCCACCCGCGGAGCCCTTACGGAGTGGCCAAGGTCTTCGCGTACTGGGCGGCGGTCAACTATCGGGAGGCCTACGGCATGTTCGCCGTCAACGGCATCCTGTTCAATCACGAGAGTCCTAGGCGCGGGGAGACGTTCGTTACTCGCAAGACCACGCGGGCGGTGGCTCGGATCCAGGCGGGTCTCCAAGACAAGCTCTACCTGGGCAACCTGGATGCGAAGAGGGACTGGGGATATGCGCCCGAGTACGTAGAGGCCATGTGGATGATGTTGCAGCACCCAGAGCCGCTCGATCTGGTGATCGCTTCGGGAGAAGCCCACACGGTGCGCGAGTTCGTACAGATCGCCTTCGACCACGCCGGCCTCGATTGGGAGCAGCATGTCGAGGTCGATCCCAACTACTTCCGTCCCGCCGAGGTCGACTACCTCCTCGGTGACCCGTCCAAGGCGAAGGCTGTTCTGGGCTGGAGGCCCCGTACGTCCTTCGAAGAGCTGGCCAGGATCATGGTCGAGGCCGACATCAAGCTTCTCGAGGACGAGAGGGCGGGCCGGCTCGTGAGGCAGGATCGTGACCGGTACCGATGAGGGTCCGCGTCCGGTGATACAACATCAGGAGTAGGAAAAACGCCTTCCTTCCCCGGGCGGCGACGCACAAGGAGGTCCCGTGGACATCGAGATCGGTATCGGCAAGTCGGGGCGGAGGGCCTACGGGTTCGACGACATCGCCATCGTGCCCTCCCGCCGCACCCGTGATCCCGATGACGTAGACATCACCTGGGAGATCGACGCGTTCCGGTTCGAGCTCCCCCTCATGGCTTCCGCCATGGACGGAGTGGTCTCGCCCCGTTCGGCGATCGAGGTCGGGCGCCTGGGCGGTCTGGCGGTTCTGAACCTCGAAGGCCTACAGACCCGCTACGAGGACCCCGACAGCATCCTCGCCGAGATAGCGGAGCTGCCGGACGAGAAGGCGACGCTGCGGATGCAGGAGCTCTACCAGGAAGATGTGAAAGAAGAGCTCATCTACAACCGCATCCGAGAGATCAAAGACGCCGGATTCACTGCCTCGGCATCCCTCACCCCCCAGAAGGTCGAGCGCTTCCACAAGATCGCGCTCGAGGCCGAGCTCGACGTCCTAGTGATCCAGGGGACCGTCGTCTCCGCCGAGCACGTCTCGACCCGAACCGAGCCGCTCAACCTCAAGCGGTTCATCTCGACCTACGACATCCCGGTGATCGTCGGCGGCTGCGCCTCCTACTCCACCGCTTTGCACCTGATGCGTACCGGGGCCATGGGGGTTCTGGTCGGTGTAGGCCCGGGAGCGGCGTGCACCACCAGAGGGGTCCTCGGTCTCGGAGTGCCCCAGGCCACCGCCATCGCCGACGCTGCGGGTGCCCGGATCCGTCACCTCGACGAGACCGGCCGTTACTGCCACGTCATCGCCGACGGCGGAATGCGGACGGGAGGCGACATCGCCAAGGCCATCGCCTGCGGTGCCGATGCGGTCATGGTCGGCTCCCCCCTCGCGGCGGCCGAGGAAGCTCCGGGGCGGGGCTACCACTGGGGGATGGCGACCTTTCACCCGACGTTGCCACGCGGCGCCCGGGTGAAGACCTCGACCCTGGGCACGCTCGAGGAGATCCTGATCGGGCCGGCTCACGAGAACGACGGGCGCATGAACCTCTTCGGAGCACTCCGCACCAGTCTCGCCACCTGCGGATACGCGAACATCAAGGAGTTCCAGAAGGCCGAGGTGATGGTGGCGCCGGCGCTCAAGACCGAGGGCAAGGCGCTGCAGACGGCTCAGCGGCTGGGGATGGGCACTTAGACAGATCCAGCGAACGACCGCAAAGCCCGGGTCACACCGGGCCTCGGTTATTCGGCGGCCGGGTAGAAGGAGGTTAACCGGCGCCCGCCACAGGAGCCGGAGACTCTCTTACCTGGAGGGAGGGCTGCTCTACTCGCCCGGTGAGGTCCTCCGAGAGACTCCGCGGCCGTATAAGTTCCTGAAGACTGATATGGAGTTCCTCGACGTGCGCCTCGGTCTTCAGATCGATGCAGTGACGGAGATGCGGTCCTTCTACGCCCACGACCTGGCTTTTGACGAGCTGGAGGAGGGCGATACCGAGGATCTCATCAGGGTCCGCGTTGGAAAAACGCTCTTGCGATTCATCGCGGCACCCTCGGGCGATGAACCCTTCTATCACTTCGCCCTGCTTGCTCCTGGTGATCGTTTCGGAAGCCGCACGCACGTGGCTGGCCGACCGGACCGAGTTGCTTTTCGATCCCGTCACCGGGCATGACATCTTCGACTTCGAGAGCTGGGCCGCGCTCGCGTGCTATGCCTTGATCCCGTCGGAAATGTCGTCGAGATAATCGCTCATCATGGCCTCGGGGTGAATGGTGCAAGCGGCCCGTTTCAGGCCAGCGAGATGCTCGGTTTTTCGGAGGTGGGACTGGTCGTCCCAAACAAGGTGCACGCCGCTTCTCAACTGACCGGAAAGACCTGCCTGGAGGTCTGGGATGGTGAGCTGGACCACCCGCAACGATTGGCCTTCGTAGGAGAGCGCGGCGAACGTTATCCTGTCTCCACCCGGACGCCGCTGGCTGCCAACGGATCGACCGGCAGAACCGCATGCGGTGGATGCTGTCGTAATGGGGACCAGAACAGGTGTCGCCAAGATCGAAGGGACGGAACACAGGATCGAGAGCCGTGTTTCGTAAGGCATCACCAACCAGTCGTTTGGCTTAAGGCGACATGATGTATTCCTCTCGCTCAAGCGCCGCCCGCGCCTCGGGCGTTGCTTCTAGGCCCTCCCCAAAAGCGCCACGACGGGTAGAAGTAGAGCGGCGATCGGGATAGTCAGCATTGGTAGGGCGGCGGCAACTCGACGGTCGAACCCGTAAAGCCGCGCCATCGCGATCGGCAGAAACCCGCTGGGTGCTAGCGCAACCACCCAGGCACCGCCGGGCACATCCACCCCTAGAGCACGAGCTATCAGCAACGACAGGAACGGAATGACAAACCGGAAGGGAATGATGGCTGTGGTTGCAGCGAAATGGCCTCTCAGAGGAAATCTCTCCGGCATCGCGGCGCCCAGCGCGAAGAAGCCGGATGCGCCCAGCACCATGGCACTACCCGCGGTTTGGTCCACTATCAGCGTCGCGTTGTCTGGCCTCGGCGCAGCGACATTTGCGATCGCGACCCAATCCTCCGATGCATACGCAACGCTTCGAGTTCCCATATTCATCGTGATCGCACTCTCGGTGGTCACTCTCGGATCCTCATCGGTCGTGCTGGCCCGGCGGCTGAAAAACGAAGAGCTAAAGCAGCAATGGCAACAGTTCCTGACTGACATCTATCGACTCCAAGATCCGTGAACCATTCGTCGTGCGGATACGCAAACATCAAGGAGTTCCAGAAGGCGAGGTGATGGTGGCCGAGCCCAACCCAAACCCTCTGCGGTGTACGTGGAGACCTCAACTGTAGCGACTCAGATTGCGGAGCCGATAGGGTTTCCACGCAAATGAGCGTGCGAGGGGTTTCTCTAGATGCGGGCGGTGTTCTTCAGGTGCCGGACTCCGACCTCGTCGGTCATGCGGTCGCCCCCCTCGGTATCAACCCTTCCAGAGACGACATCCGTGCTGCCCATTACATCGCTCTGGCAAGAACCGAAGCTCACCAGAGCCCTGCCGACTACCACCTTTGGATTACGCACTACGCAGAGGCCCTCGGTGCGGCGCAGAGACATACAGCTGAAGCCGCTGCGCGCCTGAAGGATGTCTTCAAGGATGGAAGCATCTGGTCAGAGGTCGTGCCGGGTGCGCTCAAGGCACTCAAGGAGCTCGAGCGTCGACGGCTGCACATTGCGATCATCTCTAACACGATGGTCGCGGGAGCCGTTGCGCGTTCACTCGCTCGCGCTGGCCTCTGTCAGGTTGGTGAGGGCACGGGCGTCTGCGTGGACGCCATAGTCGACTCCAGTCAAGTCGGGTTCGCGAAGCCTGACCCCCGGATCTTCCACGCCGCGCTGCGAGCGATGGATACGACGGCCGAAGAGACTGTTCATGTGGGTGACAGCCTGTCGGCCGACGTACGCGGCGCGGTGGGCGTTGGAATCCGACCGATCCACTACGACCCCCTTCGTTCCTGCCCGGAGGACAGTCACGACCACCTCGTAGACCTTTGCCACTTGCCGGACCTTCTCCAATAGCGAAAGAGTTCCGGCCGAAGTGGGGCTCCTAACGTGCCGGGCTGGGAGGGAGCTTGGCCAGAAGGAACAGGTGGTTTGCGCAGCACAGTAGCGTCGAGGAAGTAGCACCAAAACAGTCGGCGTACGGTTGCGCATGATGGCCGACAGCGTGCAGAACCCGTTTGCCACTGCTGAAGGAGCACGCCGCTATCAAGCTGGGCGACCCTTCCACCACCCGCGTGCCATCGAGAGGATCTTCTCGATCGTCGGCGGGCAGACTGTCAGGCGGGCCCTGGACCTAGCTTGCGGGACCGGCTTATCTACATTGGCACTATTCGAGCGCGCTGAGCTCGCGGTCGGTGTCGATTCCGTCGAGTCGATGGTTCGGTTGGCTCAGCCGAGTTCGACCGGATTGTTCGCCGTATCCGAGGCTGAGCGACTCCCCTTCTCATCAGGGATCTTCGATCTCATCACGGTCTCCTCCGGGGTTCATTGGTTCGACCAGAGCGTGTTCTTTGACGAAGCTGCTCGCGTTCTTGTTCGGCACGGATGGGTCGCTCTTGACGACCACTTCTTCGAGGGGTCTGTTGATCAGCCCGACATAGACACTTGGCTGAGCGACCACTACGCAGTGAGATATACGCCCCCTGTGCGCGCGGCCAGAGCAGACCGGGAGATGGTGCTAGCTGATGGTTTCATGGAGATCGACGCGTTCGAGTACGACGACCCAATCTCTTTTTCGCAAGACGAGCTCGTCGCTTATCTGCTCTCGCACAGCAACACCATCACGTCTGCTACGCAAGGACGCGAAACGACGCTAGAGACCGAGAGCTGGCTGCGCGAAGAGACTGGCGACTGGTTCGGGCCGCCCGATCATCGCACCTTCCTGTTTCGGGGAGCTGTGCGCTGTCTTCGACGAACGACCTAAAGTTCTCGGGCCCCGGGTCGGACAGTCGCGAGAATGGAAGCGTCATGAAGACCGTCTTGCGAACCCGCGTGGTGCTGCGCGAAGTTCACCCAGGCCGACCTCGACGTGCTGGCCGCGATGATGGCGGATGGAAGTCAGATGAGGCTCTACCCTCGACCCCACCCCGAAAGGAAACCAAGGCCTGGATCGAACGCACCATGGACCTCTACCAGAACCGGAGGTTCGGTCTCTGGTTCATCGAATCCGTCGAAAGCTCTGAGAGTTCCTCCCGGATACTGCGGCATCAGGCCTCGTTTGATCGAAGGGCTCGAAGTCGAGATGGCCTGGCACACGATGAAACATGTCTGGAACAAGGGAATCGCCACCCACGCCGCCACTGCGTGTCGGCTGACTTCGCATTTGCCCGGCTAGATGTCCCCCCGACTCGTCGCGATCATCGACCCAGACAACCCGGCGTCGATTTAAGCGTGCCGAACAAGATCGGCATGCAACTGGAAAAGGAGACGGTTGTCGAGGGTGGCATTGCCTCCTCTCTCGTCGAGGCGGCGGTTCTTGGCTGACCCATCAGCCGCGAGCGAATGGGGCGCCAATCATCGTCCCGTACAAGGAGGAGTGGCCCTCAAGATTTTACCTTCCAGGTAGAAGCGACCCGGATCCGTTGCGCGCTGGGTGATGTGGCAGTGCGCATCGAGCACGTCGGGTCCACTGCGGTCCACGACTTGCAGCGAAGGACACGATCGACATACAGGTCTCGATTCGCAAACATGGATCGAGCGCTCTACGAAGCGCCGCTCGAATCCCTGGGTTATACCTCCGTGGCGGACAAGGCAACGGATGAACACCCTTTCTTCGGGCGGCCGTATACGACGCTCCCCAGACTCTTCAATGTGCACGTCTGCCCTGTTTGGAGCGACTGGGAGCGGCGACACATCTTTTGTTCCGGGATTATCCTGCACGACACCCCGAGGCCAACGTCGCTACAGAGACCTTCAAGAGGCAGATCGCAGCGAAGTTCGACGACACCCTGGAGTACGCCTACTTGAAGGAAGACTTCATCCGGCAGATGGAACGAGAAGCCGGAATCGTTTTGAGACCACCTCCCATGCGTCGGGCCGAGGTCCCGGGCGTCGACGACTCACCCTCGGGTCCAACCCGCAGCCGTGGTGGGTCGAGGAGCAAGCAGACGGCCCGTGTTAACAGTCGGACTGGCTCGTCGCCCTGCACGGCGGACGGGGTGAGCAGCTTGATCGCTCCGGAGCACGGCGACGCCAGGAACGCTACGGAACGGAGACATCGCTGTCTCTGCCGCGCACTTCGTCCCACCCGCTGAGGAGCTCCGTCTCCTTGGCCGGACTGAGCCCCGCATTCGCTACGCCGCTCGGGAGCCTCGCGGCTGGCTCCCCCGTTCTGCACCGAGAGCCAATCAAGCGTGTCCCGCGCCGTGACTCGAAGCGGACGAAAGCTGAGGCCGGCGGCGAGTGCTCGGGGAACGTCAAGCGCGAGCCGCGACTCTCCGGATTCGTCTGAGGCGCCAACCACAGCGGCAACTCACTCCACGGACTGACCCCACGATCAAGTAGGAATGCTTCGTCTGCCCAGACAAGTTCGGCGCCTCCACCAACAGCGTCGTTGATCTGCTCAAGCATCTCTCGCATCGACAGCGGAGGATAGGGACCGGTCGCGTTGTATACCCCTGCCTCCGGAGCCTCGATCATGCGAACGATCCATACGCTCGGGTCGCGCACGTCGATCAGCTGGACCGACTGGGTTTGAGGCTCCGGTGCGAGTACCCGGCCACCTCTCGCGAGCCTCGTGACCCAGTAGGTGAAGCGGTTGGTGGGGTCGTGCGGTCCCACGATCAAGCCTGCACGCACAACGACACTTCCACCAGGAAAAGCCTCCTGCACCACCTCTTCACATCGGCCCTTGAGGGCGCCGTAGTTGCGTTCCACGCTCTCATCGATCGGGTCCTCGAGCGGGATGACCGGCGCTGATTCATCGAGTCCCGGCCTACTCGTGTCTGCATAGACGGAGCAACTGGAAACGAAGACGTACTGATCCACGGCGTCAGCGAGCACATCCACGGATGCTCGTACGATGCGTGGGGACATATCCGGAAGTGTCTACGGCTGCGTCCCAACGACGGCCCCGAAGGGCCTCCAGATCGCCGTCGCGATCGCCGCGGAGCTTCTCGACGTCGGGGAATAGGCCGGGGTTCGTTGCCCCTCGGTTGAATAGCGTCACTTCATGCCCGCGTTCTGACGCTGCATCCACCAGATGACGGCCGAGGAAGAGGGTTCCTCCGAGGATCAGGATCTTCAAGGCACGCCTCTATCCATCACCAGGCAAGTGCCACATCGCGACCTGCTGAGATTTCCGCCCGGCCCTTGTTGCCAAGCCTCAAGGTCCCGGAACGTTGAAGCGCCCCTCCCAATTCAGGTCACGGTCTAGGGACATCACCTACCACCACCCGTAAAGACCACGGACGCTTATCAGGTCCGAACATGCGTATCCCCGTAGGGTGGCGGAAGCTGTATTCCAAACTGGTCGCGCAGGAGCCGCATATCGTTGAAGTCGCCGTCATCCGGGTCGTAGCCGAGATGGCATTCCACCTGGACCTCCGCAGTCAGACATGGGACTCTGACCCCGGCCACACACCCGACGCCGCTGAAGCCGTCCCCTGCGGTAGACGAACTCGGTCCCATCCTGTAGCACCTGCACCGCGCTGCCGTCGGGCCGGAACGTCACCGTGTGGAGGCCGATCTTCCGTCCATCGCCGTCAAACAGCTCGAGCTGCGTTGGACGCTCGTCGAGAGCAACAGTGAAATCGAGCCGGCCCAGAACTGTCATGACGGCATCGACATCTTGAAGCCCTACCACGAGATCAGATCCCAGTGAGATCCAGATCCCCCAGCCTTCCATCGCCCAGCTGAGGCATCTCCTGCTGTCGGATCAGTGCGTCCATCTCCTGAGCCTCCCTCCGTGCCTCGATCAGTTCAGCTCCGAGCCGCCAGCACCTCAGCACAACCCGGCTGGAAGGCATCACCGGGCCGGCTCCTCTCCGGCGACGAGCAGCACCAGGCACTGGACATCCCCAAGGAGATCCATCGATTGATACACCCGCTCTCCCATTCCTTACGTCTCCTGAGACCTCAGGATGTCCGGCTCCGTGTCTAAGTAGAGCGGAGTGATCACATCGGTCATGCGCTTGAACTCATCAGGTCATCGAGAGCAGAGCGGTCCCTGTGAAGGCGTCGAGTGTCCCTGCGCGGCTCCGTGCCGAGGATGTCCTAAGCCGCTCCATCTCTGCCGCTGCGGCCCCACCTTCAGTTCGTGGGTGCCGATATGCTCACGGATAGCGGCTCGTGAGCTTTGGGAAAAGAGCAGACCAATATGAATGTGGCTGTAGTCGCGAGGATTGCTCGGCGGCGTGGATGAGCCGGTTCCGGGCGGGTAGATTAGGTAAATGGTGAAGTCATCCGCGAGGAGTTCCGCACCGTCGCGAACGATGATCGCGGGGAACCCGGGGCCGCCGGGGAACATCAGCAGCGGAGGCCCGGACCCGACCGTTTCATAGGACCCTCGACGAGAGTTCGGCAGTTCGACCTCCGCCACGTCCGAACTCTACGACCACGTAGGCGGCGAGGAACGGCGACCGACCGTCCACACCTCGGGAGTGGGATGGGTCTAGTGATGGAATGAGCTCAGTCGGCGGGAACGGCCCAAAAGGGGAGTTCAGCGCGTTTGGCTTGTCACCTGATCGCCGCGTGGCCACTGCCGCACCGGCTCGGGTCCTTCCTTTATTCGGCGTCCCCCCTCCGGAACCGGCCCGCACAAAGGAGCGCACTGCGTGGAGCACCTTTTCTCTTTAGATTCCAAAGCTTGTATCTCAATAAGCCTTGCTAGCCAAGGAGAATAAGGAGCTAACCCTAATATCCAGTTGACAGGATAGGTAAGGTGACCTACACTCTGGAACAAGAAGCAGGGAATCTCTTAGAGTTTGGAGGCTGTTATGCAGATGAGCCTTATTATCCTCGTTGCCATGATCGTCGTCCTCAATGTCTTTGCCCTCTGGTGGGGCTCGGACAGCCGGGACGGCGACGACTGGGCCAACCACCGCGCCGTCTAGAAGGGAGCCGCGGATGCCTGTACGAGTTCCTTGTCCGAGCAACCCATCCCTTTCGATCCGCCGGCTGCTGGGGGAGCTCCCCCCTCCCTCGGCAGCACGGGACGGCTTGCGCCGTCCCGCAGGCAGCGAGCACCAGGGGCGGGAGTCCTAGTGGCTCCGGCCCCTGTGCGCGCCTCGCTCGACGAGATCGACCTCCAGATCCTTCGCCTCCTGCGCCAAGACGGCAGGATGTCTCACGCGGCCATAGCCAAGGCCGTCCGGCTCTCCGGCCCCGCGGTTCACGACCGGGTGAGGAAGCTGGAACAGAGCGGGGTGATCTCGGGCTACTGCGCCGTCCTCGACCCCGAGCTACTCGAGCGTCCGCACGTGGCGTTCGTGATGGTGACCCTGTCCGAGGGCAATGAGTTCGCCTCCGACGACCCCATCGTCGCTCGTATATGTGACGAGCCCGACGTTCTCGAGTTCCATCGGATCGCTGGCGAGGATTGTTACCTCATCAAGATACGAACGTCGACGAACCGGGCGATGGAGAGGTTGCTCAGGCGGATCCGCTCGATCAGGGGAGTCGCCCGCACCAGGACCACGATCGTCCTTTCCACCGAGCTTGAGCGCCCGACGATCGCGGTGCCGGAAGAGGAAGAGGCCGAGCCCGAGAGACAGACGACGCGGTCGCTATGACCGCTGCCCGGCCGGCTCTGTAGCATGCGCCCCCATGGCCGAGCCACGCACCGTCTCTGATCTGCTCACGGTCGGAGAAAGGGTCCTCCAAGATTCCACCCACCTGTTCGAAGACCATGTCCACATCGACCTCGCTCGCGACCTGTTGGCTTCGGCCCTTCGGCTCGATGAAGAAGAGCTCGATGAGGACTTCGAACCAAGCCGCGCGGCACGAGATCGCTACCTGGCCCTCGTCGCCCGTCGGGCCGCAGGAGAGCCTCAGCCCTTCCTGACCGGGCGGATCGAGTTCTATGGGCTTCAGCTGAAGGTCTGGCCGGGCGTTTTCGTACCGCGGCCCTCTTCCGAGTTGACCGTGGAGCGCGCGCTTCGTCACCTTCGTGGCAGGAAGAGGGGCAAAGTCGTGGACGTCGCAGCCGGAACCGGCCCTATCGCTCTGGCGATCGCGAGCGAGCTTCCCCGCTCCGAGGTATGGGCTCTGGACATCGACGAGGAGGCCCTGGCACATGGCCGGAAGAACGCGCGGCGTCTTGGCATAGACAACGTGAAGTTCCGCGCCGGTGACATGTATGGCCCCCTGCCCCGGCGGGTCAAGGGCGAGATGGATGCGATCACCGGCCACGTTCCCTACGTGCCGGCCGCGGAGTTGGATGATCTGCCCACCGAGGTACGCGAGCACGAACCGATCCACACCCTGACCGACGAGCGAGACGGCCTCCACCTGCTGAGCCGGGCCATCTTCGAGGCGGTGGAGTGGTTGAAGCCGGGCGGATGGCTGTTGTTGGAGCTGTCGGACGATTTCGCCCCCAAAGCGCGAAAGATCGTGCGCAAGGCCGGGCTGGTCGACGAGGGTGTGGCCTCGGACGCGGACGGTCTGAGCGTCGTGGTCGAAGCCCGGACAAAGCCCTAACCGCCAAGGTGGCCGCGGTAGGGTGAGCTATGCCCGATGCGCCGCAGCCGCCGAGCTCGCACGAGGACGCAGGGCCCCCCTCTTTCAGCAACACCCAGGAACGACCCGTGCTGGTGGTGGATTACGGGGCGCAGTACGCCCAGCTCATCGCCCGCCGGATCCGGGAATGCCATGTCTATTCCGAGATCGTCCCCCATGACATGCCGTTGGACGAGCTCATGGCCAGGCGACCTGCCGGGCTGGTTCTGTCGGGGGGGCCGAAGTCGGTTCACTCTCCGGGCGCTCC
>JAUJPD010000001.1:226753-232426 GCA_030447315.1 Actinomycetota bacterium | reverse complement strand
ACGGCTTCGACGGCCGCCAGCCCGGTGGCCGCGTTCGAGGACCGCGAGCGGCGCCTCTTCGGGGTTCAGTTCCACCCGGAGGTGGCGCATACCCCCAAGGGGACCGAGCTGTTGAAGAACTTCCTCTACGACGGGTGCGACCTGCTGCCTACCTGGACCATGACCTCGATCATCGAGAGCGCAATGGCCTCCATCCGCGCCTTCGTCGGCACGGAGCGGGTGGTGTGTGCGCTGTCTGGCGGTGTGGACTCGTCGGTCGCGGCGGCACTGGTCCACCGCGCCGTCGGCGATCAGCTGACCTGTGTTTTCGTGGATCACGGACTCCTGCGGCAAGGTGAGGCAGAGCAGGTGGAGGACACGTTCCGCCGGCACCTGAAGATCGATCTGATCCACGTCAAGGCAGCAGACCGGTTCCTCGAGAAGCTCTCCGGCGTGAACGATCCAGAGCGCAAGCGCAAGATCATCGGTGAGACCTTCATCCGCGTATTCGAGGAAGTCGCTCGCGACGATCTGAACGACGCTCGGTTCCTGGTGCAGGGAACGCTGTATCCCGACGTGATCGAGTCGGGGACCAAGGACGCGGCCAAGATCAAGAGCCACCACAACGTCGGGGGCCTCCCGGACGACATTCGGTTCACCCTGGTCGAGCCGTTGCGCAATCTCTTCAAGGACGAAGTTCGGCGGGTTGGCGAGGAGCTCGGCCTTCCGGAAGAGATCGTGTGGCGCCAGCCGTTCCCAGGGCCCGGCCTGGCCGTCAGGATCATCGGTGACATAACCGCCGAGCGACTCGAGATGCTGCGAGCGGCCGACGCGATCGTGCTCGAGGAGATGAAGCGCGCTGATCTGCTGCGCGAGATATGGCAATCCTTCGCGGTGCTGCCTGCGGTGCGCTCGGTAGGGGTGATGGGAGACGAAAGAACGTACGGGCACCCGATCGTGTTGCGTGCGGTGACCAGTGAGGACGCCATGACGGCGGACTGGGCGCGGCTTCCGTACGACCTTCTCGAACGCATCTCGAACAGAGTCGTGAACGAGGTCCCGGGTGTGAACCGCGTCGTGTACGACATCACGTCCAAGCCTCCCGGCACCATCGAGTGGGAGTAGCGGGCGCCAGAGTCGGCGGGGGCAAGAGCGATTACCTGAACATCCTCTCGGGGACGTCTCAGAACATCGTCGGAATCGCGGTCGCGGCCCTGGCAACGTTCGTCGTAAACGTGTTGATGTCGAACACGCTGGGCGCAGAGGCTTTCGGCGTGGTCACCGTTGCCACCCAAGCGGCTTTCGTCGCCTCGTTCGCCACCCGCTCCGGGATGGATATGGCGGTTCTGCGCGATGTGGCGGTGGAGGTGGGCGAGGGGCGTTTCGGACGTATCCGTGTGCCGGTCGCCCGCGCCACGCTGATCGGAACCCTGGTCAGCACCGCGGTCGGGGCCGCCGTGTTCTTCGGGGCCGGCTCCGTTCAGAAGCTGTTTTCGCTGGAGGGCGACGAGGGACGCCTGGCGATTCAGATGGCCGCCGTGGGGCTTCCTTTCCTGGCCCTGGCCAACATCTGGTTGTCGGCCACGCGCGGGCTGAAGATCATGCGTTACACGCTTTACGTCTTCTGGGCAGGTCAGCCCATCGTCTGGATCGGCCTGATGCTCGTCGGCTGGCAGCTCGCTCGAACGAGCTGGATGAGCACCCTGTCTTACTCACTCTCGTGGGTCATCGCTGCAGCAGCGGCCGGTTACTTCTGGCGTCGAGAGAGTCTGCAGTGGCAGGCCGAACCCATGGAGCCCGGTGCTTTGAACCGGTTGTTCCGTTACGCGGGGCCTCGGGCACCCATGGAGCCCGGTGCTTTGAACCGGTTGTTCCGTTACGCGGGGCCTCGGGCACCCGCCGCGTTGTTCTCGCAGCTGTTGTTCTGGACGGACCTGTTCGTCCTGACCCGCTATGCCTCGGACGTCGAGGTAGGGATCTACTCGGCGGCGCTGCGAGCCGGACAGGTGATCGTTCTGTTTCTCACGTCGGTGAGTTTGATGTTCAGCCCCTTCGTGGCCGACCTTCACAACCGGGGAGAGACGGCGCGCTTGGACAGGTTGTTCAAGGCCTTGACCCGCTGGACGATCGCGGCAACAGTGCCGGTCTTTCTGGTGTTGCTGGTCGCGCCGGAGGAGGTCCTTCGGATCTTCGGCGGCAGGTTCTCCGAGGGCCAGGCCGCGTTGTTGATCCTTATCGCGGGACAGTTCGTCAACATCGCGACCGGAAGTGTCGGGTTCGTCTTGATCATGGTTGGTCGCACCGGATGGGACCTCGTCATCTATGGCGCGTCTCTGGTTCTTAATCTCGGCCTCGCCTTCTGGCTCTGTCCCCGGTACGGGATGGAGGGTGCGGCCGTCGCCAACGCGGTGACGTTCGCGGTATCTAAGTGGGCGCGTCTGTATCTCGTGAAGCGCTTCGTTCACATCCAGCCCTACGACCGCGACTACGCAAGGTTGCTGGTTCCATCCGGGGTCGCCCTGGGCGTTATGTGGTTGGTGCATTCCGCGGTCACCGGGCCGTGGCTGGCCGACCTCGTTGCCACGGCGGTCCTGGGCTCCATCGCATACGTGCTGGTTTATCTGATGGTGGGTGTCACCCCCGCCGAGCGCAAGGGCATCTCCTCGCTGGTCGGGTCCCTCAGAACCAGGGTCTCGCACTGAGGGCGCCCCGGGCGCTCCGCGAGGAGACCCCGGCGGCTCTCAGAACGCCTTCCCCCGAGAACCCCGCGGCCGCGGCGAGGCTCGATAATCGCAGGCGTGAAAGCCGACTATCTCGATGATCTGAACCCCGTCCAGCGGGAAGCGGTGGTGCACCCGGGCGGGCCGGTGCTGATAGTCGCCGGCGCCGGCTCGGGAAAGACCCGCGTGCTGACCTATCGGATCGCCCATCTGATCGCGACCGGAACCTCTCCTTTCGGGATCATCTCGATCACGTTCACCAACAAGGCGGCGAACGAGATGAAGCGCCGGGTGGAAGAGCTGGTCGGATCCGTAGCTCACAAGATGTGGGTCTCGACCTTCCACTCCGCGTGCGTGCGGATCCTGCGACGAGAGGCCCAACATCTCGGGATCCGGTCGTCGTTCTCGATCTACGACGCAGCCGACTCCGAAAGGCTCATCAAGCTGTGCTTGAAGGAGCTCAACTACGACCCGAAGAAGATGCCCCCGCGCGGGGTGGCAGCCGCTATCTCCGACGCCAAGAACAAGCTGATGTCGCCTGGCCTCTACACCGATTTCACGAGCAACCCGTGGGAGCGTTCGGTTGCCGAGATCTACAGCGAGTATCAGCGGAGGCTGCGGCAGGCCTCGGCCCTCGATTTCGACGACCTGCTTGCGGGGGTAGTGGAGATCTTCGACCGAGAGCCGGATGTCCTCTCTCATTACCAAGATCGATTCCAGCACGTCCTAGTTGACGAGTTCCAAGACACCAACCACGCGCAGGCGCGGCTATCGACCCTGTTGGCAGGCAAGCACCGAAACATCTTCGTCGTGGGCGATGCGGATCAGGGGATCTACGCGTTCCGTGGAGCCACTATCAAGAACCTGCTCGACTTCGAGCGCGACTGGCCGGAGGCCCGTGTCATCACCCTCGAGCAGAACTATCGGTCGACCCAGACGATCTTGAGCGCAGCGAACGCGGTCATCGAGAACAACATCATGCGCAAACCGAAGTCGCTGTGGACGGAGTCGTTGTCGGGGGAGTTGATCACGCGCTACCACGCTCAGAACGAGCACGATGAAGCTGCGTGGGTGGCCGCAGAGGTTCAACGTCTGGTCGAGTTGGGTCATCGGTTGGCTGACGTGGCCGTCTTCTATCGGACCAATGCCCAGTCTCGGGTGCTCGAAGAGATCTTCGCGAAGGAGACGATCCCTTACCGGGTGGTGGGCGGCGTGCGCTTCTACGAGCGCAAGGAGGTGAAGGACCTGTTGGCGTGGTTGCGCGCCGCGGTGAACCCTTCGGACACGGTCAACGTGTCGCGAGCCGCCCAAGCGCCCCGGCGGGGGATCGGCGATACCTCGCTGGGACGCATCACGGAGTTCGCTCGCCGCCAAGACCTCGCTCTCGGAGAAGCGTTCGTTCAAGCCGAAGACGCCGACGGACTCTCCAAGAAAGCAATCGGAGGGATCTTGGAAGCGGGCCGCCTGTTCAGCCGTATCCGCGAGACCGCCGAGTCCGGCACCCCGGTTGCCGAGATCATCGAGATGACCTGGGAGATAACCGGATACATGGACGAGTTGAAGTCGGACCGCTCCTTCGAATCCCTGTCGCGTCAGGAGAATCTTCGCGAGCTGGCGGGGGTGGGGGCCGAGTATGACGAGCGCGCCCCCGAACCGTCCCTGACGGGTTTCCTCGAGGAGATCTCTTTGATCACCGACACCGATCGCGTGGACGGCGAGGAGACCGGAGTCACCTTCATGACGCTGCACAACGCCAAGGGTCTCGAGTTCCCCGCGGTGTTCATCGTCGGGCTCGAAGAGGGCGTCTTTCCTCACATCCGCTCGCTGGGCGACGGTGATCAGCTAGAGGAGGAGCGGAGGCTCTGCTACGTCGGCATCACCCGCGCACGCGAGCGGCTCTATCTATTGAACGCGTGGTCGCGGAGTCTCTGGGGCAGCCTCAACTACAACCCCGCCTCCCGTTTCCTTTCCGAGATCCCGGGGGAGCTGCTGGCCCGGGCCGACAAACCTCAAGCGCGGGCGGCGAGCGGCGGCCCAGGGCGGTCCTCGTCGGAGGTCTCGGATCCAAGCGTCTTCAAGGTGGGACAAGAGGTCGAGCACAAGAAGTGGGGGCGCGGCACCATCACCGAGATCGCCCGATCGAACGTCGGGGGACTCGAGGCGACGATCCATTTCCCGCAGGTGGGGGGAGACAAGCGACTGGATCTGTCGCTCGCGCCGCTCAAGCCGGCCTCGTGACGACGGCCACGGCGGCCGCGGCCGCCGTGTTGGTTCTCGTGCACCTCTTCAGCGACCGTCTCCGTTTCCTGCACGGGTTGCCGCGCAGCAGCTGGTTGTCGCTAGCCGGAGGGATGTCGGTGGCTTACGTCTTCGTCCATCTTCTTCCCGAGCTGAACGAGGCTCAGGAAGCCATCGAGCAAGAGGCCGGAGGTCTGCTCTCGTTCACGGAGGACCACGTGTATCTGGTAGCGCTGCTCGGGTTGGCGCTCTTCTACGGGCTGGAGAGCGCCCACCGCAGGGGGGCCGAAGCGCGGATCGAACCCCGCAAGCCGCATAGCGCGCGGGTCTTTTGGGTCGCCATCACGAGCTTCGGCTTCTACAACATCCTGGTCGGCTACCTGCTGTTGCACCGCTACCGCCAAGGCCTCCGGGAGTTGCTTCTGTTCGCTCTGGCGATGGCACTGCATCTCCTGGTGACCGACTATGGCCTCAAGGAAGACCACCACGACCGCTTCATACACATGGGGCGTTGGATCCTGGCGTCGGCGCTGCTGGTGGGCGTCGGGGTGGGAGCCGTGGCCCAGCTGTCTGACGCCGTTGTGGGAGTGCTGATCGGGTTCCTCGGCGGTGGGGTGATCTTGAACGTCATGAAGGAAGAGCTACCGGAGGAGCAAGAGAGCAGGTTCTGGGCCTTCGCGGCCGGCACCGTCATCTACACCGGGATCCTGCTCGCGTTGTGACTTCCGTCTAGCAG
>JAUJPD010000001.1:151890-226653 GCA_030447315.1 Actinomycetota bacterium | reverse complement strand
AAGATGGAATAGAAGGGCTGGTAGCCGGCCGGGCGGTTCCTCTGGATGACGATGAAGAACTGGCTGCCGGCCGAGTCGGGGTCGCCGGAGTTCGCCGCTCCCACGACGCCGTAGACATATTCGCTCGACTTCTCGGGCGGCTCGCCGGGCACCGTGTAGCCGGGGCCATCGGGCGGGGTCCCGTTCAGTCCGTTGGGATCGCCCGTTTGGATCACCGAGTTCTGCTCGACGCGATGCCAGATCAGCCCGTCGTAGTAACCCTCTCGAGCCAGGAAGACGAAGTTGTTGACGTTCTTGGGAGCCTTTTCCTCGAGGAGGTCGATGACGATGTCACCGCACGAAGTGCGGATGGTCGCCCGGTAGTCGACTCCTTCCTCAGTGACCAACTCGGGTTCCTCGTAGTTGGTCTTGGGCTCCGCTTCGGGAGGTGCCTCCGCGCCGCAGGCGGGCCCCTCGGGTGCCCTGGCCGCCTCCCCCCGGCCCCCTGCCACGCGCGGCTTGTCCTCGTCGCCGGAGAAGAAGATGCCCCCCCCGACCAGGATCGCCAGCGCACCCACGGCTCCCAGGACGCGGACGTTGCGGCGCCGCCTCAGCGCCGCTTGGCGCGCCACCATCATCTCGTCGCGGTGCTGCTTCTTGCGAGCGCGTTTGTCGGGAACGGTCACCAGGTGTTCCTCCATCTGTGACGTCGGCGCGGCGACGGGTCGGCGTCGTCTTCTAGACGGTCGAGATGATAGGTGACCACCCGGCGCAACGAGTCGAGGGCCGGGCCTCCTGCGACCACCTGGTCGGCGATACCCAGATCGTGCAGATCGTGCGCGGTGATCTTGAGAGCCCGGGCCGCGTCGGGCGCGCGTGCCGTGTCTTTCCAGAGGATCTCGGCGGCGCCTTCCGGGCGGATCACCGAGAAGACGGAGGTCTCGTAGGCCACCAGCGTGTCCGCCGTCGCGAACGCCAGAGCGCCCCCGCTACCACCCTCGCCGGTGACGATCGAAAGGATCGGAACGGCAGCGCTCAGCATCTTTTCGATGAGCTGTGCGATCAGCCACGCGACGCCCTGTGCCTCCGACCCGGCGGAGGGATCGGCGCCGGGGGTGTCTACGAGGGTCACGATCGGGAGACCGAGGCGCGTCGCGAGGTCGACGCAGCGGGTCGCCTTGCGCAACCCGGAAGGTTGGATCGGGGCGCCGCCGGTATCGAGGAGGAGGAGGCGGCGTCCCCAGATCCGGCCGATGACGGAGGTGACGCCTTCGCCTCGCCCGCCGGCACGGTCGCCGTTGAGGGCGCACCACCGATCGAGCATGGCCGGCGACGAGGGTTTCTGGGCCCGAGCCTCTTGCAGCGCGGCCCACGGATCCGGTCTCCTGTCGGGGTCGGCTTCTGCGGGAGGGGAGGGAGCGGGCTCGGGATCGTCGACCGCCAGGCAATCCAGAGCACCGGCTATCCAGTCCGCGGCCTCCTCGGCGGGGACCACCGCGTCCACCATCCCGTTGTCGTAAGCGAACGACGCGGTATGAGAGCCGGCCGGAAGGGACCGTCCCGTCGCCCCTTGTGCTACGCGGGGACCGGCGAAGCCGATCGTGGCGTCTTGCTCCGCGACCGTCAGATCCGACAGCGCCGCGAGACTGGCGAGCACCCCGCCGGTCGTGGGATGGCCGAGCGAGGCGATGAACGGCCGTCCGGCCCGAGCCAGGGCCATGCGGGAGACGACCACCTTGGGCATCTGGATCAGCGAGCGCATCCCCTCCTGCATCCTGGCCCCCCCGGTCGCGGTCCGGAGAACGAAGGGGACCTGCCGCTGCGCCGCCCGTTCCATGGCCCGCGCCAGTCGCTCTCCCGCGACCTCGCCCATGCTCCCGCCCATGAACGCGAAGTTGAATAGGGCCAGCTCGACGTCGTGGCCCCCGACCTGGGCCCGCCCCGCCACGACCGCCTCGTCGCTGCCTGGCAGCCGGCGCGCGCTCTCCAACGATGCCCGGTACCCGGGATAGGCGAGCGGATCGCGCGATGCAAGGTCATCTCGCTCCGGCTCGAAGGAACCCCGATCCGCGATCGATCCGAGCTGTTGGTTCGGAACTTCCACAGTTATCCCCTCCGAGCGACCTGCTAGGGTCGAAAGTGGTGCTCCGGCAGGTGAAGTCGCCTATCTTTGCGGCGGATCGCACGTCGCCTCTCGGTTCACCGGCGACATCCACCCCGCGAAACTAAGAGGAGCTCTCACTCCTATGGCTTCAGGACGACCGCGCATCCTGGTGGCGAAGCCCGGCCTCGACGGTCACGACCGCGGCATCAAGGTCGTGGCTCGAGCGTTGCGTGACGCCGGCGTGGAGGTTATCTATACCGGGCTCCATCAGACGCCCGACCAGATCGCGGCCGCGGCGATCCAGGAAGACGTCGACGCGGTGGGACTGTCTTGTCTCTCGGGCGCACACATGACGCTTTATCCGAGGGTGGTGGAGCTCTTGAGCGAACAAGGGGCCGGTGACATCGTGGTCTTCGGCGGCGGGATCATCCCGGAGGCGGACATAGCGCCCCTGGAAGAGGCCGGTATCAAGAAGATCTTCACACCCGGCGCGACCACCCACGAGATCATCGACTGGGTCAACAGCAACGTTGGCTCGACCACGACCTAGGAGATCGCTGTGGACCTGTTCGAGTACCAAGGCAAGGAGCTCCTTCGGAAATTCGAGATCCCGGTTCCCGAGGGCCGGGTGGCATCTACGCCCGAAGAGGCGAGCGAGGCCACGAGGTTCCTCGGCAGCCGGGTCGTGGTCAAGGCGCAGGTCGCCGTGGGCGGGCGTGGCAAGCAGGGCGGGGTCAAGCTGGTGTCTTCTCCCGAGGAAGCTCACGAGGCCGCGGCGCAGATATTCGACATCACGTTTACCGATCAGGAGGGCAGGGGGGCCGAGCGTTCCAAGCGGGTTCTGGTGGAGCGTGCGGGTGAGCTGAAGGCCGAGTACTACTGCTCGTTCATCCTGGATCGCACCTCTCGCAAGCACCTCGCGATCATGAGCTCCGAAGGCGGCATGGATATCGAGGAGGTCAATCGCACCAACCCCGACGCGATCGCGAAGGTGACGATAGATCCCCTCCTCGGACTATCGGATTTCCACGCACGCGAGCTGGTGTTCGGGGGCAACATCGACGAAGAAGCTCGCAAGGGTGCTCTGTCGATCCTTCCCAAGCTCTACCGCGCCCTCGTGGAGCTGGACGCGTCCCAGATCGAGATCAACCCGCTGGTGCTGACCGGCGACGGCAAGGTGATGGCGCTAGACGCCAAGGTGATCTTGGACGACTCCGCCGCCTTTAGACACCCGTTCTACGAGGAGCTGAAGGCCGCGCACGAGGTCAACGAGCAAGAGCGCAAGGCAAAGGAGCATGGCCTCAACCTCATCAAGCTCGATGGTGATGTCGGCATCATCGGCAACGGTGCAGGCCTCGTGATGTCGACGCTGGATGTCGTCAAGGACGCAGGTGGTTCGGCGGCCAACTTCCTCGACGTGGGGGGTGGCGCCAGTGCCGAGGTGTTGTCGAACTCACTCCAGATCATCACCGAGAATCCCGAGGTGAAGAGCATCTTCATCAACATCTTCGGCGGCATCACCCGCTGTGACCTGGTGGCCGAGGGGATCATCCACGCACTAGCTCGCCTCGATGTGGACGTACCCATCGTCGTGCGCCTCGACGGGACCAATGCCGAACAGGGTCGCAAGATGCTCGCCGACGCGCCGCACCCGATGCTGAAGACGGCCGACACGATGCTGGGCGCCGCCGAGAAGGCCGTGGCGCTGGCGCATGGGGAGGGTGCATAGCCTTATGGCGATCCTCATCGACGACTCCACCAAGCTGGTGGTTCAGGGACTCACCGGCAGTGAAGGCTCCTTCCACGCCGGGCGCAACAGGGACTACGGCACCCAGCTCGTGGCGGGAGTGACCCCCGGCAAGGGCGGGACGGACCACAACGGCACCCCCATCTTCCATACCGTCGAGGAAGCGGTGAGGGAAACCGGCGCCAACACCTCGATGGTGTTCGTTCCCGCCCGCTTCGCGGCCGATGCGATCCTCGAGTCATACGAATCGGGGATCAAGACGATCGTCGCCATCACGGAACACGTCCCGGCTCTCGACATGGCACGTGTGGTGGGCTACATCCGGGCCCGCAGCGACGACGTTTCACTGATCGGTCCGAATTGCCCCGGCGTCATCTCCCCGGGCAAAGCCAACGTCGGCATCATCCCGGGAGAGATCTGCTCGCCCGGCCCCGTCGGTCTCGTGTCCCGTTCGGGCACGCTGGTGTACCAGATCGTCCACGAGCTGACCCAGCTGGGGATCGGGCAGTCCACCTGCGTCGGGATCGGCGGCGACCCGGTGCCGGGCTCGGATTTCATCGACGTCTTGTCCAAGTTCGAAGCCGATCCGGAGACCGAGCTCGTGGTTCTGGTGGGCGAGATCGGCGGAGATGCCGAGGAGCGCGCGGCCGCGTGGGCGAAGCAGAACATGAGCAAGCCGATCGTCGCTTACTTCGCGGGGCGGGAAGCTCCTCCGGGCAAACGTATGGGACATGCCGGGGCCATCGTGTCGGGGTCCAAGGGGACCTGGCAGGCCAAGGCGGACGCGTTCGAGGCCGCCGGGTTCCCGGTCGCGAAGAACCCCACCCAAGTCGCCGAGATCGTCGCGGGGTTGCGCTCGAAGGCATGAGCCTCACGCAGGTCGAAGGCGTGCCGGGAGCACCCTGGCAGCGCCGGTTGGCGGGACGTCTGGACGAGCTCGTGGTCGAGTCCGAGCTGCTGGCGGGCAACCCCCTTGGCGACTCTGCACGACGGCCCCTGTACGTCTACCTGCCTCCGGGCTACGGCGAGAGCGGTCGCCGCTATCCGGTGATCTATGTGATCCAGGGTTTCACGGGACAGGTCGACATGTGGCTGGGCCGCAGCGCCTTCGAGCCGACCATGGTCGAGCGCGTGGACGATCTGTTCTCGGGTGTCGGGGTCCGGCGCGCCATCGTCGTCTTCGTCGACGCGTGGACGTCGTACGGAGGTTCGCAGTTCATCAACTCGATCGCCACCGGCCCCTACATGGATTACCTGTGTGACGAGGTGGTTCCCTTCGTCGACGAGCGTTATGCGACCGCGGCCGATCGGGACCGTCGTGGGATCGCAGGGAAGTCGAGTGGTGGTTACGGCGCCATGGTGGTGCCGATGTTGCGCCCCGACGTGTTCGGCGGCTTCGCCTCTCATGCGGGAGACGCTCTGTTCGAGGTCTGTTGTCTTCCGGCCTTCCGCGAGGTGGTCCGGACGCTTCGAGATCACTTCAGCGGTTCCTACGATGTGTTCTTCGAGGACTTTCGTCGCCGGGTCGCCGAAGGAGCGCGCTTCGACTACGAGCTTTATGGACAGCCGCTCGAGATGTATGCCTACGCCGCGTGCTATTCACCGGACGGGTCCAGCCCGGGAAAGGCTCTGCTTCCGTTCGAGCTCGACACCGGACGCATCGTTGGTGAGGTCTGGGAGCAGTGGTTGTCGTGGGATCCGGTGCGGCTCGCTCCCAGACACCTGGACGCCCTCAAGAGCATGCGTGTCATCTACCTCGATGCCGGCAACCGTGACGAACCGTTCTTGGACCTGGGGGCCCAGGCCTTCTCGAACGAGCTGCGCAAGGGCGGCATCGACCACACGTTCGAGCTGTTCGCGGGCGGCCACGGGGGGATCGCCTACCGCTATCCGGGGGCCCTCAAGGTGCTTGCGGACGCCCTCGCGGCCTAGGCAGGCGTCGGCTCACTCGGGAGCAGTCCCGCCGGTCCTCCTTGCTCGGCGTCGGTTCCACGGTGCCGGGTCTTAGGGTGGGCGGATGCCCGGCCGCATCGTCGTTCTCATCTCGGGGTCCGGCACCAACATGCAGGCGCTGGCGGCGGCCTGCGAACGAGGCTCGGTCCCCGGCGAGGTCGTCGCGGTGGTCGCGGATCGCAAGTGTGACGGGCTCGAGCTGGCCGACCGGCTGGGTCTGGAGTCCGATCTCGTCGAGTTCGAGTCGTTCAAGAAGAGAGAGGACTGGAGCGCGGCGCTACGGGATCGGGTGAGAAGCTACGAGCCCGATCTGGTCGTGTCCGCCGGCTTCATGCGCATCCTGGCCCCCGTCTTCGTTGACGCCTTCTCACCGAGGTTGATCAACCTTCACCCGGCACTTCTCCCGGCCTTTGCCGGAGCTCACGGCGTCCGCGACGCACTGGCGCACGGCGTGAAGGTCACCGGCAGCACCGTCCACTTCGTCGACCACCTCGTGGACCACGGTCCCATCCTCCTTCAAGAGGCCGTGCGGGTGCATGAAGACGACACGATCGACACGCTCCACCAACGGATCAAAGAGGTCGAGCATCGGCTGTTGCCCGAGGCCTGCCGGTTGATCCTCGAGGACAAGGTACGGATCGAAGGAACCCGGGCCCGGGTCCATGGCTGAACGGAGGGGATCTCGTTGCAGGTGAAGAGGGCACTGCTCAGCGTGTCCGACAAGACCGGCATCGTCGAGCTGGGCAGGGCGCTGGCCGAACGAGACGTCGAGCTCGTCTCGTCGGGAGGTACCGCGGCGGCGTTGGCGGAGGCGGGTGTGGCCGTGAAGAAGGTGGCAGACGTCACGGGAGCGCCGGAGATCCTCGGGGGCCGGGTAAAGACCCTCCACCCCAAGATCCACGGCGGCATCTTGGCCGATCGTCGCAAGCCCGAGCACCTGAAAGAGCTCGAGGAGCAAGGGATCGGACCCATCGACCTGGTCGTGTGCAACCTGTATCCGTTCGCACGCACGGTGGCGCATCCGAGTGTCACCGAGGACGACGCGGTTGAGCAGATCGACATCGGCGGGCCCGCGATGGTGAGGGCCGCAGCCAAGAACTTCCTATCCGTAGCCGTCGTCGTCGACCCCGGCCGCTACGCCGCGATCATCGATGAGCTGGCCGCCAACGGCGACATCTCGGAGGAGACACGTCGTCACCTGGCGCGCGAGGCCTTCGCGCATACGGCTTGCTATGACGCCGCCATCTCCAGTTATTTCGCCAGCAAAGGTGATTTCCCGCAGAGCCTGCTGCTGGCGGGAGAGAAGGTAGCCGACCTCCGTTACGGCGAGAACCCTCATCAGAGTGCCGCGTTCTACCAGACGTCGGCGGCGGGACTTGCGACGGCGGAGCAGCTTCACGGCAAAGAGCTCTCTTACAACAACCTCCTCGACACGGACGCTGCATGGAAGCTCGTTCTCGATCTCGACGAGACCGCGGTTGCGATCATCAAGCATTCGAATCCGTGTGGCGTGGCGACGGCCGCCTCGCCCGCTGAGGCGTATGGCCTGGCCCTCGCCTGCGACCGAACCTCCGCGTTCGGCGGGATCGTTGCGCTCAACCGCCGGTGCGACGACGCCACCGCCCAACAGATAGCGCAGGTGTTCACGGAGGTGGTCATCGCTCCGGGCTTCGAAGACGCCGCGCTGGACACCCTGCGCCAGAAGAAGAATCTGCGGCTCCTCCAGGCGTCGCCGATACACCGGCCCGAGTTCGACGTACGGCGCGTCTCGGGAGGATTGCTGGTGCAGTCCCCCGACGGAAGAGATGCGGCGACCGAAGCGGAAGTGGTTACGGAGACCCAACCCACCGAGGCGCAATGGCGCGATCTCCGTTTCGCCTGGGTCGTGGCCAAGCACGTGAAGTCCAACGCCATAGTTCTCGCGAGCGACGGGGTCGCGGTCGGCGTCGGCGCCGGTCAGATGAGCCGGGTCGAGTCCACGGAGCTGGCCGCACGCCGCGCCGGCGACCGCGCCAAGGACACGGCGTGTGCCTCAGACGCGTTCTTCCCTTTCCGGGATGGCCTCGATGCCGCCGTGGCCGCTGGTGCGACCGCGGTGATCCAGCCGGGAGGTTCCGTGCGGGATGACGAAGTCATCGCCGCGGCGAACGAACATGGGATCCCCATGGTCTTCACCGGCCGCCGCCACTTCCGCCACTAGCCGCAGCGGCGGGATGCATCCTGTCGAAGAGCCGGATCCTCAACAGGATCCACAGCGCCTTGACTCCGTCGCGCCAGTCGATCTTCTTGCCTTCCTCCCGTCGCCGCGCCTTGTACGTGATGGGAACCTCGTGAACCCGGAACCCGCGCGCCAAAAAAGCCCCCGTGATTTCCGCCTCCACACCGAATCCCTGTTGCCGAAGCCCGAGGGTCCGCCAGTCCTCCGTTCTGGCCGCCTTCATGCAGGTGTAGACGTCGGACAACCACGTGTCGAACAGGAAGCTGGCCCACATCGAGATGACCTTGTTGCCGATCACGTACCAGAACGAGAAAGCGGTGTGCCCCGCGAATGCCCTCTTTCCGAAAACCAGGTCCGCTTCGTCGTTGAGGAGCGGTGCCACGATCTGGCGCAGGTCCTGGGCGTCATATTCCAGATCGGCGTCCATGATCGTCAGCCAGTAGCCGGCTGCGTTCTGGATGCCCGTGATGATCGCGGCCCCTTTACCGCACCGGGTCGTGTGCGTGCAGAGACGGATACGGCCCGATGCTTGCAGGTCTGCCACGGTGTCCGAGCTTCCGTCCGTGGAGCCGTCATCCACCGCCATCACCTCTACCTCGAGCGGCACATCTGCCTTCAGGATGCGATCCACCGACTCCCGCAGTGTCGCTGCTTCGTTGTGGAATGGCACGATGACCGTCAGCTTGCCGGTTTCTTGTGGCCCCACGGCTCGTCTCATGATTAGGAGACTAGGAGATGCAGCAAGGGTTCAGGCGATCCGCAACGGCAGTCAGGAAGGGGCTCTCGAACCGCCCGGTGCTGACCGGGTGTCTCCTCGTCGCGTTGGTGGCCGGCATCCTTCTGCGGTGCTGGATCGCTTATTCGTCTCTCGGCGATCTCGATTCCGACGAGGCCGTCGTGGGATTGATGGCGCGGCACATCGCCGACGGCGGGTCGCCGATCTTCTATTGGGGCCAGCAGTACGGCGGGAGTCAGGAGGCATACCTGGCGGCGCCCGGGCTCGCAGTGGCTCCGGGGTCGGTCGCGGCGCTCAAGATGGTTCCGTTGATGCTCCATCTGGTCGGGGTTTGGGTGTGTTATCTCATCGGGTGCCGAGTGGCGTCACGGGAGACGGGCTTGTTCGCGGCGGCCCTCTTTTGGATATGGCCGGGCTATTTCGTGTGGTGGTCCCTCAAGGAACGCGGGTTCTACGGCATTGCGCTGGTGGCGGGACTCACCGTCTGGTTGATGGCTCTGCATATCGACCAGACGCCCGGGCGCAGACACTGGGTCCTGCTCGGCTTCGCTGCGGGGATGGGCTGGTGGGCCTCTCCTCAGATCGTGTTCCTGCTGGTGCCGCCGCTGGTATGGCTTGCGTCTCGTCGACGCTTGAGCTTTGGCGGCGGCGCGCTGGCGCTTGTGTCGGCGGTCGCCGGGGCCTTCCCGTGGCTGTACGCCAATCTGCAGACGGGGTTTGCATCGTTCGTCATCCCGCCCGTCCCGGTGGCGGACAACAGATACCTCCTGCGGCTTCAGTCCTTCTTCGTCGAGGCGCTGCCCGTGGTCGCGGGTCTGCAGTTGGAACGTCTCCACTGGTTCCTCGACCCACTCGGGTTGATCGCTTTCGCGGTGGCCCTCGGGGCTCTTACGGTGGTGCTGCTTCTTCGCAGTCACCTCCTGCTAGCGATCGCCGTCTTGGGGTATCCCTTCCTCTATGCCATCTCACCGCTGTCTCAAGGCGAAGCCCGCTACCTCTATCTGCTCGGGCCGGTCCTCGTGCTCGTCGTCGCGGTCGCGGTTCGAAGTGATCTGGTTCGGGTCACCGTCGTGCTGACCGGGATCGTCCTGTCTGGTGGGAGCTTGGCGGCTATGGATCGGCACCTGACCTCGACCCCGGGTGCTCCGGATGTGCCCATTCCCGGCGATCTTCGCGTGGTGGCCGAAGAGCTGGAGGAGGCCGGAGTGGAGTCCGTGTACGCCGATTACTGGATCGCGTACCCGGTCGTTTTCTTTTCAGACGAGCGGGTGATCGCGACGCCGTTCCGCGGCCAGGTACGCAGCGAAGGCTATGACGACTTCGTGCGGGGATCCGCAGGGGCGCGTTATCTCTTACCCGCAGGTTCCGTCACGGTCGAGATGGTGCGGAACGCGTTCGTCACGAGCGGAGGAGCTTTCGAGGAGACCGCTCTCGGCCCCTTCGTCCTGATCGGGGGCCAGGCCGCGCTCACCCCGGAGGCGATCCCGGGCCTCCAATCACCCGATCTCGATATGAGGAGGGGCTCCTAGCTATGAGCGGCCCCCGCCTTCGCCTCGCGCTCCTCAGTTTCCTGATCCTGTTCCTGGAGCTGGCCCTGATCCGATGGACCGGCTCGAACATCGTCTACCTGTCCTACTTCTCGAACTTCGTGTTGCTGGGGAGCTTCCTCGGGATCGGCCTGGGTTTCCTGCGCAGCAATGACAAGCCGGACCTCCTCCCCTTCGCCCCCTTGCTTCTCGCGGCCCTGGTCGCGGTCGTTCTCGTGTTCCCGGTTCAGGTGGACCGGTCCGGGTCGGAGGTCCTGTACTTCGGCGGTGAGAACGAGGGCGCGCTTCCGATATGGGTCATGTTGCCGGTGATATTCGTGGCGGTGTCGGCTTTGATGGCGATGCTGGCCGACGGCGCGTCGCGCTCGTTCGCATTGTTGGAGAGCCTCGATGCCTACCGGACCGACATCCTGGGGAGCCTCGCCGGGATCGCCGCCTTCGCCACCCTGTCGCTCCTGCACGCCCCTCCCGTGGTGTGGGGGGCCGTCGTAGCGGCGGGACTGCTCTTCTTGTTCTGGCCGGCGTGGATCCAAACGGCTCTTTTGAGCGCGGTGGTGTTGATGCTGCTGGCAGAGTCGCTGCTCCCGGCGTTGAGCTGGTCGTCTTACTACAAGGTCTCGCTCGAAGACGAAGGCGAGGCGGGGATCAAGGTCTCGGTGAACGGGATCCCGCATCAGATGGTCCAGTCGATCGAGACCCGCAGGCAGCGCGAGCCGATCTACTTCACCCCCCACGAGCGCGTGACGGAACCGCCGGGGAAGATCTTGATCATCGGCGCCGGGACGGGGACCGATGTCGCGATCGCCCTCGCGCAGGGGGCCGACGAGGTCGATGCGGTCGAGATCGATCGACGCCTCTACGAGATCGGCCGGGACCTCCACCCCGACGATCCCTATTCCGACCCGCGCGTGGACGTCCACATCCAAGATGGCCGGGCCTTCATGACCCAGTCCTCGGAGCGCTACGACCTCATCTTGTTCTCGCTTCCGGATTCGCTGTTGTTGATCGAGGGTCAATCCGCTCTTCGTCTCGAGAGCTACCTGTTCACCGAGGAGGCCATCGCGGCCGCGCGCTCCCACTTGGCCCCGGGCGGCTCGTTCGGTATGTACAACTACTACCGCGAGAACTGGCTGGTCGACCGCCTCGCCAACACCCTGGCTCAAGTCTTCGGCGAGCCTCCATGCGTGGATGCGGTGGGAGGGGAGGGCAAGCTGGCGCTGCTCATGGCGTCTACGGGAGACCTCAACTGTCCCGCGACCTGGGTTGCGGTCACCACTCCCGTACCCGAGCCGGTGCACGACGATCGTCCGTTCGTATACCTGCTCGAGGCCCGCGTCCCTCGCGATCAGCTGGTGGCTCTCGCGTTGATCTTGATCGTGAGCTTCGCGGCCGTTCGATCACAGGGGGGCTCGGCCTCCCAGGTGCTTGCCTATCGTGACCTCTTCTTCATGGGCGCGGCTTTCTTGTTGCTCGAGACCAAGAGCGTCGTTCAGTTCGCGCTGCTGTTCGGAACGACCTGGTTCGTGAACACCATCGTGTTCGCCGGCGTGCTGTTGTCGATATTGGTCGCCATCCAGATCTCGCGGCGCATGACCGGGGAGCCGAAGCGGTGGCTCTACGGGGCCCTGTTCGCGAGCCTGGTCGTGTCTGCTCTCGTCCCGCCGGACACGCTGTTGGCGATGCCTGCTCTGCCTCGCGCGGCCGCCGCTATCGTCGTGAACTTCGCGCCGATCACGCTCGCCAACGTGATCTTCGCCGAGCGTTTCAAGAGAGCCCCAACCCCCACGGCCGCGTTCGGTGCCAACCTGCTCGGAGCCATGGTCGGGGGAGTGCTCGAATACTCCGCGCTGGTGGTGGGCTACCGCTGGTTGACGGTGCTGGTGGCCCTCCTCTACCTGGCCACGATCCCTCTACCTGCCGCCAGAACGAGGCACCAACCGGTAACGGTCTAGCCGGCGGCCGCTAGAGCACCTCTGCGGTGAGCGTGGCGGGCTCGTCTCGGCGCGGGCTGTCCATCGACCCGTCCGTCTCCGTGTCACGGACCCCCGGCCACAAGAGGAACCCAAGCGTCGCCAGCGCTCCCAGGACCCCGCCCCAGAAGAACGTCTCTCTGACTCCGATCCAGCCCGAGACCGGGCCGGTGAGCGCGAAGGACAGGGGCACGAACGCGGTGGACACCATCCAGTCGACACTCGTGACCCGTCCCAACAGTCTCTGGGGAACGAGCCGGTGCATGAGGGTCCCCCACACGATCATCCCGGCAGTGAACATGCCCCACGCGATGAGCTCCGCAACGACGGCGTGCCACAGCTCGGTCGCGGCTGCATAAGCGACGAGGAGCCCCACACCGCCCGCCCACATCATGTACATGAAGGTGATGTGGCGCCGGGGGAAGCCTCGCTGACCCATCAGCAGTGACGCCAGGACCGATCCGACGCCTCCCGCGGAGAGCACGAGACCGAGATCGGCCGCATCTCCACCCAGATGGTTCTTCACCAGGAAGGGCAGAAGGATCTGGAACGGCCCGAGCGCGAACAGAAGAGTCACCAGAGCGGAGAGCAATGTCGCGATCAGCCATGGTTGCGAGCGCACATACCTGAAGCCCTCCTTGATGCCGCTGAGCGCCAACTGCGTCTCTCCTTCGGGGGCCGGCCGCTTGTCGAGCTGCAGCAGAACCGCGGTCGAGAAAGCGAACGTGGCCGCGTCGATGAGGAACGCACCTCCAGCTCCGAAGCCCGCTATAGCGAATCCCCCCAGCGCGGGGCCGAACAAACGTTGTGCCGACTGGCGCACGAAGCTGTCCAACGAGTTTGCCTCGGTCAGCAGATGGCGAGGCACGATCTCGGGCACGATGGCACCGAAGGCCGGCGCGAACAGGGCTTGGCCGATCCCGTAGAGCACGGCCAGGGCGATCAGATGCCACAGCTGCACCACGCCCGAGATGGTGAGAACGCCCATGGCGGTGACCGCGACCCCGCGCAAGACATCGGCCCAGATCATGATGCGCCGGCGCTCGAAGCGGTCGGTTAGCAGCCCCCCGATCAGCAAGAAGAAGGTCATCGGCAGGCTCCAGGCGACGCCGACGAGCGACAGCGCGGTCGGGACGTTGGACAGCTCGTAGACCTGCCACGCGATCGCGACGAGATAGATGCCGTCTCCGAAGAAGGAGATGGTCATGGCCGTCCACAGCAGGCGGAAGTCTCTGAGCTGCAGGGGCCGCAGGATCCGCATCTTGCCGTCCCGTCGCTTGTTCACGTTGAAGATGGTAGACGTGAAGCTCTTGGGCTCGTAAGTAGGATGCGCGTCCACAATGACCGGGGGAGCGCTATGACGGCCGAGATCATCGACGGCAAGGCGATCGCCAAACAGGTTCGGGAAGAGGTGGCCCAGGAGGCCTCGGCCTTGGACGCGAACGGCGTCACGCCGGGTCTCGCCACGGTTCTCGTCGGAGACGATCCTGCATCTCACGTTTACGTGCGATCCAAGCGCAAAGCCTGTGCCGAGGTCGGCATCAAGGCGTGGGACCACGACCTTCCCGCCAGCACGCCACAGGCGGAGCTGGTGGAGCTGCTCGACCGGCTCAATGCGGATCCGCAGGTACACGGCATCCTCGTGCAGCTGCCGCTTCCGGAGCACGTCGACGAGCAGGTGGTTCTCGACCGGGTCGATCCCGCCAAGGACGCCGACGGGTTCCACCCCTACAACCTCGGCAGATTGCTCAGCGGCGAGCCCGTCGTTGCTCCCGCGACCCCGGCCGGGATCCAGGAGCTGTTGATCCGCTCCAACGTCGAGACCTCGGGGGCCGAAGTGGTCGTGGTGGGTCGCTCGAACATCGTGGGCAAACCACTCGCGGCGCTGATGGTTCAGAAGGGGCCCGGCGCCAACGCGACGGTCACCGTCTGCCACACGGGCACGCGCGACCTCGAGATGCACACCAGGCGCGCCGACATCCTGGTCGCGGCCATCGGCCGGGCCAAAGCCATCACGGGCCCGATGATCAAGCCGGGGTCCGCCGTGATCGACGTCGGCATCAACCGGACCGACGACGGACTGGTGGGAGACGTCGACTTCGAGGCCGCCTCGGAGATCGCCTCTGCCATCACGCCCGTTCCCGGCGGCGTCGGACCGATGACGATCGCGATGCTCCTGCGCAACACCGTCAAGCTCGCGCGCCGAACGATGGGTCAACCGGGCTGACGTGATCGCCCGCGCTGCGGGCTGCGCGTACCAGCTCTCCTGTTAGCGCTGAGACAGAGCCTTCCAGCTGCGGCGTTCGGGGCCTACGTAGGCGTGGTCCGGGCGGATCAGGCGGTTGTCGGCGTACTGCTCGCGCACGTGCGCGGTCCACCCGGACACCCGGCTGCAAGCGAAGACGGGAGTGAAGAGGTCGGTTGGGATCCGCAGGTAGCCGTAGACCGAGGCCGCGTAGAAGTCAACGTTGGGGTAGATGCCCTTCTCGTCCATGACCGCGCGCTCGATCTCCTGGCTGATCTCGTAGTTGCTGCCGTCACCGCTCTTCTCCGCCAACTCCTTGGCCATGCGCCGAAGGTGAGTGGCACGGGGATCTTCGGTCTTGTAGACGCGATGCCCGAAGCCCATCACCTTCACCTTGTTGCGGAGCTTGTCGATCGTGTAGTCGCGGGCTTTTCCGGCACCACCGAGGTTCCTGATCTCTTTGATCATCCGCATGACCTGCTCGTTCGCCCCGCCGTGGAGAGGCCCCTTGAGGGCTGCGATCCCGGCGGTCACGGCCGAGTGGATGTCGGAGAGGGTGGCGGCGCAGACGCGCGCGGCGAAGGTGGAGGCGTTCATCGTGTGGTCGGCGTGCAGCGTCAAGCAGATGTCGAAGATGCGCGCCTCCGCGTCGTCGGCCTTGTCCCCTTTCAGCATGTAGAGGAAGTTGGCGGCGAGCGACAGCCCCGAGTCGGGTCGAACCAGCGGTTGATCGTTGCGAAGCCGGTCGTAGTAGGCCACCAGTGTGGGGAAGACGGCGATCAGTCTCATCGCCTTGCGGTAGTTCGCCTCTTCGGAGGTGTCCCAGCCATCGGGATCGTTGGCGGAAGAGGCGGAGCAGGCGGTTCGCAGCATCGACATCGGGGCGGTGTTCTGAGCCAGCTGAGGCATGAGGTCCATGACGAAGTCGTTGGGCTCGCGCTCGCGCCCCAACTGCTCCTTGATCTCGTCTAGCTGTTGCTCGGTGGGCAGCTCCAGGTTGTGGAGGAGATAACACGTCTCTTCGAAGGTGGCGTTGGGGGCGAGGTCGTGGATGTCGTAGCCGACGTAGGAGAGAACGCCCTCTTTGCCGTCGATGTCGCTGATGGCCGTCTCGGCCGCGACCACACCTTCTAGACCCTTGCCGGGTGCCGCCATAGGCTCGCTGTTGCCTTTCTGTCCCGGCCCCCGCGGGCGCTCGTCTCGGTTGGTTCGAAGAGGCTATCAGGTAGCCTAAAGCCGCCTTTTGGTCATCTTGGGCCCCCGGAGCTAGGAGTTTTCCCACATGTCACAGACTGTTCATCGCGTCACCTTGATCCCCGGCGACGGCACGGGACCCGAGATCTCCGAAGCCACTCGCCGGGTGCTGGAAGGCACCGGCGTCAAGTTCGACTGGGACGTCCGGCACGCCGGCACCGACGTCATGGAGGAGCACGGAACCCCACTTCCCGACCACGTCCTGGACTCGATCCGGGCGAACAAGGTCGCGATCAAGGGCCCGATCACGACCCCCGTCGGCGGCGGTTTCCGCAGCGTGAACGTCGCGTTGCGCAAGGAGCTGGACCTGTACATGTGTCTGCGGCCCTGTAAGTCCTATCCGGGAGTGCGCTCCCGTTACGAGAACATCGACCTCGTCATCGCTCGCGAGAACCACGAAGACCTCTACGCCGGCATCGAGTTCGAACAGGGCTCACCGGAGGCGCGGAAGCTGATCGACTTCATCGCAGACCTAGGCGCGCGTCGCATCCGCGATGATTCGGGGATCTCGATCAAGCCGATCTCGGTGACGGGAACGCAGCGCATCGTTCGGGCGGCGTTCGACTACGCGATCAACAACGGACGCAAGAAGGTCACCGCCGTCCACAAGGCCAACATCATGAAGTACTCCGATGGCTTGTTCCTGAGGACGGCCCGCGAGGTAGCGGAGGAGTATGCCGACTCTGGTGTCGAGTTCGAAGATCGCATCGTCGACAACATGTGCATGCAGCTGGTGCAGAAGCCGGAGCTCTACGACGTCTTGGTTCTCCCCAACCTCTACGGCGACATCGTCTCGGACCTCGGCGCGGGCCTGATCGGGGGGCTGGGGGTCGCGCCCGGCGGGAACATCGGCGATGAAGCTGCCGTCTTCGAGCCCACCCACGGCTCGGCCCCCAAGTACGCCGGGCAGAACAAGGTCAATCCGATGGCGATGATGCTGTCGGGGGTGCTGATGCTTCGCCACCTGGGCGAGGTCGGAGCCGCCGACCGTCTCGAGAAAGCCATCGCGGCAACGATCTCCGAAGGCCGCAACGTCACCTACGACATGAAGCCGCACCGGGACGACCCGACCGCGGTGGGGACCTCGCAGGTAGCCGACGGGATCATAGAAAAGATGGAAGCAGACGCCCTCTAACCGTTCTCTGCTAACTCAGCCACCGCCGGCGGTGGTTTTCCGACGTCAGAACGGAGGAAATGATGACTAAGGTCACCGTCGTGGGGGCCGGCAACGTCGGCTCCAACGCCGCTCGTCGCATCGCCGAGAGCAACCTGGCGGACGAGGTCGTGATGATCGACATCGTAGAAGGCCTTCCGCAGGGTCTCGCTCTGGACATCAATCAGTCGGCCCCCGTCGTTGGTTTCGATACCACGGTCCGCGGCACCAACGACTACGCGGACACGGCCGGCTCCGAGGTCGTGGTGATCACCGCGGGGCGTCCTCGTACCCCCGGGATGAGCCGCATGGATCTGCTCGATGTCAACTCCGACATCGTCGGCGGCGTGACCAGACAGATCGCGGACCATTCGCCCGGCGCGGTCTTGATCGTGGTGTCGAACCCACTCGACGAGATGACGTATCTGGCCGCGGTCGTCTCCGGTTTCCCCAAAGAGCGCGTGATGGGGATGGCCGGCGTATTGGACTCGGCCCGCTTGCGCTTCTTCATCGCAGAGAAGCTGGGGGTGGCTCCCACCTCCGTCGAGGCGATCACGCTGGGCTCGCATGGAGACCAGATGGTCGCTCTTCCTCGCCACGCCACGGTGGGCGGCAAACCGCTTCCCGAGCTGGTGGGGGAAGACGACCTCGAGGCGCTGTTCACGAGGACGAAGGGGGCCGGCGGCGAGATCGTCGGGTATCTGAAGAAGGGCAGCGCCTTCTACGCCCCCGCCGTGTCCTCGGCAGCCATGGTGACCGCGATCCTGTCCGACGACGCCGGCGAGGTCCTTCCGACCTGTGCATGGACGACGGGCCAGTACGGCATCTCGGACGTCTACCTCGGGGTCCCGGCCCGCCTCGGCAGGGGCGGAGTCACCGAGATCGTCGAGCTCGACCTCAACCCGGATGAGATCGCGCACCTGATGGAGGCGGCCGAGGCGATCCGCTCGAAGTGTCAGGAGCTAGACGAACGCCGGGCCTAGCTCGTACCGAAAAGGGATGACAGCCCCTCTCTAGAGCCCCGCACCCGGGAGGGTCGCTCACAGGCGACAGGCCGCGGCTGTGGCCACGGCGAGATCTTCGAAGGCCGCACCCACCGACTTGAAGACGGTGATGTCGTCGCCGGAGCGCAGGGGGCCAGAACCCCCCACCGCGTCGCTGAGGAGAACGACTTCTTCCTCCTTGAGGGAGCCGTTGTTCAGGGGCGTGACCAGGTCTCCCGACTCACGCAGCGCGGCCTTGGTGTCGATCACGACGCGGGCGCGCGCCACGAGCTCGTCATCGAGCTCTCGGTCCGCCGGTCTGTAAGAGCCGATCGCGTTCACGTGGGTGCCGGGCGCGACGAGACCACCGTCGAAGAGCGGCGTGCTGCTGGTGGTGCAGGTGCAGATCAGATCGGCGCCGGTGACATCGCTCGCCCTGCCGACCCGGGCAGCAAACCCCAAAGCGGCGGCTTCGGCCGCGGCCTCTTCGGCCCTCGCTCGCGTGCGGGAAACGATCGTCACCTTCGTCAAGGTGCGGACGGCGGCCATCGACCTTACGTGCGCACGCGCTTGGACTCCCGCGCCGAACACGAGGAGGTCAGACGCGTCGGGGGGCGCGAGGTGCGACGTTGCGACGGCGGAGACGGCCGCGGTGCGCAAAGCGGTCAGAGGCGCTGCATCGAATATCACTACAGGGCGCAGCGAGGGTTGCTCGAACAACACGTAGAGCCCCTGGACCAGTGGGAGCTCGCGGGCCGGATCGTCCGGCGCCACCGTGACGAGCTTCACCCCGGCCCCCTGCTCCGAGAACGCCGGCATCACGAGGAGAACGCCGGAACCGACGTCGATGTGGGACCGGTCGGGTCCGCGTCCGGACCGCACGCGGAACTCCTCGTCTAGAGCCGCGATCGCATCGTCGATGCTCAGGAGCCGCGCCAGCTCCTCGGCCCCGATGAAGGGCGGATTCACCTGAGCAGGAAGCCGGTGCCCACCGGGTCGGTCGGATCGAGCACGAACTGGTGGTAGCCACTTATGTGGGCGGAGCCCTGCACCTGGGTGAAGACCGCGGCCGCGTTGCCCACCTGCGCGTCTCCATCGACCCATGCAACGAACTGGGTTCCGACGATGCCCCGGTGCACGAGCTTGTCTCCGCGGGCTAGCTCTCCCGACGCGTCGAGCAATGCCAGTCGCGCAGACGTCCCGCTGCCGCACGGCGACCTGTCTACTTCGCCGTCCGCGAAGATCGTGACGTTGCGCTGGCACAGGTTCCCGTCAACATCTTCTTGGGGCTCGAAGAAGATGACGCCGTAGACACCGTCGAGGCGAGGCTCGATGGGGTGCACGACATCCTGGGTAGCCTCCACGACCCGCTTGATCTCCCTGCCGAGCTCGATGAAGCGGTTGACGTTGGCTGCAACGATGGGAAGGCCCAGCGTGGTGGCATCCACGCTCGCGTAGAACGCGCCCCCATAGGAGACGTCGGCGAAGACCTCGCCCGCGCTCGTCTCCAGCCTCGTCCCCAGGCTCGACACGAACGACGGGACGTTGCGGAAGCGAACCCACCGGACCTTCCCGTCATGGACATGCGCGACCGTGGGCAGCCGCCCCGAGGGAACGTCTACCACCACTTCGGTCTCCGGCTCCTTCATCGACACGAGTCCGGATTCGAGGGCCCACGTGACCAGGGCGATCGTTCCGTGTCCGCACGCGGTGCTGTAGCCAGCGTTGTGGAAGAACACGACGCCGAGGTCGGCGCCCTCGTCGTCAGGCTCGGTGACGAAGCCTCCGTACATGTCCGCGTGTCCGCGCGGCTCGTTTATCACCAGGCGCCGGATCTCGTCGAGGTGCTCCATGGCGTAGCCGCGCTTGTCCAAGACGGTGCGCCCCCTCAGCGGGAGGATGCCGCCGCTGATGATCCGGAAGGGCTCGCCGCCGGTGTGGTAGTCGACCGCGGTGACGTTCAGCTGGGACATGGCGGCCACCCTACTCAGCCCCCGGGACCTCCGGCCGTTCTCGTTTCAGCTTCCCGGTGGCCGTTCGGCTCAACGCATCGGTCACCAGCACCCGGCGCGGCCGCTTGAAGCTGGCCAGGCGCTCCCTGGTCCAGTCGATCAAGGCTTCGGCTTCGACCGCGGCCCCCGTGACGGCCACCACGGCCGCCTCTACCTCTTGGCCCCATTCCTCGTTTGCGACGCCGTAGACCACGGCCTCGGCGACGTCGGGATGCTCTTGCAGCACGGCCTCGACCTCTTGCGGGTAGACGTTCACTCCGCCGGTGATGATCGTGTCGTGGATCCTGCCGGTCAGGAAGAGGTAGCCGTCTTCGTCGAGGTAGCCGAGGTCTCCGACGGTGAACGCGCCCGCCTTCCAGGCCCGCGAGGTCTTGGCCTTGTCTCGCCAGTACTGGAAGCGCTCGATCTTGGGGTCCTTCACCCACACGGTGCCGATCTCTCCGACCGGAGCGCGCTCGCCCCGCTCATCGCGGATGACGATCTCGGCCCCCTTGCGCGCTCGTCCGACACTGCCCGCTTTCTGCATCCACTCGCCCGACGAGATGCGCGTCGCCTGGCCTTCGGTAGAGCCGTAGAACTCCCAGACCGACCCCGGGGGGAAGGTATCGATCGCCTTTCTCTTCGTTGCGTGCCGTACCGGAGCGCCGGCGTGGATCAACAGTCGCATCGAAGAGAGATCGTGCCTGAGCAGCGCCCGCTCGCCGAGGGCGAAGATCCGTTCCAGATGGGTGGGGACCATGAAGGTCGTGGTCGCGTTGAAGAGGTCGATGGCCGCGAGCGTCTCGGCCGCGTCGAAACGGCTCTGGAGGGCAACGGTGCCTCCGGCTTCGAGGGTCCTCATCGCGTAGCGATGGGGGGCCGAGTGGGCCAGCGGCGAGCACACCAGGTGGATGTCTTCGTCGGTGAGTCCCCACAGCTTGATGAAGTCGGCCGCTATCTGGGCGGCTCTTCGCTCCGCGTAGGGCCGCACCCAGACCCCCTTGGGCGTGCCGGTCGTTCCCGACGTGTAGTGCATCGGGCGCCCCCGGACGTGGTCGCAGAGATCCGCGGGCTCGGCTTCGGCCAGCAAGCGTTCGTAGGCGTCGCCGAAGGTAACGATCTGTTCCAACGTCGGCGTCACCCCGTCCGTTGCATCGGTGAAGAGCCACCCCGCCCCCGAGTCCTCAAGGAGCCAGCGGGCCTCGTGCTCGGTCAGCAGCGGGTTGATCGGGACGGGGATCACCCCTGCTCGAAGCGAGCCGGTGGTGACCTCGAGCAAGGCGGCCGGGTCCTTCGTGCGCACTGCTATCAGGTCTCCCGGCTCTAGCCCCCCCGAGCGGAGCGCGCCCGCCAGGTGCCGTTGTCTCTCATCGAGCTCGGCGAACGTCAGCCAGCGACCCATCGACACGATGGCGGTGGAGTCGGGGGTGGCCCGGGCATAGCCCCCGATACCGCTCACGATCTAGGTATCGACATGGGTCCTCGGCATCGGAGCCAGGCCACGCACGAGAGGAGGGCAATAGTCGGGCGGCTCACGCTGCCACCGCCCCCGGTCCGGCTCGTCGGCCGCTTCGGGCTGGAAGCCCATCCAGGTCGCAACCTGTCCCAGCTGGTGGTAGTACCACCCCCCCTGAGCCACGGCCAGAACGGGGAACAGCCAGAACCCACCGCGTTGGCCGCTGATGCCGAAGGCGGCCAGGCCGTAGACGACGGTGAAGGCAACCATCGAGGCGGCCGTGCGCGCCACGACCCCCGTCAGCTGGCCCCGGGGCAGGCGGGCAAGCTTCGGATCCTTCCTTCGAGCTGCCTCGATCCGATCCGGGCGTAGGAGCATGAAGCCCCCGTAGAGGGCCTGAGCCACGGCGGCCACGACGAGAAGACGGTAGGCCCACCCGGTCTGGGCGGAGGTGAAAGAGGTCTTCCGCTCGATGAGCGACAGGAAGGACTCGGGCAGGCGGATCATCGCGATGCAGACGATCGCCGTCGCCACGGCAACGATGGCGAACGGGCGGGCTCGCCTCGCTAGGAGGTCCTCCACGATCGAGAGGTTAGTCCCTCCGATCCGCCGGGGTGTCGGGATGCGAACCGCTCGTGGATGGTTGTTAGCTACGATGTCTCTCAGATGACCCGTGAAGAAGACGTCCGCATCGCGGACCGCCTCATGTCGCGGGATGAATCCGCCATCGGCGAGCTGATGGACCTCTACGGCGGGGTGGTCTACGGGATGGCGCGGCGGGTCCTGGTGGATCCAGGGCTGGCTGAGGAGGTCGCTCAAGACGCTTTCGTTGCCCTGTGGCGGCGGCCCGGTGCCTACGATCCCCTCAGAGGCAGTCTCCAGGGCTTCCTGCTGGGGGTGACCCGCAACAAGGCGATCGACCTGGTGAGGAAGGAGGAATCTCTCCGCCGCACCAAAGATTCTTTGACATCCGAGCTGGTTACGGCATCCAAAGAGGTGACCCCTCACGAAGGACTAGTGGAACGAGAGAGCGTGAGGGCCGCGCTCGGCGAGCTGACGGACGTCCAGAAAGAGGCGCTCGTGCTGGCTTATTTCGGCGGACGGACCTACAGAGAGGTCGCCGAGGAGCTGGACATACCTGAGGGCACGGCCAAGACCAGGTTGCGAGATGGACTGACGAGATTGAGACAGCTGATGACCGAGTCGGGAGAAGGACGATGATGGAACGTAGCCACGATGAGTTGAAAGATCTCGTAGCTGCCTATGTCATCGGTGCGGTCCCCCCCGACGAGGTTCGCGTCGTCCGGGCTCACATCCTTACCTGTGACGCGTGCATGGCCGAGGCCGATGACTACGCGGCCGCCATGGACTCTCTGGCCCTCGCTGTTGCTCCCGCCCCCGTGCCTGCGGGCTTCGTGGATCGGGTGATGGAGCAGGTGAGGCCCGTCGAGAAGACTCCTGCCCCCGCCGCCGCACGATCTGGCGCCCGGGCCTGGCGGAGCTGGTTCGCTCCGGCTGCTGCCGGCGCGGCTGCGCTCGTGGCTATCGCAGTGCTGGGTGCCGGCGTCGTGGATGCTCGCAACGATCTCGCTCGTTCTGAGGATGCCCTCGCCCAGGTGATCCGCAGCGATGAAGCTGTCGAGTTGAAGGGCACCGGTGGTACCACGGCCGAGCTCGTTCCCACGAACGACGGAGCGGTCTTCGCGGTCGCCGGCCTCCCCGAGGCCCCCGGATCGGACATCTACCAGCTCTGGTACATGAAGATGGCGTGCCGACGAGCGTGGGCACGTTCGAGTCCACCGACGGCGTCGTCGTCATGGAGCTGGCCGTGACTTTCGACGGTTTCGAAGATGCTGCCGTCACGATCGAGCCGCCGGGCGGGTCGCGCCCACCAGTCGCCCCGTCATCTCCTCCTTCTAACAACCGTCCGCGGTGGGTTGGCCGCGGTCGTAGTGGGAAGAGTGACGGCCATGGAGCTCAAGAAGCGGGTCGTCTACATCATCGTGGACGGCATGGGAAGTGAAGCCTTCGAGCAGGCCACGTCGTCCAAGAGCTCCCGCCCTTGCCTTCCTCAAGTCCCGGGGTAGCTACGTCCGGGATTCCGTTGCCGTGTTCCCCACGATCACTCCGGCCGCTACCGCCTCGCTGATCACGGGCGCAACCCCTGCTGCGCATGGCATCCCTGCGGGATGTGCTGGACGACCGCGACGCCGACCGGTTCGTCAACTACGGTCAGAGCCCCCGGGCCGCCATCGTGGAAGGTCTGTCCCAGGTGGTGCGCGACGTGATGCTCAATCTCAACGCGCACCTGAGTCCGCAGGTCGACACGATCCACGAGCAGCTCGACGCCATCGGCCTCACCACCGCGCCGATCAACTTCATGTTGTTCCGGGGCCCTACATGCACGACCTGTCCCCGAACCTCCTGACCAAGGCCCTCTTCCGAAAGAAGCTGCCCTCGTGCACCGGGTCCCAAGGAGCACTACTTCGCGGACGCGGATGCTGGTCCCTCCGAGGCCTGCTCGAAGTTGATCTCGGCGCGGGGCATCGAGAAGCGGATCAAGGCGACGGATGCCTGAACTGCGCAGTGCGTCACGCGGCCTGCTGGAGAAGAACGCGGCCGAGATGATCCTCTTCTACCTGCACGAGAACGACCACGCCTCTCTGAAGGACGGACCCGATACCCAGGTCGACAACCTTGCGGAGGCCGACGAGCACGTCGCCTACGTCCTCGATGCTTTCGACTCCTGGGAACAGGCCGTTGAAGAGGTCGGATTCGTCGTGACCGCAGACCATGCTCAGAGCCCGATCAGCGACGACAAGAGCCACATCCTCGACCTGAACGACGTGCTGTCCGATTTCACGCGCGTGTCGCCCAAGCGGGGGAAGGAACGCTTCCGAGACAACGACGTCGCCGCTGCAGGCAATGGTCGCATCGGGTTCATCTACTTGAACGAGTCTCGTAAGGAAGCCTTGCGAGGCCCGGTAGTCGACACCCTGCGCCCACGCGGGGCATCGACCAGGTCATGTGGCGAGACGACGATGCGTACGTAGTGTCCAGCGGAGCGCGGACGCTCCGTTTCGGGCCGATAACGGCGACGTCTCTGTGGTCGACGAACGGGACAACAAGTGGTCGTTTCGAGACCTGGGGCCGTGGGCGGTGTGGAGGGGAACCAGATCCGACACCCGAATATCCCCTCGCCTTTTGGCGCATCAAGTGTGGGATCGATCTCGACCGGATGGGAGACATCGTCTTCACGAACGACCTCACCTGGGAGACCAAGGATCTGCGGGCGGCGATCACCGCGGTGGCGGAGATCACGCTTCCCTTCACGCACTGGATTCCCTCATTCCCTTCCTTTCCACGCTCGACCAGCCACCGCTCCATCCTTCGACCGTCGATGTCGTCCTGCACACAAGAGCATCTCCGCCGCGCTCACTCTCGATGAAGGATTGCTGGTCGCGAACCCGGCTTCGGGCGGCGCCGGGAAACACGACCGCGACGAGATGTTGTCGGCGCTGGCGCCCTCAGCCTGATCGAGGCCATCGAGCCTTCTTCGCAGGAGGCGTTCGGTGCCGAGGTGCGGCCGCTGCCGCAGGGCGCGACTGGTGGTGGTGGGCGGTGGAGACGGCACCCTCAACTGCACCGTCAACGCCCTGGGGATCGTGTGGGCGAGCTGACCTTCGCTGTCCTGCCTTTGGGCACCGGCAACGACCTCGCACGCACGTTTTCCTTCCTCCCGATCCCATCGAAGCCGCTCGCGGGTTGGAGGCCGGCTCACTGCGGACCTGGACGTATGTAAGGCCGCCGGGCCGGGAGTCGAACGCCTCTTCGTCAACGCCTGCATGGGTGGTTTCCCGGTCCAGGTCAACGATGTCGCCCTCGAGGACGGCGAGAAGGAGACGCTGGGCGCAGCCGCCTTCATATGGGGTGGCGCGAAGCTCTGACCGACCTCCAGCGGTCCACCGTCGTGATGGCCGTGGTATGGAGGTCCCGGATTGCGTGGCCGTCGGGGTCGGCAACGGGCGCACGTGCGCGGCGATCGAGGTATGGCCAGACGCACCCCGGCGACGGCGCTCTGGAGGTTGCGCTTGCCGCTGAAGGGGCGGTGGACCTGGTCAAGCTGGCGACGAAGCTGAAGTTCGAGACCACCGCGATCTCGAGGGTCGAGACATCTTCGGGGGCCGAGATCAGCATCCGGTCAGAGCCGACGATCGAGATCAACGTCGACGGCGAGCTGATCGGTTTGAAGACGCCGGCCACCTTCGGGGTCGTCGCGAAGACGCGCTTGCTGGTTCCGCCACCGTCCGGCTCGTAGACTCGAGCGACCTATGAACATGCGCCAAACGATCTTCGCGGCGCTGCGAGGTGACCCCGAGCTGGTACCGAAAGTGCGTCACGCACTTCGGGAGCGGATCGACGAGAAGGACGGACCCGTCGCGACCATGGTGCAGGCGGCCGGAGCGCTGGAGCCGGTCATAGCCGATGCCGTGCGCAAGCGTCCTTCCAAGCTCGGGAAGCTGGTCTCAAGAGCGCGCACGTGCTGGCCGGGCTCGCCATGCAGGACGCCCGGTCAAATAAGAAGCTCGCGAGGATAGCGGAGGCTCCAGCGTAGGCATCGTCTTCGCCGACGTCTCAGGGTTCACGTCATTCACGGAGAGAGAGGGCGACGAGGCCGCGATCCGCATGATCGCCCAGCTCGACCGTGTGATCCAGTCGAAGGTGCGCCAGGCGCACGGTGAGTGCGTGAAGCATCTCGGTGACGGGTTCTTGCTGCGCTTTCCGTCGGCATCGCAAGCGGTGCGCGGCGCAGTGGCTTTGCTGCGTACAGTGCGAAAGAGGCGCGCTCGACCCGACGTTTAACGTCACGCTCCGTATCGCGGTTCCACCGGGCGAGCCGTTGATCGAGGGTGACGATCTGCTGGGACACGACGTCAATCTGACCGCGCGGCTCTCGATCACTGCAAGCCCGACCACGTGCTGGTATCGGAGGCCGCGAAGGAGCTTGCCGAGAAACGCTTGAGGAGCATCGAGTTCGGCGACCGCAAGGTCGTGAAGATCCGGGGCTGAGCACGAAGGTCGCCGCCTACCCGGTGCAGAGCCTCTAGCCGGCTGAGTTTTCCGTAGCCGAGCAGAGGCGGCCACCAGCCGTTTGATCGGGCTCTCCAGACCGTGGGCCGCGGCTCCGCCCTAGGACGTCGTCCGCTACCGAACGAGGCCGGGACAGATCGAGCTTCGGCAGCGGCACGTCCGTCGAGATCGTTACGACCTACAGCGCCCGCCTCAGGTAGTCGAGCTCTCGCCGGACCTTCGCGACGCCCCCTCCTGAAGCCGTGCCCGTCTCGGCGGCCGCGATGATCCCGTCGATGCTTCCGTAACGCATGAGCAAAGTGGCTGCGGTCTTGGTGCCGATCCCGCGAACCCCGGGAAGACCATCCGATGGGTCCCCTCGAAGAACGGCGAAGTCTCGATAGGTACGACTAGGGATGCCGAACTTCTCCGAGACGTAGCTCTCGCCGACGGTGTCGATGACACTCACTCCCCGGACCGGATAGAGCACCGTGCAACGGGTCTTCAACGAGCTGCCACAGATCTCGGTCGCCGGAGAAGATCTCGGCGCGCCCAGGAGCGTCAACCGCCCACGTGCCGATGACGTCTTCTGCCTCGAAGTCGGGATGGCCCCCGATGGTGACGCCGCAGCGCTGCAGGAGCTCGTAGATGACCGGTACTTGATGGGCGAGCAGCTCCTCGGCCTGCTCCTGCTGACTGCCGGCCTCCGCTCTCTGCGACTTGTAATCCGGCACCAGGTCGACTCGCCACTCAGGTCGCCAGTTGCCGTCTTGCGCACCCGATGAAGTCCGGGTTCCGGTCGCGGATGAGCTGGGCCAACATCCGGAAGAACCCGTACGCGGCATTGATCGGGGCTCCCTGTGGCGTGCTGATCGTGTCGGGCGTCGAGAACAGGGCTCGGTAGAAGAGGCTCGGTGAGTCCACGAGGAGCGTGAGGCTGTCATCCATATCGTCGCGTCACCGCTTCAGCACCTCGTAGGCGATCAAAGAGCCGACCTCGCGCACGAGCTCCTTCAGCTTCGTTTCCCTGCTGCGGTTCAGGTCTAGATAAGAGGCCGGGCTCGTATATGCGTCTTCGAAGCCGAGATCGCGAGCCATCCGTCTGATCCGCTCCGAATGCAGCGGATCTGACACGAGCAGCACAGAGTCGATATCGCGTTGGTCGGAGATCTCCTTCACCCGTTCGAGACTCTCTAGCGTCGTGGTTCCCTCTTCTTCTTCGAAGATGTTCTCGGCCGGGATCCCCTCCGCTTCCAGGTACATGTGAGAGGCCTCGGCCTCCGTGAAGCGATCGCCCTCCTGTTTGCCTCCGGTGACGATCACCGCCCGCGCCAGGTCCTCTTCCCACAGGTAGGTCGCCTGGTCGAGACGGGCCTTGAGAACGGGCGATGGTTCACCGTCGTACTGCGCCGCTCCGAGGACGACTATGGCGTCCGCCACCCGCACCTCGTCTTGGTGGGATTGATCCCAGACCCTGAACGCGAGCCATGCGGGGTAGGCCAGGACACCCAGGATCACGACGATGACAAGCTTCTTGAACAGCCTCATGGCTCGAGGCTAGTCCCTGTGTCCCTCTCTAGAAGGACTTGAACAGAGCGGCTTGCTTCACCTCTTGGATCGCCTTGGTCACCTTGATCCCACGGGGGCAGGCATAGGTGCAGTTGAAGGCGGTCCGGCACTTGAAGGCACCGTCCTTCTGACTCAGGATCTCGAGCCGCTCCCGGCCCCCCCGATCCCGCGAGTCGAAGATGAACCGGTGGGCGTTCACGATCGCGGCGGGCCCCACGTACTCCTCGTCCGCCCAGAAGATGGGGCACGACGTGGTGCAGGCGGCGCACAGGATGCACTTGGTCGTGTCGTCGTACCGGGCGCGGTCGGTTTGGGACTGCAGACGCTCCCGATCGGGCTCGCGCTCTTTGGGGTCCGTGATCAGCCACGGCTTGACCGCTAGATAACCCTGGAAGAACGGGTCCATGTCGACGATGAGGTCCTTCATGACCGGCAGGCCCCGGATCGGTTCGACCGTGATGGGTTGCTTGAGGTCTTTCACTAAAACCTTGCACGCCAGGGCGTTCTCGCCGTTGATAACCATGGCATCCGAGCCACAGATCCCGTGCGCGCACGAGCGACGCAGCGCCAGCGAGGTGTCGGCGTACCACTTGATCTTGTGGAGACAGTCGAGCAGACGTTCCATCGGCTGAGCTCTCACGGTGTAGTCCTCGAAATGAGCTTCGGTGTCTTTCTCCGGGTCGAACCGCAGCACCCGGAGACGAACGTCGATCTCTCGGGTCGTCAGCTCCATGTCTTCACCGGTCATGCCCATGGGTCCTAGTATTTCCTTTCTACGGGCACGTAACGACCCATCACGACGTCTTTGTAGGCCAGCTTGGTGTCTCCGTCGGCCGTCTTGGTGATGAAACTGTGCTTGAGCCAGTGGTCGTCCTCTCGCATCTGGTGATCTTCTCGATAGTGGCCGCCGCGGCTCTCCGTACGGGCGCGGGCGGCAACCACGAGAGCTTCTGCCATGTCGATCAGGTAACCCAGTTCGATGTGCTCTGTGATCTCGGTGTTGTAGACCTTGCTGCGGTCGCGGACCCGGCAGTCGTCATAGCGCCGCCGGAGAGCTTGAACCTCGACCAGCGCCTCACCCAGCGAATCCTCGGTGCGGACTACCGAGGCCTTGTCCATCATCACGGTCTGGAGTCGCGTCCGGACGTGGGCGGGGAACTCCGGCCCGCCCCCCTCGAACAGCCCGCTCAACCAGTCCTGGACGTGCCGAGCGGGTTCGTCTGGGACCGCCGGGAGCTTGTGCGAGTTGGCGTACTCCGCCATGGCGAGTCCTCCTCGCCGGCCGAATACCACGATGTCCAACAGCGAGTTGGTACCGAGTCGGTTGGCGCCGTGGACAGACACGCAGGCGCACTCTCCCGCGGCGTAGAAGCCGGGCACGATGGTACCCGTGTGATCGGCGAGCACGGCGGCGTCGATGTTGGTCGGGATGCCGCCCATTGCGTAGTGGGCCGTGGGCACGATGGGCACGCCCTCTTTCAAGGGGTCGATGTCGAGGTAGGTCCGGGAGAACTCGGTGATGTCCGGAAGCTTCGTCTCGACGACCTCGGGATCGACGTCGGTGAGGTCCAAGAGGATGTAGTCCTTGTTGGGACCCGCCCCCCGGCCCTCTTTTATCTCGAAGAACTCTGCGCGCGAGACCATGTCGCGCGGAGCCAGGTCCTTGATCGTCGGCGCGTAGCGCTCCATGAACCGCTCGCCGTCGGCGTTGCGCAGGATCGCCCCCTCACCGCGCGCGGCTTCGGACAACAAGATGCCGAGGCCATAGAGGCCGGTCGGGTGGAACTGGAAGAACTCCATGTCTTCCAGCGGCAGCCCGCGCCGGAAGACGACGCCCGGTCCGTCCCCGGTGAGGGTGTGGGCGTTAGAGGTGATCTTGAACATCTTGCCGTAGCCGCCCGTGGCGAACAGAACCGACTTGGCACGGAAGACGTGCAGATCGCCCGTCGCGATCTCGTAAGCGACGATCCCGCCACACACGCCGTCCGCGAGCAACAGGTCGAGCACGAAGAACTCCGAGAAGAACTCGACGCCCTCTTTGTTGCACTGCTGGTACAGCGTCTGGAGGATCATGTGCCCGGTGCGGTCGGCGGCGTAGCACGCTCTCTTCACCGCGGCCTCTCCGTGGTTGCGGGTGTGACCGCCGAATCGCCGTTGATCGATCTTGCCGTCGGGGGTGCGGTTGAACGGCAGCCCCATCCGCTCCAACTCGAGAACAGACGTCACCGCCTCCTGACACATCACGTCGACCGCGTCCTGGTCGGCCAAGAAGTCGCCGCCTTTGACGGTGTCGAAGGCGTGCCACTCCCAGGAGTCCTCTTCGACATTGGCGAGCGCGGCACACATCCCGCCTTGGGCCGCGCCGGTGTGCGAGCGGGTGGGATACAGCTTCGACACCACCGCCGTCTTGCAGCGCTTGCCGGCTTCCAGGGCGGCTCGGAGACCAGCGCCTCCGGCTCCAACGATCACCGCGTCGTATTCGTGGGTGCGGATCAAGCTATCCCCCGGACTCGGGGTTGAACGTGACGAGCACGGCGGTGCCCATGATGAGAAGGATGCCCGTGACGGTATAGAGGGTTGCTTTGACGGCTGTTCGTTTGCCTGGAGACTTCACGTAGTCGTCTGTGATGACGCGCACTCCGTTGGCCCCATGCAGCAGCGACAAGAACAGCATCGCCCAGTCGAAGGTCTTCCAGCCGACGTTCTGCCAGCGGGCTGCAACGAAGGCGAAGTCGACGCGCTCTACGCCTTCACCGATCAGATGCATGATGTAGAGGTGGATCAGAACCAGGAACAGAAGGATGATCCCGCTGATCCGCATGAAGAACCAAGACCACACCTCGAATGACGAAGGGCGCCGGTCTGCGCTGAACGCTTTGGGCTTGTGTTTGCGGTAAACGTCCTCGACGGTCGCCATGCCGGGCGGAATCTTAACGCCGGGTCGGGACACATACCATGTAAACGTGAACCAAGACAGGACAACGGATTCCGGCATCGAGGTACAGCCGCTTTACGACGCGAGCTCGCTGTCAGGCGATCATTCCGCCGGCCCCGGCCGTCCCGGTGAGTTCCCCTTCACCCGGGGCGTATACGCCGGCATGTACCGGCAGCGATTGTGGACGATGCGCCAGTACGCGGGCTTCGGCAGTGCCCAGGAAACCAACACCCGTTTCCGCTACTTGCTGGGCGCTGGCCAGACCGGCTTGTCGGTTGCCTTCGACCTCCCCACCCAGATGGGTTACGACTCGGATCATCCCAAGGCCATGGCCGAGGTCGGCCGAGTGGGGGTGGCGATCGACTCGCTCGCGGACATGGAGATGCTCCTGAGAGACATCCCCCTCGACGAGGTCTCTACCTCGATGACGATCAACGCCACGGCGTCGATCCTTCTGTTGCTGTACCAGCTCGTTGCCGAGAAGCAGGGGGTCTCGCCCGAGAAGATCACGGGCACCACGCAGAACGACATCTTGAAGGAGTACACGGCTCGCGGCACCTACATCTATCCACCCAAGCCGTCGATGCGGATCATCACGGATCTCTTCGCTTATTGCCGTGATGAGCTGCCGCGCTGGAACACGATCTCGATCTCCGGGTACCACATGCGTGAAGCGGGAAGCACCGCGGTGCAAGAGGTTGCCTTCACCATCGCAGACGGCATCGCCTACGTGGAAGCGGCCATAGCTGCAGGCCTTCCCGTGGACGACTTCGCACCGCGGCTGTCTTTCTTCTTCGCCTGCCACATGAACTTCTTCGAAGAGGTGGCGAAGTTCAGAGCCGCCCGGCGTCTGTGGGCGCGCGTGATGAAGGAGAGGTTCGGAGCAGAGAACCCGAAGTCCTTGATGTTGCGCTTCCATACCCAGACCGGAGGAGCGACGCTGACCGCGCAACAACCAGAGAACAACATCGTCAGGACCGCGCTCGAGGCTTTGGCTGCCGTCATGGGGGGGACACAGTCGCTGCACACGAACTCCTTCGACGAGGCCCTGGCTCTTCCCAGCGAGAAGGCGGCTCGCATCGCGCTGCGCACCCAGCAGGTGATCGGCTACGAGTCGGGGGTCGCCGACAGCGCCGATCCCTTGGGGGGCTCGTGGATGGTGGAGTCGTTGACCGACGAGATCGAGCGGCGCGCGGTCGAGTACCTCGACCGCATCGATGCCATGGGTGGAGCGGTCGAGGCCATCGAATCAGGCTGGATGAAGGACGAGATCGAAGAGGCCGCCTACAGGATCAACCAGGGGATCGAATCCGGATCCCGGGTCGTGGTGGGCGTGAACAGGTTCGCGCTCGAAACGGAGGAGCCGGTCGAGCTTCACTCGCTCGATCCGGAGCTGCAACGCGATCAAGTGGCTCGTCTGACCAAGATCCGTGAGCAGCGGGACCAGGCTGAAGTCGATACCGCGCTGAAAGAGTTGGAGGCCGCCGCCGCGGGCAGCGAGAACGTTCTCTACCCGATGAAACGAGCCCTTGCCGCTTACGCGACCCTGGGTGAGGTCTCAGACGTTCTGCGTGGCATCTTCGGCGAGTACGCGCCACGAGCGCACTGATGTCGATCGACAACGTCGCCGTGATCGGTGGCACCGGAGACCTCGGGTTCGCTCTTGCCTCGCGCTGGGCCAAGGCGGGCATCCCCGTCATCATCGGTTCGCGGGAGGAGGCGAAAGCCGCCGAGGCCACGCAACGATTGCTACGCGAGCTTCCGGAAGCGGTCGTGGAGGGCAAGGAGAACGGCGCGGCGGCCGCGGCGAGCAAGGTGGTCGTGGTGGCGGTTCCGTTCTCCGCCCTTATCTCGATCTACAAGAGCATCTCCGAGCACGTCCAGCCGGGCGCTGTCGTGGTGGATGCCACCGTTCCCGTTGAGGCATCGATCGGCGGCAAGGCCACCCACGTTTTCGGCGTGTGGGAGGGCTCTGCCGCCCAGCTAGGCCTCGCTTTCATGCCGAAGGGCACGATCATGTGCTCTGCCTTCCATACGCTTTCGGCCACCGCGCTGGCAGAGCTGGAAGCTCCCGTTGTCGGTGACGTTCCGGTGTGCGGGCGTAAAGAGGGCAAGGCGGTCGTGAACGAGCTCGTCGATGCGATCTCGGAACTACGCTTCGTCGACGCCGGACCTCTCGAGAACGCCCGCATCGTGGAGCCGATCACGGCTCTGCTGATCGGGCTGAACCACCGCTACGGGACCGACCGAGCCGGGATCAGTTTCACGGGTTTGCCCGAGTAACCGCTGGGATGCCTCTGTATCTGCTGGTGCTTCTTCCCGCGCTCACCGACTGGATCGCCGTGGCGCGCGACGATCGGCGGCTGGAGCGAGTGGCGAAACCGGCGACCATCGCGGTCTTGATGGTGGCGGGTGCAGTGACGTGGCAGCGCGACTACGACGTGAGCTTCATCGCGACCATGGCGGCTCTGACCTTCTCGCTGCTCGGAGATGTGTTCCTCATGCAGGACCGGGACCTGCTGTTGCCGGCGCTGGGGGCGTTCTTCGCCGCCCACGTCTGTTTCATAGCGGCGTTCGGCGGTCCGACCTTGTCCGCCTACAGCGTCTTCATCGCCGTCACGCTCATCCTCTTCATGGGTCCTGTGTTCCTGGCGGTATCCGGCGGGCTGAAGAAGAGGGCCAGGCCCTCTTTGATCGGGCCGGTGCTGGTCTACGTCATCGTTCTCGGGGTCATGGTTCTGACCGCGTTCACGGCCGCGGGCGCCAACGGTTGGAGCCGCGCCAGCATCTTCGCGGCCGCGGTGGGAGCGAGCCTCTTTCTGGTCTCGGACGCCCTGATCGGCCTCCATCGTTTCGTGAGGGAGCTGAGCTGGGCACCCGTCACCATCATGGTGACCTACCACCTCGGCCAGATCGGCCTCGTCTACGTGCGAGGGCGTGAGCCCCCCTACCTCAGGTTCGTACATGACGTCTTGATGACCCCACGTCGCTCGCACCGAGGGATAGAGATGTCCAGGCAAACGGAAGGCCAGGTCCCAATGGTCTCGATAGGCCGCTTCTGCGCACCGGTACGAAGGTCGGTAAGGACGCGGGCAGCCCCGCGGGGTGTAGTAGCCGGAAAGCTGGCGCTGGAAGAGTTCTTGTCGGGGCGATACGGCTGTCCACCATCGGAGCGGCTCGCAGGGGATTGAGCCGTGGCGCAAGGTCCACGCACATGGTCACCCCGGTGCCGTCGGAGAATCCCTTGGCTCCAGCAGTATCCGTGGGTGAGGCTTCCGTCGTCGCCTTTGGACAAGAGGGTCGTCCGGTGGCTCTGGTCCTGTCGTCGAGCCAGGTCACGTCGCCTCTCGATCCACTCCAGCAGCCCCACGAGATAGAGGTCACCCGGAAGGTGGCTTCGTACTACCGCACGCCAGCGTCGAGTCGAGAAGGGAGCTCCCGCCGGGCGCCCGTCTTCATCGAGGCTTCGGTAGCCCTGGCAGCGAGAAAGAGTCGGACGGTACGGGAACTATGCGGGAAGTGCGCCCGATTGCGGGTGCCGGCACGGAGCAGCCGAGAGAACTCGGGGGCCCGGTCCTCGCAAACGCCGTCCCAGCAGTAGGAGCCGACCAGAGTAGCTGATCACTAGCGCCGAGCAGGGAGGGCGAGCTTGTTGTCTGAGTGGCTACCAGCTCTGTCCCCATGGAAGCTCGCCACCGCAGGAGGAACCGGCCTCTTCGTATCCCTTGCCCGCGTAGCGCACACCTGCGCTACCCAGACGCCCGGGTCCATGAAACCAGGTGATCACGCCCTGTGGCCATACGGCCCGCGCTCAACCAACACGTCAATCCGTTGCCGTCTTGGTCGGGGATGAGTGGCCCGGCCCACATCCTGGCCGCCGGCCTCCTCGATCCGGAACCCTGAACAGAGCGTCCAGGGCCACGACCGAGCTTCTGCTTTCCCGAAGACCACGAAGGCCGCGCCACCTGTTCGAAAGGTCCGGCCTCCCGGAGCACCCACGACGACGTGAACGATCGTGTCCGCCTCCAACACCACTGGCGGCCGCCAGCCTCGCCCGTAGAGGTTCCCCAGTGGGATGGGTCTCCCTGTCCGAAGACGACGTAGGCCGCCGGCGGCGCCAGCACCAGGCTGGAAGGGACGCCGACGATGACATCGTCGAGTCCGTCGCCGTTCATGTCGCCGGCTGTCGACAAGGACTTTCCGACATCGCGGCCGGTCGATCGTATCCCTCGGAAGTCAGCCGGCTCAGGTGGATGTTGTGGTCGAGAGAGTGACCGAATAGAACGTAGGCCGCCCTCTGCGCTTACGCTTTCGTCGGCGCGGGGGGACCCGAGGAGCTCCTCCGTCGCCATCCACATCTCCCGCCGAAGCGACCGCGGTTCCCTGTCCCCTCGCTGCTCCATCGATCCGGACGCCGGGCCCGGGTACGGGATCCAACACGATGGGATCGGCTTGTCTCCGGCCGAAGACAACGAACACCGATCCCGCGTTCTTAGCCGCCAAGGGATCGGCCTGCGGGACCCGACCACAACGTCGAGACCGTCGCACATCGATGAAGTCGTGCCGGTCGGACACAGCGAAGGACATCTCGATGCCACGGCTCGGGTCGTCCAGCGACACCTTCCCCTCGCTAGGCGCGCCCTCGGCCCCCTGCAACGAGATCGCCGATGGTTCCCTCCGGCTGCCTGTGCACCCAGCCTCTCCTGCCCGTGGGCGGAGATCACCGCCTCCGTCGCCGCCCACGGGTAGGGCGGCGAAGAGCGCTGCACGCCAGCGCCACATCGAAGGTCCCTCGGTGTTTCATGCCGCTTTGGACGCCCGCTTCTTCGGTCTCGATAGAGCACAAACCCAGACGCAGGTCTCGTAGCCAGGTTCGCCATCGTCGTGGCGCTGGGCGCCGGCGTGTTCTTCCTCACGCTCGAAGCGCTTGTCGTCGTCCTCTAGCAGCGCCACCCCCATAACCCTGCCCGATATCAAGGGAATCCCCCAAGAGGGCCTCTACCTGCTGGTGGTCGCCGAAAGGGGCGCTTGTTGGAGTGGCTATCTGGGAAGTCAGGAGATCGAAGACTGCGGTCATCAGGCCATAGGGATCGGTGGCGAGCCCGACCTTCAGCGCCAACGGCAGGCTCAAGGTGACGGCACCGGAGTCGGTGTTCGAGCTCTTCGTGAACGATGGAGCACCACTGGCGGCCGCACGGACAGGTCCATCTCGGTGAGCGCTCACATCGTGGCCCCCGGTCTCGACCGATTGTGCCACTTTCAGCTACTCCCCTCGATGTGGGCGAGGATCGAGTTCTCCATCTTCATCGCCGTGAGGATGCAGATGGTGTCTCCCGTTCACCCGGCCCCCTTGCTCGACCAGCACCTTGACGATGGTTCCCTGCATCGGCGCGGTCAGCTCCTCCGTCCCACCGCCTCCTACAGAGGCTGCTCGTCGGGCGGCTCTTCTTCGGTCGCACCGTCTCGCCAGGTTCGACCTCGTTCACCTCCATTCCGAAACGAGCGACGAGACCACCGGCACCGACCTTCGGCCTGGGCTCGAGATCTTCTTTCAGCACGGACAGGTCCATCTCGCGCTCCACGGTTCCCGTGTGGTACTCGCCGGAGATGAAGCGTTCGTCGGCGAGCATCAGCCGGTGGAACGGGATCGTCGTCTTGATGCCCTCGACCTCGTACTCCGAGAGCGCCCGCAGCATGCGCCGCCTTCGATCCGCCCCGTAGGTGATGACCTTCGAGACCAGCGGGTCGTACGCCTGGGGGATGTCGGAGTTCCCCTCGGTGCCGGAGTCGACCCGCACGCCCGGCCCCGCCGGTTCCCTGTAGGTCCCGATGTGTCCCGGCGCGGGCATGAAGCCCTTGGCCGGGTTCTCTGCATTGACGCGCACTCGATCGCGTGGCCCTTCAGCGCGATGTCGTCCTGTCCGTAGTCGAGCGGTTCTCCGGCGGCGACCAACAGCTGTGAGCGCACCAGATCGATCCCCGAGACCAGCTCGGTCACGGGATGCTCGACCTGGAGCCTCGTGTTCATCTCGAGGAAGTAAAAGGTCTTGCCGTCGGAATCGAGGAGGAACTCGCACGTCCCCGCGTTGCGATAACCGACCTGTTTCGAGACCTTGGCGGCGGCCGCCATGATCGCTTCCCGGACCCCGTCGTCGAGCGCCGGCGAGGGCGACTCCTCGACCAGCTTCTGATGCCTGCGTTGCAGCGAGCAATCCCGCTCCGGGAAAGACAGGATGTTGCCCGCCGCGCCGCCCATCACCTGCACCTCTATATGGACGAGGTCGCTCGAGGTAACGCTCGAGATAGACCTCGGGTGAGGAGAAGTACGCCTCGGCCTCGCGGGCCGCTCCGGCCAAGGCGTCTTCGACCTCGTCTGGTTGCTGGACGACCCGGAACCCCTTGCCTCCGCCACCCGCAGACGCCTTGATCGCCAGGGGCAACCCGAAGCGGGAGACGAAGTCCATGACCTCTTCCACCGACGTCACGGGATCGGCGGTGCCGGGCACCGTGGCGACTCCCCGCCTCGGTGGCGGCCCGCCGCGGCCGACGTCTTCTCGCCCATGCCTTCGATGACCTCCGGCGAAGGCCCCACCCAGACCAATCCGGCGTCGATGACGGCCTGCGCGAACGATGCGTTCTCCGCGAGGAATCCGTAGCCCGGGTGGATGGCCTCGGCCCCCGCGCGCGCTGCAGCCTCGAGGATGTTCGCCACCACGAGGTACGACTGGTTCGCGGGCCCCGGCCCCACGTGGTACGCCTCGTCGGCGAGGCGGGTGTGCACCGCGTCCACATCCAGGTCCGAATAGACCGCCACGGTGGCGATCCCGAGGTCGCGGCAACCGCGCATCACCCTGACCGCGATCTCTCCGCGATTGGCGACCAGCAGTTTCTTGAACATGGCTCCGTATCCTATGTAGGACATGGAGATGCCTACCCTGGCCGGCGTCCTCGAGGCCCGACGCCGGATAGCGCCCTACCTGCCCCGGACGCCCCTGTTCTCCTATCCGCAGCTGGATCGCCTCGTCGGCACGTCGGTCTGGGTGAAGCACGAGAACCACCAGCCGGTCGGTGCTTTCAAGGTGCGCGGCGGCGTGAACCTCGTCTCTCAACTGACGACCGACGTGCGCAGCAACGGCGTGACCGCGGCGTCCACGGGGAACCACGGCCAGTCGGTCGCCTACGCGGCTCGTCTCTTCGGGGTGAGGGCGAAGGTCTTCGTTCCGCAGAACGCGAACCCGTCCAAGGTCCAAGCCATGGAGGATCTGGGTGCAGAAGTTGTCTCGCATGGGAGTGACTTCGACGAAGCCCGTGAGGAATGCGCCCGGGTTGCCGCGCTGGAAGGCCGCCGGTACATCCATTCGGGCGACGAACCACTGCTCATCGAGGGTGTGGGGACGATCTCTCTGGAGATCTTCGAAGACGCTCCCGGCATCGAGGTGATCATCGTCCCGATCGGAGGCGGCAGCGGCGCGGCGGCGGCGTGCCTGGTGGCCAAGTCGATCTCGCCCTCTACCCAGGTGATAGGCGTGCAAGCCGAAGCCGCTCCGGCCGCCTACCTGTCGTGGAGGTCGCGTTCTCTGCAAGAGGACGAGATGAAGACCGAGGCAGAGGGCCTCGCCACGCGGACCGCGTTCCAGCTTCCGCAACGGATCTTGTGGGAGCACCTGGACGACTTCGTCCTGGCGTCTGAAGATGAGCTGCGCGCCGCCACCCGAACGATGATCGAGTCGACCCGCAACCTCGTCGAAGGCGCGGGGGCGGCGGCGTTGGCCGGCGCGCTCAAGATCAGGCAACGGCTGGCGGGCAAGAAGGTCGCGTTGATCTGCAGTGGCGGCAACATCAGCTCGGATCAGCTGCGCGCCCTGTTCCAGGCCTGACGGTGAGGAAGGATCTGGCGGACCCCGGCTTCGACATCGCGCCCGAGGGCCACCTGGGGAACCCGTTCCGCTTCATCGCCGAGGTCGGGTCCACGAACACAGAAGCACTGGCCTGGGCAGCACAAGGAGCCCCGGATGGAGCGACGATCGCAACCGATCACCAGAACGCCGGACGCGGCCGCTGGAGCCGCTCCTGGGTGTCGGCTCCCGGTGCGTTGTTGCAGTTCTCACTTGTCTTGCGACCGTCTCTGCGCCCCGATCAACTGGGTCTGATCACCACGGCTCTCGGTGTCGCGTGTGCAGAGGCCGTGGAAGGTCTCACCGGGCTGACCACCACGATCAAGTGGCCGAACGACGTGATGATCGGAGGCCGCAAGGTGGCCGGCATCCTCGTGGAGTCCCGGCTCGTCGGTTCCGTCCCGGACGTTGCGATAGCGGGCATGGGCCTGAACGTCGGGTGGTCGCGCACGGAGATCCCACCGGAGCTACGGGAACGGGCCACCAGCCTCGCGGCCGAGATGGAGGGAACGGACCGTGTGGCTCCGACGAGAGGAGCTCTGTTGAGAGAGATCCTGAGGTCGTTGGAACCTCGCTACCGGTTCCTGCCTCACAGCGCAGCCGGACTCGTCGAGGCGGCCTCGGCGCGCTCGGACGTGCTGGGGCGCGACGTGGTCGTGGCGCTGTCGGACGACGCGACCGTGTCGGGACGTGCGACCAGATTGTTGCCGGCAGGCGAGTTGGAGATCGAGACGCCCGGCGGTCCTCGCTCGGTGGGGATGGGCGAGATCCGTCACCTGCGCTGACCCGCCGATGCCGCGGAGACCGACGGGGGGCCGTCGGTAGGATGCGCCGGTGACCTCCGACGCCGGCCATCGCCACGACCTCGGCGCCCTCTCCGAACGTGTGCGATCGGGCGGGGCGCCCAGATATCACGAGAAGCTCGCCCAGCAGGGCAAGTTGTTCGTTCGGGACCGGTTGTCGCTGCTGCTGGATTCGGTCGAGGACTTCGCCGAAGACGGTCTTCTCGTGAACGCCCTGGCGGGAGACCTTCCCGCCGACGGGGTGGTCACCGGGGTTGGTCGTGTCGCGGGGCGGCCCGTGGCCGTCATGGCCAACGACGCCACGGTCAAGGCCGGCTCCTGGGGTGCACGCACGGTCGAGAAGATCATCCGCATCATCGAGCTGGCGCGGCGCAACGAGCATCCGATCCTGTATCTGGTGGACTCGGCCGGCGCAAGGATCACCGATCAGATCGATCTGTTCCCGGGGCGCAGGGGGCCGGGAAGATCTTCTACAACCAGGTGCAAGCGTCCGGGCGCGCCGCAGATCTGTTGTCTCTTCGGCCCCTCGGCCGCAGGTGGCGCCTACATACCGGCCTTCTGCGACGTGGTCTTCATGGTCGAGGGCAACGCCTCGATGTATCTGGGCTCGCCGCGTATGGCAGAAGAGGTCATCGGCGAGCGAGTGACGTTGGAGGAGATGGGCGGGGCCCGCATGCACTGTGAGGTCTCGGGCCTGGGAGACCTGGTCGTGGCCGACGACAAAGCCGCGATCGAGGCCGCCAAGGGCTATCTGTCGTATCTGGGACAGAGCTTCAAAGACGAAGCTCCGCGCGCCGAGGGTCGCGCGCCCGCCTTCCGAGGATCGCTGGCGGGCATGGTCCCGCAGGACGAGAGCCAAGCCTTCGACATGTACGGGTTCATCGCCGGCATCGTCGACGACGCGTCTTTCTTCGAGATCAAACCGGACTTCGCCATGGAGCTGATCACGGGCTTCGCCCGCATGGACGGACGGGCGGTGGGCATCGTCGCCAACCAGCCGGCTCAGAAGGGTGGCGTGCTGTTCGTCGACTCCGCCGACAAAGCGGCGCGCTTCATCTGGCTCTGCGATGCATTCAACATCCCGCTCGTGTTCCTGTCGGATGTTCCCGGCTTCATGATCGGCACCCAGGTCGAGCGCCAAGGCATCATCCGTCACGGCGCCAAGATGATCACGGCGGTCTCGGAGGCGACGGTGCCAAAGTTCTGCGTCGTGGTTCGAAAGGCCTATGGCGCCGGCCTCTATGCCATGGCCGGGCCCGGCTTCGAGCCGGATGCCACCATCGCACTTCCCACCGCTCGCATCGCGGTGATGGGCCCGGAACCCGCCGTCAATGCCGTGTTCTTCAACAAGATCCAGGCGATCGAGGATCCCGAAGAGCGGGCCGCTTTCGTGAAGGAGCGACGAGCCGAATACGAGAAGGACATCGACATCGTTCACCTGGCTTCCGAGAACGTGATCGACGCCGTCGTCGAGCCCGATGATCTGCGCCGGGACCTGATCAGAAGGATCGAGGCGGCCGCCCGCAAGGATCGTCACTTCTCCGAACGTCGCCACGGCGTTCCTCCCGTTTAGTGGAGATGGAGGCCGGCTTCGTCTCGGTCTCGGTGACAGACCAGATCGCGCTCGTCACCTTGAACCGCCCCCAGGCGCTGAACGCCATCTCGGGGAGGTGGCCGACCAACTCGCGCGAGCTTTCTCGCAAGTGGCCCAGGACCCGGCGGTGTGGGTGATGATCTTGCGCGCAGGGCGACAAGGCCTTCTGCGTGGGCGGACCTGAAGGAACGAGCCTCGTTCACCCTCGATGACTTCTACCGGAACCGCGAGCAGGTCCGCGATGTTCTCTTCGCTCCGCCAAGGTTCCCCAGCCGACGATCGCGTCGGTTTTCGGCTTCGCTCTGGGAGGGGGCTTCGAGCTCGCGTTGTCCTGTGACCTGATCGTGGCCGCCCACGACGCGGTCTTCGGTCTGCCCGAGACCCGGGTGGGCCTGATCCCCGCCGGAGGCGGTACCCAGCTGCTCGCGCGCAAGATCGGCGTCGCTCGCGCCAAAGACCTCATCTTCAGGGGCCGCAGGTTCCAGACATCCGAGGCCAAGGCGCTGGGTCTGATCAGCGAGGTCGCCGAGCGTTCCGAGCTGGACGTAGCGACCATGCAGCTGGCGACGGAGATCTGCAAGTCGTCCCGGTCGCGGTGCGGCAGGCGAAGGCCTCGATCGACGCGGCCCTGGGGGTGCCGATCGAAGACGGCATGGAGCTCGAGCACGAAGCCTGGCGACAGACCATCACGAGTCAGGACCGGGCCGAGGGCATACAGGCGTTCACCGAGAAGCGCGCTCCTCAGTGGAGGAACGCGTGAGGCTGCCGGACTCCGTCCGCATCCGCGAGGTCGGCCCCCGCGACGGCATCCAAAGCGAGAAAGCCGACGTGTCGACCACGGACAAGATCACACTCATAGATGCTTTGAGCGCGACCGGCTTGCGCTACATAGAAGCGGTCTCGTTCGTCTCTCCCAAAGCGATCCCACAGATGGCCGATGCTCGTTCGGTGTGGGAGGGGATCGATCGCCGTCCCGGCGTGTCCTACTCCGCGCTGGTGCCCAATCGCAAGGGGGCCGAGATCGCGGTGGAGGTCGGCGTGGACGCGATGCAGGTCTTCATCGCCGCCACCGACTCTTACAACCTGAAGAACGTCAATCGCACGGTGGAGGAGTCTTTGTCGGATGTGGCCGAGGTGGTGGCGGTGGCGCGTAGCGCAACCATCCCCGTGGAAGGCACCATCTCCACCGCCTTCGGGTGCCCGTACGAGGGCGACGTCGCGCCGCGCCGCGTCGCTCAGGTGTCGCGCTGGATGGCGGATGAGGGGATCGGCTCGATCTCTTACGGCGATACCACCGGAATGGGCACACCCCGGCGGGTCGTCGAGGTGATCGAGGCCGTGCGTGCAGAGCTTCCCGACCTCGACTTGAACATGCACTTCCACGACACCCGCGGCACCGGTCTCGCCAACGTCCTGGCTGCGCTCCAGATGGGGATCGACTATTTCGACGCTTCGATCGGCGGCATGGGCGGGAGCCCGTACGCCCAGGGAGCTACCGGCAACGTGGCGACCGAGGATCTCGTCCATATGGTGGAGGACATGGGGGTCTCCACCGGAGTCGACCTCGAGGGTCTTCTCGACGCGGCCCGTCTGGCGCAGGGTTTGATCTCCGGGCCCCTTCCCTCCAAGGTCCTGACCGCGGGACCTCGCTGGGACGTGGCCGGACCCGTGACGAAGGCGGGTTGATGTTCTCCAAGGTTCTGATCGCCAATCGCGGCGAGATCGCGGTTCGGATCGCGCGTACCTGTCGTGAACGAGGCGTCGCATCGGTTGCCGTTCATTCAGACGTCGACGCGACCGCGCGGCACGTTCGGGTTTCAGACGAGGCCGTCCACCTTCCGGGGATCGCGCCCGGCGAGACCTACCTGAACGTCGAGCGCGTGCTGGACGCCGCTCGCGCGACCGGTGCCGAAGCGATCCATCCGGGTTACGGGTTCCTTTCGGAGAACGCGGCCTTCGCGGACGAGGTGGCCGCGGCCGGTCTGGTCTGGGTGGGCCCGCCGGCATCCGCGATTCGAGCGGTCGGCGACAAGGTCTCCGCCCGCAGGATCGCTCAAGCGGCCAACGTGCCTCTGGTGCCCGGGACCCTCGAACCGGTCGAGGACCCCGCCCCGATCATCGAGTTCGCCCGCGAGCACGGATACCCGGTCGCGATCAAAGCGTCGGGAGGAGGAGGGGGCCGGGGTCTGCGTGTGGCCCACAGCGAGGATGAGGTCGCCGGCGCGTTCGATGCCGCCCGGCGTGAATCCGAGGCCTACTTCTCGTCCCGCGACGTCTACGTCGAGCGTTACCTGGAGGCTCCCAAACATCTCGAGGTCCAGATCCTGGCGCCGAAGCCAGATCACGCGCTATGGCTCGGAGTACGTGATTGCTCGCTCCAACGGCGCCATCAGAAACTGGTCGAGGAAACGCCTCCTCCTCGCTTCGCCGACAAGATGGCAGAGATGGGTGCGGCCGCCGTCCGGCTGTCGGAAGCTTGTGGTTACGTCAACGCGGGAACGGTCGAGATGCTGGTAGATGCCGACGGGTCCTTCTACTTCCTGGAGGTGAACTCGCGCCTGCAGGTCGAGCACACGGTCACGGAAGAGGTGCTGGGGCTGGATCTTGTCGCCTGCCAGTTGCAGATCGCAAGCGGCGACCAACTCGGACTGGATCAGGAGGACATCACCGCGCGAGCGCGTGGGCACAGCATCGAGTGCCGTATAAACGCCGAGGATCCCGCCGCCGGATTCTTGCCGTCACCGGGCCTGATCGCCGGCTACTCGGAGCCGAACGGGCTCGGAGTCCGCGTCGATTCTGGGTACGCGGCGGGTGACACCGTGCCCGAGGCCTACGACTCGCTCGTGGCCAAGCTCGTGACCTGGGGCAGCGACCGCGAAGAAGCCCGCCTCCGGATGGTCCGAGCCCTCGAGGAGATGGTGGTGGAGGGCGTCGCGACTTCGATCCCCGCTCACTTGATCCTGTTGCAGGAGGGCTCCTTCGTAGCCGGCATCCACACGACGCGCACCATCGAGGGGGATCACGTTCTCGATGCCCTGGTAACCGCGAACGAACCCGTCGAGGAGTCCAACGTCCTATTGGTGGGGGGTCGTTCGGTACGTCTGTGGCACGAGGGCATGGCGGCGTCGGCCTCGGCCGCCGTGCGCGCGGGGGCCACCGGGGACCTCGTCGCGCCCATGCAGGGGACCATCCTCAAGGTGGTAGCGAACGAAGGTGACGCGGTCGAGGCCGGCGACCCGGTCGTGGTGTTGGAGGCGATGAAGATGGAGACCACGATCTCCGCCGCCCGGGGTGGCACGGTCGTGCGCGTGAACGTGACGCAAGGCGATTCGGTGGGGGCGGGCGAGGTCGTAGCGGTAATCGAGTGAGCACCGGCGCGCTGGCGGGAGTCCTTCTACAACTGGTAACGGTGGGTGCCGTCGGCTGGATAGTGGGCAGCCTGGTCCTCGAACGCTTCGTCGACGAAGACGTGTCTCCGCTCGGCCCTCCCGAGCGCGCGCTGGCGGCGATGGCCGGAAGCGTCTTGTTCTCGGTCGGGCTGATGACCGCGCACATCATCACCGGCGGAGCCATCTTCGCTTCGCCCCTCGCGGTCCCGGTGGCGGCGTCGGTGGTGGTGGCGCTCGGTCACCGGCACCTGCGTATGGGGGGCAAGGTGCCATGGGGGAGGGTGGCCGCCGCAGTGGTGGTACTCGGCACCATCTATGTAGCGCCCGTCCTCGAGGGAGGGTCGTCGCTCAGGACGGGAGACCCGCCCTGGCATCTCGGATGGACCGAGCAACTGTTGGCGGGAGAGCCGGTGCCGACAGGACCGGCGCCGGAGTTCGGACGCAACGCATACCCGTGGGGCCTTCACGCGCTGATGGCGACCGCGGTCCGTCTCGTTCCCGGCTCGAGCCCGATCGTTGCCCTCGAGATGCTCCATCTCTACCTTCTGGCCGGGATCCCCCTGGCCGCGGCTTGCCTGGCCCGCCGGGTGCGCCCCGACGCAGGCTGGACCGCGGCCGGCGCCGCGTCGCTGATAGGCGGCTTCGGCTGGGTCCTCCTCGAGGAGCCGGATTTCGTGACCAGTCCCACCATGGCGCGCTATGGCGCGGATCTCGTTGTTGCCTCGCCCAACTCGGTCTACGAGCTGTTCCCACCTGCGCTTCCGCGCGAGCTGGGGTTGGTCATGCTGGGAGCAGCGGCGTGGTTGATCCTGGCCAGCGCATCATCGAAGCGGCACAACGTCTGGGCGGCCGCGGGCGCGGCCGCGGGCTTCGTCGGGATCTTGAGCGTGCCGCTGTTCGTGAGCGCGTTGATGTGGCTGCTGGTGGGAGTGTGTTCGTCACAAGACGGTGGCGTATGCGCTGGATCGTCACGACGCTGGCTTCGGCTATAGGGGTGTTCGCCCTGTGGGCGGGCCCGGTGATGTCTCAGGCGATGCGTTCTGGTGGGTTCGTGAACATCACGCCGCGTCTGGGAAAGGAGTGGGACGTTCCGGTCGCTGTTGCTTCGTGGGGGTTGTTGTTGCCCCTGGCGATCGGGGGCGCATTGCTCGTGGCGCGACAAGCGCTCGCGTTCGCTCGCCTATCTCTTCGCCTCCAGCGCACTGCTCTTGCTCGTCGGGGTCGCTCGTGGCGAGCTTGGGTGGGAGCTCGGGGGCAATGAGACGTTGTTGCATCAAGGACGCATGTGGCCGCCCCGCATCTCGTGGGTGCGGCGCTGGGGGAGTCGCTCTTTCGTGGCTCCGACAGAGAGCCGGGGGCGATCGAAGATGGCTCGGCCCCCTCGTCGTCGCGGCCCTCTTGGTCGTGGGAGCCCTATCTCCGGTCCTGGCGTCGCGCCGTCTGTCCGAGATCACCGCGTCGGGCGCGGCGGGCTTCGAGTACGGAGGCGACGACCTGTCACCCGGGTCGTTCGCGCAGCAGGCGGCCGATTACCTCGGCCCCGGCGATGTCGTGGAGGTCCGCGGTCATGACGACCTCGCCTTTCTTCTCTTCCAGCTCTCGGGCACCAAGATCGCGACCTACGACGATCCCCGTTTGGAGGGCAACGACCTCCGCATCCGGTACGCCGACCTGGCGGATGCTTACGACGAGAAGATGGATGAAGGAGGCTTCGAGCCGACCTATCTGGTGTTGCCGGCCCCCGAACTGCCCTATGAACGCGCGCTGGTACGCGGAGCATGAGGGCCGGGACTGGGTCTTGATCCAGCTCAACGCTTAGGGGCGGCGTCTACGCCAACAGGGCCCGCGCTATGACCATCCGCTGGATCTCCGAGGTCCCTTCGAAGATCGTGTAGATCTTCGAGTCGCGGTACCACTTCTCGACCGGGAAGTCCTTGATGTAGCCCGCGCCGCCGAGGATCTGCACCGCCATCTCGGTCACCTTCACCGCGGTCTCTCCGGCCTTCAGCTTCGACATGGAGCCCTCGGCTTTGGTGAACGGCTGACCGCTGGCCGCCAGCCAGGCCGCCTTGTAGGTCAGAAGACGAGAGGCCTCGATCTCGGTCGCCATGTCGGCGAGATGGTTCTGGATCGACTGATGCTGCGAGATGGGAACCCCGAAGGCCTGGCGTTCCTTCGCGTACTGGGTGGCGAACTCGAGAGCCGCACGAGCGATGCCGACCGCCTGGATCGCGACCGCCGGCCGGGTCATCTCGAAGGTCCGCAAGGCGGCCGACGAGCGTCCGCTGGACTCGCCTTTGCGGGCCCGATCGAGCTTCGATTCCAGCTTGTCCATCCCACCCAGGACGCGCTCGAGCGGGATGCGACAATCCTCGAGCAGCACCTCCGATGTGTCGGATGCACGGATGCCGAGCTTCTTTTCTTTCTTTCCCGGCCTGATGCCGCCGTCTTCTCTTTGGATGATGAACGATGCCTGACCGCGGTGGCCCAGCTCGGGATCCACGGTGGCGACCACGATGTAGACGTCTGCGTATTGCCCGTTGGTGATGTAGGTCTTCTGACCGTTCAGAACCCACTCGTTGCCCTCACGCCTTGCGGGTGCGCAGCGAGCGGACATCGGAGCCGGCCTGAGGCTCCGTCACGGCGAAGGCGCCGAGCTTGGGGTCCTCGGGGGTCCCGAACATCTTCGGCGCCCACTCGAAGAGCTGCTCCGGGGTCCCGACGCCGGCGAGCGCGGACAGAGGAAGACCCGTCCCCATGATCGACAAGCCGATGCCCGCACAACCCCAGAAGACCTCCTCGGCGATCAGCGGAAGGGTCAATCCGGTGGGGTCTTGCTGAGCCTGGAAGTAGATGTCGATGCCGTACAGGCCCGCCTCGGCCGCTTTCTTCAGCACGGGCCACGGGAACTCCTCGGACTCGTCGTATTCGGCCGCGACGGGACGGATCTCTTTCTCTGCGAACTCGTGCGCCCATTTCTGGATCTCGATCTGTTCCTCGTTGAGCTGAAAATCCATCGCGTCTGCCTCCTCTGCTGCTATCCCGTCGGGGGTGGCCGCTCCGGCCTGCAACTTGACCGAGCGGTCAAGTTACGCCGGGCCAGGATAGCCGCTGGAGCCGAAGGGGGAGAAGATGCCCGAAGAAGAGGTCCAGAAGCCCGAGTCGATCTCGTACGAGAAGCTGTACCGGCGGTGGGAAGAGAACCCGTGGAGCGCGCCGGCGATCGACTTCACCACCGATAGAGAGCACTGGCACTCCAAGCTCAACGACACGCAGCGCGAGGCGGCGCTGTGGAACTACGCCTTGTTCCTGGTCGGCGAAGAGGCGGTTGCTCGCACGCTCACGCCTTTATTGGACGCGGCCCCGGTTACCCGGAGCAGATCTTCCTCACCACCCAGATCGTCGACGAAGCGCGCCACCATGTCTTTTTCGATCGCTTCATGCGAGAGGTGGCAGGCCAGGGCACCGACACGAGGTCGACGCTGGAGTCGATGGAGCGCCACCTGACGTGGGGTTTCAAGCAGATCTTCGGAGAGCTCGACCGGTTGACGGACGCCCTGCGAAAGAAGCCGAAGGACCGCCCTCTGCTGGCGCAGTCCGTCGCTCTGTACCACATCGTTGTGGAAGGTGTCCTGGCGATCCCGGGGCAGCATTTCATCCAGCGTTACGTAGAGCGCTTCGACATCCTTCCGGGATTCAGGCAAGGCATCACGAACGTGTCGCGAGACGAGTCTCGTCACGTGGCTTTCGGGGTCAAGTTCTTGGGCGAGCTGGTGAGGTCGTCGAAGGAATGTCGCGACGCTGCCATCGAGCTATGGGACCGGGTGACTCCCTGGATCATCGGTGTGTTCGTCCCGCCGGATCGTGATCGCGCTTATGCGGAATCTTTTCGGTTTCACTCTCGAAGAGATCTTCGCTTTCGGCCTTCGCTCCTACGAGACCAAGTTGCGCAGGGTAGGTGTCGATCCTTCCGAGATCAGGATGCTGGCGGTCCAGGATCTGTCTCTTACGTACGACGAACGCGCACGTCGCGCCTGGGTGCTGATCGATGACGGGGTCTTGGGCAACGACAACATCGAGCCGAAGCTCGGGCCGGAATCGTTCGAGATCCTCTTCGACGGCATGGCCCGCACGCTCGATCTCGAGGTCGCTCGCTCGCTCGGAGGCCCTATCGAATGGGATTTCACCGACGCCGAGTCCTGGCACATCGTGGTCACCAACGGTCACGCCGAAGCGAAACCGGGCAAGGCGGGCAAGCCGGCTCTGCGCCTCGAGGCCGCGACGGCCGACTGGGCGAAGATCGCGGTGGGCCGCGTCGATCCACGCTGGGCTCTCCTGAAGCGCAGGCTGCGCGTCCACGGTCACCTGAGTGCAAAGGCGAAGCTTCCGCGTCTCTTCGCCTGATCCCCGAGCAACTTGTTGGTTTTTCGGCCGTTATGTCTGGTGAGGCCGGATCTACGAGGGGGGAAACTCATGGAGCACACGACCCGTCGTCCGAGGAGCGGAGCACTCCTTACTGTGCTTTGCGTGCTTGCGGTGATGGTGCCCCTGGCGCCACCCGCGCTCGCCAACCACGGGGAGGCCACGCTCAACGTGCGGCCCGAATCGGCCTCGCCGCCGCTCGGCTCGACCCACACGATGACGGCGGAGCTGAGCCGTCTCGTTACCGTCGAACAGGGCTCCATCAACATCGACTTCGAGAACCAGAACGGTGTGAACGACGACGACGGCACCACGCTCGACTCACCGGACCTCACCTGCACGATCCCCTCGGGCGAGAGGTCATGCAGCGTCTCTTACACCGGGAGCATCACGGGACGCGACCTGTGGCGCGGCTGGATCGACCACGATGGTCGCGACGCGACCGTCGAAGCGGATCGGACCGAGGGTCGCAACGAGTACCGGAATGCAGGCGGTGGCGGCACTAACTCTCAAGGCGCAGCCGCCGACGGCGAGCCCGACTGCACGGACGCGGTCGAGGTCCTATGGGGTACGGGCTCACTCGATTGTGACGATGCGGAGGGCCCGGACACCGAACGCAACACGAACCCCTCCGGCGGGGGCGCGGTGAGCAACGAGGTCTACACCTGCAGGCTCACCAGTACCACCGGCCGCCCCGACGCGGACGTCGTCGTCAAAGCGGAGGTGACGAACGGCATCAACGATCCGGACGTCGCCGATGGGGCCTCCTATGAGAGCCCCGACTACCGTTGCACGACCGGTGACGGCACCCAGGGATCGGCCGTCGGAGAATGCACGATCACGGTGACCCAGAACGAGGCCGAGGCCGGCACCGCGGTGATCTGCTTCTGGGTCGGCACCCCGGAGGAGGGCCAAGCACTGTGTGCTGATGAGGAGACCGGCGAGAGCCAGGAGACCGACGAGACCCAGGAAGGGGCCGGCAGCGACATCGGCAACGACCTCGCGGATGTCGTGGAGAAGACGTGGGAGACACGCAGAGCGGCCGGGCTGGATGCCGAGCCCGAGACCGCAACCAGCGGGTTCGGAACACACGAGGTAACCGCTACCGTCTACGACCAGTTCGGAGCCCCCTTCAACGGCTCCACAACCGTCAATCTCGAGTTCTTCCGGGGCTCGCCTAGCGACACCGATCGCGGCACCCCGGCGACCCCCGACCTCACCTGCACCACCGTCAACGATGCGACCTGCACGGTCACCTATTCGCAGAGCGCGGTGCCGGGAACAGACCTCATGTGCGTTTGGATCGGCACGGCCCCCACCTTCTCCGGCACCAACAACAACGGGACCTGCGACGGTGAGGGACTGTCCGATGCGGATGACACCGCGGGCTCACCCGACAGGGCCGAACCTTTCGACGATGACGTCGACGTCGTTCAGAAGATCTGGCAGAACCCCACCGCTGCAACAACACTGGACTGTGTTCCGGAACGAGGAACCGCGCGCCGCAACACGTCTCCTGTGATCACGTGTTCGGCCACGGACTCATCGGGCATAGCGGTCGCCGGAGCCGAGATCGATGCCGAGGCCACCGGAGTGAACGACCCCGATGCCGCCGATGCCGCCTTCCAACCCGATTTCTCCTGCGTCACGGGCGCGACGGGCCGGTGCTCTTTCACCCACGGCCCCCGTGGAATCGGCACGACCGACCTCCAGGGAGTCACCACCTATCGCGCCTGGATCGATGCGGACAACGACAACTCGACCACGGAGGCCGACACGGCCGAGGGCCTGGATGAGGTAACCGCGCCGGGAGCGGCCGAGCCCGACAACACGGACGTGGTCCAGATCACCTTCGGTTCGGTTCGCTGTGACATCGCAGGAACTGCCGGTGGCGAAACCTTGCGAGGGACCGGAAAGAGCGAGGTCATCTGCGGGCTGGCGGGCAACGACCGGATCTTCGGTGGTGGCGGCAACGACCGGATCTTCGCCGACAAGGGTTCGGATTTCGTCCAGGCGAACGAAGGTTCCGACGTGATCCAGGGAGCCGCCGGCAACGACACCCTCAGGGGCGGCAAGGGCGACGACAGGCTCGAGGGCCAGAGCGGCAACGACTCCCTCTTCGGAGAAGCAGGCCGCGACCGTTGCAACGGAGGCCCCGGGCGAGACCGCAGGTCCAGCTGCTAGAGGGGTAGGGGCGGCTAGGCTCCCTTGCATGGACCTGGACCTAGCTCCCGAGCAACAGGATTTCCAAAAGGTCGTCCGGGCCTTCGTCGACGATGCCATCCGTCCGCACGCGGAGCGCTGGGACGAAGCCGGCGAGCTCCCGATGGAGGCCGTGGCCCAGATGGCCGAGCTCGGTCTCTTCGGCCTCCCGTTCCCCGAGGAATACGGCGGGTCGGGGGGCGACTTCCTCACTCTCTGTCTCGCGATCGAGGAGCTGGCCCGGGTCGACTCCTCTCTCGCCATCACCCTGGAGGCGGCGGTAGGCCTGGGGGCGATGCCGATCTACCGCTTCGGGACCGAGGAGCAGAAGCAGAGATGGCTGCCGTCGCTCGCCGCCGGCGAGAGCCTGGCCGGCTTCGGATTGACCGAGCCCGAGGCAGGTTCCGACGCCGGCGGGACGCGTACGACGGCCACGCTCGACGACGGCCACTGGGTGCTCAACGGGTCCAAGTCGTTCATCACGAATTCCGGCACGCCCATCACCTCGTTCGTGACCGCGACGGCCATCACCGCTCAGAACAACGGCCGCAAGGAGATCTCGGCGATCATCGTCCCGACCGGTACGCCGGGCTTCCAAGTAGGCGCGGCCTATCGCAAGATGGGATGGCATCACTCCGACACCCACGAGCTGTCCTTCAGTGACTGCAGGGTGCCGGAAGAGAACCTGCTCGGTGAGCGCGGCCGGGGCTTTTCGAACTTCCTGAAGATCTTGGACGATGGACGCATCGCGATCGCGGCGCTCGCGGTTGGTCTGGCACAGGGTTGTCTCGACGAGAGCCTGAAGTACGCAGCCGAACGCAAGGCTTTCGGTCGCTCGATCGGGAGCTTCCAAGGTCTGCAGTTCATGATCGCCGACATGGCCACGAAGGTGGAGCTGGCTCGGCAGTCTTACTACCGCGCCGCGTGGCTCGAGTCGATGGGGCGTCCTTACAAGAAAGAGGCCGCGATGGCGAAGCTGTACGCCTCGAAGATCGCGGTGGATTGCGCCCGCGATGCCGTCCAGGTTCACGGAGGCTACGGATACATCGAGGAGTTCCCGGTGTGCCGTCACTTCCGCGACTCGAAGATCCTAGAGATCGGCGAGGGAACGTCCGAAGTGATGAGGATCCTGATCGCGCGGGAGCTCGGTCTGCCGGAATCCTGATGTCGCACACGAAAACGGGCAGGGGTGACCTGGTCACGTCGGAAGCAGAGCTGCAACACGCGCTGGACGCCGTCCGTTCTGCGGGAACCATGGCGCTGGATACGGAGTTCATGCGCGAGAAGACCTACCGCGCCCGTCTTTGTCTGGTGCAAGTCGCAGCTCTCGATCACATCTTCTTGCTCGACCCTCTGTCGAACCTGGACCTCGCCCCGCTCGCCGACTGCATCGCCGATCCGGCGATCGAGGTGCTGGTTCACGCCGGCAAGCAAGATCTCGAGATATTCAACGAGGCTTACGGTTGTCTTCCCGCCAATGTCTTCGACGTTCAGATCGCGGCGGCCTTCGCAGGGTTCGGCTCGTCGCTTCCCTATGGGCGGCTGGTCGAGATGGTCTTGGGTCTCCCGCTGGAGAAGGGCGAGTCCTACACGGATTGGTGCCAGCGTCCTTTAACCGCATCGCAGACGAGGTACGCCGCCGACGACGTTCGCTACCTGCCCGGCGTCGCGGAGCGCTTGAAGGCGAAGCTCACCGAGCTGGGTCGCTTGGAGTGGGTGCAAGAGGAGCTGCGCGACCTGGAGCGGCCCGATGCTTACGGGGTCGACGTCGAACGGGTGTGGAAGAAGGTGACCGGGCGCGGAACCCTGCGCGGACACCAGGCGGCGGTTCTTCGTGAGCTGGCGCTGTGGCGGGAGGAGACCGCGGCTCGGCGCGATCTACCGCGTGGATGGGTGCTGAAGGACCCAACTCTCGTCGAGCTGGCGCGGCGTGCGCCCTCGACCACCTCGGCGTTGCGGAACATCCGCGGGCTCAATCCCAAGGAGGTAGACCGCTCGGGGGCCGAGATGCTTGCTGCGATCGAACGCGGTCGCAAGGCTCCCAAGGTGGAGATGGACAACACACCTCCGCGCTCGGTACAGGTCCGAGCGCGGATGATCTCGGGGCTTGCCGATGCGCTCGTCCGCGCGAGATGCGAACGTGCATCGATCGCGACCGAGGTCGTCATGACGCGCGCAGAGCTAGAAGCGCTGTTGGCTGATGTCCTTTCAGATTCGGAGGATGAGAAGAACCATCGATTATTGCGAGGATGGCGCAGACAGATGGCCGGAGATGCGGTGGTCGGTCTCGCTCGTGGCGAGATCGCCCTCCAGGTCGTCGACTCGCCCCCCTACGTTCAGGAGGTAGACCTAGATGGCCGTCAATAACGACGAGGAACGGATAGCTCTCTTCTTGGACTTCGAGAACCTCGCGCTGGGGGCCAGGGACCGAGGCGGGGTCCTAGACATGTCGGTGATCATGGACGCCCTGTCAGAGCGCGGCCGGGTGGTCGTCCGCAAGGCGTACGCCGACTGGAACCTCTTCGCCGAACACCGGCAGGGCGTGGTGGCTCAGCGGATCGAGATGATCGAGATCCCTCAACGAACCGGGATGGTTCGAAAGAACGCAGCGGACATAAAGCTGGCGGTCGACGCCATCGAGCTTGCTTTCCAGCGTGATTTCATCACGACCTACGTGATCGCATCCGGAGACTCGGACTTCACGCCGTTGGTTCTGAAGCTGCGAGAGCTCAACCGGCGCGTGATCGGTGTCGGGGTCGAGGGCTCGACCTCCGACCTCCTGCCCGGTGCTTGCGACGAGTTCCTCTTCTACGGCCGACTGGTCGGTCCCTCAGGCGCTAAGGGTCTTCCGAACCGGCACAAGAAGAAAGCGAAGCCCCAGGGCAACGGCGAAGCGGCGGTCGCCGCGGACGAGGACGAAGCGACATCCGACCTGGGGGACATCGCCCGCAAAGTGGCCGCCACACTGGTCGGCCTTCAGCGTTCATCCAACGGCCCGGCGCTGTCTTCCATGATCAAGCGGGTGCTGTTGCGCAAAGACCCCACCTTCTCCGAGAGCGATTACGGCTTCCGTACCTGGGGCGAGCTGATGCGGCACCTGGAGACCATCGGCGTCATCGAGTTGAGAGTGGGCAGTGCGGAGGGGGACCCCATCGTCGACCTGCCGGCGGAAGGTGGTGGTGAGGAAGACGCGTTCACGTTGCTCAAAGACGTGGTGACAGAGCTCGAGCAGCGCACCGGTGCGCCGCCGCTATCGGGGCTGAAGAACGAGCTCCGCAAGCGAGATCCTGGATTCAGCGAGAAGAACTTCGGTTACGGCGGCTTCCTCCAGTTCGTCAAGGCGGGCAGCGCGAAGGGAGTGGTCGATCTCGAGTGGGATGACGAGGCCGAGGACTACTACCTGTCAACCGGCGCCATCTGACCCAGGCTGGCCCCGGCGCCGCCGCCGACCCTCGCCCCTCCCTCCAAACCGTTCTGAGTCACTCGGGCCAAGGGCACGGGTCCGCGCCGGTCGTCGGCGCCTCCCTGCACAGTCCCGAAGCCACGGGCCGGCGCCGCCGCCGACCCTCGCCCCTCCCTCCAAACCGTTCTGAGTCACTCGGGCCAAGGGCACGGTCGTCGGCGCCTCGTTGCATGGTTCCGGAGGCCTGCCCTCTAGCGCAGCCAGGTTCTGACTATCGCTTTGCTGAACCCCCACGCGTAACGGATCGTCGTCGGCTTCTTCGTCGTTCCGCCGGCGCGCCGTCGCAGCGTGATCGGGACCTCGACCACCCGGAGACCCTTGCGAGCGGCGTCGAGGATGACCTCTGAGACGTAGAACTGGTCCTGTTTGAGGTCGAGACGCCGCAACGCTTGAGAGGTGATGGCCCGGTAGCCGGTCGATGGATCGGTGATCCTGGTGCGGCCGAGGGTGGTGAGCAGCCTGGCGAACACCGCGACGCCCCACTTCCGGGCGCTCGATTCGATCTCGAATGACCCCAGGACGCGAGAGCCCTGGACCATGTCGGCCCGGTCGTGGACGAGAGGCTCGACGAGAGCCTCCATCTCCTTGGGGTCGTGCTGGCCGTCGGCATCGATGGTGACGACCGCCCGCGCCCCGGCCCCCAGAGCAGCTGTGTAACCGAGGCGGACGGCAGCGCCGGAGCCGCGCCGAAGGTCGCGCCGGATCACCAGGGCACCGAGCCGGGTGGCGACGGCCTCGGTTGCGTCCGTGCAACCGTCTGCGATCACGATCGGGCGCACCGGTAAGCCGTAGACCTCGGCCGGCATCTCTCCCAGCACCGCTCCTATGTTGTCGGCTTCGTTGTACGCCGGCATCACCACCGCCAGCGCACCTTGCAGGTCGCGCGCGGCGTCATCTCCGACCCGCTGGAGCGCCATGTGATCGACGAGGTCGCCCACCTCCTTCGACAGCGTGTCGTCGCGCGAGAAACCCCGGAACACCAGACCAAGAGTGAACACGTTCGAGATCACGAGCAGGCCGATGATGCGGCGCTCTCCACCGCGCTCGAAGCCCAGCGCGCCGAGGATCGGATCGAGGAGGTTGGGGGCGGCCGCGGCCACCGCGAGGCCGCCGGTGACGATGGCGATCACCACCATCTCCCCGCGACGGAGCTGGCCCTTGCGGTAGCGAGCGACGGCGAAGTAAGCGAGCAGGATCGCGACGGCCGCGCCGAAGATCCTCAAGCCCATCCAGTGTCCTCCCAGCCGCGAAAGTGCAGGTCAAGTGCCCTTTTCAAGGCGGGGTCAGGGTAGCACGGTCCCCCCACCGCTTACGGGTAGGGTTCAGGCGAACTTCTGCACCCTTTCCTGGAGAGAGAGCCTTGTCCAAGCGCGTCCTGATCGTCGTTGCGGTGGCCGTGCTGGCCTCCGCGGCGTCCGCGTACGCGCTTCGGCCCGAAACCGGGGTCCCAACCGATGCCCCGACCGAGGACGAGATGGCCACCGCCATCGGATCGGATGTCATGACGAACCTGTTCCGCGGGCACGTACCGGGCCGTTCGGGTGACGTCATGCTGGTGCCGAAGCCCCACAGCTTCTTGCTCGGGGAATGGGACCTCACCACGCTGGGCACCGATTCCCCCACCATCAGCACGTCTCATCCCAACCCCTGGAACTACCTCGCCCGTGTGCCGATCATCGTGCATGACCCGAACCGGGTCGAGCCCGGCGTGGTCAACGACGCCGAGACGGACATCTCACAGATCGCCCCGTACTACGCCGACGTGCTCGGCGTCGAGGGTTTCGACAACGACCCTCTGCCCGGTCTGGGATCCAGATGCATCGCGGCCGATGATCGCTTTCCGACTCGCGGTTGCCCGCTGCCCAAGGTCATCTTCACCGTCGTGATCGACGGCGGTGGCTGGAACGCGCTGCAGCAGCACGCGGACGCCTGGCCGTTCATCGACTCGCTGCGAGAGGCCTCAACCACCTATACCAACGCCACGATCGGCTCGGCCCCCTCGATCACAGGCGCCTTGCACGCGACCTTCGGCACCGGCGTCTACCCGATCGACCACGGGATCCCGGGCAACCAGATGAGGGGGCCGGAGGGCAACACCGACACCTGGTTGCAGAACGCCGACCCACGCTATCTGGAGGCGCCGACCGTGTCGGAGGTGTGGGATGAGCAGAACGGAAACCGTCCCATCGTTGCAACGGTCTCGTACGAAGGCTGGCACCTCGGCATGATCGGGCACGGCGCCTTTCGGGAGGGGGGCGACAAGGACATCGCCGTACTGTGGGAGGCAGAGGGGGAGGACAAGGAACCCCTCAACGAATGGTTCATCAACGAAGACTTCTACGAGCTTCCCTCTTATCTCGAGGAAGCCGATCTCGCCACCCTGGAGAGCTACGAGGAGCAACTCGATCCTCGCGATGGGCTGGAAGACGACACCTGGTACGGCCACACCCTCGAAGAGCTACAAGAGCCGCTGATGCGCCCAGGCACCCCGGCCTTCGTTCGCTTCACAGGCGACGCGGTCATCGATGTGATGCGCAACGAGAACATCGGGCGCGACGCTGTGACCGACATGTTCTGGGTCGAGATGAAGATGCCCGACTACGCCGGGCACGCTTGGAACATGCTCGAGGCCGAGCAGGAAGATGTGATCAGAGAGACCGACCGTCAGCTCGCGCGTATGAAGAGGGAGCTGGATCGCACGGTCGGCGAGGGCCAGTACATGTTCGTCATCAGCGCCGACCACGGCCAGCAGCCGCTGCCCGACAACTATGGCGGCTGGCGGATCAACTCCAAGGAGCTGCAGCGCGACATCGTCGCTCGCTTCGGCGACATCATCGAGAAAGTCACCCCGGTCGATGTTTATCTCGACCTCGCGAAGGTGGAGGAAGAAGGCATAGACATGGCCGAGATCGCGGGCTATGTGGGCACGTACACGATCGGCGACAACATCCCCGAGGGGCGGCCCGGAGCAGATCGGGTTCCCGAAGCGCGCCTCGACGAGGAGCTGTTCGCCGGAGCTTTCTCGACCGGCTACTTCCAGTCGCTCACGCCGGAGGACCTGGAGGCCTTCGGTGACGGCGACTATCCCGAGGGCGACCTGTCTCTGCCCTTCGAGCAGCAAGGCGCGGCGGCCCCCTGATGGGCATGATCAAGCGTGGGCTGTTCCGTTGGCCGAGAGGAAGCGTTGCATGATCAAGCGGGGGCTTGATCTTCACGCGCCGGGACTTCGGGCTGCTGATGGGGGTGCAGTTCCTGGCGCAGGCGGGCGACGGGTTGTTCCAGACCGCGGTGGCGAAAGCGGTTGCCTTCGGCGGTCAGAAGGGTTTCGACGTCGAGAGCGCCAGCAGCGTCGACGAGCTCATCACGATCGTTCTGTTCCTGTTCGTCCCCTACACGATCATCAGCCCCGTCCTCGGAGTGGTCATAGACCGATGGGATCGCCGCAAGCTGTTGTTCACGTCCAACATCTTGCGAGCGGGCTTCGTTGGGCTGATCGGGTTCGTGGGGGTGCAGACCACGGCCGACGAACCTGTAAGTGGCCTCTTGGGCACCGAGATCCTGCCCTCGATCGTGCTCTTCTTAGTCTTCATGTTGACGCTGGCGGGGACCAGGGTCGTGCTCGCGACCAAGTCCGCGGCGCTTCCGATGACGCTGGATGGCTCATCGCTGGTGGAGGCGAACGCGGTGTCACAGCTGGGAGGTGCGTTGTTCCAGCTGGGGGCGGCAGGGGTCGCGTTCGTGGCATCCAGCTTCCTGCCATCGTGGCCGATCGTGCTGGCGGGTGGCGTGGTCTATGCAGCAGCCGCGTTGATGGCGATGGCGATCAAGCGAGCCGGAGAGGCCCATCCCTCCTCCGGTCTCGCCGACGAGATCAGCCGGGTCGCCAGGAGCATCGCCGCAGGTGTGAGTGAGGTGGCTCGCACCCCCAAAGCGGCCGTCGCCATCAGCACCTACTTCTGGCTTCGCTTCCTGTGGAGCTTCACGATCGTGGGGGTGGGGTTCGCGGCCAGAGAGCTGGTCGCCGACAAAGACCTCGAGGTGCTGATCCTGACGGGCGGAGCAGGCGCGGCCGGAGCGGTTCTCGGTTTCGTGCTGGCCGCCCGCTTGCACGACCGCGTCCGCACCACGGCGATGCTGGTCCTCGGAGCGTCCGCGGTCGCCGGTGTGGCGGTGGCGGCGCTCGGCGGAGTCGAGCTGAAGGCGTCGATCGCACTGTTGACGTTCTTCCTGGGCTTCGGGTTCTTCCTGGGGAAGATCTCGCTGGACACGATGGTGCAGGAATCGCTGGGCGACGACTTCAGGGGCCGGGCTTTCTCGCTCTATGACATCGCCTACAACCTCGCCTGGGTCCTGGCTGCCGTCGTCATGAAGCTCTTCTACGACGCGGACACCAGTGGGCTGCTCATCGCATCCATGGGAGTTGTGTTCTTGATCGGACTGGCGCTGCTGGGCAACTGGTTCAAGCGCGCGGGGCTCCTCTCGACACCGGTCAAGAGTGCTTCGCTCTAACAAGCTCTTGGTCGTTGCGGCCGCCGCCGCCGCACTGATCATCGGCGCGAGCTTCCTCGGGTTGTTCGATCGCGAGGGGGCGCTTCCCTCCTTCGAAGCTCAGGCCTGCTCGCTCCCGCCCGAGTACCTGGAGCGGACACAACGCGGTTACTTCGGCCCCCGTTCCGGACAGATCGCTCTTCTTCCAGAACAACCGGCTTACTTGGCCAGCGGCGGAGGTGGGTGGAGCCACTCGGGGCCGTGGGCCTACCTGCAAGATGTTCCTCTGGTGTTCTACGGCCCCGGGCAGATCGAACCTGTAGGCGAGGTAGGCCGTGCGGTGACGACGGCGGATATCGCCCCCACCATCACGAGATTGCTGCGCGGCTCTATCAGGACCGAGGACGGACAAGCGCTCGACGAGGTGGCCCGTTTCACGGGCAATTTCCTGCGCCGCCCGGCTCCCAAGCTGATCCTCACGATGGTGTGGGACGGGGGCGGATGGAACACGCTTCAGCAGTGGCCGGAGGCGTGGCCGAACCTGGCCCGCATCATGGATGAAGGCGTCTCTTACTCGGCCGCGACCGTCGGCTCCAACCCGTCGGTTACTCCCGCCGTCCATTCGACCCTCGGCACCGGGGTGTTTCCCGACACGCATGGGATCACCAGTGTGCCCGTGCGCGATGAAGAAGGCGCGGTGGTCGACGCCTTTTTGAACGGAGAGTCGTCGCGCTTCCTCCAGGTTCCCACCATCGCCGAACGCTGGGACGAGCAGACCGGCAACGATGCTCTCATCGGCATGGTCGGCTACGAGCCGTGGCACCTGGGGATGATCGGCAAGGGGGCCGAAAGAGAGGGCGGAGACAAAGACGACGCGGTGTGGCTCGACGTAGAGACGAACGAGTGGATCACGAACCCCGACCACTATCGATTGCCGCCTTCGGTCGAAGAGACGGACGGTCTCGCAGAGGACCTCCACGAGCTGGATGCCGCCGACGGCGAGATCAATCGATCCTGGCGCGGGCACGACATCTTGGATACGCCCGACCGTGTGGAGGAGACCCCCGCGTTCATCCAGTATCACGCCCGCGCCATGATGAACATGATCGAGCAAGACGGTTACGGCGACGACGAGATCACAGACCTCCTCTTTACGAACTTCAAGCAGATAGACCGGGTCGGTCACTACTTCAACATGGCCTCGGAGGAGGTCCGAGATTCCCTCGAGGAGACGGACCGTCAGCTGGGCGAGATCCTGTCGTTCCTCGACCGGGAGGTGGGAGAGGGCCGCTGGGCGGTAGTGGTGACCGCAGACCACGGTCAACAGCCCGACGCCGCCGCCATCAACGGCTACGGGATCGACCCGCTCGAGGTCGAGGCCGACATCCGCTCCGAGTTCGGTCCCGTGGTCCAAGCGGTGTGGCCGACCGAGGTCTTTCTCGACGAAGAGGCGATGGAGACCGAAGGCGTCACCGTCGAAGAGATCGCCCGCTTCCTCGCTGACTACCGGCTCGCCGACAACACCCAGCGCCCCGACATGCTGCTCTCGGGGACCGGGCGCTTCGACTCCCAGGACCGCATCTTCGCGATGGCGATCCCGGCCGCGATGCTCCCGACGCTCACCTGCAACTGACCCGAGCCTCTCCGGCACCCGCTGTCCGCTCCGCCGGTCGACCACCGCCGCCCGCGGCGGCGCGACGGCCGCCGCCTGATCGGCGGGGGCCTGCTCCTCCCGGCGCAGGGCGACAGGGTCACTTCGGTATCGACGCCGTGCGCCTCCAGAGCCCCGCTCCGGCGCCGGCGGCTCGCCCGGCTCCGCTCCAAGCGCAACGAGCGGCGGCGAGACGTGTCCGATCCCGGAGGAGCCTCCGCAGCAACTACTCGCTTCAGCGAGTAGTTGTGAGGACAGCGACGGAGGGGTCGGGGCGGCTCGGCGGAGCGGGCACGGGGCGAGGGGACACGAGACCGGTCGGTCTCGGAGGGGGCCCGGCTCGTCCGTTAGGATGCTGCGACCGATGGCTACTTCCACCTTGACCAAGCGCGCCCCGGCCTCGACGCCACCCGGCACACCTATAAGTCCGGTGGATCGCGCCCTGGGCAGGCCCGTGGCCTACCTGCTGACCGCCTTCATCCTGATGATGTTGTTCGCGTGGCCGTTCGTGTCGGATCAGGATCGGGTGGCGCCGACGCGAGACCCGGCCTTCTATACGTGGCGGATCGAGGCGCTCATGACCGAGAAGCCGGCAGATCTTCTCGCGGTCGAGGGGGCGGAGGGGATGTTCGCGGCGGGGTATCGCGCCACGGCTCCCGTGCTGGGAGCGTTCCTCCGTCAGATCCCGGAGGTTGCTCAGCTCTCGTCGGTCACCTTCATGATGGTCGGGCTTCCCGTGTTGACCGCCCTGTTGTTGGCGGGCTTCGTACCGGCAACGCCCGGATCCGTTGATGTTCCACTCGGTTGCCTTCGCGGCGGGAGGCCTGATGCTGACGCCGCCCTTCGTCGGTTACCTCGACAACATCCTCGTTCTGTTCTTCCTGGCCGCGGCCCTTCCGTTCCTGGCGTCCTCGCGGGACTCGTGGCCGGCTCGCCTGATCCTCGGCCTCTTCTTGTTGCTGTGCGGTCTCACCCATCCCACGACGCTCGTCATCTTCTGCCTCGTTCTGGGCCTGATGGCCGTGCTGCGCCTGGTCATACGTCGCTTCGATCTGAGATCGGTGCTGCGCGACGACGGGCCGATGCTCGTCACGGCCTTCGCATCCGTCGTCCTCACCGTCGTCATATGGACCGTGGGCATCTGGGGCCGCTCGGTCTCGTTAGCCGAGGCCGCTCTCCTTCCGCCCTATGGCGTGGATTTCTTCCTCGATCGCCTGATCCTGTGGGTCAAGGCCATGCGCCCCTTGCTGAACGGCCCCTTGCTCGTGATCGGCCTCGTGGGTCTGCTTGCAAGGAGGCCGTGGCGCCGGCTGGGCGAGGACGATCTCACTCGTGTGTCGGTGGCATGGCTGGCGCCGCTCGTGGGCATCTTCGGGTTCCTGGCCGGCGTCGCCTACACCTATTACCGCTTCTTCAACACCACCCTCGCGTGGGTGCTGCTGGTCGGGATCGGGGCTTACTTCGCGCTGCGCTTCTTCATCGACCGCGCCCGGCATGGAGGCATCAACGCCCTGGCCTGGCTGGGAGTTCTGGCCGTCGTCTTCATCCTGGCGACGAACTTCACCACGGGCTTCAAGCTGTCGGGTTGGACGAACCCGAACAACCAATGGATCGAACCCCAGACGAAGCAAGACATGGAGGCACTGCGGGACTATCTCGCCACCCAGGACCCGGACCGGCCGGTGGTCTTCGTGATCGACGACGAACCGCCGCTGCCGTTCCAGATCTACGCGTTCGCCAAGCTGACGGGAAACACATCTCGCTACGGGTTGCCCACCGGCATGATCGACCAGGGCTACCTCTACCTCGGGTCGTTGGACAACTACCTCCAGGGGCAGCCCAGCGAGCGAGGCAACGAGACCTACGACGAGCTCTCGCCGGCGCTCCTCGAGGACGCCGAGAAAGGCATCCAGCGCTCCGGGAAAGACCCGATCGTGGTCCTGGCGTCGCAGTTCAACAAGGCCGGAGCGAACGTGGACGCTCCGGCTACAGATGCGGCGCTCGCCGAGAGTGAAGTCGTAACGGTTTCGGATGGGCAGGTAGGCGAGGGCGGCAACCTCATCGAGAGCCCAACCTCTGACGGCGAGAGCGACGGCACGATCCTGCATCTGCTTCGTGTCGTTGGAGGCTTCCTGTTGCTGCTTGTCCCCGGGTTCATCGCGTTCAAGGCCCTGCTTCCGGACGGTGAGCTACCGGAGGCGCTCGGCATGGTCCCGGCGCTGTCGGCCGCGCTGTTGTCGTTCGCCGGCATCGCCGTCATCGCGCTGGCGCGGGGCCCCTTCTCGCTGCCGTTGACGCTCATCTCTGTCGTGCTGGCCGCGGTGCTTGCGTCTCTGCTGGGCGTGGGTGCGGGTCGCGGCCTTCCGTTCACGTCCGGCGGTCGCGCCGTCCGCGCCTGAGCAGAGCTCGGCTCATGCTCGAGCGTCTGGACCGCTTACCGTCAGCGCAGCCGCCCGGCGCGGCCCGCCTGCTGTGGATAGCGGCGATCGTTGCGTCCCTGGTCGGGATAGGCGGCTGGGCGACGCAGAGCCTGGGCGGCGGCCTCGTAGCGTTGTGGAGCTTCTCGGTGGCGTCCGTCGCGGTCGCCATCGTGCTGCCTCTCCCGTACGCACTCGTCTCGCCTCTCTACATGGGTGTCTTTGGCTGGCTGGTCGATATGTTGCCGTTGGTGATCCTCCTTGGATGGGCGGCCGTGGTCGTTCGCTGGGCGATCGGTGTCATCCGCGAGCGCAGGCTGCCGAGGGGTGGCCGCTGGATCTGGCTTCCGATCGGGCTCGTCGTGTGGACCGGGCTCGGGATCTTGGTCATCACCTCCCTCGACTTCAAGCACTTCTTGCTGCTGCTGGGGATCCAGGTGCTGGCCAGCGGCGCGGCGCTGGCGGTGGTCGACCGGATGGCTTCGCTGCAGGAGCGGACCAAGCTGGCCTCGGCCCTCGGTGGTTTCATCGTGCTGCTCTCGGCGGCCGTCTTCCTGCAGTGGGTCGGCGTGGACATCCAATCGCTCCAGAGCAGCGGGGTGCGCGGCCGGGTTGAGGCCGCCTACGGCGTGGACGCGTTCCCCAACAACATCGGGATGATCAAGTACGCCCGATCGGTGAAGGCGGGCTCGCTGGAGCTACGTGAAAAGGTGAACGCGCTGGCGAAGGAGAACCCCGAGCTTCCGCCCTTCGAGGTCTTCCAGCCCAAGTTCCAGGCTTACGAGAACAGCCTCGTCGTTCGCTTCGAGGGCTCGGCCCGGGCCCTCGCTGGCCAGTTGTCGACGATCCCGGTGCGGTTGCTGTACGACAACGTCGGTCTCGCGCCGGCCAACACGGTCCCGCGCATGCGATCTTTCCCCCGCAACGCGCTCACCTATGCCGGGATCTGCGCGGCCCTCTTGCCCTTCGGCTACTACCTCGTCTGGAGCAGGCGGCGACGATGGGGCTGGGCCGTGGTGGCGGCTTGTTTGTTCGGAGCGGCTTTCTCTCTCGCTCGAGGAGCGTGGGTGGCGATCGCGCTCGGCATCGTCTACCTCTTGATCGACGGCGCCATATCGAGGCGGCAGAAGGCGACGGTGGCCATCGTCTACCTGGTGGCCGCCCTGGTGCTCACGGGGGTTTTCCTCGTCAAGTACAAGGTCGACCCGCTGACGGGGCGCGCCGGCGGAGGGGCCAGCGTCAACACGCGCGACGACCTCTATCGCGACACCTTCGACATCGTCAAGAAGAACCCGCAATACGCGCTCTTGGGCTACGGCACCGAGAAGCCGAGGACCGAGAGCGGTACCAACAAGGAGGGAACCCGCTACGTCCCGCGCGCGGGTACGCACTCCACCTACCTCAACTACCTGTTCCGCACCGGGATCCCGGGCGCTCTGATGATCCTGGCCCTGTATGTGGTGGCGGGCCTGCACGCACGCGCTGCCGCCCGGCTGCGAGAACACGACGAGCGGATGTTCGCGACTCTGGCTACGGCCGCGGTCGTGATCGCGGCCGCCCACGCGGTGATCCTCAGCCTCTATGTTGAGCCGATCTACACGCTGATCATCTCTCTCGTGCTCGGTGCCGCGATGGCCGGACCGGCGGCCCTTCCCGGCTCCTTGTGGCCGTGGAAGACCGGCTCCAGGGCGCCCCGAGCCCCGGAAACGAGCGCGGTCGCGAACAGGGCGTGAGCCAACCGGAGGAGAAAGGGCTCTCGACCGAGGCTGCCGCCGACATCAAGGTCATCGCCACAGGCGGCTCGATCCAGCTCGCCGGCCAGGTAGCCCAACGGTTGCTGTCGTTCGCCTTCGGCGCGATCTTCACCCGGATACTCGGGGCGTCTGCGTACGGTCTCTATAGGCAGATCTCGCAGATATTGGCGAACGCATCGCAGCTGGGTCTAGCGGGCTTCAACTACGCGGCCATGCGTTTCATCACCAGCGCCCGGGCGCGTGGCGATCACGGCGCGGTCAAAGGAACCCTTCGGGTCTCCCTGCTGGGGTCGGGCCTCGGCTCGATCCTGGTGTTCCTGGCTCTCCTGTTGTTGGCGGAGCCGGTGGGCGCCTTGTTCGGCGAGAACGCGGCTCAGGATGTGGAGTTCGCCACGCTGCTTCGGATCGGCGCCGCCTACGTGCCGTTGTTCGCTCTTCTCCAGGTGTTGCGCTACTCGACCCAGGCCTACAAGACGATGGTTCCCTCGGTGACCGCGGGCAACATCGTGCAGCCGGTGGTTCGCTTCGTCTTAGGGGTAGCGCTCATCCTCGCCGGCTTCGAGGTTGCGGGGGCCGTCGTCAGCCTGACGTTCAGCATGGCCGTAGCGGCCGGTGTGGCCGCTTGGTTCTTGCGCCGCATGTTGACCGAGGAGGAACGAGCCGCGGCCCCCAGAGCAGAGACCGGGCCGCTCGTGAGATTCGCGTTGCCGCAGGCCGGGGCCTCGCTGCTGGGGATCCAGACCCTCGGCCTCGGCATCCTGCTGCTGGGGATCATCAGCACGAACAGGGCCGCCGGCCTGTTCGCGATCGCGCTGTCGTTGCAGGGCCCGGGCAACGTCTTTCTAGGAGGCATCGTCAACATCTGGGCGCCGGTTGTCTCCGACCTGCACGAGAAGGGAGAGATAGAGCGTCTCGACTCGCTCTACAAGACCATCAACCGTTGGATCGCGACCTTCTCGTTCCCGGTCTTCGCGGCTCTCATCCTCGAGCCGGACGTCTTCGTCGACCTCTTCGCCGGTGACAAGGGGGCCGGCGCCGCTCCGGTCGTGGTCCTCCTAGCGATCGGCAACATCTTCTATACCGGAACCGGTCCCACCGGCTACGTGATCTCGATGACGGGGCGGCCCGGGGTCAACTTCGTCAACTCCGTCATCTCGGTGGCGCTCTACATCGGCCTCGGCTTCCTCGTCGTTCCCGATCACGGAGTCGTCGGGATGGCAGCGGTCGACCTCGGAGTCACCGCGTTCATCAACATCGCGCGGGTCGTCGAGGCCAAGCTGCTCGTAGGCGTGCAGCCGTTCGGCAGGAACTTCTTCAAGCCGGTCGCGGCCACCCTGGTAGCAGCGGCCGTCCTGTTCGCATCCCGCGTGGTCACGAGGGAGGACACGCTGTTGGAGGTGGTGGCGATCGGCGTTGCAGGCACGGTCTACATAGTGGCCCTCAAGCTGCTCGGCCTCGATGCGGAAGAGCAACTGGTATGGAAACGGATCCGCAAGCGCGCGTTCAAGCGCGGCGGGAAGAACAAGGCTGATTAGAGTCCCACGATGACCGGCGACAACAAGGCTCTGCGCAAAAGCCTGCGGACCAACTTCAACCCCGGCCCCCGTGACCATCTCAATCGGGTTCTGTTGCGAGCGCGCCAGGCGGCGCATCTCCCGGCGCTGGTCGCGGGAAAGAAGCTGGGCCGGCCGGTCTTCATCATCGGGGCCCCGCGCTCGGGGACGTCGATGCTGTACGCGATCCTGCGGGCATCATCCAAGCTCGCGCACTGGCCGGGCGAGGCGCACGAGGTGTGGGAGGCGGATCACCATCCCGCTATGCGCGGGTGGGACTCCAATGCCCTCGGCGCTTCCGATGCGGACGAACGTACGGCGAGCCGTATCCAGCGAGAGTTCTTCCTGGTCACCGGCCCGAACAAGCGCCTCATCGACAAGACCCCCCGTAACGCTCTGCGGATCCCCTTCATCGACGCGCTCTTCCCCGATGCTCGCTACGTCTTCTTGCAGCGCGACGGCCGCGACAACGTCAACTCGCTCATCAACGCGTGGCGCACACCGCGCTATCGCACCTACGAGCTACCGGAGCCTCATTCGATACCCGGCGCGGATCCCAGGTGGTGGAAGTTCACCCTTTATCCGGGTTGGCGAGCCGACACCTCGGGACCGCTGGAGGTCGTGTGCGCGAAGCAATGGAAGCTCTCCTACGACCATGCGCTGACGGCCCTGCGGGCGGTCCCCAAGCAGCGGCAGATCGACGTGAGATACGAGAGCCTGGTGCAGCATCCGGAAGATGAGGTCGGAAGGATCATGAGCTTCTTGGAGCTCCCTTACGAGCCCGCCGTCTCCACCAAAGCCTCCGCGGCGCGTACCGCGCCGGTCAACGTCGTGACCCCCCCGGAGCAAGGGAAGTGGCAGCGCGAGAACCCCGCGGAGATCGAGAGCATCCTGGGCTCGATAGCTCCGACCATGGAGGCGCTCGGCTACCGGCTCTGATCGGGCCGCCGGAGCAACGTTCGAGCCCTGCCGTTCGTCTGACTCGATATGAGAGCGATCCGTCCGTCATCCGGCCTGGCCCTGATCCTGGTCCTGCTGGCTACGCTTGGGGCCTCTGCGGCCCACGGCGCCGGCAACCGTAACGGCCGCATCGTGGTGAGCACGAGCAACGAAATCGCATCACTTCGGCCCGACGGCTCCGGCTATCGGGTCCTGGTCACAGGTGATGTCGGTTTGGAGCCGCAGTGGTCTCCCGACAAGAGCAAGATCGCCTACCACGTGCTCGGCGACACGTCTTACGACCTCTACGTCATGGATCGGGATGGGACCGACAAGACGTTGATCGAGGACTCTGTGGGTCCGGCGGCAACCTGGTCACCCGACGGCGCCTACGTCGCCTTTCCCAAGCGAACCGCCGGCGACGATCCGCTGGGCCACGACTGCCGCGCGCTGCAGCTGGTCGATGTGGAGACGCTGGCGCATCGTCCGCTCGGCGACGTCCCGGGTTGCGTGGCCGTCGACCCGCGCTGGTCTCCGGACGGATCCGAGATCGTTTTCAGTGGAGGCTGGGTTGCCGGGATCGATGACCCGGGGCGGGACCTCTATACGGTCGATGTGGCCACCGGCGAGACGACGCAGCTTACCGACGACGACGCGATCGACAGAGCGCCCAGCTGGTCACCGGACGGAAGCCGGATCGTGTTCGAGAGCTCGCGCGATCGTGACAGACCGCAAGCCGGGAGCGGAGGTTGCTTGTTCCGGACCGAGATCTACGTCATGAGACGTGCCGAGACGAGAGCGCGGCGTGTGACACCTATCCGCTCCAGCTTCGACTGCTCTCCGGTCTGGTCTCCGGACGGACGTCGCATCGCCTGGACGACATCGATCCGCGACCCGGAGGGGGGCCGCTACCACGAGATCAGAGTGATGCGGGCCGACGGATCGGACAAGTTGCCGCTGACCGATGGACGACGCCTCGCCAGCGGCAATGCGGACTTCTCGCCGGACGGCAGGTCGATCGCTTTCGATGGGAGCCGCGAGCTGCGCGACGGGTCGTTCCACACTGACTTGTACATCGCCGCAGTGGACGGCTCCGCTATCACCAAGCTCACAAGCAGAGGGAGCAACAACTGGCATCCCGACTGGTAGCTACGATGCCGGGGTGGAATCCGAGCTCTTGTCCGTCGACATGTCCCAGCGGACCTTTGCCGATCTCACTGCGGAGCTAACGGCTTTCGTCTCGGGCCGGGGCGACGGTCTCGCGAGCGTCTTCGTGCCCCACGCGACCGCCGGCATCGCCATCATGGAGACGGGATCCGGCTCCGAAGCCGACCTCGAGGAGGCCGTGGGTCGCTTGTTGCCGAGGGACGACCGCTGGCGGCACAGTCACGGCTCGCCGGGACACGGTGCCGACCACGTGCTGCCCGCCTTCATCTCGCCGACCGCGACGATCCCGGTCATGGGGGGCGAGCTTCAGTTGGGGACGTGGCAGAGCATCGTGTTCGTCGACACGAACCGAGACAACCCTCAGCGGAAGGTGCGCTTCTCCTTCATCGGTGGGTGACTGCTTCTGGTCGCGTGCGAGGGCGCTGGACAGCTTGTGTGGGTCTCTTTACTTACGCAGCTTGTAGTCGGTTCCGACCTCGGTGACGTCGACCATAGGCCCTGCTGCTCCGGTGGGGTAGCTACCGGAGTAAAGGAAGCTTTGTGCCTGGGGAGCGGTGAGCTTGCCGCCCTTGGCGAAGGCCTTGCTGGCCTTGCGAGGCACCGTGACGGTGTTGCCCACGATCCCGAGTTTGACAGGCTCGCCGCCGTTGCAAGCGTCGCGCAACTGAGCCACCGCCGCCGTGAGGTCGTTGTTCGCGCCCGGGTGGAAGGCCTCGATGAAGAGGCAGTACGAGCCGCCCGTCCCGTCGGGGTTGACGCGCACGCGGTAGCCGATGCCCGAGGCGGCCGGCGGAGCGGCCTCCGTCTCGATGTTCACATAGAGGTTTTTCTTGTCATTGCTGAAGGTGACCGCGGTGAGGTCGCTGACCGTTCCTGCGTCGGCGCCGGCTCCTCCGTTGGCGAACGAGCCATCTCCCGTTCCCTGGTCGTTGACGAAGTTGGCGTCGCCGAGCGGGTCCTGGATGTGCGGCTTGGGAGCAGCGGCGGCCTGCATGGCCGAAGCTGCCAGGATCATCGCCGCGCCGAGTCCTGTGGCAAGCCGGGTGGTCGCTCTCATGTCTCCTCCTGGGCCTTGATATGAAGATCGCCTGTTGTTCGTACCCACAAGGTTCGCCTTTTCCCGCCTCGTCCCTTCGACGGCAGGTCTTTGATTCGCGGGCGGACCAGGTATAGCGAGGGTGACTGCTTCTGGTCCGTCCAGGATCGCGGGCCGACTGCCTCTGGTCGCGTCTAAAGCCGCGGGGCGGCGCTCGACGCGAAGAGAGGGAGGTCGCGGGGCCGCTCTCGACGGGAAGAGAGCAGCAAGTCTCAGGCCTTGGCCAGGCTTCGGATCTTGGCGACGGGCGCTCCCGCGATGCCCGCCTTCGCCTTGAGGCGGGCGCTTGCGCTCGGGGTCGGGAACTGTCGCTCGAAGCCAAGCTCGCTCAAGACATCTCCCGCCACGGCCTCGAAGATCTCGATGTGCTCGGGGGGCATGTCCGTTTTCCACGAGCGCACCCGCCGGATCGGATGCTCTTTGACGTGCGGGTTGTACTTGTCGGCCCGGGCAAGAGCCCCCTTCTGGGTCTCGGCGGGATCGAGCATGGCGGCCGAGAAGGCCGCGCCGACGAACGCGCAGATGTCTCTCAGCTCACCCTCGTTGTCCTGGATCAGATCGACATACCTGATCTCGAGGTAACGGCCCCGCTCCAGAACCCGGCCGTCCCTGATGCCGGTCGCCACCCGGTTCGCCCACAGCTCGGCCGCCTTGGCGACGTTCTTGGGGCCGAAGGGGACGTCTGCGTAGGACAAGGCGACATCTCGGCCGTCGCGGATCAGGTGGATGAACCTTGCCTCGGGGAAGAGCCGGGCGAGCTGCGGGATGTTGGTCACGTAGCGAGGCGTCTTGTCCCCCCAGCGCGACTTGCCACGGGAGACGGCGTAAGCCTCGTAGACGGCGGAGACGGCGGAGGCATATGAAAGCCGCTGGTGGCCCCCAAGCCGCTGCCTCACCGTCTCGATCGGCAGCTCCCACGCCTCGAAGCGTTCGTGACGCGCCAGCCGCTCGAGGAAGGGGTCCACCTCCACCTCGTCTCGGCCCTCGTGCAGCTCGGTTATGAAGCGCGACTCCGGCGGCACGGCTATATCCGGGTTTGCGTTCATAGCGAGTCGCAGGAAAGTCGTACCGGAACGGGCGGATCCGACTATGAAGAAGGGCGGATGTTGCTCTGCCATCAGAGGTAGCCCAGGTCGCGTAGATGCTGTTCGATGGTGGCCTCGTCCTCGACCGAAAGGGGCGCATCTTCTGTGACGATCGTCGACTCTTCGACTTGCGCGATGAAAGACTCCAGTGGCTGCGCAACCTCGGGATAGCGGCTGTAGAGGTTGCGCTTCTCGTTGGGTGAACCACCCCCGTTGAGCTTGTAGAGCGCGGGCTTGGAAGCCCCGGCCCGCAGCAGCTTCCAGTCGCGGGTCCGGGCTCCCACGATGCGGTTGCCTTCGAGCTTCACCCCGACCGCTTCCATATACGCGGGCTCCTCGGCGAGCGAGCCGTTCTCCATGAGTGGGCGCAAGCTGCGCCCGTCGATCCCCGAGGGGGTATCCAATCCGCAGAGGTCGCACAAGGTCGGGAACAGATCCACGTGACGCACCTGCTCGTCCACAACGACGGGAGAGATCCCGGGCCCGGCGATGATCAGCGGCACCCGCACGAGGTGCTCGTGCAGAGCGAAGCCGTGGCCCACCGCCAGTGACTGGAACTTCTGGTCCAGAGCAGGGATCCACCTCTTCAGCTTGAGCGTCTTGCGAGACTTCCGCGCGAGCCGGATCAGCTTCTGCTGCAGCGGTGTGTCGGGGTAGTCCTCGCCGTGATCACCGGTGATGACCACGATGGTGTTGTCCCCGCAGGCGTCGTAGATCGGCTGGAGCCATTCGTCGGTCGCCGCCACCGCGGCGTGGTAGCCGGCTTTGTCCCACCGTTTGGTGAAGTCCGGAGGCGCCCGGTAGGGCCGGTGGACCTCCCAGATGTGGAGCAACATGAACCACGGGTTGACGTAGGAGTGCATCCTGTCCGTCACCGAGTCCCGCCACTCGAAGAACGGCACCTTGTAGCCCTGGCGATGGTTGGCGTCGGCGAAACCTCGCAGTACGCCGGTCTGGGGCAGCAGCGGCCCCGTCACCTCGGCATGGGTGTTGTAGCCGCCGGCCGCGAACGCCTCGGCCATCGTGGTGAGCGAGCTTGCGAGGCGGTAGCCCTGGAGCCCCCGCACGCCGTGCTTGGGTGGATAGCAGCCGGTCAGCATCGACGAGAACGACGGGGTCGTGGAGGTCGTGGTCGAGACGCAGTGGCGGAAGGCGGCCCCGCCCGTCGCGTACCGGTCGATGTTGGGGGTGGGGGGAGCCGGCTCGAAGACCGCATCGGCCCGGAGCGAGTCGATGGCGAGGAACAAGACGTTCGGCGCGGTCAATCAAGCCTCCGGTTCGGGGGTGTGCGAGAGATCTAGCGGCCATCCTATCGGCGGGCCGTGCAGGGGGCCCGGGCCGGGCTTACCCCGCCCCGCCTGTCTTTCTGCGCCTGTCTGGATGTCTCTGCCTCGATGTGCCTGCTCATCTGGCTGGCAGACTCCACCCGATGGAGCGTGCCTACCCCACGATCGAGATCCTCGATATCCCTGTCGCAGCGTTGAGCACTCAAGATGCCCTGGCTCAGATCCAGCGGATCTACGAGCACGAGGGCGGAGGCTTGGTCGCCTACGCGAACGCCCACACCCTCAACCTCGCCGTCACCGACCCCGCCTATGCCGGCATCCTGCGCCGCGCCGCGATCGTGCTCAACGACGGCTCCGGTATCGGGCTGGCCGCCAGGATCAAGGGACGGAGCTTCCCCGCGAACCTCAACGGCAGCGATCTCAACCCGCGCATCCTGGGGCTCGCCGCGGCTCGTGGTTGGCCCGTGTACTTCCTGGGGGCTCGCCCTGGAGTGGCGCAGCAAGCCGCGGCCGCGATGACCGCCCTCCACCCGGCCCTCAGGGTCGCGGGCCACCGGGACGGCTACTGGCTGCCGGAAGACACCTCGCGAGTCACAGAGACGATCCGGGCCTCGGGGGCCGGGCTCCTCATGGTTGCCCTGGGCAACCCTCTCCAGGAGAAGTGGCTCGACCAGCATCTAGCCGCGACCGGTGCGCGCGTCGGCGTGGGCGTCGGTGCCTTCTTCGACTTCGCCGCGGGCGCCGTTGTCCGAGCGCCTAAGTGGATGAACCGCTGGGGCATCGAATGGGTCTTCCGTCTGATGCAGGAGCCCAGGAGGCTCTGGCGCCGCTACGTCGTCGGCAACCCGCTGTTCCTGGCGCGGGTTCTGCGGGCTCGCCTGCGAGGATCGCCACCCGAGGCCTAGGCCTGCTCCCGGGCACAGTCGAGGGCTTCCTTCAGCTCGTCGGGGGTCAACGCCTGCAGGAACACCCGTTCGTCGGTCCTGTTCTTGAAGTCACCCAGCTCTTCCTGACTCCTGGCGTTCTGTCCGATCGTGTAGGAGCGAAGGAAGCTCGCGATCTCTTCGGGAGCGACATCGTTCAGCTTCATCTCTTTCTTGTTCAGCATGATCTGGTAGCCCCGGTTGGACAGGATCAGCGGCACGTCGGGGGTCACTTTGTCGAAACGCTCTTCGATATCGTCACTGGTCTCACTCAAGATGATGTTCCACCCGCCGGTGACGGCTGCATACGGCGTCATTCCGTGATCGGCCGTCAGCGCGAGGACGTAGTTCTTGCGTCCGACGCTCTGGTTCAGGAAGCCGATGATCTCGGCCAGTTGCCGATCCTGTTCCTCGAGCGCCTCTTTCTCTTCTAGTTCCACCATGTTGAACTCGTGACCCACCAGGTCGGTGCTCTTGTAGTTGGTGAAGAAGAGGTCGGTCATCTCGTCCTGTCCGTAACCTTCGTTGGTCAACAGCTCCTTCATCTTCTGGGTCTGAAAGATGGACCACGCCGGCGTGAGGCGGATCTTGCCGTCGATGGGAAGCATCGGATTGCCCAACCAGCGCTCGTCCGCCTCGCCGTCACGCTGATCGACCAGGTCGATCGCCTCTTGCAGGCCCTCGTTGCCGAGCATGTAGTCCGGAAGCGTGTAGAAGTCCTCGCTGGTTCGGAACTCAACGGTGGAGAAATCATCCATCACGGCGATGTCGGAGTCGCCTCCCGGGGATTGGGCGCCGTGCCCGATCATCCCGAGATGCCAGTTGTCGCGAGCCATCATGCCGACCAAAGGGACGTTGTCGTTGGCGACATCCCACAGATCGCCGAGGGTAGGGGAGCGAAGGAACTTCGGCGACGCGTTCTCGTAAGCGTCCACCGTCGTGCCCTTGATCCTCATCCTGGTGTCGGAGAGGCCGTGGCGCTTGGGGAAGTTGCCGGTGCCGATCGTTGCGTGGATCGAGGGGGTGATCGAGGGAGAAGAGCCCACCGTGGCCTGGGTGTAGCCGGTTCCTTTCCCTATGAGTTCTTTGAGCTCCGGCCATGAGTCCGGCCACTGTTCGAGCACGTTGTCACCTCCGCCATCCCACACGAGCGTGAAGATGAGCCGCGGCCGGCCGTTGCGCTGGGCCTCAGGCAGGAGCGCCTCTCTCAGCGGCCGTCCGTCGACGGGTGGTAACTCGAAGTCGAGCAGCTCCGCGAAGGTGGGAACCAGATCGGCGACCGTCACCGGACGATCCGTGCTCACGCCCTCCTTGATGTAACCCGGCCCGTAGAGCACGAGGGGCACGTCTTGCGTATACGCGAACGGCGTGGAATGCCGGGTGTTGTACTGGTTCGGAAGTTGCTCGATCGCGAGGACGTCGCCGGAGCGCCCCGGCACGTAGCCTCGCCACACCCTCTCGAGGATCTCTACCGGCACGTCACACGCGCGCACCAACTCGATGCGCTGCGGACTTCCCTTATCGCGCCGCGACAGGAACAGATAAGCCCCTCCGGACACCCCCAACAACAGAACGCCGATGAGAAAGAGGGGCACCAGAGGCCGTCTCTTGCGGCGGAAAAGAGCCGGCGAGCGAGACGACGGTTTGAAAGCGGTCATGTGCTCGAAGGTACTCTGCTCGCCGTGGAAACAAGCACCGAACGCGCCCCCTCGGCCTTCGTGATAGC
>JAUJPD010000001.1:149762-151790 GCA_030447315.1 Actinomycetota bacterium | reverse complement strand
TGGTTCATGTCCTACCGGCGCGAGGTCTTCGAGCACGAGCGTTTCGACGAAGCTCTGTCCGGCTACGCCTACAAAGAAGACATCGATTTCTCCTATCGGGTGTCGCGCCGGTACGTGCTGGTGCAGACGCCCCGGGCGCGCTGCGATCATCTGAAGAGCCCGAGCGCGCGGCTCAACTCACACAACCTGCAGCGCATGAACCTGGCTAACCAGTTCTATCTGCACCGCAAGCTGATGCCGCAGGACGCCCACCACAGGGCCGCCCTGTGGTGGGCATGGCTGGGTCTCTTCATCCTGAACATCGGAAAAGCGGCACAAACCAACGACACCGGTCTGGTCACCGGAATGATCGCCGGTGCGTGGGAGCAGGTCCGCGGCAGGGGCTTGGTGGACCCCGCTGCGGAAGCCTTGCGTTCGTGAGCGCATTCGAAGCCGATGCTCGCGGCGCCAAGAAGCGCGATTACTGGTTCACGGTTCTAGTGACCGATCCGGTCGCGGTCCCGGTCACCACGTTCCTCGCGCGGCGGCGCCTGCTCACCCCGAACCAGGTCACGATCGTCAGCTTGTTGCTCGGTCTTTCGGTGGGTGCTTTCTTCGCCACCGGCCAGAGGTGGGGCCTGATCGCCGGCGCCATCGCTTTCTACCTGGCCTTCGTCACGGACTGCGTGGACGGAAAGCTCGCCCGGGCGACGGGGATCACAAGCGACAAGGGACAAGCCCTGGACGCCCTGGCCGACGGCGGGCGCCGGGCCAGCGCCTCGCTGGGCCTGTTGGTGTACCTGTTTCAGGGCGCGGAGAACACCGTCTCCGGCTGCCCCGGGCTGGCGCTGTGTGTGCCCTCGCCGCTCCCCTTCCTGGTAGCGATCGTCTATGTCGTGCTGGCCTATTACTTCCTTGAGATCTCAGGCGCGGCCAAAGCCCAACCCGCGGGCGGTGTGCGCGGCAGGTGGTCGCAGGCTCTGGCGCGGAAACGGCTCCTGCCCACCCCGGGGATGCCCGACGTGCAGGCGATCGTGTTCATCTTCGGCCCCCTGCTCGACCTCGTGGTGCCCGCTTTGATGATCGGTATCGTCATGGTCGGCGTCGCTATCCTGCTCACCGTGAGGAGACGACTCGGATGACGCGGCCCGTCTTGATGCTCGGTCTCGACGGCGCCACTTACTCCGTGCTCGATCCCGCCTTCAAAGCGGGTCACATGCCTCGCTACAAAGCGCTCCTCGACCGCAGCGCCTCGGGCATCCTCACCTCGACGATCCCGCCCTATACGCCGCCCGGCTGGACCTCGATCTTCACGGGGGTCAATCCAGGAAAGCACGGGATCTTCGGTTTCACGCTGGGCAACGTGCAGCAGAGCCGGGGTCTCGTGCGCCTGGACAAGGTCACCGCGCCCGCGCTCTGGAACGCCCTCAACGCCCAGGGCAAGAAGGTGGGCTTGTTCAACATCCCCATGACCTATCCGGCCCCGCCGGTCGACGGATGGTCCGTGTCGGGCATGCTGACCCCCGAGGGCGGGGGCGAGACCCCGCACAACTTCACTCATCCCGCGTCGCTGCGCGATGAGCTGCTGGGGGCCGCGGGCTCCTACGAGATCGACATCGAGGTCGACTACGACGAGGACTGGAAGTCCACCGAGATCATCGAGAGGCTGTCTCGCAACCTCGACAAGAAGCGCAAGGCGTTGCGCTACCTGCTCGAACGACACGGTGATCTACCGCTTCTGTTCGCAGTGCTCGAAGCACCCGACAGGCTCATGCACGTTCACTACAAGTACCTCGACCCCCGGCAAGATCATTACCACCGGCCCGAGGCGGCTGCGATCCGGGAACGGGCGTGGCGCTTCTTCGACGAGATGGACGAGATGATCGGAGACCTCCTCGAGTGGTCGGGTCGCGACGGCTACGTGATCACGATGTCCGACCATGGCTTCGGCCCCAAAGACAAGAGCGTCAACGTAAACGTCGCGCTGCGGGAATGGGGGCTCTTGTCGGTAGGGGGCGGCGCGGGTGCGGTTACCAGCTCGGCCGGGGT
>JAUJPD010000001.1:141882-149662 GCA_030447315.1 Actinomycetota bacterium | reverse complement strand
GCTGAGGAAGAGGCCCAGATCGAGGAGTCTCTGCGCAACCTCGGCTACCTTTAGGCCCCCCGGGCCGGATCGAGGGCAGTTACCGGATCCGAAGGAGGCAAACCCCTACAATCCCAACTAACATCCGTAACCGAATGAGGATGGGAACGTCTCAGTAAGACCTGTTGGACGACGAAAGGGGAACGAGTGGCTGATGTAAGAACTGATAGTCCGGCGAGGTTGTATGCAAAGGTCGTCGGCGTAGTCGTATTGCTAGTTGGAGTGCTGGGTCTGATCCTGGGTGACCCTGAAGATGGCTTCCTGGGCATCCTCACCATCGACATCGTGGAAGACATCATCCACCTCGGCACCGGTGGGCTTCTCACCTACGTCGGCTTCGCGGGCACCAACGCGTTGGTGAAGAGCGTCGTCACGCTGTTGGGCGTCGTCTACTTGATAGTCGGAGTTGTCGGCTTCTTCCTGCCGGAGCTCTTGGGTTTGATCCCCAACGAGTACAGCATCTACGACAACATCCTGCACCTGACCCTCGGAGCCTTGGCTCTGTTCGCGGTTTCGGGCAACGCGGCCAAGGAGCGCACCACCACCGCTTAAGCATTTCCAGCTTCAAAGAGAAAAGGCCCCCTTTGAGGGGGCCCTTTCTCTTCTGCACTTCTGCGGCTCCGAACCCGCTCTAGGAGCCCAGCTGTCCCCGTGCCGCGCCGTCCGGGTACTGCTCGCTGTGGACGTTGACGTAGAACCCCGAAGGTTCCTCGGCGATGTCCTCGAGGGCTCCCTCGTCTACGTCGTCGACGCAGGTTTCGCCTTCCTCACCCGTAAAGAGGAGATCGACGAGGACATCACCGTTCTCGCCTTCCTCACCGGTGTGGATGTGGGCGGCGCTGGCGTCCTCGACCCCGTCCAGCGTGATCTCGTAACAGATCTGGTTCTGGTCCGAGTTGATGTCGACCGTCGCCGTTCCGCTCCCGTCGCCTCCACAGGTATCCCCGTCACATACTTCGGCATCCGAGGTCAGGTCGACCTCGAAGGATCCGCCTTCGTCGTTGCCCTCGTTGCACGCGCCCACAAAGAGCGCCACTACCACCATCAGAACCACCAACCACGTCTTACGCATCCACCCTCCTTCATCGTCAGCTCGGGCCCGTTCGAGCCCACTCCCGCGGTCCAATAGTGTGCCGCACCGAGGGAACAACGTGGATGTCCGGTCCGTGATCGCGGATCCCCAGGGCGGCGGCTCGAGAGATAAGGATGTACTTCGGTGACCGACAGGGTTCAAGAGCGTGCGTTGATCTCTCGCTTAGTCGAGGGCGATGACGCCGCGTTGCGGGAGGCCACCGAGGCCCACGGCGCGGTCTTCGGTATGGCAGCAGCGGTGCTGAAGGACCTGGGCATGGCCGAGGAGGTAGCGCAAGACACGTTCCTGGCCTCTGGATGAAGCCAGAGGCATTCGATGCTGCAAAGGCAGTCTCCGGGCGTTTCTGCTTCGAATAGCTGAACACAAGGCCATCGATGCGCGTGCGACAGCATGAGGCTCGCCGGGACCGTGACCACGCCGACGCCTCGGATCGGAGCAATGAAGCGTGATGAGAGATCCGACAGCTCGATCGTCGAAGAGAGAGCGTCCAGGCGGCCCTGGGGCAGCTTTCAGACGTGCAGCGCCAGATCGTGGTCTTGACCTTCTTCGGCGGGCGAAGTTGCCGCGAAGCGGCGATAGAAGCTCGGGATACCAGGAAGGCACGGCCAAGGCGCGCCTGCGGGATCGTTGATCAAGCTGCGGAACTTCCGGGGCGACATCTAGCTATGGCCACCGACCGCTCCAACCACGATCGCATCCGCGACCAGGTCGCGGAGTATGCGATGGAGGTCTTGGAGGCCGCCGAGCGCGAGGAGGTTCGGCGACACCTCGGGACTTGCGATACGCGTGCCGGGCCGACCTCGCGGACTTCGAACGGACCGTCTCGTGGTTGACGATCTCGGCGGACCCGATGCCGCTGCCCGTCGGCTTCACCGAACGATGGCTGGCCGGCGCTCATCCTGACGACGAAGCCCCAACGGCGACGGCCGCTCGCCGCCTGGCCGAAGAAGAGTCGACCCGCTCCGCGGGCCCGGCGGCCTGCGGACAGGTTTGCTCGCGGCCGCGCTCGTGCTCGTGGCGGGCGTCGCCACGTGGTCGACCCTCGAGCTCACCGAGGTTCGTGACGATGTGCGCAACAGGGGTGACGTGATCGAGGCTCTGGTGCGCCGAGGACCGGATCGAGTTGACCAGCAGCGGCGACGCCAGAGGCGTGATCGTTCCGGTAGGGGGGCATCGCTGTTCGTAGCTACAGACTTGCCGAACGTGGCCCAACGCTCGGTTTATCAGCTGTGGATCAAAGACGGAGCCGTCATCACCAGCGGCGGCACCTTCGAGTCTTCCGGTGGCACCGCCACCGTGAGGCTAGAGCGGAGGTTCGGTGACTTCTCCGGCGCGCTCGTGACGATCGAGCCCGGGGCGGGTCGGGAGCAGCCGACCTCGGTCGCGGTGGTCGACTCCATCTGACCGCTCGGTCGAAAGTTGGAGAACCACCCAATCCGGACGTCTGAGGGCTCCGAACCCCTCTTGCAGCTCCAGTAAGGGGGCTGCGCGGCCCTCGCGCCTGATCGACAGGCTCGCGGCCGGCAGACGAAAGGGACCTTGGCTGAGAAAGAGAAAGAGCTGTTCGACGGTGAGCCGGTGATCGAGTTCACCAACGAGAAAGACCGCAGGAACTTCCTGAGGTACGCAACTAAGATCGGCGTAGGTGGCGCCCTGGCGATGGTCGGCGTCGCATGTGCGCAGGAGGACACGACGACTCCGGAGGTCACCGCTAACACTCCGGACACCGAAGAGTCGGTTTCTCCCGGCGACTCGGAAGGCGACGCAGGACAGCAGCCATCCGTTCCCCAGAGCGACATCGACATCCTGAACTATGCCCTGACGCTCGAGTTCCTGGAGTCCGACTTCTACAAGCAAGGTCTCGATGCCGGCGTCGAAGGGGCGCGAGCAGCAGATCGCCCAGGCGATCCAGGCGCACGAGGAGGCTCACGTCGGCGCCCTGTCGTCGACGATCGAGGACCTTGGTGGCAAGCCCGTGGAGTCGCCGAAGTTCAAGTACCCGTCCGGCACCTTCGAGGACAAGGCCAAGTTCCTGGCCACCGCATCCACCTTCGAAGAGCTGGGCGTGAAGGCGTACCACGGTCAGGTGACCGAGATAAAGACGCCGGAGCTTCTGGGCGCCGCAGCATCGATCGCAGGTGTCGAGTCTCGCCACGCCGCGGTGCTGGCCATGATGACGGGCGGAGAACCCTTCCCCGCTCCGGTTGAAGGCACGCTTCCGATGGAAAAAGTGCTCGAGGCCGCCACTCCCTTTATCAAGAGTTAGGAGATCGCTGAATGCATAGACGAGTCTTTCTAAAAGGCACCGCCGCGGCGATCCCGGCCACGGTCGCGTTGCAGATGTTGGGGGGTCGCTGGGTATTCGCTCAGAGCGCCGACTTCAAGAACGATGTCGACGTCCTGAACTATGCCCTCACCCTCGAGTTCCTCGAGTCAGAGTTCTACAAGCAGGGCAACGGCGCCGGTTTGCTCGACGGGAACGAGGCCACGTTGGTCCAGCAGATCGGTGCGGACGAGAACGCGCACGTCGTCGCACTGACCGACACCATCAAGCAGCTCGGTGGGAAGCCCGTGGCCGCACCCAAGGTCGACTTCGGAGGTGCCTTCAAGAACCGCAATGGCTTCCTCAAGCTCGCTCACGTGTTCGAGAACACCGGAGTGCAGGCTTACCTCGGAGCCGCTGGCTTCATCCAGGAGCCCGCGATCCTGCAGGCCGCGGCCGGCATCTTCGGTGTCGAAGCTCGACACGCGGCCGTGATCGGAGAGCTCTTGGGGCTCAAGGTCGAAGGAGGGGTCTTCATGGGCTCCACCGAGACCCCGAAGACCAAAGACGAGGTCTTGAAGGCTGTCATGCCCTTCGTCAAGGGCTAACAGACACACGAACCACGCGAACCACGAGCGGCCCGGCGGATCACCCCCCCGCCGGGCCGCAACCTTTTCCGGGTCTTTTCCTGTTCCTCTACCTAGCGGTCGAGCAATTCGTAGACGACGTTGGTGGCCGACGCGTAGACCAGGTGATGCCACGCGTCTATCCCTGTCTCCAGAGGTGCTTGCTCGGTAACGGGAGGAGCGACCCCCAGCGACGGAAGCATCACCATCTCGGTTGCCCACACCACACCGAAGTGCATCAGCGTGGCGGCCGGGCCCGTTATCCCGGCCGCTCCGATCAAGCCCCGCACCGCGCCCCATCCGGTCCCATAGCCCCAGTGGACCGCGGTCGCGAACCTGGCTTTTCCCTCTGGGTTGCGCGGCTGGACGCCCAGCACCTTGCCCGCGGCATCCGCGGGGGCCGAGCTGCCGCTGCGGTCCCTGGCCTTCATCTCGATGGTGCTCGAAACCGTCATCAGCGCGGTCCCGGCGACTCCGGCGAACAATCCTTTGCCTATCGATGATGCGATCCTGCTCATCATGTGATGCCTCCTTGTGACCTCGGGCCGGATCGGATGAACCGGGCTCAGTCCTTGTGCGGCGAGTGAGGCAAGAGATCTTGGACCTTGTCTTTGAAGCCCTGCGTGACCACGCCCCTCGTCTCAGAATCGCCCTTGATCAGCGATGCCAGGGAGTGCTTCGCCTGTTCCAGGGTGATGTGGGGCGGGATCGGCGGGACGTCCGGATCCGTGATGGCCTCGAGCACCACCGGCCGGTCGCTGGCCAGAGCTTCATCCCACGCAGCTCCGATCGCGGCCGGATCGTCTACCCGGATCCCCTTGAGACCGATCAGATCGGCGTAACGGGCGTAGGGGAAGTCGGGAAGTGACTGGGACGACTCGAACCTGGGATCACCCTCGACGGCGCGCTGTTCCCAGGTGACCTCGTTGAGGTCCTGGTTGTTCAAGACGAGGATCACGAGACGTGGATCTGTCCACTGCTTGTAGTACTTGGCCACCGTGATCAGCTCGTTGATGCCGTTCATCTGCATGGCGCCGTCGCCGATCATCGCGATCGCCACACGGTCCGGGAACGCGAACTTGGCCGCCAGCACGTAAGGAAGGCCGCATCCCATGGTGGCGAGCGTTCCCGAGACCGAGGCGAGCATGCCGGGACGCACCTTCAGGTCCCGCGCGTACCAGTTCGCGGAGGATCCGGAGTCGGCGGCCAAGACGCAACGATCGGGAAGCCGGGAGGAGAGCTCCCAGAACACCCGTTGAGGATTGATGGGGTGGGCGTCTTGCATCGCACGCGCTTCTATGACCTGCCACCAGTCGCTGACCCATCCCTCGATCTCTTTCCTCCAGGAGCGGTCTTTCTTCGGTTCCAGAAGGGGGAGCAATCGCTCCAGCGTCTCTGCTGAATCTCCGATCAGGTTGATCTCCGTTGCGTATCGGATCCCGACCATGCGCGGATCGAGGTCGATCTGTACGGCCCGTGCCCGGCCCTCCTCCGGCAGGAATTCGGCGTACGGGAAACGCGTGCCGATCATCAGGAGCGTGTCGCATCCCTGCATCAGGTCCCAGCTCGGTTTCGTCCCGAGGAGGCCGATGGCGCCCGTGACGAAGGGCAGATCGTCGGCGAGCGCGGCTTTTCCCAGCAGCGCCTTGGCCACACCGGCCCCCAGCACCTCGGCCACCTGCATCACCTGCGATCCCGCGTGCAGTGCGCCCGCTCCGATCAAGATCGCCACCTTCTCGCCCGCGTTCAGCAGGTCGGCGGCAGCTCGCAGATCACCCTCGGCCGGAACCACGGTCGGGCTCGAGAAGTTGTAGCTCGAGTGGACCGAGCCGTGGGCCTGCTCGGGCTGCTCGATCGCGTCTTCGCGCTGGAGGTCATTGGGTACGACCACGCAGGTGACGGTGCGTTCAGACTTAGCGATACGCATCGCCCGGTCGATCAAATGTCGTGCCTGACTCGCCTCGGATGCCATGTGCACGTATTCGCCCGCGACGTCTTTGAACAAGGAGACAAGGTCCACCTCTTGGAGGTAGTTCGAGCCGAGAGCGCTGCGAGGTTGCTGTCCGACCAGAGCCATCACGGGTTGATGATCAAGCTTGGCATCGTAGAGACCGTTGAGCAGGTGGATCGCTCCCGGCCCCGAGGTCGCAAGACACACCCCTACCTCCCCGGTGTATTTCGCATGAGCACACGCCATCAACGCGGCGGTCTCCTCGTGGCGAACCTGGACGAGCTCCATCGAGTCCGAGGCCCGGTCCAGCGCTCCCATGAGCCCGGTGATCCCATCACCCGGGTAGCCGAAGATCCGTTTGACGCCCCACCGAGACAACCGCTGGACGATGAGATCCGAGACGGTGGCCTTCACTGGTCCTTCTCCATTTCCGCTTCTGGATCTCCCGGATAGTTGTTCGCCTTTAGCCAGCGAGCGAGGTGAACGGTGTTCCGCGTCATCATCTTCGTGGTGCGATCGGTCTCTTGCGGGGTTTCATCGAGGTCGTTGTAATCCGTGGACTGCATCGCGCGTCCCACCCAGTAGGTGACCCCGTTGGCCGGGATGGTGAACCCCACGTCTGCTAGCCCCTGGTAAAGCTCCGCGGTGACGTGATGGGCGCCATCTTCGTTACCGACGACAGCGAGTCCCGCGACCCGACCGTAAGAAGGGAAACGACCCTGGTCGTCGGCCTCGCTTAAGAACGCATCCATGCGCTCCAGGACCCGTTGGGCAAGGCTCGAGGGATGTCCTATCCAGATGAGCACGCCCATGATCAAGATGTCGGAGCTGAGGATCTTGTGGCGGATCGCCGGCCAGTCGTCACCCTCTCCCTCGTCAGAGGTCACGCCCGGTTTGACATCGTGGTCGACCATCCGGATAACGGTGCCGGTGACTCCGTGCTTCGCCAGCTCCGACATCACCTGAGAGAGCAGAAGATCACAGCTAGAGGGCGCCGGCGAAGGCTTCAGTGTGCAGTTGAGCAACGTAGCGGTGAGCTCCGACATGGGATTCTCCTCAGGGCTCTAGAAGGGCATCAGGGTCATGGTCATGGCTCCCGCCGCCCCCGTCACCAGACCTTTGCTCGCTACCTCCAGGCGCCGCAGCATCAGCTATATGTTCCCCTTTCATGAGATCGCGCTCGATTCGGAATCGTAGACGGGCACTTCGATCAACCGGCCGATGCACTTGGGCCTGTCCGTGGGTCCGTCTCCTTGAGAGAGAGCCTCGTCTTTACCAGCGCGATGGCCGTAACCACCCAGACGAGGCCAAGCACCAGAGCTAGATTGAGCGCGTAGTTGTTCGGCAGTATCGACGGGTTCGCCGGGTTCTCCCCATAACCGCGCAGGAACGGATAGGTCATCGCCGCCAGGACGGCCGTTGCGATCAGAGCTCCGTTCACGACACCCGCGGCCCACACCGGCATGACCTTGCGCGTGGCCAGAGCCACCGCGAACACCACCGGCGCCACGACGAAGTCGTGAACCAAGGCCGCGCCCACGAACCAGCGCACCCACTGACCCGGATTGGTGCGATCCGCGCTGTGGAACAAGCCCATGACCCCGAACCCCATCACGGCTATGCCTATCGCCGCCATGATCCAGAAGACGCGCTTGTTGACGGGCGCCTCCTGCATCAATGCACCGTCAGCTTTCCGACCCACTTCGTCTGCATGACGCCGGGACGGTTGGGACCGATCAAGCGCGCGGGGTAGCCGTGGTCGATGTGCAGGGTTTCGCCGTTGACCTTGAGCGCGATCAAGGTGTCCT
>JAUJPD010000001.1:127461-141782 GCA_030447315.1 Actinomycetota bacterium | reverse complement strand
GCCCCCTCGGCGGTCTTGTTGACGGGGAAGCCCTGCGGGCCCACGTCCGGCCTCCTTGGGGCCAGCAACGCCAGCCGATCCAGCGGCTTGAAGGTCTGGCCGATGGTCGTCAGCGTGACGATGCCGCCGATACCGCCGATCAGGGCCAGGAACCGACGCCGGCCCACAGCCTCAGGGGAGCGACGGACCTCGGCCGGTTCCCGCCGCAGCGACATCCGCGTGATCGTGGCCTTGGCTCCGATGTGAACGATGAGCGCGCCGATGGTGATCCACGAGGCGGAGTAGTGGCCGGCGGGGAAGAAGAACTGCCACGGATACCACAGTCCGATGTTCGCGAGACCGGTGAACAACAGAAAGAGGCTCCCGCCCACCAACGGCAAGAGGCTGATCCGCTCGATGAGGTGCATCGCGTTCCGCACCGGGGGCCACGTCCAGAAATGGGGGAAGGCGACCCACAGTTTCGCCAGCAGCAAGGGGATCGACAACAAACCCGTGACCACGTGCAGACCTTGGCTCACGCGGTAGAGACCTGCGGGGCGCGACGGCCATATGAACCAATCGGGCGGGTATTGGATGAAGTGCGACAGCAGGCCGGTCACGAAGGCGATGCTGAACGTGATGCCGAGAGCCAGACCCAGCCACGCGGCGGTTCGCTGATCGTGACGAGGGCTCTTGAAAGCCCCCTTCTTGAAGGGTCCGATCCGCAAGCGCTCCGGAGGGGTCAGTCGTTCGAAGAGCGTGCGCTGAGGTTTGCGAACCACCGGTCACCTCCTCTCCAGATGCTCTCGACCGTGAAGCCCGAGGCCTCCGCCAGCGGAAGAAGGTCAACCGCCCTCACGCGCGCCCACGGGAACCAGCTCGTCACCCGGTCGGGGGTTTCGACCCTGGCCCTCATGGTTCCGGAGACCGACGCGGGCCCGGCCAGCTCGATCAACGCCCGGCCTCCCGACCGGAGCAGCTCGCGGATGCGACAGAGGAGGGCGGATGGATCTCCACCGATCCCGATGTTGCCGTCGAGCAAGAGGGCCGAGCCCCAGCGGCCCTCTCCGGGAACGCGCGCGAACACCGACCGCTCCAGCACGAAGGCGCCCCGGCTGCGAGCAAGCGCCACGGCGCTCGGGGCGGCGTCGATACCCAGTACCGCGATACCTCGAGACCCCAGCGCGGTGACATGGCGCCCGGGTCCACATCCGACGTCGAGGACGGGACCCACACAGAGATCCAGCACCGCGACCTCGTCGGCGGTCGCATCCGCCATCCACCTGTCGAGTCCCTCGTTCAGCACCTCGCCTTCCTCGGTGACGAACCTGACCAGCGTGGCGGTGCTCATGTGGGTTCCATGACGGCTGCGACCCCACGAACGCAGTGGGTGAAGTCGGAATACGGGATCTCGCCGGCGACGGCCTGCGCATCTTCGAACAGGTCTACGTCTCGAAGCAGTGGCAGCTCTGAGGTCCTCATGCCCAGGTCGCGCAGGCGATGCATCTGCCGGCCGAAGGTGATGGATCTGCTCATCGGGATGTCGTGGAAGACGGCGTCGTTCGGAGCCTTCAACCCGATGGCCCAATAGCCGCCGTCGACGGTAGGTCCCAAGACGGCGTCGCGATCGGGCCGCTCGAGCTCCGCCACCGCCGCTTCGATCAACGAGGTGGTGACCTGCGGGGTGTCCATCCCGATCAACAGCGCGGATCCGCCGCAGCACTCGAACGTGGGACAAACGGGCCGCGAGATCACCTTCAGATTGCGGGATCACTTCGAAGCCGGTCCGGTACCGGCTCGCGTCACCTTCCATGACGAGGATCCGGCGGGCGACGCAGGAACGGCGGACGGTGGACAAGGTGTCGGACAGAGCTGCATGGGCTATCAGCGCGGCTTCCTCGGGCCGACATGGCGGACACAGTCGCGCGTCTTGGCGCGGCCCGCGACGGGTTCCTTCGCGATCACCAGAACCGCGCTCACGCCAACAACCGGCTCATGTCGCGCGCGGCGGTAACGCTTCCTCTGATGGTCCCGGTCACTTTCGAGCGACCCGCTCGCTTGAGGTAGGGCACCGGCACCTCCCGCACCCGCCAGCCCTGGGCATGGAAGCGTAGCACCATCTCCAGAGGCCATCCGGACCGGCGATCCCGTATATCGAGGGCTACGAGGTCCTCGGTCCGACAAGCTCGCATGGGACCCAGATCTTTCAGGTCCAGGCCTTTCCGCTTCATGGCGCGGGCCACCACCACGTTGGCCAGGCGGGCGTGGAGCGGCCACGCTCCTCGTTGAGGCCTCCTGCGACCCAGCACGAGGTTCGCGGAACCGTCCGCCACAGGTGCAACGACCCGATCTAGACAACGGGGGTCGAGGGAGCCGTCGCAGTCCATGAAACACACGAGCTCGGTTGCAACGGCGGCAAGGCCGGCCGCGCACGCGGCACCGAATCCGCACCGCGATTCCTCGATCACCTCTGCTCCGAGCGAAAGGGCGACCTGTGCGGATCCATCGACCGACCCATTGTCCACGACGAGCGGGTGGTACCTGGGCGGCATGCGATGCAGCACCCAAGGAAGGGCTTCGGCTTCGTTCAGAACCGGAAGGACCACGCTGATCACTATCCGACCAACCTACAGAGAAGTTGCCTGAGAAAGCACTCGCGCCTGCTTACGATTCGATTAACTCTCCACCCACGTAGAGATGGCCCGGCGTCTCCACACTAGGGTGAGACGATGGATCTGGCGCTTCGAAGCGATCCCGTCGCGCCCTCTAAGGCCGCGCTGCACGTCGACGGTCGTCTCGCGGGGTCGATGCTGGTGTGGCTCTCCCTGATCACCACCGCGCATGTGTGGGGCCGGTGGTTGTCGGCATCCGGAGTCAAGCTCTATCTCCACGCTCCGCCTCTGTTCGGGCGCATCGATCCCCTTGTGTCGCCCACCATCATTCCGGCACTGGTGGTCGCGGCCTTCTTGATCTGGCGCTTGCCACTGTTAGCTCGGGCGTTGTCGTGGAGATCGCTGCTGGTCGTTGCATCCGCCTCGTCTGCCGCGTGGATCGTTGCTTTGGCGGGAAGCGAAGGGGTATCCGGCTTGGTCGGTCCCCTGCTCGACAAGCACGACTATCTCGCCGCGTTGCCACGCGCCGCGGGCGACCCCCACTTCCTCACCGGATTCACCGACAGGCTATGGACCTACCCCATCCACGTGCAGGGCCACCCGCCGGGGATGCTCCTCTTCCTCGGCGCCCTGCGCGACGTCGGCCTGAACGGCGCCGCGTGGGCGGCCGGGATGATCGTCGCCATCGGTGCATCGGCGGTCGCCGCCGTGTTGATCACGGTGCGGTCGCTGGCCCGCGAAGACCAGGCGCGAGCTTGTGCTCCCTTCCTCGTGTTGGCGCCGACGGCGGTGTGGATCGGGACCTCGGCGGATGCATTGTTCATGGGCGTGGCGGCATGGGCCGTCGCACTGGCCGCGCTGGCGGTGTCCTCCGACGGGAGAGCCTGGATGCCCCTCTCGTTGATCGCGGGGGCCACGGCGGGGGCCGCGATGTTCCTGTCGTATGGCGTCACCGCGCTCGGTTCCTTGATCGTCGCCTGGCCCCGCCGGACTCGGACGGCTCAGGCCACGGTGGTCATCGCTCTCGGGGTGGTGGGCGTCGCTGTCCTCTTCCAGCTTGCGGGGTTCTCATGGGTGGACGGGTTGCGCATCACCGTGCACCGTTACGAGCAAGGAGTCAGCAGCACGCGACCGCACGGATTCTTCTTCTTCAACAACCTCGCCGCCTTCTCTCTGGCCCTGGGCCCCGCCGTCTTCTATGCGTTCACGCGGCTCCGCGACCGACGGGTCTGGCTCATCGTCGGGGCGGTGGCAGCCTCGGTGATCTTGTCCAACATCAGTGGGCTTTCCAAGGGAGAGGTGGAACGGATCTGGTTACCCTTCGCCCCGTGGCTACTCGTGGCGACCTGCGCGATCCCGGCGGCGGCGCGCCGGCACTGGTTGGCGGCTCAAGCGATCGTGGCCGTGGCCATCCAGTTGATCGTAAGAACGCCGTGGTGAGTGAGAGCGCACCGCCTTCTCCGGGTCGCACCCGCATCCTGATCATCGAGGACGATCCCACCGTGTCCGAAGTTGTCGTCCGCTACCTGGCTCGTGAAGGTTTCGAGGTCGAGGCTGTGCTCGATGGGAAAGAGGGACTGCAACGCGCGCTGGCCGATCCTCCCGATCTGATCGTGCTCGACATAATGCTCCCCGGCCTCGACGGGCTGGAGGTATTCCGCAGGGTGCGCGAGCGGATCCCGGTGCCCATCGTCCTGCTGACGGCTCTTGGGGAGGAAACGGACCGGGTGCTTGGACTCGACCTGGGGGCCGACGACTACATCACCAAGCCCTTCTCCCCGCGTGAGCTGACCGCGCGGGTCAAGTCGGTTCTGCGCCGCGCACGCGGCCCTCTGGCCGCCACCGCGCCCGAGCTTCAGACACCGCTTAACGCGGGGCATCTGCAGGTGGATGTGCAGGCGCGAGAGGTGCGCGTCGGAGGAGAGGTCGTCGGCACGACCGCCAAGGAGTTCGAGTTATTGACCTTCTTGATGACACACCCGCGCAGGGTCTTCACCCGCGAGGATCTGTTAGATCAGGTGTGGGGTTACGCCTACGGCGATACGTCTACCGTCACGGTTCACGTCAGAAGATTGCGGGAGAAGATCGAGTCGGACCCGGCGCACCCGGAGCTGATCCAGACGGTGTGGGGGATCGGCTACAGGTTCGGAGGTTGATGGTGAAGCGGATCGTGGCTGTCCTGGCTACAGGCGCCGGTGGGGCGGCGGCGGTTGCTTATGCCGCCGACCTTCCTCCTCGCGACGCCCTCATCCTGGCCGTTCTGGGGGCCGGGGGAGCGGCCGTCACCGGGGCCGCGTGCGCGCTCCTGTTGGTGGTGTTCCGTCGGGGCACGATCTCGGTCCAGGTCTCGCTGGTGGCGTTGTCCGCGGTCGCGGCGGTCGGGATCGGCGCCGCTACGGCCGCGAACGGGATGTTCATCTCGTCGCACGACCTCAATGCGCTCGTGTTGATCCTTGCGTGCGCGGGAGCTGTGGGGGTGGTGGTGTCGATGTGGTTGGCCGGGAGACTGGCCCGCGACGCAGAGCTCCTGGAACAGCGCGCCCGCAGCGTGGGTGAAGGGACGGCCGCGCTGCACGTGTCAAGACCGAGAAGCCGTGAGTTCGCATCGGTGGCCGACGAGCTCGACGCCATGGCCGATCGTCTCGCTCGCGCCGGCGAGCGGGAACGGTCCCTGGACGCGTCCCGCCGGGAGCTTGTGGCCTGGGTGTCGCACGACCTGCGGACACCTCTCGCCGGCATCCGGGCCATGGCCGAAGCCCTGGAGGACGGCGTGGCCTCCGACGCCGACACGGTGCACCGCTATCACCACGGGATACGGACCGAAGTGGACCGGCTCGCCGGGTTGGTCGACGACCTCTTCGAGTTAAGCCGTATCAACTCTGGAACGCTGCGTCTGCGGATACAGAGCGTCTCGCTAGACGAGCTTGTCTCCGACACTTTGGCGGCTGCTTCCGCGACCGCCCGGGCCAAGGGGGTGACTCTGGAGGGGCGTCTGGTGACGGAAGCCGCGCAGCTCGAGCTATCGGCGCAGGAGATGACCAGGGTCTTTCGGAACCTCGTCGAGAACGCGATACGTCACACGCCGAGCGATGGCAGCGTCTTCGTCGAAGCCGGCGTTCGTGACGACCGTGCTTACGTCTCGGTGAAGGACAGCTGCGGGGGGATCCCGCAGGACGATCTGGACCGGGTCTTCGACCTGGCCTTCAGGGGGGAGGCGGCTCGGACCCCCGGGGCCGACGGCGGCGCCGGCCTCGGCCTCGCCATCGCCAAAGGGATCGTGGACGCCCATGCGGGCGAGATAGCCGTCGAGAACGAAGCCACCGGGTGTCGCTTCACGGTCACGCTCCCACTCACCCACGGCGGCGCCGGCGGTTGAGGGTTCTCCTGACCGGCGGCGCGGGTTTCATCGGGTCCCACATCGCCGAGGGATTGGTGGCCGAAGGCGTCGACGTGGTCGTCGCAGACGTGCTGCTCCCTGCGGCCCAGACGATGCGACCGGACATCCCCGAAGCTGTCGAGTTCCACCTGGTAGACGTAAGGGACGAGCAGCGCATGCGCACTCTCGTCTCCGACGTTGACGCGGTGTGCCACCAGGCGGCCAGGGTGGGTCTCGGCGTCTCGTTCCAGGACGTGACGGAGTACGTGGGAGTCAACGCGCTGGGGACCGCGGTGCTGCTGAAAGCACTGGACGATGTCGGCTTCGCAGGTCGCTTCGTGGTGGCCGGCAGCATGGTGGTTTACGGCGAGGGTGCTTACAGGTGTTCTAGGCACGGCATGGTGCGACCGCATCCTCGAACCGAGCGATCCCTCGCCCTGGGCAGGTTCGAGCCCCCTTGTCCGGAGTGCGATCTCCCCCTGGCCCCCGTTGCCGTTACGGAAGACGCATCGCTTGATCCGCGCAATGTCTACGCGGCGACGAAAGTCCATCAAGAGCAACTCTGCATGATCTTCGGCCGGGAGCGCGACGTGCCGGTCGCGTCGCTCCGCTATCACAATGTCTACGGCGCCCGCATGCCGAGCAACACGCCTTACGCGGGCGTGGCAAGCATCTTTCGAAGTGCTATCGAGAGAGGAGACGCTCCCCAGGTCTTCGAAGACGGGGGGCAGCTGCGTGACTTCATCCACGTCTCGGACATAGCGCGGGCGAACATCACCTGTTTGCTGGCAGAGGAACCTGTGGATGGAGCGTTCAATATCGCAACAGGGAAACCTAGATCGGTCCTCGATATGGCGACCGCGCTGAGTCGAGCGCTCGATGGTCCCGAGCCCCAGATCACGGGAGCTTTCCGCCTCGGTGATGTTCGCCACGTGTTCGCGTCACCCGCAAAGGCCCAACGCGAGCTGGGTTTCTCCGCTCGGGTGGACTTTGAAGACGGCATGAAGAGCTTCGCTAGAGAACCGATGAGAGAAGCTGAAGGGGCTAAGGGGCGTTAGACGCCGGCGGCGGTCTCTAGATCGTCCACCGCGAACAGCAGCTCCGTTTCGCCCTCGCCGCGTTTGACGACGTAGGCGGCCGAGATCTGGACACCTTGCGCGGCGAGCCGCTTGCAATAGCGGCCCAGCTCTCCGGGTCGATCGTCCAGGGTGGTCGTCAGTACGGGACGAGAAGCTTCTACCCGGTAACCCTTGGAGGCCAGCAGCTCACCTGCGTCCTCGCCGTCATCCACGACGAGGTGGATGATCCCGCGGCCGTCGAACGACGACGCCGAGAGGGTCTCGATGTTGACGCCGGTCGAGCCAAGAAGCTCGCCGAGCTCAGCGAGCACGCCGGGCCGATCCTCGACCGTCAGGATGATCTCCTCGAGCATGGCGAGATGGTACTCCTCCCCGCCGCCGCGCGTCGTTAGCTGGCGCCCTCCGCGCTGCCGACCGCTCGGAGCGTTCGCCACAGGATCCACAGGTCGAGAGACAGTGACCAGTTCTGGATGTAGAAGAGGTCGTAACGGACGTAGTCCGAGAAGCTGGTCTCGGTCCGCCCACTCACCTGCCACAGCCCCGACATCCCCGGCTTCACTTTGAGGCGGTTGCGAACCCAGTCGTCGTACTGCTCGACCTCCGAGGGCAGTGCAGGACGAGGTCCAACGAGGCTCATCTCTCCTCGGAGCACGTTCCACAACTGGGGGAGCTCGTCGATCGAGTAACGCCGCAGCACTTTGCCGGCCTTCGTCACCCGTGGATCCTCGGCCAGCTTGAACAACAGACCCGGGCCCTCGTTGAGGTGCTCGAGCTCGGCCCGCCGCTCTTCGGCGTCGGCATACATCGAGCGGAACTTCCAGCACTCGAACAATCTGCCGTCGCGTCCGACCCGGACCTGTTTGAAGATGATGGGCCCTGCAGAGTCGCGTTTGATCCACACAGCGACCGCGGCCAGCAGCGGCGACAACAGCAACAGACCGAAGAAGGACCCGAAGATGTCGAGCGCCCTCTTCATGGTCTTCTGGGCACGGTCCATGCCACTTCGCCTCACGTAGAGGAGGGGAACCCCGGCGACCGATTGCACGATCATCCGCGACGCCATGAGGTCGATCGTTCCCGATGTCATCTGCAGGTCTACGTCGATGTCCTGGAGCTCCCAGAACAAACGGTTCAGCCTCGTTGCATCGAAGGCCGAAGCCGCGACGAGGACCAGTCCCGCGTTCTTCGCTTCGATCAACTCGCGCAATTGGGCCGTGGTCCCGATGATCTTGCGCCCGTTGCCGTCTTCGGACCCGACGGGGGAGTCATCGTCCACGAAGCCCAGGATCTTGTACCCGAGCCAACCTTCCCGCTCCAGGGCTTTGGCGACGGTGCGAGCCTCATGGTTCGCGCCGAGGACGATGGTGCGGGTGGTGTCGCCCCCGCGGCGTCGCAGGAAGTGGAGAGTCTTGCGCACCAGCAGTCGCTCGCCGCCCACGAAGAAGAACCCGGTCACCATCGCTATCAGCGCCCAACCGCGCGCGAGGTTCATGTTGGTTACCGAGTCGGTGATGAAGATGACGACGGTGCCGGCAACGACGCCGTGGAAGACCTGTTTGAACTCGTTGACGGGACCCAGCACCTGACGGGGCTCGTAGAGGCCGTAGAGGTAGAAGAGCAAGACCCACACCGGGATCGCCGCGAGCGTTATCAGGGTGTAGTCCCAGCGGGCCGCGGGGGCGGCATCGAGGATCTCGAAGCGGATGATCGATGCTCCGAAGAGGGCGACCGAGACCGCGACCGCATCGGCCACTACACGAAGCGCGATCCTCTTCGCGCTCCGTCGTTGGAGCGGCTGTCGAAGGGGAGCTTGTTGAGGCCTTGATACCGACGGTGCAGGTGCCGGTGCCGGCTGTGCCATCGCTCTCCTCACCGCCCGTTACAGGTAGCCGAGCCCCTTGAGGGACTCTTCGATGATCGCCTCTTCCTCGGCAGAGTAGGGCGACTCTTCCTCTTCTCTTGTGGATGATAGGGGCGAAGTCGACCTGATCGGCCGATCTTGCAGCGTCTTCTCGTCGAAGGCCTCGGTCAGGACGCGGCCGTCCAGACCCTCCGGCACCTCGAGACCGGCGAGATAAAGAAGCGTCGGGGTCACGTCCATGACCGAGCCGGATATCCGGTTGCCTCCGCGGACCGCGGCTCCCGAGACGATGACGATCCCGTCCGGGTGATGCACCCCGCGCGGCAGGTGTCTCAGATCGGTGAAGGCGTTGCGGTGGAAGAGCTCGTCGTCCAGCTCGAAACGATGGTCGCGCAACACCGGAAGCACGTCGGGGGCCCCCTTGAGCTCTCCTCCGTGGAAGACCTCCTCCGACCTCCACACGTGGTCGGTCGCCGGGGTTCCGTCGGGAGCTTCGAGTGTCTCGAAGCGGGATGCGATCTCGGTTTTGAGGGCCTCGAGCTCTGCCGGGTCGACGATCCCGTGCCGCTCGCGGTCCTTCAGATTCACGAACACGCCTTGTTGAGGGATCGGGGACGCGAACGCGCGTGTGTTGGTCCAGTCGATCGCGGAGAAGGTCCGGCTCTTGGCTTCCCGGGCCAGCTTGCGCGGTAGGAACCGCTTCGCGAGCGGAACGAGCTTGCGCGCGGCATCGGTTTGCATGGCTTTCGCGGAGGCTTTCAGCTTCAGGTAACCCCACTGCGCCAGCAAGGCGTTGCTGTGCACGCTTACCTCCCAGGCGGTGAAGCCGTGATCGGAACAGACCACGACGCCGCCGTCGCTGTCGGCGTAGTCCTCGAGCAGCCCGACGATCCGATCCATCGCCTGGAAGCACTCGAGGACCGAGGGTCGCAGCCGGGCGGCCTCCGCGGTGTCGTACATCTCATCCGACGGGTCCATGTAGCGGTAGTAGACGTGCTGGAGACGATCCGGAGCTTCGAGGACGGAGAACACGACGTCGGGAGGATCCAGATCGAGCAAGCGGCTGAGCACCTCTTCGCGCTGTCGTATGGACGACAGCGCGCGGGCGCACAGATCCGCGTCGCGCCAATCCTTCTCGTAGTTGGCGTTGACGTCGACGACGTAGCCGGGAGCCCAAGACAGGATCTTCGCCTCGTGCTCGGGCGGCGATACGAAGCCCCGTTGGTGCTCGCCATACCCGGGGGTCATCATCCCCGACACCATCCAGCCGTCCAACGGGCGGGGCGGATAGGTCAGCGGCAGGTTGTAGATCCCGGCCCGCGCTCCCTGCGCGTTGGCGATCTCCCAGATGGTGGGGGCCTTGATCTTTCCCGAGTGCACGAGCTCGTGGTCGTCTTGCGCGTGGCCCTCGATGAAGCCGTAGATGCCGTGACGGCCGGGGTTGACTCCCGTTGCCGCCGACGTCCACGCCGGCGGGGTGTAGGTCGGCACGGTGGACTTGAGGATGCCCCAGGCGCCCTTGTCCCTCAGGGCCGCGAGACGCGGCATCGCCCCGTGTTCGAACATGGGGTCGAGGAGGTGCCACGCGGCTCCGTCGAGCCCGATCACCACCGCTTTGCGCATGGCGGGCATCCTAGTCAGGCCAGATCTTGCGGATGAGCGCGCCGGCGGCGGGCTCGTCGAGGTCGGCTTCTTCGAGGATCGTGAAGCGGCCGGGCCGCGTCTGTGGTGCGTGGAGGAGCACCTCGAGGAGTCCCTCTCGGTCCAGGCCCAGGTCCGTGGGATGCTGCGGCAGTTGTAGACGGCGGAGCCGTCCGCGGAAGGCGTCGGTGTCTTCGCCGTAGAGGCCGACCGACACGACGCATCCGAAGGCAACCTGTGCACCGTGCATCGCCCGGCCCCCATGCAACTCGTCCAGTGCGTGCGAGATCTCGTGCTCTCCACCCGACGCGGGCCGCGACGTTCCCGAGCAGATCATCGCCATCCCGGACAACACCAGAGCGTCAACGAGCCGGTGGTAGAAGCCGGGCTCGTTCGCGGAGACGCCGGGATCGGTGTCCAGGTCCGGCTCGATCGCCTGGAAGGAGTCCACCGACAGGTCCCAGGCGCGTTGGTCCACGTCCTCGAGTCCTCGCTGGGCGGCGAGCGCCCAATCTCGCAGCGCGAGTGGGTTGGCGAGGAGGTCACCGAGGCCGGCGGTCATCGACTGCACCGGCGCCGTCACGAGCGTCGGCAGGGATACGAAGACCAATATGGGTGCGATCGCGCCGACGCTCTCGGGTTTTCCGCCATCATCGGGAACGACCGCTACCGGCGAGCAGATGCCGTCGTGGGAGAGCTGTGTTGGCACCGCTACGAGGGTCAGCCCCGCTCGCGCCGCGGCGAGCTTCCCGATGTCGAGACAGCGGCCACCGCCCACCGCGATCACGGCGTCCGCGCCGGCTTTCTTGGCCCGCGAGCCGAGCTCGGCGGCGGCTTCCTGATCCGACGAGGCCAGGTGGCGTTGGGGGGGCCGGGGTCCTTTCACCTTCGCCGCGAGCTTCTCGCCGTGTATGGATGCCACTACGAAAGGAGCCTCGATCTCGCGCGCTTCCAGCTGGCGCGCCAGCTCTTCTGCGGCATCCGACTCGTGGTCGCTGCCGTCGAATACGACGACCTCGGGGAACTCCACTACGAAGTGGGGGCGGCTGCCTCCGTGGCACCCCACGCGGCCTCGTGTCGTTCGACGACTGCGATGGCGGCGTCGACGTCCGTAGGTTTGTCGACCTCGGCGTATTCGTCCGGGCCCACCACGGCAACCCGAGCGTCTACCCGTCCGAGGATGGCACCGTAGATGTCTTCGTAGTACAGGGTCGTCGCCGCGCGCCACTCGAGATTGGTCGAGAGGTTGAGGTAGTGCCGCGCGGCAGGGGGCCGCAGCAGAGATACCCCTGCGAACTCGCCGTGGCTGCGCTCCGTCTTGATGTCCTTGCCGATCGAGCTCACGCGGTCTCCGTTGATCTCCACCCGCATGTCCTCCGCCTCCAAGCGGTGGGGCTCTCTCTTTTGGACCGCGAGCACCAGATCCCCACGGGTAGCGGCGACCCGCTCGTAGACACCGGGATGAACGACCACGTCGGAGTTGACGATCATCACGTTCATGCCGGGCGATTGATCGAGCGCCACCCGCACGCTGTGGAAGTTGCCCCACGACGCATAGCGGGCGTTGAAGACATAGGTGACGTTGTCCGCGTCCCACCGCTCGTTCACGAATGCCTGCACGGGCGCCGGCTCGAACCCGGTGACGACCATCAGGTCTGTGACGCCCGCGATCTTCAAGCCGCTAAGGATGTAGTGGAGCAGAGGTTCGTGCGCGCCAAGCGGGATCAGTGTCTTGGGGCCCCGGCCCCCCATGCGGACGCCGCGCCCCGCAGCCAGCACCACCGCTCTCAGCTTTGCCACGAAACCTCCAGCACGATGTCCTCCTTCAAGCGACGGTCCCAGATCAGCTGGTCCCCTTTCCGCTTCCACCCGTTCGCCTTCACGCCTGTGACTCCCTTGGGAAGCGCCAGTCGCACCACCATCCGCTCTATCCGCACTCGCGGTTGGCGCTGGACCGTCAGCCGATAGACCTTACGTCCTCGTTCCTTCACAACAGCGTTGGGCACCACGTATCCCAAGCGGAGCCTCCCCGTGTCTCCGGGAGGTATCTCCAGCGTCGCCGTCCATACCTTCTTGCCGCGCTCGAGATGTTCGGCGGGTTGGCCGGGCGACGGCCACGTGGCGGCCGTTGGCGGCGTGTCGATCCGACGGCCTTCGACTTCGGCCAGTCGCAATTCGGCGTCTTGCGGCACGTAGACGTTCATCATGGGGCGGTGGTAACCGTTGGTGTCGATACTCTTGCCGGTGTCACCCATGGGATACAAAGGCTGCGGGAAGAACACCTTGTTCTCGATAGCGACCTCGGTGGTTACCGCCGCATCGTTGCCGTCTAGCTGCACGTCCACGCTGTTGGTGTGCTGCGTGAAGTAGTCGAGCTTGTTTCCGCCCACGTTCTGCTCGACCACGTACAGGTAATCGCCGGGTTCTTTCTGCTCGATGGCACCGTCCCAGTTCATCCTCTCGATGAAGGATTGTTCGTTCCTATCTCGGAGCCAGACCTGCATGTGCTTCTCGCGCAGTGACGACCCGAAACCCTCGACCAGTGCCGTGGGGTGCTTGGCCTTCAGCATGTGCTCGTAGAAGCCATCGACCACGGCACGTAGATGATTGCGACGCACCTTCGGTATCGGATAAGAGGCATACGCCTTGTACAGCAAGAAGTGCACGACGCGATCTTCGTCTACGTAGACGTTCTTGTCGGTGGTCTTGAACCGACCAACCCCGGGCATCAGTTTCTGCATCAATAGGGGATCGACCGCGATGACGCCATCGGCCTCTGGAAAGGTCGGTTCGCTGGCCCGGGCGTAGTCCAGGGTCAGCTGCGCCGACAGCGGCCAATCGGGCGACCAGTTGGCATTCCCGAACCGTTGCGCATCCTCGATGCTGCGCACGTACCAGGCGTCTTCTGGCACCGGGATATCGATGGTCTCGCGGTTGCGATCGATCTCGTAGATCGTGCTGGCCGAGTCGATCAGCTCGGCCTTGCCGTCTTTGAAGGTCAACAGCGCGTACTGCAGAAGAGCTCCTCCCGGCCCCCGCTCTTCCGCAGAGTTCTGCATCCCGAAGACGTACGTGCGGGTCTCTTCCGCCCCGAGGAACCCCGGCAGGATCTCGAATCCGGCCTCGGCATCGGCCAGGAGCTCGTCCGTCTCGGTGGCTTTGTCGATGCCCTCTTCGATCGCCGGACGGGCTCGGTGCGGAAGGTTCGCCAGGTTCACCGCCGCCAGCTCCCGTCCAAGGCCGCCGACGGCAGCTCTGACCGACGTGATGGTGTCGCCGATGGCCTCGATGCGCCCGATGCGGATCTTCGAGCCACCCTTGGGATCGTCGCCGTCCTTCACGATGATCCTGTCGGGGCCGCGCAGGGCGTTCTGGGCGATGTCGAGGGTGCCTTGCGCCGCTTCTCCGGTGAGCTCGATCGCCCTGACGAGGTGACCCGCTTCTTTCAGAGCGTCCCCGATGGTGGGGAGCCCCTTCATCAGGTCGAGCAGGGGGCCTCCGCGGTCGAATCCCGCTCGCGCTCGGCGACCCGCCGCCACGCCCGCCAACGTCTCAAAGCGCGCTTCCTTCGTTGCTTGAGCGGCCAGCTTGTTCTCCGCTTTGCGGAGATGCTCGGACGCGTCGAGCAAACCGGTGACAAGTTGCACGGGCCCGGTGAGCATCGAGACCCATAGAAGGGTCGCGGCGAGCGCGGCTACGAGGGCCAGTGCGGCTACGAGCCCGGTTCGGTTCTCCGTCGGCATCTCTTCATGTTGAGGCAGGGAAACTCCTAA
>JAUJPD010000001.1:47970-127361 GCA_030447315.1 Actinomycetota bacterium | reverse complement strand
GTGAACGACTTGGTTGCGGGGTCGAACTTGCCGTCGAGGTAGCCGATGGTGGGGCAGCCCACCAGGCTGACGGTTCCGACCGCAGTGGCGCCACAGTTGCCCTCCAGTCGGAAGAACCCATCGGCGTAGACCTTGCCGATCTGGTCCATGTTCGACTGGTCGGCCGGGTTCGGCTTCCCGATCTCGGCGCTCTTGGCGGTGACCCGGTAGCTCTCGCCGTCAACCGCGAACGCCCACATGAAGCGGAAGCCCTCGGGCAAGGCTTTGAACGGAGGCATGGCGGCGCTGGTGACGGTGAAGTCGAGGTTCTTCTTGTTCTTGGCGATGGCGCCCTCGACGAGGTCGAAGCCCGCCTGGTCGAAGCCCGGAACGGCCTCTTCGAAGAACGCCAGTCCGGCGTCTCCGGCGTCATCGGTCCACATCTTCGCGGCCTTGCCGGCGCTGGCCGGGCCCACGAGACCGGCCAGGAGGCCTCCTGCTAGAAGTATCGCTGCGATCTTGCGCATCTGGTTCTCCCTCCCTCTTCTTGGTCTCGGTTACTGCTTGCCCGTGTACTTGAGGATGTCGATGCCCCGGGTGTAGTCGAGGGTGTAGAGGATCTTGTCGTTGATCCAGTACACGGCTCCGGTCGAGCCCGCGTGCGGCACGAACCACCCGATCTCTTTGATCTTGCCCTTGGTGCTGATGTCGATGAATCGGGTGCCGTGCTCGAAGAAGGCTCCGGCGACGGTGCCACCGTTCTTGAAGCTCGGTGCGGCCTCGAGCCAGTGGGACGAGCAGCCGGCGGCGTTGGCGGGAGGATTGCCGTCCACGTAGGTGCCGTTCACCATGCGGTACTCGTCGATCATCGTGAAGGTCTTGGTCCTCTTCCACTTGGAGGCGTCCCAGGTCATGAAGGCGCCATCGGTCTGGCCACATCGCCGGCGGAAGTTCGTCTCGCCGCCCATCAGGAGGAACTTGTCCTTGCCGTTGTTGGGCCAGCGGCCGGAGTGGATGAAGCGGCCATCGGCGTTGGAGCCCAGGGCGAGCAACTTCGGATGCGCCGGGTCCTTGCGGACATCGAGCAGCATGATGGGCTGGGTCGAGGTGAGAACGAGCCCGGGAGCGATCTCCTCGACATCGTGGCCGCCATTGGTCGGCATCCCGTCGCCCCACTTCTCCTCGAGGAGCTTCGGGTTAGCCGGGTCACGCAGGTCGTGGATCGCGCCGTCCGAGCCGTACGAGTACGTGCAGTCGAGGATGCAGCTCTGCGTGTGCTGCCCACCTTTGGTGGAGCCGATGATGCGCGGGTTCGTCTTGTCCTCGACGTCGATCACGTAGAGGGTGCCGAGTCCTTTGTCTCCAACGGTGTTGGGGATGATGAGGATCTTGCCGTTGGTGTCGATGTCCTCGCGGCTGAACAGGAACTCCTGCGGCATGGGGACCGTGCCCGTCAGCTTGGGGTCCAACGGGTTCTTGACGTCGAAGATCATGATCTTGTTCTGGTCGTTGGCGTAGAAGTACCTGCCCACGAGACGGCCACCCGTGCCACCAGGCAGGGGGATGTGCTTCACGAACTCGACGTTGTCCGAAGACAGACCGCCGCTGGAGGGGCCCTCGAGGTCTGCGCCCGGGGCGATGGGCTCGTGGGTGAAGGCCTGGTTACCCGCAACCGGAGCAGCGCCTGCACTGCCCATGGCGGCCAGCAGGATCGCTCCCAGGGTCAGTGCGAAGATCTTGCGCATGTCGTCGTCCCTCCCGCGTGTGTTTGTCGATGTAGCGGGAAGATTCGCCCCTGGGGCTGCTTGTTCCTGCAAGGTTGTCGCAGCCCCGTGCGGCCGGGTGCCGGCCTCGCTCCAGCGGGGCCTGAAGCTCGGGCCAGGAGAGGTCGTCTAGGAGGACGAAGGGGCGATCAGATCGGCGATCTCGCCGATCATGCGGCTGAGATCGAAATCCTTGGGCGTGTAGATCCGGGCGACCCCCAGCTCCAGGAGCTTCTTCTCGTCCTCTTCGGGGATGACGCCGCCGACGATGACCGGGACCAGGGTCGTGTCGACCCCCTCGGCCCTCAGTCGGTCCAGCACCTCGGGCACCAAGAGGTTGTGGGCACCCGAGAGGATGGACATCCCGATCACGTCGACGTCTTCTTCCACCGCCGCCCGGCTGATCTGCTCCGGGGTGAGCCGGATTCCCTGGTAGATGACCTCGAAGCCCGCATCGCGAGCTCGTAGCGCCACTTGCTCGGCGGCGTTGGAATGACCGTCCAATCCCGGTTTCGCCACCAGCATGCGCAGCTTCTTGACCGCGGCCCGGCCGGCAGCGGCCTCGACCTTGCGCCGCGCCTGGTCCAGGCTCTCTGGCTGAGCACCCGCGAGGCGCGCTCCCATTCCCGTGGGAGGGCGGTACTCGCCGAACACCTCCCGCAGAGAGTCCGCCCATTCGCCCGTGGTCACACCGGCCTTGGCTGCCGCGATCGACGCGGGCAAGAGATCGGCTTCGGTGCGCGCCGTCTCTTTGAGGGCATCGAGCGACCCGGCCACCGCCGCGTCGTCACGTTGCTCGCGCCAGCGCTCGAGTCTCTCCAGCTGTTCGGCCTCGGCGGCCGGGTCGACGCGTTCGAAGGCCAATTCGTCGAGCCCCTCCACGAGCGGCGACGGCTCCGTCTGCTCGTAGCGATTGAGCCCAACAACGACCTGCTCGCCGGCCTCGATAGCACGCCTCCGCTCTGCGTGTGCGGACACGAGCGCTTCCTTCATGTAAGAGATCGCCTCAACCGAACCCCCCATGTCGAGCACGCGCTCTAGCTCGGCCCATGCCGCCTCGGCGATCTCGTTCGTCTTGGCTTCGATCACCACGCTGCCCTCGAAGATGTCGCCGTACTCGAGGAGGTCGGTCTCGTAGGCCAGGATCTGTTGCGCCCTCAGCGACCACTGCTGATCCCACGCGCGCGGCAGGCCGAGGGCTTCGTTCCAGGCCGGCAGCTGCACGGCCCGGGCGCGTGCGTCTTTGGACTGCGTCACCGCGAGCATCTCGAGCATGATCCGGTGGATGTTGTTCTCGGGCTGGGCGGCGGTGAGACCGAGCGAGTTCACCTGCACGCCATAGCGGAAGCGGCGGAACCTCGGATCGGTGAGGCCGTAGCGCTCTTCAGTCACCCGTTCCCACAACCGCCGGAACGCGCGCATCTTGCAGGTCTCTTCGACGTAGCGGATGCCGGCGTTGCAGAAGAAAGAGATCCTTCCGACGAGGCGGGGGAAGTCGTCTTCCGGCACGCGCCCCGTCGCTCGCACCGCGTCCAGCACCGTGATCGCGTTGGCAAGGGCGTATGCAACCTCGAGAACCGGGTCCGCGCCCGCCTCTTGCAGGTGATACGAGCACACGTTGATGGGGTTCCACTTGGGAGCTTCCCGCAACGTCCAGGTGATGAGATCGGTGGTCAGCCGGATCGAGGCCTCAGGCGGGAAGATGTGGGTGCCGCGCGAGAGGTACTCCTTCAAGATGTCGTTCTGGGTGGTCCCCGCCAGGTCCGCATGGGCGGCTCCCTGCTCGTCGGCGACCGCGGTGTAGAGGGCCAGGAGCCACATGGCCGTCGCATTGATCGTCATCGAGGTGTTCATCTCGGCCACCGGGATCCCCTCGAAGACCGTCCGCATGTCGCCCAGATGGCAGATCGGGACCCCCACTTTTCCGACCTCGCCCTTCGCCATGAGGTGATCGGAGTCGTAACCCGTCTGGGTCGGCAGGTCGAAGGCCACCGACAGGCCCGTTTGACCCTTGGCCAGGTTGCCGAGGAAGCGGGCGTTCGTGGCCGCGGGAGTGGCGTAACCGGCGTAGGTGCGGAAGATCCAGGGCCGGTCCCGCTCTGAGATGGATGCCATAGCAACTCAATCGTAGGCTCTCGCCCCCAGCTCGTAACCGGTTTGCAGGGGCGGACGCCGGCACCCGGCGTCGCATGTCCCTCGATTCGATCCAAAGGAGACGGAAGTGGAGATCCGCAAGGTCGGTGTCGTCGGTTGCGGAACGATGGGTTCCGGCATCTGCGAGGTCTGCTCGAGGTCGGGCTTCGATGTGGTCTTCAGCGAGATCTCCGACGAGGCCGTGGCCGCCGGCCGCCAGCGGATCGAAGGCAGCGTCCGTCGGGCGGTGGAGCGCGGGAAGATAGACCAGGCCGAAGCGGATGGGGTGCTCGGCCGCATCAGCTCGACGACCGACAACGCGGACCTGGCCGATTGCGACCTCGTCTTCGAGGCGGTGCCGGAGCACCTCGACATCAAGAAGGAGCTGTTCGCCCAGCTGGATCAGATCCTCGGCGACGACGCGATCCTCGCCACGAACACCTCTTCTCTGCCGGTGATCGACATGGCGGTGGCAACGAAGCGCCCGCACCGAGTCATCGGCTTCCACTTCTTCAATCCGGCACAGGTGATGAAGCTCGTCGAGCTGGTGAGGACGGTGGCCACCGACGAAGACGTCGTGGTCGCGGCCCGTGCCTTCGCCGAGAAGCTGGGCAAGACACCGGTGGTGGCTCGGGACCGCGCCGGCTTCATCGCGAACCTCTTGTTGTTTCCCTACCTCAACGCCGCGACGCGGATGTATGACGGCGGCTTCGCATCGCGCGAGGACATCGATGCCGCGATGCAGCTGGGTTGCGGACACCCGATGGGCCCTCTGGCGCTGCTGGACCTCATCGGTCTCGACTCCTCGTACGAGATCTGCGAGGCCCTATGGCGCCAGTTCCGGGACGATCAGGACGCCCCGGCCCCCTTGCTCAAGCAGTACATGGTCGCGGGTTACCTCGGACGCAAGACCGGCCGCGGGTTCTATCGATACGAGGCCGCCGAGTCGTCCAGCGTGACGGATGCGGCGGCGGGCGCCGCTTCGGGAGCCTCCTCCGGCATCGCCGCGATAGGCGTCGTGGGCACGGGTCTGATGGCTTCGGGCATCGCCGAGGTCGCCGCCAAGGCCGGCAACGAGGTGATCCTGCGGGGGCGCAGCGAGGCCTCTATCAAGAGGGCCAAGGCGGCGGTGGAAAAGAGCCTGGCCAGGGCCGTGTCCAAAGGCAGGATGGAACAAGGCTACGCCGACGCGGCCTTGGGCCGGATCACCACGACCCTGGAGTTCTCCGATCTCGCCGAGGTCGACCTCGTGATCGAGGCGGTCGCCGAGGATCTCGATGTCAAGGTGGGCGTCTTCACCGAGCTGGACGCGGCGGTGAAGCCGGATGCGATCCTGACTTCGACCACGTCTTCTCTCTCCGTCGTTGATCTGGCCGCGGTCACCTCCCGGCCCGACCGCGTCGTCGGCCTCCACTTCTTCAACCCCGCTCCGATCATGAAGCTGGTCGAGGTCGTGCGCACCGTGGCGACCGCCTCCGACGTGGAGGACCAGGCGACGGCATGGGTGAGAGAGACCGGCAAGCACCCCGTCCGCTGCCGGGACCGCGCCGGGTTCATCGTCAACTTCCTGTTGTTCCCGTACCTGAACGATGCGGTCCGCATGCACGAGGAGGGCTACAGCACGCCGCAGGACATCGACGCCGCGATGAAGCTGGGCTGTGGCCATCCGATGGGACCGTTCGCCCTGATGGACATCGTCGGTCTGGACGTCACCTACGCCATCTTGAACTCGCTCCACGAGGAGTTCCGGGAACGCCGCTACGCGCCGGCCCCCTTGCTCGAGCACATGGTCAGAGCGGGTTACCTCGGCAGGAAGACAGGCCGGGGCTTCTACGACTACTCCTGATCCCACTCCTGGCTCTTTTTGCATGCCGGGTCGGCCCGCGGGCGCGAACGCGAAGAGAAGGCCGTTTTTTCTTTGCTTGCTCTGGAAGGGGAACCGCCCACCGCCCCCGAAAGGGGCATCTGCGACATATCCATCCGAGGGGGAGGTTCGTCTTGTCTACCGTGCGCCGCGCGCCCATGAGCGTGCTCGCTGTACTGGCCTTGTTGGTATCGCTGCTGGCGGTCTCGCTGACCTCCGCGACGGCCGAGGCCGCCCCGGCCTCCAGTGGCTCCCCTGCTTACGATCGCGACCACATCCTGGTGGGCTGGGACCACAGCCTCCCGCAGCAAGCGCGCGCCGACGTCCACGCGCGGGAGGGCGGTGAGGTCGCCAACCGCCTCGAGTCCATCGACGTCGACGTCGTCGAGGTGTCCGAGAACCAGGATCCCAACGAGTGGGTGGCGCGCTACCAGCGGAATCCTCAGGTCGCGTTCGCGGAGCTCAACTATCAAGCCCAGCAGACCTCGGTCCCGACCGACACCCTGTTCGAGGACCAGTGGGGCTTCCACAACACAGCCCAGAGCGTGACGGGCAGCTTCGTCCGGGGCGTCAACGATTGGGACATCGATGCGCCGGAAGCCTGGGACGCGGCCTTCGGGGTCGGTAGCTTCCCCTCCACCGGTGGCACCCGGGTTGCGATCATCGACACGGGAATCGACCGGGCCCACGTCGACCTCTTGAACAAGACCCAGGCGTGCGCGTCGGCTCTGGCGGCGATCGGCGTCCTGACGAACGGAACCTGCTCGGACGACAACCTGCACGGCACCCACGTCGCGGGCACCGTGGCCGCCCACACGGGCAACACCCTCGGTGTCGCAGGCACGGCCCCCGATGCACAGCTGGCCATCTGCAAGGCTTTGAACGGCGCCGGCCTCGGATTCGTCGCCGACATCGCCGCCTGCATCGATTGGTCGTGGAAGACGGCCGGCGCCAAGATCATCAGCATGAGCCTCGGCTCCGAGAAGGGCACCAGCACCCTGGAGAGGGCGGTCAAAGACGCCGACGCCGCCGGGGTCCTAGATCGTCGCGACGCGGGCAACGGCTACGACTCGGCGCCCAATTACCCGGCCTTTTACCCGGAGGTCATGTCGGTCGCCTCCTTCAACCAGGCGGGAGTGATCTCCGACTTCTCGACCTGCAACTCGGATGTCGAGATCGCGGCGCCGGGCGAAGACGTGTGGTCGACCTTCCCCGAGAACACCTACGGCGTTATCAGCGGGACCTCCATGGCGACCCCGCACGTGGCCGGAGCGGCCGCACTGGTCATGTCCGAGCTTGGCCTGGACGCGCAACAGACCCGGTCGAAGCTGAAGACCACCGGCGTCAGCGGGCTCTCAACCGGCGGACGCAAGGAGTGCACTTCCTATCCGGCCCTCAACCTGGCGGCCGCGGTGGGAGAGGCGGATCCACGACTCCACCGCCTTCGACCGACCCCGGCGCCATCGCGGGCCGCGTCTACAACCAGCAGGGCGGCGCGGCGATCTCCGGCGCCACCGTCGACTGCGGGACCGGGGGCAAGACCACCACGAGCTCCACGGGCAGCTACTCGCTGACCAACGTGGCGCCGGGAAGCTACAGCTGCACGGCGTCGGCCAGCGGCTTCCGCTCCAAGACCTCGACCGTCAGCGTCACCTCGGGCGCCACCACTACCGCCGACTTCGCGCTGAGGTCGTCGTCCAAGTGAGCTAAGTCACCGCTCCACGATCCGAAAGAGAAAGGGCGGGCCGAAGGGCCCGCCCTTCCGCTATCCGGGTTCGTTCACTTGGCGTCGCCGCGTCCGTTGAGGCCCGGGTACTCGCGGCCTCGAACGGGAAGCGGGTGGAGAGACGCCAGGCGTCGGCGCTATCGAACCGGTCGCGGTAGTCGAAGTTGCCGAGGCGACGGCCCTGAGCTCGCCCGGCTCGCTTCCATACCGACGCAGCCCGCGCACGTCGCTCGTTATCGATCAGGTGGTTGAGAGCCGCCTCGATGACCGCGCTCTCTTCTGTCGTCGGCTCTCCGTCGACCGAGATCACGCGCACATGTCGCTTCACAGCGGGATGTTGCCGTGCTTGCGCTGCGGGATGGTCTCTCGCTTGCTGCGCAGCATCTCTAGCGACTGCACCAAGCGTCGCCTGGTGGTCTGGGGCTCGATGACGTCGTCGACGTAGCCACGCTCCGCCGCGATGTACGGGTTGGAGAACCTCGTCTCGTAGTCCGCGATCAGCTCCGAGCGTTTCGCATCGGCGTCTTCTGCTCCCGCGATCTCTTTCCGTTGGATGATGTTGACCGCGCCCTCGGCCCCCATGACGGCGATCTGTGCCGACGGCCACGCGAAGGACACGTCGGAGCGGATGTGCTTCGAGTTCATGACGACATAGGCGCCGCCGTAGGCCTTGCGCGTGATGACGGTCATGCGGGGAACCGTCGCCTCGCTGAACGCGTACAGGAGCTTCGAACCATGCCGGATGATCCCGCCGTACTCCTGCTCGGTGCCGGGAAGGAAGCCGGGCACGTCCACGAAGGTGACCAGCGGGATGTTGAAGGCATCACAGAAACGGACGAAGCGTCCGCCCTTGGTGGACGACGTGATGTCGAGGCAACCGGCGAGCACCTGCGGTTGGTTCGCAACTATGCCCACGGGATGTCCCGCCAGACGAGAGAACCCACACAGGAGGTTCTGGCCCCAGTGCGGGTGGACCTCGAAGAACTCGCCGTCGTCGAAGATCGAAGAGATCACCTGATGCATGTCGTAGGGCTGGTTCGGAGACTCGGGCAACAGCTCCAGCAGCTCGTCGCAGAAACGCATGGGATCGTCGGTGGGGGGGAAGTAGGGCGGCGACTCGAAGTTGTTCGACGGCAGGAACGACATCAGGTAGCGCACCTGGCGCAGACAGTCCTCGTCGTCGGCGGCGACGAAATGCGCGACGCCGGACTTCGACGCGTGGCTCATGGCCCCCCCGAGCTCTTCTTGCGTCACCGCCTCGCCGGTCACGGCCCTGATGACCTCGGGGCCCGTGATGAACATGTGCGAGGTCTCAGAGACCATGAAAGTGAAGTCGGTCATGGCCGGCGAATAAACGGCGCCGCCCGCGCAGGGACCCATGATCGCGGAGATCTGCGGGATCACGCCCGAGGATCGAACGTTGCGGTCGAAGATGTATCCGTAGCCCGCGAGCGACGCGGCCCCCTCTTGGATCCGGGCGCCTCCGGAGTCGTTGAGCCCGATCACGGGAGCACCGGTTTGCAGCGCCAGGTCCATGATCTTGCAGATCTTCTCGCCCATGACCTCGCCCAGCGACCCGCCGAAGACCGTGAAGTCCTGCGCGAAGACGAAGACCTTGCGGCCGTCGATCGTGCCCCAGCCGGTGACCACGGCGTCGCTCAGCGGCCTCTTGTTCTCGATCCCGAACCCGTGTGAGCGGTGGCGCACGAGCTGGTCGGTCTCGACGAAGGAATCCGCGTCCAGGAGCTTTGCGATCCGTTCCCGAGCGGTCAGCTTTCCTCGCTCGTGTTGCTTGGCGATGGCTTGCTTGCCCCCGGCCAGCTCGGCTTCGGCCCGCTTGCCCCTCAACTCCTCGAGGCGGTCCTCGACGGGCCTGCGTGATCGCTCTTCTGAGATGGTCATGAGGGCGTGATTGTAGTGGGCTGCCTCTGCCGGGCCCGGTCTCTCCCCCATCCGGGGGAAAGCGGCAAAAGGGACAGATTTCGGACCCCAGCCGGGCAGGGGAGCCGCCGGATGGGTCGAACCAGAAAGCTATGGGATTCACCACGTGGGCCGCCGAGGTCAAGGACATGCAGCGCAACCTGTCCGAGTTGCTGGCGTCGAACACCGCCGAAGAAGAGGCAGCCAGCCTCGAGATCGCGCAGAGCGCCAGCCGTTTCTCGCGCCGCGCTCGCAAGGTCGTCGACGACAAGCTTTCCTTCTCGGCGACGTTGATGCGCGCCGGTGAGGTATCGGCTGCCACACGCTTGCTTGCCGAGGTCGAAGAAGAGGTCATCACCGAAGAGATCGCCCTCATCGAAACCGTCAACGAGGTCAAGGTCGCTCAAGCGGTTCGCAAGGGTCGCATCACACGTCTCCGTCTCGCCCGTTCCCTGGCCGTTGCCTTGCTGGGCGCATGCATCCTGGCCTTCTCCGCCGTCGGCATGGCCGTCGCCGGCGCCTTCCAAGAGAAGTCGCAGACGAAGGTGCTCGCTCCTCTCAAGCTCTCCAACCGTCGCGACGCATCGCCCGCAGGAGAGGCGCGCAAGCTCTCGCTCGCGGCACGTCGTCAGGTCCGGCGTCTGCAGATCGGCAACGTTCAGCTGGTTCTCACCAAGAACGAGTTCCAACGTCTCGCCCAGTTGACCGGAGGCGATCTCGACCAGGCCGATCTGGACCAGGTCTTGGCCCTGCTCTCCGGATCGCTGGCCCAGAAGGTGGAAGAGGCGATGACCGCGGCATCCGAGGTCGTCGCCTCCGCGGCGTCGTCGGCTCCGGTAGACCCGACGCCTGCTCTGAAGAAGCTCACCCGGGCGAAGAAGAAGGCCGTCAAGCCCGCTTCGGAGCCGTCGCCGGCGTCCGAGGATCAAGAAAGCCAGGATGCGCAGGATCCTGAGGGATCGAACCCCTCGCCGCAGCCGGAGCCCGAGCCCAAGCCGTCTCCCAGCGAGACCGAAGAGGGCGATTCCGGAGAGGGAGAGGAAGAAGGCACGGTGATCCCAGGAGGCGTTCCCTCCAGCTAGCCGGCGCTGAACCTGCTTTCGCCCGCTTCCAGCCGCCCCACCAGTCCCGCCGGCCGGATCTTCACCTTTCCATCCTCGTCGTCGATGGTGCCGATGCGCATAGCGCGGTAACCAGTGGCTACCAGTCGCGCGACCGTCCGCTCGGCCTCGTCTTCGGCCACGATGACCACGAAGCCGATCCCCATGTTGAAGACGCGGTACATCTCTGCGTCTTCGATCCCCCCGGTTCGTTGGATGAGGCCGAAGACAGGTGGCGCTTCGGGAAGGTCGCTGATCTCGTATCCGACGCGGGCGTCGAGCCGGCACAGGTTCGTGAAGCCGTCACTGGTTATATGGACCAACCCTCGGGTCTCGATGCCGTCGTCCCACAGGCCGGTTACCGCGCGAACGTAGATCTCCGTAGGTTGAAGTAGCTCTTCACCGATGCTGCGCCCGAGGGAAGCGACCTCGTCGCCCAACTGGTAACGACCGGTGCCCAACAAGGCCTTGCGCGCCAGCGTCAGCCCGTTGGAGTGCACGCCCGATGATGACAATCCGATGATGGCGTCTCCGACGCGGATCCGCTGACCCAGCACCAGCTTGTCCGGGTGACAGGTGCCGATGCAGGTGCCGACGAGGTCGAAGGCCGTGGGATCTCCTGCACCGCGGCCGTCGGATCCGATGACCTCGGGCAGCTGCGCCAGCTCGCCGCCGGGTATGGCGATGCCCGCTTCCTTGGCCGCGCCGCCGAGGCCCCGCAGGATCTCTTCCACCCGGCCCGGATCCAGGGTGTGGACCCCCAGGTAATCCACCATCGCGAACGGTCGCGCTCCCACGCAGATGATGTCGTTGACGTTCATGGCCACGCAGTCGAAGCCGATCGTGTCGTAGCGGCCCATCGCCGAGGCCACGATCGTCTTGGAGCCGACCCCGTCGGTCGAAATCGCGATGGCGAGGTCGTCGGTGATCTTGAGGACGCTCGCGTACTGCCCGAACCGGGTCAGGACCTCGGCGTTGGAGGGCAGGGACAGGGTCGGGCCGAGGTGGCGCTCGATCGCGCTCAGGGCGTCTCCTTGACCGCGGACTCCCGCATCCGAGTAGCTGCTCGTCGTCACGCCTCGACCGTACCCCGGATCATCCGACCGGTTCGTGAGGCTCGACGGGATGCTCACGAGCCGCGGGGTCGACGGCGCGGGGCGCGCCCCGGGGAAGGCGCAGCGCGACGAAGAAGACGATCGCGGCGGGAAGAGCACCCACCAGATAGGCCCCCTCGTAGTCCAGCGAGCTCTCGGCCACGGCGCCCAACAAGGCCGGAGCCGTGAGGTAGCCGAGATCTCCGGCCATCTGGTTGACGCCGACCGCGGCACCCGATCCCCCTTCGGGGATGGAATCAGCCAACAGACCGCCGATCGCGGTGCCTCCCGCGGCGACGCCGGCCCCGATCGCGATCATCAGGGGGAAGAAGGCGAGAGGGACAGATTCGATCTGTCCCATCAAGAACGAGGCGACCGCGACGACGCCCAGGCTCGGAACGAGGACCGAGCGTCTTCCGTAGCGATCCGATGCCCGCCCGGCTACCCACAAGATGAGGACCTCGCCGACCGCCAGCATCGTGATGGCGAGGCCGATCTGGTCGGGTGACAGCTCCAGGCGGTTCTTGGCATACACGACCCCGATGATCTGGCCGGGCCCGGAGATCGTCCACCAGCCGACGAAGGTCGCGACCAGCGCCACCACATAGCGAAGATCGTGCAGCAGCGGCCGCGCCGCCCGCAGGGCCTCGAGGGGCGAGCGCCGCGGGCGCCGGTAGGCGGCTTCGGCACCACCCATCACGACGTAGGCGATCACGGTTGCCACCAGCAGCCCGGTGGCGTAGAAGTGGAAGGGCGCGGCCACCCCGAAGCGATCGGCGGCGAGGCCTCCCAAAACCGGTCCCGCGGCGATGCCGACGAGGAAGGACGAGCGGAAGGCTCCCGTGGCCCGCCCCATCGCCTCGGGCTCGATGATCCGCAGGATCCTGTTCATGAGACCGCCGATGAAAAGGGCCGAGCCCGCGCCACCGAAACCTCGCGCCAGCACCAGCTGGGGGAAGGTGGTCGAGAAGCCGGCGGCATAAGAAGACAGCGCCACTATCAGCAACCCGGCCATCGTCGAGGCTCTTTCTCCGAAGCGATCCACCACCAACCCGCCGACCAGGCCGAACGAGAAACGGGTGAGGCCGAACACCAGCTGCACCAGCCCGATCGCGGCGAGGCCTACGCCGAAGGACTCGGCCAGCAACGGGAGCACGGGGATGACCATCCCGAAGCCGAGGGCGACCGTGATCGAGATCGCCAGGAGCTTTCGGAACTCGGGTCGCTTGAGCGGCGACTCGCCCGCAGGCGCCGTGGCCGGCGGAGTGGGGGCCGGAGTCGTCTCCTCGACGGTTTCGGTGCCCTGCGGAGGCGGGCTCGTCACCCGGAGCGCGGGCGCTGGATCAGCTCGACCAGAAGGCCGTGGTTCCCCTTCGGGTGGACGAAGGCCACCAGGTGGCCCCGGCCCCCCCGTCGGGGGGCCTCGTCGATCAGGCGCACCCCTTTGTCCTTAAGCCCCGCGAGGGCCGCGGGGAGATCGTCTACCTCGTAGGCGATGTGATGCAGGCCCTCCCCGCGGGTGGCCAGGAACCTGCCCACGGTGGTGTCGGGACCCGTTGCCCCCAAGAGCTGGAGGTAGGAATCCCCCAGCGGCAGCATCGCCTCTTCCACGCCCTGGTCCTCGACCCGCTCCCGGTGCTCGACCTCGAGCCCCCAGGTGTCGGCGTAGTGAGCCACGGCGGCATCGAGATCGGCGACCGCCAGCGCCACGTGCTCGATCTTGTTCAGCATGGGGCGATCCTACGGGGGCCCCGCCTCCACAGCGGCGAGGGATCCGGCCCCGTCCGAGAGGCAGGGCGGGTCGGGTCTTGGCCACGCCTTGCGGTCAACCAACCACAGAAAGTTAAAAACTTCTCCGCCTTGGCAGGAGATGGGAATCCAAGAGCGAAATGTAGTCACACGAACACGGAAAGTGACCATCAACCCAGAAGGAGGCACCACATGTCCAAGAAAGCCAGCATCGCCACCACCGTCATGACCGCCGTCGCCGCGCTCATGGCTCTCATGCTCCTTGCCACACCGGCTCTCGCCCACCACAAGGCCGACCACACTCAGGGTGCCGACGAAGCCTCCAACGGCGACAGCAACAGTGGCACCAACCCCTCGTCCGGCGACAGCAAGGGCGGCGGGACCAGCGAGGACAAGGGCTCGGCCGACGACAGCAACGGCGGCGGAACGAGCGAGGACGAGGGCTCGACCAGCGACAGCAACGGCGGCGGCAAGCCCTCTTCCAGCGAGACGACCACGACCGAAGACAACGACGACGACGGCGTCTCCAACACCCCGACCCCGAGGGCGACGCGGACAACAAGCATCCGTCGGGCAAGGACAAGCACGCCGAGGCCGGTGGCTCGGGCAACCAGGGCAAGGCGACGTCGGATCCCGACGACGACGGCCGTGGCCCCGACCGCAGCAACGGCGGCGTCGACCAGCCCGGCGGTAGCGGCGGCGCCGACCAGCTCGACCAGGACGGCAACAACGGCTGTGGCAACGACGACGACTTCGAAGACGACAACGAGGGCCTCTGTGGCGGCCCCGACCGCACCAAGCCAATCAAGACCGACAACGACAACAAGCCGTGTGACAAGGACGCCACCATGCCCGGGATCCAGAAGTGCGAGAAGGTCAAGGGCGAGATCATCGGGAAGACCCCCGAGAGCCCCAAGCCGTGCGACGCGGATCTCACCATGCCTGGCACCCAGAAGTGCGAGAAGCCCGACGACGTCTTGGGCGAGATCATCGTGAACGAGCCTGGAGGTCGAAGACGAAGAGGGTGCGCCTGAGCTGGTGCTGAATCCCGCAACGCCTACTCCGACCGAGGTTCTCGGGATCCGGGTCACGGCTGGTGCCCCGGCGGCTGTGGCTCCCGCCGCAGTGGCTCCCGCCGCAGTGGCTCCGGCCGCCGTGGCCCAGGGCGGCGTGCTGCCCTTCACCGGATCCGCCGACCTGATCCCGCTGGTGGCGACCGGGCTGCTCCTGATCGCAGCGGGGGCGCTTAGCTTGAGGCGCCGCGCCACCGCTTAACGGAAAAGAGCGACAAGAGAGGCCGGGCAAGTGCCCGGCCCCTCTCTCTTCTAACCAGAGCTTGGGCGTGAGCTATCTGGGACTCGGCGCTCGCAACATCGCCGGTTCACCCTCAACGACCTCGTCTCTTACAGCGAGAAGCACGCGAGGGCCAACGGCGACCGGCGGTCTAGAGGTCTTCGAAGCTTCCGTGCCGGCCGGCTCCGGCGGCGAACCGCTCGGCGCCGGCCTGCGTCTCACCGCCGGCGCCCGCTCGGGTCCTCTTCGAACTCCCGTGACATCGCCTCGGCCAGAGGCATGTCCCACTGCGAGATCACCGAACGGCGATCGGCTCGCATGACGGCTTGCGGGAAGCGAGCCAGGTCCTCGGCGAGGGCAACCGCCGTGGCCAGCGCCCGGCCCGCCGGACAGAGCCGGTTCACCAGTCCCATCTCGAACGCCTTCCGGAGCGCCCACAGGCCGCCCGGTGAGCACGAGGTCGAGAGCCCGGCTCTGTCCCACCAGCCGCGGCAGACGCACGGTTCCGCCGTCGATCAGCGGCACCCCCCACCGACGGTCGTAGAACCCGAAGGTGGCGTCTTCGCCGGCCACCGCAGGTCGCACCAGAGCAACAGCTCCATGCCTCCCGCATCACCGCGGCCCTCGATCGCCGCGATCACCGGCTTGTCGATGAGCAACCGTGCCGGTCCCATCGGTCCGTCGCCTTCGGGATCGACCCGATTGGCACGCTCCGGGTCGCCCGCCAGCGCCTTTAGGTCGGCTCCCGCGCAGAAGGCCCCGTGCGAGCCCGTGAGGACCGCCACCAATTGCGAGTCGTCGGCGGCGAAGCCTCGGAACGCGCCGGCGAGCGCCTGCGCGGTCGGCCGGTCCACCGCGTTCCTGACCTCGGGACGTTCGATCGAGACGACGGTCACCGGGCCTCGAATCTCTACACCGACACCGTTCGTCATCTGAGCCTCCTCGAGTCTGGGTCCGGCGTAAGATGGCGATCTTCTTACCGCTTCCCGCTCCCGAAAGGGGTCCCTATGGCTCGCTCCGTGATCCTCTCCGCCGCCCGCACCGCCATCGGCAAGTTCGGGGAGCTCTCGCCGATGTCCCCGCCGTCGACCTCGGGGGCCGCGCGATCGGCTCCGCCCTCGAGCGGGCCGGCGTCTCCGGCGACCAGATCGACTACGTGATCATGGGCCAGGTCCTTCAGGCGGGAACCGGCCAGATCACGGCTCGTCAGGCGGCCATAAAGGCCGGCATCCCCGATTCCGTCCCTGCGATAACGATCAACAAGGTCTGTCTCTCCGGCCTCAATGCCATCGCGATGGCCGACCAGATGATCCGCGCCGGCGAGGTGTCCGCGGTCGTGGCGGGAGGCATGGAGTCCATGGACCAGCTCCCTTACCTGTTGCCGAAGGCGCGCACCGGCTATCGGATGGGCGACGGCAAGTCGTGGACTCGATGATCTTCGACGGCCTCTGGGACGCCTTCACCGACAAGCACATGGGTGCTCAGTCCGAAGAAGTCAATACCGAGTTCAAGATCAGTCGAGAGGACCAGGACGCCTGGTCGCTTCGATCCCACCAGCGCGCCGCGGCCGCGATCGCAGAAGGACGCTTCAAAGAAGAGATCGTTCCGTTCGAGATCCCCCAGCGCAAAGGCGACCCCATCGTGTTCGACACCGACGAGGGCGTGCGCGGCCACGACCGCGGAATCGCTGGCGAAGCTCAAGACGGCGTTCAACAAAGACGGCACGATCACCGCGGCAACGCGCCGCAGATCTCAGACGGAGGCCGCGGTCGTGTGATGAGCGCGCAGGGCCGAGGAGCTGGGCGTGACGCCGATCGCCGAGATCGTCGCCTGCGGCATATCGGCCGAGAGACCTCCTTACCTCCACACCGTTCCGGCCCTGGCCGCGCAAGCGGCGTTAAAGAAGGCCGGGATGTCCATCGGTGACATCGACCTCGTCGAGATCAACGAAGCGTTCGCCGCGGTGGCGCTTCACTCCACCCGCATGCTGTTCAACGGCGACAAGAGCGCGGAGGACAAGGTCAACGTCAACGGGGGCGCGGTTGCCCTTGGGCCATCCGATCGGTTGCACCGGCGCTCGTCTAACCGTCAGCCTCCTTCACGAGCTGAAGCGCCGGGGCGGCGGTACGGGCATCGCCACCCTCTGTGGAGGAGGCGGCCAGGGAGACGCCATCATCTACCGCACCGTCTAACAAGACGAACCGGTCGGCCAGGGCGACGCTACCGCCCGTCCTAAGAAGACGAGCGGAGACGGGGCCGGTCGGCCGTGAGCGGGGGCTCTGAGGCGCCCGCCTCGATAGCCGAGCGAGCCCTGCGGGCGGGCGCCGGAAGGAGCAGGCCCCCGCCGATCAGGCGGCGGCCGTCGCCCCGCGATGGCCGGGCCGGCCACGTCGTAGCGGTGCCGGGCGCGGGATGTTCCTTAGTCGCTGAAGCGGCGGAACAGGTCGATCTTGTCCTTGTGCCGCTCGCGCAGCTCGGGGTCCCTCACGCCGAGGCCGTCTTCGGGAGCCAACACCCGGATCCCGATCTTTCCCTTGTGCAGGTTGTGGTGGACCTGGTAGGCGGCCTCGCCCGTCTCGGCCAGCGGATAGGTCTTGGACAGGATCGGGTGGATCTTGCCTAGCGCCGCCAGGCGGTTGGACTCCCAGGCCTCCTTGTAGTTCGCGAAGTGCGAGCCGATGATCGATTTCAACATCATCCAGAGATAGCGGTTGTCGTAGGTGTGCTCGTAGCCAGAGGTGGACGCGCACGTAACGATCTTGCCCCCGCGCTTCACGACGAAGACGCTGGCGCCGAAGGTCTGCTTGCCGGGATGCTCGAAGACGATGTCGGGGTCTTCGCCCACCATCGAACGGATCTGCTTGCCGAAGCGGCGGAATTCCTTGGCGTCCTGCCGTCCGTCCTTCCAGAACTGATAGCCCTCGGCCTTGCGGTCGATCACGTGCTCGACGCCGATCTCGTGTAGCAACTCCGCCTTGTCTTGCGACGACACCACACCTACGGGGATGCCGCCCCCGTTCAGGACGTATTGGCAAGCGAACCCGCCCAGGCCCCCGGTCGCGCCCCATATCAGCACGACGTCGCCCTGCTTCATGGTGGCCCCGTTGGGAGAGACCAGCATCCGATACGAGGTCGAGCTGACCAGCCCCAGACAAGCGGCCTCCTCCCAGGTGAGGTGCTTCGGCTTGGGCATGAGCTGGTTGGCCTTGACCATCGATATCTCCGCCAGGCTGCCGAAGTTGGTCTCGAAGCCCCAGATGCGCTGACCCGGATCCATCATCGAATCGTCGTGGCCTTGAGGTGCCTCCAGGTCCACGTAGTTGCAGTGGACCGTCACCTCGTCGCCCGGCTTCCACCGGGTTACCCCCGGCCCCGTCTTCAGGACGACTCCGGATGCGTCGCTGCCGACGATGTGATGGTCGAGGTCGTGACGGGCCCCCAGCTCGCCTTCTCGAGCGAGCTTCTCGAGGAACGCGAAGGTCGAGACCGGCTCGAAGATGGAAGTCCACACGGTGTTGAAGTTGATAGCCGAGGCCATCACCGCGATCAGGCACTCGTTGGGCCCGAGAGGGGGCAGCGGCACCTCGTCGATGTGAAGGGACTTGCGAGGGTCTTTCTCTTCCGATGCCATGCCCTCGAACATGTCTTGTTGGTCCTTGCGGGTGAAGGCCGCCGTGATGCTCTCTGGAAGCTGCAGCGCGGCGATCTCGTCGCCCCCGGCCCCCTGCAAGATGGCTTCTCTGATCTGAGAGATGTCCCCGGTCACGGCTGTTGAACCTCCTTGGTGTGTGGGTCGAGGAGCTTATTCGACGGCCTCAAAGGAACGAGAAATGGTGCCGATACGTTGATGATGGTGGGGGATGTGCCCGGAGACCACCGGCAGCAGGAGCAGCGGCAAAGAGAAGGGTGCAGCAGATGAGGAAGACGGTGGCCGTCCTGCTGGCGGGGGGCCTGGTCGCCATGACCCTGGGCGCGGCGGTTCCGGTGTGGTCGTCCACGGCCGTCGAGCTCTATGTGTGTTTCGACCGGATCGGGGAGCTGACGCGTCCCGATAGCCGCGGGATCATCCAAGGCACTCCGCGCAATGACCTCATCGTCACCAGAGCGGCCGATGTAGTGGTGCTCGGCGGCGGCGGCAAGGACCGGATCTGCGCCTTCGGCCGCCGCGTCTACGTATCCGGAGGCGATGACAACGACCTCATCTCCATGGGGCCGGGCCGAGACGTCGGGATCGGGGGCGCCGGCGACGACTACATCGACGGCAAGGCGGGCAGCGACCGGCTGCGAGGGCTCGACGGTACGGACACCCTGGTCGGAGCCGGGCGTGACGATCACCTCGAAGGGGGAGATGGGTCTCGCGACTTCCTGTTTGGCGGGCGCGGCTCTGACCTTCTGGAAGGAGGATCCGGTTCGTCGGATGAGGACCTTCTGGTGGGCGGTCTCGGTGCGGACGTCATGGACGGCGGCTCGGGAGGCGGCGATACCGTGGCGTTCACTTTCGAAGACGCCGGTATTCAGCTAGATCTCACGCAGCCACGCCCGCTCGTGTCTAGCGGGGACACCCTCGTGGGCATCGAGAACGTGGCGGGGTCGATGTTCGACGACCGCGTCATCGGCAGCGGCGAGAGCAACCTCCTCGACGGTGACGATGGTGCCGACTTCCTATCCGGCGGCGACGGTGACGACGCCATCGAGGGAGGCGCGGGCGACGACTTCCTGGACGGGGGGGCCGGAGGCGACACCTCGTCCTTCCTTCAGGCGTCCGCCGGCGTCCAAGCCGACCTCGCCGCGGAGACCGCCGTGGGACATGGCAGCGACGCGATCATTGCTTTCGAGCACCTGAGTGGCTCCGCTTACGCAGACCAGCTTTACGGCGACGATGGCGCCAACTCGATCATCGGATCGCTGGGAGACAACCTGTTGTTCGGCCGCGCCGGCGACGACTTCCTGGCACGCGGCGGCGGTGATGCCGGCGAGGGGTTCGACATCTGTGATTCGGCGAGCGCGGACAACTGCGAAGAGATCATCCACGGAGATCCGCCGCCTCGTCTGATGTCTCCTATCCGCGGCAAGGAAGCACCATAGAGATCAACCTCTTCCGATACATCACAGGCACCGCGGACGCCGGCGCCTTCGGGCCTGAGCCGAGAGCGGTGGAGGTGAGCCTGCGGCGTTTCAGCGGCTCCGGCTGCTACTGGTGGGATGCCGAGCTAGGCGCCATGCTGCCGTGGCACTGCGATCGTCCTATCTGGAACCAGACGACCTTCGACGCCAGCGCCAACACCTGGGGCCGCCGGGTCCCGCGGCCTGCTCGACTCCTCGGCCCCGGCCGCTACCAGGTTCGCTCTCGTATCAAACAACGGGGCTTCGTCGAGTCGTTCTTCTCGCAGCCCGAGAACATCGTCGAATCCGTCTGGTCAGGTGACGGCCCGAGCGACCGTCACGGGATGATCCGAGCCGGATGGATATCCCCGTTAGCTCCTAACACACACGCCTGACCGGTGGACCCGGACACACGACGATCGGCTTCATGCCGGACGACGAAGGCCTCTTGCTCTACGAGGCCGAGGGGCGAGGTTGGGACGTCCGTCGAGATCGGCAGCTACTCGGAGGTTGGGACCCGTTGTCGAGATCGGCACCATCTACTCGCCGCCGGCGTGCGCGAGGCCACAGCCGCCGGCGTCGTGTTCTCGATCGACCATCACCGCGGTTCGGAAGAGCATCAACCCGGCCAGCAGTATCACGACCGGGCTCTCACCGATCCTGGGGGCCGGGTGGACACCCTCGGAGCGTTCCGCACCACGATCGAGCAAGCCGGGTTAGGTGAAGTGGTCGTGGGGATCGTGGCTGCCTCCGAGGTCGTGGGCAGAACGGGCACACCGCTCGGGATGGTCTTCATCGACGGGGGCCACAGCAGCCGCCGGCGGCGCGACCTGGAGCTGTGGTCTCCCCACGTGATCGCCGCCATCCACGACGTCTTCCCGGATCCGGCCGAGCAGGGGACGTCCCCCTTCGAGATCTACCGCCGGGCGTTGGATTCCGGGCGATTCGAGGAGGCCGCGACTCGAGGGAGCCTGCGGATCCTTCGCCGCCGGGCCGCCGGCCACCGGGCGGTGGGGCCTCCGCCATCCAGTAGCAGCCCCGGAGCCCCAGGTCGGCTCGGCGCGGCCACACCGTTCCTTGGGGCCAGGTGTCCGATCCAGAAGCGCCGTCGTCGTCTCTCAGGTGTCGGAGCCACTCCAGGACGAGCCCGCTTCGGTGCTCAGGCCCGCGACGTGAAGGGCGAGGACGAGCTCCGCGGTCTCACCCGCGGTCACCCAGGGCCGATCCGACACACACCGCACGCCGCGACCGGCGATGACGAAACGCTCCCAGCGTTCCTTCAACCGCCGGGTGGCTTCGGCCCCCTCTAGCGCGCGCGCCAGTACCGGGTAGTACCAATCCATCGAGAACCGGTCCTTGGGCTCGAAGCCGTCGTCGCCTCTATGGATCGACTCCTTCAGCACCGACATCGATAGCTCCCACTCCGGGCGCTCGTGACCCAGCGTCCGAGCTATGGCAAGCGCGCTCCTGAGACTCATGAGGATGCAAGAGCACGAGGTGAGCAGCGCAGCGGGCCACGCGCGCGCGTCTCTCGCCCACGAGATCGAGCCATCCGCTCGTTGCAGGTCGAGCACGGAACCCACGGCCCCCTCGACCACCGGCCACATTTCCTCGAGGAAGTCGGCGTCGCCCGCGCACTCGTAGTGATGCCACACGCCGAAGGCGACGTAGGAGCAGAAGTTCGAGTCGAGGGTCTGATCTACGGCCTCGGTGCCCTGTAGCCGGCCCACCATGCTCCGTCGGGTCGCTGCGTCTCCGCCAGCCATCCGTAGGCGCGACTCGCCGCTTCGGCCAGACCGCCGACGTCTAAGGCCATAGCAGCTTCGATGTGGTTCCAGGGGTTGGTGACGCCACCGGGGAACTCGGGGATCGCGCCGCTGGGCAGCTGCACCGAAGCTATCGCCTGCACCGTGCGGGCCATCTCCGCGCCGGTTAGGGCGCGCGCGACCTCAAGCCGCGCTACCTCAAGCACTGATCTTCTCCGCGTACACAACGAGGCTCTTGCCGAGCAACGGGTTGAGGGCTCGTTCGACGAGGTCCAGCGAGCGTCTTCTTTTCTGTATCTGCCACACCAGCATGCGGTGATAGAGCTTCGGCAGAGGGGCGTCTCCGTCGCGCACACCGCTGGCGCACTTGAGCCACCAATAGGGAGCATGCAGAGCATGCGCATGGTGCGCCCGCTTCGATCTCAACCCGTGCTCCGTCAGCTTGTCCGTCAGCTCACGATCTCTATAGATGCGCACGTGGCCACCCTGGTTCGCGTGATACTCGTCCGACAGCGCCCAACAGACGCGTTCGGGCCACCAGCGCGGGACGGTGACTGCGACGCGACCGCGAGGACGAAGCACACGGGCTATCTCGCGGATCGCCAGCGAGTCCTGCGGGATGTGCTCCAGAACCTCGGACGCGATGACGTGGTCGAAGGAGCCATCCGCGAACGGAAGAACGGTGGCGTCACCGCACAGGAACGTCGCGCTGGAGCCCTCCGGAGCCGGGCCTTCAGCGATGAGCGCCGCGCACATCGCGCCCACCTCATGAAGCAGGGAGGGATCCAGATCCAGCGCGACCACGTGTGCCCCGCGTTCGAGGGCCGCATACGCGTGCCGGCCGGTCCCGCAGCCGAGGTCCAGCACGCGGTCTCCGGCAGCAACCCCTAAAGCATCGAGCTCGACGGTCAGCATCTCTGCATCACCCGTGCATCAGCCGGTGGTACTCGGCCACGGTTGCCTCCGCCGCCGCCCGCCAGCTGAAGCGTGTGTGCACGCGCGCGCGGCCGGCGCGTCCGAGCTGGTGGCGCAGCGACCTGTCTTCCAGCAACCGGGCGATCGCCGCGGCCAGCGCATCGGCGTCGGCCGGCGGCACCACCAGCGCCGCCTCACCGTCGCGACCCACGACCTCGGGCAACGCTCCGGCAGCGGTGGTTACCAGCGGCGTGGCGCAGGACATGGCCTCGGTCGCGGGAAGCGAGAAGCCCTCGTAGAGGGACGGAACCACGGCCACCTGCGCCTGGCGATAGAGCTCGACCAAACGATCCCAGCCGATGCCGCTTTCGAACGTGACAACATCGCCGAGCTCGAACCGCTGGATCGCCTCGCGCACGGGTCCGCGTTCGGGGTTCGCCCCGACCACGACGAGGTGCGCATCGTCTCGCTCCGTACGAAGCTTCGCCAGCGCCTCTATCAAGAACACCAGGCCTTTCAAGGGAACGTCTGCGCTGGCCGTGGTGGTGATCCGTCCCGGCACGGAAAGATCCCCTGAAGCCGGTGCGAACAGGACCGTGTCGACGCCGTTGTGCACCACTGCAACACGACCCTCCGTTACGCCGAACCCTCTGATCACGTCGGCTTTAGCGGCTTCGGAGACGGTGATCAGGCGCGGGAGCCGCGTGGCCACCTGAGCCTGCATCCGGGTGAAGCCGTACCAGCGACGCAACGAGAGTGTGCGTTTCCAGCCGTGGGCGGCGGCCAGCGCGAGGTCCCGGTCGATCGAACAGGGGTGGTGCACGGTGGCGATCACCGGGAGCCCGGCCCCCTGCATCCGAAGCAACCCATATCCGAGAGATTGATTGTCGTGAACCACGTCGAAGCGGCCTCGCTCCTGGAGCAGCCGCCGGGCGGCCCGTAGAGAGAAGGTCAGAGGCTCGGGGAATCCGGCCGTGCACATCGTCGTCAGCTCCAGTACGTCGATAGCGTCGCGGAGCTCGCTGCAAGGGGGCACCCGGAAGGGGTCGTCGCTCCGGTACAGGTCCAGGCTGGGCACCGCCTCGAACGCGACGCCCTCTTCCAGATCGGGGTAGGGCTGGCCCGAGAAGACGGTGACCTCGTGGCCGAGCTCGTACAACGCCCTGGACAGATAGCGGACGTAGACCCCCTGGCCTCCAGAGAACGGATTGCCCCGGTAGGTCAGAAGCGCTATCCGCAGCGTGCGGTCTGGGAGGGTCATGAGGGCGAAACCCTAAGCGGCCCTCAAGTACCATCGCCCGATGAGTCACGGGCTGTCTTTCCACATGACCGAAGAGCAAGAGATGTTCCGCAGCTCGGTGCGCGAGCTGGTGCAGGACAAGATCGCCCCGCGTGCCGCCGAGATCGACGAGGCGGACGAGTATCCCCATGACGTGGACAAGGCCCTGGTCGACGCGGGTTTCGCTGGTGTGTCCTATCCCGAGGAGTACGGCGGTGCCGGAGGCGGCGCGGTCGAGCTATGCATCCTGGTCGAAGAGATCTCGCGCGTGTGTGCAGGCGTCTCTTTGATCCCCGCTGTGAACAAGCTCGGAGCGATCCCCGTCCTGCTCGCGGGAAGCGACGACCAGAAGAAGCTGGTGTGCACCGGACTCACCAACGGCGACCACCGCATGTCTTATTGCCTCACCGAGCCCGGCTCGGGGTCGGATGCGGCCGCGATGCGCAGCAAGGCAACGAAAGATGGAGACGGCTGGATCCTCAAAGGCTCGAAACGGTTCATCACGGGGGCCGGAGCGTCCGATCTCTACACCTACTTCGCGGTCACGGACCCAGACGCGGTCAAGGGACGCAACATCACCTGTTTCCTGGTGTCGAGCGACATGGAGGGCGTCGAGCTCGGTCGCAAGGAAGACAAGATGGGCATCCGAGGGTCGCCCACGAGAGAGGTCATCCTCAACGACGTGCGGGTACCGGTCGAGAACGTGGTCGGGGAGGTCAACCAGGGTTTCCGGCTGGCGATGCGCACGCTCGATTTCTCTCGGCCGACGGTCGCAGCACAGGCGCTGGGCATCGCGCAAGGCGCATTCGACTTCGCCGTCGCTTACTGCCGCGAACGCGAGCAGTTCGGCCAGCCCATCGCCGGCTTCCAGGGGATGCAGTTCATGTTCGCCGACATGGCGATGAAGATCGAGACCGCCCGCATGGCCGTCTTCAAGGCCGCCACCGCCGTCGACGACGAGGCGCCGGATGTTTCTTACTGGGCGGCCATCGCGAAGTGCTATGCCTCCGACGTCGCCATGGCGGTGACCACGGACTGCGTGCAGGCCCTGGGCGGCTACGGCTACATCCGCGAGTACCCGGTGGAGCGGTTCATGCGCGACGCCAAGATCACTCAGATCTACGAAGGGACGAACCAGATCCAGCGCGTCGTCATAGCGCGCCAGATCTTCGGCAAGCTCTAGTGCTCGAGGAGCCCGGCCCCCGCTGGGTGGAGCTGACCAAGACCAACGGCGAGATTGACGCGCAGTTGGTGGCCGGGGGTCTCGAGGCGGAGGGGATCCGCACCCATCTCGAGAAGGCTCCGGGTGTCTGGCGCTACGGAGCCTCGGACCCGTTCGCCTTGGTGACGATCTACGTCCCCGACGACCAGCTCGTCAACGCCCGCGCTCTGATCAGCGATCCCTCGGCCGACCACTTCGAGTTCGACCAGCCGGAACCTCCCCCGGAGGCGCCGGAGCTCCCGGATCCCTTCCTCCGCTCGCGGCCCTTGCGGTGGTGGATAGCCGCGCTCGGGGGTGGCGCTCGTATCCGGTCTCCTTCGATACAGCCTCTCGGACATCTTCAGCTAACGAAGGGATCCACCGGCTCCCGCGCCGCTCGTTCAGCGCACACACCAGCCGCGCCAGTGGCGAGCTGGCCTCCGCCCGTCGCACCCGGAGCTGCTCGACGGCACCACACCAGCCGCACGCACGACGCATGGCCTCCGCCCACGCAACGTCACCGCTCTGCTCCCTAGCACCACACCCACCCGCAGCGCGTCACGCGCTGGCCTCGCCCACGGAGCGACACCGCTCTGCTCCCTAGCACGACACACCAGCCGCACCCACGAGGTCCGCGAATGCGCCTTTAATGACCCTGCGCGCAGACAACGGCAAGGGTGGACTCGGGTGGCGACACCCGCAGTGATCACGATCTCGGTGGCGGACGTGTGCGGCAAGTCGCGATCCCCGGGAGCGAGTCCTGCGTCAGGGTTCAGAGGGTCTGAGCAGCCCGGCCCGCCGATCCCGCGCCGTCTTGGCCTGGTGGCAGCGCCAACAACGCGGCTTGAGGTTGCGGGGAGACGTCGGCCCCCGCCTGCAACGCGGCCGCACGTGATCGAACTCGGTCCGGAAGCGGTTGCCGCAATCGGTGCACACGACCCCGTCGAAACCAGGGCCCTCTCCCAGCTCCAAAGCGACTCTGACCTCGACCGGGATGTCGCGCGACCACCGTTTGATGTGGCGCAGATCGCTTCCGTCATAGAACACCCCGCTAAGGAAAGCATCGGATGAGATCTCTTTGGCCACCTGGGGCGACACCGGCCCGACGCCGGGGATCTTGCACACCTCTCCCGCTCGCACATCGCTCCAGCCCCGCTTCGCCACCTCGTGGCTCACCAGCACCACCAACTCGGGACGCTTGGCCCGGCCTGTGCCCGATCCCGCCAGCAGTGCCGCATAGGCATCGGCGAGATGACGCTCGAAGGGCTCGTAGCCGTCGTCTGCATGCCCGTCGGGGTTGGCTCTGGCTGCGGCCTTGGCGTGGCGGGCGAGCCGCTGGGCCTCGGCTTCGGCCCGCGCCACGATCGGCGCACCGATGTGGGGCTCCAGCTCCAAGTGGATGTGGACCATGCCGAGGTCGTCGCAGTGGCTCCGCGCCCGTCGGGCCGCATGCTGGCGAGCGGCGAGATCGAGGTGCTGTTCGGCCTCGAGCTTGGTCTTTCGAGCTTTGTCTCTCAGTACGTGGAACGACTCTTCTGTGGCCACGGCGACGAGATCTTTTGCGGCCCCCGGCGCCGATGCCTCGGCTCTGGCGATCTCGGTGGCCTGCTCCAACGAGATATCGCCCTGTTGCAGCGCGGCGCTCAGCTCCACCGATCCCCCCAGGACTTTGCCCGTGGCCACGGTCTCGGTGGCTTTGCCCAGTGACGTACCGGTGACCCGTGCCAGCTCATGCGCGTCGTCGAGCCTGGGCGAGAGCGCGGCGATCCCGAAGCCAGCCAGTCGCTGAACCTGGCATACGACTCGAGCCGCGCCCGGGCATCCGCAGCGCTCAGCAGCTCGGGCTCGAGGTCCGCGTTGGCCTTCTCCAGCAACTCGATCGCCTCGTCGACGAAGGTGAGTTCCATGCCTGTGATTATGGCGAGGGGGTACGACAATTGTGCCTTCTACGCGGGAGGTCACTGGTTCGCGGCGCGGTTTCTTGACGGCCTCGCGCGCTTCATCGCCAGCCTCTTCGGCCTGGTCGGCAACAGCTTCCGAGACTCCCGGTCGGTCCGCGACGAGATCACCAAACAGCAGGAGCTGGAGCGCGAGGGACGCTGCACCGCAGGGACACGAGTTGTGGGCGTCTGCGGGTCCGGCTAGTTAGCTCTCTTCATCTTCAACATCTCACTCGCAGCTGACGTTCTCCTCAGAGTTCTCGCACTCGTCGAAGCCCGAACCTCCGTCTGCGCGATCGTTGCCTGCGTTGCCGTCGAGATGGTCGTCCCAACCTTCGCCGTGGAGGTCGTCGTTGCCCCTGCCCCCGTATAACCGGTCGGACGCACCGCGGTTCCCCTGCTCATCCGGCACATCTCCCACCAGGAGATCGGCCCCGCCTCCTCCGACCAGGTAGTCGGCCGCCGGCCGGAACGTTTCCGGGGTAGACGTGGCGATCCCGTTCGGGACGAAGACGTCACCGTAGAGACGATCACTTCCCCGTCCGCCGAACAGGCGATCCTCACCGCCGCCGTGCCACGCAAGTTCGCCGTTGAGCACGTCGGCGCCGGCGCCACCGTGCAGCGTGTCGTCCCATCCGTGTCCCCTGATGGTGTCGCCGTCCAAGACATCATTGCCGGCTCCGCCGTACAGCTCGTCGTCGCCTCCGTCTCCCATGAGGTGGTCGCGCCCACCGCCTCCCCTGATTTCATCGGGCGCGCCTTCACCGTTGTCATCGGTGCTGTCGTCGCCGACGAAGTCGCCGTGAAGCTCATCCGTGCCGGGTCCACCGGCCATGAAGTCCGAACCCTGCGCTTCTTCCGTCTCGATGAAGAAGGAGTAGTCGCCATAGACGAGGTCGTCGCCGGGGCCGCCGAACAGCCGATCGTCGCCGGCCGCGTCCTCTGTGCCGTCGCCGATGATCTCGTCGCTTCCTCGCCCGCCGAAGATCCTGTCGTTCGACCCGGTGACTCCGAACTCACCCTCGCCGCTTAGATAGTCGTCACCACCACGCCCTCGGATCACATCTCTGCCGGAACCTCCGAAGATCCTGTCTCGCCCGGAGCTGCCGACCAGGAGGTCACCTTCGGGCGACCCACGCACTGCCTCGATGTTGCTGAACCGATCGCGCCCGTAGCCGGTCGCCGTCCCGCGTTCGAGGTTCACCGTCCACGGCGATAGCTCTGTTCCCTGCTTCCAGACCGCCTCCCACGCCAGCAGATCGGCTCCCGCGCCGCCGCCGGCGATGTCACGACCCGGTCCGGTACCAACCTCGTCGTCGCCTTTCCCGCCATAGAGGCGGTCGTTACCGCTCCACCCCGACAGGTCGTCGCGGCCTTCGCTGCCGTAGACGAGATCGCTCCCGCCGCCGGCGAACACTGTGTCGGCGCCCGGACCGCCAAGGATCACGTCGTCTCCCGCGCCACCGTAGATGGTGCTGTTCAGGACCTCTCCATTGGAGCCTTCGCAGATGACGTCGTCACCGCTCCCTGCGCGGATCGTGTCGGCTCCTCCGAGACCGACGATGACGTCGTGGCCGTCGGTCCCCTCCAGCGAGTCGTGATCCGCGGTTCCGACGACGGTCGCGGTCTTTCCGAAGCAGGTGTAGGAGCGCCCCTGCGCGGCAGGAGCGAAGGCCGCGAGGAGCGCTGTGGCTAGAAGGATCGTCCGTAGGTCCTTCATGCTCTATGACGCGGCCTGAAACGGCAGGGCCACCCCACGCAACGCCAGCTTCGATCCCATCCTTCGCCCTCTTTCGATCCGCCGCTTATGTCCGCTTCTGGGTATCGAGACGCACGACCGATCGAGGACGTTGCACGCGAGGGGGAGACGGGACGGTCCACACCTGGTCCACATCCCATATCGGGGAAATGGAAGCAAGCGATATGGCCCAAGTCGAGCGGAAGTCTTCGAGTAAGCAGGACAAAAGGATGATTGCGAATCAGCGAACGGAGCATCGCGATCATCTTCTACAACCTCAACGGCCATTCCGCGATACTGCTTGCGTGCTCGTTGGAGGAAAGCCTCAACCTCCTCCCGACGGCCCTGCGTCGCCAAAAAGTCAATGATGGCTCGAACAACGACCTCATCAGCCGATCCGATTCCCGGAGGATTGATTCAGTGGGCGACTGGATGCGCTCGGAGGTCGCGGATCAGGTCGTCCAGCACCTGTTCCTCGAACACCGAGAGCTTCCGCTCGATCCACGCACGGTCCTTGACGGCTAACCTACGGTGCAGTAGGTTACTGCTACGTAAGTGTAGGTCCGTCGACGTTCAGGAGGCCGAGCGTGAGCCAGGTACTACTCGACCGGAAGACCACCCCGGGCCAGCCAGAGCCGGCGATCCCCGGCGTCGTGGCGCTGCCGCCCAGCACCGCGACGCTGCAGCGGAGATTGACGCTTATCGTCACGATCGTGCCGTTCCTCGGCTTCGCGGCCGCGGTGTGGTCGTTGTGGGGGCGAGGCTTCAGCGGGTTGGACCTCGCGATCCTCGTCGCGACCTATGCCTTCACCGGCCTCGGCGTGACCGTCGGATTCCACCGGCTCTTCACCCATCGGAGCTTCAAGACCACCGACTTCGTGCGCGGGCTGCTCGCGATCGCCGGCTCGATGGCGATCCAGGGCCCGGTCATCAAGTGGGTCGCAGACCACCGTCGGCACCACGCCTTCGCCGACCAGCCGGGGGACCCACACTCCCCCCACCTCGACGAGGGACCGGGGGTGAAGAGCGTGTTGAAGGGGCTGTGGCACGCGCACATCGGCTGGTTCTTCGACGACGAAGCGACGTCGATGAAGAGGTGGGCGCCGGACCTGATGAAAGAGCCGATGCTTCGCACGATCGACAAGCTGTTCCCCCTGTGGGCGCTCATCTCCTTCGTCGGCCCCGGGCTCATCGGCCTCGCCGTCACGCAGACTTGGTCGGGCGCGCTGAGTGCTTTTCTCTGGGGTGGCCTGGTGCGTATCTTCCTGCTGCATCACGTCACCTGGAGCGTCAACTCGATCTGCCACTTCTACGGGAAGCGGCCTCACGAGACCACCGATCACAGCACGAACAACTGGCCGCTCGCGTTGGTCAGCTTCGGTGAGTCCTGGCACAACAACCATCACGCGTTCCCGGCCTCGGCGATCCACGGTCTGGAGAAGCATCAGATCGATCTCACCGCCGGCGTCATCCGCGGGCTCGAGATGCTCAACCTCGCGTGGGATGTCAAAGAGGTCACCGACAAGCAGCTGCAGTCGCCGTAGCAGCGGTCGTGTAGACAGGTCCTCGTGATCGAGGAGCCCAAGCGCGTCCGAATGACGGGTCAGCAGCGCCGCGCCCAGTTACTGGACGTGGCGCGCTCCCGTTTCGCGTCCAAAGGTTTCGAGGCGACTTCGATCGAAGAGATCGCTCAGAAGGCAGGGGTCTCCAAACCCATCGTCTACGAGCACTTCGGGGGCAAAGAGGGGATGTACGCGGTCATCGTCGACCGCGAGGTCCAGCACCTGCTGGAGCGGATCACCGAAGCCCTCGTGGGGACCACGCCCAAGGAGCTGCTCGAACAAGCCGCTACCGCGTTCCTCAGCTACATCGAGAACGAGCCCGACGGTTTCACGATCCTCGTGCGCGATTCACCGGTCGCAAGCTCCGGCGGGACCCTCGCCAGCGTCATCAGCGATATCGCCACCCAGGTCGAGTACGTGCTGGTCGGCGAGTTCAAACAGCGAGGCTACGACGCGAAACTAGCGCCTCTTTACTCCCAGGCGCTGGTGGGGATGGTGGCGCTGGTCGGGCAGTGGTGGTTGGAGACGGGAAAGCCCAGCAGCCGCACCGTTGCCGCGCATCTCGTGAACCTCGCCTGGAACGGGTTGAAGGACCTGGACAAGAGTCCCAAGCTATCCGGCGGCTAAACGAAGCTCTCGGATGGTTACGGGTGGTGCCGCAATAGGGTGGAACGCATGATCGACCGGGCTTCCGCAACTGGACTATGCGCGAGGTGACGCCGTATCGATGAACACCGGCGCGAAGGTTCCACCGGGTACACGCGCTACCAGCTTCAGCGTCTCGGCCCGCATCCTCGTGCCACCGGCCATCAACGCCCCGATCGAGCGAGGGATGTTGACGCGCAGCGTGTTGCCTCGCTGCTGCTCTGTTTCACCGACCACGTCTCCTTCGTAGCCGCAGCCGTAGACCACCGTTCGTGACGCTTCGGCCGCGCGTTCCTGCCTTATGAACATCCTCCTGCAGCCACTTACTTCCGCCGTGATGCCGTACACGTAGCCGGTCGCGGCCGGCGCTGAGGTGTGGAAGGACAACGAGTAGCCCCGGCGTGCGGGCCTGAGGTCGACCTCGAGGAGGTCCGCTTCCGGTAGCTGGGCCGGCTCCGTCGCCACTCCAAGGCCGAAACCGTACTCACCTTGAGTGTTGACGCCGTTGGCGTCGCCAGCTTGGTCCTCGATGTGAACTCCTGACGGCGCTCCGTGTGACACGCCCGCCTGGAGAAGTAGAAAGCCCGCGACGGCAACGCCGACGAAAGCCAGTGCGGGCGAGGTGCCCCTTACATCTCGCCTGGTGCTTCGAACGTGTGCTCGCATCTGCGTCCCCCTCGCTGTGTCGGTCTCACCTAGGCATTACGTGGACCGGGCCCGGGGTGGTTTGGTTCTTTGTTCTGATTCGGCACCAGACGCCACAACTCCTGCCAAGGCGGAGCCCGCTGCCCGCGCAGGCTGGAGGCCGCGGCTAAGGCCCCCTCCGGCGTAGGCTTACCTGATGGCCTCCGTCGTTGCTACCCCTCCTCGCGATGGGATCGGATCTCTTCCGCCCGCAGCCGATCGGGGCGGAGGCGACGGGGGCGGAGGTTCGGGATGGGTTCAGCTTCTAAAGGCGGCCAACGACATCGAGGCCCATCTCCTGGTGGGCCGGCTGAACGAGGCGGGCGTCGAGGTCTCTGTGCTGAAGGACCGAACTGCCCCCGGAGCCTGGCTCTACGGCGGCTCCAATCCCTGGGCCCCGGTCATCGTCATGGTTCGCCGGCTCCAGCTGACCGACGCACGCATGGTCCTGGCCGAGATCTCCTTCGAGGGACCGGTGGCGGACGAGCGCTTCGGCCGCGCGCCCATGCACAGCTGGCGGACGCCGCTGGTGTGGTGGACGCTTGCCCTGGGTCTCGGCCTGCTCATGACCGGAGTGGCCCTGGGCCGTACCGCGGTCGTGATGGAGCGGTGTGACCTACCGCTCCTGTGCGGCGACGCTGCTGCCACGCCGTAGGCCGCGGGAGGCCTAGTTGAGCGATCACCGGATCGACAAAGACAGCCTCGGAGAGGTGCGGGTTCCGGCCGACGTCTTGTGGGGCGCGCAGACGCAGCGCTCGATCGAGAACTTCCCCATCGGACGAGATCGTTTCGTGTGGGGCCGCGCCGTGATCCGCGCCTTCGGGCTGTTGAAGAAAGCGGCAGCACTCGCCAACGCAGAGCTGGGCGAGCTGTCACAGGACAAGGCCGACCTCATCGCTCGCGCGGCCGATGAAGTCATCGAGGGCAAGCTCGACGATCAGTTCCCCCTGGTCGTATGGCAGACGGGTTCGGGCACGCAATCGAACATGAACGCGAACGAGGTCATCGCGAACCGGGCGATCCAACTCGCCGGCGGCGAGGTGGGGTCGAAGAAGCCGGTGCACCCGAACGACGACGTGAACCGGGGGCAGTCCTCCAACGACACTTTTCCGACGGCGATGCACATCGCGGTGGTGGAGCAGGTCCACGGCGCCTTGATCCCCGCAGCCGAGGCACTGCGCGACACGCTCGCGTCCAAGGCCGCCATGTACGACGACGTGATCATGGTGGGGCGCACGCATCTGCAAGACGCGACGCCGGTCAGGCTCTCGCAGGTCATCTCGGGGTGGGTCACCCAGGCGAACCAGGCGATCGAAGGCGTCCGGCGATCTCTACCAGGCGTGTACGAGCTGGCGATCGGAGGCACCGCGGTCGGCACCGGGCTCAACGCGCACCCGCGGTTCGGAGAGACGGTCGCGGCCACGCTCGCGGCCGAGACCGGACACCCCTTCAAGGCTGCCGAGAACAAGTTCGCAGCCCTTTCGGCCCACGACGCCATGGTCGACGTGAGCGGGGCGATCCGGACCCTCGCCGTTGCGCTCTACAAGATCGCCAACGACGTGCGCTATTACGCGATGGGGCCGCGCGCGGGCATCGCGGAGCTCAAGATCCCCGAGAACGAGCCCGGCTCTTCGATCATGCCGGGCAAGATCAACCCGACACAGTCCGAAGCCATGACGATGGTGTGTGGGCAGGTCATCGGCAACGATGCCGCGGTTGCCTTCGGGGGAACCCAGGGAGCTTTCCAACTGAACGTCTACAAGCCCTTGATGCTCCACAACGTGCTCGAGTCGATCGCGCTTCTGGCCGACGCCTGCCGGTCGTTCAACGACCACGCCGCGGTAGGCATCGAGCCGAACCGCAAGGTGATCCAGGAGCATCTCGATAGCTCGTTGATGCTCGTGACTGCGCTCAACCCGCATATCGGCTACGAGAGATCGGCCGAGATAGCGCTTTTGGCCCACCGGGAGGACATGAACCTGCGGGATGCAGCGGTGAAACTCGGCTACGTCACCGAGGAGGAGTTCGACGAGTGGGTCAAGCCCGAGGACATGACCGGCCCATAATCGTCACCGCATGAAGAACCCATTCAAGAGGAACCCCGATCCTTTCGCCGCGAGCAGGTACGACGGCCTGGTCCGCAGCGTGCGGGTGCGGGAGCGTAAGCATCCCTGGTGGCAGTGGGCCCTCCTCGCCACGCTCGTTGTCATCGTCGGGGTCGCCGGCTACGTCTCATATCGCGTCCTCTCGGTCCAAGAGAAGGTACGAGAGGACATCGCCGAGATCGACGAGCCCAGAGACGAGCTGGAGCCGTTCAACGCGTTGTTGGTCGGTTCCGACTCGCGCGGAGACCTCACCGAGGAGGAGCAACTGGAGCTGGGAGCGGCGGCGGTGGAGGGAGAACGCGCCGACACGATCATCTTGGCGCACATAGATCCCTCCGACGAGTCGGTGACCATGGTGCAGTTCCCGCGCGATCTCTACGTGCCGATCGCGGGCCGGGGCGAGGACAAGATCAACTCGGCCTTGATGGGCGGCCCCAACAACCTTGTCAAGACGATCAAGCAGCTGACGGATCTCCAGATCCACCAGTACGTCCAGGTCAACATCGCCGGCTTCCGCGACGTGGTCGATGCGCTCGGCGGCGTGACGCTGTGTATCTCCGAACCGATCCCTTTCGACCCGAGCACCGGGATCGAGATCACGCCCGCCGAGGTTGGCCTCGTGAACTTCGACGGCGACAAGGCTCTGCGTTTCGTTCGCTCTCGCAGGTTCCCCTCAGGCGACTTCGCGCGGATCCAGAACCAACAGAAGTTCGTCGCGGCCGCCGTCAACAAGCTGACCTCGACGTCGACGCTCACCAGCCCGTCGCGTGTCAACAAGTTGCTTGACGTTGCCGGAGAGAACCTGACGATCGACGACAACACGAGTCTGCTGGGCGTCCGAAAGTTGCTCGGGCGGCTGCGGTCTTTCGATCCGTCTCGCTACGAGGCCTACGTCGCCCCTCATCTCGGCATCGGCAACGTGAATGGTGCCTCGGTGGTGCTTCCGAACGAAGACGCTATGGATGTCCTCTTCGGTGCGATCGCCGACAACGAGTCCCCGGCCGAAGCCGACGGGGTTCCGGGGGTCGAACCCTCCGCCATCCACGTGGGTGTCTACAACGGGAGCTTCGTGGAGGGAGCCGCCGAACGGGCCGCGGATGCTCTGCGCCAAGCGACCGATAGCGGACCCGCCGGTGGGGGACCCGTGGTGATCGAGGAGACGGCCAACGCGGCCCGGTCCAACTTCAAGAGCACCGTCATCGTCTACGACCCGAAGAAACCCGAGACCGAGGCCATGGCGGAGTTGATCTCGGCCGCCGTTCCGGGGGCCGAGATCGAACAAGGAAGAACGAAGCAGGGTGTCGACGTGGCGGTCATAGTCGGCGAGAAGAAGTTCCGGACCGAGAAGATCATCCAGCTGGTCCCGCTTCAACTTCCCAAGCCTTCCGCTCCGCCCGTCGCGTGCCGGTGACGACCTCGGAGCTGACCTACCGCGTCCGTGACGCGGCAGGTTCTCCCGAGGGGGCCTTGTTCATGCTGCATGGCCGGGGCGCGGACGAGAACGACCTCTTCCCCTTGTTCGACATGCTCGACCCCGAGCGTCGTCTGGTCGGGATCGCTCCCCGCGGCCCCCTTGCTCTTCCCCCCGGCGGGGCGCACTGGTACCAGGTCATCCAGGTGGGCTATCCGGACCCGGTCACCTTCCACCCCACGCTCGTCCGGCTGCAGCGCTGGTTCGACGCTTTGCTCCAAGAGCTTGGTGTGGGGATAGACCGGACGGTCATAGGCGGCTTCTCGCAAGGCTGCGTGATGAGCTATTCGCTCGCTCTGGGCGCGCATCGCCCCCGGCCCGCCGGCCTCATCGGACTGAGCGGCTTCATCCCCACCGTCGACGGGTTCGAGATCGACCTGTCGGACGTGAAGGGGTGGCCGGTGGCGATCGGGCACGGCGCCTACGATCCCGTTATCGGCGTCCGATGGGGCCGCCAGGCGCGCGAGGTGCTGGAGAGCGCACATGTGTCCGTCGCCTATCGAGAGTCGCCGGTGGACCACACGATCGATCCGGGGTTCTTGGAAGACCTACGAGGCTGGCTCCACAACGTCGTGCCGCCGCCGGCTTCGGACCCCAGCTGATCTCGGCCCCGTCGCACCGAACCCACCTTCACCCGCCGCTGCCTTCATCTAGCGGCCCTCGTCCGGGCGCTGATGGTCGCCTCATCGAGCTAGACCGGGTCGCCGAGCGTCCCGTAGCTCCTCGAACAGGTCCTCGTAGGCTTTCGCTACCGCCTCCGGCGAGGCCCAGCCCTCTACGAACCTCCGACCGGACTCGCCCATGCGAGCTCGTTGTTCGGGAGCATCGAGCAATCGCCGGATCGCTTTGGTCAACGCCTCCGGATCCTCGGGCGGAACCGTCACCCCCGACTCGGAACGCTCCACCAGCCGGGCGATCTCGGTGCCCCGGTCCACACTCGCGATGAGTGGGCGGCCCGCGGCCAGGATCGAGTAGGTCTTGGAGGGAACGCTCGAGTGCGCGAGCCCTTTCTTGAGCGGGACCAGGTGGATGTCGGCGGCCGACAGGACCTCGCCGAGGCGCTGGAAGGGCTGCATGTCGACGAAGCGAACGTTGGTGAGACCGCGGGCCTGTCTCTCGAGCTCGGCCCGGCGTGCGCCGTGGCCGTTGATCACGAAGACGAGATCCTCTTCGTGGGCGAGGGCGGCGGCGGCTTCTACGACCGTGTCCAGCGATTGCGACAGCCCGACGTTGCCGGCGTACATCACCACCGTCTTTCCTTGAAGCTCGAACTCGCGCCGGTAGCTGTTGTCGCGCTCCCCCGGAGAGACCGCTACCAGGTCGACGAAGTTCGGAACCACGCGGACCTTGTCGGCGCGCGAGGTCTTGGCGCGCACGTTGTCCTGCAGGTCTTCTGACAACACGGTGACGGCGTCGGCCCTCTCATAGCAGAACCGCTCCAGGCGCCGGACGGCACTCAGGAGCGGTCCCTCTTCGAGGACGCCGAGCTCGACCGCGACGTCGGGAAAGACGTCTTGGATGTTGAATACGAAAGCAGCGCGGCGGGCTCTCGCGGCCGCCCACCCGGTCAGCCCCAAGGTCAGAGGCGGTGACACCGCAAGAACCCCGTCCACGTCCGGCCCCCGTGCGCCGAGAGCGGCCCCCATGAGGCTGAAGGCGCCGAAGGCCGCAGCGCGGTGAAGCAGGGCGCGTTTATCGGGGGCCGGGAAGGGGTGCATCCGGGTGATGCGTCCCCAGGGAGCATCTTCGTGGCGCACGAGCTTGCCCCGGTAACCGGGTTCGACCGCGTGGTCGCGGTACCAGGGAAGTGACGTGATGACGTCGATGCGGTGGCCTCGTCCGACCAGCTCGTGAACGATCCGGGTCATCACCGTGCCCGTTGGAGCCACGTCCGGCGCGAAGTGCGGCGTGATCACGACGAGTTTCACAGCGTCGTTTCCAACGCGTAGTTATAGGAGTCTTCGAGGATCTCAGCGGACCGGGTCCACGCGAAGTCCTTGGCCCGCTCGGCCCCCAGCTTGATCCAGTGATCCCTCTGCTCGTGGTCTTCGAGGAGCACAGACATGGCCTGTTGCCACTCGTCGGGGTTGTCGGGCGAGACGAGGTATCCAGCCTCCGCGACCACCTCGGGCAGCGCGGTGGCGTTGGAGGCGATGACCGGACAACCCCGCGCCATGGCCTCCAGCACGGGGGCACCGAAACCCTCGAAGCGTGAGGCGAACGTCACGGCTACGGCTTCCTGGTACAGGGCGTTCAGGTCGCGCGCTGGTACGTAACCCAGCATCTTGACTTCCTTCTCGATCCCGAGCTTGCCGATCTCTTTGATTATCCGGTCGCGCATCTCGGCTGCGACCTTCCACTCCGCCCACGCTTTGGCCCCCGTGAGCACCAGAGCGACATCTGGGCGCACCTTGAGCAGCTTCGCGAAGGCGTCCAGCAACACGAGGTGGTTCTTGTGGGGATAGGTCGCGGCGGGATACAGGAAGAAGGGCCCTGGTATGTCGTAGCGCGCTCGGATGTCCGAGGCATCGACCTTGTCCTCGCGGGGCGAGATCCCGTGGGGGACCGCGGTCACGATGCTGGGATCGATGTTCAGTCGCTCGATGACGGTACGGCGCGTGAATTCGCTCGGGGTCAGGACGAGGCGCGCGTTCTCAGCGGAGCGGGGGACCATCTGGCGCAGGTAGACGAGCTTCGTCTTCGTGAAGTACTCCGGGTAATAGAGGTATTGGAGGTCGTGGATCGTCAGCACCGGGCGCTGTGACGGGAACAGCGGTAGAACCCCTCCGGCGTGATGCAAGAGGTCGATCTTCCTCCTGCGTGACTGGGTCGCCAACCAGCTGTTCTCGCCCGCGACGCGGAACGACTTCCATTGTCCGGTCAGAGGCGCGTAGAGGGTCTCGAAGCGGCTGGTCAGATCGGGATGCGCGGACGCGAACTGCGGCAGCGCGAACAGCACGTAGTCCATCTCCGAGGGCCGTTCGATCAGTCCGTGAAGCAGGCGCGTCGTGTAGGTCTCGGAGCCGCCGACGACCCCGGGCACCATCCACAGCAGATTGATCCCGACCTTCTTCATGCCACCTTCTTGTACACCTGCATCAGAGCCTCGGCTGTGCGCGCCCACGTGTACGTGGTCGCACGTCGTCGGCCCGCCGCCGCCAACGTCTCCGCGAGCGTTGCATCTTCGAGCACGGAACCCAGGCCCTCTGCTATGGAACCGACCTCCAGGGGATCCACGAGGATCCCGCCGTCTCCTACAAGCTCTTCGGTCGAGGTGCCCCTCGAGGTCACCACGGGGGTGCCTTGGGCCATGGCTTCCAGGACGGGGAAGCCGAAGCCTTCGAGCAAGCTGGGGAAACAGAAGACCTCCGCTCCCGCGTAGAGGGGGCCGAGGTCGGAGTGGGGGACGAAACCCAGAGGCTTCACCCGCTCGCCGAGGCCCGTCAGCAACTTGTCGAGGTCTTCGTTCCACCCCTTGGGTCCGGCAAGCGCCAGATCGGCTTCGCTGTCGATGGTGCGGAACGCCTCCAGCAACCGCGGCAGGTTCTTGCGCGGCTCGATCGTTCCGGTCCACAGGATGTAAGGGCGCGAGAGACCGTAGCGGCGCTTTATCTCTTCGATCTGCCGGCCGTCGGTCGCGACGACGTCGACCCCCAGCGGGATGACCCGCAGTCGTTCCGACTCGAACCCGGCGTCCTCGCAATCGGTGCGTGTGGCCGCCGAGGGACAGATCACGAGATCGGCGTCCTCCAGCGCCAGCTCGAGCCCGCGCCGGAAGAAACGAAGGCCGCGCCGCGTGAAATGGGTGGGGTCGTGCAGGAATGCCAGGTCGTGCACCGTCATGACGACGGGAGATGTTCGAGGCGGCATCGCCATCGTGGTGGCGTGGATGACATCCACAGGCCCGGTTGCACGTTCGACGGCGGGGCGGCGGAGGCGGTGCCACGACTCGTAGAGGGCGGGGCGGGGCAGCGACAGGTGCTTCACTTCGATCGGGGGGGTCCATGCGCTGGGGGCCGGGGAGCGGTGAGCCGCGGCCACTCCCACGACTTCCACGTCGTTCCGCTCGGCCAGCGCCCGCCCCATGCCCACTGCGGCCACGGCGGTGCCCCCCGGGACCCGATGCCAGCATTGCTCGAGCGTCAAGGCGACGCGTACCTGAGGGGAAGTCGACACCGCGGGATTGTGCCACGGGCCTGCCGCTCGAGCGGCTGCGGAGGTCTTCTACGATAGGACGATGGCAGGGTTCTTTACGTCCAAGAGAGTGATGATCACCGGCGGCGCCGGGTTCCTCGGCCGAGTCATCTGTCGCAAGCTGTCCGAACGTGGCGCCGCGGACATCATCGTCCCGCGCAGCAAGGACTTCGATCTCATGCGGGCCGAAGACGTCGAGAAGCTGTACGCCGAGGCGGACCCCGACGTCGTCATCCACCTCGCCGCCCGGGTCGGAGGGATCGGCGCCAACATGAAGAACCCCGCCGATCTCTACCTGTCGAATCTCTTGATGGGCACCTACATCATCGAAGAAGCGCGCCGGCGAGAGGTCGAAAAGACCGTCATCGTCGGAACGATCTGCGCTTATCCCAAGCACACCCCCGTCCCCTTCAAAGAAGACGACCTGTGGAACGGCTATCCGGAGGAGACGAACGCTCCCTACGGGATCGCGAAGAAGGCTCTCCTCGTGCATGCTCAGGCGAACCGGGCTCAATATGGGCAGAACGCCATCTACCTGTTACCGACGAACCTCTACGGGCCGGGCGACAAGTTCGATTCCGCCGTGTCGCACGTGATCCCGGCTTTGATCAAGAAGTTCGTCGAGGCGAAGGAGCAGGCTGTACCGCAGGTCGAGGTGTGGGGGACCGGGCGCGCGACGCGAGAGTTCCTCTTCGTTGAGGACGCCGCGGAGGGGATCGTGCTGGGATCAGAGTCCTTCAACGGCGCCGAGCCCGTGAACCTCGGATCGGGACGCGAGGTTCCGATAAGAGAGCTGGCCGAACTGATCGCGCGCCTCAGCGGCTACGAGGGCGACCTGGTTTGGGATAGCTCCAAGCCCGATGGACAGCCTCGACGCGGACTCGACACCAGCCGGGCGAGGGAGTTGTTCGGGTTCGAAGCGAAGATGCCTCTGGAAGAGGGTCTGTCGCAGACCATCGACTGGTACGTCGACAATCGGGAGGCGGCCGAAGCCGTGACCTTCTGATGAAGGTCGCGTACGACGCCGGGCCCCTTCTAGGTACGCCCACCGGGGTCGGTCGCTACGCCTGCGAGCTTGCCGGCGCTCTCGAAGCGCGCGGCGTGACGTTGCAGCGCTATGCCGTCTCTCTCAAGGCTCCTGCCGCCGGCAACGTTGCCCGCTGGCGTATCCCGGCGCGGCTCGCTCAGAACGCGTGGATGAGGCTGGGTCGTCCCGTCCCGCATCGTCTTCTCGACGGTGCAGATCTGGTGCACGCCACGAACTTCGTCCTTCCGCCCACCGGTCCTCGCCCTGGAGTGGTGACGATCCACGATCTGTCTTTCGACCGCGCCGATGTCTTTCCCGGCGGCGAACGTCTGCGCGAGCTCGTTCCCTGGTCGCTGCAGCGAGCGGCCAAGGTGATCGTTCCGACGGAGGCGGTGGCAACGGAGCTGGCCGATCGGTATGGCCATACCTCCGAGCGCATCGCCGTGACGCCGGAGGGCGTGTCTCCCCGCTTCTTCGGCGCCACCCCCCTCGCCGACTCGGCCCTCGCGCACATGGGCATCCCGGGTCCCTTCGTGCTGGCGGTGGGGACGCTCGAGCCTCGCAAGAACCTGCACCGTCTCGTGGAGGCGTGGCGATCCATCCGCTCGCAGCTCCAGGAGTGGCGCCTTGTCGTGGCCGGCCCCACCGGCTGGGGGCCGGAGCTGCCCAAGACCGAAGGGATGATGCTGCTGGGCTACGTGGGCGACGAGACCTTGCCCGGGCTCATGGCTGCGGCCGACGTCTTTTGTTACCCCTCTCATTACGAGGGTTTCGGCCTGCCGCCTCTAGAGGCGATGGCCGCCGGCACCGCGTGTGTCGTCGGTCGCTATTCGGCCGCGGAAGAGGTGCTTGGGGATGCCGCTTTGCTGGTCGAGCCCGATGATGCGGAGGCGCTCGCGCAGGCTGTTGTGAGCGTGGCGGAAGACGAGCCTCTGCGGCGACGGATGTCACTCATGGCGAAGTCGCGCGCGGCCGCATACACCTGGGAGCGGACCGCGTCGCTGACCGTCGAGGTGTACGACTCGGTCCTATCTGACTAGTCAGCTCTGACTAGTCACGCGTGCGCGGGTACCTACCTTATTGGTGCATCATGGATCGATGCGCTTATTCGCCAGGGGGCTGGGGCTCGCCCTCGTCCTTGCCATCTCGCCCGTTGTTCCGGCGCTCTCCGCCACGACCGTCACCATCACCGGCGGAGGTTGGGGCCACGGCATGGGGATGTCCCAGTACGGGGCCTACGGGCGCGCCCAGCGCGGTCGCACCGAAACCCAGATCCTCGAGCACTATTACTCCGGCTCCCGGGTGACCGCCGCCGACATGCCGGGCAAGATCCGCGTTGGTCTCCTCGAGTACCGCTCGTCTATCTCCGCGACCTCGTCGGCTCTGCGAGAAGGCGGCGGAGACGTGACGTTCAAGGTCGCGGGTTCTACGACCCCGATCGCGCGCGGAGGCAGCGGCACCGAGTGGCGGGTCGAGCCCAGTTCCACCGGCGGCATGCGCCTCTACAAGAACGGCAACCAGGTCCGCAAGGACGGCCGCAGCGTGTTCGGTGATGCCGAGCGCCCGTTGCTCGCGCTCTATCAACGGTACGGCTCGCTGTTCCGCGTCAGCGAGAAGAACATCGGATACGCCTATGGCCGCATGGTGTTCGGAACGTTTCCGAGCGATCGCTGCTCGGGGGGCCAGTGCCTCCGGCTGGTCATCTCGCTTCCGATGCAGAAGTACCTCTACGGTCTGGGAGAGGTCCCCTTCTCATGGCCCGGTGCAGCGCTTCGCACGCAGGTGATCGCGGCGCGCACCTATGCCTTCGAGAAGATCGGCCGCTCCGGCCAACACCGCTATCCCTGTGATTGCGCCGTGTACGACTCCACGCTCGACCAGGTCTACAGCGGTGACGCCAAACGTGTTCCGTCGGGGCGGTACTGGGATGACTGGACCAACGCCGTCGATGCCACGAAGGATCAGGTCATCCTCTACTCGGGGGCTCCTATCCAGGCGTTGTACTCAAGCTCGTCGGGTGGGCACACCGAGAACAACGAGAACGTGTGGGGAGGCACTCCGCTTCCGTATCTCCGCGGCGTGCCCGACGCACCCGATGACAATGCGGCCAACCCCAACCACACCTGGTCGGTAGAGATGAGCCGTTCCGCGTTCGAGTCGAAGCTCAACGCCGCTTACGGAGTCGGCAGCGTCGAAGCGTTCAGGCTCATCAAGCCCTTCGGCGTGTCGGGCCGGGTCACCGTGGTCAAGCCGGACAACACGGGCGGCGTGAAGATCGTGGGGGCCAAGAAGACCGTCCGGGTCAGTGGGTGGTCGATCCGCTCGGCCCTCGGACTCAGGGACTCTCTCTTCAGGGTGCAGACCAACCCCTAAGGCCGGGGGGCCACTAGACTGCGCCACCATGGCGCTTGAAGCTCCACCTCCCGACATGCTTCCCCTGGCCGGTCAGACGCGCACGGGCTCCACGGTGATCTCGATCGCTTTGTTGGTGGTGAGTGTCGTGTTTGCCACGGCCGGGCAGTTGACCCTGAAGGCCGCGATGGAATCCATCGGGCGCATCGGTTCCGCCCAGGTGTCCGAGGCGGGGCAGACGCTGGTGCGGGCGCTGAAAGAGCCACTCTTGTGGATCGGGCTAATCCTGTTCGGCATCTCCGCCCTTTTCTGGTTGGTGGTCTTGTCTCGCGTTGACCTGTCTCTCGCTTACCCCTTCGTCGGCATCTCTTATGTCGTCGTGGTCGCCCTCGCTCGATTCATGTTCCACGAGAACGTGCCCACGCTCAGGTGGATCGGTGTGAGCATCATCGCCATCGGGATCGCATTGATCGGGGTGTCCTCGAAAACCGTCACCGGGAATTGAAAGCGGTTCTGCTGGCGGGGGGCTTCGGCACGCGGCTGCGCCCCCTCACCTACACACGTCCCAAGCACCTGCTGCCCATCTGCAACCGGGCGCACATAGAGCACGTGCTGGACCTCCTCCAACGGCACGGCATCAACGCAGTCGTCCTCACCACCTCTTACCTGGCCGAAGCCTTCACCGATACCGTGCAGCGGATCACCGAACGCGGGATGCACATGGAGGTGACTCACGAGGAGGTCCCTCTTGGGACCGCGGGGGCGATCAAGAACGCGCAGTCGGTTATCGGCGGCGACACCTTCCTCGTCTTCAACGCCGATGTGCTGACCGACGCGGACCTCGGAGAGCTCCTCGACTTCCATCGAGACAAGAGAGCCGAGGCAACGATCCTGTTGACCCCGGTAGAAGACCCCTCTGCCTTCGGTGTGGTGCCCACCGACGAAGACGGACGTGTCACCGGGTTCATCGAGAAGCCGCCGCCCGGGCAAGCACCCACCGACCTCATAAATGCCGGTGCATACGTGCTGGAGCCCTCGGTGCTCGATCGGATCCCCGACGGGGAGGAGTCTTCTGTCGAGCGCAGCCTCTTTCCGGAGCTGGTCGCCGACGGCGCCCGGTTGTTCGCGCTCCCAACGAAGGCGTACTGGATGGACGTCGGGACCCCGGAGAAGTATCTGCAGGCGAACATGGATGCACTGGAGGAGCGGATAACCCTGGAGGGCCCCGGACCGATCCATCCTTCGGCCCGCGTCCACGACAAGGCCGTAGTTGCGTCCTCTTGCTTGGGAGCAGGGGCCTCCATAGAAGGAGAGGCTCACGTTCGTGGCTCGGTGTTGCTTCCCGGCGTCGTGGTGTGTCCTGGAGCTCAGGTTGAGGGTTGCATCCTGGGCGAAGAGGCTGTTGTCGCTTCTGGTGAGAAGCTCGTCAACCGGACCGTCGCCGACCACGAAAAGGTCGGCTGAGGACGCCCACCCAATCCCCCCAGTTGACTCTGGCCTCACGTACCACTCGACTTGATTTTCCTCACAAAGCAGCCTAGCCTCGCTCGGGGGAGGGGGAGTACCCTTCCGGGGACTCATGCAGCGGGTCGGGCTCGTCGGGAGGAAGCTTCTGCGGCGCTCGCGCTAGGAAAGCGAGGCAAGGGTGGACATTCACAGGCTGAGGCGACTTCCGGTCGTGCTCGCCAGCGCGCTGGTGCTGGTGTTGGTGATCGCGGTCTCGGCGATCGCAGCTCCGAGCGAGAAGGGTCAGGCGAACGGGAAGGCTCATAAGCAGCCGTCCGACGAGCCCACCCCTGACTCCACTGAGTCGGAGGACAGCTCCGACAGCGAGTCATCCAAGGGGAGCTCACAGGCGTCGGAAAAGTCGAATCGAGGGGGCGGCCGGTCGAGATCCTCCGGCGGATCCTCTTCCGGTTCCGGCTCCGGCTCCAGCGACTCCGGTACCTCGGAGTCGGGCTCATCCAACTCGTCGCCCCCCTCCAACAACGGTGATCCGGCCCCAGGCAACGACTGCGACCAGAACGGCAAAGGCCCCGGTGGTCCCTACGACGCCACCTGCGATGGCACGCACCAGAATCCCGGACCGGGCGATTCGGATAACTCACCGGGAAAGCCCTGCGACGGTTGTGTGGGCAAAGCCGACAACAAGAACCCGCGGGGCCAGATGCCCAACGGAAACGACCACAACAAGGGCTACGAATGCGAGCCCGGGAGCACGAATAAGGGCGTAGGAAAGGGGAACCCTGCGCATACGGGCTGCAGCCCGCCCCCGCCCCCTCCTCCCTGTCCTCCAGGCGACAGGAACTGCGTGCCTCCTACCGCCCCCGCCTCCCCCTGCCCCCCGGGCAACCCCAACTGCGTGCCTCCTACCTGCCCCGACGGAACCCCCTTGCCTCCCAACGGCAAGTGCAACCCGCCGCCGGAGGTCTGCCCCGACGGAACCCCCTTGCCTCCCAACGGCAAGTGCAACCCGCCGCCGGTGACGATCCTGTGCCCCGACGGCACTCCGCTGCCTCCCGACGGCAACTGTGTCCGGGGAAAGCGCATCGACAAGGACAAGGACCCGGTCTTCCCCCCCGTGAACGACAGGCGGATCCGACGGGCACCCGAGCCGGAGCCGGCTCCCACGGCGGCCGTCCTTCCGTTCACCGGAGGTGACCTCTTGCCACTGCTCACGTTGAGCATCGTGCTCTTGTTCGCGGGTGCGACCATCATCCGCCGTCCGGTCCCGTCGGTCTCCGGCCCGGTTGCGCCCGTCTTAGACGAGGCCATGATCCGCCGTCCGGCCGCGTCGGCTCCCGGCCCGGTTACGAGCGCCGCAGCCCAGCCGCGTCGCGCCACTCCTCCCACGTCGAGGGCGACGGTCACGCTGCCGAGCGGCAAGCAGCTGTCCATCTCGGTCCGAAGGGACCAGTAGGGACCAGCGTCAGCTCCATATAAGGGAAGTGTTAAAGGGGGCCAGCGCAAGCCGGCCCCCTTCTTCGTATCGTCGCCCCTTCTTCGTATCGTTCCCTGGGTGTAAGCCCTGCCTACCGGGCGTTGTGGGGGCTTCCTCAGCCTGCACCGGCTCAGGGGCGCAGGGGAGCGATCCTGCCGCGGGGGAGCTAACCCTCGAAGGGCGGGGTGATCGGCTCGGGGCTCCTGCCCTGGTACTTCCTTCGGAAGTCGTCCACGACCTCTTGGGAGACCGCGTCGCACCCCTGCAGGACCCCCGTCCCGAAGGACTCCTTGGGCTCGTTGGGGAGCTTGTTCCACGCGGTCAGATAGAAGTTGTAGTCCTGGATGGCTTCATAAGCGGTCGCGACGGTCGCGCCGGGCGCCTTGTCCACCAGGGCCTCGAGATCGTCCTTGAGGGCCTGTGGAGCGGCGGGGTCGAACCAGATCACGATCTGGCCGTGCTCGAGGTTGTGGATGACCTGCTCCGGAGGGAGCGGCGACGCGTAGAACCCTGTGTCGGCCGGAGACTCGTAGTGGGGACCGTTGGTGGGCGGATCCGAGTTGTACTCCGCGTGCGGAGCGCCGACATCGATGTGCTGGTTGTCGAAGGCTTCGACCTCTTCGACGTCGCCGCACCCGGCCTCGTCCGCGGCCACTCCCACCGGTCCTGCGGTCTCTTTCCTGTCGCTCACGACGAGGGCCGCGACGACCGCGATCACGAGGGCCGCGATCCCGAAGGTAACGAGGTTCTTCTTCCGTTGCTCGCGCTTCGCCTCGTTCTTGCGTCGCTCTTCTGCGAGGCGTCTTTGCTGCTTCTCCTCTAGCTTCTTGCTCACGGCGGAAGAGGCTATCAGGGGCTCGGCTAGGTTCCGTAGACGCGAGCTAGGTCGGATGGAGGCCGGGTGGAGTTCTCAGACGCGGTGCGCAAGCGCCGGATGGTGCGCAGCTATCGGGATGAACCGATTGATCCCGTCGCCCTGGAGCGGATCCTCGAGCGTGCTCGGAGGGCTCCCTCCGCGGGTTTCGCCCAGGGCCAGAGCTTCGTCGTGGTGACCGATCCCGATCGGCGTCGTGAGATAGCTCGGCTCGCCGGGGAGAAGGACTACGTCGCTCGCGACTTCGATCCATGGTTGTCGCAAGCGCCCGTCCACGTCGTGCTGTGCGTCGACGAGGGGGCTTACGAGGAGCGATATTCCAGCCCCGACAAGGTCGCTACGGGAGGGCGATCGTGGCCGGTGCCGTATGGGTTCGTCGACTGCGGCGCGTCGTTGATGTTGTTGCTCCTCGCCGCGGTCGATGAAGGACTCTCCGCGGGGTTCTTCGGGGTCCACCGCCTCGACGGGATCAGGGCGCTGCTGCACATCCCCGGGACCGTGATCCCGGTGGGACTCGTGACGATCGGGCACGCCGCCCCCGACCGCTCCTCGTCCTCGTTGAGGCGGGGTTGGAAGCCGCTCGATCAGGTGGTCCATCGGGAGCGGTGGCAGATGCCCTAGCGGAAGAGATCTTCTTCCGGGGTCCTCACGAGCTGTGACGCGGAGCCGCGCCCGAAGGTCACCGGCGCACCGCGTATCAAAGCGGCGCAGATCCCGCGGGCTTTTCCCATCACCAACTCCGCCGCGCCGGCCAGCTCGTCCACCGCCGCGATCCGGGTCGCGTGGAGCTCCCGCCCTTGCTCGTCCAGGCTCCCTCGGTAGTCGATGAAGGCATCCATCCCTGCCACGCCGATAGCGACGTCGGTCTGCCCCAACCGCCAGGCACGGCCGAAGGTGTCGCTGATGATGATGGCGACGTCCCTGCCGGTCAGGTGACGGAGGCGCGCTCTGATCTTGCGGGCCGATGCATCGGCATCCATGGGAAGCAGGACCACCGCTCCTTCTTCTACGTTCGACTCATCGACCCCGGCGTTGGCGCAGACGAAGCCATGGTGAGTCTCGGAGATGAACATCCCGCCGCGGGTTCTGCGAAGCACCCGCTTCGACTCCGCTCGAACCGCGGCTTCTTTCTCGGCCGCAGCGCGGATGCGCCCCTCCGCTTTCGACACGACCTTTTGCGTGATCACGATGATGTCGCGGTCGTCTAACCCAGACGAACCCAAAGCGTCTACGAGAAGTGCCGCGAGGTCGTCACCGAGGCGCACCTCCGGCATGCCGGCGATCCCGACCACCCTTAGCTCCGGTGCTGAGGTCACAGCTCCAGTAATGAGCGGGCGAGGCGGTCTGAGGCCGGGAGGTCGCGCATGATCGTGTCCAAAGCGACCGTCTTCATCCCGAGCTGTTCGATCAGAGCTGCCTCTTCTATGTCGGTCTCGTCAACGACGAACGTGGTGCAGAAGTCGCGATACAGCCCGGCCACACCCGACGCGCTGACCTCGGCCCCCAGAACATGGAGCATCTTGTCTGCAGGTCCTTTGACGGCGCGTCCACGCACGATCGGACTCACCGCGATGACGTCGTTGTGCTCCCGCAGGGCGTCCCGGACGCCGCTGAGCATCAATATCGGCCCCAGCGAGACGACCGGATTCGAAGGACACAGGATCACCCGGTCCGCATCGCGGATCGCTTCGATGACGCCCGGCGCGGGCTTGGCGTCGCCGATGCCGGCGAACCGCACCTCTTTGACGGCGGGTTCTTGGTGCTCTTTGACGAAATACTCCTGGAACTCCAGGGTGCGGCCATCTTCGGTGACGACCCGCGTGCGGACCGCGTCATCCGACATGGGCATGATCCGCGTCTCTACTCCCAGAGCGCGCCGGACCTCGTCGGTCACGGCGGAAAGGCTCACGCCGTCTGCCATCCGTTGCGTCCGGAACAGGCACGTTGCAAGATCCGCGTCGCCGAGGCTGAACCAAACCTCCTGGCCGAGTCGCGCGAAACCCGCCACCACGTTGAACGTGTCGTCGCGTAGTCCCCATCCCCGTTCGGTATCGGCTAGGCCGCAGAGCCAGTAGGTGACGATGTCGACATCCGGAGACACGTGAACGCCGTACATGGTTGCGTCATCCGCGGTGTTCACGACCGCCGTCAGTTCTCCGGGCACAAGGGCGTTCTGCAGTCCGACCAGGAGCTTGGATCCGCCGACGCCGCCGGCCAATGCGGTGATCGTCATGAGCAGGGCAGGCTACTAGACTCCCTCCATGACTCGTCTGGACGCTCTGGCCGGGGCCGCGTCCGAAGGTCGCCGGCTGTCCGATGACGAGGTTCGGCAGCTGGCTTCATGGGCCCGTCACGACCCGGCCCCCGTGCTCGCAGCGGCCGCCCATCTGCGAGATCAAGCTTGCGGCCCCGTCATCACCTTCTCGAAGAAGGTCTTCATCCCGCTGACCAAGCTGTGTCGCGACTCGTGTGGTTATTGCACCTTCGCTCATCCTCCGCGCCCGGGCGAAAGAGCCTTCCTCACCATGGACGAGGTGGTGGCGATCGCTCGCGCGGGAGAAGAGGCCGGATGTCGTGAGGCGTTGTTCACGCTGGGCGACAAGCCTGAGCGGAAGTGGCCGGAGGCTCGCGCGGAGTTGGCATCGATGGGTTACACGAGCACCATCGAGTATCTCGTCGCGGCTTGTCGGGCGGTGCTCGAGGAAACGAACCTCCTCCCTCACGCGAACCCCGGGGCGCTCACTTCCGACGAGACCGAGGCCTTTGCGCGCGTGTCGGTGAGCCAAGGGACGATGCTCGAGACGCTGTCGGAACGGCTTCTGAAACGAGGCATGGCCCACTTCGCTGCTCCCGATAAGAAACCGGCGGTTCGACTCGCGACGCTCGAGGCTGCAGGCGAGGCGCGGGTGCCGTTCACGACCGGCATCCTCGTCGGGATCGGCGAGACCCATGAAGAGCGCATCGATGCCCTTCTGGCGATCCGCGCCTCTCACGAGCGCCACGGGCACATCCAAGAGGTGATCGTCCAGAACTTCCGAGCCAAGCCGGGCACCCTCATGGCGGCTCATCCGGAGCCCACGGCCGCGGAGATGTCTCTCCAGATCGCCCTGGCCCGTCTCGTCATGGGTCCCGATGTCGGGATCCAGGCCCCCCCGAACCTCAGCCCCAGTGATTACGGGAGGTATATCGACGCGGGGCTGTCGGACTGGGGCGGGGTGTCGCCGGTCACGCCCGACCATGTGAACCCGGAGCGGCCGTGGCCGAAGCTGGACGAGTTGCAGGAGGTGACCGAGGGCAAGGGGTTCCTTCTCCTGCAACGCCTCGCGGCCTACCCCGCTTACGTGGCCGCGCCTGCAGAGCTCGTCCGGTGGGTTGACCCCGCCCTGCACGCGCGTGTGCTCTACGCCGTCGATGCCGAGGGCTTCGTGCGCGCCGACGAGGCCTGGCATGCGGGGATGAACGAGTCGCCTCCTTCGGCTTCGGTCCGGGCGGTGGAGGCGGCCGGTGCAGGCGCGTGGAGGGTGCCGGGGCGCACGGTGCGCGCGTCGGTGATGGTGGCTTTGGATCGGGCGGCCGACGGCGTCGAGCTCGACGAGGGCGAGGTGGCGCTCTTGTTCACGAGCCGCGGCGCGGAGACCGAGAGGCTTTATGCGATCGCCGACGACCTGAGGCGCGCAACGGTCGGCGACGAGGTTACCTACGTCGTCAACCGCAACATCAATTACACGAACATGTGTTACTTCCGCTGCGGGTTCTGCGCGTTCTCGAAGGGACCGAAGTCACTCAACCTGCGCGGCGAGCCGTATCTGTTGACGCCGGAAGAGGTTGCCGCCCGCGCCCAGGAGGCGTGGGATCAAGGCGCCAGTGAGGTCTGCATGCAAGGCGGGATCCATCACTCGTTCACCGGTGACAACTACCGCGACTACCTGACGGCCGTAAAGCGACAGATCCCCCAGATGCACGTCCACGCCTTCACGGCGCTAGAGGTGATGCAAGGAGCCCAGGCATCCGGTGTGTCGGTCTACGATTTCTTGCTGGACCTCAAAGAAGCGGGACTCGCGACGTTGCCGGGAACCGCGGCCGAGATCCTCGACGACGAGATCCGCGACATCATCTGTCCCGACAAGATCAACACCGAGCAATGGTGCGAGGTGCATCGCATCGCGCATTCACTCGGGTTGCGCTCCAATGCGACCATGATGTTCGGAACGGTGGAGGGACCGCGGCACTGGGCGCGTCACCTCGCTGTGGTCAAGCGCTTGCACAAGGAGATCGGGGATCACAACGGCGGACTGTTCGAATTCGTCCCCCTGCCGTTCGTACACATGGGCGCACCGATCTACCTCAAGGGACGTTCGCGTCGCGGGCCTACCTTCGAAGAGGCGCTCAAGGTGCACGCCGTGGCGCGCATCGCATTGCATGGGTACATCCCGAACATCCAGGTCTCGTGGGTGAAGATGGGCGAAGAGGGAGCGAAGCTCGCGCTTCAGGTGGGCGTCAACGACCTCGGTGGGACCCTCATGAACGAGAACATCTCGCGCGCCGCGGGAGCGGATCACGGCCAAGAGCTGACGGCCGACCGGATGGAGGCCTTGATACGCTCGGTGGGAAGGGTTCCTCGACGCCGCACCACGTTGTACGGCGTTCCCGTCTAGCCAAGCCAAGAGCGTTCGCCCATGACCATACGAACCGAGCCCGCCAGACCGCGCCCTGCAAGCGGGGTGACTGATGCCGCGCTCCCCAGTGTCCTCGCTATCGTCGTTACCCACAACGGCAGAGACTGGCTGCGGGATTGTCTGGTCGGCCTCAACACCCAGACCTACCCGCTGCTCGATGTTCTGGTCGTCGACGACGCCTCGCCCGACTCGCGCGAACAACCTGTTCTGAAGCGGGTTGCCAAACGGCACCTCAAGCGCCGCCGGTGGGGTTATCTGCGCACCCCGCGTCCATTGGGGTTCGGCGGCGCCATCAACTGGGCTCTTTCTCGGGTTCGCACCGACGCCGACCTGTTGCTGTTCATCCACGACGACGCGGCCTTGGATCCGACCTCTATAGAGCACATGGCCGCGCGCATGTACCAGGACGACGCCACCTCTATCGTCGGTCCCAAGATCGTGTCGTGGGAGGACCCCGACCGGTTGGAAGAGGTCGGGATGGCCGTGGACCGCTTCGGCTATCCCTACAAGGGGCTGGAAGAGCACGAGATCGACCTGGGCCAACACGACTCCGCGGCCGAGGTCTTCTACGTCACCTCGACCTGCATGCTGATCCGACACGAGGTCTTCAAACAGCTTCGCGGGTGGGACGCTCGGATGCGTGCGTTCACCGAGGACCTGGACCTTTGTTGGAGGGCCCGCGTAGCGGGTCACGCGATCAGGGTCGAGCCGGCCGCGCGTGCACGTCATGCCATCGCGCTCGCGACGGGACAGCGTCGCTCACCTTTCACTCCGCCTCGCTATTTCATACGACGTAACCGGCTACGGACGATCACCAAGAACGCATCGGGGCCCCGCCTGTTCGCGTTGATCCCGACGTTCATACTTCTCTCGCTGGCCGAGATGCTTGCCTTCATCGTGCTGCGACAGCCACGCGAGATCGGCAACCTCGCACGGGGCCTCGCGTGGAACGTGCTCGCGCTCCCTCAGACCCTGACGGAACGGCGGCGCGCGCAGAAGGTGCGAAAGGTCCCGGATCGGCGCTTACGACGTTTGACCGTGAGACAAACCACACGCTTGCGCTTCTACATCTCGCATCAGGCCGATCGCCTCGAAGAGGCCTGGGGCCGGCGCGCGATGCTCCTGGCGCGGCGCACCACCCAGGCCCGTCTCTTGACCAGTCGCTTGAACGGACGGACCGGGGCGGTGGCGGCTCTGCTGCTGATCGGGTTCCTGCTGGGCTTCCGGCACATCCTGTTCGGCCCTCCCGCCTCGGTGGGGGAGCTGCTTCCCTATCCGGAGCGGGCCACCGCCCTGTGGAGAGCCTTCGTATCGCCGTGGAGGGCCGTCGGTCTCGGCCAGGCCGGCCCGGCGCCCCCGGCGTTCGCGTTCTTGGGTGTCTTTCCGATCATGACGCTGGGTGCCACCGGCCTCGCGCAGAAGCTCCTCATCTTGGGGCTCGGCTTCGCGGGCTTCACCGGCGCCTACCTCTTGGTGTCGGAGTTGGTGGATCGCCCGTCGCGTTACGTGGCGGCCACCGTTTACGCGCTCGGGGCGGTGGGCTTCGCCGGGGTGCGCCAGGGGGCGCTCGGAGCGATGGTGTTCGGTGCGTGCGCTCCGTTCGTGCTCGTGGTGATGATCAGGCTGATCGGCTGGGTGAGGCCGCCCGGCTGGAACCGTGGGCGCGCCGTGGCGCGCGTGGCGCTGGGTGTTGCCGTCTCGGCTGCTTTCGTTCCCGGCTCGTTGTTCATGTATCTGGTGGCGGCGGTCTTGCTGGCCGCTACCCGGACCTTCCTCGACACCGGAAGCAAGCCGCTTCGGGGACTGGTGTCGTGCGCGGTTGGTCTCGTCGTGGGTTGGGCTCTCCTTCTCCCGTGGAGCGCATCCTGGTTCTCTCCCGGAGGACCTCTCGACCTGCTCACGGGCGATGACACCTGGCAGAGCTATGCGGCGGCGTTTTCTGGTCACGGCTTCCGCAGTGTGATCCTGGGCCAGACGCCCGAGGCGCCTCCTCTGTTCGGCCTCGCTCTTCCGGTGCTCGGGCTGGTCGCGGTGTTGGTCGGCGAGGGACAGCGTCGCCGGATGGCGCTTGCGCTGTGGACCATCGTCGTGGCAGTGGCGTGGCTCACCGGAGCGATCGCGGCCGGCTCTCTTCGTCCCATCGTGGCGGCGCCTACCGAAGCGGGGGTCCTCGCTGCCGTCGCCTTCGCGGGGCTGGCGGGGCTGGCGGCGGGAGCCTTCCGTCTTGATCTGCCTCGCCGCGGGCTGGGGATGCATCATGCATTGACCCTCGGCGGCCTGGGGCTATCGACCTTTCTGGTCGCTGCGGGCCTGGGCCCGGCATTCGTCACGGGGGCTTGGGATCCGGGGCGGGCGTCGGGCCACGCAGACAGCGTCGTCACCGAACAGATCGCGACCTTGCTGGGCAGCGAGGCTCAGGCCGAAGGTCAGTTCCGCGCTCTGTGGGTGGGGGAGCGCTGGGGTCCACCCGTGCCGTCGGTGGCCCGCCCGGTCGGGCGACACATGGTCACCGGCCCCCGCGGCGAGGTGCTGAGCGACCTCTTCGAGTCCCGGGTGGGTCCGTCCGAAGACGAGTTGCAATCGGTCATCTCGTCCGTCGAACAAGGCCGGACCGACCGGGGCGGGAGCCTCCTGGGTGCCTTCAACATCGGGTACGTCGTTCTGGAGAGGGGGCCGGGGGCCTATAGATGGCTCAGCCAGGCCGACCTTGCGGTCGCTCGAGATAATCCGGAAGAGCAGTACCTGTTGTTGGCGAACAATGAAGCGTTGGCGCGCGCCGGTGTCTACGACGAGTTGCCCTCGGTTGTGGCTGCGATCGACAGCCGCGATCCTGCCGTGATCACCGGCGACGTGCCGGCGACCCGCGAGGATGCGGAGCAGGTCACCTCGGCCCGCTACGAAGCCGACGTCGAGCAGGGTGCCGGTCTGTTGTTCCTGGCCGAAGCCGAGCACGTCGGCTGGCGGGCCACCGTGGCGGGCGAGCCACTGGAACGCGCCGAAGGTGGATGGGGCAATGCGTTCGAGTTGCCCGCGGGCCAACAGGGGAGGTTGGTCGTGTCCTTCCCGCACAGGAACGCGCGCACGGCCGTTCTGTTCGTCCTGGCGCTGGCCTGGATCGTGGTGGTGGGGGCTGCCTTCTCCCGCAACACCCGGCGCAGGATCTCTCCATGAGACGCGGACGCGACCTCGCGTTGACCGTGTTCCTGCTCGCCGCCTTGCTGTCCGGGGTCGCGTTCGACCTGGCGAGCGACGACGTCGAGCTGGAACCGGTCACCCAAGCGCCTTCGATCTTCGACGAGAGGTCCGTCTACTGTCCTCCACCACCGCGGGTGGGGCAGTCCACCTCGAAGCTCGTCCTGGGTAGCCCCGCCACCACCGAGGTTCCCGTCGGCATAGATGGCGACGAGCGGGTGGGGTTGGCGCCGGAGAGGATCGTGGTTCGAGCGAACCAGCACTCTAGCGACCTGGTGGGTTACGGCGCCGAGGTGCTCGCATCGGCTCTTGCAACCTTCACGGGCAAGACCTCCGGACTCGGGGCAGCCAGGTGCTCAAAGGCCGCTTCGCCTCGCTGGTACTTCGCAGAGGGGTCGAGCGCGCTGGGGGCCGAGCAGCGCTTCGTGATCTACAACCCTTTCCCCGACGAGGCGGTGGTGGGGATCTCGCTGTTCACACCCAAGGGCCCCCAATCCAACGCCAACCTGTCTGAGGGACTAGCGGTCCCTGCAGGAGAGACCGTGGTGGTCGAGCTCAATGAGTTCATCCGCGGGATACGTGTCGTGGGGGCTGAGGTCGTCGGCAAGCGGGGGGGCGTCATCGCCTGGCGAGCTCTGCAGGTGAGCAGCGAGGACCGTCCCCAGGGCGTTCAGTTCACGCTTGGTGCCGCGGCCCCCGCGTCGGAATGGTTCTTTCCCGGGGGCGTGGAGAAAGGGATCGACGAGCGTGTCTCACTTCTGAATCCGAGCGAAGAAGAGGCTGTGGCCACAATCTCGATCGCCACCCAAGAGGGCACCATCCAGCCGCCCAAGCTATTGGAGGTGGTGGTGCCTCCCAGGACCTTGTTGCCGCTTCCGCTCGTCGACTACATCGGCGGCTCCGACAAAGATGTGGGAGGCGCCAGCGTGGTCGTGCGCACGAGTACCGGGGCCCTCGTGGCCGAGCGCACCGTCTACTACGACACCCGCCGCCTGAGCGGCGTGGCTTCGGAGGTCGGCGCCGCCCGCACCGGCCCCCGCTGGTTCCTCGCCCCGCGGTCGAGCGCCCCCAGGCGGACGCGGTGGTGGTGCTGAACCCCGGCGCCGAGGCCGTCCGGGTGTCGCTCACCCTGGTGAGCGCCGGCGTCGCCTCCCAGGTCCGCCCCCGATCCAGGACCTGGCGATCAAGCCCGGGGGCGGCTCAAGATCCCCGTCGGTGACTGGACGCTGGGTAGAACGCTGTCGGTGCTGGTGGAGGCCGACGGAGATGTTGTGGCGGAGCGTTTCGCTTCGAAGCGCGCCGAGGTCGCGAGCGTGATCGGGGTGCCGATGCCTACGCAGAGCGGCGGGCAGCAGTAAGGGCTCCGGTGCGCGCCTCATAAGCTTTCGTGGCCGTCACGAAGGCTTCGAACAGACGTCTCTGGTGGTGGTCGGTGTGGACCATGGCCTCGGGATGCCACTGCACTCCCACCACCCACGAATGGTCGCGATACGACCGCCTCGAGCACGCCGTCCTCGGCCCAACCAACCTCTTCCAGCGGCCCGCGACGCCGTCGAGCCCTGGTGGTGATGTGAGTTGACGGGGGTCGAGAGCGCTCCGACCAGGTCCTGGAAACGGCTTCCTTCTTTGATGTGCAGGTCGTGAACCGGTTCGGCACGAGGCATATCTCGGTCGTGCTCGAGGCGAGCGGGATCGTCGGGCAGGTGCTGCACGAGGCGGCCCCCGAAATACACGTTCAGCAACTGCATCCCGTGGCATATCGCCAGCACCGGCATGTCGCGTTCCCAACGCCCTCGCCAGCAAGGAGAGCTCGAACCGGTCCCGCCGGTGACTCACGTTGTGGGTGCGGGGATGCCGAGGGCATCCGTAGAGCTCCCGGGTCGATGTCGCCGCCGCCCGGGATGAGCAGGCCCGACGCCCCGTCGAGGACGGCCGCGCCGTACGGGTCGAGCTCCGTGAACACCTCGAGCTCCTCGGGAACGGATTCGAGGCCGGCATCTCGAACGCCGAGAGGACCTTGGTCCTGCCGCCGGACAGCTCGACCGCCTGCGTGTAGGGCAAGGGAACCCGCGTCAGGCCTTTGCGCCACTGCGCCACCACCGCGATCCAGGGCGTCTGCGGCCCCTGCGCCGTGGTATCCCTGTCGCTGATTTCCATCCCTCCTCTGGAGTCTCGTGATGACCGACCATATTCGCTTCGAAACCGCCGCCATCCATTCCGGCCAGGATCCGGACCCGGCCACGGGGGCGGCGGTCGTGCCCATCTATCAAACATCGACCTACGTTCAAGAAGCTGTAGCCAAGCACAAGGGCTACGAATATTCCCGCACCGACAATCCGACCAGGCGGGCGCTCGAGACCTGTCTCGCGCCTCTGGAGGGTTCAACCCACGCGGTCGCATTTTCTTCCGGCATGGCCGCGATCACGACTCTCGCCATGACCTGTCGTCGGGCGACCGGGTCTTGATACCCGACGATGTCTACGGCGGCACCTACCGGCTGTTCGCGAAGGTGCTCGCTCAGGTGGGGATCGGCTTCGCCACCGTGGACATGGCCGATCTTGGTTCGGTCCGGGCCGAGCTGGCGGATGGGGCGGCCATGCTCTTGGCCGAGAGCTCCGACGAACCCGCTCCTGAAAGTGCTGGATCTTCGGGCTCTGGCGGACGCGGCCCACGACGCCGGGGCCCTGGTAGCGGTCGACAACACCTTCGCGACCCCGTTCCTGCAGCGACCTCTGGAGCAGGGTGCCGACGTGGTCGTCTACTCGGCCACCAAGTACCTGGGCGGTCACTCCGACCTGGTCATGGGATCGGTGGCAACGTCGCAAGACGCGCTGGCCGAGAGGCTGCGGTACCTGCAGAACTCGATCGGGGCCATTCCCGGCCCCTTCGACTCCTGGCTGTTGTTGCGGGGCCTCAAGACCCTGGCGGTTCGGATGAGAGCCCATTGCGCGGGGCCGAACGGGTGGTCGAGTGGCTCCAGGCACAAGACGCCGTGACGAAGATCCATTTCCCGGGATTGCCCGACTTCCCCAACCACGACGTCGCCCGTCGCCAGATGAACGCCACCGGGACGCCGCTGTTCGGAGGGATGGTGTCGTTCGAGGTCGACTCGATGGAGCGGGCTTTGAAGATCTGCGAGCGGACGAAGCTGTTCTTCCTGGGCGAGTCGCTGGGAGGGGTCGAGTCGCTCATCGAGCATCCGGGTCAGATGACGCATCTGAGCCTCGCGGGCTCGGGCATGGAGGTTCCCGAGGGCCTGGTCCGTCTCTCGGTAGGCATCGAGCACCCGGACGACCTCGTCGCCGACCTGGCCCAGGCCTTCGGCTGATGGGCGTCGTCGAGGTCTCGTTCTCGGGGCCGCGCCGACCTCGTGCTGAACCGGCCCGACGTGCTGAACGCCATGAGCGTGGAGGTGTTCGGCGCGCTCGCGGTCGCCGCCGGACGAGATCGCCGCTCGCGCGACGGGATCGAGGTCGTGGTGGTGTCGGGCCGGGGGCGCTCGTTCTCCAGCGGCATCGACCTGGCCTCCCTCGGAGAGGTGGCGGGGACGCCGGCCGACATGATCGCCCGGGCTCAAGCAGGGTTCCGCAAAGTGGCAGCCCTGCCCATGCCCACGATCGCCGCGGTGCAAGGTCACGCTTATGGAGCGGGGTTCCAGCTCGCTTTGATGTGCGATCTGCGCGTGGTGACCGAGGACGCCTCGCTCGGCTTGTTGGAGATGCGCTACGGATTGATCCCCGATCTGGGAGGCTCGACGCGTCTGCCGCTGCTGGTCGGGCCCGCTCGAGCCAAGCGCATGGTCTGGTTGGCCGAGCGCATCGACGGCGCCGAAGCCGTCAGGGTGGGCGCGGCCGAGCTCCTGGTCCCCGCGGCCGAGCTCGATGTCACCGTGGACGGCCTTGCATCCAGGCTCGCGGCGCCGCCTCATGTGGCGAAACGCGAGGCCAAGAAGCTGCTCGACCGCGCGCATCTCGTGTCGCAGTCCGAAGGCATGGACGCGGAGGCCGCGGCCCAGCTCACGTGCATGGCCTCGCCCGAGTTCGCCGAGGCGCTAGGACGCTCGCTCCCGAGCAAGGCCGGCCGCTAGCTAGAGCTGCGCTCCCTCCAGCTCCAAGAGGAACCGCTTCCGATGCAGGCCCCCGGTGTAGCCGCCGAGGCCTCCGCCGGTGCGGACGACCCGGTGGCACGGAACGACGATCGGCATGGGGTTGGCCCCGAGCGCATTGCCGGCGGCCCGGCTCCCGGTGGGCACACCGGCTTCCGTTGCCACATCGCGATAGGTCGCGAGCTCTCCGAAGGGGATCCGGTAGGTGGCCTTCAAGACCTGCTGCTGGAAGGCTCCGGTCAGCACCCAGTCGATGCGGAAGTCGAAGCGTGAACGGCGCCCGTGGAAGTAGTCGTCCAGCTCCCGGCAAGCATCATCGAGGTGGGCGCGAGCATGACTAGCTCGGCCGGAGCCCCCGCGGGCGAGCTCACCCAAGGAGGCGTCATCGTCGGCGTAGTGCACGCAGACGACACCCGTGCTGGTGGCCGCGACGACGAGGGGGCCGAGCGGTGAGTCGCATAACGCGTACGAGACATCGCCCAACCTAGCCAGGGCAGCGCGCCGGGCCGACGCGTAGCCGGCGTCGGTCGCCGCCCTCGGCGACGGCGGCGGGGATGAGGTCGCTCGTTCCACTCTGGTGGATACATCTCGGCGTTTTTGGAGGCCCACGATCAGCGTCGCTTCTGGTGCGCCAGGAACTCCAGCAGGTCGGCTCTGGTGAGAACGCCGATGGGAGTGCCCCCATCGGCCACGACGACTGCCTCGGCCCCCCTGGACAGGTCGGCGAACATCTCCTCGACGCCGGCAGACGACTGCGCGATCGGCAGCGGTCCGTCCATGACTTCGGCCACCTGACGCTCCACGGCGTCGCGGTCGCGAAAGACGCGGTCGAGCAACGACCGTTCCTGGATAGAGCCGATGATCTCGGATATGTCGCGCGGCTCCTCGGTCCGAGCGACGGGGATCTGCGAGATGCCGAACTCCTGCAACCTGTCGATGGCGCGGCCCACCTTCTGGGTCGCCGGCACGGCAACCATGTCGGGGATCGAGCTCGAGATCCGCTGCTTCTCCGCCAGCACCTCGCCGATGCGGGCCCTGGTGCCGGGACGGTCGAGGAAGCCGTGCTCCAACATCCACGATTCGTTGTAGAGCTTGGAGAGGTAGTTCTTTCCTGAGTCCGGCAAGACGACGACCACGACGTCGTCCGGTCCCAGCTCGCGCCCGACCTCCAGAGCGGCCCACAGCGCGGTGCCGCACGAGCCCCCCGCCAAGAGCCCCTCTTCTTTCGTGATCCGGCGAGCCGTCACGAAAGAATCCCGGTCGGAGACCCTGACCCACCTGTCGATCACAGCGCGGTCCAGGGTCTCCGGCCACGAATCCTTGCCGATGCCCTCGACGAGATAAGGCGCCACCTCCTCGCTCGTGAAGATCGAGCCTTCCGGGTCGGCCCCCACCACGACGACGTCCGGATTCTGCTCTTTCAGGTAGCGGCCCGCTCCGGTAACGGTCCCGCCGGTGCCGACGCTTACGACGAAGTGGGTGATGGTCCCGCCGGTCTGCTTCCATATCTCCGGCCCGGTCGTGTCGTAGTGGCTCTCGGGGTTCCTTTGGTTGTGGTACTGGTTGGGCTGGAACGCTCCCGGGATCTCTTCCGTGAGGCGGTCGGCGACCCGGTAGTAGGACTCCGGGGAGTCGGGGGCGACGGCCGTCGGCGTGATCACGACCTCGGCCCCGTATGCCCTCAGCAACGACACCTTTTCCTGACTCATCTTGTCGGGCATCGTGAAGATGCAGCGGTAACCCTTGAGCGAGGCGGCCATCGCCAGCCCGACTCCCGTGTTGCCCGAGGTCGGCTCGACGATCGTTCCGCCCGGCTTCAGCGATCCATCCCGCTCGGCTTGCTCGATCATCCGCAAGCCGATCCGGTCCTTGACGCTTCCGCCCGGATTCAGCATCTCCAGCTTGCCGAGCAGCGTGCACGACAGGCCCCGGCCGATATTCGACATCCGCAACATGGGGGTGTCCCCGATCGCATCCAGCAGCGACCCGTAGATCGTCATGGGGGCCATCGTATGGCTCTCCTCTGCCGTGAGAAGATCGTCCGCCTGCACGTCGCAACCGCTACGCCCGGACGGCGTCTATGCACATGGCAGCCGTTCCCCTACTCTGGAGCCCGATATGAGCACTTCTAACCTGGACATCACGCCCCAGCGCGGGTCCTTCTGGTCGAGGATCCCCAAGCCAGGCCGCCGCGCCGCGCTCGCGTGCGCGGTCCTGTTCGGCCTCGGATCGCTCGGCGCCGCCGGGATCTCCTACGCCACGATGGAGTACAGCGAGGACTACAAGGGACGCATCCTTCCCGGTGGCATCATCGCCGGTGTCTCGGTCGGGGGCATGAACCAGAAGCAAGCTCTGCGAGCGGTGAGGATCGCTATCGGTCCCCAGCTCAACCGGCAGATCAAGCTGTCCTGGGAGAAGAAGACCTGGACGGTCAGCCCGAAAGAGTTAGGCGCCAGGAGCAACGCACGGCGCATCGTCCGGGCTGCGTTCGCGGCCAGCCACGACACCACCTTCTTCGAGAAGATGCAGATGCGCTTTTTGGATGAGGAGCTCGAGTTCCACCGCCGCGTCGCCATCAGTTATCCCAAGCAAGGAGCACGTGGTTTCGTCGAGGGGATCGCGGCGAGCATCGACGAGGAACCGATCGACGCGGCTCTCGATTATTCGTCCGGCTGGGTTGAGATCACGCCCGATCGGGTCGGCTTCAAGGTCAACGTGAAGCGCGCCCACCGAGCCCTGATGCGCGCCTTGCACAACGACTCTCGCAAGGTGGCCGTCCCGGTCGCGGAGCTACAGCCGGCGGTGACCCAGGATTCCTTCGATCAGGTCCTGTTGACGCGCATAGGCGAGAACAAGCTGTACCTCTACGAGAACGGACAGATAACGCGCCAGTGGACGGTGGCTACCGGACAACCCGAGTACATGACTCCGACGGGATTGTACGAAGTGACCGAGCTGCGCTACGAGCCCACCTGGGTCAATCCCTCGCCCGACACGTGGGGGGCCGACCTCCCGGCCTCCATCCCACCCGGTCCGAACAATCCGTTGGGCGTGCGCGCCATCAACTGGTCGGCCCCTGCCATCCGCTTCCATGGAACCTCTGCCGAATACTCGCTGGGCTACAACGCCTCTCACGGCTGCGTGCGGATGGCGAACTCCGACGTGATCGAGCTCTACGACCTGATCGACGTAGGCACTCCCATCGTGTCGGTCATCGCGGGGCCCTTGAAGCCGTTGTACGCCTCGGCTCCCGACCCCATCCCCACCGCCGAGACCAAGCGCAGCTCCGAGTCGAACGGCAAGAAGGACGCGTAGCTGACGCTTCAACGCAAGCCGCCCCGTTTCGGGGAGGAAGATCGGAAGCTCTCCTACGGGAGCTACCTGCAGGTCCCCCGGCTTCTTGAGCTTCAGGAGCTCCGGTCCACGCCCCCGGCCCATGACGAGCTTCTGTTCATCACGATCCACCAGGTCTTCGAGCTTTGGTTCAAAGAGATGCTCTTCGAGCTCGGCTCCGTGCGGGATCTCATGTTCGAAGGATCGCCTCAACGGGCCCGGCACTACCTCGAGCGCGTTCACGCGATCGAGCACGTGCTCATCGCGCAGATCCCGGTCTTGGAGACCATGTCGCCCCAGGACTTTTTGGAGTTCCGTTCCCATCTGGCACCGGCCAGCGGGTTCCAGTCGGTTCAGTTCAGGGAGATCGAGTTCATCTCGGGGATGAAGGACCCGCGCTACGTCGAGCGGCTCTCATCGAGCGCGGAAGAACGAGCGCGTTTAGAACGGAGGCTCGCCGAGCCGACGCTGTGGGACGCCTTCTGCGGGTTCTTGGACGGCCTGGGCCTCCCGATGCCGCTCACCGACGAAGAAGCTCGCCGCGACAGCCTCGTGAGATTGGCGCGGGACCGCGCTCGGTTCAGCGAGGCCTTCTATATGTCCGAAGCGTTGCTGACGCATGACGAGCTCTTCGCTCTGTGGCGCTATCGCCACGTCTTGATGGTCGAGCGTCAGATCGGATCGAAGACCGGAACGGGTGGATCGACCGGCGCCACCTATCTGCGCAGCACGCTGGACAAGCGCTTCTATCCAGAGCTATGGGACCTTCGGAGCTACCTGTAGACGAAGAGGCTCCGCCTCGTTATGCCCCTACGGTGGCAGGCACGTGGCTCGGCGGCCTGGTTGGGGCAGCGGTGGGCCTGGCGGCCTCGATCGCGTACGCGCAGGGGGGGCCGGCCGCGTCGGGGGGCTACGCGGTTCTGGGCCTGACGTTCCTGTTGCTCTTCGCCGGAGGGACCGGTGGCTGTTGGGTGGCGCTGCGGGTAACCAGGGATCCCGCGCTGGTGAGGACTACCTTCATGGTTGCTGCCGGCCTATTGGCCTGGGCCGTGGTCAGCGTTCCCTCGGTCTTCTGGGCGTTGGACGTCTTTCCGAAGGACAAGCCGCAGATCTACGTGGCCTTCGCCGGTCTGGTCGGCATCCTGACCGTTCCACCGGCTCTGGCGGCCCGCGGACTGATCGTCCACGGCGACAAAGTGAGAGAGCGCGAAGAAACTTAGTCCTAGCACCTTGCGTCCCCGGCGGGCGGCGTCATAAGATGTTTCTTGTACCTCGCAGAGATGAGTAGGCCTCGGCCGAAAGTCACTGCGGGGTACATCTCTTTCCCCCTGTAGATCCCCTTGTTCCCCGTGCCGTAGCCCGGTCGCGCACCGCCGGGCGCGGCAAGTTACAAAACAAGCTTAGGTACAGATCCTGTTACCTAAGAATTACGCCATCTAGCCGAGGGACGCGAGGAACGACGAGATCCGGGCGTTGACGGCATCCATCTCTTCGACCATGCAGCCGTGGCCGGTTTCGAACATGGTCAGCTCGGCCCCCAGGATAGCGGCGGCGATCTCTTCCGAGGCGAAACCTGGAACCATGACGTCCATCTTGGCGCCGAAGACAAGGGTGGGGCACGTGATGCTGCCCAGCTGCGCCAGAGTGTCGTGCTTGCCGATGGCGGCGCTCAGCTGAGCGAGCAACACCTCCGGCGCGGCCGGCTCGGGCCCGCTGCTCGTGGACAGAGGCGACCATCCGGTCGAGCACCTCACCTGCCACCTCGAAGAAGTAGGGCGTGAACATCCTGACCAGAGTCACCTGGAGGAAGGCGTCGGTGCCGCCCTTGTCGATGATGAGCCGAGCAAGCTCTCCCTGGCGCCGCATGAAGTCGATGGGACGCGCGAAGGTGATCCCCAGGATCAGCGCCGAGATCCGCTCCGGATGAGCCAGCACCAGTCGCTGTGCGATGGCACCTCCCATGGACACTCCGAACAACACCGTTCGCTCGATCCCCAGTGATCCAGGAGCGCGACCGCGTCGTCGGCCATCTCGTCGAGGGTGGTGGGAGGTGTCCCGGTCGAGCGGCCGATCCCACGGTTGTCGAAGGTGATGAAGCTGTGGGTGGGGACCACGGCCGGGATCTGCGACGCCCAGAAACGTTGGTCCAGCCCGAAGCCCATGACGCCCAACACGGGAGGACCGTCGCCGTGGCGGCGGTGATAGAGCTGGGTTGCGCCCAGATCGGCTGTCGGCATGCGCGGATAGTAAGTGGCGCGACCACATCTTTGTCCTGGTGGCCGGTGGATGAGAGTACGCTTGTACGCATGAGAAAGCTCCTGGTGTCCGCGCTCTTCGGCCTCGTGATGGTGGTGTCGTTCGCGGCCCCGCTCTCGCGCTGCGCGATCCGTTCGATCCCGTGATCTCCCAGGCCCAGCTGTCGGGATCGGCAGACGGAACCGGTAACGGCAACGGTGACGCGCAGGGCGACGGCACCGGAACGAACGGTGACGGCAGCACCGCGCTGGACGAGAACGGCTCGGAGCGCCTCGCCACCACCGGTGCAGACATAGAGCCATGGTTGGTCGCGGCCTACACCTTGATCGCGGTGGGAGCAGGTGCCGTAGGCCTGGCCAAGATCAACGGCCCCGCGGTGCCGCGGCGCTCCACCTCGATCCCGCTAATCCGGCGACCGGACGGCTCGAGGGCTTAGCCTGCCTCGGTTATGAACCTGTGCTCGAAGCCCAGCTGCACCCGGCCCGGGGCGGTCGTGTTGTCTTACGACTACGCGCAAAGCAAGGCGCTGATCGATGACCCGGAGGACGGTCAGCTGTCTCCCCACGTCTATGTCTTGTGCATCCCCTGCGCCGAGAGGCTGCGTCCACCAAGAGGATGGGAGCTAGAGGATCGGCGCAGCAAGCCACCGCTGTTCGTGGAGTCCGGCACCGGCCCCGTCGTGGTGTCGATGCCCGCAGCGGATCTGGACGAGGCGGGGGCGGCGGAGCCGCGGCGCCAACTGTTCTTTGGATACAGCGCTTAGCTGCCACTACCCCTTGATAGGCCGTCACCTAGCTCGGGAGGCCCGTGTCCATCGACAAGAAGTTGTACGCCGAGCTTCGCAAGCTCGATCGCCACGACCTGCGGCGGGTGCTCATCTTCGTAAGGGGCTGCTGCACGCCGGAGGTGACGACTTCGGCGGCGAGGCGCCCGCAGTGGTTGCGGGGGCCGAGGCCGGACTCACCTATCGCCTCGAAAGCGTCCGCTGCGGGAAGCCCGGGTGCACCTCCTGCCCCCACGGCCCCTACTGGTACGCCTACTTCCGCGAGGGCAAGCGGCTTCGCTCGGCTACATCGGCCGCGAGCTGCCCGACGACGTCAGGGCGGCTGTGCAAGATAATCCCTCCGTTCCGACTAGTACGGCAGAAAGTGGGAAAACCACCCATGGGGGGCGGGTCTAGCCCTATGGGATGCGGGGAGGAGCAGCATGCAGAGATGTCCACAGTGCGCGGGCGAGGACTGCACGCACATAGTCATCAACCTCAAGGAAGAAGACGACGTCCAGTTCTACTCCTGCCGTCGCTGCGAGGCGAAGTGGTGGGAGCACCAAGGCGACACGATCGCCCTCGACGAGGTCCTCGACCTCGCGGCTCGATCTGAGCTCCGCTAGGCATCGACTGGAGGGCTCCGGCGGCGGGTGGCCTCGGCCTGAGGCCGGCGCCGCGGCTCGACGCACCACTCCATGGAGGGCGACGGCCTGGGCTCTGCGCGAGCGGCCAGAGGAGATGTGCGGGCGCTCGGGGCCTCGAAACGGTCCGGCAACAGGTGCCAGTTGAGGGGGTCGTGCCGGTAGCGACTCTGGGGACGAGACGGATCTCGCCGGCAAAGCGCTGGCCGGATTCTGGCTCCCGAGCGCCCGCAGATCCAAAGGATCTTCGGACCCTCTTTAAGAACCCCTCGACTGCATTATCACCGGGCTCGGCCCCGTGCGCCATGCCCCATCCGGACTATCTATGGGCCATCCTCGAGAGGAATCCCCGGCCCTCCTCTTCGAGGGGGCCGGTGACGCCTCGGATCTGGACGACCCCCAACCTCCGCCGGAACCTCAGCGTGAACCCCTCTGCGAAACCAGCCTTGCCGATCGCCCGGACAGACGGTTCGTTGGTGGCTTCCACTCCCACCCAGGCGCGCCCCGCACCCTGCGCTGCCAGCGCTGCGCAGATGCCGTTGAGGGCGAACGGATAGATCCCGCGACCTCTCGTGTCGGAGCGGGTGAAGGACTCGTAGACGTACGCATCTCCCGGTGGAGGCGCCATGAAAGCTTGGATCTCGCTCGTCCAGGCCCGCAGGGTGGTGACCCAGCTCGCGTGCAGCAGCCCTCCTTCTGCTTCCACGACGTAACAGCGCGTCGAGTCGCTCAGGCGCGCCAGGAAGGTTCGTTCGGAATCGGTGCCGATCTGGTCCGCGTAGAGACGGGCGTCGAGCGCGGTGGCTTCCCGGAAGCGCACGTCCGGGCGCTCTTGGAGGGGCCCGGGGGCATCTCGCACCAGCAGCTTGAGCTCGTTGGTGGACCAGAGCGACTGCCGGGCTTGGGTCCTCAGCGCGGTCGCGACCTCGACTACACCGCGGGTCCTGGCTCGTGTCACCGTCTTGGACAGCGAGTCGCGCACAGAGGGCCGGGTCGCTGACACGCCCCGGAGGCTAGCCGAGCGAGACACTCGCCATCCCAGAGAGGGCCTTCGGCTAGCCCTGCGAGAGACGCACCATCCGATAGGGACCCTCGGCTAGCCGAGCGAGAGACTCACCATCCGAGAGGGTCCGCTGGGCGAGGGACCTGCCCGGCCCTCAGCTCCTGAAGAGCTGCTAGCTGGCCCGGCCCCTGAGCCGGGCCTTGCGCTCGAGCTCGGTGAGGCCTCCCCAGATCCCGTAGGGCTCGCGCATGTCGAGGGCGTACTCCAGACAGTCCGCCCGCACCACGCAGGTGGCACAGATCGCCTTGGCCTCTTCCTCGCGGGTGCGCCGGTCGGTGGCGGATTCGTTGTCGTCCATGCCGAAGAAGAGCACCGCGGGGTGAGGGAGGCAGGCGGCGCTCTCGCGCCACTCGAGCTCGTCGATTACGGACGGGGTCATGACCATGGCCCTAAATGGTTCCAGGCAATCTCAGTCCCGTCAACGCCCCCACCCGGTTTTTGAGGGGATGCCCCGACAAATAGCGCGGGATCTGGTCCTCAGAATGATGGAGCAGAGCCACGCTTGGGCCCGAGTGACGCCTCGTAGGATGCCGCCGTGCCCTCCGATCTCGACCTCATCTTCAAGGCTTACGACATCCGGGGCCTGTATCCCCAGCAGCTGGACGAGGACGGCGCCGCCCGTATCGGCCATGCTTTCGCTCGCTGGACCGGCTCCCCGCGCATCGTCGTCGGCCGGGACATGAGGGTCTCGTCGCCGTCGCTGGCGGGGGCCTTCGCCGGAGGCGCGGGGGCGGCAGGGGCGGCGGTGGTGGACCTGGGAGAGGTGTCCACGGACGCGCTCTACTACGCCTCGGGCGTGATGGAGCTTCCGGGCGCGATGTTCACGGCGTCCCACAACCCGCCCGGATACAACGGGTTGAAGCTCTGCCGGGCCCGGGCCGCACCGATCGCCGGCGATTCCGGTCTCGCCGAGATCAAGGAGCTGGCCCGCAGTGGGCCGGGCGAGGCCGCGGCCACGGTAGAGGACCTCGACATCCTGCCCCGCTACGCCGAGCACTGCCGCTCCTTGATCGATACCGCCGCCCTCCGGCCGCTCAAGGTGGCCGTCGACGCGGGCAACGGGATGGCGGGAAAGACGGTTCCGATCGTGTTCGAGCCGCTGCCCTTCGAGGTGATGCCCCTCTATTTCGAGCTGGACGGCACCTTTCCGAATCATCCGGCGAACCCGATCGAGCCGGAGAACCTGGCCGACCTTCAACGGGCGGTGGTAGACGGCAGATGTGATCTCGGGATCGCCTTCGACGGCGATGCCGATCGGATGTTCCTGGTGGACGACCAGGCGAGGCTGGTCCAAGGCTCTACGACCACCGCGTTGGTAGCGGAGCGGCTCCTGAAGAAGTTCCCCGGAGAGTCGATCATCTACAACCTCATCTGCTCCTGGACGGTGCCTGAGGTGGTGCGCGAGAACGGGGGCGAGCCCATCCGAACCCGGGTCGGTCACTCCTTCATCAAAGAGGTGATGGCCGAAACCGGAGCCATCTTCGGTGGCGAGCACTCGGGTCACTACTACTTCCGGGACAACTTCCGTGCGGACTCGGGGATGATCGCGGCGTTGCTGGTGCTAGAAGCCATGTCGGAGACCGGGCGTCCTCTGTCGGAGATGCTCGACCCCTACGATCGATACTTCGCTTCCGGGGAGATCAACTCTCAGGTCGCAGACCAGGTGGCTTCGCTGGACAAGCTTGCGGCCGCCTACGGTGACGGCAGGCAAGACCGAACAGATGGACTGACGGTGGAGTACGCAGACTGGTGGTTCAACTGCCGGGCCTCCAACACCGAGCCGCTCCTTCGTCTGAATCTCGAAGCGAAGACCCAAGAGCTGATGGAGGAGAAGCGCGACGAGGTCCTGGCACTGATCAGAGGAGAGGTGTGATGGTTGTAGACCAGCGGTTGCTCGAGATACTCGCGTGTCCCAACTGCCGCGGCGAAGTGGAGTATCTGGAGAACGAGAGCACGATCGTGTGCCGGGGTGAGTGTGGCTACAGGTACCCGGTGCGGGACGACATCCCGGTGATGTTGATCGACGAAGCGGAGAAGCCATGACTTCGCCGATCGATCTGGACGACCTGAACGAGCTGGCGAAGCTCGATTCAGAGGATGTGCTCGGAGCCGTCGAACGCTTCGGCGACCAGTGTCGGGAAGGGTGGGAGATAGGTCGAGCGGCTACGGGACTCCCGGACGCGGACGGGCTCGACTCGATAGTGGTCCTGGGTATGGGCGGCTCCGGGGTCTCCGGCGACATGATCCAATCGGTGGTGGAACCCCGGCTTCCGCTCCCTCTGCGCGTGATCAAGAGTTACGGCCCCCTGCCGGAGTGGATCGGCCGCAATACCCTCGTCTTCGCGGTCTCTTATTCGGGCAGCACGGAAGAGACGATCGCCGCTCTGGAAGAGGCCCACGACCGCGGGAGCCGGGCGATCACGATCTCGTCCGGTGGAGCCCTGGCGGAGATGGCGAGGCGCTACGGCCTCGCTCACATCCAGATCCCCCCGGGTCTGCAGCCGCGCGCCTCGCTCGGCTATCTCACCCTGCCGATCCTCGCGGCCCTCGTGCAGATCGGCCTGGTGCCCGACCTGCAGGACGATCTCGACGAGGCGGTCGAGGTTCTGTCGGACCTCGCCGAGCGGTGTCATCGCAAGAGGAGCGGCCCGGAGAACCCCGCCAAGGACCTCGCCTCGCGGATCACGGGGCGGATCCCTGTGATCTATGGCGGTTACGGCCTGGCCGCCACGGCGGCCTACCGTTTCAAGTGTGACCTCAACGAGTATGCGAAGACCCCGTCATTCTGGAACGTCATCCCCGAGCTCGATCACAACGAGGTCGTCGGGTGGAACCAACTTGACGAGATCACCAAGCGCGATCACGTCCTCATCCTGTTGCGCAGCCCCGAAGAGAACGATCGCGTGGCTCATCGCTTCGAGATCACGCGTGATCTGATCGAGGACAGCTTCGGCGCGGTTATCGAGGTCCCCTCCGAGGGCCGGTCCACGCTAGCTCGCCTATTGTCCTTGGTACTTGTCACTCAGCTTGCCGCGATCTACGTGGGGCTGTCATACGGCATCGATCCCGGCCCTGTAGAAGTGATCCAGAAGCTCAAAGCAGAACTAGCGAACAGATAGGAGTGGTCCAGTGACGGTCGAACACGACATCGCCGATATCGGTCTTGCCGATGAGGGTCAGCTGAAGATCGAATGGGCGGACCGGCAGATGCCTGTTCTGACGCGGATCCGCGAGCGCTTCGAGAAGGAGCGTCCCCTCGAGGGCATCAAGATCGCCGCATGTCTTCATGTCACGACCGAAACCGCCAACCTGATGCGCACGCTGGCGACGGGAGGTGCCGACGTTGCCTTGTGCGCATCCAACCCTCTCTCGACGCAAGACACCACGGCGGCCGGGCTGGTCGGCGCCTACGACATACCCACCTACGCGATCCGCGGGGTGGACGAGACCCAGTACTACGGACACTTGAAGGCGGTTCTCGACCGCAAGCCCGTGATCACCATGGACGATGGCTGCGACCTCGTGACCATGCTGCACCAACAGAGGCCGGACCAGCTGAAAGACGTGATCGGCGGAACCGAGGAGACCACCACGGGAATCATCCGCCTGCACGCGATGGAAGCCGACGGAGTTCTGGGTTACCCCGTCGTGGGCGTCAACGACGCTCTGACGAAGCACCTCTTCGACAATCGCTACGGCACCGGACAGTCGGCGATCGATGGCATCATCCGGGCGACCAACGTCCTTCTCGCGGGCCGCACCGTTGTCGTCTGTGGCTACGGGATGTGCGGTCGGGGAGTGGCCTCTCGGGCGAAGGGGATGGGCGCCGACGTGATCGTCACAGAGGTCGAGCCGACGCGCGCTCTCGAAGCCGCGATGGACGGTTTCCGGGTCATGACGGGCCGCGCCGCCGCCAGCCAGGGCGACATCTTCGTCACCGTGACCGGTAACAAGCACGTCCTCGACTCCGAGCACTTCGAGCTGATGAAAGACGGAGCCATCATGTGCAACGCCGGACACTTCGACATCGAGATCAACCTCAAGGCGCTCCGCTCGATGGCATCGGGGAGCCGCCGGGTGCGCCAAGAGGTCGAGGAGTTCTCGATGGAGGGAGACCGCAAGGTGTACGTGCTTGCCGACGGCCGCCTCGTGAACCTGGCGGCTGCAGAGGGCCACCCCGCCGCGGTCATGGACATGTCGTTCGCGAACCAGGCTCTGTCGTGCGAATGGATCGCGCAGAACGCAGCTCACCTGGAGAAGAAGGTCTATCCCGTGCCGGTGGAGATCGACCGGGAGGTCGCGCGGCTCAAACTCGAGACCATGGGCGTTCGCATCGACGAGCTGACGGCGGCCCAGAAGTCGTACCAAGAAGGTTGGGAAGAAGGCACCTAACCCTTCTCTGCTAACTGAACCACCTCCCAGGGTGGTTCTACGACGCCGGATGCCGAGGGCGATCCCTGTGGCCTCTCATCATCGGAAGCCATCTATCCGGCGGTAGAGAAACGTCACAGCCCGTGATTATCGTCATCACGTGGCGCTGTCCTCTCGCACGACCATGCTGGGCCCGGCCCCCTGCGTTGTCTGCCGTCGTCGTTCGGGGTGGTTGTGCGACGGTTGCAGCCGCGCGGCCCGGCCCCCCCATCGCGACCTGTCCATAGAAGGAGTGGATCGGGTCGTGGCGCCCTGGCTTTACGAGGGAGGGCCGAGGTCACTGGTTCTCGCTCTAAAGCTGCGCAGCGCCCGAACCGCCGCCGCGCCTCTGGTCGAAGCGATGACTACGGCCGCCTACCGAGCACGGATCGACGCCGACGTTGTCACGTGGGTCCCGGCTCGGACCAGAGACATCCATCGACGGGGGTTCGATCACGCCGAGGTGCTGGCGCGGGGGGTGGCCGAGCGACTCGGGCTGCCCCGGGACCGTCTGCTGCAACGCCGGGGCGTCCAGCGAGATCAAGCCGGCCTCGACCGGCTCCAGCGCCTGTCCAACCTCGCAGGCGCCTTCCACACGCCAGGTGCAGTGGGCGACAGGGTGCTGCTGGTCGACGACCTGGTCACGACGGGCGCGACCGCGGCCTCCTGCGCCGGTGCGCTCAGCGGGGCGGGGGCCGCCACGATCACGCTGCTCGTAGGGTGTCAGGTCTAGCCCTTCAGTGACTACCTTCAGGCACCGATGAACCAGGGAGCAGGTTGCGGAATATAGGCACTATTGCTTAGGGCGTCCGGGCGGGCCTAAGGACTAGACTCTCAAGCAACAACGGGTCATTCCCTACCAACCGAGGGGGGCTGGTGGCAAAGAATCCGACCGGATCAGCAGACGATGCTCTTCGCGTGCTGATCGTCGACGACCACGAGCTCTTCCGCAAGGGCCTCCAGATGGTGCTCGAGGCCGAGACCGACATCGAGGTGGTCGGCGAGGCCAGCGACGGCAACCAGGCCATCCAGAAGGCGGAGGAGACCAGCCCGGACGTCGTTCTGATGGATGTCCGTATGCCCAAGCGGTCGGGCATCGAAGCAACCAGGGCCATCAAGGACACGCTGCCCTCGACCAAGATCCTCATGCTGACCATCTCGGATGAGGAAGCCGACCTCTACGAGGCGATCAAGGCAGGAGCGTCTGGATACCTCTTGAAGGAGATCTCGATCGAAGAGGTGGCCGATGCGGTAAGGGCGGTCCAGCAGGGTCAGTCCCTGATCTCGCCGTCGATGGCCTCCAAGCTCCTCAGCGAGTTCGCCGCGATGGTCAAGCGGCGTGACGAGCGGGCCCAGGTCCCCGGCCCCAGGCTCACGGAGCGCGAGCTCGAGGTCCTGAAGCTCGTCGCGAAGGGCCTCAACAACCGCGATATCGGCCAAGAGCTGTTCATCTCCGAGAACACGGTCAAGAACCACGTCCGCAACATCCTGGAGAAGCTCCACCTGCATTCCCGCATGGAGGCCGTGGTCTACGCCGTGCGAGAGAAGCTGCTGGACATCAAGTAGTCACTTCCGCGCCGTACCCCTGATAATGGGGGCTCTATGAGCGTCATCCGGAAAGTCCTCAACGCCGGCGAGGGAAAGAAGATCCGCGCCCTCGAGTCGGTCGTTCCTCGCGTCAACTCCTTGGAAGACGAGTTCAAGGCCCTGTCCGATGAAGCTTTGCGGCACAAGACGGTCGAGTTCCGTCAGCGGTTGGACAAGGGCGAGGATCTCGACGACCTCCTGCCGGAGGCCTTCGCCGCTACCCGAGAGGCTGCCTCGCGCGCGATCGGTCAGCGTCACTTCGACGTTCAGATCATGGGCGGTGCGGCGCTCCACAGGGGATGGATCGCCGAGATGAGAACCGGTGAAGGAAAGACCTTGACCGCCACCAGCGCGGTCTACCTCAACGCCTTGTGGGGCGAAGGGGTTCATCTGGTCACGGTTAACGACTACCTCGCGAAGCGGGATTCCGAATGGATGGGCCAGGTCTACCGTTTCCTCGGTATGACGACGGGCCTCATCCAGTCCAACCAGTCTCCTGCCGAGCGCAAGCCCGCGTACGCGGCCGACATCACCTATGGAACGAACAACGAGTTCGGGTTCGACTACCTGCGGGACAACATGGTCACCGAGCTGGATCGCCTGGTGCAGCGCGGCCATTACATGGCCGTGGTCGACGAGGTCGACTCCATCTTGATCGACGAGGCCAGGACCCCTCTGATCATCTCGGGCTCCGTACAGGAGTCGCCGAAGTGGTACCAGCAGTTCGCCCGCATCGCCCCACGACTGCAGCGTGACGAGCATTACGAGATCGATGAGAAGAAGCGAACCATCGCGATCACCGAAGCCGGCATCGCTTCGGTCGAGCAGATCCTGGGCGTAGAGAACCTCTACGACCATGTCAACGTCGACATGGTCCATCATCTACAGGCGGCCGTCCGAGCCAAGGAGCTCTACAAGCGCGACGTCGAATACATCGTCCAACATGGCGAGGTTCTGATCGTCGACGAGCACACCGGCCGCACCCTTCCGGGCCGTCGTTACTCCGAGGGCCTTCACCAGGCGATCGAGGCAAAGGAAGGGGTCCGGATCAAAGAGGAGAACCAGACCCTCGCGACGATCACGCTCCAGAACTACTTCCGCATGTACGACAAGCTCGCGGGCATGACGGGAACGGCGCAAACCGAAGCGTCGGAGTTCGGCCACATCTACAAACTCGACGTCGCCCAGATCCCTACCAACCGTCCGATGATCCGTAAAGACGAACAGGATCTGATCTACAAGACGGCCGAGGCCAAGTGGAACGCAGTGGCCGACGACCTCAAGGAACGGCATGAGAAGGGTCAACCGGTCTTGATCGGAACCGTTTCGATCGAGAAGTCCGAGCACCTCTCTCGGATCCTTTCGAAGCGGGGCATCCCGCACACGGTCCTGAACGCGAAGCATCACACCAAAGAGGCTTCGATCGTGGCCCAGGCGGGGCGTCTCGAGGCAGTCACCGTCGCTACGAACATGGCCGGGCGAGGTGTCGACATCATCCTGGGCGGCAATCCCGAGGGCATGGCGCAAGCAGAGATGACGGCGAACGGTTGGGACAACGAGGCCTACATCCTGGGCCTGTACTCCGACGAGGATCGCCGTCAGTACGAAGATGAGTTCCAGCCGCTGTTCGAGAAGTTCAAGGAGCAGACGGCGAGCGAGCACGAAGAGGTCGTTCAACGCGGCGGCCTCTACGTACTCGGGACCGAACGACACGAATCCCGGCGGATCGACAATCAGTTGAGAGGGCGATCCGGCCGCCAGGGTGACCCCGGTGAGAGCCGCTTCTATCTGTCGCTGGAAGACGACATGATGCGCTTATTCGCGTCCGATCGCATCGCCGGGATGATGGACAAGCTGAAGATCCCCGATGACGTTCCGATCGAGGCGAAGATCGTGTCCAAAGCGATCCTGCGGGCGCAGACGCAGGTTGAGGGCATGAACTTCGAGATCCGCAAGAACGTCTTGAAGTACGACGAGGTGATGGACAAGCAACGTCAGATCATCTATTCGGAGCGCCGCAAGATCCTCGAGGGCGAGGACTTCCACGATCAAGCCCTAGAGCTGATCGCAGATGTCATCACTGGAGCGGTCGCAGAGAACGCGAACGAGGATCTGCATCCTGAGGAATGGGATTGGGATCAGCTATTCGCCCGGGTGCGCGAGATCTTTCCCACCAACCTGACACCTGAGGGTTTCGACACCGCTCATGCAGATTACGACCAGGTCCTCGAGAGATTCTTAGAGGACGGTCTGGTCGTCTACGCGCGGCGCGAAGAAGAGCTTGGGAAAGCAGCGCTCCGACAGATCGAACGACTCGTGCTTCTGAACGTGATCGACAACCGGTGGCGCGAGCACCTCTACGAGATGGATTACCTGCAAGAGGGGATCGGGCTGCGGGCGGTCGGACAACGCGATCCCCTGGTCGAGTATCAGCGTGAGGGTTTCGACATGTTCCTTCAGATGCAGGAAACGATCAAAGAAGACTTCGCCCGCTACATCTTCCACGTCGAAGCGGTCAGGGAAGAAGAGAAGCGGCCCGCTCCGACGAAGATGCGCGAAGAGCGCCGCCAGATCCCGATGGCTACCATGACCCCCACCACCGGCCCGGGCGAGGTCGACGGTCGCTCGCATCCCCCCGCGGAAGGACAGGAAGTGGCCGTGATCGAGCAAGCCAGGTCCGAGAAGATCCCCCGCAACGCTCCCTGCCCCTGCGGGAGCGGCAAGAAGTACAAGCAGTGCCACGGCGGCCCCGGTGCCGCCGCCCTCTGATCACCCTGAGTAGCTAAACCGCCACGCAACGTGCTTCGATACACGAAGCCGATCACGAAGCGCAGTTGTTCGGTAACTCTATGTTTTAATCCCTGACTAGACGGATAGATAGCTCCATGTAACTAGTCATCGGACGAAACAGGAGGAACACGACATGGCACGGCGGACCGGGATACTGGGGATCTTCGCAGTACTTCTAGCTCTCGTACTGGCCTTCGCCGCTCCGGCGGCCCTCGCGCACCACAAGGCCGACCACGCCCAGGGCGGCGGCGGGACCGCAGAGGAGAAGGGCTCAGCTGACGACAGCAACGGTGGCGGCGGGACCAGCGAGGACAAGGGCTCGTCCGGCGACAGCAAAGGCGGCGGCGGAACGAGCGAGGACAAGGGCTCGGCCAGCGACAGCAAAGGCGGCGGCAAGCCCTCTTCCAGCGAGACGACCACCACCGAAGACAACGACAACGACGGCGTCTCCAACACCCCCGACCCCGAGGGCGACGCGGACAACAAGCATCCCTCGGGCAAGGACAAGCACGCCGAGGCCGGTGGCTCGGGCAACCAGGGCAAGGCGACGTCGGATCCCGACGATGACGGCCGTGGACCGGAGCGTTGCGAGCCCGTGTCGTCTCGTACCAGTGGCACCGGCGCCTGTGGCGCCGACCAGCCGGGCGGCACCGGCGGCACCGACCAGCTCGACCAGGACGGCAACAACGGCTGTGGCAACGACGACGACTTCGACGACGACAACGAGGGCCTTTGCGGTGGCCCCGAGCGGACCAAGGGCGGCAAGCGGTCGAAAGAGGTCTGCGACGCCGATGCCCAGATGCCGGGGGTCCAGAAGTGCGAGAAGGTCAAGGGCGTGATCATCGGGAAGACCCCGGAGAGCCCCAAACCGTGTGACGCCGACCTGACGATGCCGGGGGTCCAGAAGTGCGAGAAGCCCGACGACGTCTTGGGCGAGATCATCGTGAACGAGCCTGAGGTCGAAGACGAAGAGATCGTGCCTGAGCTGGTGCTGAATCCCGCAACGCCTACTCCGACCGAGGTTCTCGGCATCCGGGTATCCGCTGGTGCCCAGCCGGCGGCTGTGGCTGCCGCCGCAGTGGCTCCGGCTGCCGTGCCCCAGGGCGGCGTGTTGCCCTTCACCGGATCCGCCGACCTGATCCCGCTGGTGGCGACCGGGCTGCTCCTGATCGCAGCGGGGGCGCTTAGCTCGAGGCGCCGCGTCACCGCTTAACGGAAAAGAGCGACAAGAAGGGGGCCGGGCAGTGCCCGGCCCCCTTTCATGCTGGCTTCCTTTATCTCCGGGCTGGCTACCCTGATGGGGTGATCACCCGCGGTCCCCTTCGATGTTGCTCCTTGGTAGACGAGCCCGCCGTCTCGCCGCAGGGCGCCCGATGATCTTGAACCGCCGCTTCGACTTCCTCGGTTTCGGCATCCCGGTAGGAGGTCTCATCGCCGTTATCGCAGTGGCGGCCGCGCTCGTGTTCGTCTCGTCCCGGCCGAAGGTGCGCCCAGGCTTGACGGCGACCACCATCGCGGTCGGCGACGGCCCGCAGGCTGTGGGGTTCGGCCCGCTCGGCCTGTGGGTCGCGAACGGGATCGATCGAACCGTGCAACGGATCGAGACCTCGTCGAACGAGGTTGGCGACCCGGTGCAGGTGAACGCATTGCCGGCCGGCGTAGCGGTTACAGGCAGCGAGGTCTGGGTTGGCTTCATCGAGGGGACCACCGTCGCCCGAGTGGATCCCTCCGTCTCGGAAGACGGGGAGCCGGTGAGCACCGTCGACGTCGGCAATACCCCGCAAGCGGTGGCCTTGAGCAGCGAGTCGTTATGGGTAGCCGCGTTCGATGACGGCTCCGTGTGGCGTATAGACCTTGACAGCAGCCGGGTAGAGGGTGAACCGATCGTGCTCGAAGAGGGATTCCCCTCGGCGCTGGCGGTCGGGTACGGCAGTGTGTGGGCAACCGACGTGGTCGACAACTCGTTGATCCGCATCGACGAGACCTCCGGTGAGATCGTCGACGAGATCGCGGTCGGCGACAGCCCGACCGCCGTCGCCGCGGGGGCCGGCGGCGTCTGGGTGGCCAACTTCAACGACCGAACGGTCTCGCACATCGATCCCGAGACCGGAACCGAGGTGGGGGAGCCGATCGTCGTCGGTGGAGAGCCGGGGGGCATCGCCATCGGGGAAGGCTACGTCTGGGTCACTCGGCCCGAATCGGACTCGTTGATCCGGATCGACCCGGAAGAGAGCGAGTGGACGGGGGAGGTGTTCGAGGTCGGTGATCAACCCCAGGGGGTGGTGGTGGGGGCGGGCAGCATCTGGGTGGCCGATCTTGCCGGAGACACCGTCACGCGCCTCACCCCCGAGAGCTAATCTCGGAGCGATGGAGGACATCAGCGCGCGTATCGCGGCTCTCGAAGCCGGTTTCTCTCACGTCAAGGAGTACCTTTGACGTCGACCGCAAGCGCGCCCGCCTAGACCAGCTCAAGCAGTCCTCCGCGTCCCCCGGCTTCTGGGACGACCCCGCGTCGGCGCAGAAGGTGATGGCGGAGCTATCTCGTCTGTCGGAAGACGTCACGGCCCACGATCGCATGGCCGGTCGCATCTCGGACGTAAAGGTTCTGTGGGAGCTGGCGTCGGCCGAGACGGACGAGGCCACAGGCGCCGAGGCGGCCGCGGAGCTCGAGTCGGTCGAGCGGGATCTCGCCAGCTTAGAGGTCGCTGCATTGTTGGGCGGAGACTTCGACGACAATCCCGCCATCCTGGAGGTCCACGCCGGTGAAGGTGGCACGGATTCGCAGGATTGGGCCGAGATGCTCTTGCGCATGTACCAGCGTTGGGCCGAGCGCGACGGATTGAAGACGGAGCTGCTGGCGGTGACCCCGGGCGAAGAGGCAGGGATCAAGAGCGCCACGATGACGATCCGAGGGGCGCGCCATGCCTACGGGATGCTCGCAGCGGAGCGAGGCGTTCACCGGTTGGTTCGGATCTCTCCCTTCGACGCCGCGAAGAGGCGTCACACGTCGTTCGCCTCTGTAGACGTGACGCCGGAAGTCGAAGACGACGTCGAGATCGAGGTCGATCCCGATGATCTTCGCGTCGACACCTACCGGTCGTCGGGGGCCGGTGGGCAACACGTCAACGTCACGGACTCCGCGGTCAGGATCACGCACCTTCCAACCGGGATCGTCGTCTCGTGTCAGAACGAGCGGTCTCAGATGCAGAACCGCAATGTCGCTATGCGGGTCCTGAAGTCGCGGTTGGTCGCCCGTGCGCAAGAGGAGCGAGAAGCCGAGATCGAGGCGCTGCGCGGCGAGAAACGCGACATCGGCTTCGGGTCGCAGATCCGGTCGTACGTCTTGCATCCGTACCAGATGGTCAAAGATCACCGCACCGCAGTAGAGAAGGGCAACGTTCAGGCTGTTCTCGACGGCGACATCGATGCTTTCATCGAGGCCGAGTTGCGACGGAAAGCCACCAAAGCGGGCACAACCGGCTCACCTGTCAGTTGAGCCGATCGCACCAGGTGCCATGATGGATCGTGATGACTGACCAGATACCCGAGGTGGTCCAGCGCGTAGAGCGCGCCACTCTGCCCGAGATGCGCCACGTCGACATCGACGACGTCTACCTCCAGATGGATTGGCTGCTGCACTCGCGTGCTACCCCGATGGATCTCTATCGTCGGTGGGAGAAACAGCATTGGAGCACCCAGGACCTCGACTTCTCCGAAGACGCGGTGCAGTGGCAGGCGATGTCGAACGGCTTGCAGGGTTTCCGCACCGAGTTGCAACGCTCCTTCACGCTCTTCTTCGTGGGCGAGCAAGCGGTGACCGATACGTTGTCGCCCCTGGTACATGCGGCTCCCGACGAAGCGTCGCGCATCTTCCTCTCGACGCAACTCGTCGACGAGGCTCGTCACTCGGTGTTCTTCTCTCGCTTCTTCGAAGAGGTCATCGGCATCCCGGGTGGTCTCTCGGCCGCCCTCGACCAGCTGAGGGATCGGGTAGTGGGAGGCTTCCGGAAGATCTTCGACGAGGACCTCGTGCAGGCGACCGATGCTGTTCGGCTCGCTCCGCATGATTACGGCGCGTGGGTGGAAGCCATAACCCTCTATCACCTGATCATCGAAGGCATGCTCGCGTTGACGGGCCAGAAATTCCTTCTGGG
>JAUJPD010000001.1:0-47870 GCA_030447315.1 Actinomycetota bacterium | reverse complement strand
CAGCGTGGGAACGCGTACTACGACGACGCGTGGGCCGAATACGAAGATATCCACGGAGCCGAGCACCCCCGGCGCTATTTCGACCGCCTGACGACTGCAAGCGGTTGAACCTTCGCTACCCTAGGACCTAGATGATCAGAACAGTTGATGTTGTGAAGGATTACAAGACGGGCAACCGCGCCCTCGATGGCGTCTCTATCGACATCGAGAAAGGCGAGTTCGTCTTCGTCGTCGGTCCCTCCGGCTCGGGCAAGTCCACCTTCATCAAGCTGCTGACGAAGGAGGAGGATCCGTCCGAGGGTGACATCTTCGTCGCCGGCAAGAACCTAGCGACCTTGCCGCGGTGGCGGGTGCCGTATCTCCGCCGCAACGTCGGCTGCGTCTTCCAGAACTTCAAGTTGCTTCCGAACAAGACTGTCTTCGAGAACGTGGCGTTCGGGCTCGAAGTCATCAACCGCCCGCGCTCCGTGGTCGGCAAACAGGTGCCGCAGATCCTCGAGCTGGTGGGTCTGGGCGAGAAGTTGGATCGGTTCCCGGACGAGCTCTCGGGTGGCGAGCAGCAGCGTGTTTCGATAGCGAGAGCCTTCGTCAACCGGCCTTTGATCTTGCTGGCCGACGAACCCACGGGTAACCTGGATCCAGCCACGTCGGTCGGCATCATGCGATTGCTAGATCGCATCAACCGCACGGGTACGACTGTAGTGATGGCGACGCACGACCACGCCATCGTCGATTCCATGCGCAGACGCGTCATAGAGCTGGAGGGTGGCAACGTGGTGAGGGATCAGAGCCGCGGTATCTACGGGGTCGGCACATGAGGATCGGTTACTTCGTGTCCGAGACGATCCAGAACCTGCGCCGCAATTTCTTGATGACGGTCGCCGCCATCTCGACGGTGGCCATCTCCCTCTTGTTGCTCGGCGGCACCCAGATCCTTGGCCTGATCGTGAATAACGTGACGCTGAACTGGGAAGCCAAGGTCGAGATCTCCACCTACCTGCGCGACGACGCGACTCAAGGGGAGATCTCGGCGTTGGAACAAGACGTCTCGCAGATGCCCGAGGTCGAAGATGTGATCTATGTGTCCAAGGACCAGGCCTTCAACGAGTTCAAAGAGATGTACGAGACCCAGCCGGAGTTCTACGAGAACCTGCCCGAGGACGCTCTTCCCGCCTCGCTGCGCATCAAGCTGGTGGACGCCGACGACACCGAGGCCGTCGCCGCGGCCATCAAGGGGGCGCCCGGGGTCAAAGACGTCCGCTTCGGTGGCGAGATCATCAAGAGGTTGCTGAAGGTGAACTCGCTGCTTCGTACGATCACGCTGGTGATGTCGATCATCTTGATGGTCGCCGCGGCGGCGCTCATCGCCAATACGATCCGTCTCGCCATCTACGCTCGCCGCGACGAGATCGGGATCATGAAGCTGGTCGGCGCCACCAACTGGTTCATCCGTATCCCATTCATGCTCGAGGGTGTTTTCGCAGCATTGATGGGGGCGGTGGCGGCGGGGGGCGTGATCCTGTTGGCCAATACGCTCCTGTTCTCTCGCATCGGGCAGACGCTGACGTTCCTGGGGCCCGTCTTCAGTTTCACGTCCACCGAGATCGTGACGGTGATGCTGGTTCTGGGCGGCACCGGCTGCGCCGTGGGCCTGGTTGGCTCCATGATGGCGCTGAGACGTTTCCTAGAGGTCTAAAGAGCCGCGCTTCCTGCGCCGACGCGTACACGAGGCCGGGCTGTTGTTAATGGGGTGGATGTTGACTAGGATGGCAAAGATGCGGACGTTTCGCGACCTCCGTGGGCGTGGGCTCACGATCACGGTGCTATTGGTGTGCTTCGTCGCGCTCGCCATACCCGCCTTCGCCCAGACGCTCGAGCAGGATCTAGAGAAGAAGGAAGAGCGTCAACAAACGGCTCAACAGAAGGTCAACCAGCTAGACGCCGTGGCGGACGAGCTGGCCGGCAAGGTAGCGATCCTCGATCAGGAGGCGGGGCGGGTCCAGCAGGAGGTCAACCTGCTGAACGCGAAGATGGACGACCTCAACGGTCGCATCGCCAGCGTCCAAAGCGAGCTGACCGCCGCCCAGCAGCGGCTGGATTTCATCACCCGCGAGCTACAGGACGTCCTCGGCAAACTCGATCGTCGAACCGATCTCTTCACCGACCGGGCCGTGGCGGCCTATATGGCCGGCCCCACGAGTCATCTCGAGGGCCTGCTGTCGGCTACGACGTTCAACGAGGTGGTGGACCGCACCTCCTACTACGAGTCGGCCCTCGACGCGGACTCCAAGCTGGTGGCCGGGATCGAGCTCCTGCGCGACGAGACCGAGATAAAGCGCAACCTGGTAGAGGAAGAAGAAGAGAAGATCGCGGCGCAGAAGCTCAAGCTCGATGCGGACAAGGTCGCACTGGCGCAGGTCGTGCAGGAGCGTGCCTCCGTGCTCGAGGCGCAGAAGGCGGTGTTGGCTCAGAAGGAGCATCTGCTCGCCGAGACGGAATCGAAGAAGAGCCAGTACCAGCAGGTGGTGACTCAACTCGAAGCCGACGCCGATCGCATCGAGTCGATCCTGGCGGCGAGGGCGGCGGCGGCCGCAGCGGCGGCAGCGGCGGCAGAAGCTGCAGAAGCTGCAGCCTCGGCCCCCAGCGTGGAGACTCTTCCGACCGGTGGCGGCCAGCTGCTGTGGCCGACCAACGGCCCCCTCACGTCTTCCTACGGCTATCGCACCCACCCGATCTTCGGCGACCAGCGACTCCATACAGGCATCGACATCGGTGCTCCTTACGGCGCGACCGTCATAGCGGCCGACGCGGGCGTGGTCGCCTACGTCGGGGCGATGAGCGGTTACGGCAACGTCATCGTCATCGACCACGGCGGCGGCCTGGCCACGACCTACAACCACCTCTCTGCCTTTGGGGTCTCGAGCGGACAGCAGGTGGGCCGAGGTGTTCCTATCGGAAACGTCGGTTGCACCGGCTACTGCACCGGGCCGCACCTCCACTTCGAGGTGCGCGTAAGCGGGTCCCCGGTGGATCCCATGCCCTATCTGTAGTGAACGCGGGTCCAGCGCGGCCGTAGCGAAGATCGACGCCATAGCCGGACCCACCATCTACGCTTAGCTCTGATGGAGCGCGTGCAGAAGTTCTTGATCGCCCTGGTCGGCGTCGTCGTAGTTGTGATGGCGTCGTTCAGCGTCGGCTACTCATATGCCCGAGGCGCCCTGTTCGGCCGGGGTGAGGCTCCCACGATCAACGTCAACGAGAAGGATGCCGCCCTTCGCATCATCCGCGATGCCTATCAAGAGATCCGCGGCACGGCGGTTGATCAGCCCGATGAAGAGGCCCTCGCTCGAGGTGCAGTCAAGGGCATGGTGAAGGTATTGAAGAAGGAGCAGGACGACCCCTATGCCCTCTTTTATTCACCTCAGGCTTACCGCTCCTTCCAGGAGCTGACCACCGGAAGCTTCTCGGGCATCGGCATCTGGCTCAAGACCGTCGACAGGAGCCTGAAGATCGTCTCGGTATTGCCCCAGAGTCCTGCTCTGGCGGCAGGCCTCGAAGCCGACGACGTGATCGAGAGGATCGACGGCAAGGACGTGGCCACGATGACGACCGACGAGGCCATCGCTCGCATCAAGGGGCCGGAAGGCACCAAGGTAAAGCTCGACATCGCACGCGGCACCGACGCTCTCAGCTTCACGATCGCGCGCGAGGAGATCGCTCTGCCGAGCTTGAGAGCCTCTCTCGAAGGCGACGATGTCGGCTACATCCGGCTGGTCACGTTCGCGAAGGGAGCGGGCGAGGACGTGCGCGACGAAGTGGAACGTTTATCTGAAAAAGGGGCCGACGGCATCATCCTCGACATGCGCGACAACGGCGGCGGTCTCTTCGATGAGGGGGTCGAGGTGGCGTCCGCGTTCATCGAGGACGGCGAGATCGTGTCCTACGAAAGCCGGACGGAAGAGGACCTGGTCTACGAAGCCGAAGGTGATGCCTTCGAAGACATTCCGCTCGTCGTTCTCGTCAACGGAGGAACGGCGAGCGCATCCGAGATCGTCGCGGGAGCGTTGCAGGACCGCGGCCGCGCCATCCTGGTGGGCACGACTACCTATGGCAAGGGCTCCGTGCAGCGTCTGGTCCCATTGCTCGATGGCTCTGCCCTGAAGCTAACGACCGCTGCGTACCTCACCCCGGAAAGGGGCAGCATCGACGGCACCGGCATCGAGCCCGACGTCGAGGTGGACGCCGCGGCCGAGGTGCAGAAGCAGCGGGCGCTCGAGATCCTCCGCGGCATGCTTCTGTCCACGAACGACGCCGGCTAGTCGTGGCCGAGGGGGCCGGCACCAAGCTGATCACCCAGAACCGGAAGGCCCGCCACGACTACCTGATCGAGGACACCGTCGAGGCGGGCATCCAGTTGATGGGAACCGAGGTCAAGTCGTGCCGCGACGGCAAAGCCAACCTGGCCGATTCTTACGCGGCCGTCCAAGACGACGAGATCTGGTTGATGCAGTGCCACATCAACCCGTATTCGCACGGGAACCGCGCCAACCACGATCCACTTCGCCCGCGCAAGCTTCTGTTGCACCGAGGTGAGATCGACAAGCTCAAGGCCGCGGTCACCCAGGATGGCCGCACGCTCGTTCCTCTTCGTCTGTACTTCAAGCACGGCTTGGCCAAAGCAGAGATAGCTATCGCCAAAGGGAAAAAGACCTATGACAAGCGTCAGTCGATTGCGAAGCGGGATGCCGAGAGGAGCATGCAGCGAGAGATGGGACGCCGCCGCTGATCTCAGCGGGTATCCAGAGACTGGAAAGGAATACCAGCCGAGGAGGACGGGGTTGGTGCAGGACCGGCGACAGGCCGAGGAGAACCGCAAGTCTCAGACAGTCCATATCGGCCGGGTCGTGGGAGACCACGCCTTTTTTCCCTAAGGGGATGCTCGTTAGATGTCCAAGCGCGTCTTGCTCGTCGATGACTCGGAACCCGTCCGCATGATGATGCGCATAAGGCTTGAAGATGCCGGGATGACGATCGTGGGTGAGGCTGAGAACGGTCGGGAGGCTGTGGAACAGGCAGCCCTCTTGGCCCCTGAGGTGGTGATCATGGATCTCCAGATGCCGATCATGGACGGCCTCGAGGCGACCCGAGCCATCCGCGAGAACAACGACACGATCACCATCGTCGGTTACACCTCCTCTCACGAGGAAGCTCCTGCCGCGATGACGACGGCGGGAGCTCTGCGCAGTTTCACCAAGAGTGACTACGAGCAGCTCGTGGAGTTCGTCTCGTCTTTGACGTGACCTCCCGGGTCGCTATCCTGAGAGGGCACATTGAAAAGAAGGTCTAGGGGCTGAACTGGTATCGACCCTGATTCGACCGAGGTAGGAGAAGCGAGCCGAGGACTCCCGGTGTGACCTCGTTAATCCTCTGGGAACTAATCAACTGCCGCTGCTTAATCGCACGGTCGCCATCCCTAAATGATGGCCGTCGGCCCGAGGTGCGCCTGCGATCTCGGGGTCCGGCGTCGCCTAGCAGGCTTGCCGCCCGAAGTCTGCTCGGGGCGAAGGGCGGGACTTCAGCTCGAGCTAGGAGACGGTCGTTGCTGTTCGCGGGCCGACCGGCTCTGAAATCTGACCGCGGACTACGCTCGTAGAAGAGAAGCCCTATCGCGGGGTCGGGGGACCCGGGTTCGATTCCCGGCAGCTCCACTACGGTCGCTCGGCTCCCTGCGCGGAGCTGCCCTGCCATGCCCAATGCCATCTCACCCGGGCCGCGGCTCCGCTGCGCTCCGCCGCTCCTGACCCGGGTTCGATTCCCGGCAGCTCCACTAAAGGTCGTGCAGGGATGCGCGGCCTATTTCTGTTTCTTGCCCGTGCGGTGGCGGTGCAGGATCGGGTTCAGCTCTCCTCCCAGCAACAGCGACATGCTCAGTAGGTAGAGCCAGATCAACAGGATCAAGCCTCCTCCGAGGACGCTGAAGACAGGGTTCGCGTCCGCTGCGACCTGCAGGTAGATATTCAGCCCCAGCGAGACCACCAGCCACAGGACCGCGGTCAGGATGGCGCCGGGCAAGTCCTCTCGCCAGCGCGGGCGCGGCCTGCAGGGCACGAAGTGGAACAGCGTGGTCGCCCATACCACCATCGCGACGAAGGCCACCGGCCAGCGCAGTACGTTCCACGCGGAGTTGAACATGTCTCCGATCCCGAGCAGCTGGGCTACGCCCGTCGCTGCGCCGAACAAGGGACCCACCACGATCATCACCAGCATGAAGACCGTCATCGCGACGGTGCCGATGGACAACCCGAGCCCCAGCAGGCGGCGTTGCAGCCACGGCCGCCGCTCTTCGGAGTCGTAGGCCAGGTTGAGCGCGGTCGCCAACACCGCGAACGCTCGCGACAGCCCCACCAGCGCGAGCAGCGAGGCCACGGTCAGGAGGCCGTCGCTGCCACTTGCGAAAAGATCTTCAACGGCCTGGATCGCGGCGCTGGCTTCCTTGGTCAGGATCAGCTGAAGGAAGTCCACGATCTGTCGCTTCGAGAGGCGGGCGAGGTCGCTGCCGACGAACGCGTCCACCGAGCCGATCGCAGCCACCACCATCAGAAGCCCGGGAAAGATGCTGAGCACGCCGAAGAACGCGACCTCTGCCGCCAGGCCCGTCACTCGGTCCTCGGTCACTTCACGCTGAAGGTCCTTGACGACGGGCACATATCGCTCGAAGGGGATTTCCATCTCGCAAGCAGACCACGCCGACGCGGGCCACGGGTCCTCGGTTGTTTCACCGGGTGCGACCGGCTTCGATCGCTCCGAAAGCGTGCCGGACGGAGTCGACCGCGGAATCCCGGTCGACCCCCAGCTGCTTCGCTTGGACGACGAAGGCTCGGGCGGCTGAGTGCAGGGCCTCTGTCGCTCGCCTCGGCGGAGACGCCGCCTCGACGAACGTGCCATGGCGACCGCGGGTGGTGACGACGCCCTGTTGCTCTAGCTCTCGATAGGCCCGCGCCACGGTTCCCCCGGCCACACCCAGGTCCGCTGCGAGCTGACGGATGGCCGGCAGCCGCGTCCCCTCCGGAAGCACGCGGCTTGCAGCCATCGTCGCGACCTGCGACCGGATCTGCTCGTAAGGGGGGACCGGTGAGTCCGGGTCGATCTCGAGGATCATTGTTGCGCCTGGAGTCCGGTCCGCTGCACCTGCCACCGGTACGGCTTCGTCAGATCCGTCCAGGCGCCGATCGCGGCTCCCATGCAGATCAGCGCCAGCCAGGGGAGCGTCCACCTAAGCAATTGCACATCGGTGATGAAGCCGATCGCGTTCAGGGCGGTTCCGATCAGCAACAGCTCCAGCGCGATGCCCGCTCCCGCGAGTGCGTGGACCGAAGCCCACCGGATCGCGTCGTCGGCCGCGACGAGATCGGGGTCACCGAGTGGCTGGGGCGCCTCACTATGTGTCGCTGCAGCATCTCCACCCCGACTGCGAGCAGCACCGGCAGGAGGCCCCAGCCGAGAAGTTGGCCCACCTCGACTCGAGGATGCCGCGTCGGAACGACCAGGTAGAGCGGGACGAGAGCGAGCGTGATCACGGCCGCGGCGCGCAGCGCGTGGGACATCCCTCGCGGCAGGTACTGGTGCAACTCGCGCGGCGCCAGCGTGGCCGTTGCCCGGCGGGAGCGAGGGCGCGTGAACGTCAGCTCCGCCATCACCGCGCCGACGAGGTAACCCACCAATGCCACGACCAGCGAGTTGCCGTACGGCCGCGGCAGAGCTTCTTGTTGGTTGGCGGCATAAGCGATGGGGGACACGAAGCCGAAGAGGGCGCCGGCGATCCTGAAGGCGCGGGTCCGAGAGAAATAAGAGACGATCAGGGCTTCGCTACGGGCGGTGAGGTCGACCCCCATCTCCCGAGCCCAACTGTCGGCGTCTCGCTCCCGGCGGCCGCGCGACCTGATGAGAACGAACGCCGCGGCCCCCACGACGACAGCGAAGCCGATCACTTCGACGATCCCCAACCCGAACATGCCGCTCCTTCCCGATTGTATCAATGTACTGATACAATAGTACGCAGGAGCGCGGACGGTCAAGTCAATCGTGCGACCTCTTTGCGTATCTGGCGCTTGCGCCTCGCCTCCGACAGCGACTCCTCGTCGCCCGAGCGCGCCTCGGCTTTGAACTTCGGGTGCTCGAGGGACAGGTGCTGTTCCAGCTCGGACGAGAAACGGAACCTCAGGGCGCAGACGGGGCATTGCATGACATCCACGGGGCCATCCTAGGTTCTTTCCGGACTCTTCATCGTCGTGATCGGATCCTGGAGAGATGGGGCGGGGCCGCGGCGTCGGAGGACGATGCGCTCTGGAAGGATGGCCCCTCCGACGAGAAGGGAGGTGATCGAGGTGCCCGAAGAGGTTCGACTGACCTCTTACTCACACGGCGGCGGCTGAGCTTGCAAGCTCGGAACCGACGAGTTGGCGCAGGTCATGCGCCACGTGAAGACGACCTCCACCGACCCGGCCTTGCTGGTCGGCCTCGACGCGCCCGATGACGCGGCGGTCTACGAGGTCGCGCCCGGGCTCGCCATGGTCCAGACCGTCGACTTCTTCACACCCGTGGTGGATGACCCCTATGCCTGGGGGCGCATCGCGGCGGCGAACGCGCTTTCGGATGTGTATGCCATGGGCGCCCGCCCGGTCACGGCCCTCAACCTCGTGGGGTGGCCTCGCTCGCTCGGGTTCGAGGTCTTGGGGCGCGTTCTGGAGGGGGCCGGGGAGACCTGCGAGGAGGCCGGTGTCTCGGTCGTCGGGGGGCACTCGGTCGACGACCCGGAGCCGAAGTTCGGCTTGGCGGTCACGGGGCTGGTCGACCCCGTGCGAGTGATACGCAAGACCGGAGGCAAGCCGGGATCTGCGCTGGTCCTCACGAAACCGCTCGGCATGGGGATCATCTCGAGCGCGGTGAAGGAAGGTGTTGCGGACCCGTCCACCGTCGAGCGAGCCGTGGGCATCATGTCGGCGCTGAATCGCGAGGGGGCCGAGGCCATGGTCGCCGCGGGCGCGAGCGCGGCTACCGACGTGACGGGGTTCGGGCTGGTCGGGCATCTCCTGCAGATGCTGGACGGGATCTCCGCCCGCATCCGGTTCTCGGATGTCCCCGTCGTCGAAGAGGCGCTGGCTCTGGCCCGCAGAGGCATCCTGCCGGGTGGAAGCAAGAGGAACCGCGAGGCTCACGCGCGCTATGTGGAGGCCTCCGCGCTGGAAGACGACGAGCTGGCGCTGCTCTTCGACGCCCAGACGTCGGGGGGCCTGCTGATCGCGATCGACGGGGACACCACGGACTCCTTGATGAGAGAGCTCCGCGCGCGGGGCGTGACCGACGCTGCCGTCATCGGAACCCTGGAGGCCGGAGACGGCACGATCGAGATCGTGCGATGAGGGAGCTTCGGCTGCCGGAGGCTGTCGCGGAGGACATGGTGGCTCACTGCCTGGAGGGGCGGCCTAATGAGGCCTGCGGCATCATCGCCTCGTCCGACGGCGAGGTGGTCAAGGTCTTCCGCATGACCAATGCCGACGCCAGCCCGGTGCGCTATTCCCTCGACACGAGAGAGCAGTTCGCTGCTTACGAGAAGCTCGACCAGGAGCGGTGGGACCTCGCCGGCGTCTTCCACTCCCACACCCGTACCGACGCGTTCCCTTCGCCGACCGACGTGCGAGAGGCGCGGGAGGACGTTCCCTACATCATCGTGTCGTTGGCCCAAGATCCTGCGACCATCCGAGCGTTCCGGATCGTGAAAGAGAACTGGACGGACGCCGAGGGAGATATCCAGGAGATCCCGGTCGTCGTCGAGGGTTGACTACGATGACCAACAGATAAAAGGAGGGAAGGTGGCCGTCGAAGTTCGTATACCGACCGTGTTCCGCAAGTACACCGACGGACGATCCACGGTCGAGCTGGAGTCCGGAACCATCGGGGACCTGGTGACACAGCTCGAGGGTCGCTATCCGGGTATGCGCGAGCAGCTGCTCACGCCAGAAGGCCAGCTGCACAGGTTCGTGAACGTCTACGTCAATGACGAAGACGCTCGATACCTGGACAAGCTCGATACCAAGGTGTCGGACGGCGACACCGTGTCGCTGCTGCCGTCGGTCGCAGGGGGCTGAGCCCGCTCTCATGAAGTACAAGTCCATCCTCGACACCATCGGCAATACGCCGCTGGTCGAGGTTCCTCAGCTGTGCCCGGTGGAGGGTGTCCGGCTGTGGGTGAAGCTCGAGGGCGAGAACCCGACCGGCTCGTTGAAAGACCGGGTCGCTCTCGCCATGGTCGAGGCCGCCGAGGCCTCGGGGGAGCTAACGAAGGACAAGATCCTGCTGGAGCCCACTTCCGGCAACACGGGGATCGCCCTGGCGATGGTGACCAAGATCCGGGGTTACCGGTTCACCGCGGTCATGCCCGACAACGCGAGCTCCGAGCGGGTCCAGCTACTCAAAGCGTTCGGTGCCGAGATCATCTTCTCGGAGGGCGCCAAGGGGACCAACGGGTCGGTGGTGATGGCGCAGGAGCTCGCGCAAGATGACCGGTACTACATGCCCTTCCAGTACGGCAACCAAGCCAACGCAGACGCTCACTACAACGGGACCGCGCGCGAGATCCTCGAAGATCTGCCCGAGGTGAGAGCGTTCGTGGCCGGCCTCGGAACCGGCGGGACCTTGACGGGCAATGGCCGGCGTCTGAAGGAACACGATCCCACCATCAAGGTGGTGGCCGCGGAGCCCGAGTTGGGCGAGCTGGTCTACGGCCTCCGGTCGCTGGAGGACGGATACATCCCACCCTTGTTCGATCCGGAGGTCCTGGACGGCAAGGTCAAGGTGAAAGCACGCGACTCGATCTTGTGGACGAGAGAGCTGTTGCAGAAAGAGGGCATCTTCGCCGGCATCTCTTCCGGGGCGGTCGTGTGGGTCGCCCAGAGGGTGGCCGAACGTCTGGCTCGCGAAGCAGCCGGGGGCGACGTCGTCTGCCTGCTCCCCGACGGGGGCTGGAAGTACCTGTCCACGGAAGCGTGGACGCAGGACATCGACACCGCCGAGGCGCAGGTCGAAGAGGTTCTGTGGTGGTAGAGGCGACCCGCTCGATCGGCATGTTCGACTCCGGCCTGGGTGGTCTCACGGTCGCTCGCGCGGTCATCGACCTGCTGCCCCACGAGAGCATCGTCTACTTCGGGGACACGGCCCGTTGCCCCTATGGACCCAGGGATCCGGAGGAGGTCCGCGGGTTCGCTCTGGAGATCACCGATCTTCTGGTGGCCGAAGAGGTGAAGTTGGTGGTCGTGGCTTGCAACTCGGCCGAATCGACGGCGTTCTACGAATCCACGGGGCGCTACCGCGTCCCGATCGTGACCGTGATCGATCCGGGAGTGAAAGCTGCGGTCGCGGCCACCAGGAACAAGCGGATCGGTCTGATCGGGACGATCGCGACCGTCGCCTCGCGCGCGTACGACCGGGCCCTCCTGCGCCTGCGCGACGACGTGGTGTTGGAGTCACGTGCGTGCCCGGCCTTCGTTGATTTCGTGGAGGCCGGAGACACGACCTCCGACGATCTCCTTCGGACCGCGCGGGAATACCTCGAGCCTCTGAAGGAAGCGGAGATCGACACCTTGATACTGGGCTGCACCCACTACCCTCTCCTATCTGGGGTGATCCAGTACGTGATGGGAGAAGGCGTTGTGTTGATCTCTTCAGCCGAAGCGACCGCCACCGAGGTCTACGCGCGGTTGCTCGATCTCGACCTGGTGAATCGGTCCCAAGGGGAGGGAACGAGGCGCTTCATCACGTCGGGACGACAAGATCTCTTCGATGAGCTAGGACGCAGGTTCCTGGGGGCCGAGCTCGAAGGCGTCGAGCATCGTCCATGGCCGTCGGTCCCGAATGCGCGCGCCGCGTCGTGACCATCTCGGTGACGGTGCTCGGATCATCAGGGATGTACGCGACGCGCGATCGAGCTTGCTCGGGCTACCTCGTCGAGGCAGGTGAGGCGCGCATCCTCATGGACTGCGGTTCCGGCACGTGGCGCAACCTGTTGCAGCAGATGGATCACACCTCGCTCTCCGGCGTGGTGATGTCGCACCGTCACCCCGATCACGTAAGCGATGTCTTTCAGCTCTTCCATGCCCGCCGCTATGGCCAGACCGAACCTCTGCCGGAGATCCCTCTGTGGGCTCCACCCGAAACGCTCGAGCGTGTGTGCGGCTTCGCCGCGGAGTTGGACCAAGCTTTCTCATTGCACCCGGTGAGTGCGGCGGACACCATCGACCTGGGCGGCGTCCGGATCGCTTTCTTCTCGATGGCTCATCCACCCGAGACCGTGGGGGTCCGTATCGAAGATGCAGAGGGCGTTCTCGCTTATTCGTCTGACACCGGCCCGGGCGGGGATCTCGAGGCGCTGGCGCGCGACGCCGACGTGTTCATCTGCGAAGCCACCTTGCAAGACGATGACCTCGAGTGGGAGGGACACATGACCGCGGGTCAGGCGGGCTCGGCGGCTGCCGGGGCAGGGGCCAAGAAGCTCCTGCTGACGCACCTGCCGCCGGAGCGGGACGCGGGGCTCTCTCTCACCCAAGCTCACAAGACCAGCGGACAGGCGGAAGTGCAGCTCGCCGCCGACGGTCTCAGGTTGGAGCTGCCTTGATGGCTCGCGTTGACGGGCGTACGCCCGAACAGCTTCGTCCCGTGGACATGACCCTGGGATTCATGCCGAACGCCGAGGGATCCTGTCTGGTATCGATGGGCAACACCAAGGTGATCTGCACGGCGACCCTCGAGACGAGCGTTCCGCGTTGGATGCAAGGACGGGGAGTGGGCTGGGTGACGGCCGAATACTCGATGCTTCCCCGCTCCACCAATGAACGTGTCCCACGAGAGGTCAACAAGGGCCGGCCCTCGGGCCGCACACAGGAGATCCAGAGGCTGATCGGGCGCTCCCTGCGGGCGGTGACGGACATGAAGCTCCTGGGAGAACGGACCGTTTGGATCGACTGTGATGTTCTTCAGGCAGACGGCGGTACCCGCACCGCCTCTATCACCGGTGCCTTCGTGGCTCTGGCCCAAGCTTTCGCCGCTCTCGAAGAGCGGGGCGAGCTAAAGACACCGCCGCTGATCGACTCGGTCTCCGCAGTGAGCGTGGGCATCGTCGACGGCGTCCCGTGCCTCGATCTGAACTACGCGGAGGACTCGACCGCCCAGGTCGACATGAACGTAGTGATGACCGGTGCCGGCCGCATCGTGGAGGTTCAGGGAACGGCGGAGCAAGGAGCTTTCGAGCGCTCCGAGATGGACCAGCTCCTGGATCTGGCCACCGACGGCATCGTCAGCCTCACCCAGCATCAGGAGCAGGTCCTGGGGGCACCGCCGGCGGAGTGAGGGTCGTATTCGCGTCGCGTAACCGGCACAAGGCCGAGCAGGCCGCGCTGCTGCTCCCCACCCTGGAGCTGGTTCCGTTGGACGAGGTCGCGCCGGAGCTGGTGCTGGAAGAGCCCTTCCACACATTCACCGAGAACGCCCTGGCCAAGGCGCGAGCGGTCGTCGTGGCGACGGGAATGCCTGCGGTCGCGGACGACTCCGGGATCGAGGTGGATGCCCTGGGGGGTGCTCCCGGGGTGAGGTCTGCTCGTTACGCGGGAGAGGTCGCGACGGACCGGGAGAACAACGCGAAGCTGGTGCAGGAGCTCGAATACGTCCCCGAGTCGGATCGCACCTGTCGTTACCGCTGTGTGGCGGTGTTCGTGACGCCGGACGGGCACGAGGTGATCGCCGAAGGATCATGTGAGGGTCACATAACCCTCTCGCCGCGCGGCAGTCAGGGCTTCGGATACGACCCCCATTTCATCCCCGAGGGCGACTCCCGCACCATGGCCGAGATCCCTCTCAACGAGAAGCTGGGGTTCAGCCACCGGGGCCGCGCCTTCAGAGGGCTCGCGCACCGGCTCGGGATCTAGCAGCGGGTCATGTGACCCCGGCCCCCAGCGCGACGACCTCTTCGTGCAATGCGGCACAAGTGGTCAGACACGAACCCTGCTCGTGCCAGGGGCTGCCGTCGAGGTGCGTGAGCTTCGCCCCCGCCTCGGTCACGATCGGAACCAGGGCGGCGGTGTCCCAGATGCTGAGCTCCGGCTCGAACATGACGTGAGCAGCCCCCCGTGCCACCAGCATGTGGCCCCAGAAATCCCCGAACCCTCGGATGCGCCAGGAGCGCGCGAGCAGGCCGTCGACGAAGGGCTGGAACTTCTCTTCCACGAACGCCCCGCCACCGAACACCGTGGTGGCTTCGGACAGGGAGCCCACGTTGTCCGAAGAGATGTCGTTGCCGTTCATCCGGGCGCCGAGCCCCCGGGCTCCCTCGTAGGTCTCACCCAGAGCAGGTGCGTGGCATACGCCGGCGACGAAGCCGTCGGCCGTCTGCAGCCCCACCAGTGTGCCCCAGATCGGGATCCCCGCCATGTAGTTGTGGGTGCCGTCGATCGGGTCGATGATCCAGGTGGGGGCGCCAGCTACGGGGGGACCTCCGTCGGCGGCCGCGAACCCGTCTTCTTCCCCCAGGCAGTTGTGCTTCGGCCACGCCGTGGCCACCCTGGCCCTCAGCTCGGACTCGACCGCGAGGTCGGCTTCCGTGACCCAGGTGTCGTCCGCCTTCCTCTGCAGGGAGAGGCTTTTCTGATAGTGCCTCATGGCGATCTCGCCGCCGACGTGGGCGATCTCCAGCGCGAACTCGAGGGCGCTATCCACAGGGGCCATCCGGGCACCATAGTTGCCGGTCCGGCCACGCCCTCCGGTCCCACAGACCCGGGCCCCGGTTCGAGTGCGAGAGGGGGGATTTGAACCCCCACGTCCGGAGACACTGGCACCTAAAGCCAGCGCGTCTGCCAATTCCGCCACTCTCGCCAGGGGGCCCAATGCTAACGAGGCGGAGCGGGCCGGCACGTTCTGCTCCTGATGAGGTTGGACACCCCCTACAACGGGTAGCGCTAGTAGGACCCCGGCCCCCAGGAGAACGAGATGCTCGAATTCGTCGCTCAGAACGAGCCCGCCTGTGTGCCGGAGTTACGCAGGCATGTGCGTGACTTCCTCCACACTCTGCGGGTTGACCCTTCGATCAGCTACGACATCCTTCTAGCGACCGACGAAGCGGCCTCGAACGCGGTTGCTCACGGCCGGGCCCCGCACGGCAACGGCCTGGTGCGACTGCGCTGCTCGGCGGACCGAGGCAGCGTGGTGGTGGCCATCTCCGACGAGGGGAGCGGTTTCGATCCCTCTGCGGTAGAGATGCACCGACTGCCGAACTGGACCGCGCAAGGGGGCCGGGGCCTGTTCCTCGTTCGCGAGCTGATGGACGAGGTTCATATCGACGCCTCGTCGGAGGGCACCGTCATCGAGATGAAACGACACGTGGAGCTTCCGACGACCCGGGGCGTTCCCATACCCGAGGCCTAGACGGGGCCCGCACCCTCCCCTAACCGGCTTGTTTCCGGCAGGGATAAGGCCGCCACGCCGAACCACCAGTCATGCGTCGTCTCTCGATCGCCTGTCTCATCGCGGCCACTGCTCTGATCAGCGTGCCGCTGCCATCTTTCGCCGGGGGGGCCAGAAGCCGTGCGGTCTCGCAGGTGTACGCGGCCTCGAACGGGTTCTGGGTCGAGGGTCATGGCGACGAGGACCACGGCAACCCGGGAGTCGTCCCTCTCATGCCTCCGATGACGTTCAGCCCAAGCTAGGCGAGCGACGCCTCAGGGTCGTGGCCCAAGATGCGTCGGGCCTCCCCGTGATGGTCCACATCCGCCAAGCGGGAGCGGGCGGACATCACCATGGGGTCGACATCGCCTTCTGCAACGTGGGACACCCGGGGGTAGTGCTGGCCAGCCGGGCCCTGGTCGAGATCTCGGTCTTCACTGGAGTCTGCGCCAATCACACCTACGGTGTGGCGACGTCGGGCACCGTGACCGCCACCTTCTCGAAAGGTTGAGCATGACTTCTCGCTCGGTTCTGAGACGCCTCCTTCTTGCTTTGGTTGCCACCATGGTGGCGCTCCCGCCGACAACGGCAACCGCCGCCCTTGACGCAGCGCCCACGACGGGTGGGTTCGCCAGCGACAACGTCGAGCACGTCAAGCACATACCGCTGTCGACCAATGGGGTGGGCGGACGCCTGATCGGCAAGTACTTCTATACGAACGACCAGAACAAGATCATGATCTTCGACGTCTCCGAGCCCGTGAACCCCGAGCTCGTGGGCGTTCTTCCGATGCCTCAGGAGTTCCAGTTCAGCCGGGAGGACATCGACGGGAACGGACAGATCCTGGTCGTTCCCAACACCGTCACGCGGGTCGTCTACATCATCGACGTGGAGGACAAGACGAACCCCCGCATCGTGGGCGAGGTGGCCGGCGCGGCTCAGCACACAACCAGTTGTGTCCTCGACTGCACCTTCGCCTACGGCTCGGACGGAAACATCATCGATATCCGCAAGCCGTCCAAGCCGAAGCTTCTGAAGCAGAGCTGGGGAGACGGTCCCGGCGTGGTGACGAGCTCGGGTCATGACGTGGAAGAGGTCCGGCCGGGCGTGGTGTTGACGGCGTCGCAACCGATCCAGCTTCTCGACGCTTCGAACCCGGTTCGTCCCCGCTTGTTGGCTCTGGGCAGCAACCCGGACGGGCGTTTCATCCACACGCCGCGGTGGCCGCAGGGGGGCCGCGATGACTTCCTCCTGATGGCCGGCGAGACGACCTTCAACCTGCGCTGCAGCGAGAAGTCCGCGGCCTTCATGACGTGGGACGCCACTAGATGGAAGAAGACCGGCACCTTCTCGATGATCGATGAATACCGGATGAGCAACGGGGTCCCCACCGACGGAAACGTCCCAGGCGGTCGCAACTGCTCGTCACATTGGCACGAGGCGCATCCCCGATTCCGCGATGGCGGCCTCGTCGCCGCAGCCTTCTTCGAGTTCGGCACCCGCTTCATCGACGTGAGCTCGAAGGGAAAGATCAAAGAGATCGGCTACTTCCTGCCTTATGCGGGTTCCACCAGCGCCGTTTACTGGATCACCGACGAGATCGCCTACGCGGTCGACTACAACCGGGGCATCGACATCCTGCGCTTCACCGGAAAGGTCTAGAGCGGCCAACAGAGCTGTTGCCGGCACGGCTTAAGCTGTGGCCGGAGCACGAGTGGTAAGCGGAGAGGACTCAATGTGAAGATCCTGTTCAAAGGCGTCATCGCCTCGTTTTTGATCTTGGCGCTGTCGGTATCGGCGCTGGGGGCCGCCGAGGGGCCGGTGCAGCCTTACGGCGCTCGCGATGGCGCCATCACCGCGCTCAACATCCTTCCGCCGGGCCAGGGCGAGTATCAGAACGGCGCCGAACAAGCTTCCCGACAGCAGAGTCCCCACAACTCGGATCAGATCGAGTTGTACGACCGCATGGTGCAGGGGGCTCCCGACATCGCCGCCGACGAGCTCGACGAGTACTTCAAAGACGCGACCTTCGGCGTGAAGGCCGACGACATCGAGCGTGAGTACTCGCCGCGCGACGGTGTCGTTGTTCTGCGGGACAAGGGTTTCGGCGTGCCGCATGTCTACGGCACGACTCGCGCCGACACGATATTCGGAGCCGGCTACGTCTCCGCCGAAGATCGTCTCTTCATGATGGACGTGCTGCGTCACGTCGGGCGGGGCCGTCTCAGCGAGTTCCTCGGGGCGTCCGAGGCGAACCTCGCCAGCGACCGGGCGGTGTACCGCAAGTCGGGCTACAGCGAGGAAGAGTTGCAGGCCATGATCGACCGCGTCAAGGGATTGGGAGGAGAGTTGGGGGAGCTAGCCTTCGCCGATCTCACCGCCTACGTCGACGGCATCAACCAGTACATCGATGAGGCCCGCTCGGATCCTTCCAAGCTTCCGGCTGAGTACGAGGCCCTGCAGATCCTGCCCGAGGAGTGGAAAGCCACCGACACCGCCGCGATCGCGAGCCTGATCGGTTCCGCTCTGGGAGTGGGAGGCGGAGGCGAGCTGGCCAACGCGAGCTTCATCGAGGCGCTGCAGAAGAAGGGCTTCAAGTACGGCGCCGCCCGCAGGATCCTCAAGGACTTCAACTTCCCCGACGATCCCGAGTCTCCCGTGACCACGAGCAAGCGCTTCGTGTGGAACACCGACCTTGGGAAGCTCGACAAGGCCTCCCGAGCGCTACCCGACGATGCCGCTGCCGTCGCGGGCCAGATGCGCGCCGCGGCTATGCCCGATCACATCGACGCTCCGTGGGGCGAGATAGCGCTGACCTATCCCGAGGCGCAGAGCAACGCGCTTCTGGTGGGATCCAACCTCTCTGCTTCGGGACGGCCTCTCGCCGTGTACGGCCCGCAGGTGGCTTACTGGTCCCCGGAGATCCTGATGGAGCTGGACCTGCACGGCCCCGGCATCGATGCCCGCGGCGTCGGTTTCCCGGGCATCTCTCTGTACGTCTTGCTGGGCAGAGGCGCCGACTATGCCTGGAGCGCAACGTCGGCAGGTGGTGACCAGGTGGACACATTCGCCGAGAAGCTCTGCGATCCCGCCGGAGGCAAGGCCACCGTGGACAGCAACGGCTACATCAAGGGTGGAAAGTGCGTCGAGATGTATTCACGCACCGACACGTGGGAAGCCAAACCCACTGCCGCCAGTGTTCCCCCCGAGACCGTCCTGGTCGAGATGACTACGCAACGCACCGACAACGGCATCGTTCAGGCGAGAGGGACCATCAAGGGCAAGCCGGTCGCTTTCACCGCCCAGCGCGCGTCTTTCAAGAAGGAGGTCGACTCGGCCCTCACTTATGTCGAGATCTCGGATCCGGCCAGGATCGACGGCGCGAGAGACTTCCAGCGCGCCTTCGCTCGCTTCACCTTCACGTTCAACTGGTTCTATCTCGACGGCAAAGACATCGCCTATCAGCTCGGGGGCCTGCACCCCTTGCGCACCCGTCACATCGATCCGGACCTTCCCGTGTGGGGCACCGGCAAGTGGGACTGGCGCGGCAGCCTGTCCTTCGCCGACACACCGAAAGACATCAATCCGAAGCGCGGCTGGATGACTTCGTGGAACAACAAGCAGGCGCCTGGGTTCCGGGCGAACGACGCCAACTTCAGCTACGGGCCGGTGCAGCGCGTGCAGATGCTCGACGACGGCATCCGCAGGTACAAGAAGCGGGGCAAGATCAGCCTGGTCGACCTCGTCAACATCATGGGTGATGCCGCTACCACCGACCTGCGAGGCACGCGGGTTCTTCCCTTCATGTTGAAAGTGATCCGGAAGCCTGCCGATGAGCGACTGCAGCGAGCCGTCGGTTTGCTCAAGAAGTGGCAGCGTTCGGGCGCGCATCGGCGGGACAAGGACTCCAACGGCGCCTACGAGCACTCGGCCGCGATCGCGTTGATGGATCGATGGTGGGAGAGGGCCGCGCTGGCCATCTTCAAGCCGACCTTGGGTGATGCCTACGACGTTCTCCCGATGCGCCATCACGACGCGCCCCGCGCTCAGGGAAGCGCCTTCCAGAGCGGCTTCTACAGCCACATCAACAAAGATCTCCGGACCGTCCTCGGGTTGAGGGTCCGCGGCAAGGGCTCGCGCATCTATTGCGGAAAGGGATCGTTGAGGTCGTGTCGCAAGGACCTGACCGCCAGTCTGAGAGCTACGGTGAAGGCGTTGGAGGAAGAGTTCGGCGCCGATCCTGCCAAATGGGATGCGAACGAGGCAGGCGACCAGATCAACTTCACGCCTGTGGGTCTGCAAGACCAGCCAAACATCCAGTGGCAGAACCGCCCGACCTTCCAACAGGTCCTGCAGTTCGGCACCGCGAAGCTCTAGGGCGTCTCTAGGCGAGCCTCCATCAAGGCCGACGGCGTCGCCGGGTCGTCGGCGTCGGCCACGAGGAGCACCCGGATCCAGTGGTCGTGAGCGATCGCGGTCATGCCCTCGATCTTGACCTCGAGATCGAACGGCTCCACCATCGACACCTCGCCTCCGGGTTCCATCGTCCCGACGGCCGATCCGGTCACGCGTCCGTCATCACCCGCACCGGAGGTCTCGGCCGAGCAGGTGAAAACGAGACGACCGTCGGGAAGGGGAGAGGCGTCGGAGAAGCACAGCTTCACCCCCTTCAGCCGGCCGAGGTCGTATTCGGTGATGCCGATCACGTGCTCGGGGAGCAAGGCGGCTGCGTTGTCTAGACCGGCCACCGCCTCGTTGAGCGAGAGGTCGATGCGGGCGTTCGGGCCACCATGGTCGGTTCCTCTCTGGAAGAGGTGCAACGTCTCACCTTGGACGGCACAGCCCTCGATGTTGAAGTCTTCGATCTGGGAACGGAGCATGTCGAAGAGAGGCGAAAGATCGACCTGACGGTGGCCGGTTCCCGGAAGACCGTTGTCGCCGAGTGGGATCAAGACCGCTTGATCACGCTTCTTGGTTCCCGACGCGAGCGTCATCAGAGCGCCGTGAAGACACCCGGGCCAGGGTGGGAGCACCACCAGGCTTTCTAGATCGGGCTTGGTCGTCGCGCGTTCCTCGTCCGAGTCCGGGACCGGACCCGGCAGGATCTGGATCTGGTGTCCCGGCTCCCCCGCCTCGTTCGGAAAGATGGTTGCTTCTCGTCATCGGCGATCACGAACAAGGTCGAGCCGATGTGCACCAGGCCACTGGCTGCCGAGAGGTGTGACGAGCGCTCGTCGCCTACCGGTGTGGCGAAGGCCAGGTCGCGGAGCTTCGTGACTGGGATCATCGTTCCTTTATGCCCTCATCGAGCGGTATCTAGCCCCGCCGGCAGTGGTCGGGGCCCTGCGGGCAGGGATGGTCTGGCGGCCGGAGAACTATCCCTCAGGGAAGTGCCCGAGTGACCAACCAAGCGGAGGTGCGACTGTTGATGAAGCGCGCCATGGCTCTCACCGGTGCAGCTCTGGTGGCGGCGCTGGTGCCCATGGGGGCTGCCCAGGCCGCCGGTTTCGTGAAAAGCGGGGCGTCCAAACCGCCGCAGGCGCCACGCCGCGCGCGTGGTCGCCGTGATCGACTCGGCGACCAACCCGTACCACGAGTTCTTCCATGCGGGCGGAAGTCTCTACGGTAAGTCCAGGCCCTCCAGCGTGACTCCGCAGGTCTTGAAAGAGTTCGGGATCGGCAAGGACAACATCATCCACCTCACCCGAACCGGCGACTTCCAGAAAGACTTCGCCAAGGACAGGGCTCAGTTCGACCGTATCCAGGAGGGCGAGCCCTATTGGTTCGCGGCACCAACCTCATCGGCGTGTCGTTCCAGGCCGACGGGAAGCGCCTGCGACCGGACGGCGACGATAGCGCCCACGGGATCGGAACGACCGGCGCCGTCTTGGCCGCCAATCCGGACGCCATCGTCGTCAGTGTGGACGACATCAGCGACGCGTCTGAGAAGTGGGCTTTCACACACCCCGCCGTAGATCTTGTCAGCACCAGCTACGGCCCCTTCACCAGCATCCCGACCTTGAACCACCTCAGTCACAGCTACACGGGTGTCGTCAAGAACGGCAAGATGCACTTCGGCGCCGCCGCGAACGACCCGACGCTGGCCGCTCTCGACGAGACCTCGGGTCCGTGGTGGACCGTGGGGATCGCCGGGTTCGAAGAGGGCGACACCGAGGGCCGGCAGGTCGTCTCGGGCAGCTTCAGTGATTTCGTGGGTGACTTCACACAAGAGCTGCCGTATTGCCGCAGCTGTGAAGAGGGCACGAAGTCGGTCAGCGGAACGAGCTTCGCCACGCCTCGCAGCGCGGGAACGTTCTCTCGGGTCCTCCTCGCCGCCCGCCGGGCGGCGGGCCACTCCGGCGGAGTTGTCGCCAAAGGTGTGAAGACCCCTCTCATGGTGCAAGGCAGGATCTCTTTCACCAACTGGCAGATGCGTCGCGCTCTGGAGGAAGGCGCTTACTACCCGGTGACCGGCGACTACAAGCCGGGCAAGGGTGGGCTGTTCGGGGCGACTTCGGTCCCGGTCCTTTCCGCGGCCCCCTGGTTGCAGACCGGGTGGGGCGTGATCACGCCGGACAACGAGCACAAGGTCGTCGGCGAGACCCTCGCTCATCTAGGCGTGGGAGGAAAAGCCGAGCGGCGCAAGGGGGCCGAGCCGTGCGCCTTCATGACCGCGCAGATCGAAGCTCGCCACGCTTATTGGGACAACGCCGCGGTTCTCGGCGAGAGCTTCGGAAACACCAAGGACCCCTACATCTACTGCTAGCCCCGGCCCCGAGCAGGGCCGGCAGGTGGGTCTGAGTCCTCAGGAGCGCCCGGCTTCTCGAGCCAGTCGTACCGCCTCCTGCGCGCCGCCGCGCCAGGGGTCGCCGTGGCCCGTCAATACGATGGTGGCGCCGGTTGCGGCCACCGCGTCGAGGGACGCCAGGGCGGCGCCGCTGTCGGCGGTAGCGGCTCCCGCGACGATCTGTGGGCCCGTTCTTCCCGTGTAGGGATTCAAGGTCACGATGCAGTCACCGGCGATGAGGGTGTCCCGACCATGAAGATGCAGCGCGCAGTGCCCGAAGGTGTGCCCCGGCGTGAAAACGACCTCGGGCGAGCCTGGTACGGCCAGGCGGCCCCCGCTGTACGTCTCTACCTTTTCGACGGGCGTTGGCCAGAAGGCGCGCTCGCGCAGCAGGCCGGCCACGATCGGCATGGCTTTCGGCATGAGCAGGTAGGGGAGCCGGCTTCGTTCGTGGGCATAGCTCATCGGGCGCTTGGTCAACTCGACGTCTCTCTCGTGCACCAGGACCGGCACCCCCAACTCGGAGCGGGCGCGTTCCGCGAAACCGATGTGATCGAAGTGGGCGTGGGTTAGGACAACGGCCTCGACGTCTGAGGCTTTCCGCCCCAGTCTCTGCAGCGCGTCCTCGAACGACGCCCACGACGATCGCGTCCCGCAATCGACCACGGTGAGGCTGGAACCTTCCTCGATGAGGTACCAGTTCGTGTAGGCGTTCTGGATCCGATGGACGCCCGGGGCGACATCTACTTGCAGCATCGGGAGACGCCCGCTGTCCGGATCAGACGTCCGGCCACAGGTCGCTGATCAGATCGTCGACCGCCCCGTGATAGCGAGGGAGCTCGTCGAGGATCGTGTAGCGCTCGGGGCGCAGTGTCATGGCATGGTCGAGAACGTCGCGAAGCTCCGCCCGGGTGAGGCGCAGATCACCGGGATGGGTCGGCAGTCCCAGATTGGTAAGGATCTGCAGGATCTCGGAGGTATCCGCTCCGTGGAGATGCGAGGAGATCACGCAGCCGAAGGCCACCTGAGCGCCGTGCAGGGCTCGAGGGCGAAGCACCGCGTCGATGGCATGCGAGATCTTGTGCTCGGCCCCCGAGGCCGGACGGGAGCTGCCCGCGATGAACATCGCACGACCCGAGTTGACTAAAGCCGTGGCCAGCAACGCGAGGCGCTGTGGGTCCTTGCAGGTTCGTTCTGGATCGCTATGCAGAAGAGGATCGATCAGCTCCACGGACTCCCGCGCCAGCGCACGCGCCGAAGGAATGACGATGTCGTTGCCTCGGCGTTCGGCCAGCTCCCAATCGAGCAGCGCGAGCCGGTTCGACAGGAGGTCCCCGAGCCCCGCGACGAACGCCTGCTTAGGCGCCTGGGCGACCGTCGGCAGCGACAGGAATACCGCTTCGGGCGTACGAACCTCGAGGGTGACCCGCCGGCCTCGGCCGTCGGTAAGGATCGACACAGGAGATGCGAATCCATCGTGCGACAGTTGCGTCGGTATCGCGACCATGGGAAGGTCGGCCGCCGTGGCAGCTGCCTTCGCGAAATCAAGGCTGAATCCCCCGCCGCTCCCGATCACTACGTCTGCACCTTTGGCTCGAGCACGTTTTGCGCAAGCTCGTGCCTCCGTGGCGGTGGCAAGGGTCGGCACCACGTTGGTCTGTACCGGCCGCAGTTCGGCTAACAGATCCAACGCACGTGAGGAAGCGACCAAGTGCGGACGGGAGAAACCAAGGTCGGCGATATAGCTAGCCAGTCGCCGAGCAGCCACGTCGTGGTCGCCGCGAGAGCGCGTGATGAAGAGGACGGGGCGCGTCTCCGGACGCGGCTCTAGCTCGCGCTCAACCCGCTGCATCGAGCCTCCTGATCGTCCAGGCCATCCTGTGCACGGCCGTGATGAGACCCAGGACCGCCACGCTCCACAGACCGATGGCGATATAGCCGGTCACGCCCGTCACCACGAGGATCAGCATGCGCGCGTCACGCCCAGCGATGCCAACCTCACAATCGGTTCCAACCGCTTGAGCTTTGGTTCGCGTGTAGCTCGTCATGAAGGTTCCGAGAAGCGCCACGAACCCCGGCGTCGCGAAGCTGTCGAGATCCGAGAAGGTCAAGCCCAGGATGAGTGCCGCATCCGTCCAGCGGTCGAATACATGGTCGAGGTATGACCCAGACGGTGAGGTACGTCCTGTTTCGCGGGCCAGATCACCGTCGATGCAGTCGGTGATGGAACCCAAGAAGGTGAGTGCTGCGCCCAACGGATACATCCGGGTGGCGAAGGCGGCTCCCCCACCAAAGCTGAGAGCGGCGCTCGCGTAAGTGACCTGGGTAGGGGTGACACGAGTTCGGGCGAGCAGTGCGGCAAGCGGAGCAGAAACCGGGCGGTAGACATACCGGGTAAGCGGGTAGCGCAGCTCCATGCCCACCTCCTTGTGGTGTAGGTGCTAGCCCCTAGGGGCGGACGGCCCGACGCTGGACAGGACCGAGGCAGAAAGGAGCCGCAGCTCGCTTCTTCAACGGGCGTGCAGGATAACCCGCCCGCCGCTCCTAACGACTCCGGTGATGATGAGGGGGTCAGAGCGGGAGAGATACCGGGAGGAGGTCGTTGTGGCAAAGAGGTAAGACCAGCCGACGTAGATGCTGATCACGGCCGCTGTTGTCGCCACTCCCATGTGAAGCCTCGCTACCTTCGTCCCTGCCGACACCCCGGCGGTCGAGACGATCGCCAGGACCGTATTGCCGAGCAATAGTCCCGCAACGAACATCCCGACCAGGGTCACGCCCCCAAGCGCACCTGCCAGGCCGGCGGCGGTTGTGAACAAGAGGATCTGTGTCGGCGTCTCCGCCCCGACGCCATGGATCATCCCGATAAGGAACGACGTCTTCATGCTGTACTCCGTGAACGGATCGGACGGCATCGTGACTAGGTGTTCGTGAGTGTGGATATGCGTCTCGGTACGCGTCGCGATCGGTGGTGGCGGGGTTCCTAAGAGGGTGGACCCTTCGTGGTCGTGCGCGTGATCATGATGACCCTGGATGGGGTGCTCGTGCTCGTGTTCGATCACGACCTGCCGGACCGGTCTCATCCACTGCAGTCCCCGGCGCGCCCCCGCGATCAGCGACATCCACCGGCTCCTCATGCGGAAGTCCCGGCGATGGCGGATGACGGAGTACAGGACGTACAGACCCAATAGGAGAAGGCTCAAGCCGATCAACCTCTGGGCGATCAAGTCGAACGAACCAGGGATCGTGTCCCCGGCGAACACCGCAACCACCCCGAGGCCGAGAACCATCAGCATGTGGCCGAGCGCATAAGCAGTCGCCAGCCACAGAGACACCTTTCGACTAGGTGAAGCGCTCGCGATATCGGTGATCGCGGCAACGTGATCGATATCGAAGCCATGCCGGAACCCGGCTAAGAACACGGTGGCCAGGAGGCTCAGCGCGAGGCCTCTCCCTTCGTGTGCGACTTGCGCGAGAGCGGCTGGATCCACGGTGGAACGGAGCATTTCAGATTCGGGTGTGCGACGCCCAGCCCCGCAGGCGCCTTGCTCGCTTGCGCGGCCACTGATTCTCGTCACCCTTCGGCGGATCGCATGATCCCCCAGCCACACAGAGCCGTATATGGGATGTTCTTAAGACGACCGCAACGGGGCGCGCACCGCCGCTCTTCCGATCTGGGCTAACCGACCGAAGAGGGGGCCGGGGTCGCCGGCGCTGGCCAGGCTGTGAACGCTTCCGCGTGCGTAGCTCACACACGACCGCAGATCGCGCAGCAATCCGCCCCGCCGCTCTACGCATGCCCGTCGCAGATCGCCCTCGAGCCACTGATAGGTCACTCCCGGCCGGGCCCTGCTGGGTGCCACCGTCCGGCCGGTCGCCAGGGCCGCCCAGGTAGCGGGCAGGTTCGCCCCGGCCGCTACCGCCAGGGCTAAAGAGCCATAGAAGCGGCCGTTCAGGTCGATCAGTCGTGGCTCGCCATCGTCGGGAACGAGGAACTGCAGCTCGGCTAAGCCGAACCAGCCGAGCTTTGCGAACAAAGCGCTGGCTGCATCCGAGATCGCCATGTCAACGGGCACCGTCTCGGCGCGACAACTCGCCCCTGCCCCGGGGGGCCAGATCCTTGTCGCTACCTGCATCGCGTCCGCGACCACCGACCCGGAGCGATCGACAACGGCCGAGTAGGCAAGCAGCGTGCCTCGGTAGAACCTCTGAACGCGCGCCTGCGCTCCCAGCTCTTCCAGTTCCGCCACCCGGCGGCGAGCGGCACTCACGCCGACAACCATGCTGGTATCGACACGAGGGGGCAGGCCGGGATGCTCCGGGCGGGCGTGGGTCGTGGCTTTGACGATGATCGGTTCACCCTCGTCGGATGTCGTGGCGAGATCGAGCTTCTCTGGGACCGAGAAGCCGACGGAGTGCGCTGCGGCCTCCATCCGATCCTTGTCCAGCGCGGCAACAACCGCATCGTGAGGGGCGTGAGGCACCACCCCCAACAGCTCCGTCCGGTCAGCCGACAGTGCCAGCACCTCCGATTCTCCCGCGCCGAAGAGCACCTCGTAGCCCTGTTCCCGGATGGCTCGGTTCACGCTGTCCACGAATGCGAGGCTGTCCTCGTGAGCGGCGGGGACGTGATGGCGCCTGTGGCAGGCCTTCGAAAGGGAGGCCGGTCCACGGCCACCTGGGCAGCCGACCCCTACGAGCCAGCCGGCCGCGGCCAAAGCACGTGCCGCGGCCACGGCTCCCCGGCTGAAGCCTTGCTCTACGATCAGCGCCTTTTTCAACCGGCTTCCAGATACCGCCTATCGGATCGGATCAGGGGACTCGCACACCGGGCGTGCGATCGATAAGAAGTTACTGGAGAGACCACTGGGTGGTGGTCGGTGGTCCGAAGCGGATGGCCAGGGGGGCTCCTCTAGCTTGTGGCACGAAGCCTTCGTCTCCAGAACTTGTGAGCGGGCTAACCGGTAACTAAGCGTCGTCCTTAGACGAGACCTTTTGTTCCCAGGTCTGCACGTATCTGTGCGCACGGTCTCGGTGTGGACCTCGAGCTGCGCTGGCCGGAACACCTAAAGGCCGAGGGGACATACCCGATCCGGTGCAGTTCGTTTACAGACGCCGAGGCGGCCGTAGACAACCATCCGGCTGTGTCTGCAACAGGGAGCCGAACTCTTGACCCAGCGCTTTCACCATCTCTTGATCGTCGAGCCGGAGCGCCTTGTCCATATTGGCTCCCGCGATGGCGAAGTCATTTCGCCACCTCTCACAGCGCGCTTCCGCTCGCTGCCCGCTGTAGATGAAGACGGCAGCTACGGCCAGGGCGATACCGGCGATCGCGATCCCTGCTGAGATGACCCATCGTGTTCTAGCTGGCTGATTCATCTGCGCCTCCAGCATCCATATACCTACGGACGCAGAAGGCGCCGGATCGCTTGCATGCGGCAATCAGCAGGGGGCTCGCGGAGTCCATTGGGATAAGAACGCATCCACGAGAGGATACGAGTCACAACTATGACTGTCGAAGACGAACGTGTAGGTGGGAGGCCCAGTCCGCCACCAGTGCGCAAGACGATCGCGATCTTTGCGCTGGTAGTGCTGGGCGCGGCCTCTGCCATCTGGCTGCTTCGTGAAGGTGCGTCTTCTAGCGATGAAGATCAAGCGCACCTGTCTGTGGCGCTGACGGACTTCGACGGCGGCCGCTTCACATTGGAGAGCTATAGGGGACGTCCCATGGTGGTGAACTTCTGGGCTTCGTGGTGTCCCAGCTGCGCTGCAGAGATGCCCGCGTTCGAACAGGTACATCAGCGTTTGCGCGGGAGTGTCGACTTCGTCGGGGTCAACCAGAGTGATCGCAGATCCTCCGCGGAGGAACTGGCACGCTCGACGGGTGTCACGTATCGCCTGGCGGAAGATCCCGAGGGGCAGCTGTTCAATGCCTTCGGCGGGAGGGGGATGCCGACGACGGTGTTCATCGACGCGGGCGGAGGCATCGCCGAGGTCGTGGTGGGTCAACTCAGCGAAGAACAGCTGACGTCCCTGATCCAGGAGCACCTGGAGGTATCGAGCTGATGGCCCAGGATGGGCGTCGCCGCACCCGACCTTATGTCGTTGTTCCAGTCATCACTGTGCTGTTGCTGCTTGTGGCTGCCGCATCGGTGGCTTACCTGTTGACGAGGACCCAAGGACCAAGCTCCGCAGGCGCGGAACCGCGGACTAGGCCGGGACCTGAGGCGGCGGCCGCCGATGCCGGTTTGGATCCCGACGACATCGTCGAAGTGATCCCGCCCGACGGCATTCCGGCCATTGACGAGCCCTCCTTCGTCGCGGCCGCCGAGGTTGATTGGCTTAACGAGCGAGAACCCGTGATCGCGCTCCAGCTGGGAGATGAGGCCCGGGCATATCCGCTGCAGATCATGACGTGGCACGAGATCGTCAACGACACCGTGAGCGGGACGCCCGTTGCGGTGACGTTCTGCCCGCTGTGCAATACCGCGATCGCCTTTGAGCGTCCACGGATAGAAGCAGAGATCACGACCTTCGGAACCTCCGGGAAACTCATCAACTCGAATCTGCTCATGTACGACCGCGCGACGGAGTCGTTGTGGCCGCAGGTAACCGGCGTCGCGCTGACGGGACCCCAGAAGGGCCGGGAGCTCACTCGGGTGCCGGTGCAGATCGTCTCGTGGGCGGACTTTGCCTCGGCACATCCGGGCGGCCAGGTTCTGAGCCGCGACACAGGCTACGAGCGGCGATATGGCGAGAATCCCTACCCCGGTTACGACGACGTGGACAAGGCTCCTTTCCTCTACGAGGGCGAGGTCGACGGACGTCTTGCCGCGGTCGAACGGGTTCTGGGTATCGAGGCCGGAGGTGATGCCGTTGCCTTCCCCTACTTCCGGCTGCGCCAGGAGGCGCGGCTGGGCTCACCGTGGTCGGGGCGGAGGTTGGCGGGGAGCCGGTGGTGGTGTTCTGGAAAGAGGGACTGTCTCTGCTCTCGATGCGGCGGACATAGCGACATCCAGGGATGTGGGAGCAGCATCGGCGTTCTCTGCCGTTTTGAACGGTAAGCGCCAGACCTTCGCTGTCATCGGCGGACGGATCATGGATACCCGCACGCTCAGCGAGTGGGATACCTTCGGGCGGGCGGTGGAGGGTCCGCTCTCGGGTCAGAGACTGCAACCGGCCGGGGGTACCGACTCCTTCTGGTTCGACTGGGCGGCTTTCCACCCCGATACCGAGGTGTGGGAGCCATGAGTATCCGCAGGAGAGCACACGACGAGTTCCTGGAGGCCACGCTTCCTGCGCTCGACCTCGTCTACAACCTCGCACGGCGTCTGGTTGATCCTGATGACGTCGAAGACGTCGTCCAAGAGACATTCACGAGAGCATTCGACGCCTGGTCTTCAGGGCGGCCTCCACGGAAGGTTGAACCCTGGATCGCGACCATCTGCCTTAATACAGGTCGCAGTTTGCTCAGACGTGCATCGACCCGGCGAGAGGTTCCCAGCGAATCCGACCCGACGCTGGCGGCACACGTCGATGTCGCGGGTGATGCGGTCGCCAACGTCCGGAAGGAGGCGGTTCACGCGGCGCTATGGGAGCTTTCCGAGGAGCAGCGCATCGCGATCACCTTGATGGACCTCGACGGGTTCACCGCAGCTCAGGCGGCGAAGATCACGGATTCACCACGGGGCACCGTCCTTGCACGGGTGCACCGTGGGCGCAAGAAACTGGCTCGCATACTCGAGAAGGAGGTGGACCAGGTTGAAGCATGATCCGGAGCAGAACGCTGCTGCCTACTTGGGCGGCCTCGTGAAGGGCGCTCGGCGCAAGATGTTCGAGCGCCACATGGTCGACTGCGAGGATTGCTGGCGCGAGGTCGACCTCGGGCGAAAGGGCCGATCTGTAGCCGAGGCGGGGCGTGAGATGGCTCCCCAGGTTCTTCGGGAGCGCGTTCGGGCCGCGGTCGAGACGGTTCGTCCCAGTCGCCGCCCCCGCTGGATCGTCGCGGCCGGCTTCGCCGCGATCGCCGCTGTGGTCGTTGCCGTGATCGTTCTGATGCCGCAAGCTGAACCTCGTGAGATCGAAGCGGTCCTGGCGTCTTACCGCAGTGGCAACGTCGGCGCCCCGACAGATCCCGTGCTTCCGGAACGCCTGTCGGAGTTGGAGCTGGTCGCTGCGACACAAGCGCGGCTGGAGGGGAGCGACGCGATCGCTCACACCTACGTGGATGGATCGGGCGACGAGGTGGTCGTCTACGTCGCCGATCAGGAGTGGCCGGTAGCAGTTGGTGCCGAGCATGACAACTCGGGAGAGACCTGGTTGGTCGAGAAGGACGAGCTCGTGATGATCTGTCTCAACGAGCCCCAGCCGTCGTTGGTGGTGGAGACGACCTGCACGACGTGGAGCTGGCGGCATACAGCCTGCGTCCGTAAGTCCAGCCGGTGCCTGAGGTCCTCGAGGTCCTCCTTCCACGCAGCGACGGAGGGGCGCTCCTTCAGCTGAGCCTCTCGTTGGTCATCTCGATCGTGGTCGTGCTGCACCTATGTCGCAGAGACCGACCCGACTCAGCGTGGTTCGTGGCGGGGATCAGCTCTCTGTGGGTGGCGTTCATGGCATTCCGCACGCTTCACTAACGCAATCATCGTGGAGGGTTCTGCGTCCTATCTCTACGTAAGCAGGTCGACACACGTGGAGGTGATCGGGATGGCAGTTGCGACCGCAGACCGGCGTCTGGTCGGACGGCAGAGCGATGTAGGCGCAGCTGTGCACCGGGGCAGTGTGGGGGATCATCGCTGCGGCGGTGATGGCTATGTTCGCGATGGTGGCGGGAGCCACCTACCTCGGGGCCGGATTCTTCACGCCGCTGTACCACATCGCTTCGTCGGTCATCGAACCGAAGGGGATGATGACTTCGATGCAGAACGCGATGGAGGGCCAGACGAACTTCTACTTCGCGTTCGGCCCCGCCGCCGTGGGCCTGACGGTTCACTTGATGACCGGCGCGATCTACGGAGTGGTCTTTGCACTGATAGCACGGGCTCTGCGATTGTCGGGTGCCGCTGCCATCGTCGCCGGCGCGACCTTTGGTCTCGGAGTATTGCTTTTCAGCAGCTTTGTCGGTCTTCCCGCCGCCGCAGCTTTGTTCGACGGTGGAGACCCGATCGCCGATATGCCGAATGTGGTCGGCTGGACGACCTTTACGATCGAACATGTGATGTATGGGATCGTGCTCGGCGCAGGATGGTTCTTGTTCACTCGTAACAGCCGACCTGGAGCTGCAGATAAGACCTGACCTGAGCCGTGTGCGCCTCAAGCGACAGATCGTTCACGTAGCTGCGTCGCGCGAGCTCACCTTCGAGGTGGTCGCCGCCGCAGGCAACAAGACCGGTGAGACCGACAACGGCATCATCGTGGAGTTCGTCACCCAGTGGGGCGGCCGGGTCATCACGACCGTCGAAGAGGTCCGGCTTCGTCCACCTGATTCGATCGCCTATCGGTGGTTGGAGGGCCCGTTGGACGACGTCGAGGAAGAGATCCGATTCGACCAGCCCAGGCCAGGAGAAACGTTGATGACCTATTCAGGGAGTCTCGCCGCGCCGGGGTGTCGTCGGTTGGTTGCGGACCTTCTTTGTTGTGCGACCGATCTTCAACCGGCTCGTGACCGAACATCTTGTGGAAGGAAAACGCATGGCGGAGAACCGCGCGGCACGCTCGCGGTCCACCCGAGCGAGTAGAGGGCTAGCCAAGGCAGTCGAGATGAAAGGCGGTATGCGGTGGCGATAGCGATCTGGAACGACGAGGTGCTCGCGGAGAGCGACGATATCGTCTATCTCGAGGGCAATGCCTACTTTCCGCGAGCCTCTTTGAGACAAGATCTCTTCGAGGAGTCGGCTCATCGCAGCATCTGTCCGTGGAAGGGCAGTGCGAACTACCTGCATGTCGTGGTGAACGGTAAGCGCAACGAGGACGCCGCTTGGTACTACCCCGATCCCTCGGTCTTGGCGCGAAAGATCACGGATCGTGTCGCGTTCTGGCAGGGTGTGGAGATTCAGGACTCCCGGCGGCGCCTGAGTGCCGGAACAGAACCTGAAGAGAAGACCTCAATAAGGGGAGAGACGGATGAGTGGCACGGATACCTATCGTCTTCGAGGAAGCACGAGCCTCGCTTATGACCCGGCGCGGACGGTCCTGCTGGTGATCGACCCCGTGAACGACTTCCTGTCCGAAGGCGGCGCCGGTTGGGACATGACGAAAGCCAGCGTCAAGAAGAACGACGTTGTAAGCAACCTGAAGCTTGTGATCGAGGGTGCCTCGCGAGCGGGCTGTACCCGTGATCTTCGGCCCCATGGCTTTCACCGAGGAGGACTACGCCGATCAAGAACTACAGCGGCGAAGCGCGATCAACCGCGTCATGTTCGAGAACAAGATGTTCATAGCAGGGTCATGGGGTGCCGACTTCCATCCGGAGCTCCAGCCTGCAGACGATGAGATAGTGCTCCTGCCTCATAAGGGGATCGACGTTTTCGAAACAGACCTGCCGGAACATCTGGAGCGTCTGAGGACGACGCATCTCGTGATCACCGGCATGACCGCCAACCTCTGTTGCGAATCCACCGGACGCCACGCGATGGAACACGGCTACGACGTGACCTTCGTGAAAGATGCGATAGGTGCTGAGAGCGTTCCCGCCTACGAGGCGTCGGTCCATCTGAACTACCCACTCATCGCGAACGCGGTCGTAACGGTCGATGAGTTCCTCACGGCTGTGGACACCCATGCCGGATCGATCCAACCCGGTGATGCCGTTCTTGGTTCTGATCATGGAGAGATAGGAACGGTGGAAGAGGTCGTGGCTGCCTCCGATGATGCGGAGGGTTACCTCTTAGTGCCCCGGGGCCTGATCTTCGAGAAGGACACCTTCATCCCACTGGACGCCGTCGTCAAGCGGGCCGGGGAGCAGGTCTTCATCAACGTGCCCAAGCTCATCGTCGGAAAGATGCCGTGGGACGAGCCTCCCTCACGTAAGGAACGCTCCAGGAAACTTGGACCGCCAGCCGACCAGGTCGAGCGTCTCTACGGCTCTCGTTCACCTTCGAGTATGAAGAGCACCTAAGCCCGACCGAGAGTCACCCCGCCTCCATCAGTTCCTTTACGGGAGATAGGTCGTAAGGGTGGCCGATCTTCACGATGAGGTGCTCGGCCCCCGCTTCCCTGTAAGCCTCGTGATGGGTCACCTCGTCGGCGTCGATCAGCACCGTGTGCTCGATCTCGGTGGGGTCCCGGCCCAGCTTCTCGCACCACTTATCCAGAACTGCCCGTTTGCGTGCGTAGTTGTCGGGGGGGCCGAAGAAGTTCCAGATCTGTGCGTGTTCCGCCACCAGCCGGAGCGTCACCTTCTCACCGCCGCCCCCGATCATCAGAGGAAGGGGCCCTAGCGGCGGAGGCTCGAGCTGTTGGATCCGAGAGGTGATCCGTGGCAGAGCCTCGCCCAGTCTCCGCAAACGATCCTTCGCCTCACCGAAGTCGTATCCGTACTCGGTGTAATCGCGTTCGAACCAACCGGCGCCGAGACCGAGGATCACGCGCCCGCCGCTTAGGTGGTCGACGGTCCGCGCCATGTCGGCGAGCAGATCGGGATTGCGATAGGAGTTGCAGGTCACCAACACGCCCATCCTTGCACGGCTCGTGTCCACTGCCATCGCGCTCAACAGCGTCCAACCCTCGAAGTGAGCGCCATCGGCGGGACCCCACAAAGGAAAGAAGTGGTCCCAGACCCAGATGCTGTCCACCCCGATCTCATCCGCGCGCTTCCAAGCCGCTCGCAACTCGTCGACGGTGCTGTGTTGCGGGTGAAGCTGTATGCCTACTTTCATCCGACGCTTGAGACCGAACGGCTCGTGACCCGGGAAGAACCAGTCCGCAGCGTCTGCTCTTTCTTCATCAAGCGCCGGAACGTCTGTAGGGCCTGGGCGGTTACTTGGTCCATGTTGTAGTACTTGTAAGTCGCGAGCCGGCCGACAAAGTGCACTCCCTCGGTGGCATCCGCCAACAATTTGTAGCGCTTGTAGAGCTCTGCATTCTCGGGACGAGGGACGGGATAATAGGGATCTCCCTCAGCCTTCGGGTACTCGTAGACCAGCGTGGTCTTGTCGTGGACCTGCCCGGTGAGGTATTTGAACTCGGTGACCCGCGTGTAGAGGTGCTCGTTCGGGTAGTTCACGACAGCCGCCGGTTGTGCCTGGGCTTCGTCCCGGGTCTCGAACTTGAAGTCGAGCGACCGGTAGGGGAGCTTGCCGAAGCGGTAGTTGAAGTACTCGTCGACCGGGCCCGAATAGATCATCTGCTCGTACGGGACCAGGCTCTCGATCTCTCTGTAGTCGGTGTTGACCATCACCTTGATGTTCGGGTGGTCGAGCATGTTCTCGAACATCCTGGTGTAGCCGTGCAGCGGCATCGCCTGGTACTGGTCGGTGAAATAGCGACCGTCCCGGTTGGTCCGAGTGGGTACGCGGGCCGTGACGCTGGCATCCAACTCCGAGGGGTCCAGTCCCCATTGCTTGCGCGTGTAGTTGCGGAAGAACTTCTCATACAGCTCTCGACCCACCTTGCTGACCACGACGTCCTCGGAGGTGCGGCAGTGCTCGATCGGTTCGCTGAGGCCCGCGAAGAAACCGTCCACGTCCTGCGAGGTCAGGTTCATCCCATACAGGGCGTTGATCGTGTCCAGGTTGATGGGCATCGGAACCAGGCGTCCGTCGACGCTGGCCAACACGCGGTGCTCGTACTGACGCCAGTCGGTGAACAGTGAGAGGTGTTCGAAGACCTCGCGCGAGTTGGTGTGGAAGATGTGTGGGCCGTACTTGTGTACCAGTACCCCATCGTCGTTGTAGTGATCGAATGCATTTCCGCCGATATGCGGTCGCTTGTCGACGATCAAGACCTTCTTCTCGGCCTGACTGGCAAGTCGCTCGGCCAGGACGCTGCCGGCGAAACCGGCTCCCACGATCAGGTAGTCGAAGGGGCGTGTCTTGCGGCGGTCCGCGAGGTCGATCTTCTTTCCGTCGCTGTTGTTCGGCCGGGAGCGCGCGTGGTCGATCAGATCGCTCATCCGGTTGGCGATCGCGTCCCAGTGGTGGAAGCGGATCAGGGGGCTGATCTTGTGATCACGCTCCTCGAGGCAATGTTCGACCACCTCGCTGCATGCTCTGGCGAATCCCTCGGCATCGTCCTCGAGGGCCACCACGTTCCCGTAGTCGGCCACCACGTCCGCTACTCGTGTGGAAACGACCGGAAGCCCCGCCGCCAGATACTCGAGCGTCTTCGTCGGGCTGATCGACCTAGTTGCCTCGTTGAGCGCGAACGGCATGAGTGCGACCTGGAAACCACCCATCAGCTCGGGAAGGCGCTCGTAGGGCTGATGGCCTAGATAGGTGATGTTCGGTGCCGACGGCAGTGACTCGGGAGAGATCTTTGCAACCGGTCCAACCATTCGGATCTCCCAGTCCGGTAGGCGCTCGGCGAGATCGGAGATCAGGTCGAGGTCCAACCGCTCGTCGATCACGCCGACGTAGCCGGCCACACGTCCGTCTCGTCTGTGGTCACGCGCCTGCGCGTAGTGCTCGGGCTCGACGCCGCTCGGGAACAGGAACGTCCGTTCGGGGGCCTGGTCGGCGACGCCCTCGTAGAGGGAGCGGCCTCCGGTGAAGGCCAGGTCGGTGCTCTCGAGCATCTCGACCTGCCGTCTGCGTAGGTCGGGAGACGCGTCTTTGAACGAGGCCAGGTCGTCCATGACGTCGCAGATGAGGAGGTCGTGCGGAACCTCTTTCGACAGATCGATCGCCATCGGCGTGTAGAGCCACATCACTCGGTCATCGCACTCAGGGAGGAAAGATCGCAGAGCCTCGCCGTAATCGACGGCTCGCGGGTCGGTGAAGTCGACGTGGTCTTCATCCCCCGGGACCTCGTACCAGACCCGGGTAACCGGGCCGATCACGTCGTAACAGAGGCGAGGTTCTTCGACGTCGACCCCGACCGGCTCTTCCACGAAGAAGGTTTGTCGCTGTTCGGCCAGTCGGGAGATCAGGTGTTGCGGACGTTGCCACACCCACACCCATCGAAGATGTGACAGCACAACCAGATCACCAGACGAAGTCATCGACTACCTCCCATTCAGAGTGGATCGTTCTCGTGTTCGCACACATGCCGACCTCTTCAGAGGGCGGGTCCTGCCAATCCCAGTGATCGAGCTGGGGGATGAAACCTTGGAGCCACCGATCGATAGGCGGTTGGAAGCGGAATGCAGGAATCTCCGACGAGGGACAGCCGGCAGCAGCACGTTGGAACCACGTGCTCATAGAAGATGTGTTCCGCTCGAGATCCTCGTTGAGCCAGTAGACGCCGACAGGGTCGACATGGCCGGCGGCATTCGCCAGCAGCGAATCCCAGTCGACGGAGTCGATGAACGGGAACCAGCAGTAGCCGTGCAGCGGGATGCCGGCCGCCACCGCTCGTTCGTACTGCTCGAGCGTGTACTTCAACCAGGTTACGCGATCGGGTGCGAACCCACGGATGTTGGTCTCAGTCAAAGCCATCGGAAGCCGGTAGTGCTCGTGGTACTGAGCGGCAAGTGCAGCGAGGCCTTGAGGGGTGCGGGAAGGAGCCAGCCCTCCCCGCTCCGAAAAACACCACTCGGAATGACCGTAGTAGTCGAGCCCCAGCACGTCGACGTGGCCGGGCTGCATCTCGAGCAACTTCTCGCCTCCGGAGACCAGTACCTCCTGTACGAAGGGCTGGGTGTCGATCAGCTCGCGTCCAAGGAATAGGTCGAGCAGGAAGAACCGCCGGTCGTTGGCCATAGCCGCGTAGCCACGGCCGACGTTGTCGTAACCGACGTGGCCTTCGCAGGTGTCGACATAGAAGTGTTGTGCGTCGGGGAGCAGGTCTCGGTAGATATGGCTTGCCTCGGCCACCGCCGGAAAGACGTTCTCGAGGATCTTGACGAAGCTCTCCATCCCGCGGCCGTAGGGGGGCCAGATGCCCTCGTGGCCGGCCAGGAACAGCGTCGAGAAGGCTTCGTTGAACAAGGTGTAAGCGGGCACCCAAGGGTAACGCTCGGCGAAGGCGATTGAGAAGTCCAGATAGGAACGTGAGAAGCGCAGGTCCGCGAACCCTCCCTGCAGCCAGCCTGGATAGCTGGTGTGATGGACGAGGTCCACGATCGGCCAGAAGCCCTCAGCCTGCAGATGACCCAACACGGCATCGGTCGAGCCCCAGTCGTAGACACCATCTTCCTGCTCGATCCGGTGCCAGCGCACCGGATAGCGGAGCTTGCTTATCCCGCTCTCCTTCATCAGCCGAAGGTCCTCCTGCCACCGCTCGGTGTGACCGGAGCTTTCGAGGACGTCAACGTCATGGGCGGGCAGATAGGTGCTCTCGAACCCGCCGATGAACTCGGTGCTCATCGGCAAACGGTCCAGCGGCAACCAGATCGCTCGTTGCTGAAACGCACGGTCGGCCCCCTAGGGTCGGGTTGATATGCAGCAGACGCGAAGGCAACGGCCCCTAGCGGTGAGTAGAGGGGTCACCAGGTCTTAGATGACACCGAGGAGCGTTCACCTTGCTGGGGTCGAGCGCAACGACGCGGGCTGGCTCGATGCTGAACGGGTAGGTCCACCCTACCCCCCTTCAGCAGCCCAACCACCGCCCGCGGTGATCTCGACCTTGCGAGGCTTGGCGGACTCCGCCACCGGGATGGGCATCCAAAAGACCGGACGCGCCCGCCAACCAGATCCTCCGTCAGGCGGTGGAGTTCGGGGAAGGGGTCGAACCTCATAGTATCTGCAGTCACCTCGTTGCTGACAACCTGGAGCACTATCGTGGGCCGGCATCTATGAGACGACGCCGCGACCCTCAGGAGCTGACGGAACGGCTCGACGGGCCCATGGCCGCCCTTGGCGTCGTATTCCTACTGGTCGTCGTCGGCGAGGGCCTGGCGGGTCGCGGCACCGCGGTGCATACCGCCTTCGTCGCCGCCGGCTGGATCATCTGGGGCATCTTCGTTGCCGAGTACGTGGTCAAACTGCTGTGGGCGCCAGATCGTGCGGAATTCCTCAAGCGGTCGTGGTGGCAGATCGTTTTCCTGATCCTGCCCTTCCTGCGTCTCTTGCGGATCGCGGTTCTCCTGCGAACGGCACGGGCCGGTCGAGTCGTGTCTTCTGTGGTCCGCGCGTCGCGCAGCGCGGGCAATGCTCTGACGGCCCGCGTCGGCTGGCTGGCCGCGATAACGGCGATCACGATCCTGGGATCGAGTCAGCTCCTTTACGAGTTCGGCGAGAGCGGGTCGTATGCCGAAGCGCTGCACGACGCGGCGTTCGCCGCGATCGCAGGGGAACCGATCACCGATCCGTCGGGTTTCGCACGGTTCCTCGAACTGATCCTCGCGGCGTATTCAGTCGTGGTGTTCGCCGCGCTTGCCGGGTCGCTGGGCGCCTTCTTCCTGGAGCGAACTGGCGAGGCACAACCGTGAGGCATGCCTGGTGGTCGGTCGCTTACCCGACTGCCGTACCGGACACCTCTATCGGCTAACGATGTTCCGGCCAGTCGGCCTTGGGGCCGCCGCTGCGGTCGCAGGGTGGTGAGCCGCTCTTCTTGACGCAGACCACCTACGACACCGCTAGTAGGGTCTGGCCGTGGACGTGGCCCCGGAGCGAGATCCGGTTCAACGGCGTCGAGTGACCCGTAACCGGATCGGCCCTCTGTGGCGTAAGGCCCCCTGGGTCATGTTCCGCTTTCGGGGACTGTTCGCGGGCGTCGCCGTGGGGAGCCCTCCTCTTGGCCTTCACCGCTGCTTCTGTTCCGGTGTTCCTCTCCGCGCCTGCCTCGGCCACGTTGGGACAGAAGATCGAGGATTCGGATCGCTACAGCGCAGGAATCTCGGTCATGCAGTCGGGCGAGCTAAGCGGCCCGCCAGTCGAACCGCCCGCGGCCGATTCCGGGTTGGATACCTCGCCGCAAGCGCCGCCTCTGTGGGAACAACGGGGAGCCCTCTTGCAAGACGCGGTGTCGGATATGGGGCTGGGAGAACAGGTCGTCACGTTGCTGGGTCCCGAAGCCGAGGTCACTGTTGGCAACTCGACCGCAGAACCGGTCCGACTCCTGTCTCGCACCGGCTTCGAGGACCATGTCGATGTCATCGCCCGAGATGGCGAGGGCGCGGATCGCGAGCACGACGGCCGCCGCGCTGGGCGTCGAACCAGGAGACATCGTCGAGGTGGTGGGAGACGACCGCTCCGTCGAGGTCGAGGTGGAGGCATCTACCGATCCCTGGTGGAAAGGCCGTTCCCTCGGCCCTACTGGATCGGTCTGAGCGCGCAGATCTATCCCGGCGCTGCGGGCTTCGCGGCGCCCCTCCGTTCCTGATGATGCAACCCGACGAACTCGCGCGAACGGCAACCCAACTGGGAGAGAACCAGGCCATCTTCACCTGGCAACACCCTCTGCCTGAGAACGCGGAGCTGTCGCTCGCCCAGGCGCAGGATCTCGAACGATCACAAGACAGGCTTCGCGCCGAGTTCGCGAGTGACGACGCATCGATCGCGAAGGCCTTCCGGTGCTTGAGGGCATGTTTGGCCGGCAACGGCCAGGTCAACTTCGGATCTTTCCTCCCGTCGATCGTGCTCCAGACCAGCGAGACGGTGGCCGCTATCCGAGGGCCGGTCGAGCTGCTCTCACAAGCTGCATTGCTCGTGGCCCTGGCAGTGGTCGCGTCTGCGGGTGTATCTCTGGTTGCCCGTCGCGCGACGGAATCCACGTTCCTGGCAACGCACGGCACGACCCCGTTCGCCTTCGCCTTGCGGAGCGGGGTCGAGGCGGTTGTTCCGGCCGTCGTCGGGACCGCGCTGGGGACCGTCACCGCCCTGGCGGTTGTGGAGACGTGGGGGCCGGGGAAGGTCGACCCCGGAGCACGCGCGGAGGCCGTCTTCAGGGGCGCCGCTGCCCTACCCGCCGGACTGCTCTTGATAGGCGTAGCCGCCGGCGTCGCTTTCTTTCGGCGTTCCGAGGTAGGCCTCCGTCGCTTGCGGACGCTTGCGTCGGTTCCATGGGAGATCGGGGCGCTGCTCGCGGCGGCTTACTGCTTCAAGCGCATCGTCGAGGGGGCCGCTCTGGTCCCCGCGCAAGCAGGCGGCGTCTCCCGGCCGAGCATCTTTCTGTTGGTTTTCCCGATCGCCGCTATCGCGGGCTTCGGCGGCGCTGCTGCGCGCGGGATGCGCGCACTGATGCGGCTGCTGTCGAAGAAGGCCGACAGAGCGCCTATGGCTTTGTACCTAGCGACGCGCAGGGTGGGTGGAGCGAGACGCCTCGCCGTCTCTCTCGTGACGTCTTGCGTCTTGGCGTTCGGGGTCTTGATCTACACCCAGGTGCTCGTGTCCTCGCTCTCAACAACCGTCGATGCCAAATCGCATCTGTTTGTCGGCAGCGATCTCAAAGCCGAGGTGGCCGAGGGTGTCGACCTATCGCAGGATGGCCTCGGGATACCGGCAACCCGGATAACGCGCATACCGGAAAGCGTCCAACTGAGCGGCAGCGAGCAAGATGTCGATCTGCTGTTGATCGATCCGGTCACTTTCGCCGCCACCGCTTACTGGCATGACAGCTTCGCCGGATCCGCGCTGGAACCCATCACCGCTGCACTCGGGCCCGCGGTGAAGGGAGTCGTGCCGGTCGTCGTCGTGGGAGATGAGCGACGCGACCTCACCATGGAAGCTTCCGGCACCGTGGTGCCACTTCAGGTGGTGGCCAATGCCGCGAGCTTTCCGGGCGTGACGGAAAGCGGTCCCGCGCTTGTCATGGCGCGAGAGGCTGCCGAGTCGCTGACCGCAGCCAACGGCGCCAATCCGCTGTCTTCGTTCGTCGACCAGAACGAGGTTTGGTTCAAGGGAGGTCTCGACGACATCAACGAAGCTGTGGCCGACGCCGGGTTGATCTTGACGCTGCCGGTGACTGCGGATGAGGTGGCGAACCTGCCCTCGATAGCCACCGTGGTTCGCACCTTCCGTTATCTCAGTGGACTCGGAGCCGGAGCAGGTGCACTTGCGATCGTCGCGATGGTGTTCTACCTGCAGGCACAGCAAAGATCACGCACGGTCGCCTACGCGCTGTCGCGCCGGATGGGTCTGTCGAGACTGAAACACATGACCGCGGTGATCGTCGAGCTCGAATGGCTCGTTCTGGGGGCGTTCGCCGCAGCCGCTCTTCTCGGTCTGGTCGCTGCCTGGGTCGTGCTTCCACACATCGAGCCACTACCGGCGATCCCTCCGGAGGTCTTGTTCACGCCTCCGATCAGAACAGGGGTGGTGTTGGGACTAGGAGTTGCGCTGACCGGGGTCGCGATCGGCGCCACCGTGTCCAGGGTTTCGGACCGTGCCGACTTCGCGGGGGTGCTCCGTGCAGGAGGCTGAGCCGCTGGCGTATGTCAAAGACCTGGTGAAGACCTACCGGACCGAGAGCGCGCACGTGGAGGCGCTGCGCGGCGTAAACGCGGAGATAGCGGCGGCGTCGGTGACGGCAGTGATCGGACCATCCGGCAGTGGCAAGTCGACACTGCTGCGTCTCCTCGCAGGTCTCGACACCGCCTCGACCGGAACCGTGGTCGTAGACGGCCACGTCTTGACCGATGTGGCGCCCGCCGCACTACGAAGGATCAGGCAAGACCTCGTCGGCTACGTCTTCCAACGTCCCGGTGACAACTTCATCGCCCATCTGACGGTCGCGGAGCACCTGGAACTGATGGCAAAAAGAGCGGACGGAAAGAGCCGCCTCTCCCACGCCGACCTACTGCAACACCTGGGCATCGCCGGGCGAAGCCAGCACTACCCCCATCAGTTGTCGGGGGGCGAGCAGCAGCGCGCAGCTTTCGCATCGGTGTTGTCGTCTTCACCGCGCTTGGTGGTAGCGGACGAGCCCACGGCCGAGCTCGATTCTGCCTCCGGACACGCTCTGTTAGAGCTCATAGCCGATCTGCGCAGCCTAGGCGTGAGCTTCGTGATCGCCACACATGATTCCAAGGTCGCCGAGATGGCCGACCACCGCATCCACATCGACCATGGCCTGGTGACCGACCAAACGGGAAAGCCGCACGCTTCTCAGCGGCGGAAGCTTGACGTCCAGCGCGGCAACGCGCTCTACCAACCACAGCATGCGACACAGCGCGCCACGCAGCATACGGAACGACCGCGCCGAGCGACGCCGATCGTGACAGTGGATGAGATCTCGAAGAGATACCGGCGTGGGAGCGAAGAGGTCCATGCCCTCGACCGCGTGTCTGTGGAGCTGCAACCGGCAACCGTCACGGCACTAGTGGGCCCGTCGGGCTCTGGCAAGACCACGCTGCTGTCACTGCTGGCCGGGTGGGAGGAACCGGATGCCGGCCAGATCCGCTGGGACCGTGGCAGCCACGGCATCTTGGGATGGAGAGAGGTGGCGATCCTTCCCCAGAAACACGGCCTCTTAGAGGAGCTCACCATCAGAGAGAACGTCGCCTACCCGGCCCGCCTCGACCGGAGTACGGCCAACGAGGTGCAGCGGGTCGACGACCTCTTGGACGAGCTCGGCCTCACGGAGCTCGCAGACCGACATCCATCGCAGACCTCTACAGGACAACAGCAAAGGGCGGCTCTGGCGCGGGGGCTCTTGCTTCGGCCGCGGCTTCTGCTCGCAGACGAGCCGAGCGGACACCAGGACAAGGGCTGGGCGGAAGGCGTCTTCTGCGCGCTCCGTGCGGCGGCTAACTCGGGAACGTGCTGTCTCGTCGCAACCCACAACGAGGAGCTTGCGGCCCGCTGCGACGAGGTGATCTCGATGCGGGATGGAGCGGTCCGCTCTGTATCTGCGGGGCTGTGACTCCTAGTCCAGCTCCGCGCTCCTACAGAAGGCGTCCAGTGTCTCGATGAAGGCGTCCGCTTCTTCTAGATAAGGCGTGTGGGAGCTGTTCTCGAACACGAGGCTAGGGGCCGCCGGGAACGCATCCTGGAGCTGCTTGAAGATGACCGGCGTGCACATATCGTGGCGGCCCGCGGTCAGCAGGACGGGAACTCTTATCTCGTGGACTCGGTCCCGGACGTCCCAGCCGGCGAGCTTTCCGGTCATCGTCCACTCGTTCGGCCCCCACATAGATCGATAAACCTCTTTACCCCGCGCTTCCAACACCCGCTGTATCTCCACCGCGTCGGGCAACCGGCAGAAGTGGCGAGCGTTCAACACGTGGTCGGCCTCTTGGTAAGCGGGATCGTCGATGTCCCCGGTGCGCAGCGCCGTCGCATGTTCCTCAGGCAGCTCGTCGCGGAGCCTCGCCGCCTCGTCCGCCCAGGTCTTTGCATCCACCAGCGTCGAGTTGAGAACGAGGCCGAGGAGGCCTTCCGGCTGGGTCAGCGCATACTCCATAGCGAGCATGCCGCCCCACGAGGTCCCCAGCACGAAGGCTTGTTGGAGGCCGAGACGTTCGCGCAGGTTCGCAAGCTCTTCGACGAAGACACCTACATCGAGTTGCTCGACCGACGGACGCGACGAAGCTCCACATCCGACCTGGTCGTAGACGACAACCGGGCGTCCGGTGGCTGCCAGACCTTCCAGTCGTGCGAAGTAGTGGTGGGATGAGCCCGGCCCGCCGTGCAGACAGATGAGCGGCGCACATGAACCGCTCTTACCGACGATGCGGTACCAGGTATGCCATTCGCCGAAAGAGACGACTCCCTCGGTGATGTCTCGCTCCACGACCACGGAACCTAGCGGACGAGTGGACTGATCTGATCGCGACTCTGCTGTCATTGCTCCTGGCATGATCGTCGTCGTGGCACACGAGGAACCGGCGCTTACAGAGGAGCAAGTGGCGGCCCGCCGCTCGAATCGACGCACTCTGCTGGTGGTCCTGGGCTTCATCGTCGTGATCGGCGTTATCCCACTTCTTGCGGTCCTGATCAGCAAGCTCTCCTAGGCAACAAGGAGAGGAGGGCTCTGGAGCGCTATGGCTCCGGTTGGCGGACCCCCTGAAGCAGGCCGCGTTCGTTCACGATCTCCAGCGAGAGCGAGCGGTAGCCGTCGCGATCGAAGAGGACGGTGACCGTGTCGCCCTCGTAACGAACGATCAGCCCCTCGCCCCATTCGGGATGCTCGACCCGACTGTTCACCGGGAAGGGATGGTCTTCGGCCGCCTCGGTCGAAGATCCGGCCGCGCAGTTGTCACAGAAGCCACATGGATCCTCATGCTCCTGACCGAAATAGTTCAGGATCCTGCCGCTGCTGAAGAGCGACGTACCATCCCCTTCGGCACGCCAAAGAAGCGATAGAGGCTGCCCGTCCCCCGCAGGATGACGCCGTGATGGACGATGGATCGAACACCGACTAACCCGGAGGAGACCGTGGTCGACAGCAGCGAGCGGCTGACCTCGAGCCCTCAGGAGGCGCCGCCTACAGGCAAGCGGTTCGGCACCTTCCAAGGGGTATTCACGCCGACCCTTCTGACGATCCTCGGCGTCATCATGTATCTGAGGCAGGGCTGGGTCGTCGGCAACGCCGGTCTGGCCGGCGCCGTACTCATCGTCCTCGGAGCCTTCGCTATCACGGGAGCGACGGCGCTGTCTCTGTCATCACTCGTCACGAACATCCGCATCGGAGCCGGCGGCGCCTACTCGGTCATCTCCCAGTCGCTCGGGCTCGAGGTCGGAGGCGCGGTCGGCATACCGCTATATGCATCGCAAGCCCTTGCCGTCGCCATGTACATCTTCGGTTTCCGTGCGGGCATTCAGTACGTGATACCGGACGCCCCTGCTCTGCTGGTCGACCTCGTCACCTTCGCATTCGTGTTCCTGGTCGCGTACGTCGGCCCGGGGCTCGCGTTTCGCATCCAGTACGTGATCCTGGCTGCCATCATCGCCTCGCTGGTCTCCGTCGCGGTCGCGGCTGTGGATGGCTCGATGACCCAGTCGGTCACGCTATGGGGAGACTTCCCCGGCGCTCCAGAGACAGGTCTCCGGGGCACCTCTTTCTGGCCCGTCTTCGCCGTGTTCTTCCCCGCCGCAACGGGGATCATGGCCGGCGCCAACCTTTCCGGGATCCTGAAGGACCCACGGCGGAGCATCCCGCGCGGCACTTTGGCCGCCATCGCCGTTAGCCTCGTCGTCTATCTCCTGCTTACCTACTGGCTGGCTCGTTCGGCCTCGCCCGGTGAGCTGGTCTCCAACTACTACGTCATGATCGATCGCGCCGCGTGGGGTCCTGCCGTGATCGCAGGACTCCTCGGCGCGACCCTGTCGTCGGCCCTCGGTTCCATCGTCGGTGCTCCCCGGATCCTTCAGGCGATCGCGGCCAACGGAGTCGTGCCTGCCAGCCGCTTGCTCGCGGGACAGGACCGTCGCGGCGAGCCCCGCAACGCAACCATAGTCACCGGCGCCGTTGTCCTTGGAGCCTTGCTCTTGCGCAACCTCAACGCGATTGCGCCGTTGATCACGATGTTCTTCCTGATCACTTACGCGACGATCAACGTGGTCGTCCTGATCGAACAGCGCCTGCGGCTGGTCAGCTTCCGGCCACTCATGAGGATCCCGACGTTCGTTCCGGTCGTAGGAGCTGGTGGCTGCATCTTCGTCATGTTCATCATCAACCCGATCTTCGGGCTCGTCGCCAGCGGGCTCGTCCTCACGTTCTACGCGGTCCTCGTGCGTCGAAACCTGGTCGCGCCGCGCGGCGACCTCCGCAGCGGGCTCTTCGTGTCGGTTGCCGAGTGGGCGGCGCGCCGCGTGGTCGAGCTCGGAGGGACGAACGAACGGGCGTGGAAGCCGAACCTGCTGGTTCCCGTGGACGAGCGCTCTTCTTTACGCGCGATGTTGCCCCTGATCACTTCGATCGCGGCGCCTAATGGGATCGTCAAGCTCGTCGGCGTCGGAGGCGGCGACCTGTCACAGGTCCTGGATCAGGCGGCGACCGAGCTGAGACGTGATGGGCTGTTCGCTACGTCCACGATCGTCGATGGCGACACCTTCGAAGGTGCCGTGGCAGCAACGATCCAAGCGGTATCGGGGGGTTTTCTCACGCCGAACGTGGTGCTGTTGGCCGTACCCGAAGAGGTGGAGCGGGACGCGCAGCTCCACGAGATCATGCGGGCGGCGCGCGAGAATCAGGTCGGCGTCGTCCTCATCTCCCGGCACCCGCAGACGGGGCTGGGACGGCGCCGTGAGGTAGCGCTGTGGCTGGGAGATCACGGGCCCTCTTGGCGGCTCGAGATGAACCTCCCCAACCTCGACCTCGCGACCCTATGTGGGCTCCAGATCGTCAAGAACTGGCAGGCGCGCTTGACACTGGTCGGTCTGGCCGCCGATGAGGCGCACAAAACCGACGCCGAGCATTACGTCGATACGCTCGCCGAGGCGGCCCGTCTTCCCAGCGATACCCGTCGCGTGGTCGTCCCGGACGCGTCGGCGTCTCCGGTTGAGGAAGCCGATCTGGCGATCTTCCCGCTCGGTGACGACATGAACCTGGACGAGGTGCGGGCGAGGGTCCGGGACGCAGGCGTGTCTTGCGTCTTCGCCCACGATGCCGGCGTGGAGAGTGCGCTGGCCTGATCTCTGCGACTCAGCAACCACTTCGGGTCCTGCCCCGGCGCGTCCTAATCGGCTGCGTGGCTTTTCTTCCTCAGCACCTCCAGGATCCGGTACTGAACGTCCTGACTGATCTTGAAATCGATCCGGAGGCAGCCGGCAAACGATCTTGAAGGCGGCTAGGCACGCTCCGAGGCTGAATCGATGGAATGGAGACGCGCATGACCCAGATCCGGCAAGTACCTACGTGGGACATTTCACCCCGCGTCGTCGTCGACCCCTACAAGCTGGAGTTCATGTCACAGCACTACAAGGGTCGCCTGAGGCCGCGAGCGGCATACGCCCTTGGGCTCATCTTCCTCTGGGCCCGGCTTTCGGCTCGCGTTCCGCGCCTGGTGAACTTCATTTGAGCGCCCCGGTTCTCTCCGGCGCTTTGAAGGGCGCTGCGGGGATCGCGCAAGATCGACCAGCGCTGCGTTTCGCGACGGAGACGTTCCGCGAGTGGTTCAGCTCGCGGTGCACGACTGCGGGAGCCAGCGAGCGGGTGCTGTTGTGGGCCGACACGTTCAATAACTACATGCATCCTGAGGTTCCGAAAGCTGCTGTCGAGGTCCTGGAACGGTCCGGTTTTCGCGTTTCGATCCCGCGGCAGGGGCTCTGTTGCGGGCGTCCGCTCTACGACTACGGATGCTCGACACCGCGCGGAGGGTTCTGCGTTCCTCGATCGACGCGATTGCGCACGAGGTTGCTGCAGGAACCACGATCATCGGTCTCGAACCAAGCTGCACAGCCGTATTCAGAGACGAGCTGCCGATGCTGTTTCCCGACGACGACGTCGCGAAGCGAGTCTCGGATTCCTTCATGACTCTCGGCGAATTCCTGGCATCGCGAGATGTTGACCTGCCCCAGCTCACGGCTACTGCGTTGCTGCATCCTCACTGCCACCAAGACGCCGTCATAGGTATGACGGGTGAGGAGCAGGTGTTGGCGAACATGGGGATAGAGATCCAGAG
>JAUJPD010000018.1 GCA_030447315.1 Actinomycetota bacterium | reverse complement strand
AATCAACGTCAACGTCGCGGCATAGCTGAGCAGCCCCAGCACCGCGTCCGGCATCCGCAACGTCGTGAAAGCCTCACCGGACGCGTCGACACGGTCGGCATCCAGGAACGGCAGGCGCGGTTCTGGAACCCGCTTGATGAGGCCCATCTGGTAGAGCGCTACGACACCGAATGCGGCGCTGCCCGCCAGGTACAGCCCCGTCACCCGGCGTCGCGCGTTCAGGAAGCGATCTGAACCCTCGCGGAGGTAGTCGCTGAGACGTCTGGCTTCTGGGGTCGAGTCGCGGAAGATCACGATCCAGCCACTCATATGCCAGTGACGTGGCGGCTGCATAGACCGCATGGTGGAACCAGTCGATCCCGACCTCTTTGGTCCCCCACTTGGTGGCCGGGGGAGCAACATTGAGCGCCGGAAGCATCACCATCTCGCTCCCCCACACCGCGCCGAGGTGCGCCGCGGCAGCGGCGGGACCGCTGAGGCCGAGGAAGCCGATCAGCCCGCGCATGGCTCCCCAGCCGGTGCCATAGCCGAAGTGCACGAAGTTCGAGAAGCGTTCTTTGCCCGCGTCATCTGTCGGCTCCACGCCCAAAACCTTGCCCGCCGCGTCGGCCGGAGCGGAACTTCCCTCCCGCCCCCGCATCTTCATCTCGACTGTGCTCGAGACGGTCATCACCGCGGTACCGAATGCTCCGGCGAACAGGCCGCGGCCGATCGATCCTGCCAGCGTTCCGATCTGATTCATCGGTTCTCCTTCCTACTCCGGCGCCATCGCGCCGCCTCTGTCCTCTTTGTCAGTTGTCGCTGTAAGCGATCGTCGTCAGCAGGGCGTTCTCTGCCTGACGTGAGTCGAGCCGGGTGTACTGCACAACGATCGGAACATCGAATTCGATGACGCTGGCATAGTTGGTGCCGAGGGGCACGGGCTCCGGGTCTGTGCAGACATGTCTCTCCTCTTTCTTCAGATGGGCTTTGTTCAATGCGTTCCGGACCTGACGCTTTGAGCGAGCTGCACGACGCGCGCCTTCTCGAGAACCTCGATCCGGCCATAGGACAGCCGGATCAGAGACCGCGCCTCGAGGTCCTTGAGGACCTGATTCACGGCAGGCCGACTCGCACCGAGGAGTCCTGCACAGACGTCTTGCGGGAAGGGAAAGGTTCCGTTGAAACCCTCGTGCAGAAGGACCCTCGCGACCTGTTGCTGGAGGTTTTCGCCCAGAAGCTCCACGACTCGGCCTTGGGCTCGCGCCGTCGCCGCTGCAAGCTTCGCCGCCCATCGACGCGCGATCTCAGCGTCATCCGCGATCAATCGCGTGAACCGTGCCGCACTTATGAATCCTGCCGAGCCTGGCATCAGGACAGTGGCGGTGTAGGGGGCGACGCTGCGCTGAAGCAGGATCCCGTCGCCGACGCACTGCTCGGACCCAATCGTAGCGATTATCTCCTTGCGCCCCATCGATGCCGCGACCAGTTCGACCCATCCGCTCACGATCAGCCAGACGCCGCGAGGGCGCGTACCCAACCGGAAAAGCACGGTTCCCTGTTCGAGCTCCCGTTCTTCAACGACCTCGTCCATCGCGGCCAGTTCGTCGCGCTTGAACGGTGGATCCTCGCTTCGTCCTAAGTGGCGAGCGAGCCAACCCGCATCGCGGTTCGCATCGATGGCGTTCTCCCTTCGTTAAGGCCATGCTTGCCCACCAGTACCGACGACGCACGCGGAGTGTTCGCCAGATGACATTCGGCACCGCGCGTCAGACCCCGCTCGGAGGTGGAGCATCGGATCGCCACTGCAGGCTTCAGGTCGGAAACTGACGGCTCCGTCGCGCTGAGCGCCGAAGAGCGTTGTGATTCCGCGTCCTCCACGGTTGACCATCCGCCTCAACGTCCAGGGGCTAAGCTCACCTGGAGGAGCATTCCGGCCGCATCCGACTCTGCGCATGGAGGCACGCTGTGACCTACGAAGACGCTAGATGGGTTGCAAAACACCTCGGCAGGTCCGAAGCTGCCTTGTTCTCGCCGGCTGAAGTCGAAGCACTCGCTCCGATGCTGCAGGACTGTAGCTTCAACCCTGGGGAAGTCCTCTTCGACCGCGGTTCGGTACCCGACGGCGTCTGGATCATCAAGAACGGGTGGGTCGAGCTCCTGGCCGGCGCCACGCCGGCCGCTGGAGTCATAGAGCTATTGGGCCCCCTCCAATGCTTCGGGGAGATCCCGTTGATGCTGGAAGAGCCTGCACCGTACACAGCAAAGGCGGTGACGGAAGGTTCGTGCCTCTTCATGGCAGCGCCAGACTTCGCTCGCGTCATTGCAGGAAACCCGAAGTTTCTCCTTCGTTGGGCCGGAAAGCTTGCAGGTCGGGTGGCTCGCGTACAGGGACGCATCGTTGAGATGTTGGGGAGCAGCCTTAGGGAGCAGGTCGCGAGGCTCCTCCTCCACGAAAGCCGCGACGGCGTTTTCGCTTTCTCGCAGGACACCTGCGCGGCGATGCTGGGAGCGAGCCGCGCGCCGGTGAACCAGGTTCTCAAGGAGTTCGAGCGACTCGGCGTCGTCGCTATCGGCTACGGCCAGGTCGAGATCCTCGACGAACCAGGAGTTGCGCGCCTGACGGGGGACTCACCCCTCGAGCCTGAACCCTCCCGTCAAGCTGGTGGCCCGTGGGACGCGTTGCGGACCCGACAGCTGTTGAGATCGCGGGGCCGACGGGGGTCGAGCTAGGTCGAGACGCCTGCCGCCTGCAACCCCAGCATCCCGACGATGACGACGACCGCCGCCTTAGTGGATACTCACTGCGATCCCCACCAAGACCTCACGGCGCCGATGAATCCACGCGTTTGCCGTGGTTCCGTTTCCCCATCCGACTCCCCTACCGAGGATCTTTTCGGGGCACGACCCAGCTTGAGCTCTTTCTCCAGCAGGTAACCCGGCTTCGGGCCGAGGCTCCACGCAGTGGGAACCCCCGAGTCGAAGCGCAACACCGCAGGGATAGACGAAACGCGATACGCGGCGGCTAGCTCCGGTTGTTGGTCGATGTTCACCTTCATGAACCGCACGAGTCCGTCGTGCTGCCGCGAGAGAGTCTCCAGGGCGGGCGCGATCTGTCGACATGGTTGGCACCAGTCGGCGTAGAAATCCACCACGACGGGAACGTCCGAGCGCCCGACCCGTTCGGTGAATGTCTCCGTCGTAACCTCTTCGATCACGCTGCCTGCGCGTCTTTTACTTCGACGCCCTTCCAGAATGCGACGCGCCCCTTGATCTTTCGCGCGAGGACGGACGGATTCGGGTAGTACCATGCAGCGTTCTCATTGCGCTTCCCGTAGATCACAACGTCGAGGTAATTCGCCATCCCCTTCCATGGACACATTGACTGGTGGCTCGATTCCTCGAACGCACCCTCCTTGAGTGACTCGCGCGGGAAATAGGGATTGCCTTCCACGTACACGATGTCGTCGCTCTCAGCGATCACCTCGCCGTTCCAAGTCGCTGTCATCATTTGTGAACCTCCTTGATGTATGGCCACTCTTCTGCCTGGGTTTACCCACCCAGCCGACCGCGTCCCAGAGATCGTTCGCTGCGGAACAGTTCAGGCGGTGTGAGTAGTCTTCGGCTAGCTCTGGGACGACCGCCGGTGGACACGCGATCGCTTCGCGCGCTTCTCCGCCATCTGCTGTCCTTGATCGAGGTGCTCTGTCACGAGGCGGTTGAATGTGGGCCGCACGGCGAACACCGTTCGGAGCCAGCCACGCAAACCACGGCTCCCCGAATACGTCATCAACGTTTCTCCGGAGCGGCTCTCTTCGAAGGCTCGCGCGGCGCAGCCACGTGAACTGTCTGTCGCTTCAGGCGTACTCGGCTCAGCTCACGTCCTTTCCGCAGGCTGGTTGCGACGGGTGAACAAGAGCCACCCCGCCCCCAGCACCATCCCGTACATCACGTGTTCGATGGTAAAGGTCGGCCAACCCACCAGCTTCGGCATGTCGGCGATCGGCTCTCCACCGCCGAACAGCGCGGCGGCGGCCGGAAGAGCCACAAAGCTGCTGAAAAGAAGGACGGCGATACCGAACGCTGCGCCCGCGGCGATCGCAGCACCACCGGACACGCGCAGGGCTCGGGCTATGAGGGCGAATATCACGCCGTAGATAGCGCCGGTCATGAAGTGAACCATCATGCCTACAGCGGCCGAACCGCCGGTGAAGTAGAACATCGTCTCGCCCTCCGTCGCCTTCTGCACCGAGGTCATCATGGCGTCGGGCGCGATCACCGACGAAGCGATGTGGTACATCGGCGTAAAGAAGCCGCTACCGAGGTAGGTGGCTCCTGCGATCATCGCCAACATAGCCATCACAGCCGCAGCGATGATTCCCCACACTGCCCCCGTGCGCACGGCCGCGCCTATGTCGGGTCGTTCTCGGACCAAACTACGGTCTACCGTTGCAACTGCCATCCCGAACACCTCCACTGTCGACTTCTTCTTCTTCGACTGCTTCTGCTATCTAGGACGCAACACCTCGTCTGGTGATTGCGCTCAATGGAGCGTGCGGAATGCCATGAACGCTATCCACAGGCAGCTGATGCCTGCCGGGAACCATGCTGAGTCCGATCTGTCCGTGCGGGACAGGCCAACTACAACCGCGATCGCGACGACCACCGACAGGTTCAGCTGGAGGAGTACGGCGCTGTTGCTGCGCGGAAGCAGGAGCTCGACGACCTGAGGCACCCAGCTTCGTTTACGGACGCAGGCTGTACGCCGCCAGCTCGACGTCGTGGACGTCGTCGCCAACTACCAATGACGGCTGCGGTTGGTTCAGGCAGATGAGGACGAGGTCGTCCTTCTCTGCCAACCACGTCTCGCCGGAATTGTCGTGCTCCGCTCCTACCGCCACCGGCCACTCCTCGTCGGCAACGTAGACGACGACCTCGTCGCCGGATCCGTCGACGTAAGTGTGGGCGATGGCTTCGCGACCCTCGATCCGCGTTTCTGTCGCACGGACCAGCTCCAGTTCCTCTAGGCGGGGCGGAAGCAGGGGATCTGTCGGTGCGCCGACGTTGCCGCTGCGGAAGGAAGCCAGCACCGCCTCGATCTCGCGAGGCTCAGGTTCCGGCATCAACGCTACCGCGGCAACGACCGCCACAGCAACAACCGCGGCTAGCCCTGCTCCAAAGAGCCAGCGGGGGCGGCGGCGCCCGCGTCGTACCGTTTCGATCGCAGCTCGAACGCGTTCGCGAAGCGCTTGCGGTGCCATCTCCCGACCCGCCTCGGCGACGGACCGGCCCTTGCGGCCGAGATCCACCTCCCGCCAGCAGTCCTCGCAATCCACGATGTGGCGCTCGAACATCCTGCGCCGAGCGCCCTTCAAGAGACCGCCGAGATAAGCAGCGGCGTGACGCTCCGGATCATGTCTCAACCTGGTCCACCTCTTTCTGGAGTATGCGTGCGAGCTTCTTACGGCCGCGATGCACGCGCGCAAGCACGGTGCCTCGGGGTGAATCCGTGATCTTGGCTGCCTGAGACGCGGTGAACCCGTCGAGGTCCATAAGGGTGATCGCGATGCGCTGCTCCTCTGGAAGCTCCCACAACGCTGCATGAACCGCTTCCTTGCGGATATTGCCGACCGCGTCGCCGGCGACGTCGTCGCGTGCCGCAAGCGTCGGATCGGGCTCGGTCGAAACCTCTCGCCGGGTCGATGCCCGTCTCAGCAAGCTGCGACCGGTATTGAGGCAGATCGTCGCCAGCCACGGCTCCACCTTTCGCGGAGGACGGCCGGCCGACCACGCGTCGAACGCACGCGTGAAGGTCTCTTGGACCACGTCTTCTACATCGTCCGGGTCGACCAACCGCCGTGTCAGGTTGTAGACGAGATCGAGGGCGGGAAGCGTGGCCTCGAGGAACTCGTCGTGGGCTCTCCTGCCCATGCTCATGGCTCCCACACCTCGGTGTCGGGGTGGAAGGCCGCCCAGTCGAACCAGAACGAGTCTGTCGCGGGGATGGCTTTCAATCGCTGGCCTTCTCGACGCCCCTCGATCGCTCTGCCGAAGATGTCCCACACGCTGCCCGTACGGGTGTCGATGATCTTGCCGGCGGACACTGCGAAGGTCTCGGGCTCGCCGTTGAGAACGGGTGAGAACGCCGATGCCGCCCCTACGTCTTTGGATGCCGCGATCTCCGAGTCATCGAGAGCGGACACGGTTCCCTGTTTCCAGAAGACGACCACCGGCTCCCCACCAACGTCTGCTTCGATCACCGTCAGGCCCTCCTGCGCCTCCTGGCGAAGCCGGAAGTAGGGGAAGGCAACGGCATCACCTCCGGCCTCGATGCCCAGGACGCGTTCGACCGCGGCAAGACGCCCGTCGACCTCGCCCTTGTAGAGGAACGGAGCGCTGTCGACGTCGTCGTAACCCGGGTAGGGGTTCTCGCCATATCGCCGATCGTGGCCCGTATCGCGACTCAGGACATCGCCGTCGGGGTGTGCCACGGCAAAGTCCGCCCACGAAACGATCTGCACCGGGATCCGAGTGAGCTCCCGGCCCTTCTCGGGTCCCGTGAGAGCAACCCCTGTGACCTGCGGCCACAACGACTCGGTCGCTCGGTCGTACATGAGCAGGTTCGAGTTGATCAATTTGCCGGAGGTCCCGAAGGTCGTGATTTCGCCATCGATGCGCGGGCGTTCGAAGGCGATAGCGGTGTTGCACAGCGGACAGAACGTCACCGCGACCGGGGTTCCGTTCACGGTGTCGTTGACGATTTCGTGCCAGGTCATGATCTGAAGTGGATACGCCCGGGCTTCATCGCCCAACTCGAGCGCGATCACGGGCTCTCGGTCGCTCAACCAATCGACCTCGTCAACCGCTACGAAGGAAGGGTCATCTATGGCGGGGATCCCATCCGGCGGGATCACTTCAACGATGTCGTCTGGATCCAAACCGGCATCAGCGGCCACCGGTGCCTCGGGGCCAGGATCGCTCTGAAGTTCCGCGCCTCCGACGCTAGAAGGTTGAGTCCTCGTAAGCAGATAGGCCACGGATCCGGCACCCACGAGCAACAACAGCGCGGCAATGACCGGAACAACCGCGGATCGCGTGCTGCGACGCCACACGCCTTGGTCCATCAGCTCGACACCTCCAGATGCTCCTGGATGAGAGACGTCAGCTGTTCGGCGCTGATTTGACCTACGACGACCTCGGCGACACCTCCATCGGCGTCTATGAACGCGGTGGTCGGCATCCCGGTGCCGCCGAACGCAGCGAAAAGCTCCCCGTCAGGATCCTCCGCAAGCCGGTAGGTCACGCCCGTCGAGTCTGCGAGTTCCTCCGCGGAGGATCTGCGATCGCTGTGGTTCACGCCGAGAAACTCCACCGTCTCGTCGAAGCGCTGGTGAACCTGTTCGAACGCGGGCATCTCTGCAGCGCAACTCGGACACCAGGACGCCCAGAAATTCACCACCAGGGGAGCTCCCTCATAGCTCTCCAACGTGAAGTCACCGCCGTCGAAATCCTGCAGTGCCACGGCGAGATGCCTTCGATGAGCGTCATCGGGAGACGCGTCGCCACGAACGAGCCAGATGGCGACGGTCGCGCCCAGCACCACAACCGCGAAGATCACGATCGCCTTGCGCGCTGGTGAGAAACCAGCCTCGCCTGTCAAAGGTTCATGTTCGGCAGTCATCGTCGTGGTCAACCTCTCGTGGATGCGGTCTCACATAGAGGGACTCGACGACAGCCCTGGTGATTGCCGATGCAAGCGATCAGGTGGGTAGTGCGTCCATATCGGCATGGACACCGGAGCTGTGCTCGTCGCACTCGTGGCAGGGTCTCTCGCGACGTTCAATCCGTGCGGGTTCGGGCTTCTCCCCGCCTTCCTTTCGCTGCAGATAACGGAGGAGACGGGCGAAGGAGACGCAACGCGTCGTGTCAGCCGGGGCCTGGAAGTAGGCGTTGCCGTCGCAGCCGGGTTCCTCGCGATCTTCGTCGTTGCCGCCGTTCCGATCGCCTTGGGCGCGACAGCACTCGCCGGCTACTTCTCGTGGGCAGGCTTCCTGGTTGGGCTAGCCCTGGTCGTCGTGGCAGTGATGGGGCTAAGCGGGAAGCACATCGGCTTCTCCATCCACGGGAGAAGCAATGCTCCCCCGAGCCGGCCCAGTCTCGTCGCCTTCGGGATCGGCTACGGCACGGCGTCGCTCGGCTGCACGTTGCCGGTTCTCCTCGCGCTCATCGGAGCCGCAACCACATCCGGTAGCGCGATCGGCCCGGTCACAACGTTCGCCGCATACGGGCTCGGCACGATGATCACGCTCGTAGCCATCGCTGTGACCATCGCCGGAGCGCGAGCCGGTCTGGTTGGCGGATCAAGCGCCTCATCCCCCAAATGCACCGACTAAGCAGCGCCTTGCTCCTAGTCGCCGGCATATACGTCACCTACTACTGGGGGCAGATCCTGCTACGGGGCGCAGCCGCGAGCGGGTCCGACCCCGTCGTCGGCGCCGTAACTCGTGCTGCCGCCGCGGGCCGTTATCTACAAGGTCGTTAAGAAAACCGCATCTGACCTGCTGAGATAGCGAACCTACGGATTTTTAGCCCGTTTTCCGGCGCCTAATGGGCCGCATTTCGACGAAGCGGGGTCAGCGGTTAGCTCCTCGTATATGCGCGCCCGAGAAATGGAAGCGGACCTACGGATTAGCACTCCGTTCGCCACGCCCACTGGGCAGCACCGCCGGCGCGACGGGGGACGACAACCCTCGTCTGGTCTACCTCGTAGTACGAGACCTAGCCTTTGCTGCGGCGGAGGTCTTTTCCGTAGGAGTTGCGCATGCGGACCTGGCCGTTGCGTCCATGCACCAACGGGTGGGGAAGTCGTGCGCGGTCTCGTCGCTCGTGATGATGGTGCGCTTCATGGGCCCTGTCGTGCCAGCTCAGCAAGGGAGGGGTTGCCTCGTTCGGCAGCCCATACTTCTCGATGGTTTCACCCCACGATCTTCTTTGGCGCAGGTGGCCAGCTCTGCACTATGCCGTCGACCTCGATCTGTGAAACCAGGTGACGTGCTCCCGATCCCGACACCGAACCATCCGTCGCCTTCTCCCGTTGCCGCCGAGGTTGGTGTTGGCAACTGCTTCTATCCGATCCTTCGGCTCCATCAACGTCCTCCTCTGGGTGAGGTACAGGCGTAGTCGTGGCTCGATCAGGCGACTTCATGTGGTCCGGCTGTGGCTGGCGCCTTCCGCGGCAGGACGACCCGATAACGAGTTAGGGGAATCCAGGTGGGCGCCATTGTCGATTCCCACGCCCAGACGATCGATCAGCTCGCCGCCCAACCAGGCTGTGAGTCCTGACACCGTGGCCCCCGCTACAGCGAGCGCAATGGCAAGACCTTCAGGCGAGGTTTCGTCGCCGCGCCGAATCATCCAGCTGATAGCGAACAACACCAGGACCAAGATGTTTCCCCACCCGTGGACCAGACCCACGAACTTCGCCCGAGTGTCGGGCGGGATCGCCAGCCAATCCAGCGTGCCGGGAATGACCGCCGCAACGCCAGCGACCACACCAGCAGCGATCATCCAGTAAGCGGCGGTCGCCAGTTCACGGCTATCAGTCAACAGATAAAGCACATCGAAAAGCACGGCGGTAACGAGAAGACCGAGCGGAAACGGTATGAGTTGTTGGTGCAACGCGTGGCCCAAGAACTTGACCCTGCTTTCCATTCATCTATCCCTTCAAAGACGACTTCTGCTCGAATCTACGCTCATTTGATCCGGTTGATTGCGTCACCTCCTCGGCCGAATCTTGACCTCGATTTGGTGCTGTGCCGGATCAAATGGCCGCAGCGGTGGAAGGTCCAATCGCTGTTAATTGGCCTTCGCTGAATCGGCGATAGTGCCCTGCATAGATTTGATTGGCCGATCAGGCGAAGACCCGGCTGAGCTACGCCGACAGGAGACGCGGTGGACTTGAGTAACAACGACCTCTGGGCGGCTGCGCTGGCCGTGGCCTCCGTGGCCGTCGTTGTGATCGCGGTCCTATTCGGGCTGATCATCGCCACCCTTCAAAGGATCGACCGGCACGCAGCTCGCACCTATACCGCTGCCAAGCAGGTTGCCCAGAACACGGTCGCACTCTGGACGCTGGAGCAGACGAACCGAGACCTGGTCGCTATCCGAGATGCAGCTCGCGGGATCCAGCGTGCCGGGATCGGGGCCGGCGTCGTTGGCTCGGTGAGCGCCGCCGCAGAAAAGGTGCAGGACTGGCTGGGCCGCGCCGAGCACGACGAGGACAAGAGTTCCTAGAGATGATCACGTTGGTCATGGTGACCGCAGCCCTACTCGGGGTGATCGTCGTGGCAGCTCTTGTTGCCATCTTGATCTTCGTGATGCAGATCCGCCGGTTCCTGAGGCAGACGTCATCGACCCTCGAGCTCGCCAGTGAGGGGGCCGCACGGTTCGCTGGCCGCATCCAGAGCATCCAACACGCGACCCTCGCCGCCGCTGGCGAGCTCGCGCCGGTCGAGACCTAGGGAGAAGACAGTGGAGGGTCTGGCCTGGATCGGCCTCGTGGTGTCGTGGCTCCTGCTGGTTGTGCTCTTGAAGTTCGTGTTCCTCGTGCTGCGCGTACTAAAGCAGGCGCGTCGGCTCGCTCAGATGTCGCGGGACGCTGCAAGAGGCATCGTGGACAACCTGGCTCACGACGAGGCGTTTGCCGAGCTCGAGCTTCTCGCCCGCCAGCTGCCGCAGGCGGTTCAAGGGCTGCCGCGCAGTGCCGCTGCCGCGGGTCCGAGAGTCAGCTCGTCGTCGCCCGGGATCGGCGGGCGGTTCTCGTGACAACCCTTCTCACGATCCTGTCGGTGCTCGCGGCGTGGGCCCTGCTCGGCGTCCTTCTCGTCGGATTGTTTCTCGTCCTGAAGTCACTGCAGAGCATCCGGCACTGGTTCGAGAAGACGACCGTCGGACTGCGCGCCGTCCAGCACCAGACCCGAGATTTACCGACAAGAGGTGCGGTCCTGGTGGCATCGATGCGGGAGACGATCGACGCACTGAATGCGGCATCGGGACGACAGTCACAGCGAGAGCGGGGTTAGAAGAGCTCGATGGAGAACATGATCTCGGTGCCGATGAAGGCGCGGGTGGACCTCCCCCTCGAGGGGGAGGTCAGCCGACTACTGCCTGATCAAGTGGGAAACGTTGCCGGTGCGCACAATTCCGAGCTTCAGCAGCGTCTCCTAGAGAGCGGGGGCCGCAGGGACACGCTTGGGCCATTGAAGAAGGTCTACCTGTTCTGGCTGCCGGGGATGAGTTGCGACGGGTGCACGGTTTCTACGCTCGGCGCGACGGACCCCTCGATCGAGGAGCTGCTGACGGGAGCGCTGCCGGGCGTCCCCGTCGTGGTCCTGCATCATTACCAGTTCCAGATGGAGTCGGGCGACCACTTCACGCTCCTGCTGGAGCAGGCGGACGCCGGGGCGCTCGACGCGCCGTACATCCTCGTCTACGAAGGTTCGATCACCGACGAGCACCTGACCGTGGGCGCGGAGCCATGGGCGGCGAAGGGATCGCTGCCGACGTGGGCACCCGCCGACCAGCGCCAGCGTCGCTCAACACCGGAGTGGGTCCGTCGGCTTGCGCCGGGAGCAGCCGTAACGATCGCTATCGGCACATGCGCCACCTGGGGCGGGATCCCGGCATCGCTGGGGAACCCCACCGGCGCCATGAGCATGATGGACTTCCTGGGCAAGGACTACAGGAGCTCCTTGGGGCTGCCGGTCGTAAACGTTCCTGGTTGCCCCCCGATCGGGGACGACTTCACCGAAGCCGTGACGATGCTGCTCAAGTACATGAACGGCCAAGGCCCCGTGCCTGAGTTCGACGAGCTGGGGCGTCCCGCGTGGCAGTTCGGCGAGACCGTCCACCTGCACTGTCCGCGCGGCGCTTGGTACGAGGAGGGCAATTTCGCCCGTGAGTTCGGCGGGAAGGAGTGCCTGGCGGAGATCGGGTGCTGGGGACCCGTCGTCAACTGCCACATCACCGAACGCGGATTCATCAACGGCAAGGGGGGTTGCATGGTCGCGGGCGGTGCGTGCATCGGCTGCATGTCGCCGGGATTCCCCGACAAGTTCACGCCGTTCTACAAGCGGCCGCCGCAAACGACACCGGCGACGGCCCTGTCACGCATCCACGGCGCCCTGACCAAGCCGCTCCGTCGAACCACTCAGCTGGAGCGCAACCGAGAGCCGCGTTGGAGGAGCACGACCCCCAGCGGCTGGGCCCCTCAATACGACAACGTCACCATCGCCCACCGCACTTTCGAGTACTTCTACACCCGGATCCAATACTTCCGCTCGGAGCTTCCGGGGCGCCACGAGAAAGACGAAGAGAAGTACGCGAGCGGCTACATGGTGCCGCCCGAGGCGGCCTACGGCAAGGAGTACGCGCAGCTGCTGCCGGATCGCAGAGCAGACGAGGCTCGCAAGCGCGGCACCTATCAACGGCCGGGGCTGTCGCCTCAAGCCGACGGGTTCGAGACCCCCCTTCAGGGAGATCAGGAGTGAAAACCGATGTGCTTTCAGAACCTGCCCGTTGAGTTCGACGCGCAAGGAAACGCGCGACTAAAGGAAGGCGTCGGCATCCCCTACGCCTACCAGACACGGGACGTCGATCGGTCGCAGATCGAACAGCTCCTGGCGAGCAACGGCCACGTCAAGGACATCAACCTCGACCCGGTCACCAGGGTTGCCGGTGCCATGGCCTTCCACACGGTCGTCGACCTGCAGCAGCGCAAGGTGCTGGAGGCACACTCCATCGGCACGCTGTTCCGCGGCTACGAGGTGATCCTGAAGGGGCGCGACCCCCGCGATGCGATGTTCATCTCCAGTCGCGTGTGCGGAGTGTGCGGGGGAGTTCACTCGGTCGCCTCGTCACTGGCGATGGAGATGGCGTTCGGGATCGGGGTCCCGCCGATGGGGCTCGCCCTGCGCAACATCCAGCTCGGTCTCGACTTCCAGATCGACAACCCCGTCCACCTCTATCTACTGGCCGGGCCCGACTACTCACAGGTCGTCATCGAGCGTACGAACCCGTCTCTATGGGAACGGGCGAAGAAGACCGAGACGCGCCACGGCAACATCCACGGCTTCGCGACCATGGCGGAGCTGATGACCGCGTTCAACCCGTTGACGGGCAAGCTCTACCTGGAAGGCCTTCACATGACGCGAGCGCCGAAGGAGGCGTACTCGATCCTCTACGGGAAGTATCCACACCCACAGACGGTGGTACCCGGGGGCCTGTCGACCACGGTGTCGATGCAGGTGCTCAACGAGACCGAGATACGCATCATCCGGACGCTCGATTACGCAAAAAGAGGCGTGTTCATCTGGGACGACATCACTCAGTTCTTCTACGACGCGGACCCGCTTTACAAGCAGGTGGGTACGCGACCGAAGAACATGATTGACACCGGCATGTGGGATGACCCGTTCGCCTATGACGGCACCTATGCGGGGGCCGCGGAGTGGGGTGATCAGCGGTGGGCGACTCCCGGCGTGATCATGGACGGCGAGCTCGTGACGACGAACCTGCACCACATCAACATGGGGATGGAGGAGTTCGTCGAGCACGCCTATTACGAGGGGTGGGAGAACGAAGGGACGCCGTACCCGAGGGATCCCGCGGGCAACCCGCTCTCTCCGAACCACCCCTGGAACAAGGAGACGAAGCCGCGCCCGGACAAGCGCAGTTGGAAGGACCGGTACACCTGGAGCACCTCACCGCGCTGGGATCGCCAGGTCATGGAGGCAGGCGCCTACGCCCGGTTGTGGGCCACCGCGGCCGCTGCGAAGATGCCGCACACGCGCTTTCTGCAGGCCACGGGCACCAGCGTCAAGATCGACACACCACAGACCCCAGCTCTGCCGGCGATGGAGCTGGAATGGCAGATCCCGGAGACATGGAACGCGTTCGAACGCAACCTCGCTCGGGCCTATCACGTCGTCTACTCGCTCATGGTCGCGTATGAGAACGTGCAGATCGCTTTCGACCTCATGGGCGACGGCGAGAACAAGGTTGCGACGATGACCGAGTTCAGGGTGCCGCGTGACGAGCGCGTCGGGGTGGGTTTCTGGGGCGCGGGGCGCGGTTTCCTCACCCACCACCTCACGATGGACAAGGGAGTCCTCACCAACTATCAGGTCGTGACCCCGTCTACCTTCAACGCTTCACCTGTCGATCCGTTCGGACAGCCTGGCCCCTATGAGGAAGCGGCTGTGAACACGCCGATCCTCGAAGAGTTCGACTCGGACAAGGAGTTCACCGGGATCGACATCTTCCGCGCGATCCGGTCGTTCGACCCGTGCATGCCGTGCACCGTGCACATCGCGAACGGCGACAACATGATCATCCGCGACGCCACCACCTGCGCGTGCGGGGCTACATGAGCCACCGGCGCGACCGGGGGATCTCATGACCTCGCGCGTCCTCATCGGCGGGGTCGGCTATCGGTGGTTCGGCGACGG